>NZ_MRBK01000040.1 GCF_001969815.1 Bacillus swezeyi | reverse complement strand
TGCTCAAAGTTTTTCGTCACGGACAGAAACTCGTCAATATTTTCAAGACGGCTCTGTGCCTCAAGCGATTTTTCCGCTTTCAGCATTTCGCGGTATTCGGTCTTTTCAAGAATTTCTTCTGTCAGCTCTGTGACGGATAAGTACTCCTGCATATTCGTCAAGTTTTCAATCATCTGTCTGAACCCGTCAAGCGCATTGGCTGCTTTTGCACTGAGCCCGATAAAATCAACCTGTCCGAGCGCTTCAAACATCGGCAGCCCATTCATGTCAGCATATGCGGCGATCTTATCGACAGAAGTCGCACCGACACCTCGCTTCGGCACATTCACGATCCTTGCAAAGCTGATATCATCATCGGGATTTGCGACAAGGCGCAAATATCCGAGAATGTCTTTAATTTCTTTTCTGTCGTAGAACTTCGTGCCGCCGACGATATTATAGCTGATGTTCGCTTTCATCAACGTTTCCTCAATGACGCGGGACTGCGCGTTTGTCCGGTATAAAATCGCAATATCTGAAAGCGAGCGTTTTCCCGAAGCGATGAGCTCCCTGATTTTTCCCGCGACAAATTGGCCTTCGCCAAATTCGTTGTCTCCTCTGTAGGAAGCGATTTTTGCCCCTTCATCATTTTGAGTCCAAAGGTTTTTCGGCTTTCTGTTCGAGTTGTTCTGAATGACTTCATTGGCCGCATTCAAAATCCGCTTCGTCGATCTGTAGTTTTGTTCAAGCAGAACGACGCTGGCATTCGGATAGTCTTTTTCAAAAGAAAGAATGTTCGCAATGTCCGCTCCGCGCCATCTGTAAATCGACTGGTCAGAATCCCCGACGACGCAGATGTTTTGGAATCGCTGCGCCAATTTTTTGACGAGCAAATACTGCGCTCTGTTTGTATCCTGATACTCATCGACATGGATGTATTGAAACTTCCGCTGATAGTATTCGAGCACTTCCGGTACCCTGTCGAACAGACGGATCGTCGTCATGATCAAGTCATCAAAATCGAGCGACTGATTTTTTTGCAGCTTTTTTTGATAGTCTTTATAGACGTCGCTTGCCACCTGTTCAAAGAAACCGCCCGCCGTTTTCTCGTATTCTTCAGGGTCGATCAGTTCATTTTTCGCACCGCTGATCGAGCCGAGAATGCTCCGGGGATCGAATTTTTTCGGATCGATGTTTCTTTCCTTTAAGATGCCTTTAATGACGGAAAGCTGATCTGATGTATCAAGAATCGAGAAGTTGCGGCTGATTCCGATTCGGTCGATGTCTCTCCGCAAAATCCTCACACACATGCTGTGGAACGTCGAAATCCAAATGTCATCCGCTCCCGGCCCAAGGATGCTTTCAACACGCTCTTTCATTTCTCTGGCCGCTTTGTTTGTAAATGTAATCGCCAAAATATTCCATGGAGCGACACGCTTCTCCGCCATCAAATAGGCGATTCGATGGGTCAGCACCCGTGTTTTTCCGCTTCCGGCTCCCGCCATGATCAAAAGCGGCCCGTCCGTTTTCCTGACTGCATCCTGCTGAACTTTATTTAATCCGTTTAATAATTGATCGCTAATATAATTCAAAATTGATTCACCGCCCATTCAAACATATGTTCTATTATAAACCATTCCGGTTTATTTCGCTCATTCTTTTACAGCCTTCACCGTTTTCAGCGCTTGTCCGAAGTTTTCATAAATCGCATTTCCGACCACGATCACATCGGCATGCTCGGCCATCTTCACTGCTGTTTCAGAATCTTGAATGCCGCCGCCGTAAAATAATGTCGTATCATTCAAAACAGCTTTCGTTTCCTTCAAGATCTCTGCATCCCCGAGCCTGCCGCTGTATTCCAGATAAAAGATCGGCAGGCGGAAAAGATGCTCAGCCATTCGCGCGTATGCTTTAACGTCTTCAAGGTCAAGCCCCGCATCGGCATTTGTCAATGCTGCCGCCTTGCAGTCTCCATTTAAAATGCAGTACCCTTCGACAACGATCTCCTCGGGCGACATCAGCTCGCCGTACTCTTTCATCGCCTCTTTATGTAAACCGACAATCCAGTCGGGATCATTGCTGTTTAATACGGTCGGGATAAAATAAAGGTCAAAACCCGGCACGATCGCATCAATCGTTGAGACCTCAAGGATGCAAGGAACCAAAAAACGGCGAACTTTTGACATCAGCCGAAGCACGTCATCTTCTGTGACACCGTCGCTTCCGCCGATCAATATCGCATCTGTTCCTGATTCGCACAGCTGTTCAAGCTGATCATCCGTTATCTCTTTATTGGGATCGAGTTTAAAGACATGCTTCCACTCGGTAATATCGTACATGAAAAAAGCTCCTCCAATCGTTCTTACCATTTAAATATTATAACAAATTCATTCTCTTTGGAAAAACGGATAACGAATAAAGAGTGAGGGATAATGCAGGCAGCGGAGGCAAAAGTTTACGGCCATAAAAAAACCGCCTAAAGCTTTTAAAGCCAGGCGGTACAGTGAACATCACGAAGATGATTCAGATTCTTTTTCATTTACACGGTCCAGTGCCAGTGTATAAGCGTCATTTCCGTAATTCAGGCAGCGCTTTACCCTGGAAATGGTCGCCGTGCTCGCTCCGGTTTCCGTTTCGATTTTATGGTACGTGTTGCCGTCGCGAAGCATCCTGGCCACTTCGAGCCGCTGAGCCAGTGACTGAATTTCATTTATTGTGCATAAATCATCGAAAAAACGATAGCATTCTTCGAGATCTTTTAATGATAGAATGGATTGAAAAAGCTGATCCAGCTCTCTCCTGCGCAATTTATCGATCTGCATCGTTACACACCTTCTCCTTTGCTAATAGAAACCTTGCTGAGATCGGGAATGATATTGATCCACGTTTTTCCCGGCGCGAATGGAACGCTTTTTCCATCCGCAACTGGTATGATCCGGCCGTTTTCGTTCTTCCAATTGATCTGACGGACTTCCCCGTTTTGCAGAAGCAGCCCTTTTCCGCCTGAACGAAGGTCAATATCCCTTCTCCCGTACGCATCTTTCATTTGATGTTCGGCTTCCGCTATTACAATATTTTGAAGAATAACCGGTTCTTCTGTTTCAAGGTCTGTTGTCAAAACGCCGTCTGACTTTCTCACATAGCCTTTAACCTTCTTATCATAACCATATTCGACACGGTTTGTAACGGATTTTGTTCCATAATCTAACCGGATGGAATAAAGCGTCTTTGAAGAGTCTTCAGGGCTTTCTTTAAAAGTGAGCGGATCTGTGCGGGTCTCGAGGGCATATCCCTTTTCAGCGGCTGCCTGCTTGACGTTTTCAAATGAAGTGTACGAATTATGCGGCGCCTTTCGAAAATCCGCTCTCCAAAACAGACTGCCGTCATAATCCAATCCATTGACATAATCGGCATCACCGTTTTCAAGCCGGCTTTTTGCACCTGGACTCCAGCCATGATGCACCAGGATGGCGTCAAAACCACGAGCTAAATCAATGAAATATTCCCGCGCGCTTCTGACAGGTCCCGCCGCTTTAGGCATTTCGCTTTGAAAAACCGCCACAAATCTGGTAATCGCGCCTTCACTAAGGGCCTCAATGACAATATCGGCTTTGCTTAGCCCTGACTGCGGCCTTGCTTTTGGATGATTGTTCACCACAACAGCCAGCGGCCGCTGCCGAATGTCTTTTTCCGCTTTCATTCCTGTCAGCGGATATATTTTCTGCCCGGCTTCCTGTTTTTCCTGCTGCTGGCATGATGCTAACAGCAATACACAGGCAAAACACAGCAGCACTCTTACATATCGATTAAACATACATTAGCTCCCGCTCTTTTATATTTTAACGCATTATCGATGGAAAGAGTACAGTTTTTTTCATGACATCAAAGATCCCTTTCGGCGTCACCCTGATATAAGGAAGATGAGTGCTTTGCAAAAAGAGAAGGGTGTAGATAGGGTCGCTGAACGTATAGCCTCTTTCAAAAAGAAGTCCTTTCAACTTTTCTTCCCTTTCAAGCACCGTCTCATACGTCTCATTTGATGCGCCGCCGCTTAAATGAAGAGGAATTTCATACAGTATTTTCCCGTTTTCGGCTAATACGATTCCCCCTCCGATTTCTTTCATTCGTTTGAAGGCCAGCAGCATGTCTTCCTTGTTTTTTCCGATCGCCACAATATCTCCCGTTGTTGAATAAGAGCTGACAAACCCTTGCACACGGGGCGCAAATCCTTTCAGCATCGTATTGACCCGCCATTTCCCATACTTGTCAAACAGAGAAAGATAGCTTTCATCATGTTCAAAGGACAGCTGATCCACAGAGTTGTCGATCTCAATGGTATAAGGTTCCATAATGACTGAATTCCTCATTTTCAAGCCGAGCGGCATAGAAAACTGCAAGTCATCCATCGTTAGATCATATGAAAGGTTCAGAGGGACAAGACCCCCTTTTTGCCAATCGGGTTCTGAAAACGTCTTCATATCAATGCCGTCCGATTTCAAAATCCGGCCTTTCGCCAAAACTGTCACAGGGTTCGGATTTTCAGGGCTCTCCAAAATATTGAGCGTCGCATATCTGCCCGGTGCGACAACACCGAGAATGTCTTCCATATGATAATATTTAGCGATATTAAACGCGGCCATATTATAGGCGTCAACCGCAGGGACTCCCTCTTCAAGCGCTATCGCAATCAGCTGGTTTGTCATGCCTTCCTTATAGAAATTCGGCGTGGCGCCGTCCGTTGTATAAAACATATGGTCATAATGGCGAAAGCCTTCTTCATGAAGCTCGCGCAAAATCTTTCGCAAATCAGGGCGTATGGAAGAATGCCTTAAACCGGCATAGTACCCCAGTTCAAGCCGTTTCAGCACTTCCTTTCCGGTCATGGCTTCATGATCGGCGTCAGCGCCGAAAAGCTTCATTTTTGTAAGCGTTTTTTCCGAAGCGCCCGGAAAATGGCCTTCTATCCGCTTCCGTCTTCTTTTCGTACATTGCATGCAATGCAGAAGCAAATCATCGCCGTCCAAAAGGCGCGGCCAGCTTGTCATTTCTCCTCCCTGTATGACATCAGGATGTTCGCCCCAGTGTTTTCGGTAGTCAATGGATAAAATCTGATCCTCATTTAAGACCTCTGTCTGCAAGTCATACCTTGACCACCAATAGTAGTGAACAGGCTGTTTTTTCAGTTCCTCCAATATAGAAAACGCTTTCTTTTTTCCGCAGTGCAAAAGCAGAAACAGGTTGTCATTCACGAATGTCGTTGTTCCAAACTGTGACACATATTCAGCCAATGTTTGGGGATTATAAATTTGAAAAGGATGCACATGCGGCTCAATATACCCGGGTACAATGTATTTCCCTTCACAATCTATTGTAGTTTTAACAGCCGATTTAGGCAAATCACGGCCGACATACACGATTCTGTCATGATGAATCCATACGTTTGCGCGAACCCATTGCTTTAAGTACGGGTTTAGTACGGATGCATTTCGTAAAAGGAGCGTTGGCAGCAGCCTTGAACTTACAACATCAACTTGCGATCTGATGTGCTTGTTTTTCCAATTTAAGGTGCGTTCGAACATTCACATACTCTCCTTTACATGTAATGATCCCATGTTAACACATTTACTATAGTCACGCATTACCAACACGTTACAATTTTTCGAAAAAACACTTTATTTAATTATTTAAATCGGAGGAATCAATATGAAGCAAAACATCGGGCTGTTTGACGCTGTTTTCCGCATCGCCTGCGGGCTGACGATCCTGTCCGCGGCGACGGCGAAGTTGACAAGAAAGCCGTGGTGCAGAATGACGTTTTTCTGCATGTTTATGGGCGCGATGAAAGCCGCTTCGGGCATTTTAAGGTTTTGCCCCATGACTTATGTTTGCCAAACGTATATGAAGCAGGCGCAGTCAGACGAACAATCGTAAAAAAGCACCCCTTTGGGTGCTTTTTTCACGGTTTGAGCAATAATGCTTTTTCAGCAGGTTTTACGCGGAGGCGGAAATGTTTCAGACCGTACATGCTGCTGTTGGCCATCGGCGTGATCGAGCGAGACCTTTTCTATAGAAGAATATTGCTTCAAGAGCGCAGTCAGCGCGATTTTAGCTTCCAGCCGTGCAAGCGGGGAGCCTAAACAGAAGTGGATACCGTGTCCAAATTCCGATATGCGGATTCGGATGGCGGTGAATATCAAATTCATGCGCCCTTTCAAATTTGGATTCATCCCGGTTGGCTGAAGCAAGAAAAGCAATAACACCCTTTCCCTTTTTCAAATTCACCCCTCTGATCGTCAAGATAAATATGATTTGCTGCACCAAAATATGAGCGACATGTTTGAAACGGTGAAAGAAGATATTTTTTCACCGCTTGACATTGATCGTAATGAGGAAAAGCCTGAGGCATACTGGTATCTGCTGCGAATCTATCTTCATTTGCAAAAGAACGCCCATGATTTTACGATCATCATCAACAGAAGATATGAGTTGAATATTAAGGGTTTGCTTAATGATTTTTGGAATGACAGCTTTTTGTCAGGCATCAAAAAAGCCGCGCCCGATGAAGTTGACAATAGGGTCCTCGGCAATTCGTGATTTCCGCCTATGCAGGCACAGCAGCATGGTGGCTTGAAAACGGAATGCCTTATCCCTCCTGAATTCATGGCAGAAGCCCTGATCAACATCATTCAAAAACACTAAAAAGACAAAATGGGAAGCGCCCATTTTGTCTCTTTATGCTTTTCACTATTTCTGCGCGGCCTTCAAGGCCCTTGCACCAATATCGGTCCGGTTAAAAACGCCCGGCTTTGCGACTTCGCTCACCGCTTTGTAAGCAGTTTTTCTCGCGGCTTCAAACGTGTCGGCAAATGCTGTGACATTGGCGACGCGGCCGCCGTTCGTCACAAACTGCCCGTCGCTTTTTTTCGTTCCTGCGTGAAAGACGACGGTCTGTTCTTGAACAGGTTCTAATAAACCGATCGGCGTGCCTTTTTCATAGCTTTCAGGATAGCCTTCAGACGCCAGCACAACGGTGACTGCTGCTGTATCCTTCCACTTGAGCTCGACTTCGCGTCCTTCCAGCAAGTCAAGCATCACTTGAACAAGGTCTGATTCAAGACGCGGGAGCACGACTTGTGTTTCCGGATCGCCGAATCTGGCGTTAAATTCGATCACTTTTGTGCCTTTTTCCGTCAGCATTAAGCCCGCATATAAGACGCCCGTAAATGAACGGCCTTCTTTGACCATCGCCTGGGCGGCGGGTTCTAAAATCGTTTTGACGGCATCTTGAACAACCGCATCGGAAATCTGCGGCACCGGGGAATATGCGCCCATTCCCCCTGTATTCGGACCTTTGTCTCCGTCAAATGCCCGCTTATGATCCTGCGCGATCACCATCGGATATACTTTTTCGCCTTTAACGAACGCCATCAGCGAAAATTCCTCTCCGCTTAAAAATTCTTCAATGACGACAGATGCGCTTGCTTCACCAAACTTTTCGTCTTCCAAAAAGTCGTGCAGACACTGAATCGCATCTTCCTCTGTCATCGCGACTGTGACACCTTTTCCGGCCGCAAGCCCATCCGCTTTGATGACGATCGGTGCGCCTTTATCCTCAACATACGCTTTTGCTTTTTCAAAAGACGTAAATGTTTCATATTCCGCTGTCGGAATTTGATATTTTTTCATCAAATCTTTTGCAAACTGCTTGCTTCCTTCAATCACTGCGGCTTTTTCCGATGGTCCGAACACCGGAAGGCCCGCTTTTTCAAACTTATCAACAAGGCCTTCGATCAATGGAACCTCAGGACCGACGATCGTCAGCCCGATATTGTTTTCCTTTGCGAAAGCGAGAAGTCCCTTGTGATCTCCTTCATCAAGATCAACGAGTGCGGCAGTTCCGGTCATTCCGTCATTTCCCGGGGCTGCATAAACCGTTTCGACTAGAGGGCTTTGCGCCGCTTTCCAGGCGAGTGTGTGCTCTCTTCCGCCTCTACCGATAATCAATACATTCACGCTGCTTCCTCCCCTTAATGTTTGAAGTGGCGGATTCCGGTGAACACCATGGCAATCCCGTATTCATCCGCTTTTTTAATCGAATCTTCATCACGAACAGAACCGCCCGGCTGAATGATCGCGGTTACCCCTGCTTTGGCCGCTTCTTCCACGGTATCAGGCATCGGGAAAAACGCGTCAGATCCAAGCGCACTTCCCTTTGCTTTTTCTCCGGCCTGTTCGATCGCGATTTTGGCGGAACCGACGCGGTTCATTTGCCCTGCGCCGACACCGATCGTCATGTCATCTTTGGCGAGAACGATCGCATTCGATTTGACGTGTTTAACGACTTTCCATGCGAGTTTTAGATCAGCCCATTCTTGTTCGGTCGGCTCTCTTTTTGTCGGAATGGAGATGTCGGCATCTTCAAAGCCATGCATGTCCAGATCCTGAATCAACAGGCCGCCTTGTACAGATGTCAGCTGTTTTTCATTTTGAACAGGCTGGTTGACATCGAGCGTCAGCAGACGGAGATTTTTCTTGGATGTTAAAATCTCAAGCGCTTCTTTGCTGAAAGAAGGTGCAAGAATGATTTCCAAAAAGATTTGATGAAGCACTTCGGCCGTTGCTTTGTCGACTTCGCGGTTAAGGGCGATAATTCCGCCGAAGATCGATGTCTGATCAGCCGCATATGCTTTGTTAAACGCTTCTTCTATCGTGTTGCCGATTCCGACGCCGCACGGGTTCATATGCTTGACGGCGACCGCTGCCGGTTCGGTGAATTCGCGGACGATTTGGACTGCAGCATCCGCATCCTTAATGTTGTTGTAGGAGAGCTCTTTTCCATGAAGCTGTTCGGCTGAAGCGATCGACGCTTTGACAGGGAGCGCGCTTTGATAAAAAACAGCTTCCTGATGCGGGTTTTCTCCGTAGCGAAGCGATTGCTTTTTCTCATATGTGACGGTGAACTGCTCTGGCTCTTTTTCACCTGTCACGTTTGTTAAGTAGTCTGCAATCAATGCATCATATGCCGCTGTGTGGCGGAATACTTTCGCCGCCAGTCCGCGTTTTTTCTCTAGAGACACCGCACCTGTTTCTTTGATTTCGTTCAGCACAGGGCTGTAATCGCGGGGATCGACGATGACTGTGACGTCCTGATGGTTTTTCGCGGCTGCGCGAAGCATACCTGGGCCGCCGATGTCGATATTCTCAATCGCTTCTTCGTATGTGACGCCCTCTTTTGAAATCGTTTCTTTAAATGGATACAGGTTGACGACAACAAGATCAATCGGCTGGATTCCTTGTTCACTCAGCTGTGCCATGTGTTTTTCATTATCGCGGACAGCAAGAAGCCCCCCGTGGATATTCGGATGAAGTGTTTTCAGGCGGCCGTCCATGATTTCCGGGAAGCCCGTCACTTCAGAAATGCCGATCACATCAACACCGTTTTCCTGAAGCAGTTTTTTTGTGCCGCCTGTTGAAATCACTTCAACGCCAAGCTCTGTCAATTCTTTTACAAAAGGGACAATGTTCGTTTTATCAGATACGCTGATTAATGCGCGTTTGATCGTCATTCCTTCTCACCTCTGCCATTTAGTTCAAGAAGCTCTTTGATTACTTCGGGATAAAGCTCGTGTTCCAATTTGTGAATCTTTTCTTCCAAAGATTCCAATGTTTCATCTTTTTCAAGGTCAAGGGCGCGCTGAGCGATGATCGGCCCCGTGTCCATACCTTCATCAACATAGTGAACCGTGATTCCGGCCACTTTCACGCCTGATCTGTATGCCTGTCCGATTGCGTCAATGCCCGGAAAAGCCGGCAGGAGCGACGGATGGATGTTGATGATTTTGTTCCGGAAGGCCGAAAGAAGCGTATTGCCGATCAGTCTCATATATCCGGCAAGCACAATCCACTCAGCCCCGTGAAGATGAAGCTGTTCAACGATGATCCTTTCAAATGCCGCTTTATTTTCAAACGATTTCGGCTGAAAAGCGAATGACGGGATTCCGGCTTTTTCCGCTCTTTCAAGCACTTTAGCCTGCGGTTTGTCACAGACGACAAGCACGATTTCGGCATCCCAGTTTTCTTCTTTCATCTTTCTCAAGATCGCTTCAAAATTCGTTCCGCTTCCAGATGCAAATACCGCAAATTTTTTCATGAAAGACCGGCACCGCCAAACGTCACGCCGCTTCCGGTTTTCACCCGGCCGATCAAATATGCTTTTTCCCCATGATTTTCGAGCGTTTGAATGAGATCTGTCATGTGCTCTTCTTTGACAGCCAGTACAAAGCCGATTCCCATGTTGAAGACGTTGAACATTTCTTCAGATTTCAGACCGCCCTTTTCCTGAATAAACGGAAATATAGGAGGGACAGGCCAAGAGCCGTTGTCGATTTCAACGCCAAGACCGTCAGGCATCATGCGCGGCAGGTTTTCATAAAAACCGCCTCCTGTGACATGTGCCATGCCGGCGATTTTTCCTGATTTCACAGCTTCAAGTACAGGTTTGACATATATTTTTGTCGGCTCTAAAAGCTCTTCGCCAAGAGGCCGTTCAAAAGGTGCATACGTTTCATCGAGGCTAAGACCGGCATCCTCAAGAAGAACTTTCCGCACGAGTGAAAAGCCATTGCTGTGAAGACCGCTTGAAGAGAGGCCGATTAAAAGATGCCCTTCCGCAATGTTTTCGCCCGTCACGATGTTGTCCTTTTCAGCGGCGCCCACCGAAAAGCCGGCAATATCATACTCGTTTTCCGTGTAGAGGCCTGGCATTTCCGCCGTTTCACCGCCGACGAGCGCCGCCCCCGACTGAGTGCAGCCTTCGGCTACGCCTTTTACGATCTCTTCTATTTTTACGGGATCGGCTTTTCCGACCGCCAGATAGTCGAGAAAGAAGAGCGGCTCCGCACCTTGAGCGAGAACATCATTGACACACATCGCAACGGCATCGATGCCGATCGTATCGTGCTTGTCCATCGCAAAAGCAAGTTTCAGCTTTGTCCCGACACCGTCTGTTCCTGAAATGAGAACCGGTTTTTTGTAAGGAAGCTCCGACAGGTCGAACATGCCGCCAAAACCGCCAAGTCCGCCCATCACACCGATGCGCTTTGTCCGTTCCACATGTTTTTTCATCCGTTTTACGGCTTCATAGCCCGCCTCAATATCAACCCCGGCGTTTTTATAGCTTTCAGACATCACAATCACTCCTTATCCGCGCTTGTCCATTCATGATATTTCAAATCAAAAGAGCAGCCTAACCTCTCGCTGCCCTTTATTCATTTCAGCAGGCACGGCGTCCTGATGGACCCCGGCCAATTATTTTGTCAGAACTGCTTCTTTCACATGAGGGAGAACGGTATCCTGGTAAATTTCTGTCGGATATTTCCCTGTAAAGCAAGCCATGCATTGACCGCAATTCTCGCCTTCATACGTTCTGCCGATCCCGGAAAGAAGGCCGTCAATGCTTAGGAATGACAGCGTATCGGCGCCGATTTCCTGACGGATTTCTTCTACTGAATGAGAGGAAGCGATCAGTTCTTCATGCGTCGATGTGTCGATTCCGTAAAAGCACGGATGTGCAATCGGCGGAGAGCTGATTCTGACGTGAACTTCCGTCGCGCCAGCTTCTCTGAGCATCGTCACAATCCGGCGGCTCGTCGTGCCGCGGACGATCGAATCATCCACCATGACGACGCGTTTGCCTTCAACAACTCCGCGGACGGCGGAAAGCTTCATTCTTACGCCCTGTTCCCTGAGCGACTGGGAAGGCTGGATAAAGGTTCTGCCGACATAGCGGTTTTTGATGAGTCCGAGTTCATAAGGAATGCCCGTCGCTTCTGCATAGCCGATCGCCGCTGAAATGCTTGAATCCGGAACACCTGTGACAACATCCGCTTCAATGCCGGATTCTTCGGCCAGCTTTTTGCCGAGGTTCTTTCTGGCGCTGTGGACGTTAATTCCGTTAATATTGCTGTCAGGTCTTGAGAAATAAATGTATTCCATACTGCAAATTGTGCGGTTGATATTGATGGAGAATCTTTCTGACTGCATGCCTTCATTATTGATGATCAGCATTTCTCCCGGTTCAACATCGCGCAGATAGGTCGCGCCAACCACGTCAAACGCACACGTTTCAGATGCGACGACATACGCGTCGCCGAGCATTGCGATCGATAACGGTCTGAGTCCGTTCGGATCAAGCGCCACGATCATTTCCGTCTCCGTCATGATCAAGAAAGCGTAAGCGCCTTTCAGCATGGAAAGGGCGTTTTTAATTTGATCCTTTAAAGTGAAGTGGCCGCTCCGTTTGATTAAATGTGCAAGTACTTCTGTATCAGATGACGTCTGGAAGATGCTTCCTTGGTTTTCCAGCTGCTGTTTCAGCTGGCTGGCGTTCACTAAGTTGCCGTTGTGAGCAAGTGCCAGGCTGCCGTTATTTTGCGAATGGAAAAGGAGCGGCTGAACATTTTCAAAACCGCCGCCGCCCGCCGTTGCATAACGGACATGGCCGATCGCCCCTCTTCCTTTCACTTTTTCAAGCTCGCCGTTTTGGAAGACTTCTGTAATCAGCCCCAGCCCTTTGTGGGCAGACAGCTGTTGTCCGTCTGTCGCCACGATGCCGGCGCCTTCCTGACCTCTGTGCTGAAGGCTGTGGAGTCCGTAATACGTAATCTGCGGTGCTTCATCATGCCCCCAAATCCCAAATACGCCGCATTCTTCATTTAGTCCTTTGATTTCAGCAAGCATGGGATAGCTCCTTTCCATGCGCTTTTAAGCTCTTCTGCCTGCGCATGAATCCATTGTTTTCCTTCCTGACTTTGAATGGCAAAAATCCCGTCAGACGTCACTTCACCGATATGGCTGGCGTCTTTTACAAGCTTTTCGAAAGCCGCTTGGTGTTCTTTTTTCACAGATACGACAAAACGTGATTGTGATTCACTGAATAGTAAAGCAGGGCCGCCTTCCAGAGTGACACTGGCGCCGAGGCCTTCAGCAGACATGACGCTTTCGGCAAGCGCTACGCCGAGGCCGCCTTCTGAAACGTCGTGGGCTGATTGGATTAACCCTGAGCGGATCGCTTCGAGAAGCGCTTTTTGCCGTGCCTGTTCAACCGCCAGATCAATCACAGGCGCTTTTCCGTAAATCTTTCCTTCTGTCAGCTTTTGCAGCTCGCTTCCGGCAAACTCAGGAAACGTTTCACCGATGACATAAATCAAATCCCCCGCTGCTTTAAACTGCTGTGTCGTAATGTGCGCTGTATCTTCGACAAGTCCGACCATACCGATGACAGGCGTCGGATAGATCGCTTTTCCGTTCGATTCATTGTAAAGAGATACGTTTCCGCCGATGACAGGTGTGCTTAATACATTGCACGCCTCGCTGATGCCGTCAGCGGCTTTTTCAATCTGCCAGAAAATTTCCGGCTTTTCCGGGTTTCCGAAATTGAGGTTGTCTGTGACTGCAAGCGGCTCCGCGCCCGAGCAGACGATATTGCGCGCCGCTTCAGCGACCGCGATTTTTCCGCCGGCTTCCGGATCGAGGTATAAATAGCGTGCATTACAGTCTGTTGTCATCGCCAGCGCTTTTTTCGTTCCGCGGATTCTGAGAACCGCCGCATCTGAGCCAGGGGCGACAACCGTATTTGTCCGCACCATGTAGTCATACTGGTCATAAACCCATTCCTTGCTTGCAATTGTCGGCTGCTGCAAAAGCGTGAGAAGCGTCTCTTTCGCATCATCCACTTTTGGCGCAGGGACATCTGTTTCAAGGAACTCTTTGTAATAAGCCGGAACCGTTGAAGGCTTGTGGTAGACAGGCGCCTCTTCTGCCAGCGCATCAACCGGAAGTTCGGCAACCTTTTCTCCATTGTGGAAAAGGCGCAGCATTTTATCATCTGTGACATGGCCGACGGCCACTGCTTCAAGATCATATTTGTCGAAGATATCGATGATTTCTTGTTCACGGCCGCGCTCAATGACCAAGAGCATGCGCTCCTGAGACTCGGAAAGCATCATTTCATACGGTGTCATGCCCGTTTCCCGCTGCGGGATCAAGTCAAGGTTCATTTCAATGCCTGAACCCGCTTTGCTCGCCATTTCCGCGCTCGAACTTGTCAGTCCTGCCGCACCCATATCCTGAATGCCGACAAGGGCGTCGGACTTGATGACTTCCAGGCAAGCTTCAAGAAGAAGCTTCTCCATGAACGGATCGCCGACTTGAACGGCTGAGCGTTTTTCTTCTGAAGCATCAGACATTTCCTCAGATGCGAATGTTGCACCGTGGATGCCGTCGCGCCCTGTTTTTGCCCCGACATACATGACGGTATTGCCGACGCCTTTTGCCTGCCCTTTTTTAATATCTTCATGGTTGATCAATCCGACGCACATCGCATTGACGAGTGGGTTGCCTTCATAGCAGCTGTCAAACTGCACTTCTCCTCCGACGGTCGGAATTCCGATGCAGTTGCCGTAGCCGGCAATCCCTGCGACTACTTCTTCAAACAAGTACCTCACACGCGGTGAAGTGAGTTCACCAAACCGAAGAGAGTTTAAAACCGCGATGGGACGGGCACCCATTGAGAAGACATCGCGGATGATGCCGCCTACTCCTGTTGCGGCTCCCTGATAGGGTTCAATTGCTGACGGGTGGTTGTGTGATTCGATTTTGAACACGACCGCTTGATTGTCGCCAATATCAACGATCCCTGCGCCTTCCCCAGGACCTTGAAGAACGCGTTCGCCATTGGTCGGAAACTTTTTCAAGATCGGCTTCGAATTTTTGTAGCTGCAGTGCTCTGACCACATGACCGAAAAAACTCCGATTTCCGTATAGTTTGGAAGCCTTCCGAGAATCGATTCAATCAGGGCGAACTCGTCATCACTGACACCCATTTGCTGATAGATTTTCTCTTCTTTAATTTGTTCTTTACTTGGTTCAAGCAGTAGCGACATGAGTTTCCCTCCAATTTTTCACGATAGACTGAAACAGCTTAAGACCGTCGGCGCTTCCGAGCAGAGAGTCGACAGCGCGCTCAGGGTGAGGCATCATGCCCAAGACATTGCCTTTTTCATTGACGACGCCGGCAATATCATCGACGCTTCCATTGATATTCGTTCCGTATGTGAAGGCAATTTGGTTGTTTTCTTTCAATTCGGCAAGCGTTTGTTCATCACAGTAGAAGTTTCCTTCGCCATGGGCGACCGGAATCGTAATGGCTTCCCCTTTGCCATAAGAAGAGGTAAACAGTGTTTTATCGTTTTGGACGATCAGTTCAACAGGACGGCAAATGAACTTCAAATCTTTATTGCGTCTCATTGCGCCCGGCAAAAGTCCAAGCTCCTGCAAAATTTGAAATCCGTTGCAAACCCCGAGCACCGGTTTTCCGGCTTCAGCCGCTTTTTTGACGGCCGGCATGATGTTTGCAAAGCGGGCGATCGCGCCGCATCTCAAATAATCACCGTATGAAAAGCCTCCCGGAATCAGAACACCGTCATATTCGTCAAGACTCGTTTCCGTGTGCCAGACGTATTCCGCTTCTTCACCAAGCTCATCCTTGATGGCGTGAAACATATCGATATCGCAGTTTGAGCCAGGCAACACAATCACCGCAAATTTCACTGTGCGACAACCTCCTCAACTTCATATCTGTAGTCTTCAATCACCGTGTTTGCCAAAAGTTTTTCGCACATTTCTTTGACCAGAACGTCAAGATCGCGGTCGGATTTTTCGATTGTCAGCTCCATGTATTTTCCGATGCGGACTTCCTGAACTTCTTTGTAGGACAAGCTGTGCAAAGCATGTTGGACGGCACTTCCTTGAGGATCTAAAACACTTTCTTTTAAGCTGACATACACTTTTACTTTGTACATATTACATGCCTCCAAGTCTTTTGAAAATTTCTTCGTATGCATCAGTCAATCCGCCTAAGTTCCTTCTGAATACATCTTTATCAAGCTTTTCATTTGTTTCTTTATCCCAAAGCCGGCACGTATCCGGAGAGATTTCATCGGCAAGCAGAACCTGCCCGTCTGCATCAAGCCCGAATTCAAGCTTGAAATCTATCAATCTGACATCACCGGCTGCGAAGATTTGCTGAAGTTCTTCATTTACATGTCTTGCAATCGATTTGATTTTCTCCACTTGCTCAGGCTCAGCCGCTTTTAAAAGCCAAATGTGGTCTTCGGTAATGAGCGGGTCGCCGAGTGCGTCATCCTTGTAGTAAAATTCGATAATCGGCTGCCCCAGCTCTGTGCCTTCCGGAATGCCGAGGCGTTTGGACATGCTTCCGGCGACGACATTGCGGACAACGACTTCAAGCGAAATGATCGTCACTTTTTGAATGAGCTGCTCTGTTTCAGAAATTCGTTCTACAAAGTGGTTCCTGATTCCCTTCTCGTGAAGCCTTGTGAAAATCAGACTGGAAATTTCATTATTTAAACGGCCTTTTCCGTCAATCTCCGCTTTTTTTTCTCCGTTAAAAGCGGTTGCCGAGTTTTTGTATTCGACAAACAAAACATTGTCATCATCCGTCCGGTAAATCTTTTTCGCTTTTCCTTCGTATAAAAGTTCATTTTTCACAATATTCACAGAAGGCCTCCTAACCCGAATGTTGGAAATATTTCAACGTTTAGACCCCCGCCTTGAAAAGGCGGGCGCCCCATTCTATGCCAAACCTAAGCGTTCAAAGATGAAGTCGACATTTTTCAAATGATAATTGTAGTCAAAGCAGTCATTGATCTGTTCTGGAGTAAGGCGCGACGTAATTTTCTCCTCGGCTTCGACAAGCTGGCGGAACGGCACCTGCTTCTCCCATGCTTCCATGGCTTTCGGCTGAACTGTGTCATACGCTTCCTCGCGTGCCATTCCGGTATCGATCAGAGCGAGAAGAACGCGCTGGGAATAGATCAGCCCTAGTGTGCGGTCCATATTACGCTTCATGTTTTCAGGGAACACGGTCAGGTTTTTCACGATGTTGCCGAAGCGGTTCAGCATGTAGTTGAGCGCAATCGTCGCGTCAGGGAGAATGATGCGTTCCGCTGATGAATGGGAGATATCGCGCTCATGCCAAAGCGGTACATTTTCATAAGCCGTCAGCATGTAGCCGCGAATCACGCGCGCCATTCCCGTCATGTTTTCCGAACCGATCGGATTCCGCTTATGCGGCATCGCGGATGAACCCTTCTGGCCTTTCGCAAAAAATTCTTCAACCTCGCGGGTTTCGCTTTTTTGCAATCCGCGGATCTCAACGGCGAATTTCTCGATGCTTGTCGCAATCAGTGCAAGGGCGGCCATATAGTCGGCGTGCCGGTCGCGCTGCAATGTCTGCGTGGAAATCGGCGCTGCCTTCAGGCCGAGTTTTTCGCACACATATGATTCAACGAACGGGTCGATGTTTGCATATGTGCCGACAGCGCCTGAGATTTTCCCAACCTCGATGCCTTCCTTCGCCTGTTTGAAGCGCTCCAGGTTACGCTTCATTTCCTCATACCAAAGGGCAAGCTTCAAACCGAATGTCGTCGGCTCGGCATGCACGCCGTGTGTGCGGCCCATCATCACCGTATATTGATGTTCTTTCGCTTTTTCTTTCAATATGTCAACAAATCTCTCAATGTCCTTGAGCAAAATGTCGTTCGCCTGTTTTAATAGATAGGAAAGAGCGGTATCGACGACGTCTGTTGATGTGAGTCCGTAATGAACCCATTTCTTCTCTTCGCCAAGCGTTTCAGACACGGCGCGGGTAAATGCGACGACATCATGGCGTGTGTCCTGCTCGATTTCTAAAATCCGGTTGATGTCAAATGACGCGTTCTCCCGCAGAACTTTCACATCTTCTTTAGGGATGACGCCGAGCTCCGCCCATGCTTCACATGCCAGTATTTCAACTTCCAGCCATGCTTGGAATCTGTTTTCATCCGTCCAAATCGCAGCCATTTCCGGTCTAGAATAACGTTCAATCATTGTCCTCGTCCTCCATCTCTTTCGATCCACTTTTCGGTGATTCTCTCGATCCATTCTTGATCGGGTTTTCTTAAAAATGTCATATGCCCCATTTTGCGGCCTGGTTTCACTTCATGTTTTCCATATATATAAAGTTTCGCTTCTTTTAAGAGCTCAGGCTCTTCCTCGGCCATGTACACTTCATCACCGAGAAGATTCACCATCATCCCTTCTTTCAGAAGGTCCGTTTTGCCTAGCGGCAGTCCGCAGACAGCCCGGATATGCTGCTCAAACTGGCTTGTTTCACACAAATCGAGTGTATAATGGCCTGAGTTGTGCGGACGCGGCGCAAGCTCGTTGACAAGAAGCCCGCCGTCTTCCTTTAGGAAAAGTTCAACAGCGAGCGTTCCGACGAGCTGAAGCTTTTCGGCAAGCCGGACAGCCAGAGCCGCTGCTTTTTCCTGAATCGCATCATCAGCTCTTGCAGGAACGATGCTTTGAAATAAAATATTTTGTTTATGGATGTTTTCAGCCGCCGGGAATACGGCTGTTTCTCCGTGTACTGATCTTGTCACGATCACAGACAATTCCATTTTGAAAGGAACCCAGCTTTCCAAAATACAGTCCCCATGCTGCAAAAGAGCCGCAGCTTCTTCGATTTGAGCTTTTTCCTTGATCACATACTGGCCTTTTCCGTCATACCCGCCGCGGCATGTCTTCAGCACAGCCGGAAGTCCGAGCACTGATACGGCCGCTTCAAGTTCGGCCTGATCATGAATGATCCTGTATGGCGCCACTTTGCAGCCAGCCGATTCAATCCCTTTTTTTTCCGTCTCCCTGTTCTGCGTGAGGAGCAAAAGCTCGCTTCCCTGAGGCAGATAAGCATTTTCCTTCAGCCAGTTCAGTGCGTCATAGTCAATATTCTCAAATTCGTAGGTAATGACATCGCTCGCTTCGGCAAGCTTCTGTATCGCTTCTTTATCATTGTAGGCCGCCGTGATCTCAATATCGGCGATCTGGCCGCAGGGCGAAGAAGGAACGGGGTCGACCACCGCTATACGATAGCCCATTTGCTTTGCCGCGACTGCCATCATTTTGCCAAGCTGACCGCCGCCGATAACGCCGATTGTCGCACCAGGAAAAATCGTTTGTTTATACAAGCTGATCACCGCTTTCCAAAACGGTTTGTCTCATGTTTTCTCTTCGTTCATTCAATGCTAGAGCGAGTTTCTCATCAAAAGCGGAGAGAATCTGCGCCGCAAGGAGTCCGGCATTGACAGCTCCGGCTTTCCCGATTGCAACGGTTGCGACCGGAACACCTCCGGGCATTTGTACAATGGATAAAAGCGAATCAAGTCCATTCAGCGCTTTTGACTGCACAGGCACACCGATAACAGGCAGCGTTGTTTTGGCTGCAACCATTCCCGGCAGGTGTGCTGCGCCCCCCGCTCCGGCGATGATGACTTTCAAGCCTCTTTCCCGTGCTGTTTCGGCATATTCAAACATGAAATCAGGCGTCCGATGAGCGGAAACAACCTTTTTTTCATACGGAATCTCAAGTTCCTCAATGATGTCGCATGCATGCTTCATCGTTTCCCAGTCAGATGTGCTTCCCATAATAACACCAATAAGAGGCTTCATATTTTTTGTCCCACCTTTAGCTGTCATTCTTTGCAAACAAAAAGCCCGGCATGCATTGCATTTGAAGGAAGCAACACAAACCGGGCATGGCGCGTGTATCGTCAGTTAGTCCGCTTCTCGCGTTTTCCATGTCAGTTTATTGTCCACTTTCCTGCATAGTCCGACGATTTACGGTCATCGGGTAGAGACTTATGGGCCATATTCCCAAGATTATATGAGGTCGTGTTTTCATGTCATGTTTATCTTAACAACGGACTGTGATAATGTCAACGACATTATCGAACGATAGTATATTTTGTTGTTTTAATGTTCGGATTTAGAGTAATTTCCCTTCAAATATAATTTTTCTTCCGCACGGAATGACCTGAATCGTTCCATTTTCTTTCTTTTCTTTGAATACAGGTTCCTCCATTCGGCGAACCGGTGTGTAGCCTTCTTTTTGCATTTGGCTTAAAACGGTTTCAATCGTTTCGCCTTCTGTCACTTCAAAGCGCTTTTTCTTTGGCTTTGTCATTACTCTTTAATTCTCCTTTTCTTCACGGCTTTTACCCAGAAACCGCCGTGTATCGTTTTCGGTTCATAGGAAATGATAAATGCTTTTGAGTCGATCGATTTGATTGTTTCGTACAATTGCAGCTCATATCTTCTCGGCGTCAAGATCTGTATCGCCGTCCTGTCTCCTTCAAGTCCGCCGACCACCCAATGGGTCACGCCATAGCCTTTTTCCCGAAGCTGTTTCGGCAGATCCAGATCAAGCTCTTTCGTAATGGCGTTTACCGTAATATAGCCGAGAGCGAGCTTTTCTTCGATTTTCGTGCCGACGATAATTCCAATCCCAAATCCGGCCGCATAAGCGATCACATTTTGGATTTGATTTAAGTTATCTAAAACCAGTCCAAGCCCGATGACATAAACCAGCATTTCAATTGTACCGATAAAAGCAGCAAGATACCGCTGTCCTTTAAGTGTCAGTATCATTCGAAGGGTTAAAAATGTCACATATATAATGTTAATAGCCAGAATGATGCCAACCATACCCACACCCTGCAGAAGTGCTGTGTGAAGCAATTGCAATCCCTCCTTTAGATCCAAAGCAATCATATTCTACTAGAGAAATTCTGCATATACAATCCTATAATGGCCCTGCTTCACCACAAAATTTTTCGACAATCTCAACAGTCGATTCCGCATATGAACAGTTTACCCTTTTTCCTATAGTTTCAAAGCTTTCATTCCAATAAAAAAAGACGTTCTTTTAAACGTCCTGTCAGAGCACATGTTTAGGGCGGGCTTTCCATTCACCTCGGCCATCTGCGCTTTTCTTTTAAAGTGCGGTGTTCTTTCACAGACGTTTTTAGCGTGTACGATGATAGATCGTCCGGATTTGGTTTTGGTTGGCCGCTCCAGTTTAATGAAGAAAAAAAGCCGGTTCTGAAAAAAAACCGGCTTTCAGCCTCTTCAGACCGGAATCAGCGATGATAACAAATAACCGGCCATGAACTTCCATGTTGCACCCGCATATATCAATTCGATCAGCAGGACGGTAAAGACACAATACATTAAATCGATCCGCGTCTTTTCGCTTTTTTCATAAATCGATTGAATCAGGAAAAATGTTCCGAAGGCCATTCCCAAGAACATCAAAATCGAAAGAATCACCGTCATCGTTGTCACATTGACAATCGCGAACATCATCCACAGTGCGGCCGGAATGATCAACGGAACTAAAAGAGAGCCGTATTTCGCCGCCGTTTCATAAAAAGAGATGTTAAACCTCATCATAAACCTTGATACAGCCCAAATTGCCGCAATCGCCCAAAACATGAAAATCATGCAATATAAGAAAACAACAAAAAACACTTCAAAGAATGGGACAGATACGCCAAAACCGAGGACTCTGCCGCGTCCCGCCAGGAGCTGATAAAAGTTTCCGAGCGAAAAGAAAACAGCCAAAAGCGTCATGGATATAACGGAATACTTAAAATAAGTCCGGTCATACTCTTCAGCTGCACGCACAGGAGATCTCAACACATCCAGCACAAAACTGAAATAGCGGAACAAAGCGGCAATCACGCTTTGCATAACCGTTTTTGCTTTTGACGCAGATGCGTTTGTCTCCTTACTCTTTCTCGACTTCCGCGAGTTTCTCGACATCCTTGATGCGGATTCTTGTTCTATATCTTCTTCATTTCTGTTGCGCTGTTCTTCAATCATATAAGCAACTCCTATTCTATTCAAAAGCTTTACATTATGAAAAGCACTTATATAAATTACATAAGCTGTGTGAAACAGTCAAGACAAACCCCTATTTTAGCATAGATAGAGCAGCCCTTATATATGACGAAAAACCGGAACCAAAGGTTCCACTTTTCAATTTTTCCCACATCAAAAAAGCCCCCGTTCATTTACTGAACAAGGGCTTTTCCAATCAATTTATTTTAAGAAAATGAAATAACATACGAATACGACAAACAGGCCGTACATAATCGGATGGATTTCTTTTGCTTTTCCTTTAAAGATCATCGTGATCGGATAGAAAATAAATCCGATGGCAATTCCGGTGGCAATACTGTACGTAAGCGGCATCGCAACCATTGTTAAAAATGCGGGAACCGCAATTTCAAACTTGGTCCAGTCAATTTTATTAAGGTTCGCCACCATCAGCACGCCGACGATGATTAAAGCAGGTGCTGTCACATGTGACGTAATCACGCTCAGAACAGGCGAGAAAAACAGTGATAGCAAGAACAGCACACCTGTAACAAGCGCCGCAAATCCAGTCCGTGCTCCGGCGGCTACTCCTGCACTTGATTCAACATAAGCCGTCGTTGTCGATGTTCCAAGGATCGCCCCGGCGACGGTTGCGGAAGAATCGGCAAGCAAAGCCCGTCCCGCACGCGGAAGTTTATTTTCTTTCATCAAACCGGCTTGTGAAGCAACGCCCACCAATGTACCGGCCGTATCAAAAAAATCAACGAATAAAAACGTTAAAATAACGACAAGCATTTGCACTGTAAAGATATCGGGAAGATGCATAAAGGCTTGTCCAAATGTCGGCGCAAGACTCGGCACAGCCCCGACGATTTTTTCAGGTACATCAATCAGGCCAAAGACCATGCCGACAACCGATGTAATCAGCATTCCAAAGAAAATGCCGCCATTTACGCGCAAAACCATTAAAATCACTGTGATGATAAGTCCGAATACAGTCAGCAGAACGGGGCCTGAATGAATATTTCCGAGCGCTACCACCGTATCGGGATTCGCAACGATAATTTGTGAACCTTGCAGCCCGACAAAAGCGATAAACAGCCCGATCCCCGCTCCAACGGCCATTTTCAGCTCATACGGAATCGAATTGATAATTCTTTCCCGCAAGCCTGACAACGATAAGACGATAAAAATAAGTCCTGACACCATAACGCCGGCCAGAGCCGTCTGCCATGGAATCTGCATCGTCAAAATAACAGAAAAAGCAAAGAAAGCGTTAAGCCCCATTCCCGGCGCAAGCGCAATCGGATATTTCGCGAGCAGCCCCATGATAAAACAGCCGACAGCAGCCGCGACGGCAGTTGCTGTAAAAACGGCGCTTTGATCCATTCTCAATGCATCCGGGAAATTTTCCACCGACGCCAGTGAAAGGGTAAGCGGGTTGACGATCAAAATATATGCCATGGACAAAAATGTGGTGAGTCCGCCGATTATTTCTCTCCGATAATTTGTGCCCAATTCTTCAAACTGAAAGAAACGCTTCAAAATGGTATACTCCTCTCAATTTTCTGTCGTTTTTATTGTTTCATAAACCATTGCTTTTAAACAAAAAACGCCCCAATTGGCGGGACGCTTGACTACGGCATATTTCATACTGAAAAAATGTTTTTTTCACGAACAAAATATTGTATACAAGCGTAGTCAAGCCATTTACGGTAGCTTGGTAGAAACTTATGGGCCATATCCCCATGATTATACGACAAGTCTTTTTTAAATTACTATACAATTGTAACAATACCTCACGTGAAACACAATATAAAAACGAACGTTACTGGATACAAAGTTTGTTTTGTTCGTTATCTTTCCAAATTCTGACCGTTTTTCTTTTAAAGATAACCCCGCCATCGTTGACAAAAACCATACTACACCATTTTCTCTTTTTATGATATTGAACCATCTCTTTAGACTGTTTGCCATAGTGTTTTTAACGTGAAAGGGTCTTATCAGATAAAGCATAATGGCAAAACAATTTGGTGGCGTTTCCAGCAAAAATAGCCACTCTTATTAACGGCTTTTTNNAAAGGATGAAGAATATATAAATGGACCCGTTAACTCCAAAATAGGAAAGAAGCATTCCGCCCAGCCATGGCCCAATTACATTTCCTAAACGGTTAAAGCCAGTTGCTCCAAAATATGTACCTTTTAAACCTGGTTTTGCAATTTCATCCACCAACATATCGACCATTGAAAAAATCAAAACTTCCCCTATTGTGAAAAATATAACGATAATACCCCATATGACCGGATTAGCTGAAAATGAAAAGAACAGCAAACTGAAACTAATAAGCATATTCCCAAGAATAATTGAATGTATCGGCGGGAACTTTTTCATAGCATTCACAATAGGATATTGAACGATTAGGACAACAATTGCATTCAGAACCAAAAGCCATGAAAACACGGTCACCCCGTCCTCCATTTTGGCAGCAAAATATTGCGGTAATGTTGTAGAAAAATGCGCGTATCCGGATATTGATAAAATCACTCCAAATAATGTGATAAGAAATACCTTGTCTTTTCTTGTCACATGAAAAGCCGTAGCAATCGTCGTTTTATCTTCTTTTCGGTTATTCTCGTCTATGTTAAATTTCCGGAATGAAAATATGAGAGACAGACCGTAAAGAAAATATGTAAGACCTGCGATCAGAAAAGGGAGAGCCGTTTTGGCAGCTCCCAGACGAAGGCCTATAAGCGGACCGAAAACCACGCCTATATTGATCGCAGTATATCGCAAATTAAACATCTTCAAACGATTTTCTTCTTTGCTTATATCGGATAACAAGGCTCTAGACGCCGGTTCAAAAATTGACTGACATAGCCCATTAAGCGCATTGATGACAAAAAATGCGATTATACTATTTGCAAAAATAAAGCTTGTGAATACAAACGCCCAACAAAATACAGACGTTATCATCACAATTTTTCTGCCAAAAAGATCAGACAAATAGCCGCCGTAAAAGCTCATTACAATTCCAGCAAGAGAACTTACTGATACAATGATGCCAGTCAAAGCTGGAGATACACCTTTGACTTGTGTAAGGTATATAGAAAGGAAAGGAATACTCATTGAAACTGACATTCTGCTAAACAAGGTTCCCAAAATGATATTCCAACCCACAGGATGAATCCTTAATTGTTTCATTTTAAAAAAACCACCTGCCTGAACATGAGATGCGGATTAAAAGGCTTGTTTAGGATGTCAGTGTTATACCTTAATGGCCAGCTGAGTTGTAAAGTTCTCGATTCTTTTCAACGCTTCAGTAATAAGATCCTTTGGAATTGCAAAATTCAAGCGGATGTTGTTCCGCTCTCCAAATGCTGTACCGGGAACAGCCGATACGTGCTGTTTTGCCAGCAGCAGCTGGCAAAATGTCTCCGCATCAACGATTTTTTGATCTTCAAATGTTGTCCCGATAAATCGCGAAACATTCGGAAACGCGTAAAAGGCCCCATTTGGTTCGGCACAGCGGATACCCTGAATTTGATTTAAACCGCCGACTAACAGATCGCGTCTCTTTTTATATTCTTCGACCATCGACTGGTCAAAACCATTCAAAGCCGCTATGCCCGCATATTGAGAAATCGTTGACGGGCTACCTGTAGCATGGCTTTGAAAGCTGGCAATTGCCTCAGCTATATCCAATGGGGCTGCGATATAACCCAGCCGCCAACCAGTCATTGCAAACACTTTAGAAAATCCATTCGTTATGATAGTCCGGTCTTGTAATTCGGGAAAAATGAAAGGCAGGCTGACATGCTTGTCATCATACACAAACTGATCGTAGATTTCATCAGAAATAATAAAAATGTTCTTATAATCTTTCAACACATTTCCGATCGCTTTCAATTCATCTTCGGAATAAACGGACCCAGTCGGATTATTCGGAGATGTAATGACGACAGCTTTTGTTTTAAGGGAAATCGCTGCTGCAAGCTTTTCCGGCGTCATTTTAAAATCAGTCGTTTCATCACATCTTACAATTACGGGAACCGCTCCCGACAGTTTGATTTGCTCTGGATATGACACCCAGTAAGGAGAAGGGAGGACAACTTCATCACCTTCATCACAAATTGCTTGAAAAACATTATATAACGGTTGTTTTCCTCCGGCTGAAGAAATTATTTGATTCGGTCTATACTCGATTCCTCGTTCATTCAACAAGTATTTTGCAATGGATTCTCTTAATTCAGCCAGTCCTGCTGCCGGTGTATATCCGGTTTGGCCATTCACTATCGCTTGGATTCCTGCATATGAGGCTGTTAATGGCGGCTGAAGATCCGGTTCACCTACACTCATATTGATAATATCTTTACCTTCTTTTATCATCATCTTTGTTTTGGCATTTAGTGACATAGTGGCCGAAGGTTTTATATTCATGACTCTCTCAGATAATCTTTTATTCACTTGAAACGCCTCCAGTGTCTTATATATGGACATACTTAAAATTTCAGAATACAAAACCTCAAGTAGCCGGCTGCTTATGGACCAAACGCTCCAGCTGCTTCATCTCCGGAACTTCTTGAATGTCAAATATCTCTTTAACGCTCACTATCTCTTTTTCAATCTGCAAAGACGATTTATTGTTTATAATGCTTTCGAATGTATCATTTATAGCCTTAACAGAAGCACGCAAAGCCTGATTCGCATAGATGGAAACCTTTACTCCCAATTCCTCCAGCTGTTCCATTGAGAGCGTCGGATATTTAGTCGGAACCACAACCAACGGCGCATCAACGTCCCAATTGTTAACAAACTCAACAATTTCATCAGGCGATCGTTCTTTTGAATGAATTAAAATTGCATCCGCTCCAGCTTGAACATATGCTTTCGCTCTTGTATAAGCTTCTTGTTGACCTAATTTGGCAATTAAAGCTTCGACACGGGCAATCAATACAAAATCGTCATTTTGTTGAGCCATCTTTGCTGCTCTAATTTTTTCGCAAAATTCTTCTGTACTGACAAGAAGCTGTTGTCTGTCGTCAAATGAATTTAATTTTGGATATACTTTATCTTCAATACAAACCCCAGCAATACCAGAAACTTCATATTTTTTTATCATACGAGTGACATTATGAATATTCCCATAGCCTGAATCACAGTCTGCAATGACCGGCAAGTTGCATGATTCATTCATAATGACGGCAGCTTCAAGAAATTCAGTCATCGTTAATATACTGGCATCAGGTACGGTTTGCACAGCTGAGATACCCAAACCGCTTGCCCATATGGCATTAAATCCGTTTTTCTCTGCTAATTTGGCGCTTAAGCCGTCATGAGCTCCCGCAACTTTTACCAAACCTTTACTTTTTAAAGCATCCCTTAAAATAGATGATTTTCTGTTTCTCACCATCATTCTCCCCTTCATCTAATTATTATTTTTATCTTGTCAAACGCATCACGTAATGCGTCATTGACTTCTCGCTCATTCTTCCCCTTTACAATCATCCAACCTGCTCTATCGTAACTGTTTTTTATTGGCCCGATTGAGTCACCAACACTGCAATTCACATGAAAATCAACTACATTCTCCATACTTTTCAGCTCGCTGAGCCCTTTTATCGCGTGCACAATTCCTTGGTTCGTTTCTAAAAAGCGAACAGCGCATACTTCGTTTGGAACAGGTTTCCTTTCCGGTTTATATGGAATTCCCGCCAGTTCAGCAAAAATAGGAGTTTGCATATCACATTTCATAGCGATTTCAGTGATGGTCACTATATTGTCTCCGCCATAGCGTGTGTGCACCTCGCCTACCACAAATCCTTTATTTGTGTGATATCCTTCAATATGCAAGGGGCCAAATACGATTCCAACGGCATGAACAACTCTCTTGATCAGCTTCTTATAAAAATCCTGATGTTTTTCTTGATATTGATAAGGCGAAATATGTCCCGATTCCACAAAAGTTCCAGGATACAGTTGCTTTTCAGTTACACCAAATATTTCAACCTCGCCATGACAGACAACGGCTTCTATAGATATTTCCTTCCCTTTAATAAATTCTTCAGCTAATATTGATTTCTCTTCGTCATGTTTTGAACATTCTTTAAAACACGCCTCTATGTCCTCTCTTTTCTCAACTTTTATGACACCGATACTGCCTTGCTGAGATCTCGGCTTTAAAATGATAGGATGTTTATATTTAGTCCAAAAATCGTATACGTCTTCCACACTCCTACACAATCCAAAATTAGGAGAGTTTAGTCCTGCCTTTTTTAAAAGCCGCCGCGTTTTATATTTATCAAGACATGTTTGTACTACAGACGGAGGATTCCCTTTCAAATGAAATGCTTGCTGAAGTTTAGATACATTGAATAAGCCGGTTTCTTTAAAAGTAAATAAGGCATCTAAAGGTTCTTTGTCATGGATTTCTTTGACGACTGAGAATAGATTTTCATCATTCGTATAGTCTAATACGATTTTTTGATCAGCTTCCCTTATTAAATGCTCATATTTTTTCAATGAAGCTTCTGTATCTCCTAATAAGACGTCAAAACCAAGTTGCTTAGCCCGCATAATAGCCTTCTCAATATGCGTTTCAGGAATCCCTACCAGGAACAGTCTCTTCCGCTCCATTGATGAAACACCTCACTTTGGATAATGCATTTTCAGCATATTTAATCGCTTTTTCTGTATCGTCGGCTTCTGTGATGACATAAGCAATCCGGGAATCATGAAATTTTTCAGGCGGCAGGCCAACGTGATCGCCCGGCTGTTTTTCTAAAACAAATTCAACGACTCCGGGCATTTCTTTAATCGTTTCTACACCTTCCCACTTTTCTACTACACCTGCACGGTCTGCAATCAAAAACCTGACGCAGGCAGCTCTTGTTTTCGAAGCTTCAAAGCTTATTTTTTCTCCTAATACAGCCAATAGGTTTTCACGTGTTATATCTATACCTTTGGCTAGAGGAACCAAATGTGTGGTAATGAAGTCGCCACCTAGACGACCGTTGATCTCTATGATCTTGCACCCTTTCCCTGTGATCATGACCTCGGCATGAAAACCACAATGGTCCAGCCCCAAAGCTTTTATCCCTTCACTTGTGATGTTGAACAATTCACGTTCCATAGCTTCAGACAGTCTGGCAGGAAATGCATGCTGATATTCTTCGAAATACTGATCCGTCCATTTTTCAGTAACACCAGCAAAGTGAATGACTCCATCGGAAATCACTCCCTCAATGCTGACTTCTTGTCCATTCATAAACTCTTCAACCAGATACTCGTTTTGATAAAAAGAAAACATTTTATCGTTTTCCGGCATCGCAGCGTTTAACAACTCCTGATAGGCGCGATATAAATCTTCTGGCTTTGTAATTCGGAACACGCCTTTACTTGCAGAAGCCCCCACAGGCTTAATGATCAAGGGGTATTCCATCTCAACGCTTGCATAATATAATTCGTTCCAATTTGTAAACATGTGATATTTTGGATGTGGAACTTGTGCACGGTTTAAATATTGACGCATCTTCCATTTATTTCGAGCCCGCTCCGCCGCTTCCACCGGACTGCCTTTCAGGTTAAATTCTTGGGCAGTCACCGCCACAGGCACCACATCCCTATCCCAAAATGTAATGACTCCGTCAAAAGGATTTTTCTCGGTCATTTCCTTCAGTACAGGTATAGTCTCATCCATCTCATAAGTATTTGCACAAATGAAATGGTCAACGAAGGGGCGCGACCATTCAGGAAGTTCAGGTCCAACAACCGACACCGTTAAGTCTAAGTTTTTAGCAGTCTCTAAAGTAGAAATTTTTTTTATATAAGTAGCATTAAAAAATAAAATATGTTTTTTCATCCTTTGAGCCTCTTTCAATTTTTCTTTTTTTCTACAACTTCAAAAACCTTCTGCGAATCTAAAGGACTGAATGCAAAAATAAAGAGTGACACTCAAAGCCATTGAAGGCTAAATTATTATCATTCTTAACTAACAACAAGGCCGCTTGGAAATGAAAATACATTATATCCTATATTTGTATATATTTATAATATCATACATACTTGTTAATTCAATAAATATTTTATGAATTCGGTTTTATCAGACAAATGAACAGATGGTGCAGTGAGGTGAAGGTTGGCGATATAACTGAAAAAAATACTAGTGGAGCGAACTTATTTGTTGACAACAAACTGGACACCTCTTCTAGTGTTAATTTATGACAAAATGTCCTCTGCTCTTAAAAACAGGCAAATTCAGCTATAATTTTTTATAAAAAAAAGCCTCAAATCTTTATAT
>NZ_MRBK01000004.1 GCF_001969815.1 Bacillus swezeyi | reverse complement strand
TTAGTTTTCAAAGAACTTCGTTGCCGCTCTCAAAGCGACCACTTAAATATAACATCTGAGAGACGAGCGGTCAATACTTTTTTAAAAAAAGTTTTGCTTTTGCTTTCTTTATAAGCGGCCAAAAAATATTATAGCATATGATTGATTTGGAGAAAAGACCCTAATCTATATTACACAACAATAAAAAATGCAGCCCGCAGGCTGCATTTTTTATGATTCATCGGCTTCAAGCTCTTCAGTTTCCGTGTCATCGATTTCTTCGTCTTTTTCAACCAAGGCTACAGTAGCTACATGCTCCTGATCACCTAACCGGATAAGGCGGACACCCTGCGTTACACGGCCGGTAATGGAAATATCATTAATATCCATCCGTATGATCACTCCGCTGGCGGTGATGATCATCAAATCTTCTTCTCCTTTTGTTGCTTTGACTGTAACAAGAGGCCCGTTGTTTTCCGTGATCTTGCAGGTTTTCAACCCTTTTCCTCCACGGCTTTGCGTTCTGTATTCTGAAGCAGGCGTCTGTTTGCCGTATCCTTTTTCCGTTACGATTAAAACATGGGAATCCTCTTCTAAAATTTCCATGCCGACAACCATGTCGTCACCTGTGAGCGTGATGCCCTTAACACCGGCTGCGGTTCTTCCCATCTGTCTTACATCGGTTTCTGAGAATCGAATCAGCAGTCCGTTTTTCGTTCCAATAATAATTTGCCTGTTGCCGTCAGTCAATCGGACAGCCATCAGCTCATCTTCGCCGCGAAGACTTAAGGCAATTAAACCGTTGTTGCGAATATTGGCGAATTGAGAAAGCGGTGTCCGTTTTGAAATTCCGTGTTTAGTGGTAAAGAACAAGTATGATTCATCATCAAACTCGGAAACCGGAATGATCGCATTGATCCATTCTCCTTTTTCCACTTCAAGCAGGTTGATGATTGGAATTCCCTTTGCAGTTCGGCCGAATTCAGGAATTTCATACCCTTTGGCACGGTATACCTTCCCTTTATTTGAGAAAAAGAGAATCGTGTCATGAGTGGATGTGGAGATCAGGTGTTCAACGAAGTCATCTTCATTTGTTCCCATACCCTGGATTCCTTTTCCGCCCCGTTTTTGGCTGCGGTAAGTGGAAGAAGGCAGGCGTTTGATATAGCCATTATGAGTTAAAGTGACAACGATATTTTCTCTCGTAATGAGATCTTCGTCCTCGATTGTTTCAAGTCCTGACGTCACGATCTCCGTCCGGCGCTCATCATTGAAGCGGTCTTTAATCTCTGTCAGTTCTTCACGGATGATTTCAAGAACCTTTTCTTCGTCTGCTAAAATCGCTTTTAACTCTGCGATCAGCTCAACCAAGCTTTTGTATTCTTCTTCGATTTTTTCACGTTCGAGACCTGTTAACCGCTGAAGACGCATGTCCAAGATGGCTTGTGCTTGTTTTTCAGTCAATGAAAATTTCTCTATTAACCCATTTTTCGCAATTTCAGCCGTTTGCGAGTTTCTGATTAAGGAAATAACTTCATCAAGGTGGTCTAGAGCGATCCTCAATCCCTCAAGGATGTGAGCTCTCGCTTCCGCTTTTCGAAGTTCGAAAGCCGTACGTCTTTTGATCACCACTTTTTGGTGATCGAGGTAATGCTCAAGACATTGCTTTAAGCTCAATACTTTCGGCTGTCCGTCCACGAGCGCTAAAAGATTAATACCGAATGATGTTTGGAGAGCCGTTTGCTTGTACAAGTTATTTAACAGGACGTTGGCATTTGCATCCCTTCTCAGCTCGATAACAATCCTCATTCCGTTTCGGTCTGATTCATCGCGGAGATCTGTGATTCCTTCGATTTTCTTATCCCGGACAAGGTCGGCGATTTTTTCAATCAGTTTCGCTTTATTCACCTGGTACGGTATTTCCGTAATGATGATGACCTGTTTGCCAGAGGATGTTTCTTCGATTTGAGCTTTGGCCCGAATCGTGATTGAACCCCTGCCTGTTTCATAGGCTTTACGGATTCCGCTTCTGCCCATGATCATCCCTGCTGTCGGGAAGTCCGGCCCCGGAATGATTTCCATCAATTCTGCGAGCGTCATCTCAGGGTTCTTGCTGACAGCCAATACACCGTCAATAATTTCACCGAGCTGGTGAGGCGGAATGTTTGTCGCCATACCTACTGCTATCCCGGCAGCTCCATTGACAAGCAGATTTGGAAATCTGGCAGGCATGACAATCGGTTCTCTTTCAGATCCGTCATAGTTGTCCTGATAATCGATCGTGTCTTTATTAATATCTCTCAGAATTTCCATGGATATTTTCGACATTCTCGCTTCTGTATAACGCATAGCCGCAGCCGAATCGCCATCGACAGAACCAAAGTTTCCATGGCCTTGAACGAGCATATACCGATAGTTAAAGTCCTGCGCCATTCTGACCATGGATTCGTAAACGGCAGAATCACCATGAGGGTGGTACTTACCGATAACTTCGCCGACGATCCGCGCGGATTTTTTATATGGTTTGTCACTTGTCATCCCAAGGTCGTTCATCGCGTACAGGATTCTTCTATGCACCGGTTTAAGGCCGTCTCTTACATCTGGAAGAGCGCGGGAAACAATAACACTCATCGCATAATCTAAAAAAGATGTGCGCATTTCCTGACTGATATTAATTTCCTTAACTTGGGGCTTATGTTGTTCACTCATTAAAAAACCTCCCTGGAGAATCTACATGAGTTGTGTGGGAGTAGATTTGTATTTATACTCTTCAACGAATAAGGCTATTCTCCATTATATCAATAATCTTGATTTTATACACATTAAATTACTAGAATATGAAAGGTTTCACCCTTTCATATTTTAGAAAAGACCTTATTTCATTTAAGCGAAAATAAGGTCTTATCGGTGTTAAATATCTAGGTTCTTTACATAGCGGGCATTTTCTTCGATGAAGTTTCGCCGCGGCTCCACCTTGTCTCCCATCAGCATTTCAAAGGTTTCATCGGCATCGATTGCATCTTTGAGCGTCACTTGAAGCAATGTTCTCGTTTCCGGGTCCATCGTTGTTTCCCAAAGCTGAGTCGCATTCATCTCTCCCAAACCTTTATAGCGCTGAAGGCCGGGCTTAGGATTTTGCGGAAGCTCTTTTAAAATTTCTTCAAGCTGCTTGTCATTGTATGCATATTCGACGCGTTTCCCCTGCTGCACTTTATAGAGCGGCGGCTGGGCAATGTAAATATATCCTTTTTCGATGATTTGCCGCATATATCGGTAGAAAAAGGTGAGCAGAAGTGTTCTGATGTGCGCGCCGTCGACATCGGCATCTGTCATGATCACGACTTTTTGATAGCGGGCTTTTTCCAGGTTGAAATCTTCGCCGATTCCCGTACCGAGCGCGGTGATCATTGACCGGACTTCATTGTTGGATAAGATTTTATCAAGACGGGCTTTTTCGACGTTTAAAATTTTACCTCTCAATGGCAAAATCGCTTGGAAATGACGATCCCGGCCTTGTTTTGCCGATCCTCCCGCCGAATCACCCTCAACGATATAGAGCTCAGAAATCGACGGATCTTTTGAAGAACAGTCAGCCAATTTTCCCGGCAGATTCGACACTTCCAGAGCGCTTTTTCTTCGCGTCAGCTCGCGCGCTTTTTTGGCCGCCATGCGCGCTCTTGCCGCCATGACCCCTTTTTCGACGATTTTTTTCGCAGAATCCGGATTTTCAAGCAAGAAAGTTTCCAATGCTTCTGAAAACAAGGCGTCCGTTATGGTGCGGGCTTCTGAATTACCGAGCTTCGTTTTTGTCTGCCCTTCGAATTGCGGGTCCGGATGTTTGATTGAAATGATCGCTGTCAAACCTTCACGGACATCTTCACCGCTTAAGTTCGGGTCGTTTTCTTTGAATACGCCGTTCTTTCTGGCATAATCATTGATGACGCGGGTCAAGCCTGTTTTAAACCCGGCTTCATGCGCTCCGCCTTCATACGTATGAATGTTATTGGCAAATGAATAGATGTTGCTTGTGTAGCTGTCATTGTATTGAAGCGCTACTTCAACAGTAATCCCGTCTCTCGATCCTTCAATATAGACCGGCTCCTCGTGGACCACTTCCCTTGAACGGTTTAAGTGTTCAACATAGCTTTTAATTCCGCCTTCATAGCAATATTCATTTTTCTGTTCTTTTCCTTCACGCTTATCTTCAATTGTGATTTTTACGCCTTTTGTCAAAAAGGCGAGTTCACGAACACGAGTGGCAAGCGTATCGTAGTCATACTCGATTGTTTCTGTGAATATTTCACGATCAGGAATGAAGTGAGTGGTCGTTCCTGTTACATCGGTCTCGCCGATCACTTTCAAATCGGCCTTCGGAACGCCCCGTTCAAATTCTTGGTAATGAATTTTCCCGTCCCTGTAAACCGTTACATCCAGCTGGGTTGAAAGGGCGTTGACAACAGAAGCCCCTACGCCGTGCAAACCGCCGGAAACCTTATAGCCGCTTCCGTCAAATTTACCTCCGGCGTGCAGGACTGTCATGATGACTTCGACAGCCGGACGGCCCATTTTTTCATGAATACCGACCGGAATCCCCCGACCGTTGTCTTTTACCGTGATGCTGTTGTCATTTTCAATGACAACATTGATTTCAGTGCAGTAACCGGCCAAAGCTTCGTCAATGCTGTTATCGACGATTTCCCATACTAAATGGTGCAGACCTTTGCCGCTTGTCGACCCGATGTACATCCCCGGTCTTTTTCGAACGGCTTCCAATCCCTCTAGAACCTGTATCTGATTTTCATCGTAATTATTATGCTGTTCCATTGCCACGCACATTCACCTACACTTTTCTTCAAACATAATAAATTTATAGTAAAGATTCTTTATGAATCAATTTCCGGCTTGGATTGCGCCCGCTTTTTCAACGTGCCTGAGGCTAAAGGAGAAAAATAAATCGTTTGTACTGTGACAACAATTGATTTGGGCGTGCTGTTTGAAGAGACAATCCGCTTTTTTTGTTTCGTTAAGAACTCTTCAACGATCGGAGATGCCTTTGCCTTATAATCAAAAATAGCCACAATTTCACGTGTCGAGACAACAAAGTCGTCACCTAAATGGATATACAATCCCTCACCCCATTTTTCTCAGTCCAATAGCGTGCCATTTTCAACACGAAAGATACCTGCTTCATTTAAGGTTTCATGATCAATTCCATCAACGCTTGTCGTAGTAACGAATGTTTGAACACGGCCTTGGATAGTGTGGAGCAAGTGAGACTGCCGATAGTCATCCAGCTCTGATAATACATCATCCAAAAGCAGAATCGGATATTCCCCAATTTCCTCCTGAATCAAATCAATTTCCGCCAATTTCAGGGACAGTGCTGTCGTCCGCTGCTGGCCTTGCGATCCGTAAGTCTGTACATCCCGCCCATTGACATAAAAAAGAACATCATCTCTGTGAGGACCTGAAAGGGATACACCCCGTTCAATTTCTTTATCTCGTAATTTAGAAAACGTTTCTTGATAACTATTGATCATTTTCGACAAATCAGGCGAATCTGATACGTGAAGAGATGTATGATACTTCAAGGTCAGTTCCTCCAGCCCTCTTGAAATTCCTGAATGGATGGGCTGAGCCCATTTTTCGAGCTGATCGACAAACTGAAGTCGTTTCATCACAACCTTTGCCGCGAATTCCGTGAGCTGTTCCGTCAGCACATCAAGCATTGTTTGATCAGTCTGTTTTCTCGTTTGGAGCTGCTTCAAGAAGTGATTTCGCTGTGAAAGGATTTTTTGGTAAAGAGAAAGGTCATGAAGATAGACTGGTGATACTTGGCCGATTTCCATATCGAGAAATCTTCTTCTGACCTGGGGGCTGCCTTTTACAAGATTCAAATCCTCCGGCGCAAACATAATCGTGTTAACGGCCCCGACATACCGGCTGAGCTTCTGCTGCTCAATATGATTCACTTTACCTTTTTTTCCTTTTTTGGAAATCACAAGCTGAATGGGAACAGAACCGTTTTTTTTAATGACCCTGCCTTCTATTTTAGCATAGTCTTCATCCCATCGTATGAGTTCTTTATCATTTGAGGTTCGATGAGATTTTGCCATTGCAAGCACATAGATCGCTTCCATCAAATTTGTTTTGCCTTGGGCGTTCTCTCCAATGATCACGTTTACTTTGTTCTCAAATTGGAGCTCAAGGCGCTCATAGTTACGGTAAGATGATAATGTAAGATTTTGGATATACAATCAATATCACCTGCTTTTTAGCCGACGACTTGAAATGAACCGAACCCTTCAATCGTCACGACATCTCCAACATATAGCTTCCGGCCGCGGCGGTTATCCGGCTCACCGTTCACGATCACTTCATATTCTGATAAAAACCATTTTGCCATCCCGCCTGACTGAATGACATCCGCTAATTTCAGAAACTGACCGAGGGTAATCATGTTTGTATCAATAGCCACCGTCTTTGTCATTTTATCGACCTCTTTCAATATCACTAATATCTAATTGTACTAAAAAATAGGGAAAGAAGGAAAGGGGAAACTTGTGGCATCAAAAACAGCGGCAGGGCAAGATCATCTTTTCTCCCATGAAATAAGAGAAGCTGCCGGATTGGCCGGCAACTTTCTCTAGGTTTCGAAATTAATACGTCCGGACAGGAAGAATTAATTGAACGATTGAATCATCATTCGGAGTGCGGATCAGAAAAGGTCTCATTGCGCCTGTAAAGCTGACATGAATGTCCTCTCCTTCAAGAACTTTAAGAGCATCCAGCATATATTTCGGACTAAAGGATATCTTTAAGTCTTCCCCTTCAATTTGTTCGGCATTCACCGTTTCTACAACCTTTCCGATTTCTGGAGAGTTTGAGGAAATTTCGATGGACTCATTGGCAACAGTCGAAAGTTTTACCACATTGTTCCGTCCTTCTCTTGCCAGAAGCGAAGCCCTGTCGATCGCCTGAAGAAATTCCTTTGTATTGATGATCATGTTCGTTTTGCTTTCCTGAGGAATCAGGCGGTTTGTGTCAGGATAATTGCCGTCAAGCAGTCTTGAGAAGAACAGTACGTTTTTTGTCTTAAACAGCACTTGCGTCTCTGTAATGACAATATCGACAAGCTCCTGATGATCATCAAGGATCTTGCTCAGCTCGGTCAAGCTTTTTCCGGGGATGACGACATTGTATGAGCTTTCCTCATCGATATCGAGCTTCGCTTTTCGCAGTGCCAGACGGTGGCTATCCGTCGCAGTGCATATTAATTCACCGTCTGTGACGTTCCAGTTTACACCTGTCAAGATTGGGCGTGTTTCTGAGGTGGACACCGCAAAGACGGTTTGGCGAATCAAGTTTTTTAATAGGTCAGTCGGAATTTGAAAAGCATGATGTTCTTCGATTTGCGGTAAAAGCGGATATTCGCTTGCGTCCAGCCCGTTTAGGTTAAATTCTGCTTTTCCTGAACGAATGATCGTCAAATATTGATTCTGAACTTCAATCTCCACCGTTGACATAGGCAGTTTTTTGACGATTTCACTAAAAAAACGAGCTTGAAGAACGATGCTTCCCGGCTGTTCGATTGTCACGATCTCCAAATCGCCGTCTTCTTTTGGAATGAACGATTCTATTGAGATATCTGAGTCGCTTCCTGTCAGCGAAACACCTTCATCAGAGGCGACGATCTTAATACCGGTTAAAATCGGAATCGTTGTTCTTGAAGAAACGGCCTTTAACACATCTTGGACACCTTCGACTAAACGATCTTTTTGAATTGTGAATTTCATAATCATCCTCCTTGCGGAAATCTATTAATTATTATGTTTTATAAAAATAGCAGAAGTACTAGTAGGGGCTGTGGATTTGTGGATAAGTGGAGAGAGTGAACGGAAATACAGCCTATCCACATGTGGACAGACTGTGCAAGACTATGTTTCAGTTATTCACACTTTCCCATTCTCCACTTGAATGAAGATTACCTCAGCTGCTCTTTTATTTCTTTAATCTGCTGCTGAAGTTGTTCATCATTGCTCAGCAGCTTCGATATTTTTTCATGGGCATGGATGACCGTTGTATGGTCGCGCCCTCCAAATTCTTCGCCGATTTTTGGGAGCGAGGAATCTGTCATTTCCCTTGATAGATACATAGCGATCTGCCTCGGAAATGCCACGGATTTCGTCCGTTTTTTCGCTTTGAAATCTTCCAGTTTGATATTAAACTGCTGCCCGACAATTCTTTGAATGTCTTTGATCGTGATGACTTTCGGCTTTGAAGAAGGAATAATATCTTTCAAAGCTTCCGCGGCTAAATCGGCATTGATGTCTTTATTGATCAAAGAAGAGTATGCGACAACACGGATTAAAGCCCCTTCAAGCTCTCTGATATTGCTGTCGATCTGATTGGCAATATAAAGCATGACTTCATTAGGGATATCTAGTCCCTCTGCTTTTGCTTTCTTTCTTAAAATTGCGATTCTCGTTTCCAGATCAGGAGGTGTGATATCTGTGATCAATCCCCATTCAAAACGGGAGCGCAGGCGGTCTTCAAGCGTCGGAATCTCTTTAGGCGGCCGGTCGCTGGAAATCACGATTTGCTTTGTTTCCTCATGCAGCGTATTAAACGTATGGAAAAATTCTTCTTGCGTCTGTTCTTTTCCAGCCAAAAATTGAATATCATCTATCAAAAGAACGTCGACATTTCGGTAGCGATTGCGAAAATCGACAGCCTTATTGTCGCGGATCGAGTTGATAAATTCATTTGTGAATTTTTCAGAAGACAAATAAACCACTTTTGCAGACGGATTATGATCAATGACATAGTGTCCGATCGCATGCATTAAGTGAGTTTTTCCAAGTCCGACTCCCCCATAAATAAACAGCGGATTGTATGCTTTCGCCGGCGCTTCGGCCACCGCTAGGGATGCAGCATGGGCAAATCGGTTTCCTGACCCTATAACGAAAGTGTCGAATGTGTATTTGGGATTCAGCATGTTTTGCGGAAAGTCAGCCGGTTCTTCTTTCGACATTTTTTTGATTGGAGACTTCGGCATAAATTCTTCTTCATTTTGATTCTGAGGAATGACAAATTTAATGCTCAGCTCTTCCCCGGTTAAATCGTAAATCGTATCGGCTATCAAGTGAAGATATCTTGATTCAAGCCAATCTCTTGCGAACTCGTTCGGAGCGGTAATGATCAGCGTGTCCCCCTGTAATGAATGAGCCTTTGTCGACTTCATCCATGTTTCAAAACTGGGCTTGCTCAATTTTTTTTCGATCTGCCCAAGGGCTTGACTCCAAAGATCTGAAATGTTTTTCATAATGGCGGTTCGTCCCTCCTTTACCAGAAATATTTGCGTGTTCATCATCTGTTATAGAACACAAAAAAAGAGCAAATGGATGGCTCCATTCGTTGATGAAATGTTGAAAACATATAATATAGTAGAAAAACGTCTTTTCGACATCATTCACAAGATGTGGACAAATTCTTGCACACCCTGTGAAAAAACTTTCCACATGTTATCCACAGTTTGTGGATAACGATATAACAGCCAATTTGTTATCAAGAGTTAAAACACAAATATAATATCAGAATAAGAGAGACGTTGCAATGGTTGACAGGAACTTATCCACACACTATACAAACTGTTGAAAAAATATTGTCCACAACGGTTAGTTTTGTGAAAATGTTGTCGATAATGATTGTGGATAGAAAAAATGAGGCGAAAGATATCCACATTGGATATTTTCGATCAGGAAGTCGACATTTCCCGCTTCCAAAAAAATCTTTTAAGCTAAAATTGAGGAAAAATGAAAATAGACTTTCGGAGTCGATTCATCTGTGTTATCCTATTATGGTGCGAAAAAGAAATGTATGAGCAAAGTTGACAATGAACGGCTCATCCAAATATAATAAATTAGACTGTCTTTAACAGCTATTCCTCGAGGGAGGTGTCATACATGAAAAGAACATTTCAACCAAATAACCGTAAGCGCAGCAAAGTTCATGGCTTTCGCAGCCGTATGAGTTCTAAAAATGGACGTCTTGTATTAGCACGTCGCCGCCGCAAAGGAAGAAAAGTATTATCAGCTTAGGCCACTGAATAATGTCAGTGGTCTTTTTTACATAGAGGAATGACCAGGGCCCTTTTTGCCAGCTTGTTATCGGAGTGAAGGAAGACATGAAAAAGCGAAATCGATTAAAAAAAAATGAAGATTTTCAAAAGGTATTTAAAAAAGGCAAATCGATGGCAAACCGGCAGTATGTTTTATATGTGCTTCATCAGCCTGAGGCGAAAGAGTTTCGGGTCGGTCTGTCGGTCAGCAAGAAAATCGGGAACGCCGTCGTGCGTAACCGGGTAAAGCGGCTGATTCGCCAGGTCATCCAAGAAGAGCGGAATCAATTAAAACAAGAAAATGACTACATCATTATTGCGAGAAAACCAGCTGCTGATTTGACATATGAAGAAACAAAGAAAAGCCTGCAGCATCTTTTCAGAAAGTCGTTTGTTTACCGGAAAAAATCGAATAAGCCATCATAACCCGAGTAAATAAATAAGCCATAGCCGCATATTTTTAAGCGCTTCCTTTTAGCTTGAAAAATGTCAGCGCCCATTCAGTGGTGAAAGATGATAAAATACGATAAAGTATGTCTTTTTAATGATCATAACCACATTAAAACGGTTTAAGAATGAAGATTTAGGAGGAAATGTTGTTGAAGAGGCGAATTTTATTATTATTCAGTATGATCGGCGTTCTCGTGCTTTTAGCTGGATGTACGGAAATCAATCAGCCGATCACTTCAGAAAGCGAAGGATTTTGGAACAACTACATCGTTTACCCTTTGTCACAGCTGATTACGTACGTTGCAAATGTAACGAATAAAAACTTCGGGCTTGCGATTATTGTCGTGACGATTTTAATCAGACTTTTGATTTTGCCGCTGATGATCAAGCAGACAAGAAGCTCCAAAGCGATGCAGGCTCTGCAGCCTGAAATGCAAAAACTTCGCGAAAAATACAGTTCAAAAGATCAGAAAACACAGCAGAAACTTCAGCAGGAAACAATGGCTCTCATGCAGAAGCACGGGGTTAACCCGCTTGCAGGATGTTTCCCAATCTTAATTCAAATGCCGATTTTAATCGGATTCTATCATGCGATTATGAGAACGCGGGAGATCGCGGAGCACAGCTTTTTATGGTTTGACTTGGGAGAGCGTGATCCGTATTTCATCCTTCCGATTCTAGCGGGTGTGTTCACTTTCATCCAGCAAAAACTGATGATGGCCGGAACAGCTCAGCAAAATCCGCAAATGGCGATGATGCTTTGGCTGATGCCGATCATGATCGTTGTATTCGCTATCAGTTTCCCGGCGGCTCTTTCTCTGTACTGGGTAGTCGGCAACTTGTTTATGATTGCTCAAACCTTCTTTATTAAAGGTCCTGATTTAAAGGCAGAGAAGCAAGAAGCGGCAGCCGGAGGAAAAAAATCCGGAGGTAAGAAAAAGTGAAGGAACTGACTGCTACTGGACGTACCGTCGATGAAGCAGTGCAATCCGGGCTTAAACAGCTGGAACTTCAAGCAGACGATGTTGAAATTGCCGTGATAGACAAAGGAAAAAAGGGATTATTCGGCATTTTCGGCCATCAGCCTGCAGTTGTTAAAATTCGAGAAAAAGCAGATCCTATCAAAGAAGCCAAACAGTATTTGGAAAATGTTATTTCAAATATGGGAATTCAAGCACAGGTGATGGCAGAAGAGGAGCCAAAAAGGGTCGTTTTCCGATTACAAGGAGATAAAACCGCACTTTTGATCGGAAAAAGAGGACAAACATTAAATGCCCTTGAAACATTGACACAGCTCGTAATCAATAGGCATTCCGACCGCTATATCCATGTGGTTGTCGATGCTGAAGGATACCGTGCCAAGCGAAAGGAAACATTGACACAGCTGGCATTGAAGCTGGCCGATCAGGCAAGCAGGCAGAAAAAAGACATTCATCTTGAGCCGATGCCTTCCAGCGAGCGGAAAGTGATCCATGACATCCTTTCAGGCTATTCAAAAGAAATTGAAACATACTCTACCGGAGAAGATCATAACCGGCACCTTGTCATCTCATATAAAAAATAACATGAAAACCGAAGTTCTCAAAAACGGGGACTTCGGTTTTTTGTGATGCCAAAACGACCTGAATTTCATTTATCACCGGCTATATCCGTTTTAGTTCGGCTCTTTTCAGTGTAAGCTGTTGATGAAAATGAAATTTAATTGTTATTCACATGTGGATAAGTTAAAGTAATTAATGATGGCTTGCAGCAGTTGTGGATAACGGTTCAAGTCACTTCCACTTCAATTCAAACTATGTTATCTTTAAATTTTGATTACAATAAAAGTTTTTCATCTATTTATATTGTTTGGAAGATGACCCGTCAAATGGGGATAATAGATAAAGGAATGAAAAAGAGAGGTGAAAGCCATGGATACAATCGCTGCGATTTCAACGCCGATGGGAGAAGGAGCGATTGCGATCGTCCGGATGAGCGGCCCAGAAGCACTGTCGATTGCAGATAAAGTATATAAAGGACCTCGCGGGAAACGGTTGAGCTCTGTTGATACACACACCATTAATTATGGCCATATCGTTGATCCGGAAACAGAAAAGGTCGTTGAAGAAGTGATGGTGTCCGTTTTAAAGGCACCGAAAACTTTTACAAGAGAAGATATTGTGGAGATCAACTGTCACGGCGGAATTGTGACAGTCAATCAAGTGCTTCAGCTTGTCTTGAGAGAAGGAGCGAGACTTGCTGAGCCTGGAGAATTTACGAAAAGGGCCTTTTTAAACGGGAGGATCGATCTTTCCCAGGCGGAGGCTGTCATGGATCTCATCAGAGCGAAAACGGACCGCGCCATGAATGTAGCCATGAATCAGATGGAAGGAAGGCTTTCTTCACTGATCAAACGATTGAGAGCCGAGCTTCTTGAGACGTTGGCCCATGTAGAAGTAAATATTGACTACCCGGAATACGATGATGTTGAAGAAATGACGCATAAGCTCTTAATCGAAAAGGCGACAAAGGTCAGAAATGAAATCGAGGCGCTCCTTACGACATCAGAGCAGGGTAAAATATTAAGAGAAGGCATCTCAACGGTTATTATCGGCCGGCCCAATGTCGGGAAATCATCGCTGTTAAACAGCCTCGTTCACGAGACGAAAGCGATTGTAACAGACATTCCGGGTACGACGAGGGATGTCATTGAAGAATATGTGAATGTAAGAGGCGTCCCGCTGCGTCTTGTCGATACAGCAGGAATCCGCGAGACCGAAGATATCGTCGAGCGCATCGGCGTTGAGCGCTCCAGGCAGGTATTAAAAGAAGCGGATTTGATTCTGCTTGTCCTCAATTACAGCGAGTCTCTGTCAGAAGAAGACATCAAGCTTTTCGAAGCAACGAAGGGCATGGATTTGATTGTCATCGTCAATAAGACCGACCTCGAGCAAAAGCTTGATCTCGATCGTGTTCAGGAATTGGCCGGAGAACGTCCTGTCGTTACAACCTCTTTATTGAAAGAAGAAGGAATTGACGAGCTGGAGGAAGCTATTCAATCGCTGTTTTTTACGGGAGCGATCGAGAGCGGCGACTTGACGTATGTCAGCAATACAAGGCATATCTCCCTCTTGCATGAGGCTAAGCGCGCCATTACAGACGCTCTTGAGGGAATTGAGAATGATGTGCCGATTGATATGGTTCAAATCGATTTAACAAGATGCTGGGAAGTTCTCGGGGAGATCATTGGCGACGCCGTGCATGAAAGCTTGATCGACCAGCTCTTTTCCCAATTTTGCTTAGGAAAATAAAGGAGGAACAAAGCATATGGGCTATGAAGCAGGCCAATATGACGTCATTGTCGTTGGCGCCGGCCACGCCGGGGTCGAAGCGGCGCTGGCATCGGCCAGACAAGGCGCAAAAACGCTTGTCTTAACCATCAACCTTGATATGGTTGCTTTCATGCCGTGTAATCCGTCTGTCGGCGGTCCCGCTAAAGGGATTGTCGTCCGCGAAATCGACGCGCTGGGCGGAGAAATGGCTAAAAATATTGACAAAACCCACATTCAAATGAGGCTTTTAAATACAGGAAAAGGCCCGGCCGTCCGGGCGCTCCGCGCACAGGCGGACAAATTCCAATATCAGCATGAAATGAAAAAAACGCTTGAAAATGAACCCAATTTGACATTGCTTCAAGGAATGGCGGAATGCCTTTTGATCGAAGACGGAGAATGCCGCGGCATTATGACCCAAACAGGGGCGGAGTACCGTTCCAAAACGGTGGTGCTGACGACGGGAACATTTTTAAGAGGAAAAATTATTCTTGGAGATCTGTCCTATTCAAGCGGACCGAACAACCAGCAGCCCTCTATCAAGCTTTCTGAGCATCTGGAAGAGCTCGGGTTCGATCTCGTCCGCTTTAAAACAGGGACACCGCCGCGGGTCAACAGCCATTCGATTGACTACAGCCAAACGGAAATCCAGCCCGGTGATGAAGTGCCGCGGGCCTTTTCGTATGAGACGGTGGAATACATTACAGATCAGCTTCCTTGCTGGCTGACCTATACGAGCCCGGAAACGCATGAGATCATCGATGACAATCTTCACCGTTCACCGATGTATTCCGGCATGATCAAAGGAACGGGGCCGAGATACTGCCCTTCTATTGAAGACAAAGTCGTCCGCTTTAACGATAAGCCGAGACACCAGATCTTTCTCGAGCCTGAAGGACGCAATACACAGGAAGTCTATGTACAGGGACTGTCAACAAGTCTTCCTGAGGACGTTCAGAAAAAAATGCTGTCAACAATTCCGGGACTTGAAAAAGTGGAAATGATGCGTGCAGGGTATGCGATTGAATATGATGCGATCGTACCGACTCAGCTTTGGCCGACACTTGAAACGAAAAAAATACCGGGGTTGTTCACAGCAGGGCAAATCAACGGGACGTCAGGATACGAGGAAGCGGCCGGACAGGGAATCATGGCCGGCATTAATGCGGGCCGCAAAGCGCTTGGCAGAGAAGAAGTCATTCTCAGCCGTTCAGACGCCTACATCGGCGTGCTGATTGACGACCTTGTGACAAAAGGAACAAATGAACCGTACCGGCTGTTGACTTCCCGTGCGGAATACCGCCTGCTTCTCCGCCATGACAACGCCGACTTGCGCCTTACGGAGATCGGCTATGAAGTCGGCTTGATATCTGAAGAAAGATATCAAAAGTTTCAGGAGAAAAAAGCGGCCATTGAAGCAGAGAAAAAACGACTGCATTCTGTTATTATCAAACCGTCCAAAGAAAATCAAGAATACATCCGGTCATTGGGCGGAAGCGAGCTGAAAGACGGCATCCGTGCCACCGACCTTATGAAGCGGCCGGAGATGAACTACGAAACCGTCACAGCGCTTGCCCCTGCGGAAGAACAAGTCGCCGGCGATGTGGCCGAGCAGGTTGAAATTCAAATTAAGTATGAAGGATATATTGAAAAGTCCTTACTGCAAGTTGAAAAACTTAAGAAAATGGAAAATAAAAAGATTCCCGACAGAATTGACTATGACGCGATCAAAGGCATTGCGACAGAGGCCCGCCAAAAACTGAAAGAAGTCAGACCGCTGTCTGTCGCACAGGCCTCACGGATTTCCGGGGTAAACCCTGCTGATATTTCCATTCTGCTTGTTTACCTTGAGCAGGGCCGGATCGCCAAGGTTGCGGAATAGAAAGGATGACGGCATGAACATTGAGCAATTTACATCCAGCCTGGAGGAGAAGGGGATCTCCCTTTCTCCCTTCCAGCTTGAGCAGTTTGAAACCTATTATGAATGGCTTGTTGAGTGGAATGAGAAAATTAACTTAACCTCCATTACCGAGAAAAAAGAAGTGTACTTAAAGCATTTTTACGACTCGATCACCGCTTCTTTTTATGTCGATTTCAACAAGCTGAACAGTTTGTGTGACGTTGGGGCGGGCGCCGGATTTCCAAGCCTTCCGATTAAAATCTGCTTTCCTCATCTTCATGTGACAATCGTCGATTCATTAAATAAACGAATTAACTTTTTAAATCAGCTTTCTGATGCTTTAAAACTGGAAAACACAGCTTTCTACCATGACCGGGCAGAAACATTCGGGAGATTGAAAGACAAGCGGGAAAGCTTTGATGTCGTGACAGCACGGGCGGTTGCCCGGCTTTCTGTTCTAAGTGAACTGTGTCTTCCGCTTGTTAAAAAAAACGGTTTATTCCTAGCGTTAAAAGCTGCTTCAGCTGAAGAAGAAATTGAAGCGGGCAAAAAAGCCATAAAAGTGCTTGGAGGCCAAATTGAAGCCGTGCATTCTTTTCAGCTGCCGATAGAAGAAAGCGACAGAAACATCATTGTGGTCAAAAAGGAATCACAGACACCGAAGAAATATCCAAGAAAACCTGGAACACCTAATAAATCTCCAATTGAAGGTTAAATTATTCGTTTTCTTCAAAATTCGTGATGTCCATGAAGGAAAATTCATGAGAAAATAGAATTATAAAAATGGCAGTGTTTAAAGGTGGTGTAGGTACATGAAGCATTCATTCTCTCGTCTCTTCGGAATTGGTGAAAAGGAAGAAGAAGCAGAGATTGCTGAACATGATACAAACAAAGAAGAGATTCAAGATATTCCAGTAGGCGATATTATTCCTAACCGTTTTCAGCCGCGCACCATTTTCTCAGAAGAAAAAATTCAAGAATTAGCCGCAACCATTCATACACACGGCATTATTCAGCCGATTGTCGTCAGAAAAACAGACCGGGAAGGACAATACGAACTCATTGCAGGGGAGCGGCGCTGGCGAGCGGTTCAAACGCTCAATTGGGAGAAGGTTCCCGCCATTATTAAGGATTTTTCAGATACAGAGACAGCTTCTGTTGCTCTGATTGAAAACCTCCAAAGGGAGGAATTATCTTCGATTGAAGAGGCGCATGCATATGCAAGGCTCTTAGAGCTTCATGATTTGACACAGGAAGCTCTTGCACAAAGGCTTGGCAAAGGACAGTCAACGATCGCCAATAAACTCAGATTGTTAAAGCTTCCGGAAGAGGTTCAGGAAGCGATATTGAAAAAAGAAATATCAGAGCGTCATGCAAGAGCGCTCATACCGTTAAAACAGCCTGAACTTCAGGTCAAACTGTTAAACGAAGTCATTGAAAAAAACTTAAATGTCAAACAAACCGAAGACCGTGTCGTCAAAATGCTGGAACAGGATAAGCGAAAGCCTAAACCAAAGAGAAAAGCGTTCAGCAGGGACGCGAGAATCGCGATGAACACGATCCGCCAGTCCTTATCGATGGTGGAAGACAGCGGTGTCAAACTGAATACGGAAGAAGAGGAATTTGAAGAATATATTCAGTTTACGATACGGATACCGAAATAAAAGCTCCCTAAGAGCTTTTATTTTTTTAGGTCAAAATATCTAGGATGGGGGCAGCGATGGAATATTATCAAACATATCGTTCATTGCTTTTTTCAATTGCTTATCGAATGATTGGATCCATACAAGATGCCGAGGATATGGTGCAGGAATTATTTGCTGATCTTCAAGAAAAAGATATCAGCCAAATGGAACATGTTCAATCATATTTAACGAAATCAATAACAAACCGCTGCATTAATTTTTTGAACTCAGCCCGAAACAAGCGCGAGGTTTATGTGGGAGAGTGGCTCCCTGAACCGCAGGTGATGCTGTCAGACCAGAATCCGGCTGACTTCGTTGAAAAAAAAGAAATGGTCTCCTATGCTTTTATGGTCATCATGAGCCGGTTGAATCCTGTTGAAAGGGCGGTATTCATGTTTAGGGAAGTGTTTGGGTATCAGTATAAGGAAATATCGTCCATTATCGGAAAATCAGAAGCAAGCTGCCGGAAGATCTACAGCCGGCTGCAAAATAAATTAGAAATGGACATTTCTGCTTTATCCAAACCGGAAGAAGAGCAGCAGCTGGCAGAGTTGTTTATCGATTCAGCTAAAACCGGAGATTTCAAAGAGTTTGCCAGAAGATTGACCGAAGAGGCCGTTTTATTTACCGACGGCGGCGGAAAAGTACGCAGCGCCTTAAGACCGATCTATGGAAGAAGCCGAATTTTTGCGTTCTTTACAGGGATTGTTTCAAAAGGGCGCTTTACAGGCCGTTTCGTGCCCGCAGAAATCAACGGCCAAAAAGGCGTGCTGATCGTACGGAACAATCGTCCGATTTACATCATCTGTTTTGCTTGGAATCCAGAAGGGAACTCAATTAAAAATGTCTACATTGTTTCCAACCCAGATAAATTAAAACAAATCAAAATGTAGTGTTTCCTGTCACAAATCGAATGCCTTACTTGTTATATAAGTGAATCAACAAAAGGAGGAATTGATATGGAAACAAGATTTTTAATGGAAGAGGCAAACCCGAAGGGCTACGCCGGCATGTTCGAGCTTGAAAAAGCACAAGCTTCTTCAAGTATTGATCCCGTTTTAAAGGAGCTCATCAAAATCCGCGCTTCACAAATGAACGGATGTGCTTTCTGTCTGAATATGCATACGAAGGATGCGAGACAAAACGGAGAGACAGAACAGCGCATATACGCGCTCAACGCTTGGAAAGAAGCGCCTTTTTACACAGAAAAGGAACGGGCCGTATTGGCATTGACCGAAGCCGTAACGAGAATTGCAGATGCCGGGCTGCCAGATGCCGTTTATAACGAAGTAAGGGCACACTTCAGCGAAGCCGAAACAGCGGAGCTCATCATGCTGGTCGTGACGATTAACGCATGGAACCGCATCGCGGTGGCCACCCGGAAAATGCCTGCAAATTGATTAATGTGAACCCCTTGGAAACCCTTGTATGCGTCAGAGGGTTTCCCCTCTTTTTGTTATATTAATATAATTTAAATATTATCTTCTTTTTCAACCAATCCCTTTTGAAATGAAAAAATATGTTTTTTATTGTCAAACCATGGAGGATCATTGCCGATCCAATTTGAACAAAACAACACTCTTTCAAAAACAAAAATTCAAAAAAAAGCAAACGGCTGATTCTTTTTTTGTTAAAATAGAGAAATGAGAGAAACTTGTTCAATGTGAAAGTAGGTGACATTGTGGGGAAAATTATTGCGATCACAAACCAAAAAGGGGGCGTTGGCAAAACAACAACCTCTGTTAACCTGGGAGCTTGCTTGGCTTATATCGGGAAAAGGGTTTTGCTAGTCGACATAGACCCGCAAGGAAACGCAACAAGCGGAATTGGCGTAGAAAAAGCTGATGTTGATCATTGTGTGTACGATATATTAGTAGATGATGCAGATGTCAAAGACGTGATAAAAACAACATCCGTCGAAAACTTGGATGTCATTCCTGCAACGATCCAGCTTGCAGGGGCGGAAATTGAACTGGTTCCGACCATTTCCCGAGAAGTCAGGTTGAAGAGGGCTTTGGAATCCGTCAAACAAAATTATGATTTTATGATCATTGATTGTCCGCCTTCATTGGGGCTGCTGACAATTAATGCGCTTACGGCTTCAGATTCCGTCGTGATACCGGTTCAGTGTGAGTACTACGCTTTGGAAGGACTGAGCCAGCTGCTCAATTCAGTGCGGCTTGTACAAAAACATTTAAATACCGACCTCATGATAGACGGCGTATTGCTGACAATGCTTGATGCAAGGACGAATTTAGGCATACAGGTCATAGAAGAAGTGAAAAAGTATTTCCGCGATAAAGTTTATCAAACTGTCATTCCCCGGAACGTCAGATTAAGTGAAGCACCAAGTCATGGAAAGCCGATTATTTTATATGATCCGCGTTCACGAGGAGCGGAAGTCTATTTAGATTTAGCAAAGGAAGTGGCTGCGAATGCCTAAAGGTCTCGGAAAAGGGATTAATGCACTGTTTTCAAATGTTGATTTATCTGAAGAAACGGTTGAGGAAATTAAGCTGCACGATTTGCGGCCAAATCCTTATCAACCAAGAAAAACGTTTGATGACCAATCGTTAAAAGATTTAAAGGAGTCCATTTTACAGCATGGCGTATTGCAGCCCATTATCGTCAGAAAGTCAATCAAAGGCTACGATATTGTAGCCGGAGAACGCCGCTTTCGAGCTGCAGAAAAAGCCGGTTTAGAAACCATTCCTGCGATTGTGCGAGAGCTGTCAGAATCCCTGATGATGGAGATTGCCCTATTGGAAAATCTTCAACGAGAAGACCTGTCTCCGCTTGAGGAAGCCAAAGCATATGAATCTTTGTTAAAACACCTTGATATGACACAAGAACAGCTGGCGAAAAGGCTCGGGAAAAGCAGACCTCACATTGCCAACCATCTAAGATTGCTGACGCTGCCTGAAAAAGTCCAGTCTTTAATAGACAATGGCACATTATCGATGGGGCATGGACGTACATTGCTGGGGCTGAAAAACAAGAAAAAGCTCGAACCGCTCGTTCAGAAAGTTGTATCCGAACAGCTCAATGTCCGTCAGCTTGAAAAGTTGATCCAACAACTGAATGCTGATGTTCCACGTGAAACAAAGAAACCGAAACAAGTAAAAGATGCCGTCATAAAAGAGCGGGAGTCCTATTTGCAAAACTACTTTGGAACACCGGTCACCATTAAAAAGCAAAAGAAAAAAGGTCGAATTGAAATTGAGTTTTACTCAAATGAAGATTTGGATCGTATTCTTGAACTTTTATCCGAAGAAAATTCATAAGCCGCAAAAACCATCTGAAGACACAGATGGTTTTTTTACATCCTCCCCGTCAATCGCTGAATCGGAGTGACATGGCGCTGCTGCCATCCTGCTGATTTCTCTAGATGTGATAAACCTTCGGCGAGAACATTTGCCATGCTCATGACAAGATTGAGCCGGGTATTTTGCAAAACAAAATACTCCATAAAACCGCTCACATTGACAATCCCGTTGATGTGTACGTGGCCCACTTCAGGCAAACTTTTTTGTACTCCGGCTCCCGGCTTTAAAGGTCCTTTGCCGATCTGAAAAGATCCCACGCTTTTGGTTCGTCCAAGACAGGCATCAATTGCGATCATAAAAGGATTTTGATGCTCCAAATGGATGTTCTCCAGCTTCTCATTTAAGTTGACGGCGTGAACCGGATCAGCAAGCGTTCCATAAACATGAAAACGCGTCAGCTGTTTCGCGGCAAGCTTCATTCCAACGAGAGGGCCGAGAGAATCACCTGTAGAGCGGTCAGTACCAATGCAAACGACTACGATTGGCCGGCTGCCTGCCTCCTTTAAATAAACAGAAAGAACCTTCTCTATTTGTTTCACAGCTAACGGGTCTGAATGAGAAATATATTCTTTTATCGGTTCTTGAGAGAAAATCCCGCCTTTGCGATTCATAGGGCTTCACATCCTTGTCAAAATGGTAACAGCATTCCTTGGCGTGTTTTTTTGCGTATGAATGGTTGTTTACAGTATATCCAGCAGTCTCTTTTTTTATGCTTTGGATGTTCATCCAGCGGGGCTGAATCTTTTGATGAGGAAGTGTGGTGTTTTATAGATGGTAGAAGGAGTGAAAAATATGATCTACCTCCACTTTTCTATTATATTGATATAATTTTAGTGTTTTTGGTGAAAAAATTCTCTGCAATGGTCTTTCGATAATTCCATGAATTTTTATTGTGAAAGGACAATATAGTGTCAGTAGATGCGTAAACAAGCTTAAAACTGATTCTGATGGGGTGAGAAAATCGTGTGGAGAGCCGGACTGAAGTGGATGCTTCTTATTTTAGGGAGCTTAATAGGCGCAGGATATGCATCCGGCCAGGAGATATGGCAATTTTTTGGTGATGAAAGCGGACTGGCTATCCTTTTATTCACGATTATGTTCAGCCTGTCGACCTATATTGTCATGAAGATCAGCTATGAAGAGAAATCGGCGCATTTTCTGCCTGTTCTTGAAAAATTGATCGGCCCTCTGCTGGCGAAAGTGTATGATTTGCTGATCATTCTTTATTTGTTTACAACTACGATTGTGATGATCGCCGGAGGCGGGGTAACTCTGCAAATATTTCATGTCCCGTTTTGGGCGGGAGTCGTACTGTTTTCTTTATGTGCCGGGCTCCTCTTTCTGTGGGGCCTGAAAGGAATTTTATCGGTCAACAGCTATTTGATTCCGATTTTAGTAGCGGGATTGCTGTACGTGCTGATTTCTTTTCAAACGGCTCGCCACCAGCCGTGGCTGCTCAATCTAAACCATCAGTACAATTGGCCCGCCGGCATCGCATTCGCTTCGCTGAACATTTTATCAGTCGTGGCCGTTTTATCTGCGGTCGGCAAAGAGCTCAAAGGAGTCGGTGAAGCCAGGATTGCCAGTATTTTAAGCGGTTTGGTCTTCGGCGCTATTTCATTTATGTACAATGAGACGCTCGTGGAGCTTGCCGGTGAACTATCACATTATGAAATTCCTTTATTCGCGGTTTTGGAAGGCGCCCCTTTTCCCATTTTTATTTTTATGACAGCCGTGCTTTGTGTGGCGATTTATACGACAACCATTTCAAGCATTCTTGGCCTCTCAAGCCGTTTTCTTTCGCTTGTGAACTGGCCGAGATGGATCATGGTATTCTTGCTTCTTTTGATTATGCTTCCTTTCACCTCTTTTGGATTTTCAAATTTAATCGCTTTTTTATATCCAATTTATGGGTTGTTGAATTTGTATTTATTGGTTAATATCTTGTTGTACCCTTTATTAAGTAAATGGAAATAAAAAGATAGTATATGTTATTTTGGAATATACCATATTATGATATTTTTATTGAGCAATTGCCCTTTCCTTGTCGTTTTTTGTACAATAAGATCACAACAAAGCAAGCAAAGAGGTGAACGATGTTGGCCGATAAAGAATTTGGCCTGAATGACGTGGTCGAAATGAAAAAGCCGCATCCCTGCGGTACAAACCGCTGGAAGATCATTCGGATGGGAATGGACATCCGAATTAAGTGCGAGGGCTGTTCTCACAGTGTCATGATCCCCCGCAAAGAATTTCAAAGAAAAATGAAAAAGATCTTAGTCAAGCATGAGGAGTCCGATTCTTAATATACACGGACCCCCTCATGCTTTTTTATCACTGTAAAGGTAAAAATTGATTTTCGCACTGTTTCAGTTATTGAAAAGCAAGTTTTGTCAGCTTGTCTTTTACAGTAATCATCCTTATAATTGTTGCAGGTTTACATTACACGACTACACACGGATGTTTAATGATAGAGGAGATGAAAGAATGGCTTTAACAGCTGGGATTGTTGGTTTGCCGAACGTTGGTAAATCAACCTTGTTTAATGCGATTACACAGGCCGGGGCAGAATCGGCCAACTACCCGTTTTGTACAATTGACCCAAACGTCGGGATCGTCGAGGTGCCTGATGAGCGGCTGCAAAAACTGACAGAACTTGTCAATCCGAAGAAGACCGTTCCAACCGCGTTTGAGTTCACAGATATTGCTGGTATCGTAAAAGGGGCATCTAAAGGTGAAGGACTTGGGAATAAGTTCCTTTCCCACATTCGCCAAGTCGATGCCATTTGTCATGTTGTCCGCTGCTTTGCAGACGACAATATTACACACGTCTCCGGAAAAGTAGATCCGATCTCTGATATCGAGACGATCAATCTCGAGCTGATATTGGCTGACCTGGAAACTGTTGAGAAGCGGATCGGCCGGGTAGGCAAGATGGCCAAGCAGAAGGATAAGGAAGCTGTTTTTGAATTTGAGATTTTGACAAAGTTAAAGGAAGCATTTGAACAAGAAAAACCTGCACGCTCTGTTGAATTTACAGAAGAGCAGCAAAAAGTGCTGAAACAGCTTCATCTGTTAACAACCAAACCTGTATTATATGTGGCAAATGTCAGCGAGGACGAGGTGGCTGATCCTTCAGGAAATGAGTACGTTCAGAGGGTGAGGGAATTTGCCGCTGCTGAAAATGCGGAGGTCATCGTCGTCTGTGCGAAAATCGAATCTGAAATTGCCGAGCTTGAAGGTGAAGAAAAGGCGATGTTCCTTGAAGAACTCGGCATTGAAGAATCAGGACTCGATCAATTGATTAAAGCATCCTATTCCCTGCTCGGTCTTGCTACTTATTTTACGGCGGGGGAACAGGAAGTCAGAGCCTGGACGTTTAAAAAGGGAATGAAGGCTCCGGAATGTGCGGGCATCATTCATACTGATTTTGAACGCGGCTTTATCCGGGCGGAAACGGTGGCGTATGCCGATCTGGTTGAAGCAGGGAGCATGTCTGCCGCAAAGGAAGCGGGAAAAGTCCGCCTTGAAGGAAAAGAATATATCGTGAAAGACGGCGATGTGATTCATTTCCGTTTCAACGTATAACACAGTTGAAAAGGGACTAGAGCTTTGATATAATATAAAATTGTGAGTAATAGAATTATTGCTTCTTGCCCAATATGATGGGCCGCTTAGTCCAAAAGGAGGTGCAAATACAAATGAGAAAGTACGAAATCATGTACATCATCCGCCCAGACGTTGATGAAGAGTCTAAAAAGGCTGTTGTTGAACGTTTTAACAACATTTTAACGACAAACGGTGCGGAGATCACTGAAACTAAAGATTGGGGAAAACGCCGTCTTGCTTACGAAATCAACGATTTACGCGACGGATTTTACCAAATCGTATACGTTCAATCTGGTTCTGAAGCAGTTCAAGAATTTGACCGTTTAGCTAAAATCAGTGATGACATCATTCGCCACATCGTGGTTAAAGACGAAGAATAAACAGTATTGAATTATATATTCTAAAGCAAAAGGATGGTCTCTCAATATGCTTAACCGAGTTGTTTTAGTCGGCAGACTGACAAAGGACCCAGAGCTTCGTTATACTCCCAGCGGTGCAGCTGTTGCCACCTTTACGCTCGCTGTAAATCGTACGTTTACGAATCAACAGGGCGAACGTGAAGCTGATTTCATCAACTGTGTCACTTGGAGAAGACAAGCTGAAAACGTAGCGAATTTCCTTAAAAAAGGAAGCCTTGCGGGTGTAGATGGCCGTTTGCAAACGAGGAACTATGAAAACCAGCAGGGACAGCGTGTGTTCGTCACAGAAGTTCAAGCTGAAAGTGTTCAATTTCTGGAGCCTAAAGGCGGCGGTTCTGGTTCCGGCGGTTATAGCGGCGGCCAGGGAGGCCAATACTTTGGCGGCGGACAAAACGAACCGAATTCATTTGGCGGCAATCAAAACAACCAGAATCGCAATCAAGGCAACAGCTTTAATGATGATCCATTTGCAAACGATGGAAAGCCGATTGACATCTCAGATGACGATTTGCCATTTTAATGGATGACGGACGATCTTATAAAAAAACAGAACAGAAAGGAGGGAAATAACAATGGCAGGAGGACGCAGAGGCGGCCGTGCGAAACGCCGTAAAGTGTGTTATTTCACTTCTAACGGCATTACGCACATCGACTACAAAGATGTAGATCTTCTTAGAAAATTTATCTCTGAGCGCGGTAAAATTTTACCACGCCGTGTAACAGGAACAAGTGCGAAATACCAACGCAAATTGACTGTTGCCATCAAACGCGCTCGTCAAATGGCTTTACTTCCATACGTATCAGGCGAGTAAGCCGAAATATAAAAAGAACAAGAACCGTTAAAGGTCTTGTTCTTTTTTGTTTATATGGATTAACGGCTTTCATTCAGCAATCATCTTCCAAATAACGATACAGCGTTGTTTTGCTGATTCCTGTCTCCGCGGTGATTTGGGCGATGCTGTATATTTTGCTCTGATACATGTCTAATGCACGTCTGACGTTATGATCTGGCTTTCTCGGACGGCCTCCGGTTTTCCCCTTCAATTTTGCTTCATAAATCCCTGCTTTTGTACTTTCACTTAAAACATCATGCTGAAAATCTCCAATTTTATCCAGGAGTTTAAAGAATATTTTCCCTTCTGCGGTTGAAGTATCCACTTGGTCAGTGATCGAGATAAAGTCAATATTTTGCTGCTGAAATCGTTGAACCAAGTCTATTAAATGCCGGGTTGAGTCGGCGATATTATACAGCTTGTATACGATGACTTGATCTCCGCTGCTGAGGGTATGAAACAGGCTTTTTAATTCCGGCCGGTTTTTTGCCGAGCTTGTTTGTTCCTTAAAGATCTTGTCACAGCCATGCTTTTCAATGGCGTTGATTTGCAGCTTAAGATCCTTGTCTTGGCTGAATGGACGTACATAACCAAAAATCACTTTATCATCTCCAAGAATAGAGCTTTCAGTCATTATACCAAAATATTGTTGCAGCTTGTATGATTTATATCGACAGTACCAAAAAAGATCGTTTTTGGAACAAAAAATTATAGACATTTAATTGATGATCTGTTAAATTTAAATATGTTGCAAACGGCCCCGGCTTCTATGAGAGTTAGAAGTCATTCAAATCAAAATAGAGAGGTGTTTTTCAATTGATGTTAAAAAAACTAAATAATGAATGGTTTCCAAATGTGAAAGGGGACGTTTTAGCCGGAATCGTCGTTGCCCTCGCGCTTATACCCGAGGCCATTGCTTTCTCGGTGATCGCGGGTGTAGATCCGATGGTCGGCCTGTATGCGTCATTTTGTATAGCAGTTGTCATTTCGTTTATGGGAGGCCGTCCTGCGATGATATCAGCCGCGACCGGAGCGATGGCTCTTTTAATGGTCACTTTGGTGAAAGATCACGGCATCCAGTATTTATTTGCGGCGACGATTTTAACTGGAATACTCCAATTGATATTTGGGGCGCTGAAAATTGCGCGCTTTATGAAATTTATTCCGCGTTCGGTTATGGTAGGTTTCGTAAATGCGCTGGCCATTTTAATCTTTATGGCACAAGTGCCTCATTTTGTTGGAATTTCCAATATGACCTATGTGATTGTAGGCGTTACGTTGGCGATTATTTATCTGCTGCCCCGCTTCACAAAAGCTGTTCCGGCACCGCTTGTGGCGATCGTGGCGATGACCGTTCTGGCGGTATTCGGCCATTTTGATCTTCGGACTGTCGGAGATTTGGGACAGATCTCAAGTTCTTTGCCTGCATTTATGATTCCAGATATTCCTTTTAACCTTGAAACGCTCTCGATCATTTTTCCGACCGCTTTGGCACTGTCGATTGTCGGTCTGCTCGAGTCATTATTAACCGCTTCTATTGTCGATGATATGACAGATACGGAAAGCGATAAAAATAAAGAAAGCCGCGGACAGGGAATAGCCAACATCGTAACCGGTTTTTTCGGAGGCATGGCTGGATGTGCCATGATCGGCCAGTCCGTGATCAATGTGAAATCAGGCGGAAGAGGCCGCTTGTCCACTTTTGTGGCCGGAGTCTTCTTAATGTTTTTAATCCTGGTGCTGGGAGATTGGGTCGTTCAAATTCCGATGGCTGCATTAGTCGGTGTCATGATTATGGTTTCGATTGGAACATTTGACTGGTCATCGCTTCGAGCGTTGACAAAAGTTCCGTTGTCAGACTCGATCGTGATGATAGTCACCGTTGTGACGGTCGTAGCAACCCACGATTTATCTAAGGGAGTTTTTGCGGGAATTATTCTAAGCGCCATATTCTTTGTTGCGAAAATATCAAAAGTGCGGGTAGAGGCTTCAGCGGCTCCTTCAGAAAGGGAAACCGTTTATGATATAAAAGGACAAATTTTCTTTGCTTCAGTGCAAGACTTTATTCAATCATTTTCTTTCCATGAGGCAAAAGAAAAAGTTGTGCTGAATTTTGCAGACGCACATATTTGGGATGATTCAGCTGTGGCTGCAATCGATAAGGTGGTTTTAAAATTCAAGGAACAGAAGGTGGATGTCACGCTGGCGGGATTAAATGAGTCAAGCCGCCAGTTGGTCAAAAGGCTGGCTACTTATGATCAGCCGAATGCAAAAGCATCCAGTCACTAAAGGGAGGCAAGATGATGTATCAAAAAATCCTGCTGGCTGTTGACGGATCAGCTCACTCGGAGAGATCGGCTGATCATGCCATAAAAATTGCAAAGCTTACGGCAGAAGCCGAAGTGGAGCTTATCTATGTGCTGGACTATTCCAAATCCAAAAGCGAAGTTTTGCATAGTGCGAGTTTAGCAGAATTAGAGAGTGCCAGACGGAATAAACTAAAAAATATAGAAGAAAAATATCAAACAGCAGATGTCTCTTATCAAATTACAATGAAGCACGGCGAACCGGGCCCGACCATCGTTTCCCATGCCAATGACCACGATTTTGATATGGTGATTGTAGGAAGCAGAGGATTGAATTCTTTGCAGGAAATGGTGCTTGGAAGCGTCAGCCACAAAGTAGCCAAACGTGTGAATTGTCCGGTTATGATCGTCAAGTAGGGGTCTATAGAAAGCAAGCCGATTTTCCCGCAAAGCAGGGGAAAGTCGGTTTTTCATTTTTAACTCGGGGGAATATTTTATGAAAGGAAAAATACAGCAATTACCGTTTTATTATGGATGGACGATCGTATTGATTTCTGCCTTGGGCGTCTTTTTTTCAGGGCCCGGTCAAACGTATTCCAACTCGATTTTTATTGATGAATATATTCACGATTTTGGCTGGTCGCGGTCTGAGGTGTCCGGCATATATTCGGCTGCTACTTTATGCGCGGGGATCTTGATGATGTTTGTCGGCAGGTTTGTAGATAAACTGGGCCAGCGCAAAATGATGGTGATCGTCGGTTCTGTTCTTGGTGCTGCTTGTTTTTTTAACAGCTTTGCGGTGAACATATGGATGGTGGCTGTTGGCTTTTTTCTGATCCGTTTAGTCGGGCAGGGAGGCATGACACTGCTGCCAAACACACTTGTTCCGCAATGGTTTATTAAAAAAAGAGGCCGAGCGATGAGCTTTATGGCTGTCGGCAGTTTTGCGAGCGCGGCCTTATTTCCTGTGCTGAATGCCTGGATGATTGAGAAATGGAATTGGCAGTTTACTTGGCAGGTGTGGGGCTTTCTGCTGCTGTTTTTCTTTGTGCCTGCAGCTTTTTTCGGCGTCAGAAACCGTCCGGAAGATATCGGATTGCTGCCGGACGGCGGTATGGATGATGGTGATGCTCATCAAGATATTGCCATGCGTCCGAACCGGCCAATCGCTGAAGAGGATTGGACACTAAAAGAAGCAATGAAAACCGCTTCCTTCTGGTATGTCCTAATATGCGTCGGGATTCCCGCATTAGTGAATACCGGCATCACCTTTCACCTTCTGTCTATTTTGGGAGAAAACAGTCTGTCGCCCCAGACTGCCGCTACAGTCCTAAGCTTGATGGCTCTGATCGGATTTCCGATTTCCATGGTTTCTGGATTTATATTGGAAAAAATAAAAACAAACCTGCTGCTTGCGTTTATTTTTATCATGGAAATGATTTTGCTTTTCCTCCTTTTGGCGACGAAAAGCACAGCGGCTGCCGTTCTCTTCGGTGTCGTCTGGGGAATGGCAAACGGTCTGGAGCGGATTACGCTGAATATCATTTGGCCGAATTACTTTGGCCGCCGCTATATCGGCAGCATCAACGGGATCGCAATGGCTGTAATGGTTGTCGGTTCCGCATTTGGTCCGCTCCCGCTCGGCGTAGGGTTTGACTTTTTCCACAGCTATACACCCGTCTTGCTGATGATGATGATCTTGCCCGGCGCAGGTTTCATTTGCGCCCTTCTTGCAAAAAAACCTGTCAAACAAAAAAGCCCGTCATAACGATCTGAAGCCCCGCAACAAAATATCGGCGCTTTAGATGGCTATCCATTTTTAGTCAATATAATAAGGCTTTCTGAAAACTGCTCAAGCAATGCAATTGTTTTAAGAATTGATACACTCTCATAGCGATGATGAGCTGCTTCAAAGTGAAATAAATCCAGTTTGTCTGTTCCAATATATTCATCATATTTCCTAAAGATAGCTAAGGTTTTGGTTTACTTCACTGTGAGGCATGGCTTCGTATTTCACAGTGATTCACCGCATCTATTGTCGCAGGAGAAACTCAAAATCCCTCTCATGGTATTTTTTATGGAAAAGTTCTTTTTATTGTTGCTAAAATAGCTCCTGTAAGGGAGTCGGTTTTTTTCCTAAAGTCTAACTTATAAGTGGGAACGCCTTGATGGACGGTCAGGGGCGTTCTTACTTTTTTTCGTGAAATTGCTAGTGTCAGAATCCCTACAATAAGGATGCCGAAGGAAAGCATCAATTGAAGTGCGCTTTCTGTTGCCATGCTCTCACCTCCCTTCTTAATTTTCACTTTATAGGAATTGATTGAAGAACATAAGACCCCCATCTTTTTTAGGATGGGGTGGTCTATTAAGGTATTTCTAGGCTGCTTTTCTTCTTTCTGCTTTCCTAATCACGCCGTCGCCTGTCAGGCACAAGTTTGCTTAAGGCCAGGACTTCACACTGATCTTGAGAGTGTGTAAAGTCTTTGGAAAACTGGAGAGCCGTCATAACAGCACTTTATTCATGTTTCGCAATCTGAATCCGCTCTATATCCCCGAGGACAAAAAGGTAAAACACCAGCCCCAGCAATAATACTACACCTGCCACTAAAAAACTGAGGGTAAACGAACCCGTCATATCCACCAAATATCCAGTTAGTGAAACCGCGATAATGCCGCCGAATAAGTTATTCGCCAGATTGACCATTGAACTGAGAAGCGAGAGTGAGCCTGCCGGTGCAATGTCGGCCGAGATGGACCAGCCGACAGGCGCCGTCGCGGAAATTCCGGCCAAACCGACGGAAATACAGATGATCGCAATGATGATATTGTGCGTTAAAATGGCGCCTAAAAAAGTAAACCCCAAACTCATGCCGATGATGATAATCGTCTGATATACTTTCGTATTTGAATGTCCCTTCTTAATTAAGAAATCGACAAGCCATCCGCCGACAATGATTCCGGAAATCGTCGAAATCAGCCAAGGAACGGCTGTAAATAATCCTGAGGACATGATATCCATTCCATAGGTTTCTTTAAAAAATGTAGGAAGCCATGTTAACAGCAGGTTGAATGTATAGCCGTAGCCCGTGAAACCGATCATCAGCCCCCATGCTTTTCGATTTGTCAGCATCGCTTTCAGAGCGGTCATTGTGCGCTCTGATATGTCTTCACCGGAAACGGCATTGCGCTTTTGAATATAATGTAGTTCTTCCTTTGAAATTCGTTTATGCCGATCAGGCTGCTCATAGTACCGCCAGAAAAAAATCGTAAATAACACATTGATGATGCCGATCGTTAAAAAAGCGGCACGCCAGTCAAATGTCGTGACCAGAAATGCAACGAGGGGTGCACCGATGACATTTGCGAATTTTGCGGCTGAATCAAACAGCGAGTTGGCAAGGCCGCGTTCATTTGGCGGAAACCATAATGCCGTAGCTTTGGAAGCGGCCGGAAAAGCAGATGCGCTTGTCAGACCGATCAAAAAACGAACGATATATAAAAGCAGTATTCCTTGTAGAAAAGCTAATATGATGGTTAAAAAACTCCAGATGGTCATCCCGATTCTTGTGACCCAGGCGACGCCGAATCTGTCCAGCAGACTGCCGACCGGAATCTGCATCAGCGTATAGGAGTAGGTATAGATTGAAAAGACAATGCCTAATTGTGTTGCCGTCAATTGGAAGGAATTCTGGATCGCAGGAGCTGCGACGGAAATGGCAACACGGTCAAAGTAATTTAAAATGATCATGCTGCTTAATAAGGATGAAATATACCATCTCGTATGCCCGGGCCGTTTTTCCAGCTCTTCTGCCATGTTGAAGCCTCCTCTTTTCCTTAGATTGGACTCTTTTCTGAAATTACATTCTCTCTTTCTTGTGTTCATTTCCACGGGGTTCTTTCCGGTAAACTGAAGTGGCAAAAAAACCTTATAGACAATTGTATACAGGTTTGCTAAAGTGAAACATGTTAAAAACAGTTTGGCTTCTATGAGAGTTAGAAGCAAATCATGATAAAAGAGGTGTCGATTCTTTGAATGTCAAACAATTAAATAGTGAATGGTTTTCAAATGTGCGGGGAGATATCCTTTCGGGTATCGTCGTAGCGCTAGCTCTCATTCCCGAAGCCATTGCGTTTTCCATTATTGCGGGCGTCGACCCGATGGTTGGCTTGTACGCGTCATTTTGTATTGCCGTCGTGATCTCGTTTACAGGAGGCCGGCCGGCGATGATTTCGGCTGCAACTGGAGCGATGGCTCTCTTGATGGGCACTTTGGTTAGGGATTATGGGATCGAATATTTATTTGCAGCTACGATCTTAACAGGAATCATCCAATTGATATTTGGGGTGCTGAAAATTGCGCGCTTTATGAAATTTATTCCGCGTTCGGTTATGGTAGGTTTCGTAAATGCGCTGGCCATTTTAATCTTTATGGCCCAGGTTCCTCATTTTGTTGGCGTGTCTAATATGACGTATGTTGCGGTCGGTATTACATTGTTGATTATTTATATTCTCCCCCGTTTTACAAAAGCTGTTCCGTCTGCTTTAGTTGCGATTATTGCAATGACTGTATTTGCTATTTTCAGCCATTTTGATCTGCGCACTGTCGGGGATTTGGGAGAAATAAAGCAATCACTGCCTGCTTTTATGATCCCAAATATTCCTTTCAATTTTGAGACATTGTCGATCATCTTCCCAACCGCTTTTGCGCTATCTATTGTCGGTTTGTTGGAATCATTATTAACATCTTCTATTGTCGATGATATGACAGATACGGAAAGCGATAAAAATAAAGAAAGCCGCGGGCAGGGGATAGCCAACATCGTGGCTGGGTTTTTCGGAGGCATGGCTGGATGTGCTATGATCGGCCAGTCCGTGATCAATGTGAAATCGGGCGGAAGAGGCCGCTTGTCCACTTTTGTGGCCGGAGTCTTCTTAATGTTTTTAATCCTGGTGCTGGGAGATTGGGTCGTCCAAATACCGATGGCTGCTTTGGCAGGTGTCATGATTATGGTATCGATCGGAACTTTTGATTGGTCTTCATTTAAGATGTTGACGAAGGTGCCGCTCACTGATTCTATTGTCATGCTGGTGACCGTTATTACAGTCGTGGCTACACATGATTTGTCCAAAGGGGTATTTGCGGGTGTTATTTTAAGCGCGATCTTCTTTGTGTCGAAAATTTCCAAAGTGAAAATTGAGCAGACATCAGCGGGAAATGAAATGAAGTACACGATCAAAGGACAGATATTCTTTGCATCGGTCCAGGATTTTGTAAAGTCCTTTCATGCCGATTCAAATGCGAAAAAAGTTGTCCTTGATTTTTCAGAAGCCCATATTTGGGATGATTCCGCTGTGGCGGCAATTGATAAAGTCGTTTTGAAGTATAAAGATCAGGGGACTGACGTTGAATTGATAGGCTTGAATGAATCAAGCTGGCGGTTAGTCGAAAAATTAGCAACTTATGATCAGCCTCATCGTTCAGTATCAAATCACTAAGAAACGGGTGATGAAGGGTGTATAAAAATATTCTGTTGGCTGCGGATGGCTCCAAGCATTCAGAAAGAGCAGCTGATCAAGCGATCCGTATGGCTTCTCTTTCAGATCAAGCGGTTGTCGAGATCATGTATGTATTAGATTATGATAAAGCGAAAAATGAAGTGCTGCACAGTGAAAGCCGCGCAAAACTTGAACGTGAGAGAAGAAGCAGACTCTTGGCGGTTGAAAACAAATTTAAACATGCAGCCGTTCCTTATAAAATGACGATGAAACACGGTGATCCGGGTCCGACGATTACAGCTTACGCAAATGAGCATGATGTTGATATCGTGATTATAGGCAGCAGGGGGCTGAACACTTTGCAGGAAATGGTGCTGGGGAGTGTCAGCCATAAAGTCGCGAAAAGAGTGACATGTCCTGTTTTGATCGTGAAATAAAGGAAAATCATGATGAAGCCAGCGGGGATCATATCCTTGCTGGCTTTTTTTAGCGCATCGAAATCGCTTTTTGCGCGTGCATTGCGTCTGCTTTTAAAAGTTCAGCGAGATTGTACGCCGGGTATAATCCCTTTTGATACATATAATAAAAGACTTGTTCATGCAGTTTAATGACTGTGTTGATCTGTTTAACCAGCACTCTTCTCTGCCGTTTCTGTAATAGCAATCGCATCATTTCGGATAGTCGTTTTCACTAAGACTAATAAATCTCCTGCACCAAAATAGAGGTCCGCTCTTTCTTCTTCCCGCTGAAAAACCGGAGCTTTAGACAAAAAAGGAAGAAGCTCTTTCAAATTCTGCTCCATCGATTTTGCTGACACGCTGTACAGCTGTTTCGATTGGGGGGCGCTGATCTTTTTAAGGCTTTTCTTCACCTTCCCCAATCCAACAGATTGAGCCGCGATCATTCATGCAATTCCATTGTTTCATGCCATGCCAATGTTTTCGTCGTATTCATTTGCATTCTCCTTCATCGTTTAATCTTGGATAACATATGCCCAAATGAGTTGAACGGTGAATCGGATTCAACAAAAGGAGACGTTTTAGACCGTTTTTGAAAGGGGAATTCATATACCACAGCATGTTTTCAGCTTAGGGATATACATGGAGAGGTGATGAAGGTGTTGGATATTTTGAAGGACTTTTTTTTATTTTTAAGCGGCGGGCTTCGAATCACGGCGCTGATCATGATTTTAATCATCGTTTTATTGATCAGAAAAGCGAGACAAAAAAATAAAGATAAATCCGGATTTTTAGATTGATCCAGAGAATGTTTCACATGGAACATAAAAGGGAGTTCTGGAGGCCGAATTCTCATGTCCTGCAATCGTTTTACTTAAGATTTGACCTTATGTTAAAATAAAGAAACAATGAGAGAAGGGCGTGCACCTGCTCATGTTATCGTCTTATTGAAAACGAAAATTGCGACGTTAAAAAAGAGCAGTCGTTTATGCTGCTCTTTTTGATTCATGAAAAAAAAATACGAGGTGAACAAGTGAAACAAACAAGAGCTTTGGTAGAAGGCGCTATATTGATCAGTCTATTTGCCGTTTTAATGATGGTAAGCCTCTATATCCCTTTAATCGGAACGTTTCTCTTATTTACTTTGCCTTTGCCTGTTATGATGCAAACGATCAGACATGGAGTAAAGCCCGGGCTTTTGATGGGGCTGGTGAGTGTGCCCGTTTCATTGATTGTCGGTTCCTTGAGCGGGATGATGCTGGCTTTTTCCGTCAGTGCGGCCGGGGTTATCATGGGCTATCACTACAGGAAAAAAGAGCCTGTGCATGCGATTGCTTCAGCAGCTGTTACATACATGGTTTCAATGGTGCTGCTGCTTTTCATTAGCATTCAATTTTTTGGGTTAAACTTAATAGAAACAGCCAATCAAACATATAATGAAACATTCAAAATCTTTGAATCAAGTTTAAAACAGTTTGGAAATGATAAAGAGACGGCAAAACAGCTGGAACAGATGAAAGAACAGTTAAAGCAGATACAATATTTATATCCGATGGTGATTGTGATGATGTCCGGCATTGCCGCTTTTTTGAACCATCTCATTGCAAAGCCGATCCTTCGGCGTACTGCTGTGCAAATACCGTCTTTAAAGCCGTTTAGGGAGCTGAGGTTTCCGCAAAGCATCATCTGGTTCTACTTGCTGACGATTGTTCTCTCGCTTGCTCCTTCTGAAGAGGGTAGCGTGTTTTACTCCATTATTTTAAATGCGAGTATGATTATGGGATTCATCCTGGCCATCCAAGGTTTTTCATTTGTGTTTTATTTCTGTCACGCGAAGAAGATGCCAACGGTCCTGCCGGTTCTTTTTTTGATTATTGGACTTCTTTCGCCCTTGCTGTTCCTTGTTCGTATCTTGGGTATAATTGACATAGGTTTTAACTTAAGAGAGAAAGTAAAAAAATCGTAAGATGATGTTCTCTCCAATGGTGAGGAGTTGATTTGAGTGCCAAGTTTTTATGAAAAGCCGTTATTTCGATATCCCATTTATTCTTTAATTGTCGTCACAATCATTTCTGTCCTCATCAACATCTATTTTAATTGGGTGGCAGGAGCGGCCGGCGTAGTGATTCTCGGCGTCATTTTATTCTTTTTAAAGCGTGCGGACTCTCAAATCAGAAAAGAGCTGGACGATTATATATCGACTTTGTCTTACCGGCTTAAGAAAGTGGGAGAAGAAGCGCTGCTCGAAATGCCGATCGGGATTATGCTGTTTAATGATCAATTCTATATAGAGTGGGCAAATCCGTTTATGGCGTCATGCTTTAGCGAAAATACGCTTGTCGGCCGGTCGCTTTACGATACTTGTGAATCTGTTGTCCCTTTGATTAAGCAGGAAGTGGACACAGAAACGATTACGTTAAATGACCGGAAATTTAACGTGGTCATTAAAAGAGAAGAAAAACTGCTGTATTTCTTTGATGTCACAGAGCAAACACAGATTGAAAAGCAATATGAAAATGAAAGAACGGTTCTCGCCTACATATTTCTCGATAATTATGACGATGTGACACAAGGGCTTGATGATCAGACAAGAAGCACGATGAACAGCGAAGTGACATCACTTCTTAATCAATGGGCCCAGCAGTACGGAATCTTCTTGAAGCGGGTTTCTTCCGAGCGGTTTATCGGTGTTTTGAATGAGCATATTTTAAGCGAACTGGAAGCATCGAAATTTTCAGTCCTTGATGAGGTTCGCGAAAAAACGTCCGTGCATACGATTTCACTTACGCTAAGCATCGGGATTGGAGCATCTGTTGCCTCATTGAAAGAGCTTGGCGATCTTGCGCAATCCAGCCTTGATCTCGCACTCGGGCGAGGAGGAGATCAGGTGGCGATCAAGCAGCCGAACGGAAAAGTGAAATTTTACGGCGGAAAGACAAATCCGATGGAAAAACGGACGCGCGTCAGAGCCCGGGTCATTTCACATGCTTTGAAAGAAATTGTTTCTGAAAGCAGCAATGTCATCATCATGGGGCATAAGTTTCCCGATATGGACTCCATCGGTTCAGCCATCGGAATTTTAAAAGTTGCGCAGGCGAATGGCAAAGACGGTTTTGTCGTCATTGACTCCAATCAGATTGGGGCCAGCGTTCAGCGGTTGATCGGGGAAATCAAAAAATATGAAGACCTGTGGTCCCGTTTTATTACACCGGAAGAAGCGATGGACATCGCAAAAGATGATACGCTTCTTGTGATTGTCGATACACATAAGCCTTCCTTTGTTATCGAAGAAAGGCTGGTCAATAAAATTGAAAATGTCGTCGTGATCGATCATCATAGAAGAGGGGAAGAGTTTATCAAAGATCCGCTGCTTGTCTATATGGAGCCGTATGCTTCATCTACGGCAGAGCTTGTGACAGAGCTGCTTGAATACCAGCCGAAACGCTTGAAAATCAATATGATCGAAGCAACCGCACTTTTAGCGGGAATTATCGTCGATACAAAAAGCTTCTCGCTTCGCACCGGTTCCCGTACGTTTGATGCGGCGTCATACTTGCGTGCAAAGGGTGCGGACACCGTATTGGTGCAAAAGTTTCTAAAGGAAACAGCCGATCATTATATTAAAAGAGCGAGGCTCATTCAGCATACATCTTTTTATAAAAATGGCATCGTCATCGCTTCTCTGCCGAGCGGTGAGGCGGACGAATACTTTGACCAGGTCATTATTGCACAAGCAGCGGATTCTCTTTTGTCCATGAGCGAGGTTGAAGCTTCTTTCGCAGTGGCGAGAAGGGATGACAGCACGGTATGCATCAGTGCGAGATCGCTTGGCGAAGTGAACGTTCAAATCATCATGGAGACTCTTGAAGGCGGAGGGCATTTAACAAATGCGGCCACACAGCTGACAGATCTATCTGTTGAGGAAACGCTCAGCCGTCTGAAAGAAGCGATTGACGAGTATTTTGAAGGAGGCATTCAAAAATGAAGGTAATTTTCTTACAGGATGTTAAAGGCAAAGGGAAAAAAGGCGAGGTTAAAAATGTAGCGGATGGATACGCGCATAACTTTCTGATCAAAAAAGGTCTTGCTGTTGAAGCGACATCCGCCAATATCAGCGCGCTTGAAGGCCAGAAGAATAAAGAGAAAAAAGAAGCGGCCGAAGAACTGAAGCAGGCGCAGGAGCTGAAAAAAACGCTTGAAACGATTACGGTTGAGCTTTCTGCTAAATCCGGGGAAGGCGGCCGTCTATTCGGCTCTGTCACAAGCAAGCAAATTGCCGATGCGCTCCAAAAAGCCCATCAATTAAAAGTCGACAAACGCAAAATTGAACTAAATGATGCGATTCGTTCTTTAGGATATACAAATGTTCCGGTTAAGCTCCACCAGGACGTGCAGGCGACACTGAAAGTGCATGTGAAAGAGCAATCATAAATGCCGAATGCCCCTTCTATAAAATAGAAGGGGCTTATCTTTTATTCCGTATGTTTTCGCATTTCATTTGCCAAAAATTCGACGTCTGTACCGACGATGACCTGGACCTCATGCTGGTTGAGCTTCACGATACCTTTCGCTCCCATGGCTTTCAGCGCTTTTTCATCCAGTTTGGCTGCATCATAGATTTTGAGGCGGAGACGGGTGACACAGTTGTTCAGCGTTTCGATGTTTTCTGTTCCGCCTAGCGCATCAAGATATTGAACCGCAAGCGCTTCGTATTTGGAAGAACCCGATGCTGTGCTGACTGGTTCTGGCACATTTTCCTGTTCTTCTTCATCTTCCCGTCCCGGCGTTTTCAAATTCAGCTTCGTGATCAAGAAGTAAAAGATAATGAAATAGATGATACCGTATACAAGTCCGACCGGCAGCAAGAGCAGCGGTTTAGTGGCGATTCCAAAGTTTAAGAGATAGTCAATCGTTCCCGCTGAAAAGGTAAAGCCGTGATGGATGCCGAGCATATTGGTTACAGTCATGGCACTTGCGGTTAACAGGGCGTGAATCCCGAAAAGCAGCGGCGACAGGAACATGAATGTAAACTCAATCGGTTCCGTAATACCCGTTAAAAATGAGGTGAACGCGAGTCCGATCAATAAACCGGCTGTTGCTTTGCGGCGGTGTTTTTTCGCAGCGGCAATGATCGCGAAACATGCCGCGGGCAGACCGAACATCATGATCGGGAAGAACCCTGTCATAAAGGCGCCTGCACTCGGGTCTCCGGCGAAAAATCGGTTCATATCACCCGTTTTGCCGGCAAATTCCCCAAAGACCATCCAAACCATGTTGTTTAAAATGTGATGGAGGCCAAGCGGAAGAAGGAGCCTGTTTAAAAGACCGAATATTCCGACTCCTAAAGCCCCGGCTTGAATGATCCAGCTGCCGACGGCATCGATTGCTTGCTGTGCATATATCCAGACAAACCCGAAAATCCCTGCGAGAATAATAGAAGTAAAGGCTGTCATAATCGGAACGCTGCGTTTTCCGCCAAAGAATCCGAGCCAATCCGGCAGCTTTGCATCTTTAAAGCGGTTATACATAAGCGCGGCGACGACACCTGAGATAATTCCGCCGAGAACCCCCATATTAAGATCTGTGTTTATAGCTGCAAGGCCGCCCGTTAATACAAAATAACCGATGGCTCCAGACAGTGCGGCGGCGCCGTGGCCATCCTTTGATAAGCCGATGGCAACGCCTATCGCAAAGATGATCGGCAATTGATCAAGAATCGACTGTCCTGAAGCGGCGATAAACGGAATGTTAAATAAATCTTCCCTTCCCAAGGCGAGCAGCAGTCCCGCGGCAGGAAGAACGGCGATCGGCAGCATCAGCGCGCGGCCGATATTTTGAAGAAATCCCAACATCATTAAAACCCCTTTCGATAATATTGAATCGCTTTTTTTAAATGTCCATTTTCATGGGATAAACAGCGGCTGGCATCTTCCAATGTTCCGTTTGTCAGCACCATAAAAATCGCTGCTTTGATGTTATAGCGGCTTTCTTTTAAAACGTGTGATGCTTCATCCTGTGATAGGCCGGTTGTATTCATTAATATGCTGACGGCCCGGCTGGACAGCTTTTGATTGAGCAATTTCATATTTACCATCTCGTTTTGATAAACATGGCCCAGCCGAACCATTGCAGCGGTAGACAGCATATTAAGGATCATTTTTTGAGCGGTGCCGGCTTTTAAGCGGGTTGAGCCGCGGAGAATTTCAGGTCCAGTCTGGACCTCGATCGCAATGTCGCTGAACTTGGCTGCTTCTGTTCCTTTATTGCAGCTGATCGATACCGCAGCGGCTCCCAGCTGTTTTGCATAGGATAAGGCCCCAAGTACATAAGGGGTTGAACCGCTCGCTGTAACGCCGATTAACACGTCGTCTTTTGAAAATGAGTGTTCCTGTAATTGGGAAACGATTTTTTCCCGGTCATCTTCATTTTCTTCAAGCGGTTTCCACATTGCTTCATATCCGCCCGCCATAAGGCCGACCCACTGATTTTCGTCAATGGAGAAAGTAGGCGGCAGTTCGGCGGCGTCAAGGACAGCTATTCTGCCGCTTGTGCCGGCTCCGGCTGTAAACACTCTGCCGCCTTTCTCAAGGCGGCTGACAATCGTATCAGCGGCACAGGCAATCAGGGGAAGGCAAGGTGTAATGGCACGCGAAACCGTATGATCTTCCTCATTCATCAAGGTGACGATATCCAACGCGTTCATTTCATCAAGTGCTCTGCTTTTTTCGTTTGCTTCTTCTGTCTTTTTCATATTTCTTTCCTCTTCATATCGATGACAAATTTATAACGGTCGCCTCTGTAGATGGATTTGACCATTTCAAACGGTCTGCCGTCTTCCAAATAGCTGCATCGCTCAATGAGCAGAACAGGCGCGCCTTCATCAATGTCCAGCGGTTCGCTCTCAGCCTGTGAGGCGACGGACGGCTCCAGTGTTTGCGCCGCTCGCTCGATTGTAAGAGACAGCGTATTTTCGACATAGTCATACAATGAGGCGCTCATAATGTCTTCTGTCAGGCCTTTTATCAAATCGGCCGGCAGATAAGAGATTTCGTAAGCCATCGGAATATCATCGGCAAGGCGGATCCGCTTCACTTCATAGACGGGGGAGCCTTCCGGTATCTCGAGTTTGCGTGCTGTGCTTTGATCACAAGGGATGATGCCGAATCCGAGCATTTTAGTGCCTGGTGTCATGCCTCTTGATTTCATATCCTCAGAAAAGCTTGTCAATCCTTTAAGGGGCTGCTCAATCTTAGGCTTGGCAATAAATGTACCTTTTCCCCGCTGCCTGACGAGAATCCCTTCATTGACAAGGTTGTTGACTGCTTGCCGAACGGTCATTCTGCTTACTTCGTATTTTTCCGCAAACTCCCTTTCCGACGGAATCAAATCCCCGGGTTTCAAATCCTTTGTTTCGGCAAGCTTCTTGATTTCCGTTTCAATCTGGTAGTAAATCGGAATGTGTGAATCTTTTTTGATCAATAGGTGATACCCCTTTCTTTCACAATCGATAAGGCGTCACTGTCAGCGATGATGACTACGTCTTGATGCATTTTTAATAAGGAGGCGGGAGTGTCTTCATTCGGTTCTTCACTGAGCAGCTTTGCCAGAATATCGGCTTTTTTCGCACCTGAGACGAGCAGTAGTATCTGTTTGCTTCTCATGATTGTAGAAATGCCCATTGTCACAGCTTGAGACGGGACAGATGAAAGAGAATCAAAATAACGGGCATTGGCTTCCCTCGTCGAGTCTGTCAATTCGACCGTATGAGTTTCTGATGAAAACGGTGTGCCCGGCTCATTAAAGCCGATGTGGCCGTTCAAGCCGAGTCCGAGCAATTGCAGGTCAACGCCACCCAACCGTTCGATCAACGATTCATAGCGTCTGCATTCAGCCTCCAAATCTTCGGCCATGCCATCAGGCAAATGGGTATGGCTGGGCGGGATGTCAATATGGTCAAAGAGCTGTTTTTTCATATAATACGTGTAGCTGTTGTTATCATCAGGCGCAACCCCGACATACTCATCCAAGTTAACGGTGTACACGTGTTTGTAGGAGGTTCCATTGTTCTCGTGATCCTCCCGCAGGCATTGATAAGTCGCAAGAGGTGTCCCTCCGGTTGCTAATCCAAGCACTGGAGCAGGTAAACGATTCACTTTTTCAATGATGAATCGGGCGGCTTTTTGGCTCATATCCTGATAATGTTTAGCTTCAATCAACTTCATGGTTAAACCTCCCTTTTACTGAAAGCGATAGCCCCTCTGCATAGTGTCATCACAACTTCATTTTTTTCATTCAAAACGATCAAATCGGCATCTTTTCCACTTTGAATGCTGCCTTTGCGGTCAAAGACGTTAAGCTGTTTGGCGGGGTTTACCGCTGTCATATAGACGATGTCTTCGAGTGAACAATCCGAGAATTCCATCATGTTCAGTGCAGCCTGATCCATCTTCAGAATGCTGCCTGCCAGCGTGCCGTCCTTTAACACGGCTGTTTCGCCGTTGACAAAAACCTCCTGTCCGCCTAAAGTATAAGTGCCATTTTTTAGACATTTGGCTCGCATGGCATCCGTGATTAAAATGATGCCTTCTTTCTGTTTTCGCTGGAATGTCAGTTTAATGACGGCAGGGTGGACATGGATGCCGTCGGCAATCAGCTCTGTCGTAAGTTCATCATGCAAAAGGGCGCTGCCCGCTACGCCCGGCTCACGATGATGCAGGCCCCGCATGCCGTTGAACATATGTGTGACATGTGAAACACCTGCTTTCATCCCGGCTTCCATTTCCTTTAATCCCGCGTCGGAATGTCCGGCTGAAGCGACGACACCGGTTTCTTTCAAATAGGAAATCAGTTCTAAAGCCCCTTCAAGCTCAGGTGCGATGGTGACGAGTTTAATATGATGACCCGCAAGCTCCTGCCATTTCTTAAATAAAGACAGATCCGGCGGAGTGATGGCGTCAAGCGGCTGGGCGCCGCACCGCTTTTCTGAAATAAAAGGGCCTTCTAAATGAACCCCTAATACTTCAGCAGTGCCGGACTGAATGTCAGCCTCCATATAATGTTTGACATTTGCCAGTGCATGTTCGATGGTGGCTGCATCCTGGGTCATCGTTGTTGCGAGGAAGCTTGTTGTGCCTTCCCTCGGAAGGGCTTCAGCCATCGTGTTTAAAGCCTCAGCCGTTCCATCCATGACATCTGCGCCGTTTGCACCGTGAATATGAACATCAATCATGCCCGGCAGCACTTTAAAGGTATCCGGAAATGTCAGCGGCTCAGCCGAGTGTGCAGAATCGGGAAGATCAGCCATTGATCCGTAAGCCTCAATCTTTTCTCCGTCAGTCAGGACAAATCCGTCTTCTATCATTCCATTTTCACTGTAAATATGAAGGTGTTTAAAAACAAAGCGTTGAGATTGGTTAGTTTTCACAGTCAAAAGTCCTTTCTTGAAAACGTTATCATCAGTATAGAACATTATAGATCTAGTTGTCTAGACCATTACACAAAAATATTTTTTGAATATATTAGATCATATACCATTCCATCCGGTGTGGCTGCTTGTTTGTCAGGTTAAGTGACGCTGTTCTTTATGCGCCAGCCCAATAAAAAAACCGACAAGAATGTCGGTTTTCTTATGCAGCTTTGGCATAGATGTATTGATTTCTTCCCGCCCCAAGTCCTGCACCAATTAAAGCGACCAGCGCAGTGATGAAAAGCAGAATCGGTCCGTTCCATGAATGCGTATGATCGTACAGAAACCCGACAAAACTAGGGCCGATTGCCGCCAGCAGATAGCCTGCCGATTGCGACATCCCAGATAGAGCGGCGGCTTGATCGGCGTTTTCGCTTCGCAGCCCGATTAAAGCCAGAGCTAAGCTGATGCTTGAGCCTTGTCCGATTCCGATCAAAATTACCCATAAGGTCAGCATGGCCGTATTGCCTCCGTAAAGAAGACCTGACATGCCGGCTAAGTAAAGAATGCCGAGCCCGAGGACAATGCTTTTTTGACTGCGGAAACGGTCGGCGAGAACCGGTGTTAAAAATGTTGACGGCAGACTGGCAAATTGCATAAGCGACAGCATCCAGCCGGCAAGCGAAATGCTCATCCCATGAGAGCGGAGAATTTCAGGAAGCCAAGCGATCGTACAATAAAACAAAAAAGACTGGATGCCCATAAAGAACGTCACTTGCCAGGCGATTTTCGAGCGCCAGACGGTTTGTCCATCCGTTTGAATTTGGACCGTGCGGTTTGTCGTATCATGATAGCGAAGCTGGGGAATCCAGATCAAAATCGCAAAGAATGCGAGGCCCGCCCAAACCATCAGGGAAGCGCTCCATCCCCACTGTAAACCGTGTGACAGCGGAATGCTGATGCCTGAAGCGATCGCCGCGAATATCGACATGGATGTCGTATAGAAACTCGTCATGATGCCCGCTTTATCCGGAAATTTGTGTTTGATAAGGCTTGGCAGCAGCACATTGCAGATGGCAATCCCGACTCCGATCAGAGCGGTTCCTGCCAATAGTGTAAAAGCATCCCCATAGGAACGCAGCAAAATGCCGATCAACAGAACGACCAATCCAACCCACAGGGTTCTTTCATTGCCCAGCTTCTGTCCGAGCTTAGGGGCGATTGGAGAAAGTAAGGCAAAAGACAAGAGTGGCAAAGTCGTCAAAAATCCTGCCATCCCGTTTGTCATATCCAAATCGGAGCGGATCGAACTGATCAATGGACCGACTGATGTGATAGCGGGTCTTAAATTAAAAGCGATGAATATGATGCCCGCAATAAGCAAAATGTTGTTTATACGGGTGCGCTGATCGTCAATGTTGTGCATGCTGTATTCTCCTTTGCTTTCAGGTGAAAAAGTACATGAAAAAGAAACCCGGAGCATGATCCAAGGTTACTTTTGGTGATCTTGCTTCTGTATTTCGGCAAGTTTCGCCAGCAGAATGTGCTGCGGCATATGCATAATTTGTTCAAGAGGGAGATTTAAGGATTTCGAAAGTTTTTGTGCCGTTTCGGCAGATATTTGTAAAGGTCTCATATTTTCCTCCATTTTCTATTGTACTCGAGCGGTAATGGGACGCAACAGTAAATATCAACATTTATTGTAACATCATATAACAAATGAGTTGGAAGAAAAAGAGAAGGAGGATATAAATAAAATAGGAGGTGACGGTCATGAAAACGACCATATCGGCATTGAAAAAGAAATTGTATGAGCAGCAGATCAGATCAAAAGGGCTCTACACGTTCGAAGAGTACAAAGATATGCGCAATGTGCTGCAAATGCTCAGGCTGAAATTTGCCGCTTATGAAGAATGGGAATTATATCAAAACGCGACCGACCTGATGGTGAGCATGCTGTTCAAAAACAACTGGAACGGCAGGAACGATTTGTACTGAGGGACAATAAAAAAACACCTCAAGGAAGGTGTTTAATAAGTTCGTTCCTCTTCTTTCTTGTCCTGCCGATCATAGATGATCAGTTTTGCAGGACGGTTCTCTTTCGCCATTTCCTCTCCTTTTTCCACCGCCTCTGCCCTTGTGTCATAAAGGTCAACAGGCGCGGTATCTTCCATTTTCACAAACCATCCATCCGCATCAACATGTGGTGTTACGGTATATATTTTCATCGGTAAGGAGCCTCCCTATCTATCATATTTATATGTGTCTTACCCGGAAACAAAAAAGGATGAAACATGATAATTGGCCAAAAAACATGCCGAAGCTGGATGCATCGCTTCTCACTATGAAAATATTTCTAAAATAAGGGATTTGGCTAGAGTCTATTTTTTTTCTGCAAAAATGGTAGAATAGACGTTGGGTTATTTTTAATGGGAGGACGGTGCTTAACATGACAGATCTTCTGAATGACAGGCTGCCGCCGCAAAATATAGAAGCCGAACAGGCCGTGTTAGGTGCTGTTTTTTTAGAGCCGTCGGCATTAACTTTAGCGTCAGAAGTCTTAATTCCAGATGATTTTTACAGAATGTCGCACCAAAAAATATTTAACGCCATGCTTGTTCTCGGAGACCGCGGCGAGCCTGTAGACTTAGTGACAGTCACATCAGAGCTTGCGAATACGGATCTTTTGGAAGAAGTCGGTGGAATTTCTTATTTGACGGATATTGCAAATTCTGTGCCAACAGCGGCTAATATAGAGTATTACGCAAAAATCGTGGAAGAAAAATCGATTCTCCGCCGCTTGATCCGTACGGCAACGACGATTGCACAAGATGGATATACAAGGGAAGATGAAGTCGAGGATCTCTTAAGCGAAGCAGAAAAAACGATTATGGAAGTGGCCCAGCGCAAAAATTCAGGGGCCTTCCAGAATATTAAAGATGTTCTTGTTCAAACGTATGATAATATTGAACAACTTCACAACCGCAAAGGGGATATTACCGGAATCCCGACCGGTTTTACAGAGCTTGACAGAATGACGGCCGGCTTTCAGAGAAACGATCTGATCATCGTTGCTGCACGGCCTTCTGTCGGTAAAACCGCTTTTGCTTTGAATATCGCGCAAAATGTAGCGACAAAAACGGATGAAAGCGTCGCGATCTTCAGTCTTGAGATGGGAGCGGAACAGCTTGTCATGCGGATGCTTTGCGCAGAGGGCAACATCGATGCCCAAAATCTCCGTACCGGTAATTTGACGGAAGAAGACTGGGGCAAGCTGACAATGGCGATGGGAAGCTTGTCAAACAGCGGTATCTTCATCGATGATACACCTGGCATCAGAGTCAGCGAAATCCGTTCGAAATGCAGACGGCTGAAGCAGGAGAACGGTCTTGGGATGATTTTAATCGACTATTTGCAGCTCATCCAAGGAAGCGGCCGTTCAAAGGACAATCGCCAGCAGGAAGTATCGGAAATCTCCCGTGCGCTTAAATCGCTGGCGAGAGAACTTGAAGTGCCGGTTATCGCGCTTTCCCAGCTTTCCCGCGGCGTCGAGCAGCGCCAGGATAAGCGTCCGATGATGTCGGACATCCGGGAATCAGGAAGTATCGAGCAGGATGCCGATATCGTTGCTTTCCTATATCGTGATGACTATTATGACAAAGAATCAGAGAACAAAAACATTATCGAAATTATCATTGCAAAACAGCGGAACGGCCCTGTCGGCACCGTTTCACTCGCATTTGTAAAAGAATATAATAAGTTCGTGAACCTGGAGCGCCGCTTTGATGATGCGGGTGTTCCGCCTGGTGCATAAAACCCTGAGCCATGTTCTCAGGGTTTTTTCTTTTGTCTTGTATCGCGGTTTTTACCGATTTCAAAAAGTCCTGTCGCCGTTAAACCTGCCAGTCCGCCAGCCCAAAGCCGTAAAACCAAATCAAGGTCGGTAAACGGATATGCAGCGGCGCCGATCAATAAACCAATCAGCAGTGATACAAGCGGGATCAAATTTTTAGGCACCCTGAACGTTTTTTTCACCAGTTCGACAAGCGCTAAAATGATAGGCGATAAAACGGATGCAAAAATCAATACGGTCTCCATCGGCATCTCCCTCCTTACTTTATTAAGTATTGAGGGAGATGTCTTTTTATGTGTCTTTGTCCAAGAAATTTAAAAATAACTAGTTTTTGAGTTTTTAACTAAAAAATTAACCCGCAAAAAGAAAATATATAAAATTAAATTTATAATAACGAACAAATGTGTTTTGTTTTAAAAACAATGTTCGGATTTAAGATTGACTTTATATCATGACACTGATAAACTGAATTTGTTTGATATTGATATCGTTTGAAAAGGTTAACGGAGGTGCACGGATATGTCTTCAGTAGTTGTTGTCGGTACGCAGTGGGGTGACGAAGGAAAAGGTAAAATTACCGATTTCCTATCAGAAAACGCAGAGGTAATCGCACGGTACCAAGGCGGAAATAACGCAGGACATACGATTAAATTTAACGGGGTAACGTACAAGCTACACTTAATTCCATCCGGTATTTTTTATAAGGATAAAAAATGTGTGATCGGCAACGGAATGGTCGTTGATCCGAAAGCATTGGTAACAGAACTTGCATATCTTCATGAACGGAATGTCAGTACAGATAACCTGAAAATCTCGAACAGAGCCCATGTCATTCTCCCGTATCATTTGAAGCTTGACGCGGTGGAAGAAGAACGGAAAGGGGCAAATAAAATCGGCACGACGAAAAAAGGAATCGGCCCGGCTTATATGGATAAAGCTGCACGCGTCGGAATCCGCATCGCCGATCTGTTGGACCGGGAAGTCTTTGAAGAAAAGCTTGCCCGCAATCTGGAAGAAAAAAACCGTCTGCTTGAAAAAATGTATGAGGCGGAAGGATTTAAAATAGAAGACATTTTAGATGAGTACTATGAATACGGTCAGCAAATTAAACAATACGTCTGCGACACGTCAGTCGTCTTAAACGACGCGCTTGATGACGGACGCCGCGTCTTGTTCGAAGGGGCGCAAGGGGTTATGCTCGATATCGACCAGGGAACATATCCGTTTGTCACTTCTTCAAACCCTGTCGCCGGCGGCGTAACGATCGGCTCAGGAGTAGGGCCTACAAAAATCCAGCATGTCGTTGGTGTATCTAAAGCTTATACAACGCGTGTCGGAGACGGTCCTTTCCCGACCGAGCTTGAGAATGAGATCGGAGACCAAATCCGCGAGGTCGGCCGCGAATACGGCACGACGACTGGACGGCCCCGCCGTGTCGGCTGGTTCGACAGCGTGGTTGTCCGCCATGCCCGCCGCGTCAGCGGAATTACGGACCTTTCTTTAAACTCAATCGATGTATTGACCGGTATTGAAACGCTGAAAATCTGTGTCGCGTACAAGTATCGCGGAGAAATTCTGGAAGAGTTCCCGGCAAGCCTGAAAGCTTTGGCCGAATGTGAACCAGTCTATGAAGAAATGCCAGGCTGGACTGAGGATATCACAAGCGCTAAAAACCTGAGCGAACTGCCTGAAAATGCCCGCCATTACCTTGAGCGAGTTTCTCAGCTGACAGGCATTCCGCTTTCCATTTTCTCTGTCGGCCCTGACAGATCTCAGACCAATGTAATCAGAAGCGTGTACCGTCCGAACTAATGTTGAAGCCTCTGCAACTCGCAGAGGCTTTATTTTTCGGGTGAAAAGGAGGAGAACAAATGAAGCGCGTTGATGTCGTTTATTCATTCGCAGAAGAGAACGGGCAAGTCCTGATGGTCAAAAATAGAACAAATCAGTCTTGGACGCTGCCGGGCGGCAAGGTTGAAGCGGGAGAGTCCCTGCCTGAAGCGGCAGCAAGAGAAATGAAGGAAGAAACGGGCTGCGGCATTGAGCTCCTCGGGATTTTAGCTTTAAATGAAGCGGTGATCGATGACGAGCACGTGTATTTTATTGTGTTTAAAGCACAGTTCACAGACCGTCCCGAGACTATCACATTCGATGAGAACATTATGGAAGCGAGGTGGATGCCTCTAGATGAGGCGAATCGGCTGTTGTTGGTATTTCATCCGCACGGAATCATGCACTGGGTAAACAGCGAAGGAGCAGAGTATTATCATGAAGGAGAAAAATAAACAGAAAAAATATAAAAAATATATTGCCACCTTTGTTTGTTCTATGATAATATAAATCTCGTTGTTGCGAAAATGAATTTGGACAGCATGAAGAGCCATTAGCTCAGTTGGTAGAGCATCTGACTTTTAATCAGAGGGTCGAAGGTTCGAGTCCTTCATGGCTCACCATTTTCCGAGGCCCGTTGGTCAAGCGGTTAAGACACCGCCCTTTCACGGCGGTAACACGGGTTCGAATCCCGTACGGGTCATTGATTTACTTTAGCGTTATTGCTAAATCCCCGCTTGCTTCGGGAAGACCACGATTCCTTTCCGAAGCAGGTACTGTAAAAAAACATACGGTCCGGTAGTTCAGTTGGTTAGAATGCCTGCCTGTCACGCAGGAGGTCGCGGGTTCGAGTCCCGTCCGGACCGCCATTTAAAATTTGATACTCGGCTCGGTAGCTCAGTTGGTAGAGCAACGGACTGAAAATCCGTGTGTCGGCGGTTCGATTCCGTCCCGAGCCACTTTAATAAAGCGCGTCTGTCTATTATGCAGATGCGTTTTATTTATAGGGTGAAATTGAAACATACTGAAGTGTATGAAGAGAGGAAAAAAAGGGAGGCCGGAGGACCGGCCGAAGAAGAAGACGTTACTATATAGACGTTTTAAACAGAAAAATGTTTCATTTTTCAGTAAAAAAGGTCACATAAATGTAATGGTTGTGACAGAAATAAAAAAATCCCGATCGGATGATATGTCCAAACCTTTTCCTTTGAACTATTTTTTTAACTTTTGCCGCATTAACGTTATAATGTATAAGAAATCTATTTTAATGAATGTGATTTTAAAAACGATTTGATATAAAACATAACAGCATTTTATGAGTGCTGTATCTCATTCTGAACCAGGAGGAATTCAAAATGGAAAAAAAGATACTCGTTGTAGATGATGAAAAGCCGATTGCTGATATTTTAGAGTTTAACCTGAAAAAAGAGGGCTATGAGGTCCATTGCGCTTATGACGGAAATGAGGCGCTGCAAATGGTCGAGGAGCTGAACCCAGATTTAATCCTCCTTGACATCATGCTTCCCAATAAAGACGGTGTGGAAGTATGCCGTGAAGTCCGTAAAAAATATGACATGCCTATCATTATGCTGACCGCCAAAGATTCAGAAATCGATAAAGTCATCGGCCTTGAACTCGGTGCCGACGACTATGTGACAAAGCCGTTCAGCACCCGTGAACTTTTGGCCAGGGTGAAAGCCAACCTGAGAAGACTGAACACAGCAACACCGGCTGAAGAAGAAACGTCTTCAAACGAAATTCAAATCGGGTCGCTCGTTATTTTTCCGGATGCCTATGTCGTTTCCAAACGCGATGAAACAATCGAACTGACACATCGGGAGTTTGAGCTTCTGCACTACCTTGCAAAACATATCGGACAAGTCATGACCCGCGAGCATTTACTGCAGACCGTGTGGGGGTATGACTACTTTGGAGATGTCCGCACCGTTGACGTTACGGTTAGACGCCTTCGTGAAAAAATTGAAGATAATCCGAGCCACCCAAGCTGGATTGTCACGAGACGCGGCGTCGGTTACTACTTGAGAAATCCAGAACAGGACTAAAGCCCAAATGAATAAAGTCGGTTTTTTTCGCTCCATCCACTTTAAGTTTACTTTAATATATGTCCTGCTGATCATCGTCGCCATGCAGATTATCGGGGTCTACTTTGTCAAGCAGATGGAGGAATCCCTCCTGACATCTTACAAAGATGCACTTGACCAGCGGGTGAACAACCTCTCGTACTATCTTGAGCAGGAGATGACGAAGGACAGAAGCAATGATTCCTCTACAACGTTGAAAGACGATGCAGAGCGGATACTAAATGATTTCAGCAAGGAAGGCGAAATCCTTGAAGTCAGCTTGATTGATAAAAGCTATGAAGTCATCGCAACCTCCAATCCGTACAATCGGGAGGTAGCCGGTAAAAAGACAACAGAGGGCATCATAAAAAGAACATTGCTTGTCGGTATCCCATATGAAAATAAATTTTTTGATCCGGAGCGGGACAGCAGAGTGCGGATTTCCGTCACACCGATTAAAAAAACCAATCAAGAAACGATCGGGGCCATTTATGTTGTCGCTTCGATGGATAATGTCTATGCGCAAATCACGACGATCAATACGATTTTAGCGTCTGGAACTTTAATTGCGCTTGGGATCACCGCGTTCCTGGGGATTTTTGTCGCGCGGACGATCACCCATCCGCTTTCAGATATGCGCAAACAGGCCATTGAGCTGGCAAAAGGGAATTTCTCGAGAAAAGTCAGGAAATATGGAAACGATGAGATCGGTCAGCTGGCCACGACTTTTAATTATTTAACGAGAGAGCTGAAGGAAGCCCAATCGATGACAGAAGGAGAACGAAGAAAACTATCCTCTGTTATTGCATATATGACAGACGGGGTTATCGCGACCAATCGCAACGGTGCCATTATTTTATTAAATTCACCGGCTTTAGAGCTTTTAAATGTTTCACGTGAAACGGCTCTGGAAATGCCGATCACCTCATTGCTCGGTATTGAGAATGAATATACGTTTGAAGATTTAGTCGAGCAGCAGGAATCTCTTCTTCTTGAAATTGAGCAGGAAGAACGAACTTCTGTGCTGCGCGTCAATTTCTCGGTGATTCAAAAAGAACACGGAAAGATTGACGGGTTAATCGCGGTTATTTACGATGTCACCGAACAGGAGCAGATTGACCAAGAGCGCAGAGAGTTTGTGGCAAATGTCTCACACGAGCTCAGAACACCGCTCACGACGATGCGGAGCTATTTAGAAGCGCTTGCGGAAGGCGCTTGGGAGGATCCAAACATTGCACCTCGTTTCTTAAATGTCACGCAGAATGAAACGGAGCGGATGATCAGGCTCGTCAACGACCTGCTGCAGCTTTCAAAGTTTGACAGCAAGGATTATCAATTCAACAAGGAATGGATCCCTTTTATGCGCTTCTTCTCACTTATTATTGAGCGCTTTGAAATGACGAAGGAGCAGCACGTTGATTTTATCAGCCACCTGCCGGACAGAGATTTATATGTTGAAATGGATCCGGACAAAATTACACAAGTGCTGGATAATATCATTTCAAATGCATTGAAATATTCGCCTGAAGGAGGCCATATCACGTTCTCCGTTGGTGTCAATGAAGAAGAGGAGCTGCTTTATATCAGCGTGAAGGATGAAGGCGTCGGCATTCCGAGAAAGGATATGGACAAGATTTTCGAACGTTTCTACCGTGTGGATAAAGCCAGAACAAGAAAGCTTGGCGGCACCGGACTCGGTCTGGCGATCGCAAAAGAAATGGTGCAGGCCCATGGCGGCGACATTTGGGCGGACAGCATCGAAGGAAAAGGAACGACCATAACATTTACCTTGCCATATAAGGAAGAACAAGAGGATGATTGGGATGAAGCGTGAGACAATTAAAACAGTAGTACTGTCCCTTTTGATTTTGATCAGTCTTCTTTTTACCTTCAATATTTGGGGGGGGCAGGGAGATTACGAAAAAGTTGAAGATTCACAGGCACAAGTCAGTGATAAACAGCCGATTACAAACCAGACAAAGTTGTTAAATGAAGCCGTTAAGCCGCAGCAGATGTTCATTCACGACAATGGGAATCATTATTTGCTGAATGATATGACACTCTATTCCCAGCTTTGGGATGACATGAGCCGCTGGGAAGTAAAGTCGTTGAGAGACGTCTCGGACGAATTTGACAAGCAGCAGTTTAAAAATTGGCTGTACGCGAAAAACAAATTCGCGTCTAAATTGGATCTCGTCTTTAGCGACAATATTCCAATCGATGTGTTGCAGCCGCTGTTTAAATGGTCTGCAAATTCTTATGAATATAACTCGTTTGACCGAATTGTTCTTCCTTTCAATGGAGGAAGCGGTACGAAAAAGATTTATTTTGTCTCCTTTAGTAAAGAAACGGTTGTTGAATCGGTAATTGAATCGGCAAATTACCGAAACATTCTTTCAGACATCGATAAAGAAAAAGCGCAGATGCCTCTTTATAAAGATTATCAAATCAACTCAAGAAGAGATGTTCTGCTTCCGGTAAAACGGCTGAAGATGTCTGAAAAAGAATTTTTCACAGAAACAATCAGCCCGACGAGTTTTAAAAAGGCATTATTTGATGATCCTCAAACCGTACGGCAGGAAACGAACTTAAACAGGCCCGTATATTCGGATGGAACAAGCCTTTTGGAGGTTTACTCAAACAACAGAGAGGTTAAGTTCCAGCATCGCAATTTGGAGCCGAGTTCCTCCTATCAAAATGGAGAGCTGATCAATAAAAGCTTTAAGTATTTAAATGATACAGGAAGCTGGACGGACGATTATCAGTTTTTCGGCTTGAATGAAAATCAACAGGTCAACTTTAACTTATTCATGGATCAGCTGCCGGTCGTAAACAGCCAAAGGCAGCCTTTTGGAACAACATCTATTGAGCTTCGCTGGGCAAACAATGACATCTTGGATTATAAACACCCGACATATGTCTTGGGGGCGAATGCAAATCCAGTCAGCAAAAAAGATAAAGAAATCATGAGTGGAGCCGAATTGATTAAGTACTTGAAAGAGAATGAAGAGTACAGCTTTGACAAGATTGAACAAATTTTCCCCGCTTATGAAATGGTTTCAGTATCAGAGGAACAAGACCCGCTTGTTAAACTGGTGCCGACATGGTGCATTAAAATAAACGGCACAATGCAGCCGGTTTCGAAGAAGGATGCAGCGGTGAAGGAGGGCGTTGAAAGTGGAGTGGAATAGGACAAAAACGATCTTTATCATCGTCTTCCTCATCCTGGATATCTTTTTGGCGTTTCAATACTTTGATAAGCGAAGAATCAACCAGTTCCCGATTTTAGAAAAATCGACGCTGCAGGAAGATATGAAAGCTGACCATATTTCTTATGGTAATTTGTCTAAGGAGTCTTCAAAAGGCTCCTCAATCTCTGCGCAAAAGAGGATCTTTAAAGAGAGCGAAATTAAATCGTTAAAAGGACAAAAGCCGAAACCGTTAATGAACATGTCAAAAGGTGACCCTGTGACAGAAATAAAAATGGAATTTGACAAACCCATTGCACTTCCGAAAACGGATATCAAGACAAAGGCAAGGGAAATCGTCAACCAGGAGATCATTGACGGCAGCAAGTATAAGTTCTGGAAGATCGATAAGGCTCAAAATCAGATCATCTTCTTCCAAACTTATAACGGAAATTACATTTTTCAGGATCGGCAGAATAATGCCAACAATGAAATGGGCGAAGTCGTTCTTTATTTCAATGATAAAAACGAAGTCGTTTCCTATAAGCAGTCAATGCTGCAAGAAATAAAAGAAGTCAAAACAGAAAATCTGATTTCTGCAGTCGGTGCGGTTGAAGCTTTATACTACCCGGATTATCTGAAGAAGTACAGCAAAATTAAATCCGCTGAGCTTGGATATTTCACGCAGTATCCTTTGGCAAGCGCACAGATTTTCGTGCCGGTCTGGAGAATCGAAATCCAGCGCAAAACGGACGACAAAACGATACATGAAGAATTTATCGTGGATGCACGGGACGGCGCTGTTCTTCAAACACAGGAGAAAAAGGAAAAATCATAATGGAGTGAGAAACCATGAGCCTGCAATTTAGCGTACTTGCGAGCGGGAGTACCGGAAATGCATTTTATTTGGAAACCGATGACCACGCTTTTCTAGTTGACGCAGGACTTAGCGGGAAGGCAATCGAAGGGCTGATGGCGCAGATTGACCGCCATTTGGACAAGCTCGACGGTATTTTTGTCACTCATGAGCACAGTGATCATATTAAAGGTCTCGGCGTGCTGGCAAGAAAATATGAGCTGCCCGTCTATGCCAATGAGAAAACGTGGACGGCGATGGAAGGGCATATCGGTAAAATAGACAGCGGCCAAAAATTCGTATTTCCAATGGAATCGGTAAAATCGTTCGGTTCCCTTGATGTTGAATCTTTTGGCGTCTCCCATGATGCCGCAGAGCCGATGTTCTACGTGTTTCATTACAATGGACGAAAGCTTGCGCTGATTACGGATACCGGCTATGTCAGCGACAGAATGAAAGGCATTATTCGATCAGCCAATGCCTTTGTCTTTGAGAGCAATCACGATGTGGGTATGCTGCAAATGGGCCGTTATCCATGGAACATTAAGCGTCGAATTTTAAGCGACATCGGCCACGTGTCAAATGAAGACGCAGCACTGGCTATGACAGATGTAATCGGAGATGAGACGTCTCGCATTTACTTAGCCCATTTAAGCCAGGATAACAATATGAAGGAACTGGCTAGAATGTCAGTTCAGCAAACCCTTGCAGCTAAGGGTTTGCTAGCTGGAGAAACGTTTGATTTATTCGATACAGATCCCAAAAAGCCAACACCTCTTGCAGCGGTGTGAATTTTCCTGAATCAGTGATTATTCTGGCGGCATATGATCCACACTATATACATATATCGTTCCTTGAAAGGATTTGAATATAGTGGAGTTTAATCATGATGAGGAAAAATACGTTCGGGAAAAGCCGCAAAGAAATTGGAGAAGCTTTTTATTTTCAAGTTTGATCGGTGCTGTGATCGGCGCCCTGCTAACAGTTTTTGCACTGCCTTATCTGTCAGAACAGGGGATGCTGCCATACAGCCTCCAAGTGATTGAGTCGCGGGGAGGACAGAGGGCGGCTGAACAAGGCGGTGCTGTTCGTAATGTTTCCGTCAATGTGAATAATGAGGTGACTCAAGTCGTCTCCAAAGTATCGGATTCCGTTGTCGGCGTCATCAATATCCAAAAAACAGGGGTTTGGGATGAGGACAGTGAAGCGGGAACCGGCTCAGGTGTCATTTACAAAAAGAACGGCGCAACATCCCATATTGTGACAAACCACCATGTGATTGAAGGAGCATCTCAAATTGAAGTCAGCTTGAATGACGGGACAAGAATTCCTGCAAAGCTGATCGGCAGCGACAAGCTGATGGATCTTGCCGTTCTGCAAGTCAACAGCAATAAAATAAAAGCGGCTGCTGATTTTGGGAACTCCGATAAAGTCAAAACGGGTGAACCGGTTATTGCGATTGGAAATCCGCTCGGTCTGCAGTTCTCGGGGTCTGTCACACAAGGTATCATATCGGGAACCGAACGGGCTGTACCCGTCGATTCGAATGGAGACGGGCAGCCGGACTGGAATGCAGAGGTTTTGCAGACAGATGCCGCTATCAACCCGGGAAACAGCGGAGGCGGGCTGTTTAATATTGATGGAAAAGTAATCGGCATCAATTCGATGAAGATTGCAGAATCGGCCGTTGAAGGAATCGGACTGAGCATACCAGCAAACCTTGCGATTCCGGTTATTGATGATTTAGAAAAATACGGCGAAGTCAGACGTCCGTACCTCGGAATCGAGATGAAGTCACTTGGTGACATCGCCAGCTATCATTGGCAGGAAACGCTTAAACTGCCGAGCAATGTGACTTCAGGTGTTGTTGTGATGGGAGTGCAGCCAGTGTCGCCTGCAGGAAAAGCGGGGCTGAAAGAGCTTGATGTGATCGTTGAATTTGACGGCGACCGAGTATACGATATCGTTGATCTGCGCAAAAAGCTTTATACCAAGCATGTCGGCGATACAGTCAAAATAAAATATCTGCGCAGCGGCAAAGAGAAAACGACAGAAGTGAAACTGTCGCTATCCAAATTGGGCAGTTGATCAAAAGCAGTCTGGCGTATGCAGCCAGGCTGTTTTTGTATGTGTTCATTATGATCTGGTCAAAGAATTTCGTCAAAGCGCTAAAAACAGTTTTTTAACAGCAAAATAAGAGGGCGGAAGACTCAACTATCGTTTTTTGCTTAAGCAATTTATCATTTCAAGTCTTTAAAAAGCAATGATTAAGAAGAAATGGACAAGCGGCCGTATTGCGTTTCACTTCTTCGTACTGTATGATGATCTTAATATTTCGACATGGGAACGAGTCCCCATGCCGATACCGATTTAATGAGAGCGTTATGGAAGGCTTTATGAAATCAGGATGGAAAGGGAGATGGGATGAGTCAGCATGCACTAGTGTTACAGTCGGATTTTGGCATTGACGACGGGGCGGTCAATGCCATGTACGGAGTGGCCTATTCGGTTGACAGTTCGATCCGGATTTTCGATTTAACGCATAATATCCCTGTCTTTCACATTTGGGAAGCTTCATATCGGCTGCTGCAATCCGTTTCTTATTGGCCTGAAGGAACGGTATTTGTGTCCGTCGTCGACCCTGGTGTCGGCTCAGAGCGGAAAAGCATTGCAGTCAGAACCTCAACAAATCAATATATCATCACACCGGACAACGGTACACTCACCCATATCAGCCGGCAAAACGGCATCGCCGAAGCCCGCCAGCTCGACGAAGTGCAAAACAGGCTTCCGAGATCAGGTGAATCACACACGTTTCATGGCCGTGATATATACGCATTTACCGGAGCCAGGCTTGCAGCCGGCGGCATTTGCTTCGAGCAGATCGGCCCGGAAATTTCTCTGGATTCTCTGATTACACTCCCTGTCATGGACGCTTACATAGAAAATGAGTGGATAACAGGAACGATTGATATTTTAGATATACGCTTCGGGAATCTTTGGACGAATATCAGCCGGACACTTTTCAAAACATTAAAGATTCATTACGGTGATGCCTTAGAAGCCGTCATTATGAATAATGATATCGAAATTTACCGCCAAATCATTCCATTTGTACGTTCATTTGCCGATATATCAGTGGGCAAACCGCTTGTGTATGTCAACTCATTAGACAATTTAGGCATTGCAGTCAATCAGGGATCTTTTGCAGAGGCGCACCATATTGGAACTGGAATCAAGTGGCGGATTTCACTTCGCAAAAAGAAGTCAAAACATTGATAAAACCGTTATGTAACAACTTGGAAGGAATCCAGGTTGTTTTTTTGTCGTTCTAATTTCATAAAAAATCAAAAAACAATTTTTTCAGCTGATCAAGAAGAGAGGGAAAACTTCAAAAAATGGGTCAAATGTCATCTTAGTACATAAGACTTATTGTCTAACATCCGAGAAAAGAATATATTGGTGGGGTGTGCCGCTATTATGAAAATATTCATTCAATTCATTTGTTTGGAAAAAGAATATCCGGAGGAATGATATGAACGACAAATTGCAAATGGCCGTGAAAACGCTGTCTAATGAGAAAAACAAAAGTATAATGTCCGTTTTTGTACTGTGTCTTGTCACTCTGGGGATTTACATCCCATACTGGTTTCTGTCCAGAAAAAAAAGCTTCGATTTGCTGCCTTATCATGATATTCCCTACACCACGTTAAAAGCAATTATATTTTATCATTTATTTTCTATCCCAATGAGAATATCAGCTGCAATCACATTTTCGGAGATACACTACAGCCTCTACATACTGATGGACAGAATCATTTTGATCTTGTCCGTAGGCGTTCTGATTTACTGTGCGCTTGTCGTGACGGCTTCTTTAAATAAGCTCTCAGGAAAGGAACCTGCAAAAGGCTCTGTCTTGGCGTTTCTTTTAAATGTCGTATACATTCAGCACAGAATCAATAAACTCTCTGAACCAAAACACGAATATTTAACAAGAGCTTCGTAATGAACAAACAAGGAAGTGAAGTACAAATTGATGTTGAAGCCGAAATTAAAAATAGACTTGAATAAACAAAGAAAAAAGCCGGCGATTCTTCTGACTCCGATGTCACAAGAAGATTTTAGAACCTATCAAACATACTCAATCGAACATTACGCCATTGAAAAAGTAAAAGCGGGCACATGGACGGTGGCGGATGCTCTGGAGAAGTCGGAAGAACAGTTTAAATCGCTATTGCCGGACGGAACTGCGACCATCAATCATTACCTTTGGTCGATCGTGAATGACAACAAGGACGTTATCGGCTGGCTTTGGATCTACGCTGATCCGCATCACCCCCAAAAAGAAGCGTTCATTTATGATTTTGGACTTTATGAAGCATACCGCGGACAGGGAAACGGCCAGCAGGCTTTAAAAGCGTTGGAAGAAGAGGCGCAGCAGCTGGGAATCAAAAAACTGTCCCTTCATGTATTTGCCCATAATAAAACGGCAAAGCGCCTATATGAAAAGATGGATTTTGAGATCACTGATTTGCAAATGAGCAAGCGGCTCTAAAGAAAGGATCAAAGCTTTTAAAGCTTTGATCCTTTTTCATGCCGGGAAACGGCAAGTCCTTTATTCCTATTTAAAGCTGCTGAAACATAACGAAAAAAAGACAAAATGATCATAATGAATCACTTTATGTTACAAAAAGCAAAATATAATATTACAAAGTAAAAAATATGACGATCAATGACCTATTGATTGTCAGTTTCCGAAAAATAAACATGAAATAAGAATCGATCTAAAAGGCCTGTTTTATTTATCACTATCAAAAAAAAGAATAAATATACCTAAAATTATTCCATTTTATAACTTGGACTGGTTTTGATTTATCAATTGCTTTATAGTACCTTTTGTTAAGGAAAGTGGAAAAGTATAGATGTAAAGAATAATCTGGAAAGCCAATGTATTTAAAGAAAGAAGTGTTTAACAATGAATGAAGAACGATTAGGAGACTTTCCGAGACTGAAGGTCATATCAGCCATTTTATTAACGATCTCAACTTTTGGAATGTATATCCCATATTGGTTTCTTTCAAGAAGACAAGCGCTTGAAAAATGCCGGATCAAACTTCCGTATGTTGCAATTAAAGTAACGGTGCTCTTATTTGCTTTTACAATACTTGAGTCATTCTGGGTATCATTTTTATCTTTAGGAGATCCTTTGCCGTATCATCATATCCTGCTTCTCCCTCTGCATCCGGAGCGCAGTTTTTTGCCGCAGTTCTCATTTCTTCTATTCTGCTCCGTCAACATATTCAGCAGCTTTAGAATTCGAAAGGCTTTTCAGAGGAATCGCTTAAAGATAAATGGATTATGGACCTTCTTGTTCAACATATCTTATTTACAGCACATCATGAACAAGCATATTTCTGCAGCCGGACTTGATGAGACAAGAAAAGCGGTATAAAGTGTGAAGCATTGACTTTAGCGGTCATTGCTTTTTATTTTGAGGATAAAATAAGTTATCCAGAGAAATCATTTTACCTGTGGATAAATAAGCTAAAGAAGGATAAAACCTATTAACATGTGCATAAATAGGGTATATTGGATAAGGAGCTTTTTGATAAAAGAGCCCAATGATACAGATATTGGAGGGACTTTTATGAAGTCTTGCGAGGAACATATTGAAACCGTCATCGACATGTATGTAGATGAGGAAGAATTGGCCCCGGAAATCAGAAAAATCGAACATACACACAGTTTATCCACAACCTGTGAATTGTGTGATAAGCCTGCGGTATATATAGTGGGGAACGAATGATCGGACACAAAATACACAATCTTTATCCACAGTTGTGGATAATGCATATGAATAACTTGTTCTTAAAGTGGGGATGACCTGTGAATATATCAATCGTAGCAATCGGAAAACTGAAAGAAAAATATTTAAAACAAGGAATCGACGAATACATCAAACGGCTTTCGGCATATGCAAAAGTCGAGATCATCGAACTGCCCGACGAAAAAGCGCCGGAAAACTTAAGCGAACAAGACATGAAAATCGTCAAAGACAAAGAAGGCGAACGAATTCTCTCCAAAATCAGCCCCGACGCCCACGTCATCGCCCTGGCAATCGAAGGAAAAATGAAAAGTTCGGAAGAATTAGCCGATAATATGGATAGACTCGCCACATATGGAAAGAGCAAGGTAACCTTCGTCATCGGCGGCTCCCTAGGCTTGAGCGACGCCGTCTTGAAGCGCGCGGATGAGAAGCTGTCGTTTTCGAGGATGACGTTCCCTCATCAGCTGATGAGGCTGATTTTGCTGGAGCAGGTATATCGGGCGTTTCGGATTAATCGGGGGGAGCCGTACCATAAGTAAATGAGGTTTTTTTGGCAAAGAATTTATTTGCTAATAGGAACAGTAATGACGAAAAAAGAATCTTCCCGATTCGACTTTGGAAATCAAAAGAGAAGGCAACGTAGGAGTTTGTAAAAGAATATTAAAATTAAAGAAAGAAGAGGGAAGCATGGTAAAAAAAAGATATAGAGGTGTGGAGTACTACAAAGGGCCAGATTTGGCAAAAGGATATATGCTAGATAAGGCTAAAGAAGTTTATGAGGAGTTGGCGATAGGTCTTGCAATAGAGAATATCAATGATGCTTTAGAATTATATAATATAATCAAGTATGTGAAGGACGATACGTTCCTATTATATCTTGGTGAAGATAAAGAGGAATGGATTAAAGAAAAAAATGGTATAGCTGATTCGTTAGTAGGTAAATATATCAATCAGCATTCAGACATATTAGCTGAATATGAAGAGGTAGATTTCAGGTATAAGGAATCCTTTTGGGAAATAATAGAAAAGAGAAAGTTGAGTGATATTACAGAAAGCAGATTTAAGATGTTTCTTGATAAACTTGATGTATTTGCATGGCAAATATTTAAGCAATATAAACTTGTGATGAAATATGATGTGGAATTAAGAGAATACATGCTTATTTATCCAGAAGGAAGTACAAATTTACTTTTGGATAAATATTTATTAAAGCATAGGAGCGAACGAGAGGAATCTTATTTGCCACAATCATTAACTATAGAAGATAAAGAGCAGATTATTAGCACCTATATAGATTTAGACAAGCCTAATTTAAATTACACCAGGCTTCTTAGTAATGTACAGAATACGAAAGAGTTTGCTTTGGATACTAGAGTTAAACTGAAAGCGAAAAGAGTAAGCGAAAGACTTGAGAGAGAACTCTTTAAAGATGGTAGTGGGCAGGGAACGGATATAGTAGTCGAGTTCAAAGAAAATGTAGAGGGTACTGTAAAGCAACATTTCACATTAAGTAAAGTTGGAACAGAAGTTGATAAAGAATGGTTAGAATCAAATCTTGATAACCCAACATTATTGAACAACTTTATATACATATTTGAGTTCGTAAATAATGATATGGTCTCTAAATTCCCATATAATGAAATATATGCAAGTATTTTTGAAAGATTTGGTTTTGCTCATGAAAAAGAATACAAGACCTGTACAACTTTCTCAATAAGAGAATCTTTATCCTTAGCACAAATGCATGTATATTGTTCATTTTTAAAGAGTAAAAACAAAGATTTAGAAGCAATAATTGAATGGTTCTTCAAGGTTTATCTAAAAGAGGAATTCTATATTGAGGACTTCAACATTAAGCTACCGCCTATAGATAATCCGAATTTTGAAAAGTGCAAATCTATATTTCCAACTATTGAAAGCATAATCAAGAAGTATAAGTTTTATTTAGAGGATGGTTACATTGATGAAGAGCTTGTACAAATGGAAAGCAAGCCTTTGCCATTTTCTGAATGCCCAAGCATGACAAATGACAGATACGTGTATATAGCGCCAAATAATGATGAGGCTAGAATATTGAGAAGTATTATGTTTTCTGACCAAAGTAATATTACTTATTTCCCGAATTATGGTGATAGTCAATATAATACGCTCTTTGAAAGGTTGGATGCTGATAAGCTGTATTTACATGACATAGAGGACTATCAAAAATCGTCTTTTGATTGGCTTGTTGAAAATGATTATGTAACGTTAAACGACGATAATGAAGTAGTGTTGGTCAATAGGAATCGAACACTTATATATTATTATATCCATATAAACGGTGTAGTTGTAACTAGTAAGCTATCTAATGCTCTAAAGCAAGAGGTTGATAAGTTATTAAATGAAAGAGCTTTAGTTTCTGAAAATACATTATTAACAAGGCAAGAATCTGATTATATAGATTACTATCTGAATAAAAGAAATTTTATCAATGGATATGACTTGAGGAACAAGTATTTACATGGTACATCTTCTGGCTATGAGAATGAAAATGAGCATTATGTGAATTATCTGCATGCTCTTAGATTATTAATAACGATTATGATAAAGATAAATGATGATCTTTGCACAGCGAAGGTTGAGGGTAATTAATATGAAAACAGTAGCTCCGGATGAGTTCAATGATTTCACCTGCACGCAAACCAGGCATGACGCTGACTTCTTGGAGCATCGTGCCGCTTTTTTCACGCACCCGTTTTTCATGCGGCATGGAATCGAATAATGTGATGTTGCCTGCCGTCGGTTTTAACAGCCCCAATATCATTGAAATCGTTGTTGTTTTCCCGGCTCCGTTTGGCCCTAGAATGGCTACAATTTCTCCTTTTTTAATTGAAAAACCTATCTGATCAACCGCCGTTTTTTGGCGAAATGTCTTTGTCACATTCATCAAGCTCACAACATTGCTCATGGCTTACCAACCACCTCCTGATTTACTCATTTCATTGTATAAGCTGAGGGAGGCGGATTTTAGTAAGTGATGTCATGAAAATCGGATGACAAATGTCATTTTTTTAAATATAACAGGAAGCTAGCGAACGGTGCAGAAAGAATCGAAGGGGGTTAAAGCAAATGAAGTAGGGGGATTACGGTAAGATAACCGAGCAGAGCGCCATAATAATCAACGCATCATGGAGATAGAGAGAGCGGTCTTCAATTGTGAAAGAAGCTCTCTCTACTTAAAAGGAGAGTCTTAACCATTATTTTTAACCGGATACTTCCTCCCATTCTTCACAATCTTCTCTTCCACAATCTCTTTGACATCCAGTCCAAGATCGTTACATAACATGAATGAGTAGATTAAAACATCCGCGATTTCTTCACGGATGTTTTCTTTATTGGTTTTGAGTGCTTCTTCACTGCTGATCCATTGGAAGTCTTCGAGCAGCTCGGCTGCTTCGATAGAGATTGAGATGGCGAGGTCTTTTGGGTTATGGTATTGTCTCCAGTTTCGTTCATCTCTGAATTCGTTGATTGCGTTGATTAGGCTTTGGATATCATTCATGATCATTTTCCCCTTTCTAACTCGAGTAGTCTCTTTCTTAATTTATGGTCTGTCGCATAAATATAGAGGCCGTGTATGCCCCGTTTCATCAGGACATTTATTGAATTTAAGATGATTTGTTCTTTGATTTGTCCATTCTTTTCTGGCGACAAATCTGTACGAGAAATGAATGCCCCTGTATCTTTGTATTTAGAAGTATCAATTACTAGTTCGTCGTTGTCTTCATCATAGCTTACGGAAGGGCCGAGAACGACGCCGACGTAATTTAGATCAAACCCTTGAACGGTATAAATGGAGCCGACTTCTTTAATAGAATTCGGGTTTTCGGCCCATGTCACTTTATCCTGGGTGCTGTTCCAGGGCATGTTAATCCCTTCTTCATCAACAATGTAAGTCTTTTTATCTTTTTTATGTAAATAATCAAAGGTCGAGACAATCCGAGAGAGCCCGTCTTTGTTATTTTTACGTTCAATAGCCTTTTTAAACGCAGCAGCATCTTCGAATATTTTAAGCTGGAAGGAGGAGTCTTCAGTCGGCAAAGAAAGAATTTTCTTTTCAACAAAGCCGTCAATCCACTTCATCGTTTCTGGATTGGCGTTCATTCTCATTTGGTCTGTAAGTTTTACGGTTTTCGCATCATACTGATTGATGATTTCTTCGAGCAATCTTTCGTTCCAATAACTTTTAATCTTTAGGACTTGTTTTGGATCAAAGATCACAACAGTGATTTTACTTCGCTTAATGATCTCATCCAGCTGGTTTTGGTAGCGGAAATGGTTATAAGAATCTTCCTTTGTCAGAAGCAGGTGAGCTTCGTCTACTAATACGATATCCGCTGTTGCTCCCGTCTTTGTTTTCTCGTTAATAAATGGTGTTGGCTTCATGAGACTCTTTTTCTTCAAATTCGGTAAGCTGTTGGCGATGCTTTTATAAGTCTTCAGCATTTCGCTGTGGTTTACCAGCAAGTAATTATCTGTTTCTCCCAAAAAAGGGTCTTCGCTGTTAGCCGAATCTTGAATCGTATTAAACAGAGAGCTTAATAAGACACTTTTACCTGTGCCGGCGTCTCCTTCAATAACAATGACATGATTTCCTTCTTTTTGTATATGTTCTTTACAGAAATCAAGGATCTTATTTTTTATATCAAGCTGCTGAGGCGAGAGCTCTTTATAGGGAGATAGTTTATAAATGTCTTTGTTCCTAAGATTTTCAAGGGGATCGCTGACAATTTTCTCTTCTCTAAGTTTCTCCCAAATGACTTGAAAGATCTCTTCATTATAAAAGGGTTTCTGATAGTAATTGTGCATTTCCCTAGACCTGGTCTGGCTCACGTTTTGAAGCTGATAGCGGTTATCGGCGATAAAATAGTTAATTAGATTCGACTCGATATTGTACGTCGCAGACTGATGAAATTTCTCATGGCCGATTAAAATAAAGCGATTCAAACTTTTTCGCTTTTTATCATCTATATGATTCTTCAAACGCCGTGCAGCTTGAACCGTTTGCCCAATATATGCAGTCGGTTTCTTTTTCTCATTATAAAGAATATACAGAATCGGATAGTTATTTATATGCATTGCTTTTACAACATTCACATGGTCTGGAGTAAATTCTCTCTTTTCAAACACAAGTTCATTCATTGTTTTTAGCCTCTGAATCTCTTTTTTAAAATAATAGTACCATATTTATGGTAGCCTATTTATATAAGTTTGCAAATATCTTCCGGAGGAAAGGTCCGAAAAATCAACGTTTTTGTTAAAATGAAACGAGTAGCAAGCCTAGATAGGAGGTGGCTGTATTGGATTCTAAAACGTTGAATAGGATCAGAAATGCATTGGATCAAGGAATTAAACATGACCGTGAGCTGCGGGAAAAAAGGGATCAGAAGTTGTGGAAGAATGTTAGTGAGCCGTATCAATTGGAAAGCTTGCTCCATTCTCTCTCAAAAATTGAATTGGATCAAATACGTAAGAGTCTTGAGTTAAAAGGGATAAGCAATTTAAAAAAAGCGGATTTAATACAGGAACTGGTTGTCGCGATTCCAAGTCATTTACGCAGAATTCTTTCGACATTTGACCGGGAAAGGTATGGTCTTTTTAAAAAAATCGTCAGTCATTCAGGTAAGATTCAGGTGCCAAGGAATGTATCCATTGAACAAATTAAGTCATTGATGGATTGGGGAATCATCTTTCCGATTTGTTTAGATGGGAAGCAGGGGTTAACCGTTCCTATAGAACTTGTGGAACAGTTATCTGCTGTAGAGGATCAGGAATTACACAAAATGATTGATCGAAATACGGAGTGGATTCAGCTCACTCAGGGTTTACTATATTACTATGGGGTTGTGCACACGTCAGTTCTAGTTGATATGGTGAGTGACTTGTTGAAGCAGGAAATAGATTTCCAAGAATTTTCAGATATATTGACCAGTGCGAGCGATTATTATCAGCAAATGGCTTATTCACTTTATGGTTTAGTAGATAAAAGGGTGTACAACGTGAAGAAGACTTTTGAAGAAATCAAAAAGCGGTCAAGCATTGGATATTATCCTTTTACAAAACAGCAACTTTTAAAAGCGGGCAAGCCAGGGTACGTGGAAAAAACGAGAGACATGAAAAACTTCATTCAGTTTTTACAACAGTATTATCATTTGACTACTGAGGATATTGAGGATCTTACAAACCAGTTAAATACCATGATCCTCAATGATGCCAGTTTGAACCAAGCTGTAGAGTATTTTCAGCTTCAATTTGAATTTCCGGATCTTGAATTTATTGATGAGATCACCTATCATCTGACAGAATTGTTTAATCACTCTAGAAGGTGGATGTTGAAAGGTCACACACCAAAGGAAATTTCTCAAGGAAGAAAATCAATGAATGACTCAGCTTCAGTTCATCCTCAACCATCATCCAATGTGATCGACTTCAAAAGCCGAAAAACGATCGGCCGTAATGATCCTTGTCCATGCGGAAGCGGAAAGAAATATAAGAAGTGTTGCTTGAATTCATCATGATATGGTCGGCTCGCTCGGCCTGAGTGATGCCGTCTTGAAGCGTACGGATGAGAAGCTGCCGTTTTCACGAATGACGTTTCCCCATCAGCGCATGCAGCTAGGTTTATCGGGCATTTCGGATTAATCGGGGGGAGCATTATCAAAAGTAAATGAGGTTTTTATAGATTTCACTTTAATAGATAAAAGAGGTCGTCTGAAAAGAGAAAACTCCTCCCTTTCATACCACCTCCGCAAAATGGACTTTATGAAGATCAACAATACCAAGGGGTTTGATTTAATGGGTCCATTTTGTCATCAAATATAAAAATGAATTTTTAGAGACTTATTGGGACAGCCTCGTTTTTATGGATGTTTTACTTTTTCAATAACAAATAAATAAAGTAAGGTGCCCCGATTAATGAGACCATAATTCCAGCTGGTATAGTGGTTTCAATGATATTACGTCCGATTGTGTCGGCGAATAATAATAGCCAACCGCCAAGTAGAATAGCAACAGGGATAAATTGTTGATTTCTGGGTCCTACCAAAGTTTTTGCGATATGTGGGGCCATTAATCCGATAAAGGTAATACCTCCAGTGACAGAAACAGCAGCAGCCGCTAATGCGACAGCTGTTAAAAGTAAAACGATCCGCTCCCTTTCAATGGAAACCCCAACTCCAATGGTAACAGGCTCGCTTAATCCTAATAGATTTAGTCGATTTGCTTTGTACAAAGTAAACGGAATCAAGATGACTAACCAAGGAAGGAGAGCCCAAATAAATGGCCAATCTGTTCCCCAAATATTTCCTGCCAGCCATTTGGCGATGAAATCAACTTTTGTTCGTTCAGCAGAAGAAATAATGACAATCATAGCTCCGGAAAGTGCAGTTGAGAATCCGACTCCGATGAGGACTAAGCCTATAGGCTGCATACCACTATTTTTGTTATAGGCTAACAGATAAATGAAGAAGCCCGTTATAATTGCTCCTATAAAGCCAACAAGCGGAATCATATAAACAAATGATCCGGCTTCAGCTGGGAAAAATAAAAAGAAAACGGCAATGGCAACCCCAGCACCGGAATTAATCCCAATAATGCCTGGATCAGCTAAATCATTTTTTGTGATTCCTTGCAAAATAGCACCTGACATAGCTAGTGCCATCCCAGCTAATAAAGTAATCAATATTCGAGGCAATCGAATAGAATATAATATAAATTCCTCTTTAAAGGTTCCTTGACCTAGTAGAGTCTGGATGAGTCTGTCAAAAGATAAACTAGCAGACCCTATCCCCATCCCAATTATAGCTGTAGCTATGATAAGTATTAGAGAAATCGATAAAATAATTCGCTGTTTTTTGATTAATGCTGAATGTATCATGAGAGTGTTTTTCCTCCCTTTCGGACAATGATCAGGAAGAACGGTAAACCAAGCATAGCGACAATGGCTATAACAGGTGTTTCATATGGTGCATTTAAGGTACGGCCAAGTGTATCAGCAAATAGCATAAAAGTAGCTCCGCAAGTTGCAGACATTGGTAAAATAAAACGATAATCGGTTCCAACAATTGCCCGAACAATATGAGGAATCATAAGACCGATAAAGGTCATATTCCCAACCAGAGCAACAGATGCTCCCGCGAGAATGATAATGACAATAAATAGAAGGATTTTAATTCTGATGATATTTTGGCCTAAGCCAACTGCAACTTCTTCATTTAAGCTGAGAATGGTAAGTTGTCTCGAAAGGAAGAAGGAAACAACAATTCCAATTATAATAAAAGGTACGATGATTTGCAGTTGATTCCAAGTCGTTCCGACCATCCCTCCTGCTGTCCACATCGAGATATCTTTAGAAATTTTAAAATAAAGGCCAAGCCCTTCAGCAATGGCGTATAAAAAGGCGGAAACAGCAGAACCCGCTAATACAATACGGAAAGGAGAGAATCCGCCTTTTTTCATCGAACCAATTCCAAAAACCAACAAGGCACCGATTGCGGCTCCAATAAAACAGGCAACCATCGTCAAAAAGTAATTGGCTGATGGAATGAAAGCGATCGTAACAGCCAATGCTGCATAAGCCCCGGCAGATAATCCTAGTAAACCTGGATCAGCAAGTGGGTTTCTTGTTATACCTTGCATGATTGCACCAGAGACAGCAAGAGCTGCGCCAACAAAAATGGCAGCTATTTCACGAGGTAACCGAATATCACGGATAATCGAAATATGGTCACCGGTTGCAGAAGACGAAAGAGCCAACCATACATCTTCAACTGAGACGGCTGCAGCTCCAAATACCATTGCCATAAAAAACATACCAATAAAAACTAGAATTCCTAAGATCAGTTTGAAGGCAAATGGGGTAAAAGATTGAGTTTTTCTTATCATAAAGCTCGTAATTTTCCTTTCTTAGAATGGGAAAGGGGCTGCCCTTTCCGGTCAACCCCTTTCAATAGACCTCTACTTTTCTAGTTTTAGTTTCCTAGAAACGCTTTTTTAAAGAATGCTAGTTGCTTTTCAAGTGTGATTGGGTCAGTGAATGATGCGCCTTCACCTTGCATTTCAATGACATGTCCGTTTTGGACAGCAGGAATGTTCTTGTATGTGTCTGTTTCTTGGAAAGATGTATTCGCATCAGAGTACTTACTTAAAATGACATAATCTCCCGCATATTTTGGAAGCACTTCAGCTGATAACGTATAATACCCTGCTTTTAACGCGTCTTCCTTTACTTTTTCAGGCATATTTAGTTTCATTGTTTGATATAAGATTTCTGTACCGCGCGCCCAGTTATTACCGTAAACATAAAGGTCTTTCCCATATGCTTCAATAACAGATACAGTTGAATCCTCGCCAATTTTTGTACGAATATCTTCTCCAATTTCTTCTGCCCGGTGTTTAAAGTCATTAACCCATGCTTGGGCTTCTTTTTCTTTGTTTAGTAGCTTGCCAATTTCCACGTGTTGAGTTAAATAATCTACTTTACCCCATGTATAAGTAACAGTAGGTGCGATTTCATTTAATTTGTCTAAATTTTTTACCGTTGATAACGCGATGATTAAATCTGGCTCTAATTCAATAATTTTTTCTAGGTCATCTTCTGAAACTTCTTGAACATCTTTTAACTTTTCTTTAAAGGTTGGATTGTTTTTAGACCAAGTGTCTACACCGACAACGTTGACTCCTAAATCTAAAACATTTCCAGTGTAGCCTGAAAGCATAACAACTCTTTGTGGGTCAGCTGGAACTTCAATTGGCCCTGTTTCCGCTTGGTATGTAATCGTTTCAGATTCTTTTTTTGTTGAGCCGCTATCCTTTGTTGTTGACTCTTCATTGCCGCATGCACTAATAATAAGAGTCAGCAGTAGCAAAAACGGGATTAATAGTTTCTTCATGCTCATTTTCACCTCTTAATAAGTTGTAAGTAACACACATCGGGTTATTTGTTCTCGGGTCACGGCCAATAACGGCATCAATTTGAAAGACTTCCCGCAGTACTCATCTCTTCACAAGCCCGGCCTTCACGACTTCGCCGCCTTTTAATGCAATGATATAATCTGAAAAACGAGCAGCTCGATGTAAATCATGAAGTACCATCATCAAGAAAAATAATGCCCGTCTCCCGTACAAGAGCCATAGCAATTCAAACACGTTGACGCTGACCTCCGGAAAGGGTGTCGATCAGGCGATATTTATAGTCCGATGTGCCAGTATGGCCATTTTTCGCCAAGGCTTTTGTGTCTTCTTTTGAAATGTCTTTTCCATCTAAAAGGACTGAGCCTGATTGATGTGGAATAATATGCGTAATGGTCTTCAGTAGATGTTGATTTTCCACAACCATTGGATCCGAGAGATGGTTTTTACCTTTTATCTGGAATCGTTACACTGAGATTTTTTACAATCAAATGTTCCCCATAGCCAGTACTTTAATTCTTCAGTAAATAGCCAAATTACCTTTATGGCCCGCAGAATGAAAAACAAATAAATGATCGATAATGATTATCAATATCAATAATAAATATATATTTCATTTTTCAATATGTCAATACAGCAATTCGATGTGTCCTTATCATAGTACCCTCATGAAAATGAAAACTTTTAGAAAGATAAAATTAATTATTATGAAAATAGGTTTAATAACTTATCATTGATAAGCAATTACGAATGATGTTTGGGAATGAACGGTGATGAATCAACAGGATGATTTCAACCTTTTATAGCGGGTTAAGAGAGATGAAGCTAATTGAATATTGGCCGAAACTTGGCGGGGAAATCCTTGTTTACCCGGAGAAAATAATTTGGGATGTTAGTTGATTGACCTTTGATCCAACAGCGGTGTTGAATGAAAAAATAGAATCGATACCCATTTTTGCTAAGCGCAGCGTCAGGTCAAAATCATTATACAAAGACAGTGATTATTGCTGTTGGGAGTTGAATTTTGCATTTTAAAAAGCTCGAAATTGAAGGAGCAGAAGAGCGGTTTAAAGTCGCTAATTTTCATTATACGATGACTTCGCTTTTATAAACATTTCGTCTCGCCTGAGAACGCTCCTAATTGAAAATGTTATGACTTGGCAGCAGTCCTTAGGTGAATTATTGAATCACTTTAGAGTGGTGAACCATATCAGGTCCTGTATATTGTGTATGATCATTACTTTTTAGAGGGGGAGGCAACTTAAAATGAACAACTGGACAAGGTTTATAGAAAGAAAAAAGCCGCCACACTGCCATTTAAGCAGTACAGCGGCTTTGTATACTAGTTAGTTGCGGATCAGGTAATCAAACGCGCCTAGAGCAGCGTTCGCTCCAGATCCCATCGAAATAATAATTTGGTTATACGGGCTGTCTGTGCAATCGCCGGCAGCGAATAGGCCAGGGATGGTTGTTTCGCCGCGTTTATCGACTGCGATTTCGCCGATGCGGTTGCGTTCGACGGTTTCAGGCAGCCATTCCGTGTTCGGCACAAGACCGATTTGGACGAAGACGCCTTGGAGCTCGACGTGTTTTTCTTCTCCTGTTTCACGGTCAACGTAAGTGATGCCGTTTACGTTTTCATCACCCGTGATTTCTTTTGTTTGGGCGTTTTTCACGACAGTCACGTTAGGGAGGCTGTAGAGACGTTTTTGCAGAACTTCGTCAGCTTTCAGCTCCGGTGCGAATTCAAGAACAGTAACGTGGTTGACGATGCCTGCAAGGTCAATCGCTGCTTCGATACCGGAGTTGCCGCCGCCGATGACGGCTACGTCTTTGCCTTCAAACAATGGCCCGTCACAGTGCGGGCAGTATGCGACACCTTTGTTTTTGAACTCTTGTTCACCAGGTACACCGACATTGCGCCAGCGAGCGCCAGTTGAAAGAATAACGGTTTTGCTTTTCAGCACAGCGCCGTTTTCGAGTTCTAGATGGAAAAGATCTTTTTTCTCGAGACCTTTTGCGCGTTGCAGGTTCATGACGTCGATCTCGTAATCCTTCACGTGTTCTTCAAGGCTTGCCGCAAGCTTAGGCCCTTCGGTGCGCTTCACGCTGATGAAGTTCTCGATGCTCATCGTGTCAAGGACTTGGCCGCCGAAGCGTTCGGCAACGATTCCCGTGCGGATGCCTTTGCGCGCCGCATAGATTGCTGCGCTTGCGCCGGCAGGTCCGCCTCCGACAACGAGTACATCGAACGGATCTTTATCAGAAAGCTCAGACGCATCTGTGCCGCTGCCCATCTTCGCAAGAATCTCTTCGAGCGTCATCCGGCCGCTGCCGAACGGTTCACCGTTCAAGTATAGGGTCGGCACCGCCATGATGTTTTTGCTTTCGACTTCTGACTTGTATGCCGCACCGTCGATCATCGTGTGCGTGATGTTCGGGTTGAGCACGCTCATCATGTTCAATGCCTGCACAACGTCCGGGCAGTTGTGGCATGTGAGGCTGATATAAGATTCAAAGCGGTATTCGCCGCTGATGTTCTTGATTTGATCGATGATTTTTTGATCGACTTTCGGCGGTCTGCCGCTTACTTGCAAGAGTGCCAGCACCAAAGATGTGAATTCGTGACCGAGCGGAACCCCGGCGAATGTCACGCCTGTTTCTTCTCCGGCACGATTGACGCTGAAGCTTGGCGTTCTGTCGAGCTGCGCCTTTTCAACAGTGATTTTTGATGACATGGAAGCCAGCTCTTCTACAAGAGCCAGCATATCCTTAGAGACACTGTCATCGCCTGTACTGACTTTAAGGACGATGTCATTTTCAATCATCTGCATGTATTGGTTTAATTGTGCTTTGATATTTGCTTCAAGTACCAATTGAATGCACTCCTTAGATTTTGCCTACTAGGTCAAGGCTTGGTGTCAGTGTTTCAGAACCTTCTTCCCATTTAGCCGGGCAAACTTCACCTGGGTTTTGGCGGACGTATTGAGCCGCTTTTACTTTATTGATCAGAATGCTTGCATCACGGCCGATACCGCCTGCGTTGACTTCAACCGCTTGGATGACGCCGTCCGGATCGATGATGAATGTTCCGCGGTCAGCAAGACCTTCTTCTTCGTTCAGCACTTCAAAGTTGCGGGAGATGGTTTGAGATGGGTCACCGATCATCGCGTAAGTGATTTTGCCGATTTTTTCAGAGCTGTCGTGCCAGCCTTTATGTACGAAGTGAGTATCTGTGGAAACAGAGTATACTTCTACACCAAGTTCTTTTAGGGCAGCATATTCGTTTTGCAGATCTTCAAGTTCAGTCGGGCAAACGAATGAGAAATCTGCCGGATAGAAGCAGAAAATGCTCCATTGACCTTTCAGACTTTCGTTTGTTACATCGATAAATTCACCGTTTTTGTAAGCTTTTGCTGTGAATGGTTTTACTTCTTTTCCGATTAGAGACATAATACATCTTCCTCCTGAATGTGGTTTAAGAAAAATAAAATAATAAACTTTACTTTTCTAGAATTATTATAATTATATATAGATTATTAAATAACAAATATTTTTTGTCAAGAACTTTGTTTTTTATAAGATAAGCTAGTTGAAAATTGATTTTACTAGTGAGAAAGATGAGAATGAAAAGTTCTAATTGAAAATCAAGCATGTACGGTAAATAGAAAAGCCATCCGCTAAAAGGATGGACACAGGTCTAAGACTTTTTCTTTTTTTCAACATTTTTGATCGTTTCTCCGTTAATAACACTGTATAATCGGCTCTTTGGTTCATATATTTTTTGAGACGGCCATAGTCCATGATGGCCGGAACATATATAGCTAACGAGACAAGCAACAAAAAAGTACTCTAATCCTTTTCCATCAAACATTTCCAGTGCTAACAAGAACGCTGTGATAGGGGTATTAGCACCGCCGCAAAACGCAGCAACCAGTCCCAATGCTGCTAAAAATGAGAGAGGTAAATGGACAATGGAGTGTAAGGTATTACCTAGTGTTGCGCCCATGAAAAATAATGGTATAGCCTCACCGCCGACAAAGCCCGTCCCCAAAGTAACGGCTGTAAAAATGAGCTTGGCGAGGAAGGCAAAAGGAGGCACCTCTTCTTTAAAAGCCTGCTCTAACATGTTCAAACCGCGGCCATTGTAATCTTGTGAACCAGCCATTAAAAATAAACATACAATGATGATTCCTCCAACAAAGGCTCTTTTCATATGGTTTTGATTAAAAATTCTCTCGGTGAATGTTTCTATCCCGTGTCTCAATTGGCAATATGCGACGCTTAATAGGCTGAACATAACAGAAACAAGAAGAATTTTTACAAATGTGATGAAAGATAACTCTGGTAGAGCATGGATCAGAAATTCTTCGTGCTTAACTCCCCAAGCGGCAGTCGTGATATAGTGACCGGTGAAGCTGGCCACAAAACAAGGGACAAGCGCTTCAAATTTCAACTTTCCTAAAGCAGTCATCTCCATTCCAAATACAGCGCCGGTTACGGGTGTACCAAATGCAGCACCAAACCCGGCACTAACACCGCTCATCATTAAAATTTTAGTGTCTAAAAAATCGACCTTAAACAACTTGTTTACCATTGCAGCTGCACTGCCTCCCATTTGGACAGCAGCCCCTTCTCTCCCGGTCGATCCGCCGAAAAAAACCGTTATAAAAGTTCCGAGATAGACAATAGGTCCCATTCTCTGCGGAACTTGTTTTTCTCCATTCACAGCGTCAATCACAAGATTATTTAATTGGGCGGTGTCGTTTAAGGTGTTATGTAAGACTACTTTTCCATAGTTCATGTATATGTAGCCAATGACGATTCCTCCAAGCGGCAGGAGGTATATGAGCCAGCCGTTTTGTTCTCTTACTTCACCCAGATAGTCGTTTGCTTTTATTAGGAAGGCTGTCGTTGACCCCACAATTCCGCCAATGATGCCTCCATATAATATCCACTTACCAAGAATCTTTAAAAAACTAGTATCCTGTATCACTTGATCTGTAACCTCATTTCAATTCGTTTGAATGCTTTTTGGCATGCATAGGGTTTTTGATTTCCGTAAAAATGTTATCTGAGGCATTTGCTTGTGGTACGGGGGGTTCAATAGGAGGTTGATTGAGATTCATTTCAATCAGCGATTTCAACTGTTGAATATCCTCTTTAGTAGCATATTGTTTATTCGGTTTTAACATATATCCTAACTGACCGTTCGATTCGATTGTCGCCCATTGTAAATCCTTAAATGTTTGAATATTTTGTTGTCTCAATCTGACTTCAAGCATATCAACAGTTAAGCGCAGTTTTTTTAAATTCCTTATATTAATTTGCCCATTTTCGACTACCAGAACTGATTTTCCATAAATAAAGCTCTCTAAAGCATCAAATTTTAAAGCGATATACTCAATCAAAAGAAGAGTGAGAATCATTAAAAATGTGACGAGCATTGTAATCCAAATATTTCTGTCATTAACGGGTTGGATAATTAATGAACCAACAGCTATCATGATGACAGTCTGTGCAACAGTAAGCTGTGAAATGGATTTTCTGCCGGCTAACCGTAAAATGAGGACTCCTCCTATGACAATGACAACAGCTTTCCAGATGAAATGTAAATCCAAGAACATTCCTCCTTCCAAAACACATCGAATAATTATATGTTGTAAAAGAAATATAAAATTATTCATGGCTGAACCGCCTAGACTGCAATTAAAGTGTTTTAAAAACGGCAAAAAGCCATCCCTTGCAGGATGGCTTTTCACTGAATCGATGATTAAACTCCTTTAAACGCAGAACGATAAATCTCAGCCAGTTCAGACACCAATGGAAGCTTCGGATTTGCTGTTGTGCATTGGTCTTCAAAGGCGCGGTCTGCCATAAGATCTACTTTGCTTTCGAATGTAGCGGCATCAATGTCGTTTTGTTTGAGGCTCATTGGAATTTTAAGCTCTCTGGCAAGCGAGATGATGGCCTGAATCAGGCTTTCAACGCCTTCCTCCGTTGTCTTTGCCGGCAAGCCCAGCATTCTGGCAATGTCCGCGTAGCGCTGATCGGCTACGAAATGGCTGTATTTCGGGAATGCCGCGAATTTCTTCGGTTTTGCTGCATTATAGCGGATGACGTGCGGCAGAAGAATGGCGTTTGCACGTCCGTGGGCAATATGAAATTCCGCCCCCAGCTTATGCGCTAAACTGTGGTTAATCCCAAGGAATGCGTTGGAAAATGCCATACCGGCAATCGTTGATGCGTTGTGCACTTTTTCTCGGGCCAGCTCATCGCTGCCGTTTTTGTACGCTCTTGGCAGGTATTCAAAGATAAGCTGGATGGCTTTCATGGCTAAGCCGTCTGTATAGTCGTTGGCCATGCAGGATACATAGGATTCGATCGCATGTGTCAATACGTCCATTCCTGTATCTGCTGTAATATGTTTCGGTACGGTCATGACAAACTGCGGGTCAATGATCGCCACATCCGGCGTTAATTCATAATCGGCGAGCGGATATTTCGTATTTGCCTCTTTATCTGTAATGACAGAGAATGAGGTGACTTCAGAACCGGTTCCGGATGTCGTTGGAATCGCAACGAATTTTGCTCTTTCTCCCAATTTCGGAAATTTGACGATGCGTTTGCGGATGTCTAAAAATTTCTGCTTTAATCCGAAGAATTCAGCATCAGGGTGCTCATAGAACATCCACATCCCTTTAGCGGCATCCATTGCAGAACCCCCGCCGAGTGCAATAATGACGTCGGGCTGGAATTTAGCCATCATCTCGACGCCGTTCATGACCGTTTCAATCGATGGGTCAGGTTCTACATCAGAGAAGATTTCGCAATGAACGTAGTCCGGGCGTTTTCTTAAGTAGTGAAGGACGCGGTCCACATAGCCCAGTTTTACCATTCCCGGGTCAGTCACAATAAACGCTTTTGAGATATCAGGCATCTTCGCTAAATACTGTGTTGAATGTTTTTCAAAATAAATTTTTGGCGGTACTTTAAACCACTGCATATTGACATTCCTTTTTGCCACTTTTTTAGTGTTGATTAAGTGAATCGCACCCACGTTTGTCGATACAGCGTTTCCTCCATACGTACCACAGCCAAGTGTTAAGGAAGGCATATAGGCATTATAAATATCGCCGATCGCTCCTTGGGAAGAGGGGGCATTGACGATGATCCGCCCTGCTTTCATCCTTAATCCAAACTGCTCAATGGCTTCCTGGTCGGTTGTATGAATGACCGCAGAGTGGCCTATGCCGCCGAACTCAAGCATCTCTTCGGCCCGCTTTAATCCTTCTTGGAGTCCGTTCACCTTATAACAGGCTAGAACGGGACTTAATTTTTCCCTTGAAAGCGGATATTCCGGCCCGACCCCTTTTAATTCTGCCACAAGGATTTTTGTGTCTTCAGGAACCTTTATGCCTGCCATTTCGGCAATTTTACAGGCTGACATGCCGACAATATCAGCATTGACCGCACAGGTATTTTCGTTGATGACCAATTTTTCAACCTTTGTTCTTTCTGCCTCATTGAGTAGGTAGCAATTGTTGACGGTCATTTCCCTTTTCACGTCTGAATAAATGTCTTTATCGATGATGACTGCCTGTTCTGAAGCGCAAATCATCCCGTTATCGAATGTTTTGGATAAAATCAGATCATTTACGGCTTGTTTTACGTTTGCAGATTTCTCGATATAGCATGGCACGTTTCCCGGTCCAACGCCAAGGGCCGGTTTGCCGGAGCTGTAAGCGGATTTCACCATGCCTGCGCCGCCAGTGGCAAGAATCAGAGAAACCTTCGGATGGGTCATTAAGGCTTGGGTTGCTTCAAGTGATGGCGTTTCGATCCATTGAATGCAATGTTCAGGCGCCCCTGCCCTGACAGCCGCATCTTTAAGGATTCTTGCAGCCTCACTGCTGCATTTTTGTGCGGATGGATGGAATGCAAAAATGATTGGATTTCTTGTTTTAATCGATATCAGGGACTTGAACATGGTGGTGGACGTCGGGTTCGTCACTGGTGTCACCCCGGCGACGACACCGACAGGCTCCGCAATTTCAATGACCCCGTCATGTTCGTTTTCATGGATGATTCCAACTGTTTTATTGTATTTAATATTGTGGTAGACATACTCTGTGGCAAACATGTTTTTGATGATTTTATCTTCGTATACACCGCGTTTTGTTTCCTCGATCGCAAGCTTTGCAAGGGGCATATGCTGATCAAGTCCGGCAAGCGCCATCTGTTTGACAATTTCATCAATTTGTTCCTGATCAAAGCTGCGGAATTCTTCCAATGCCGTAAGACTTTTTTCTACTAAACGATCAATCATTGTTGAGACATTTTGCTTCTGTTTCATTTCCTTTTCTTCGACTGCCATTGTAAACCCTCCAATGAATTGATAGGAATTCTACAAACAGGATTTCTTGGGATTATCTCGAAAGAAAAATGTCGCCGGTAAGTTTGTGAATAATTTCACAATAAAGACTAAAAATTTTTATGCTGATATGGGAATTTTTATTTTTGATGAGATAATAAATGTTCTCATCCCGATCTCATCTCCTTGTTTTTATGAATGAATTTATCTTATCACGGAATTAAAAATAGTAATTTGTGAAATGTTGAACAAAGTATGAATCATGATAAAAATAGTAAATATTTCTTATGCGTACTTAGGCAGAAAAGTCTCTGAATGCTAAGACTAGGGGGGGACGGGGAGGCAGATCGGGCAATTAGTCCCAAAAATACTTTTTAAAAAGAGAAAAACTGCACCTCCTATTGGGATGCAGTTTAAACTTTTAGTGATACCATTCAGTGTGAAAAACACCTTCCATATCTGTACGTTCATACGTATGGGCGCCAAAGTAATCACGCTGCGCCTGCAGCAGGTTTGCGTTTGAACGGCCTGTCCGGTAGCTGTCGTAATAAGATAGGGACGTGCTCAAGCATGGGAATGAGATGCCGGAGCTGATGCCCTCACAGACTACTTTTCGCAAGCCTGTCTGATATTCTGTGAGCTTTTCTGCAAAGAAAGGCGCGATCAGCAAGTTCGACAGGTTTGGCTGTTCTTGGAATGCTTTACTGATGAGATTTAAGAATTCGGCGCGGATGATGCAGCCGCCGCGGAATATTAAGGCGATATCCTTTAAAGGTAAGTCCCATCCGTACAGCTCAGACGTCATTTTGTATTGGGCGAAGCCTTGTGCATAGGCGCAGACTTTTCCCATGTATAACGCCTGTCTGACGTAGTCGATCCACAAGTTTTTATCCAAGTGCCGCTCTTCTGTTTCAGGTCCGGCTAACACCTTTTCCGCAGCCATCCGCTCATCTTTTAACGATGATATATAGCGGGCAAACAAGGATTCCGTGATAATCGAAGATGGGATGCCGTTGTCAACGGCTTGCATGCTTGTCCATTTGCCTGTGCCTTTTTGACCTGTTTTGTCAAGGATGACATCGATCAGCGGCGCACCCGTTTTTTCATCCTTTTTCCTTAAGATTTCTGCGGTGATTTCGATTAAATAGCTTTTCAGCTCGCCTTGATTCCACGATTCAAAAATGTCAGCGATTTCATGAATAGGCAAAAGCAATCTTTCTCTTAAAAATGTATAGGCTTCTGCGATTAGCTGCATATCAGCGTATTCAATCCCGTTGTGCACCATTTTGACAAAATGCCCGGCACCTTTTGGACCGATATACACACAGCATGGATCATCTCCGACTTGCGCTGCGATTTTTGTCAGGATTGGAGCGGCTTTTTCATAGACATCCCGATCTCCGCCAGGCATGATGGAAGGGCCTTTTAAAGCGCCGACTTCGCCGCCGGAAATGCCGATTCCCAAGTAGCCGATTCCGTTCGCTTTCAGCTTAACATATCTTCGTTCTGTATCTTCGTAATGGGAGTTGCCGCCGTCCATGATGACATCCCCTTCTTCAAGCAAAGGGAGGAGGGAGTCGATCACTGAATCAACCGGTTTTCCTGCTGTCACCATCAGAAAGATTTTTCTCGGCGTTTCTAAAGACTGAACAAAATCTTGAAGCTCATAGTACGGATTGACAGTCTGTCCTTCAGTCTTTTGTACGAGCTGGTCGGTTAAATCCCTTGTGTAGTTATAGACAGCGACCTGTTCCCCTTTGCTGGCCATGTTTAGGGCGATATTGCTGCCCATTACCCCTAAACCTATGACACCGATTGTATTCAACATTTGGTACCTGCTCCTTCATCAATTTAATCGTTCATTTTATACTGCGAGAGTGAGTAGTGTGTTATACAACTAAACTCATCAATAGAATAAATCCAAGTCCGGCTACAGAGATGAACGTTTCCAGCAATGTCCATGTGGCAAATGTTTCTTTCATACTTAAACCAAAGTACTCTTTGAACATCCAGAAGCCGGCGTCATTGACATGGGAAGCGATTACACTTCCGGCCCCTGTTGCCAGCACCACCAATGCGAGATTGGCATCCGTTTGTCCCAGCATTGGAATGACGAGCCCCGTCGTGCTTAATGCAGCAACTGTGGCAGACCCCAAGGAAATGCGCAGGATTGCTGCGATCACCCAGGCAAGCAGGATAGGAGACATTGACGTTCCTTTGAATAATTCGGCCACATAGTCGCCTACCCCGCCATTGATTAATACTTGTTTGAAGGCGCCGCCGCCCCCGATGATTAAGAGCATCATCCCGATTTGTGTAATGGCTGAAGAGCAAGAGTCCATCACTGTTTTGATTGGGATTTTTCTGGCGATTCCCATCGTATAGATCGCGACTAATAAGGAGATCACCATTGAAGTAGATGCATTACCGATTAAACGAATTGCTGCCAGTACGCCATTATCTTGCAGCCCGGTCGTTTCTTGAAGCAGCGTAATAATCGTAGAGATGGACATGATGATAACCGGAAGCATCGCCGTAAATACACTGATGCCGAAGCCTGGCGTCTCTTCAAGCTTGAATGTTTTTTGTTCCCCTAAAGATGCAATATTGCCGGTTTTCGTAAATGATTGCGGTACGATTTTTTTAGCAAGCTTCGTAAATAAAGGCCCGGCTACAAGCACTGTTGGAATTGCAACAATGAAACCGTAAAGCAAAACTTCACCAATGTTGGCGCCGTATTCCCCAGCGATCGCTGTCGGTCCCGGGTGCGGAGGCAGGAAGCCGTGTGTGACGGATAAAGCTGCGACCATCGGGATACCGAGGAAAAGAATCGAAATCTTTAATTCTTTTGAAATAGCAAATACAATTGGAATTAATAAGACCAGTCCGACTTCAAAGAATAAAGCAACACCGATAATGAACGAGGCAATGACGACCGCCCATTGAATGTTTTTTTCGCCGAATTTGTTGACGAGGGTCATCGCAATACGCTGCGCTCCCCCCGAATCTGCGATCAGCCTGCCCAGCATGGCGCCGAGTCCAAAAATTAATGCGATGTGGCCGAGCGTTCCGCCCAATCCTTCTTCAATCGTTTTCACAATGTCATCCAACGGCATTCCGAGTGCTAAAGCAACGCCGAACGAGACGATAATCAATGAAACAAACGTGTTCAGCTTTAACCCCATAATTAACAGCAATAATGCGACAATCCCGATTGCTACAATGAATAATGGCATGATAACGCCTCCAATTCTTCCCCTATTTGTTGTTGGTTATGCTTCTTTGATAATTTGCAATTTGTGTATACTCATGTTCCAATGCCCTCGATAAGTTGATAAAGATCGGCATCAGCTTTCTGTATTCTTTGGCCGATTCTTCTTTGGGCGCATGTCGGTGAGTGCTGCCGATCATGTCAGAGACGACATCGAAAGATTCGATTTTTCCTGTCGCATAAAGACCTAAAATACAAGCGCCCAGACATGAGCTTTCATAGCTTTCCGGCACGACGACTTCAGATTCGAATATATCGGCCATCATTTGCCGCCAGACATCCGATCTTGCAAAGCCCCCTGTCGCTTGAATTCGGGTGACAGGCCCGTCCATGCATTCTGTTAAAGCCAAAAAGACGGTGTATAAGTTGTAAATAACCCCTTCCAATGCCGCGCGAATCATGTGTTCTTTTTTATGTGACATGGTGAGGCCGAAGAATGAGCCGCGCACATCCGGATTCCATAACGGAGCGCGTTCGCCTGCGAGATATGGGTGGAATAGCAATCCATCGGCGCCGGGTCTTACGCGTTCGGCGATTTTTGTTAAGACATCGTACGGATCAATTCCAAGGCGCTTTGCCGTTTCGATTTCTGAGGAGGCAAATTCATCTCTGATCCAGCGAAGAACGATTCCGCCGTTGTTGACGGGTCCGCCGATGACCCAATGCTTCTCCGTTAAGGCATAGCAAAAGATTCGTCCTTTTTCATCGGTTTGAGGCTCGTCGATAATCGTCCGAATTGCGCCGCTTGTCCCGATCGTGACGGCAATTTCGCCTTTTTTAATGGCGTTGACACCGAGATTGGACAAGACGCCGTCGCTTGCGCCGATGACAAATGGCGTTTTCGGATCGATCGCCATCATCGCCGCTATTTCCGGATTGCAGTTTTGAAAGATCTCAGTTGTCGAAACCAGCTTAGATAAATGATCCCGCGTGATGCCGGCAATTGATAAAGCTTCATCATCCCAATCCAGTGTTTTCAGATTCATCACGCCCATGGCTGAAGCTAAGGAATGATCGACAACATATTGATCAAAGAGCTTTTTAAAAATATATTCTTTGATCCCGATATACTTTTTTGCTTTGGCAGCGGTTTCAGGATGCTCGTTGACAATCCAGGCGATTTTGCTCAGCGGCGACATCGGGTGGATCGGAGTTCCCGTCCGCTTGTAGACGTCGTGCCCGTTCAATTCTTCTTTGATCTTGTGAGCCCAGCCTTCACTTCGGTTATCCGCCCAAGTGATGCACGGTGTCATCGGCTCGTCGTTTTCATCCATGGCAATGACGCTGTGCATGGCGCTGCTGAATGAAATGAATGACAGCTTTTTTTCAGGGTGCTGCTGCATGATTTTTGCCGCTGTTTGGATGACGGCTTGAAAAATTTCATCCGGGTTTTGTTCAGCCGTTGAGATGTCCGGTGTGTAAAGCGGATAACCGATGCTTTCTTTTTGGATAACGTCCCCTTTTTCACTGAATAAAACGGCTTTCGTACTTGTCGTACCGATATCTATGCCTAACATATAACTAGTCATTTTCTTGTTCGGCCCCTTTCGTCAGCATTTGTTGCGACAGCCAAAGATCTTCAACTTTATCTTGTACGTCATCGAAATTTTGATGTAGGGACTTGATCATCAGGGCCCTGTCTTTCGTTTTGATCGCTTGAATATAAAGTTCATGGTTATCGAGAATTCTTTCAAAGTCTTCGTATTTTTCTTTTAAGCGCGCCCGCATGGATAAAAGAATAAAGCTTTCCATAACGGGTTTAAGGTTGTTCCATATCATCAGAATGTAGGAATGGTTGATGGAGCGTACAATCGTTTCATGAAATAAGACATCTTGAAATGAGAATTCATCAGCATCTTTGTATTTGATGGAGATTTTCATCATTTCCAATATTTTGCTTAGGTCTGTTGCCAGTTCGTCTACATTTGCTTTCCCAAGCCGTTCAAATACGAATGTTTCCATCAATAAACGGACATCATAAATTTCTTCAATTTCTTTTTCGGTCAGCCCGATGACAACGGCGCCCATCCGTTCCAGGCGGATGATTTTTTCTGATGCCAGTATTTTTAAAGCCTCGCGGATGGGAGACCGGCTCACCGAAAATTCCGCAGCCAATTTATTTTCAGACAAAATGGTACCGCTTTCAATCATGCCGGAAATAATGCGCATTCTGAGCTCGGATGCGACGCGAACACCAGTTGAAGCCCTTGAAAGCCACTTTTCCGGGTATAAAAAACCTTTAGATTCGCTCATACACTCACCTTCCTAGTTATACGAGTATACTTGTATACAAGTATGATAACGCGATTATTTTGATTATGCAAACACTTTCATTTCAAATTTTACAGAAAATTTTTCCATTAAAAAACACTTTGTCTATGTTAAAGCGCTGTTTAAAGAATCGAACGCAATGTAGAACAAGGGGAACCGGATAATCGGCGAAGGTCCTGCCAAGGCAAAAAAATATAAAGGGAGTCACCGCCCTTTATATTTTGATCATTTGTTTAAAAATGAGTTTGAAGTCTTGTTCGCTGATTTCTGTATGTCCAAATCGGAAGGAATAGCCCCAGTGCTTTTTGTTTTTGATGAAAGAGAGGGAAGAAATGAATGGGTGGATGGACATTTCCAAACATTTCAAAAAGACGATTTTTCTTCTGTAGGGCATGAATCCTTCTCCTGCTTCAAATTTGTACACCCTGTCATCAGCCACTTTTCCTACAGCTGTAAATTTTTGATAGGGTGCATGATCTTTTAGATTCTGCTTTGGAGAGTAATAAATGATCCAATCACCAGGATTCATTCTTTTTAGAGGGGCCTCTTTTCCGTGGCAAAGCTGGGCAAAGCCTCCGGATACCCCCTTCAAGACATGATCGCGGGAAGCCACACCAATCCAATACTTTGTTTTCATCTGCTTCAGCACCCGCAATGATCCTTGTCAGTAGCCCCTTCAGTACATGCTGACACAGGAAAATTCATTTCTCTCCATGCCGCAATGCCTCCGGTCAACTCTTTCACTTGATAACCATTTTCTAATAAAAATTTAGCCGCTTTAGCTGCTGTATTACACCAGACATCCCAGCAGTACACAATGATCTCTTTATCTTTTGGGATGTCGTTTAATCGATTAGGGAGATCCTGTTCAGGTATCATTTGAGCATCTTTTATCGTCACTTTCTTGAATTCGCTTGGTCCGTTTCTTACATCCACTAAGAAATATTTCTCAGGGTGGAGCTTTGCTGATTTGACAAAATCCATCGGACTAATGGTAGCTTCTAAACGTGCATTGAAAAAATCGAGTGAATTCATGCGGCACTCCTCCTAGTTTTTATATTTGCTCCATACTTTCAAAAGCAAATCTTTCAATAATTTTTGTTCATTTTCATTTAGGGGGGATAAAACTTCATATTCTGTTTGTACTAAAACCTGTTTGCATGATGACAGTACATCACTGCCTTTTTCAGTAATGAGCAGGCTGTATGCTCTGCGGTCACTTGCATTTTTGGTCCGTTCCACAAAGCCTGATCCCTCTAAATGGTCAACATGGCTCACCATTGTGGTACGGTCGATCTGCAATTTCTCGGAAATCAGCTTTTGCGAAGAGTAGGGGTTTTCTTTAATAAATATAAGCACTCCGAATTGCCTGGCACTAAGATTAAACGGAGTCAGAACGTCAGCGAATTGATCCTCCATTTGCTGAAGAATCTTTCCTAACAAAAACCCATAAAACTGGTTTAATTGCTCCAAAATCGTCACCTCCTGAGATAGTCAACAAATAATATAGTCAGTTTAACTGATTATTATACCGAATGCAACCTTTCTTATTTTCGTTTGTTAATTTAATTAACTAACCGTGATAAAATAAAACCTACTATATGTTTAAAATGGAGGATTCCCCATGCAGCGAGGAACATTTCAATTAATGAAGTCGGTTAACAAATCCATTATTCTAAATAAGATTAGAACATCAGAGCCGATTTCCAGAGCGCAAATCGCCAAAGAAACAAGGATTACGCCGCCTACGGTCAGCAGCATTGTCAAAGAGCTTATAGATCAAGGGCTGGTAAAGGAAAGCACGCTCGGCCACTCCAGCGGGGGAAGAAAACCGACAATGCTGCACATCAACACAGGTGCTTTTTATGTGATTGGCGTTGATGCGGGGCCTGAGACGGTGGAATGTATATTAACCGATTTAGCTGGAGGCATTTTTCAGCGGACATCCAGTTTGCTGGAAAAACCGTTAACGAACGATATGTTCATGGCTGTTTTAAAGGAGAATATAGATACAATTTTAAGCCAGTCCAGTGTCGACCAAGAAAAAATCATCGGCATCGGAATCGCGATGCACGGGGTGGTCGATGCGGAAACGGGAACGTCTCTGATCGCACCCATTTTAAACTTAACCAATATCCCCATAAAAGAAGCGCTGGAAAAAGAATTCAACTTAACGGTAAAAGTTGAAAATGACGCTCGCGCGATGGCGCTGGGCGAATCATGGTTCGGCGGCCATGGCGATGTTGACAGCATGGCTGCCGTTAATATTGGCAGGGGCGTGGGCGCCGGTATCGTGATCAGCGGGAAATTATATCACGGGGCTCAAGGGATCGCCGGAGAATTGGGACATATGATCATTGATATGAACGGTGAAATGTGTGAATGCGGAAACCGAGGGTGCCTGCAAACATTAGTGAGCGGACCTGCTATTGCCGAACGGGGGAGAAAACAGCTCAAAGAGCGCGCGGGCGGACTGACGGCTCAAGACATGTTTGAGATGGCGCAAAGCGGAAACCAAACCTGCATCGATCTATTTCATGAAACGGGCAGCATCATCGGAATCGGATTAACCAACTTCATTCATCTTGTCAATCCAAGTAAAATGGTGTTGGGAGGCGGGGTCATGAAGGGCGAAAAATTCATGATGCCTGCCATTGTGGAAACGATACAGAAAAAAGCTCTGACAGCTGAAGCGAGACAGACAGATGTGGCTGTTACCCGGCTTGGTGACGAGGCGACGTTATTGGGCGCTGTTTCGTTACTGCTGACGGAATTATTTGATCCGGTGCTGAAATAGGCTGAACCCTTTTGGAACAGCCTATTTTCATCCTTAGTTTATCTGTTGATTCACCGCATCAATAAAACGCATAAAAGCTTTCCGCTCTTTTAATACTCCGGCATCTTCAAGGGCTTTGACAAATTTATTTCCGAGTTCCTTCTGTAAAACCAATTCAGCATGCTCCGGGCTGGAAATTTCTCGATACTCGGATTTAAGGTGTTCTGCCCATTCTTGATGATGGGCTTCGATCCGGCTTGGACGGCCAAGCAGAAACTCTTTGATTGCCGCCAGTTCAGCCTTTAAACGAGGCGGCAGGATGGCCAGCCCCATTACCTCAATTAATCCGATATTTTCTTTCTTAATATGATGCACGTCTTCATGCGGATGAAAAATGCCGAATGGATGTTCAGCAGATGTCCGGTTGTTTCTGAGCACAAGGTCAATTTCAAAGATGCCATTGCGATTTCTGGCAATCGGCGTAATCGTGTTATGTGGCGTGTCATCAGTAAAAGCGATGACATCTGCTAATTGATCCGAGTAGTTTTTCCAGGTTTGAAAAATATCATCCGCCGCCTCAACAAGGCTGTTTATTGTTGTTCCTTTCAGGCGGATCACGGACATCGGCCATTTTAATACGGAAGCTTCAATTTGCGGATGGCGATGTAATTGAAATGAAAAAGCATCTTCCGCGCGCGTCATGGCAAACTCATAACATCCGGCCTGATAATGGTCATGGCTTAAAATAGATCCGCCGACGATCGGCAAATCGGCATTTGATCCGATAAAATAATGCGGAAACATCTCTGTAAAAGTGAGAAGCCTGTGAAATGCCTGTTTGTCGATTTTCATGCGGCGGTGTTTTTCCGAAAACAAAATGCTATGCTCACGGTAATAGACATAGGGTGAATATTGGAAATACCAATTTTCATCAAGAAGCGGTATTTGGATGATCCTGTGATTAGCCCGTGCCGGATATCCGATCCGCCCTGTGTAGCCTTCGTTTTCCTTGCACAACAGGCATTTAGGATAGCTGTGGGTTTGTTTCGCTTCGCGTTCCCGCTTGATTTGTTCGGGATCTTTTTCAGGTTTTGATAAGTTGATTGTAATATCCATTTCGCCATAGGCAGTATCCACCTTATACGAAATATTTTTCTCGATCTGTTTTGTCTGAATGTAATGGCTGTTTTGGCTGAGCCGATAAAAATACTCGGTAGCTGCACTCGGAGATTCATGATATCTCTGGTTGAAAACCGCATTGATGACAGACGGTCTTGCAACAAAGCAATTCATGATATTGGCTGATAAAATCTCCTTGTCATCTGAAGCGTCTGTTATGATGCCGTGTTTGGCAGCATAGCCGGTCAGCTTTTCAAGCAGGTCGGGGATGGATTCATCGGTTGTTCCAACACCCTCTTCAGGAAATAACTCCAGCCCCAGCAGGTGCATCAATTGGTTGCGGGCGTAATTCACATCAGCCGATTCAATTAAATCCGCTTCCAGCGCTTTTTGAATGAGGCCCGCTATATCTTTGTAAATCATGTTGACACTTCCTTCCGATACCCGTTTGGATGTGAGGAGTGCCATTTCCAAGCGTCTTCAATGATCTTTGCCACAGAAGTGCGCGCCGGTTTCCAGTCTAGTACTTGTTTTGCCTTGTCTGAACCGGCAATCAAAATGCTTGGGTCGCCGTCTCTCCGCGCACCGATTTTAGCAGGAATTTCTTTTCCAGTGACGGATCTTGCCGCATCGATCATTTCTTTCACCGAAAACCCCTGGCTGCTGCCAAGATTGAAGACATCGCTTTGGCCGCCGTCTCTTAGATAATCTAATGCCGCCAGGTGGGCATCGATGAGATCCTCCACATGGACGTAGTCGCGGATGCAAGTTCCGTCAGGCGTATTATAATCGTCACCAAAAATGGTGATGTGCGATCTTTGTCCGAGAGCCGTCTGCAATATAATGGGGACAAGGTGTGTTTCCGGACAATGATCTTCCCCGATCTCTGCCGTTTCTCTTGCCCCTGCTACATTAAAATAACGCAAGGAGACATAATTGACGCCATAGGCTTCATCAGTCCGTTTCATTAACTTTTCCATGATCCGTTTCGTTTCTCCGTAAGTGCTCGTCGGAAGCGTCGGCATCGCTTCTGTAATCGGAGTGGATTCGGGTTCTCCATAGACGGCCGCGGTCGAGGAGAAAACAATTTTTTTCACATCGTGTTCGATCATGGTCTGAAGTAAAACCTGGGTTCCGTACACGTTGTTGTTATAGTACTTGAGGGGATTTTTCATGGACTCGCCGACAAGTGAATTGGCGGCGAAGTGGATCACTTCTTCAATCGGTTCCTTTTCAAAAACAGAGCGAAGAAAATCGATATCACGGATATCCCCTTCATAAAAGGCTGCATCAGGATGTATCGCCTGCCTTTGACCGGTTTCGAGATTGTCAACGATGACGACAGTTTCTCCCTTGTCGATTAATTGATACACGGCGTGTGAACCAATATAGCCGGCTCCGCCCAACACCAGCACACTCATATAACCACTCCTCTCTCAATTTCTTTTGCACCGTCGCCTATAGCTGCAGTATAAAACGTTGCCTCATAACCGACTGTTTTCCGGTAGACGGCACTTACGTTTTTCTTAACATCATCTGCACTCTCCTTTTCAACGATGGCAATCGCACAGCCGCCGAATCCGGCCCCGGTCATACGGGCTCCCAAGACGCCGTCTTGTTCCCATGCGGTCTGTACGATCGTATCAAGCTCAAGGCCTGTGACTTCATAATCATCTCTTAATGATAGATGGGATTCATTCATCAGTTTGCCAAAGCCGGCGAGGTCGCCTTGCTGAAGTTTTTCCCGCGCTTCTAGCGTCCGGGCATTTTCGTAGACGACGTGCTTGGCGCGCTTTTGATTCAATTCATACTGTATGAGATGTTTATTTGCTTCGAATGCCTCTATTGTCAAATCGCCGAGGCATCTGAGCGATATTTCCCTTTGTAAATCGCTCAGCGCTTCTTCGCATTGGGCGCGTCTTTCATTGTACTTAGACCCGGCTAAAGTGCGCTGTTTATTTGTATTGATGATGATCATCACGTGATCCTTCAAAACGAATGGTGCATATTTGTATTCTAACGTTTTGCAATGTAACAGGATGGCATGATCTTCCTTCCCCATGCCGATGGCAAATTGGTCCATAATGCCGCTGTTTACGCCAATGTACTCGTTTTCAACTTTTTGTCCAAGCTTTATCATGGGAATGGATTCCATTTCTAAATCAAAAAGCCCTTTTAATAAAACGCCTGTTGCAAGCTCAATAGATGCAGAAGAAGAGAGGCCGGCTCCGTGCGGGATATTTCCATAAAACAAAATATCGGCGCCGTGTACAATTTGATGTCCCGCCTCTTTCATAAAATGAAACATTCCCTTCGGATAATTGACCCAGCTGTGGGATTGGGCAAAAGCTAAATCGGATAAGCTGCATTCAATAACCCCCATCTCGGGGAAATTCATTGAGTAGAATCGAATGATTTGGTCGTCCCGCTTCACGCCCAGCGCATATGTACCATATGAGATAGAGGCGGGGAACACATGTCCTCCATTGTAATCCGTATGTTCTCCAATCAAGTTGATTCTTCCGGGAGCAAAAAAGATTCTTGGTGTCTTTGCCGTATTGAAAATCGAACGAAATTCATTTGATAAAGCGGCTAAAGAATTCATAAGTCCTCCTATACATTTGAGACATTGGCCAAACTTAATAAATTAATTTAATTAAGTTAATCCAAGTGTACTATGGCTTTTTTCTTGGCGCAATAAAAAGTATGTTTTCAATTTTGAAGGATGGCTAAACTTTTGCACACTTTCTCAGGTAAACTCTCTCTATATACGTCTTATAGAATTGAGAACATAGAAACATCTTTGGCTGAAAGTGCGGAGAACACTTCCATCACATAAATAATGTATAGTGAACGTGAATTTTTTTAGCGTATCACTCGAGTTTTTTCAACAATCTGATGCCCAGACAAAGCCTGGGCATCTTTTTTATTTCTTTCTCTCGTCAAACAGAGAATCCACAAACTTCACTTCCGGGAACTTTTCATCCGGCCCTTCAAGCAGCCGTCCGTCTTTGTTTTTTAAATGCTTGTCAAAAAAGCTTAAAGTATAGGCGTTGATGATGGATGCGGCTCTTGATGGATCGATTTGACCTGTCAGCCCGATATGCCGGAGAATCGGAGTGAGAAACTGTACATCGGCAAAGTTGTAGTGCTCCATGTCTTTGACATATAGAATGCGGCTGCCCCTGCCCCGGCTGGCTGCATATCTAAAATGTGCGATCTCGGCTTCGGCGTCTTTAGTCTCCTTTTTGATTTCTTCTCTCGTTGCTCCCATTGTTTTTAATTCTTCATCAGTATAGACGTGATGCTGTCTGACTTTATTGAAGCGGTCAAATGTGCTTTCAGAGAAAATAAACATAAATGGCTTTGTCGTGCCAGGACGATTATGGTAACGGTACAGGCCGCCGTCAAGATCAATTCCCGCCGTGATTCTGCCGTCATAAGAAGCATCGTATGAGGCGGCCCCGCCGAAGGAATGGCCGAATACACCGATATGATCCAAATCGATTCTTCCTTTAAACTGGGTGCGAATTTGCCCGGAATTGATAAGCTCAAACTGATCGAGAACGAATGCGATATCGTCTGTCCAAACTTTTCCTACCATATTACGGTAGTCTTTTTCAGCGATCAAATACTCATCTGTTTTCATCGTAGCTGTTCTCCCATCAGGAAATACGGTGGCAAATGCACTGTATGTATGGTCGATTGAGGCGACGATATAGCCATGACTAGCAAGGTTTTCTGCTTGTGAAGCATGATAGATCCGCGATGACTTGTAGCCGTGGTTTAAGATAATGAGTGGATAAGAACGGCTTTTAGTGGAAACCTCTGCTCCTCCATAGGAATGGCTCGGAATGTATTTTAGGTAGTTCATGACAATAGACGGAAAGCCTAGGGTTTTGGAGAGCGGTTCTTCCTTCAGAACAGGACCCTCTTCTATAAAAGGGGCGGGCTGTCCATTTGCATGTTTTGCAGGATACCAGATTTGAACCATTAATTCTCTTTTTCCCTTTTTTTTCTCATCAAAAATCTCATCTCTGCCTTTATCGACTAAGTGAAAAATCTGTGTGCCCACTTTGTGTTCTCCCGTCGGTTCCGGCAGCTGAAACACAGGAAATGCATACATGAGGCATGCCGTCAGCGTCAGCATGACGGCGCTCACGGTATAAGCCAGTCCCAATATGAAACGGGGGATATGTCGAAAAGCAGTCTTTTTAAAACAGCCATAAATTGATCCGGCCAGAAACAAGATCGTCAGTACGTAAGGGAAAAGCAATTGCACCCTTAAACCCTCGACTTTCCAATGAATGGCCAGCACAAGCAGGGTAATTCCGCTTGCAATGAAGATCGGAACCCTGCGTCGTTCTTTTTTCAGCAAAACAGTTAATCCCAACAATCCTATATTCGATATCAACAGCAGCAGCTCAAACAGTCTCAGGATCAATTCCCCCTCTTTCAAGTCGATCATTCTGTAATGTCACCTTAACTTGTCCGGCCGCTTCTGAGCTATCGATTTTCCTTACATCCCGGTGACAATTTTGTCACTTAAAACAGAAAAGACCCCTCCGTCAATAGACAGAGAGGGCTGGGATTATACAGCCGTTACTTTGCGAAGTGCATTCTCTACAGTTTCGTATTCATATCCGAGGTCACGGGCTACTGCCTCATATGTGATGCTGCCGTTTGCAACGTTGACTCCGCGAGCCAGGGCTTGATTATCGGCAACCGCTTTTTCGACGCCTTTGTTTGCGATTTGCATGGCATAAGGAATGGTGACGTTTGTTAATCCGATCGTTGATGTCCGCGGAACGGCGCCAGGCATATTGGCTACGGCATAGTGGACAACACCGTGTTTCGTATATGTCGGGTTATCATGTGTAGTGATATGATCAACTGTTTCGATAATGCCGCCTTGGTCAATCGCTACGTCAACGACGACTGAGCCTGGCGACATGGACTTGATCATGTCTTCTGTGACAAGCTTAGGCGCTTTTGCTCCGGGGATTAAGACGGCGCCGATCACAAGGTCTGATTCTTTTACAGATTCCGCAATGTTGAGCGGATTGGACATCAGCGTTTGAATGTCTTTGCCGAACATGTCATCAAGCTGGCGCAGACGCTCTGCGCTCAGGTCAATAAGTGTGACGTCAGCGCCAAGACCGACGGCGATTTTAGCTGCGTTTGTACCGACCACACCGCCGCCGATGATCGTCACTTTGCCGCGTTTCACACCTGGTACGCCAGATAAAAGAATACCTTTCCCGCCTTTTGATTTTTCAAGGAACTGTGCGCCGATCTGCGATGCCATGCGGCCTGCCACTTCACTCATCGGAGTCAGCAGCGGCAGCGTCCGGCTGACTTCGACCGTTTCATAAGCAATTGCAGTGACACCGCTGTCGGAGAGCGCTTTGGCAAGCTTCGGCTCGGCAGCTAAGTGCAGGTACGTAAATAAGATTAACCCTTTGCGGAAGTAGCCGTATTCAGAGCTGATCGGTTCTTTAACCTTCATGACCATCTCCGCTTTTGCCCATACATCTTTGGCGTCAGGAATAATTGTCGCTCCGGCTGTCGTGTAGTCGGCATCTTCAAAGCCGCTTCCGATTCCGGCGCCTTGTTCAATTAAGATTTGATGGCCGCTCTTTGTCAGCGCCACTACACCCGCTGGAGTAATGGCTACGCGATTCTCGTTATTTTTGATTTCCTTAGGAATACCAATGATCATGTTGTCGTCCCCCTAAACAAGTAAATGTGATTCTATCGCTAGTATAAATCTCCGAACAAAGAACGACATCGTGTGTAAAATTAAAAATGTAAGCGCTTTTTTGTGAAATTTAACAAATTAGTGAACATTGAAGGAGATTGAAAGTATGAAAGGTTTATTTGTATATTAAAAAAATTTTTCTTCCCAAAATAGGTTTGTTAAAAAAACAAAGGAAAGCGCTTATATTTTGTGTTGTTTCACAAACATAAGTTTTTTTCGTTATGATAGAATATCTCTTGCAACTATGAAAGCGTTATCTTTGTCAGGAGTGAGTCGTGTGGATATCTTAGAGATACTAGGCAAGATTAATAAGGTATTATGGGGGCCGCCCAGTTTAATTTTATTATTTGGGACAGGCTTATTTTTAACGATTGTTTTAAAAGGATTGCAATTTCGCCGCCTGATCTATGCGTTTAAGATTGGGTTCGGGAAAGAAGATAGCAAGGATGCAGCCGCTGAAGGGGATGTGAGCCACTTTAAAGCCCTTATGACCGCGCTCGCTGCAACCATTGGAAACGGCAACATCGCCGGTGTCGCAACTGCCTTGACGCTCGGCGGCCCAGGTTCAATTTTTTGGATGTGGATTGTTGGTTTACTAGGGATGGCTACTAAGTATGGGGAAGCATTGCTTGCTGTGAAGTACCGGGTGAAAAATGACAGGGGCGAATATTCAAGCGGGCCGATGTATTATATCGAACGCGGGCTCGGCCGCAGATTTAAAGGGCTTGCGATCGCCTTTGCCCTGTTTGGCGCCTTTGCCGCGTTAGGGATAGGCAACAGTGTACAGTCCAATACGATTGCCGATGTGACAAAGAACAGTTTTGGCATGGACAATTGGGTGACAGGCTTGATTTTAGTCATCCTTGTCAGTGTGATTATTTTCGGCGGCATCCAGCGGATCAGCACCGTTGCCAGTTTCTTTGTGCCGATCATGGCTTTCTTGTACATGGGCGGGGCGGTCTTAATCCTCATTTTAAATTATGATATGATCATCCCGGCTTTTGAGCTGATTTTCAATTATGCTTTCCACCCTGTAGCGGCAGCTGGCGGTTTTCTTGGAATTGTCGTCTCTGAGGCCATTCGCAACGGGGTTTCCCGCGGCATTTTTTCAAATGAAGCAGGTCTTGGGACAGCGGCATTAATCGCAGGCAATGCCCGTGCTGATCATCCGGTTAAACAAGCCCTTGTGGCGATGACTGGTACATTTATTGTAACGATTGTCGTTTGTACGATGACCGGTTTAACCCTTATCATTACGGGATTCTGGGACCCGTCCGGCGGCTTGATTTCAGGTGTGCCGCATGACGCCGCTCTGGAGGGCGGGGCATTGACAAGTGCAGCTTTTGGCTCTGTTCTTGGTGCAGCCGGTGAATATATCGTGGCGCTTTCCGTTATCTTCTTTGGCTTTTCTACGATTGTAGGCTGGTATGTATACGGAGAAAAATGTTTTGAGTATCTGGCCGGATCTAAAGGAATTGCAGGCTATCGCCTCGTCTATATTATGGCTTGCGGAATAGGGACGGTTGCCAATCTTGTAACTGTATGGGCGTTTGCCGATATGGCCAATGCGCTGATGATGATTCCCAACTTAGTTGCGCTTCTTCTTTTGTGGAAAGTCATCGTAGCGGAGACAAACGATTATTTTCATCATTTCTATAAAAATTCCAAAGCGGCAGGTTCAATAAATCAACCAACCGACCAATAAATCACAGGGCTCTGCTGGCAGGCAGGGCCTTTTTGGTTCCTCATCTCGTCTTCATCTAAACTTTTCTCTATAAAACTTCTTGGCTTATACCATCATTTCCAAACTAATCGACCTAAAAAAATTGACGAAATATGTCGATATTAATGGCAGTAAGCATTTTGTAATTGCACATCGCAGACATTTGCTTGGACATGCTTTGTTTCATAGATGACATAGATCAGAAAGGATAACCATAATGAAAGTGAAAACGAAATTGCTAGGGATTATTTCAATTTTAGTCGTTTCAATCGTTGGAATCGGAGGCTCCTCTGTTTTTATGATTACTTCTACTGTAAAAAAGAATGAAGTGCTTAAAGACAAAATGGAATTTCAAAAAGAGATTAAGCACATTCAATATCGATTGACGGGTTTATCGAATGATGAAAGAGGTTTTATTATTACCGGCGACAAAGACTATGGCGAGGGGATGGAGGAGAAAGCTGACGATGTCCTGAAGAGCCTCGACCGAGTCAATGACCTGATTCATGATGAGAAATATCAATCGAATGTTAAAGAAATTAAAAAAAGTTTCACGAAGTATTGGGATTTAAATCAACAAGTATTGCAGGCATATGCAACAAGCCCGGAAAAAGCTGAAACCATCCACTTCGGAGATGAAAGAACATTAAGAAAAGACGTCTTGGATCCGTCTGTCAATAAGCTGGTCAAAAGCCTGGACCAGGAGGTGGAGGGTCTAAAAGCGGAAATCCGCGACAACGGAAAGATGAGTGAATGGTTCATCATCACCGTCACAGGCGTTTCCGCCGTTTTAGGGATTATGTTAAGCCTATTGCTGTTAAAGTCCATTATGGTGCCGCTCAGAAGCCTTAATAAGCAGCTTGAGGAAATTGCTCATGGAGAGGCCGATTTAACCAAAAAAGTCATCGTCAAAAATAAAGACGAGTTTGGACAGCTGGCGCAGTCTTTCAACGCTTTTGTTCATTCATTGTCGCAAATTGTAAAGCAGATTAGCAGCTCGTCTGAACAAGTCGCCGCATCCTCAGAAGAATTGTCGGCAAGCGCGGAAGAATCGAAATCAACTTCTGAACATATTTCCAACGAGATGCAGACGATTGCCGACAGCAATACGGAGCAAAGCTCGATGACAGAACAAAGCTCACAATCCATTAATGAGTTATTGGAACGTTTATCATCTGTTGCTTCAAACACAGGCAGCATAGCAGATCTTTCTTCTTCGATGAGAAACAAAGCCGAAATAGGGTCTAAGTCCGTTCATAAAATGCTGGACCAAATGAATTTCATTGATAAATCTGTCGATTCCGCCGGGAATGGTCTGCAGGCATTGGTGTCCAGCACTGCGGAGATCAGCGATATTTCTTCGCTTATCACAGATATTTCAGAGCAGACGAATTTATTGGCGCTGAATGCGGCGATTGAAGCGGCCAGAGCCGGGGAGCAAGGAAAAGGGTTCGCAGTAGTAGCGGAAGAGGTTCGGAAATTGGCGGATGAAACGAATCAATCTGCCAATCACATTCAATCATTGGTATCGACCATCCAAAATGAATCGGTTGAAACGGTCAATAACATAAAGGTTGTTCAAGAGAATGTAAGCTCTGGGATCGCTCTTTCACAAGAGACAACCGGGAATTTCAATGAGATTCTGAATCTGGTGGAACAGGTTGCTACTCAAATACAAGAAGTGGCAGCATCCACTCAGCAGCTTACATCAGGTGTAGAAATGGTTCAAAACGCCATTCATACATTGGATGTTGGAACAAAGGAAACATCAGCAAGTACACAAGCGGCCGCTTCCTCGACACAGGAGCAGCTGGCTTCAATGGAAGAAATCTCATATGCAGCAGAATCATTATCTCAGCTGGCAGAAGAACTTCAAACCATTATCAATCGCTTTAAATATTAATTGATCATCTGCGTTTAAAGCCCCATCATGACGATGGGGTTTTATTTGACTTCAAGCTAAATCATTCCATTTCCGCCAGAGCACCTTCAGGAACCTCTTCTTTTGTTACTTCAACCCAGCCTTTTCCCTTGGCTCCGGCAGCATAAATCTTAATGAAAGCGCCGGGGTGCAGTTTTTTGTCTATTTCTGTTTTGATTTGCTGCTTGTTTCCGCTTGCATCATATCCGGTGAGTGTATAACTGTATTTTCCATTGCCTAACATTTCGGCATTGTCTGTGGTTTTGACGTAGTATGCTTCAGACTGTTGAAAGCTTTGGATCACTTCATCGGCCAGCGGTACAAGCCCTCCCGTCAGCTTTTGCAATGCAAATACTGCGGCAACAGCGATAAGAACCGCGGCAATAAGTCCCATTTTCGGCTTTCTCATTGTATCTTTCTCCTCTTTCGGTTTAGTTCATCAGTCATCTGGCATCATTTTATAAAAAAGGACTGAAAGAAGATATTGATTCATATTACAGTACACTTACATGATTGTAAGGTTGGCCGGCCAAGGGGTTTTGTGTATCTGCTTGCTTCATGTCATAATATATCCAAACGAAGGAGAGACGGAAAATGCAAAAAATCATGATAGTAGAAGACGATCCGAAAATTGCGGATTTATTAAGATCCCACATCGTAAAATACGGGTATCAAGTAAGCGTGGTCGAAGATTTTGACCATGTCATGGATGAATTCAGGAGCGAACAGCCTGATCTTGTGCTGCTTGATATCAATCTGCCAAGCTTTGACGGCTATTATTGGTGCCGGCAAATACGGCAGGAATCGATTTGCCCTGTCCTGTTTATTTCAGCGCGAACGGGGGAAATGGATCAAGTCATGGCATTGGAAAACGGCGGGGACGACTTTATTACGAAGCCGTTTCACTCTGAGATTGTCATGGCGAAAATCCGCAGCCAGCTTCGCCGCGCTTACGGGGAATATGCGGCAAAGGCCGAGGAGCGCCTGCTTGAAAAAAATGGACTTCGGCTGTATTCGGAAAGGCTTGAATTGACTTTCGGCGGCAAGGTGGCGGCTTTAACGAAAAAAGAAGCCGATATTATAGAAAGCTTAATGGAACGCCATCCGCGGATTTCGGGCCGCGAAGACTTGCTTGCAAAGCTGTGGGATGACCAGGCATATGTTGACGAAAATACGCTGAATGTCAACATTACCCGCGTCAGAAAAAAATTTCAGGAGCTGGGTATCGAAGATGCGGTGGAAACTGTCAGAGGCGCCGGCTATCGCCTGAATGTATCCTGGGTGAAGGCGGGAGAGGAATGAAGCTTTTTTTTAGAGAGCATTATCTGTTGATAGCCGTTCAGGCGCTGCAGTTTTTCACGATGCTGCTGATCTACTGGCTTGATGGGTACAGGCACATCAGGCCTGCTTTGTATGCCGTTTTTCTCGGTTTTTTCCTTCTCGGATGCTACCTTTTCTACCATTACTATACACGCCGCAAGTTCTATCAGCGCATCAACAGCCGGCTGGTGTCATTGGATGACACCTTTCTAAAAACGAACCAGCCCCAGTCTCCTCTGTCCGAAGCGCTTGAACAGCTGCTGAAAAGTCAGTACAGGCATTATCGGCATGAACTAAAAGCGCTGGAGAGCGGAAAAAAAGAACATCTGACCTTTATGGATCAATGGGTTCACCAGATGAAAACGCCGCTGTCCGTGATTGAGCTGACAGCTCAAAACTTGGATGAACCGGAATCATCCAGCATCCGTGAGGAGACGGAGCGGATCAAAACCGGGCTGAATACCATTCTCTATATGGCTCGACTCCGCACGATCGAACAGGATTTTCGCGTCAAACCGGTCGTTTTGGCGGACATTGTTCATGAGGTCAACCAGGAGAACAAGCGCTTTTACATTCGCAGCCAGGTATATCCTAAATTCGAGGAACAACAGAATGGCATCATCGTGGAAACAGATGAAAAGTGGCTGTTTTTCATGCTTTCACAGCTTATAAACAATGCCGTGAAATACTCAGCGGGAAAAAGCAATACCATCATGATTTCCCTTTATGAAAAAGAGGGTGAAGCAGTTTTGGAAGTGCAGGATTTCGGTGCAGGCATCCCGGATATCGACCAAAAGCGCATTTTCGATCCGTTTTTTACAGGAGAGAACGGCCGCAGGTTCAGAGAATCAACGGGGATGGGCCTTTATTTGACAAAAGCGGCGGCTGATCATCTCGGCCATCGAATCGAACTCGATTCGGAGGAAGGGAAGGGCACGACAGTCAGATTGATTTTCACAGCGACGCAAAACCTTACATCGATGTAATGAAAGTGAAAGAAGAATCGATAGTTAATATTCCGGATATTTAGGTAAACTGATCACAGATCGAAAGTGAAATGTGAAAGGAGATCTTGTGATGCTTCATGTCAAACAAGCAAGTAAAATCTATGAAGGTAAAATTGCATATCGCGCATTAACGGATATTAACTTAACAATTGATAAAGGTGAATTTGTCGGAATCATGGGTCCTTCCGGAAGCGGAAAAACGACCCTTTTAAATATGATTGCAACAATTGATGAACCGACTACCGGGGAAATTCTGATCAACGGAGAAAATCCGCATTTGCTTAAAAAAGAAAAATTGGCCAAGTTTCGAAGAAGAGAATTGGGATTTGTGTTTCAGGACTTTAATCTTTTGCCTACATTAACGGTTGAAGAAAACATCGTTCTGCCTTTGACGCTTGATGGAGAAAAGGTCAGGGAAATGAAGCGGAGAGCGCAGGATTTAGCCGAGAAACTCGGGATTACGCAAATCATGAAAAAACGCACATTCGAGATATCAGGGGGGCAGGCACAGCGAGCCGCTGTGGCTAGAGCAATGATTCATGCGCCTAAGCTTTTGCTTGCCGACGAACCGACGGGAAACCTCGATTCAAAGTCATCAAAAGACGTCATGGAAATGCTTGAATCGATCAACCGGAGCGAGAAGACGACGATGATGCTTGTCACGCACGATCCTCAGGCTGCAAGCTACTGCAATCGGGTCGTCTTTATTAAAGATGGAAAGCTGTATTCGGAAATAAACCGCGGCGATAATCGCCAGGCCTTTTTCCAAAAGATTCTCGACACACTTTCATTGTTGGGAGGGAATGCAAATGACCTTTCGTCAGTTCGCGTTTAATAACGTCATTCGCAATAAAAGGCTTTATGCCGCTTATTTTCTCAGCAGTTTGTTTACAGTGATGGTGTTTTTTACATTTGCGATTTTTGCTTTCCATCCGGCTTTGGGCGGTGATTCCTTTAGTTCCGGTTATGGGCAGAAAGCCAACGGGGGCCTTTATGTGGCCGGGGGCATTATCTTTGTCTTTTCTTTCTTCTTTGTATTGTACTCGATGAGTTCGTTCCTTCAATCAAGAAAAAAAGAATTCGGCGTATTAATGATCCAGGGAATGTCCATGCGCCAAATTCGCATGATGGTGTTTCTTGAAAATATGGTGATCGGGTTTTTCGCGACGATCGGAGGCATTGTGCTTGGATTGGTATTTGCAAAATTGATTTTGCTTGCCGCCGAAAATGTCCTGATTATTGGAAATAAGCTCGATTTTTATTTTCCGCTGATGGCGATGGCCGTGACATTTGTTTCTTTTACTGCTCTGTTCTTATTTATATCTTTCCTCGTTTCGTTTGTGCTTCGCAGTGAGAAGCTGATCAATTTGTTAAAAGGGAATAAGAAATCAAAAGGAGAGCCAAAGGCGTCCATCCTGCTGACGCTGCTTGCGGCTGTATTGCTTGCATCAGGCTATTATGCTGCATTGTCTGCAAAGGGAAACGGCGTTTTTATAGCGATGCTGCCGGTGACAATTGTCGTTATTCTCGGAACATATTTGCTGTTTACGCAACTAAGTGTTTATGTCATTCGCCGGCTCAAAAAACGGAAAAACCTGTTTTGGCGAAAAACGAATATGATATTATTTTCCGACCTTTCTTACCGAATGAAAGACAATGCCCGTACGTTTTTTATGGTGGCGATCATATCTACCGTAGCGTTCAGCGCGATCGGGACTTTATACGGTTTTCAAACGCTTTTGACCGGCGGGACAAAAAATATGAATCCCCATACATTCACTTATAGCTCTGGGGAAGATAACAAAAACACCGAAAAAGATGTAGCTTTCATTAATGAAACATTGAAAGAAAAAAACATTAAAACTGAAAAAGCCGAAACGGTACTCAAGTATTTCGACATCAACGGCGAGAATGAGCTGATTGCCAAACAATCGGATTATAACCGGTTCGCCGCTTTGATCGGTGCGGAGAAAATCAAGCTTGCGGAAGGAAAAGCCGCAGCAGTCGATTTTGACGGACGAACGGACCGCGAAGGAAAAGAGCTGCTCAAGCAGCCGATCACCCTTGCATCAGGCAAGAAAATTCATGCTGATCAAGTCATCCAATCAAAAGCATTGCCTGAAACAGGCTCTTATTATGTTGTGACAGACAGTGACTATGAACAGCTGAAAAAACCAAAAATCGAAACATGGTTCTATGCATGGCAGGCTCAAGACAAAAATGACAAGCATGTAATTGAAGCCGGAGAAAAGCTGACAGAAAAACTCGAGCCTTTTCAGTTCTTTGCTGTAGATTATGAAGTTTATAACCTCAATAGGGGATACGGCCCCATTTTATTCATAGGATTATTTATCGGAGTCGTCTTTTTCGTATCAGCAGGAAGCTTTCTGTATTTTCGCCTATATGCTGATTTGGAAGATGATAAGCAGAAATTCCAATCAATTGCCAAGATGGGCTTGACAGACCGTGAACTGAAAAAAGTACTGAGCAGACAAATCGGGCTTCTTTTCTTTGCACCGATCCTTGTCGCCCTCGTTCATGGAGCGGTGGCGCTGACGGCATTGTCACATGCGTTTCAGTATGACCTTTTTAAGGAATCTGCAATGGTGCTCGGCATATTCTTTGCGATCCAGTTGTTCTACTTTTTCATTGTTCGTTTCTACTATACAAAACAGATTAAAGCGGCGATTTAGCCAGTCTAGGCTTTCCGTAAAAGTTTAAAAGGCTTATGAACAAGTTAGATGGTTTTCCATATACCCACCTCAAGCAGACTCTATATGATAAAAATTCTGAATATAATACGTGTTTGGGAATCGCTCTATGAGTGAAACTGTAAAAAGAATCGAGAACTAAATGCAAAGAAATGATCAAAAAGTTTAACATGGCCTGCTAGACTTTCTTATGGAAGTTAGTCCCTTGCAGGCCATGCTTTTTTATTGAATTTTAAAAAACTGAATAGGATCTTGTCTATATCCAAAGTGGATAAAAGATCAAAGAATTTATATTTTTTTTCGCCGCTCCTTATAAATAGAATAAACGTTTTTGAAATGAACCTTTTGCTTTTTCACTTATAAAATAGTGCGTTTCTTACTAATATTTTGAATTTTTTCTTAAAGTTTAAATTCTTTTTATATACAATCGGTATTATTTTCTAAGGATCTTAAACAAAACAAATTGCGTATTATAAGGTTAATTATGGATTGACAATACTTCAAAATAAACTTATAATAAATTTAATAAAACTTTATAAAAGTTTACAAAGTCAGGAGGATACGGTTGTACAAGTACACTGATGTAGAATTCAAAGATAAAGTTGGCGATAAAATTGGTAATGTTCGTTTTTTTAAAAAACATTTAAGGAAAAAAGGTTTGATAGGTAATAGACAACAGCTTTCAGAGAAACACATTCAAATGTTTGAGGAAGTTCGCAGATATAAAAGTGAAAACCATACTACTTGGGATGTTGCTTTTAAATATGGATTGAAAAGTGACATACATAAAAGTGTTCCAACTTCTTTCTCAAGAACTTTTATTGAAGAAGGATCTAATAATTACATTGAAGGTATACTTTCTGAGATTCTAGAGACGCTTAAAATGATAGAAAAGAAACTTTAATAAAAACACCCAACTATAGAGTTGAGTGTCTTTAAATTTATCAAATCAATTCTAAATGATAAAACTTGGACAAATCAATATAAACGTTACGCTTATCATTTGTTTTCATATCTTCTATTTCAAGCTCTGGTTTAAAATTCTTAATAATTTTTTCGAAGGAAAATTCAAGATCAGCTTCCTTATTAAGTGATATTTTGGGGTTGTGATTTTCGTTTAAAGCTTTTCCCCATGATTTATAACAGTCTCTTTCAAAATTTTCAGATGGTGGGTTTCGTAATACCTCCTTTATCTTCATTTTATGATTGTAAAAAGTCATTAATATGTGTGGATATTTGATGTCCTTCTCTAGAATAATCGTTTTTCCACTTGCTGAAAATGGATCTCTTAATGCTGTGCTGTAAACAAAGTGTTTAGAGATCATGTAGGAAGCTACATTAATGTAATCAGCTCTCCTTTTAAAGAGATCAAAAGGGAATAAGATGAAAGATTCAGCGATTATTTGCTGTTTTTGAGCGTTATTCAATGATGAAAAAAGCAAAGGTTCAACACTCAGGTCTTCGTCTGCCAAATTTGGCATATACCACTTGTCAGACGCACTTTGTTTTGTGACTTTTTGGAAATACATTCTTAGCAGTTTATTTTTCTCTTCATTTGATTTTACACGAAAATCCGTATAAGTATTATCTAAACCAAATAATTTCGTTAAATCACTCTCTTTTTGGTTCATATTAATAGAAAATCTGGGCGAGTGTGTCACCTCAATTTTGTCAATGCTTGATCCATAAGTAGCGAATTTAATTTCTATATTTTGTATATCTTCCTTTGTTTTTGGTTTTCTACCAAAAAACACAAAAATATCTTTGTAAGCTGTATCATCTGACTCTTTGTTTGAAAGACTCTCAAAAACACTGTTTCCTTTTGACTTCCAATTCCCTGACGCCGAAAATTTAATTTCAACGCCATATATGGTATTATTAGAAAAGGTAACTTTCAAATCGGGAAAAGAATGAGAACCGTTATGTTCTACATTTGAAACGTTGAATTTATTAGCGGTTAAAGAGACTTTCTTCATTTCTTCATAAACATGTTTTTCGAAAGAATCTCCATCCTTGATTCTGTCTTTCAAAGATTTATTTTGTTCAATTCTTTTAGCGATAATATTTAAAAATTCATTAATCATATAAGTTCCTCCTCGGGATATTTAAACAGAAATCATTTACAAAAATTATACTATATGTGTAATGAGGTGACTATAAATGACTACTTTTTATGAAAGTAATCCTTTTGAAATAGATGTCGATACTTTGAATTTGAAAAGTGAAAAAAAAATAAATGTGGTATCTCTATTTAGTGGTTGTGGGGGAATGGATCTTGGGTTTACAGGAGGGTTTGAATACTTAAATAAAAAGTACTCAATCAATCCATTTAACATTATATTTGCAAATGATATTTTTGAGGCTGCCATGAGGGTTTATGAACATAACTTTAAACATAAAGGTGTAAATGAAAGTATAGCTGAAATAGATTTAAGCAAAATACCTAAAGCTGAAGTAGTTATTGGTGGTTTTCCGTGCCAAGATTTTAGCCTTGCTGGTAAAAGAAAAGGCCTTACCTCTGAAAGAGGTCGACTTTACGAGCATATGATAAGGGTTATTAAACACTGTGACGCAAAGATGTTTGTGGCGGAAAACGTCGATGGTATTAGAACTAATAAAGCTGATAAAACTTTAGATGTTTCCGCACTAGATACCATTTTAAGCGATTTCGAGAAGAGTGGATATGAGGTTCAGTATAAAGTACTGAATGCGGCTGACTTTGGTGTTCCTCAAATTAGAAAAAGAGTGATTATTTTTGGTGTTAGAAAAGATATTTATGAAGCTATTTATTATCCAAAACCTACCCATTCTGAATTCGAAACGCAAGGAAAACCATGGGTAACCTCTGAAGAGGCGTTAGATGACATATGGGATAAAATAGACGACCCGAATGTATTGAATCATACTAGTAAAGATTATTCTAAAGCGAAGTTTTATCCCGGTAGGAAAATGCAAGGCAATAATAGAATACCTAAAAATCGACCAGCGGGGACAATCAGAGCGGAACATCATGGTAATATTGAGGCCCACTATAATACCATCTTGCCTGATGATAATGATATGAGAGGGTGGAGAAGACTTTCGATAAGAGAGTGCGCAAGAATTCAATCGTTTCCAGACGACTTTAACTTTGTGGTATCAGCATCCAGCGCTTATAAAATGATTGGTAATGCTGTTCCACCTGTTATGGCTTGGCATATAGCAAGAGCGGCTTACTATACCCTGTCGATCAGTAAAAAAGATCATCAACTGAAGTTTCAACTTGAAGGAGTTAAATAAAAATGACTGACCACCATTTATCTGAATGGTGGTTTTAAATATTTAAAGAGATTTAAAGTAAGGAGGGCGACTTATGGATAACGTAAATAATGAAAAGAGAAGTGCTACTATGAGAGCGGTTAAGTCAAAAGATAGTAAGATAGAGTTAATGGTAAGGAAGGAATTATGGAAACGTGGATTGAGATTTAGAGTTAATACTAGAACTCTATTTGGAAAACCCGATATTTCTATAAAAAAATTAAAATTAGTAGTGTTTATCGATTCTTGCTTCTGGCATGGATGTCCAGATCATAAAAGAATACCTAAAAGCAATATTGTTTTTTGGAAAAATAAAATTGAAAGAAATATAGAAAGGGATAGAATTGTAACTGAATTTTATAGAAACAAAGGGTGGAATATAATAAGAATTTGGGAGCATAGTTTAAGAGAGGATTTTGAAGGGACTGTGAACAAAATTTATAAAAAAATAATGAAATTAAAAAATGAGAGAAAGTAAATATAAGACCACAATGCTCAACACCAAGTTACAACTACGGTTTTTTTGATTTTACCAATTTTTTATAGATTATCTGTAAAGTCGCAAATTAATCGAAGCTATGTCATTAAATAAATTAATTTTTTTATGTTATCCTTTTAAACGAACGAAAATATTGTCCAAAATTATATAGAATTTGTTCGGTAATATATATCAAGAGCAGCCGTTTAATTTAATAAATAATCTATTAATCCAAAGTTTTAGGATAGGGAAGGCAGTCCAGTTTATCCTTCGCTCCTGTTAATTCTAATAGCTCAACTAGACAACACTGAGTTTTAAAGATTTATTTATCTCTATTGTTTTTTAAAAACAAGTTTTACTCTTGCGCCATTTGATTAAATAAGGAAGAGAACTTAAGTACTTTGCCTCTTCCTCTATTTGGATTGTTATGTTAATTTGAAATTATTTCAAATTCGAAAGAGGAGTGGTAGTTGTGCAAGTGAAAGAAATTTTCGTGATTCGCTGTATCTCCTGCTTGAGCGTTGTTTTACTTCATGCGATATCCATGGTCCTTGTCATACGGGGGGAATTGCTTGGTGATGCGGTTCGCGTGATTGAGTCTTTCCGGACCCTCCTGATGTTCAGCACCCCGGCGTTTATTTTTATTTCCGAATTTTTGCTGGCACACGCATACTCCGGCGGTGTTCCGGAAGGTTTTTTGAAAAAGAGATTGAAAACGATATTCATACCTTTTCTATTTATTGCTGTTCTGGATGCCTTTTTAACGGCCGGCCTGATGATGCAGCAGTTTCATGCAGCCGCTATTTTAAACAAGCTGTTGGCCAACATTTTTTTGGGGAATTTCATCGGCTATTTTATCCTCGTGATCTTTCAGTTTTATCTCTTGCATATGTGCTTCCATTCTTTTTTGCAAAAAGCATCGCCAAAATGGGTGCTTTCCATATCTTTTCTGGTCACAGCCGCTTATTTAAGCTATTTTACGTTTGTGAATCCGCCCGTCGTACATGAGCAGGCGCCGTTTCCATTTTCGTGGGTGCCGTTTCCCGGCTGGCTTTTCTATTTTTGTTTGGCATATTATTGCGGGAAAGACTATAAGCGCTTTTTGGCGCTATTGGATAAGCACCGCTATAAGGTTTATGCAGCCGCTATCGTGTCGGCCGTCTCTATTGTTGCGATATCCTACTTCAGCCAAAGTCTAGCGATTTCTTCCAAACGGCCGGATATCTTGTTTTACTCGACAAGCATCATTTTCTTATGCTTCCATCTGTTTTCCAAGCTGAAGTCCGTTCCAAAACTGATCATGTTTATCAGCAACTATTCTTTCTCTATTTATTTGCTGCATGCTTTCTTTCTGATTATCGGAATGGTCATATTAAGCGGTATCGACAGCATCAGTACAGTGCCGGCCGTTGTGCTGCTTTTCTTCGTTTGTACGGGCGGTGCGATTGTCGTTTCTTGGGCCGCCAATAAGCTTAAATACGGCTATATGTTTGTCGGGAAAATTTATCAGCCGAAGCAGAAGAGGCCAGAGCCAAAAGCCCACCACCATGCAGGCTAAAATAGACGAAAGCGAAACATCAGCTCGGCGGAAATCCCGGCCTGATGTTTCGCTTTTTTGTTTAAATTGTTCTCATTTTGACACATGTCAGTTCTATTAAAAGGTGACTTGTTACCTATAATCATAGTATGATAACGATTCTCATTTTCAGATGTGGAGGCATCGACGATGGTTTTAGCAGATTTAAGACAAAAAGAGAAAGCAAAAATCATAGATTTTTCAGAAGTGAATGAATTGGTACAGCGGAGGCTCATTCATCTCGGCATGAAAGAGGACGCGGAAATTTGTGTGAAGCGAAAGCTGCCGTTTGGCGGTCCGTGCATGTTTGAAACAGGCGGGCAGTGCGTCAGTATACGGCTGCATGATGCGAAACAAATAAGGATTGAAAAGCTATGACCCACCAGGAAATTGCACTTTTCGGAAATCCGAATACGGGAAAAACCTCATTATTTAATGCGTTAACAGGCTCCTATGAATATGTGGGAAACTGGAGCGGTGTAACCGTAGAGAAAAAAGTGGGCATGCTCCGCCATAAACAAGGAATGATGATTGATCTGCCGGGGGTTTATACATTGAGTCCTCTATCGCGTGATGAAGGTGTTGTCACCGATTTTTTATTAAAAGAATCGTTTACAGAAGTGTTAAATATCGTAGATGCTTCACAGTTAAAGCGGAATCTTCATTTAACGGTGCAGCTGCTTGAATTCGGACATCCGCTGACGATCGGATTAAATATGACAGATGTGGCCAAGCAGCGCGGCATTTTCATTGACCACGAGGCCATGTCGGAAGCACTGGGCGTTTCCGTCATCCCGATTGTAGCCCGCAGCGGCAAAGGGTGTGATGAACTCAGCCGTCATCTGTTATCACAGAAAGAGAAACGGAAAAAGCCGCTGAGGATGGACTATGGCAGCATATTGGAGCAGGCGATAAGCGAGCTGGCCTCCATCATACCGGATCGTCCCGGCGTACAAAAGCGCTGGATGGCCCTTCAATATTTAGAAGGCAACTCAAAAATGAAGGAACAGCTGGAATCAACGGTTGAGCAAGCAAGATTACAAGAGATTTGCCAGACGGCTGAAGAACGCCTCATCCGAGAAAACATAGCGAAATCTCTGCATCAGCATATTTACAATGTCAGGGAACAGTACATCGATGAAGTGGCGTCGTCTTCTGTTCAATTTCCACAAGATCGCAAGCAGACGTTAACTGAGCGTGTTGATGCCGTTGTGACGCATAAAGTACTGGGAATTCCGATATTTCTGGCATTTATGTATCTCATGTTTATGCTGACATTTGACTGGCTCGGCGTTCCGTTGTCTGATGCGCTTGACGGATTTATCGGCGGCCCCTTGACGGAGTGGACGGCTTCAGGATTGACCGCGATGGGAGCCAGCCCGTTTATCGAAGCGTTGATTCTCGATGGCATCATTGCCGGTGTGGGCGGTGTTTTAGTATTTGTGCCGCAGATTTTTATTTTATTTTTCTTTATATCGCTGCTTGAAGATTCCGGTTATATGGCGCGGGTCGCGATGGTGATGGATCGTCTGATGGAGGCGATCGGTTTAAATGGTAAAGCATTTATTCCGTTAATCATCGGTTTTGGATGCAATGTCCCCGGCGTCATGGCAGCCAGAACCGTTGAACAGCCAAAGGAAAGGCTGCTGACGATTATGCTGACACCTTTTATGTCTTGCTCGGCAAGACTGCCGGTCTACGCTCTGTTTGCAGGGGCCTTTTTTGCGGCGCATCAGGCTTTAGCCGTTCTTTCCTTATATGTTCTTGGAATCGCGGCGGCATTGGCGCTGGCCAAATTTTTATCATCGTCAAAGCTGAAAGAAGAAACATCATTCTTTGTCATCGAGCTGCCGCCGTACCGTTTGCCTCAAGCCCGCACATTATGGCGCTCGACATGGGAAAAAGGAAAAGGATTCGTCCGCAAAGCCGGGACCTATATTTTTGGCGGGTCTGTCCTCATTTGGCTCTTATCCTATACGGGATCGGGCGGAACGGGTGTAGAGATGGATGACAGCTTTTTGGCGATGATCGGCGGTGTGCTGGCTCCATTGCTGATGCCGCTGGGGTTTGGTACATGGCAGGCAGCCGCGTCGCTGTTAACGGGCTTTCTTGCAAAAGAAGTCGTCGTCGCCTCAATGAGCATTATCTATTTTGTGCCTGAAGCCCAGCTGCAAGGCATGATGGCACAACAATTTACACCGCTGGCCGCTTATGGATTCATGGCTTTTGTTCTTTTATATGTTCCTTGCTTGGCGACAGTAGCCGTGATTAAAAAAGAAACGAACTCGAAAAAATGGATGTTCTTGTCCATTGCTTACGGCTTGGTGATTGCTTATGCCATCGCGTTCCTGATTTATCAGGGCGGCAGACTGCTTGGATTTTCATAAGGAAGGGTGTGGCAGCATGCTTTTTAATATTACGATCGGGGCGCTTATCTTCGGATATGCGGCATGGACGCTTTTTAAGCTTGTTAAAAGAAGCCGGAAAGGTAAATGCGCCGCCTGTGAATTGAATCGTTCCTGTCCATCCGCTTGTGATGATGGGAAAATGAAAAACAGCTGAAGTGATCAGCTGTTTTCATTTTGATATCAACACTTCACTCATCAAAGCGTGGGTATTTCCTTCGGTATCTTTAAAAAATGCCATCCACGTTTCCGTTTGCTCCATTTTGGCCACAATATGCGGCTTACCGAGGAAGGAGACGCCTTTACCCGTCAATTTTTCATATGCTCCTGCCAAATCTTCAACTTGAAAATAGATGATAGAACTGGAGTGGGCAAATTCTTCTTTTTCCGGAAGGCTTAGCAGAAGGCGAAGTCCATTGCATTCAAAGAAAGCCATGCCGTCTGTCCGAAATAAAAGGGACAGGCCCAATACATCTTGATAAAATCTCGCCGCCCGGTCCAAATCTTGAACAGGCACCCCGATTTGTCCAACCTTTTGGATTCTCATCGACCATCTCTCCCTTTTTTGTCATTATTAACATTTTACACAATTGATCCCAATATATCGATTTTTTCACAGCATATTTTGTTTCACGTGAAACGGGAGTGGTGGTGTTCTTGTTCAATTATTGTTTTCATGGATGTTTATTGGTAATATGACTTCTGTTGGCGTAAATGGAAAACAGTAGAAAGGGGGCGAAAGTAATGCGAGATCATCAAAAGGCTGAGCAGGAACGAAAAATAGGAATGGAAGGGTTTGTGCACCTTCTCTCACTGATCTTTATTTCCATCTTTATCATGACTGCATACGAGATACCGAGCAACCTGCTCTTGATCATCCTATTTTTTATTGGCAGCGGCTATTATTCTTTTAGACTCGTGAGCAAAGGTTTGTTAAGAAAGAAGAGGGGGCTTGGCTTAAAAGCGGTGTTTCCTACCTTTATCGTGTGGATGATGTTATCTTTTCTCCTTGGTGAGATTTCATATCCATTTACTTTGAAAGGATTATTAAATCAAATATTGATGTTTATTCTATTCTTCGCTCCTTTCTGTTTCATCTTTAATTTTGCTTTTAAGTTATCGAACATCCAAGAAAAAAAACAATAAAAAAGCTGGGATTCCCAGCAATGTTCGTTAGAACATGCTCAGGCTTCCATATCGATGATCATTACGCCCGAGTTAAAATATTTTGCTTCATCACTGATGTTCATCTTTTTCAGCCGTTCATGCTGGCCTGCATCTTCAACCGCCGCTGCGAAATAAGGTGATATGTCCTTGTCCCACAACTTCGATATATCCTCTAATACTAAGGCGTCACAGTCGACATAGATCATTCGTTTGACGGATTCGTCATCAATCAGATCGGGAATCGAAATTCGATAGTAAGCCGCTTTTGTAATATGGCTGCTTTCAACCGCCCGGTCATACTGGCTTTTTTCCACATTAAGAAATGTAATGGGAGCCCCGGATTGGAGTGTCGTCTCTTCCAGACGCTTTTTATTCTCCGGTTCAATCCCCCCGTCGATGACATACAGTTTCACATCGCGCGTCTGATCCATATTCGTCAGCAATGATGCGAACATCACGCTTAAATGCTGTGCGTAGTTATTGTCTGTACAAGAGATAATATGCATGGTTTGGTCGCTTTTCATATGTCTTCCATCTCCTTTTCTTTTTTTGTTCTATTTCCTTTTTTCAAAAAATAAACACCGTCGATAGGCCGAAAAAAAAAGGATCATGCAAGATCCTCAGATTGTATAGCGTCTATTTCACTATCTATTGGAAAGAAGCTGCTTTAAATAAAAGTAAGGATAGCCAACAATGATGAGCGGGGCTGCTAATGCAAGGAGTATCCATGAGCCTGAGTGACTGTCTCTAATGACTCCAATGAATATACAAGTACCGATGAGAACATATAATAAAGCACCTAAAAACCAATACATATTCATTCCTCTTTTTCTTTACACGTGTTCTTTGATTGACTATTTTTGTTTCTATGCTTGTCTGTTTTTTCGTTCGCACTGCTTAATCGATCAGGGCACTGATTTTTTGACACTTTCTCAGTTCTGATTCCTTTTCTTTTTAATGATAAAATTGTGAGATCAATCGATTTCAATGTTGATCATTCCTTTAATGAATAGTGAGTTCCTCATTATTTTAAATATAAATTTGGAAAGATAAAACGTACATAAAGGCAGAACGCATATGTACGTTTGGGCAATGATCATATGTTGGGAACATCTAATGGTTCACTGCACCTTGGTATTGTTGTGTTCCTTCTCTTCCTATAAAATGATTGGATAAATGTATGTTACACGTTCAATGAAATGGGATCGATTTTCATTAGTCTCTTTTCGGTTAAACTGTTAAAGGAAGTGAATGAGGTTTGAGGAATCCTTTCAAAGAAAAGTACTACTTACATGATAGGCGGGCATTAAATATGCTTGCACTCAGAGTGCCGGGCCTGGCTTTTATCCTCATGATTTATGTAGCCTCTATCGTGCTGCAATTTCTGAATGGGAGCTGGTCCATTTTATTGCTTCATGTGTTTACAGTATTGACCGCCATCTTTGCTTTGTTTCATTGGCATTCATATCGCTGGGTTAAGAAAAGGGTCATTCTATATTTTGTACTGCAAGGTTTGATCACTTTTATACTTGCTAATCTCATGACAGGCTTCTTAGTGCTGATCATCATTGGCCTTTATGCATTTTTGATTGGACAGATTATAGGGATGGCAGACAGAAGAAAGACTTTCCTCATCCTTTATTTACTGCTTCTGCTATCAATCAATTTATCATATCAGATTCACAAAGGTGAATATTTGCATTTTCTTGTCATTGCTGTACCTATTATGATCGTGATTATTACTTATGCCGCTACACTTTTTGCCCAAGTCGATGAAAAGACAAAAGCGCAGCTGACTCTTGAAAGACTGGAGCTGGCTCATCAGCAGGTAGAACAGCTGACGCTGCAAAACGAGAGACAGCGTATGGCCCGGGACTTACACGATACGCTTGCTCAAGGGCTGGTCAGTTTAAATATGCAGCTGGATGCGATTCATGTTCATCTCGCCAAAGACAACACAGAGAGAGCAAAAGAAATCGTTCAACAATCTATGAATAGAGTGAAAAGCACATTAGCTGATGCACGTTCAGCGATTGACGATCTGCGCAGCAAATCAGAAGAAATCGGTTTTTTAAAAGAAAGAATTACCTCATTAATGGATCATTTTCAAGAGTCGTCAGGCATGGCTTGTTTTTTAGACTACAGATTAGATCAAGTGCCGGACGTTCGAACAGCTGAAAACTGTTACTACATCATTGGAGAATGCATAGCGAATGCAGCAAAGCATGCTGAAGCAGAAACGATCTCGGTATCCATTTGGGATGATGATAAGAGGAGGCTCCATTTAACCGTCAAGGACAATGGCAAAGGATTTGATGTTGAAAAGGGCAAGAAAAAGAGAGGACATTATGGGCTTCTCGGCATAGAAGAACGCGTCAGAGCAATGAAAGGCCAATTCAATATAAAGAGTACAAAATCTAAAGGAACACAAATTGAGATCACTGTACCAATTCAGGGAGAGATGCAAGATGAATAAGGTTTTAATCGTTGATGACCATCTTGTCGTGAGGGAAGGTCTGAAGCTTTTAATTGAAACGAATGATCACTACATCATCATAGGAGAGGCGGAAAATGGCAAAGCAGCAGTCCGCCTTGCAGATGAATTAAAACCGGATATTATTCTCATGGATTTGTATATGCCAGAGATGAGCGGGTTAGAAGCCATTAAACAAATAAAAGAAAAACACGACATCCCCATCATTATTTTGACTACGTATAATGAAGATCACTTAATGATTGAAGGAATTGAATTAGGGGCGAAAGGATATCTATTGAAGGATACAAGTTCAGAAACCCTTTTTCATACAATGGATGCAGCAATAAGAGGAAACGTGCTATTACAGCCTGATATCTTAAAACGTCTGCAAGAAATTCAATTGGAGCGGATGAAGAAGCAGAGCAGTGATACGCAGCTGACAGAAAAGGAAGTCATTGTTCTAAAAGCAATTGCTAAAGGTCTTAAAAGCAAAGCGATCGCCTTTGATTTGGGCGTCTCTGAGAGAACAGTAAAGTCTAGACTAACGTCCATTTACAATAAATTAGGCGCAAATTCAAGAACTGAAGCAGTGACGATTGCCATGCAAAGAGGTATTCTGACATTAGACTAATAATATCAAATTTGAAATTTGCCCAAACGTACATGCCCGAATGTACGTTTTTTTTATTTCATTGTCCACTACAATGAGAAAGAATGTGATCAAGCAATGTGTTGAAAGGAGATTATCATGTCAAAAATGTTATATAAATTAGGAGGATGGGTTGCTCGCAATCGCATAAAAGTTATATGCGCGTGGATCGTTGTGTTAGTTGCTTCGATAGACCTTGCAATCACGTTAAAACCAAGTTTTTCTGAGGATATGTCCATACCTGACACACCTTCGGAAAAAGCAATGGATGTCATTCAAAAAGAATTTCCTCACGGCCCTGATAAAGGGAGCATACGGGTGATTTTCGGTGCTGAAGATGGAGAGAAACTTACTGCAGAGTCAGCCAAAAAAGCAATAGAAAATACGTTCAAGGAAATCAATAAAGATGATTCCGTTGACTCGATTGCAAGTCCTTTTGTTACAGGAACAATCGCGAAAGATAGCACAGTTGCCTATGCTGATATTAAGTATAAATATTCAGCAGATGATATAAAAGATTACTCTATCAAACACTTAAAAGACAGTTTGAAATTGGCTGATGACGAGGGGTTACAAACTGAGCTAAGCGGAGATATACCAGGAGCCGAGATGGAGATAGGCGGAGTGTCTGAAATTGTCGGCATTATCTTGGCCTTTGTAGTTTTAGCCATTATATTCGGCTCCTTATTAATAGCAGGTTTGCCGATTTTAACAGCACTGATTGGATTAGGTGTAAGTATTGGGCTTGTTTTGATTGGGACACAAGTATTCAATATTGCTTCCGTTAGTCTTTCATTAGCCGGAATGATTGGCCTTGCAGTTGGGATTGATTATGCTTTATTTATTTTTACGAAGCACCGCCAGTTTTTAGGTGAAGGTATACAAAAAAATGAGTCCATTGCGAGAGCTACAGGAACAGCTGGGAGTGCAGTCGTTTTTGCCGGACTTACTGTTATCGTCGCACTTTGCGGATTGACTGTCGTTAACATTCCTTTTATGTCTGCAATGGGGCTGACAGCAGGGCTTAGTGTACTGATGGCTGTTCTCGCTTCAATCACGCTTGTGCCTGCCGTCTTGTCGATAGCGGGGAAACGGATGGTACCGAAATCAAACAAGAAAAAAGAAAAACAAAGCGCTGATACAAATGTCTGGGGACGCTTTGTCACAAAAAATCCTATTATGCTAAGTGTATGCAGCATTCTCATTTTGCTCGTTATTAGTATCCCATCTATGCATTTGGAGCTGGGCTTGCCTGATGCAGGGATGAAAGCGAAGGATAATCCAGATCGCCGGGCTTATGACTTGCTTGCCGACGGTTTTGGAGAAGGATTTAATGGTCAATTAACAATCGTAGCGGATGCCGCAAGTGTGACAGAAAATAAGGCGGAAGCCTTCGCAGATGCAGTGAAAGAAATAAAGGAACTGGACCATGTAGCGAGTGTCACTCCTGCAATGCTTAATAAAGAAGGGAACTTTGCCATCATTACAGTAGTTCCTGCAACAGGTCCAAATGATGCAGCAACGAAGGATTTGGTAAAGGATGTACGCAGCTTATCAGATAAAAACGGGGTAGATTTGCTCGTTACTGGATCGACTGCAGTGAATATTGATATTTCAGATCGCCTTAATGATGCGATACCGGTGTTTGCTGTACTCATTGTTGGTTTTGCGTTTGTATTGCTGACAATCGTATTCCGTTCGTTGCTTGTGCCTCTTGTTGCTGTTGCAGGTTTCATATTGACGATGACAGCCACTCTTGGAATCTGTGTATTTGTTTTACAAGACGGGAATCTCATCGACTTTTTCAAAATACCTGAAAAAGGGCCGATACTCGCGTTCTTGCCGATTTTATCTATTGGGATACTGTTTGGATTAGCCATGGATTATCAAGTATTCCTTGTAAGCAGAATGCGTGAAGAATATGTGAAAACAAAGAATCCAGTCCAAGCGATTCAAGCTGGATTAAAACACAGCGGTCCTGTTGTTACCGCAGCCGGCCTGATCATGATATTCGTTTTTGCAGGATTTATCTTTGCTGGTGAAGCTTCTATTAAAGCCAACGGGTTGGCTCTTTCCTTTGGTGTGCTCTTTGATGCATTTATTGTACGAATGACACTGATTCCAAGTGTGATGAAGCTGATGGGGAATGCAGCCTGGTATTTGCCAAAATGGCTAGACAAGATTATTACGAATGTGGACATAGAAGGGCATCAACTCACGAAGGAAATACAGCCAGAAATAGATCATGAACAAAAGAAACAAATCAGTATGTAATAGAAAGCAGATCTTTTACGAGATCTGCTCAGATTGTTGACAAAATCCCAAAACGGTTTTTTGTTTTGGGATTTTCATCCCTTCAGCGTGTCGAGAAAATCTCGACAGCCTTAAAAGCTGGGATTCGACCCAGCTTTTTTACTTATTCTCCTCTGCGCGCTTCACCAGCATCTCCGTAATCAAATCAACCTGTTTGCTGACAGAGATCGGATCGTATGGATAGTAGGTGTCGAAATCATTGATGAAGACGCGGTTGTTTTTAACAGCGTCTAAGTTTTTCCAGATGGAAGATTCCTTCAATTTGTCGAGTGTTTTGCTGTCGCCGTTCGGGTTATAATTTGTGACGAACATATAGTCAGCGGCATACTCAGGCAGAACTTCCATGGAGATTTCTTTCATTTCTCCTGTTTGAATGATGTCTTTTTCGATTTTTTCCGGCGCTTTTAAGCCGAGTGCGTTATAAATCGCTTGGCCTCCGCGGCCGCCGTTGTCGTTGAACACCCACAGCTTTCCTTTGTCCGTGTTTTCATAAATGCCGAATGTGGCGTCTTTGTTGATCACCTTGGCGATTTTTTTCCGTGCGTCTTTTGATTGCTGTTCAAAATCGGCGAGGAATTGCTCCGCTTCTTTTTTGGCGCCTGCCACATCGCCGAACATCTTCACCGTTTCCTGCACATTTTTCGCCGTGTTATAAGGAATCACAACGGTTGGCGCGATTTTCGAGAGCTTGTCGTAATTGTCATCTTTCATGACGACGATTAAATCGGGCTTGAGCTTCATGACTTTTTCCACATTGATCGGATCGCCCAGATCGGTGACATCTTTCAGCTTATCCTTCAAAAACGGATTGGTGAAACTCCATGAGCCGGAACCGACCAGATTTGCTCCGACAGTCAGCAATTCACCGGCGTAGTGGTCTGTCACGATGCGCTTTGGATGTGTCGGAATCTCCACGTCTCCGCGCGTCGACTTGTACGTTTTTGTCGTTTCTGCAGCCGCTTTTTCGTCGCCGCTGTTTCCGCTTGATTGCGATGCACTGCTGCATGCGCTGACCAATAAACACAACATCATAACCAAACTTATAATAAATGATCGCTTTTTCACTGGATCCTCCTGTTTATGTCAAGCACTTCAATTGATAATGATTCGCATTATCAATGTAAATATAGCAAACAAGGCCTCATTCGTCTATCATTTTTTTGCTTTGTATGATTACGGATGTTTTGGATAATTTGTTACTATAAACATAAAAAGGACTGATTAGAGATGGCAGAAACACATCCGGTGATCAAAAAATTGCAGTTCAAGGACTTCGGATAGCCCGTGCTCATTTTAAACGCGCCTGCATCTTACGGTGACATCATGGCCGCATTTCAAGGCGAGGTCCATCAGCAGGCGAATGATGGCAAATATGACTTTATTCAAGTTTTTGGCGTGACAAATGAAAATCTCCAGGCATCCGCCATAAAAGCGGAGCAGCATCTGGCGGAGGATGGCCTGTTTTGGCTTTGCTATACGAAAAAATCGTCCAAGGCATACATTTCAGACTGCAGCCGCGATACGGTAGCCGGCCTGCTTGCCGATCAAGGATATGAACCTGTCCGCCAAATCGCCATTGATAAAGATTGGTCAGCGCTCAGGTTTCGGAAAGCGGAAAACATTAAGACAATGAAACGAACTTTTGCGGTGACTAAAAAAGGTAAACAGCGTACGGAGAAAGAATCATAACAGGACAGGCAGTCCGAACAATGTTCATCTTGTAAAATAAAGTACACAAAAAAGAAATATTATTATGTTCAATAATTCACAAACTTTTTGTATAATGAATCTAATCTTTTAAATACCATGGAAAAGAGGTATGCAGCATGAAGAAATGGGCATTTGTATCAGACTTTGATGGGACGATTTCCAAACAGGATTTTTACTGGATGGTGATTGATAAATATTTTCCCGAAGGCCGTGAATTGTTTAAGAAGTGGAAATCCGGCGAATTAAAAGATATTGAATTTCTGGGCACCGTTTTTGCTTCAATCAATCAAAGCGAACAAACCATCATTAATGACATCCATTCCATTCCGATTGACGAGTATGTACCAGACTTCATTCAGCATGTCCAGGAAAATGGCGGCGACTTTTTCATCTTAAGCGCAGGAACAGATTATTATATTCATTATATTTTAAAGAAATATGGCATCAAAGATGTTGAGGTGTATTCAAATAAAGGCTTTTTTAAAGAAGACAACGTCCATATGACAATTGATGAAAATCATTGGCACTATTCTGAACGCTATGGCATTGATAAATCAAAGGTGATACAGAAGCTGAAAGAAGAGTATGAGATGATTTATTTTGCGGGTGACAGCGAGCCTGATTCCCACCCGGCGAAATTTGCGGATGTTACGTTTGCAAAAGACGCGCTCCAGGATTTATTGCGTGAACAGGATGTGCCGTTTGTAGCAGTTGAGACATTCGAGGATATCGAACGGTATTTCAAACAAAAAGGGCTGATCGTCTAATGCCGCGACAGGTTACAAGTATAGCCATTCCCGCGGTTTTGGATATTAGTGAAGGCGTGCTTGGCCGATTGGAGGCGATATTGGAAAAGCACCAGTTTGCCAAGGCCGTGATGTTTTTTGATGAGTTTTCATATCAGCAGTATGAAAACTCATTAAAAGCTGCTTTTCAAAAGGTCAAAGTCGAAGCCGTTAAACTGGCTCCAAGCCTTGATATTCAGGAGCTGATTCAGAAAGCATTTTCAATCGGAAATTATGATGTCATGATTGCCATGGGCGGGGGATATGTCGTTGATTGCGGAAAATACATCGCCTTTTCCAAACGAACTCCGTTCATCAGCATTCCGACATCGGCATCCAACGACGGGTTTGCGAGCAGCAATTGTTCGCTTCAAGTCGAGGGTAAAAAAACAACGGTTCCGGCGCGGGTTCCATATGGGATTATTGCTGACTTGAATATCATTCAAAAGGCACCGGAATGTTTTATTTTAGCTGGCATCGGTGACTTGATGTCCAATATTACAGCCCTTTATGATTGGGAATTCGAAGAGCAGCACGGAGCAAGCGATGTGAATGCTTTTGCATCTATGCTCAGCAAGAAGGCAGTGAACAGTTTTGTCCGTACGCCGATGCAGGATATTAAGCAGCCGATCTTTTTAAAAGAATTGGTCAGTTCATTAACCATGGGCGGGATCGCGACGGAAATCAGCGGGAACAGCGCGCCTATCAGCGGTTCAGAGCACCTCATATCCCATGCGCTTGACAAAATCTCAAAAAAACCGCAAATGCACGGCATTCAAGTGGGGGTGGCCACCTATATAATGGCCCATGTACAGAATCATCGGGCTGAGCGGATTGAAAAGGTGTTTACTAGGACAGGCTTTTTCGACTATGTACAGTCGCTTCATCTTGATAAAAATGAGTTTCGCGAAGCGATCCGTCTTTCTCATACCGTTAAGCCAAACCGCTTTACGTACTTGCATGAAAAGGCATATCGCGAAAAAGCGCTCCGCTTGCTTGATGAAGACCCCATTCTTCAAGAGATATTTTAAGCCATGCAAACAGCCTCTTCCGAGAGGTTGTTTTTTGTTCTGCAAGGACATTTGATCGTTCCAAATCATAAAGAAAAATAAAAGTTAAGCGCTGTGATAAAATAAAGAAGAAATGGGTCAGAGGTATGATTTCAGGCACGATTTTAATCAGGGAGAGTGGAACATGTACAAACTAATCGCGATAGATATGGATGGAACATTATTGAATGACCTTCATGAAGTAACGGAGGAAGTGAGGAACGCGCTTCATGCGGCGAAAACGAAAGGCGTGAAGATCGTCCTTTGCACCGGACGCCCTCTCGGCGGAGTGAGCCGCTATTTAGAAGAGCTGAATTTAAATGAAGATGGCGATTATGTCATCGCCTATAACGGTGCGCTTGTTCAAAATACGCATACACAGGAGGTCGTGTCAGAGCTCACGCTTGGCTATGAAGATGTGACATCTTTATATGAGCTCAGCCAAACGCTAGACACGCCGATGCACTTTTTTGACTCATCTCATCTGTATACGCCAAACCGTGAAATCAGTCCGTATACAGTATATGAATCATACGTCACCAAAGTGCCGCTCCGTTTTCGGACGATGGAGGAGATACCGGAAGACATACTGGCGCCAAAGGCAATGTATATTGATGAGCCGGAGAAATTGGACCGGACGATCGCCGCAATACCGGAGGAAGTAAAGGAACGTTATACAATGGTGAAAAGTTCTCCGTTCTTTTACGAAATCCTTCATCCGGCGGCCAGTAAAGGAAATGCCGTCCGTCAGCTCGCAGACCTGTTAAGTATCGCAAAAGAAGAGGTTATGGCGATAGGCGACAACGGCAATGACCTGACAATGATCGACTGGGCAGGCTGCGGAGTTGCGATGGGGAATGCCATACCTGAGGTCAAGGCGTCTGCAAATTATGAAACGAAGTCAAATAATGAAAACGGCGTCGCTCACGCCATTCAAGAGCTTGTATTGTCAAAATAAGCCCGGATTTTGTCGTCTTTTAAAACGTGGCCTAAAAATCCTGGAAGCTTAGGAAGAACAGCGGGCTTTCATAGAACGTGATGACGGCGGCGTTCTTGTCTTAAACGTGGGTACCGAAATGCAGGCTTGTTAACGAATGCGGCACACGGAAGCCGGCCTCGGGGGGCCGGCTTTTTCTTATGTTCGGGTCCAATCTTGAATCTGCCAAATGTGTGAAACCCAGTTTTGGTAAAAGGATGGATCATGGGATACAAGCAAAACCGTTCCTTTATAGTTTTGCAGCCCTTGTTTTAAAGTTTCTTTAGCTGATATGTCAAGGTGATTCGTCGGTTCGTCAAGGATGAGCAAGTTGCTTTTTGTAAGCATCAGCTCTGCAAGACGGACTTTTGCCCGCTCACCTCCGCTGAGTGTGGAAAGAGGCTGCCTGATATGGGCCCCTGTCAAACCGGCCGCGGCCAGCTTTTGTCGGATGTCTTTCTCTGTTAAATCAGGGAATTGCGTCCGTACTTTTTCAAGCGGTGTGCTGCATGACGCCATGGTTTCCTGTTTAAAATATGCCGCTTTCATATGCTGTCCGGCTGTTACAGTGCCGCTTAAAGGCTTGAGGTCGCCGAGCAGTGTTTTAATCAATGTCGACTTTCCGATGCCGTTTTCTCCGATGATGGCGATTTTATCGCCCCGTTTCACGGTCAGAGAAAGCGGCATAAATAAAGGTGCGGAATAGCCAACTTCAAGCTGTTTTGTCTCAAGCACGGTCATTGCCGGATTCCGCCCCGTCTGAAATTCAAATCGGGGAGCGGGACGGTCTTCGGGTTTTTCGATTCGTTTGATTTTATTCAGCGCTTTTTCCCGGCTTTTTGCCTGCTTCGCTTTCCGCACGCGGTTCCGATCAATAAAGGCTTCTAATTTTTCAATTTGTCTGCTCTGTTTTTCATAAGCGGCTTTTGCCTGAGACCGGATTTGCGCATATTCTTTCAGGAAAAACCGGTATCCGCCGGAATAGCGTTTAATGGTCTGATGTTCCACATGAAATGTAACGTTTGTAATCTCATCCAAAAAATGTTCATCATGGGAGATGACAAGGAATGCGTGCTCATAGTTTTTTAAGTAGGCGGCCAGCCAGTCAATATGTTCCGCATCCAAATAATTGGTCGGCTCATCCAATAAAAGCACATGCGGTTCTTCGAGCAGCAGTTTGGCCAAAAGGACCTTCGTTCTCTGGCCCCCGCTCAAAGCCGTGACATCCTTATCAAGGCCAATCTCCGTCAGGCCGAGGCCTTGGGCGGCGTCCTCAATCTTTGCGCCGATATGGTAAAATCCCGAGCGTTCCAGTTCAGTCTGAAGCTCGCCGTATCTTTTCAGCATCCCATCCAGGCTGTCTCCGGCGTCTGCCATGTGTTCTGTGAGCAGATTCATTTCTCTTTCTATTTCAAATAAATGCTGAAACGCCTTTTCCAAGTACTGAATGACGGTCGTCCCTGCTGAAAGATCGGTATGCTGCTCCAGAAAACCGGGCCGGACATTTGCCAGCCACTCAATTTTTCCATGGTCAGGAAGAAGACTTCCGGTCAAGAGCCGAAGAAAGGTTGACTTTCCGGCCCCATTTGCACCGACGAGTCCAGCGTGCTCGCCTTTCAGCAAGCGAAAGCTGACATTTTGAAATGTGACCCGATCTCCATACATATGGGTGAGATGTGTAACTTGAACAATACTCATGATGAATTCTCTCCTTAAGGCTTATTTTTAAAAATGAGCCATCTAAAGAGAACAGTGTGAAGCATCAATATCCTGTTGTATAAAAAAGAGGGTAAGGCGAATACACCTTACCCACTACATATCACATATCGTAAGAAAGGATTCGAAATCATATCAAACTGTTCTTGAGATGGCTTTCTAAAAAAGGGCAGACTTCTCCCGTCTTAAGCCAAATCTCTTTTAAGAACAGTTGATAAAATTTCCATTCCTTTCCACCTCGTTTTAGTCAAAATTTCCTTCACAACAAATGATATGAAAAAGGTGCTCGGTTGTCAAATCGGCAAATGCCCTCACAAGAGGCACGCCTCGGCAACTCGTTATATATTGACATCCATCAAACGGTATGTTATTTAAGATGTGAAAGAACTGAACCATATATCTACATATTCTTCACTAAGTTTAAACCAAAAAGGAGAGAGCAAAGGTGGCTAAAAAAGAATTCAAAGCAGAATCTAAAAGATTGCTAGACATCATGATCAACTCTATTTATTCCCAAAAGGAAGTCTTCTTGAGGGAGCTGATTTCAAATGCGAGCGATGCGATTGATAAAATCTATTACAAAGCCCTGACAGATGATTCTCTGACGTTTAACAAGGATGATTATTACATAAAGGTGTCCGCTGACAAGGAAAACAGAACGCTCACCATTTCAGACACCGGGATCGGCATGACGAAGGAAGAGCTTGAAGAACATCTTGGAACGATCGCCAAAAGCGGCTCGCTTGCGTTTAAAAATGAAAATGAATTGAAAGACGGCCATGATATTATCGGCCAGTTCGGTGTCGGCTTTTATGCCGCTTTTATGGTAGCTGATGTTGTGACTGTCATGACAAAGGCGCTTGGCCGTGATGAGGCGTATAAATGGGAGTCTGCCGGCGCTGATGGTTATACGATGGAGCCATGTGCGAAAGAATCGGTCGGCACAGATGTGATCCTGAAATTGAAAGAGAACACTGACGATGAAAATTATGATGAATACTTGGAAGTAGACCGTTTGAAAAATATTATTAAAACATATTCTGATTTCATCCGCTATCCAATCAAAATGGATGTGACCGTCAACAAGCCGAAAGAAGATGCGGAAAATGAATTTGAAGAAGTTCAGGAAGAACAGACGGTCAACAGCATGGTGCCGATTTGGAGAAAAAATAAAAATGAGCTGACAGATGAAGATTATGAGGCGTTTTATGCGGAAAAGCACTACGGTTTTGACAAGCCTCTCGCTCATATTCATACAAGCGTCGACGGTGCGGTGAGGTATCATGCGATCCTATTCATTCCGGAAAACATTCCGTTCAACTACTATTCGAAAGAATTTGAGAAGGGCTTGGAGCTCTATTCAAACGGTGTATTGATCATGAATAAATGCCCGGATCTGCTTCCTGACCACTTCAGCTTTGTGAAGGGAATGGTCGACTCTGAGGATTTATCCCTCAACATCTCAAGAGAGATGCTCCAGCATGACAGGCAGCTGAAGCTGATCGCCAAAAATATCGGCAAGAAAATCAAAAACGAACTGCAAAGCTTATTGAAGAACAATCGCGACAAGTATGAGTCATTTTATCAATCATTCGGCAGACAGCTTAAGTTCGGGGTTTACAATGATTTCGGCGCCAACAAAGACTTACTGAAAGATTTATTATTGTTCTACTCTTCAAAAGAGAAAAAACTCGTCACGCTTGATGAGTATGTATCAAGAATGCCTGAAGATCAGAAATACATTTATTATGCGTCAGGCGAATCCTATGACCGGATTGAAAAGCTGCCTCAGACAGAGCTTGTTTCGGAAAAAGGATATGAAATTTTATATTTCACCGAAGACATTGATGAATTCGCGATAAAAATGTTGGCGAATTATCAAGATAAAGAATTTAAATCCGTATCAAGCGGAGACCTTGGGATCGAGTCAGAAGAGGATCAAAACAAATCAGATGCAGATGAAAATCAATACAAAGAGCTGTTTGAGGAAATGAACAGCATTTTATCAGGAAAAGTGAAAAGCGTGAGACCGTCAAAACGCTTAAAAACGCATTCCGTATGTCTGGCGGCTGATGGCGAAGTCACCATCGAGATGGAAAAAATTCTAAATGCAATGCCTGATAATCAGCATGTCAAAGCGGATAAAGTGTTGGAGATCAATACAAACCACGATGTATTTGGCACATTGCAGGCGGCGTTTGAAAAAGATAAGGAAAAGTTCAGTTTATATACAAACCTTCTGTACAACCAAGCGCTGCTAATAGAAGGCTTGCCAATCGACGACCCTGTCGAATTTACCAATGATATATGCAAAGTCATGGCATAAATATAAACAAAGGTACATCTCTGAAAAATGGGATGTATCTTTATTTTGCGTATATGCTATTTACTGTTAAATAATAGAAAGGGAGGGGCTTTTTTGAATAAGAGAATCACAAGTTTTGCTGCAATTGTTTTAAGTTTAACTTTATTTTTAGCTTTTACAATGCCAACAGTTAGTAATGCTTTTTCTTCAAAGAATGGAGCAGTCTCTGTTGAAAAGGAGAAGTACATATCTGTTTTAGAGGCTTTGGAAAATTCAATTGTTAAAAAAGGTTCTAATTATATTGTCGATACCAAAGTAGCAAAGGATTACGGTCTAACTGATACTGAAATTAATAATTTAAAAGAATTTTTAGAAGATAGTTCAAATCAACAAATTGAACAGACGCTAAATGAAGTACCTGAAGCTAAAAAACAAGCAGAATAAGGACAAACTACATCTTTCCATGTTGCTGATGTAACTGATCGACTGAAAGCGGCTATTTACGCTGTATTTGTTACACTCTGTGGGGTAGCTTTAGCTCAAGAATTTATTAGCGATATGTACACTCTAGGTGCTCATAAAGCATGTCACTCACTTGGAAAGAAACACCCAAGCATCAAAAAAGCTTGTAAGATAACAGGGTACAGGTAAAAAATAAGAGTGCAGTATTTCTGCACTCTTATTTTTTAATTAGTATTAATCCTTCAAGGCTTTTAGAAGCTTTTTCATACCATAAACCGTAATAAAACCGGATAAAGTTAATCCACCAATAAAATACAGCAATAAATATAATGTACCCATTGGGACTACCTCTTCTTACTTGAATTTTAATCAATTTTTTACTCATTATAACATAAAAAATCCTCTTACCAATTTCTTGAGGATTTATTTATCACTAAAACATCCTCAAATTTAATGAAATTGGTGTCTCCTTTTGAATCCATTATATGGAAAATCTCACACTGCTTGGTTTATATAAGTGAGGGGGTTTTCTATGGAACAAAGGAATGTCGGTGATACCAACTTTGATACCAAAAAATCGATTTAATTCTAAAAACTCTTCGAAAGCCCCTTGCATAAAACAGCGAAAACACTGAAATCTTGCGCTTTTGTGTTTTTCTTTCGCCTTTATATAGTCGAGACGGATCTTTTTTATTAATGTTTTACCACTTCTTGACCCCTTACATTCCAAGTAAGCGCAAATATGATGGCTGCAATTACGCAGGAAGCCGTTAATAGTATGAATCCCGCATCCCAGCCGGATGCATCGACGATGACACCCATTAAAGCATTTGCTGTCAAGGTGCCGCCCAAATAACCGAACAGGCCGGTTAATCCAGCTGCCGTACCAGCAGCTTTCTTAGGAACAAAGTCAAGCGCCTGCAGTCCAATCAGCATGACCGGGCCGTAGATGAGGAAACCGATTGCAATTAATGAAATCATATCGATCATAGGGTTGCCAGCTGGATTGAACCAGTAGACAAGCACGGCGATCAATACCCCCAGCATAAAGACAAAGCCTGCAGGGCCGCGGCGCCCTTTAAACCATTTATCTGAGATCCAGCCGCACAGCAGGGTCCCAGGGATGCCCGCCCATTCATAAAGAAAATAGGCGACGCTGGATTTGCTCATATCAAATCCTTTTTCTTCGTTTAAATAGGTCGGCGCCCAGTCTAAGACGCCGTAGCGGACGAAATAAACGAAAATATTTGCGAGCGCTATCGCCCAAACCCATTTATTGTTTAAAACATATTTGAAAAGGATTTCTTTTGTCGACAATTCTTTTTCATAGGTTTTTTTCGTTTTGCTTGAATAATCATTTCGATATTCTTCAATCGGCGGTAATCCAACAGATTGCGGAGTATCGCGAATCAGCAGGTATGCAATAAAGGCAACGGCAATGGCGACTAAGGCCGGCAAAATGAATACCCCTTCATAGCCGGTGTCGGAGTTTCCCGCAATTCCTGAGAAGATGGCCACACCTGCGATGGCGATTGGCGCCATTAGCCCTCCCCCGACATTGTGGGCGACATTCCATATCGCCGTTTTATTTCCTCTTTCACTTACACTGAACCAGTGAACAAGGACGCGGCCTGATGGCGGCCATCCCATTCCCTGAAACCAGCCGTTTAAGAATAGCATAATAAACATAATGGCTATAGATGAGGTGAAGAATGGAACAAACCCCATAAGCAGGCTGATGATAGCAGAAAGAATCAGACCGGCCGGCAGGAACATTCTCGGGTTGCTTCGGTCTGAAATGGTGGCCATGACAAACTTGCTGAGGCCGTAGGAAATTGAAAGGGCCGATAAAGCAAGGCCGAGCGCTGATTTTGAAAACCCTTCTTCAATTAAATAAGGCATGGCAAGCGAAAAGTTTTTGCGAATTAAATAGTATGCCGCATAGCCGATGAAGATGCCGAGAAAAACTTGCAGTCTGAACTTCTTATATTCAGAATCAATTTTTTCTTCCGGCAATCTGTCAATCGGCGGAGCAGGTTTAAACAGTTTAAGCATGTCTTTCTCCTTCTTATGAATTACTTGTCTTCACGTAAAACCTCTTGAAGACGGTCTGGGAAATTGGTGAACATTCCCGTCACGCCCCAATCAAGCAGTCTCTTCATATCTTCTTTTTGGTTCACGGTATAAGGGTGGATGAGTAATCCATGGCTCCTTACTTTTTGAATATACGCTTCATCAATACGGTCAAAATTCATGCCGAGTCCGATGCTGTATGATTTATAGTTTTCTAATTCTGCGTCCGTAATGAATGCCGGCTTATCATACCATAACAGCTGTACAAGCGGAATGGCGGGGTTTTGATCATGAATGATTTTTAAGCTTTCTGGACTAAAAGATTGAATGATAACTTTGCTTGAATGCCGGTTTGGCCCTGTTAATTTATATTTATTAAGGATGTTTAATAATTTTTCTTCCATATGGTCATAGACTTCGGGCGATTTGGTTTCAATATAATAGCGTGCACTTCTGCCGAAGGTTTGGATCACTTCCTCGAGAGTAGGAACTTTGAGTCCGGCATATTCAGGCCTGGCCAGCTCCGGATGCTTTTCATTAAACCAAGAACCGGCATCAAGCTTTTTGATTTCCGCCAGTGTATAGTCTTTGACAAGTCCTGTTCCATTGGTTGTGCGGTCTAATGTTTCATCATGCATCGCGATCAATTCGCCGTCTTTTGTCATTTGAAGATCGATTTCTATGTAATCGCCTTTCATTTTTTGTCCGAGCTTGTAAGCTAAAAGTGTATGTTCAGGAGCGTGTCCTGATGCACCGCGATGTGCGACATTTAATATTTTATTCGGGTTAAGTGACGGATGTGCCGGCGCAGCCGCCTCCGCCTGAATGCTCATGCCAAAACCGGCGCCAATCAGTGCGCCCGCCATTAAAACGCTTCGGAAAAGTCCTTTCATAACATCATGTCTCCTTTCAAGTTGTTTTTTTACTGTTCATTTCGATGTCTTTCACATATTCCCTCCTCCTCATCTGAAAAAGAAAAAAGATCCACAAAGAAACCTCTGAAACTGAGGTTCTTTCTGTGGATCTCCTTTTCTCCGTCACTCTTATTAACTTCTTTCCTATCATAACAGAAATGGAAGCGCTGTCAATTGTTTTTTGAAAAATAAAAACCTATCATAAGAGATAGGTTTTTACATGCATTCAGCGTGCAAACAATTGGTCGATGAAAGCAATTTCATCTTGAGAAAGGCTGACTTCGGCAGTTTTTAAGTTATCGACCAGCTGATCAGCGCGTTTTGCTCCCGGGATTAAAATGTCGATTTCCGGTCTTGCCAAATACCACGCCAGCACGATGTGGGCAATATCAACATTGTGCTTATCAGCAATCGGCGCCAGCTGATTCACTTTTCTGATGTTTTCTTTAAAACGGTCTCCTTGGAAGTTCTCCATCTCTCTTCGAAGGTCGCCTTCAGGGAATGCTGTATCTTCAGTGTATTTTCCAGCCAGCAATCCGGATACAAGCGGGAAGTACGGAACGAATGAAATGTTGTGCTCCTGTGTATATGGGAAGAATGTGGTTTCGGCTTCTCTGTTTAATAGATTGTATTCGCCTTGCAGAACATCGACCAAGCCGTGTTTGTTCGCTTCTTTTAGCTGTTCGAGCGAGAAGTTGGATACGCCGATCGCCCGGATTTTGCCCTCTTGCTTCAACTCATGAAGAGCCTGAACCGCTTCATCTTTCGGTGTGTTTTCATCAGCGAAATGAATATAGAAAAGATCAATGTAATCCGTTTGCAGCCGTTTCAGACTGTCGTCTACGGATTTCTTCAAAAATGCCGGAGAGTTATCAAAGACAAAGTCGTCCCCTTCTTTTCGATGGGCGGCCTTTGTGGCGATCACCACATCTTTGCGGTTAAATTCGCGGAGGACTTCACCGATTAGTTCTTCAGAACGGCCAATTCCGTATATGTAGGCGGTGTCCAAGAAAGTCACGCCATTCTTAAGCGCTTCCCGCACCAAGTCTTTACCCGTTTCTTCATTGAGATTCGGATAGAGGTTATGGCCTCCGACTGCATTTGTTCCTAAACCAATCGGAAATACATGTAGGTCTGACTTGCCAATTCTTACTTTTTTCATTGGTTTCCCCTCCTGAAATGATGAAATATGAGAAAGACTTGACCAGCAGATTGCTAAAATAGCCGGTCAAGTTATTCACTTCAACTATAAACCCTATGCCAGATGAATTTCAATTTTATGGTCTTTGCAGAATGCATTGTACTCCTCATCGAGCGGCTGTGACGTTACAATGCAATGCAGCCTGTCAAAACGGGCATATGTCAGCAAAGTAGATCTGCCGAATTTGGAGTGATCGGCCAATAAATACACTTCTTTTGCTTTTTCGGAAATCTTCTTTTTGATTTCGTATTCAAGCAAATCCGAATTGGTCAGCCCGTGTGTCAATGTTGCCCCGGTTGCCGACATAAAAGCTTTATTGATATTGTATTTATCCAAAGTGCTTGGATCATCCATTCCCACAAAGGACTGCGTTTTCCGCTTATAGTTGTTTCCGATGATAATCAAGTTGATATTTTTCATCGCTGCAGCAGCATTGATGATATCCAGACTGTTTGTTAAAATCGTCACATTTTTATTTGGTTCAAGCGTTTCCAATATGGACTGGGTCGTTGTGCCGGAATCGATGAAAATCAGGTCATGATCCTCGATAAAGCGTGAAGCGTAATGCGCAATCTTTGTTTTTGCATCTTTATTTTGGATCGTCCGGTTTTCAAAAGGGATCAAAGCCGTTTTTTCAATCGCCGTTACACCGCCGTATACTTTTTTAATGACACCTTTCTCGGTCAATTTGTTGATGTCGCGTCTGACCGTATTTTTAGAGACATTGAAGACTTGGCAAAGTTTATCCAAGGAAACGGTGCCGTTTGTCAGAATATATTCTTCCATCTCCTTTATCCGCATTAATTTCATACTAAATATCTCCTTCTAGAATCTTTAATTTAAATATATGATAAAAACCAAAAGTTGACCAATAATTGCTTAAAAAATGATAACATTGGTGGTTGTTCTTTGCAAGATTTGCCCTGTTCTTTTTTATTATACAATGTTTATATCGATAGTTTTAAGGTTTCCTAGAAATATTACAAAAGAAAAAATTTATTCATTAATGATTGACTTATGGGTATGATCAGATTAGAATATAACCAAGAAATGACCAAAACGTGATAATGTTGATGAAACTTTGAGGCTGAAAAATTCTCATGACGTTGCGGTTCTTTTGATGAAGCTGTATTGATTAAGTTTTTGTAAGCGTTTAATTTCCGTCTTTTTGTGAAAATCGGTTATGCAATGAAGGGCTATTCCCGAAGTTCATTCATAATGATTGAATCCTGTCCCATCTGTACTAGTGGATGTTTAATATTTAAGGAGGTTATAAGGATGGCAGAAATCAGAAAGTTAAGAAACTATATCAATGGAGAATGGGTTGAAAGCAAAACCGATCAATATGAAGATGTTATCAATCCTGCGACAAAAGAAGTGCTGTGTCAAGTGCCGATCTCGACGCGCGAGGATATAGAATATGCAGCGCAAACGGCGGCTGAAGCATTTAAAACATGGTCAAAAGTAGCCGTTCCGCGCCGGGCAAGAATTCTATTTCACTTTCAGCAGCTTTTGACTCAGCATAAAGAGGAGCTTGCCCACCTCATTACGATAGAAAACGGAAAAAATACAAAAGAAGCGTTAGGCGAAGTGGGACGCGGTATCGAGAATGTCGAGTTTGCAGCGGGAGCGCCGTCATTGATGATGGGAGACTCACTCGCCACAATTGCGACAGATGTTGAAGCGGCGAATTACCGTTATCCAATCGGAGTCGTCGGTGGAATTGCACCGTTCAACTTCCCGATGATGGTTCCGTGCTGGATGTTCCCAATGGCTATTGCGTTAGGAAATACATTTATTTTGAAGCCTTCTGAGCGGACGCCGCTCTTGACAGAAAAGCTGGTTGAACTGTTTGAAAAAGCCGGACTTCCAAAAGGGGTCTTCAATGTTGTGTACGGCGCCCATGATGTGGTAAACGGCATTCTCGAACACCCTGAAATTAAAGCGATTTCATTTGTCGGATCTAAACCGGTCGGAGAGTATGTCTATAAAAAAGGCAGCGAAAATCTGAAACGCGTTCAATCGCTGACAGGTGCTAAAAACCACACCATCGTCCTGAATGACGCCAATCTTGAAGACACCGTAACAAATATTATCGGCGCTGCTTTTGGATCTGCCGGTGAACGCTGCATGGCCTGTGCGGTTGTGACCGTAGAAGAAGGAATTGCTGATCAATTCATGGAGAAATTAGTTGAAAAAGCGGAGGAAGTCAAAATCGGAAACGGCCTTGATGACGGTGTATTCTTAGGCCCTGTCATTCGCGAAGACAACAAGAAGCGTACGCTCGGCTACATACAAAAGGGAATTGAAGAGGGTGCGAGACTTGTTTGCGACGGACGCGAAAACGTTTCAGATGAAGGCTATTTCGTTGGTCCGACAATATTCGACAACGTTACAACCGATATGACGATTTGGAAAGACGAAATTTTTGCCCCGGTTCTGTCAGTTATCCGTGTGAAAAATGTAAAAGAAGCGGTTGAGATTGCCAACGAATCTGAATTTGCAAATGGCGCATGCCTATTTACGTCCAACTCTAATGCCATTCGCTATTTCCGCGAGAACATTGATGCGGGAATGCTCGGCATCAATCTGGGTGTACCGGCTCCAATGGCCTTCTTTCCATTCTCAGGCTGGAAGTCATCATTCTTCGGTACATTGCACGCGAACGGAAAAGACAGCGTCGATTTCTACACACGCAAAAAAGTCGTCACCGCAAGATATCCGGCGCCTGACTTCAACTAAAAACAAAAACGGCCGAACGGCGTGAATCTCACGCTGTTCGGAACTATGTTTGAAAGAAGATTTAAAAAGGAGGCTTTTTCAATGAGTCATTTGTTGCGCAAGCCGCAGGTGAATGAGCTTTCACAAGGCGTGAAGCTTGTACATGAAGTAAAGAAATCGAATTCCGAGCTGAACTATGTAGAATTTAAAGTCATTGATCTTGCACCAGGTTCCCGTTATGAAGAGGCGCTAAACAAACAAGAATGCTGCATCGTTGCGGTGACAGGAAAGATTACCGTCTCTGATCATGAACAGACATTTGAGAATATCGGCACGCGGGAAAGCGTGTTTGAAAAAAAGCCGACCGATAGCGTTTATGTGTCAAATGACCGTGCTTTTGACATCATCGCAGTTACCCAGGCAAGAGTTGCCCTTTGCTATTCACCTTCCGAAAAACAGCTGCCGACGAAGCTGATCAAAGCTGAAGACAACGGCATAGAAAACCGCGGGCAATTTAGCAATAAACGAACCGTTCATAACATTCTTCCAGATTCAGATTCTTCAGCGAACAGTCTTTTAGTCGTTGAAGTCTACACCGAAAGCGGAAACTGGTCCAGCTACCCGCCGCATAAACATGATCAAGACAACTTGCCTGAAGAGTCCTTTTTAGAAGAAACCTACTACCATGAATTAAACCCTGTCCAAGGCTTCGTGTTTCAGCGTGTATACACAGACGACCGTTCAATCGACGAGACGATGACTGTAGAAAATGGAAACGTTGTCATTGTGCCGGCCGGCTACCATCCGGTAGGTGTGCCTGACGGATATACATCCTATTATTTAAATGTCATGGCGGGTCCGACGCGGAAATGGAAGTTTCATAATGACCCCGATCATGAGTGGATCTTGGAACGCTAACAATTAGGCGAGGAGTGGCTTTTTAAGATGAAGTATACGTTTAATGAAGAGAAAGAATTTGACCTTGTGGCGATCGGCCGCGCATGCATTGATTTAAACGCAGTCGAATACAACCGCCCGATGGAACAGACGATGACATTTTCAAAATATGTCGGCGGCTCGCCGGCCAATATCGCGATCGGCAGCTCCAAATTAGGCTTGAAAGCCGGCTTCATCGGCAAAATTCCGGATGACCAGCATGGCAGATTCATAGAAACCTATATGAGCAATACGGGTGTCGACACGTCGCAGATGGCACTTGATCAAGACGGACATAAAGCAGGCCTTGCCTTCACGGAAATTTTAAGCCCTGAAGAATGCAGCATTTTAATGTACAGAGATGATGTGGCAGACCTTTACCTGGCCCCTTCTGAAGTTGACGAAGAGTACATTGCAAAATCCAAAATGCTTTTAGTCTCAGGTACGGCGCTTTCAAAAAGCCCATCCCGCGAAGCTGTCCTAAAAGCCGTACAGCTGGCGAAAAAGCATCAGGTCAAAGTCGTATTTGAACTGGACTATCGTCCGTATACATGGGCATCAGCTGATGAAACGGCTGTTTACTATTCACTGGTTGCCGAACAATCGGACATTGTGATCGGAACGCGCGATGAGTTTGATGTGATGGAGAATCAAAGCGGCGGCATCAACAAGGAATCGGTTCAGCATTTGTTTGCACATTCCGCAGATCTCGTCGTCATCAAGCACGGTGTTGAAGGTTCATACGCTTACAGCAAATCCGGGGAAGTCTTTCGTGCGCAGGCATACAAAACAAAAGTCTTGAAAACATTTGGAGCAGGTGACTCATATGCTTCTGCCTTTCTCTATGGGCTTGTCACAGGCAAAGATATTGAAACGGCATTGAAATATGGAAGCGCCTCCGCATCCATTGTTGTCTCTAAGCATAGCTCATCTGAAGCCATGCCGACTGTCGCTGAAATTGAGGAGCTTATCGCGGCGCAGTCATAAATGAAAAGAACGAATAAAGGTGGGATCGTTTGTGGGCAAGAAAATACGCTTAACAACAGCGCAAGCGTTAATTAAATTCTTAAATCAGCAGTACATCAATGTTGATGGGGAAGAAACACCGTTTGTCGAAGGGATCTTCACGATTTTCGGACACGGAAACGTGGTTGGGATCGGCCAGGCGCTTGAACAGGATGCCGGGCATTTGAAAGTATTCCAAGGGAAAAATGAGCAAGGAATGGCGCACGCGGCAATGGCTTACAGCAAACAGATGCTGAGAAGAAAGATCTATGCAGTGTCGACATCCGTCGGGCCGGGATCTGCGAATTTGGTGGCTGCCGCAGGGACGGCGCTTGCGAACAACATCCCCGTCCTCTTGATTCCGGCGGACACGTTTGCGACAAGACAGCCTGACCCGGTTCTTCAGCAGGTGGAACAAGAATACAGTGCGGCGATTACGACGAACGATGCCTTAAAGCCGGTATCAAGATATTGGGACCGCATTACACGTCCTGAACAATTAATGAGCAGCCTGATTCGCGCGTTTGAAGTGATGACCGATCCTGCAAAAGCGGGTCCGGCAACGATTTGTATATCTCAGGATGTCGAAGGCGAAGCCTTTGATTTCGATGAAATCTTTTTTGTGAAGCGCGTTCACTACATCGACCGCAAAGAGCCGAGCGAACGTGAAATCGAAGGTGCCGCAGAACGGATCAAATCGAGCAAAAAACCGCTCATTTTAGTCGGCGGCGGTGCGAAGTATTCAGGAGCGCGCGATGAATTAATCGCGATGTCTGAAGCTTACAACATTCCGTTGGTTGAAACACAGGCCGGGAAATCAACGGTGGAAGCCGATTTTGCCAATAACTTGGGCGGAATGGGTATCACAGGAACGCTTGCAGCGAACAAAGCTGCCCGCGGGGCCGACCTGATCATCGGAATCGGCACGAGATACACCGATTTTGCAACATCCTCCAAAACGGCTTTTGATTTTGACAACGCAAAATTTTTGAACATCAATGTCAGCAGAATGCAGGCGTATAAACTGGATGCTTTCCAGGTTGTCGCCGATGCGAAAGTAACGCTCGGCAAGCTGCACGGCTTATTGGAAGGGTATAAGAGCGAGTTCGGCTCAACCATTGAGGAGCTGAAAGACGAATGGCTGGCTGAACGCGGCCGTCTCAGCAAAATTACCTTTAAGCGCGAACACTTTACACCTGAAATTAAAAACCATTTTTCTCAAGAAGTACTGAATGAATATGCCGATGCATTACAAACCGAACTGCCGCAAACTACGGCATTGCTCGCCATTAATGAGACAGTTGATCCAGACAGTGTCGTCATTTGTTCAGCAGGCTCGCTGCCGGGTGATCTGCAGCGCTTATGGCATTCAAACGTACCGAATACGTACCACCTGGAATACGGTTATTCATGCATGGGGTATGAAGTATCGGGGACGCTCGGTCTGAAATTGGCTCATCCAGATAAAGAAGTCTATTCGCTGGTGGGAGACGGAAGCTTCCTGATGCTCCACTCCGAGCTGATAACAGCCATTCAGTATAACAAAAAGATCAATGTACTGCTCTTTGACAACTCTGGCTTCGGCTGCATCAACAACCTGCAAATGGACCACGGAAGCGGCAGCTACTATTGCGAATTCAGAACAGAGGACAATCAAATCCTGAATATTGACTACGCAAAGGTGGCGGAAGGATATGGAGCCAAAACCTATAAAGCCAACACGGTTGAAGAATTAAAAGCCGCGCTTGAAGATGCGAAGAAACAAGAGGTCTCAACATTGATTGAAATGAAGGTGCTGCCAAAGACAATGACTGACGGCTATGACAGCTGGTGGCATGTAGGTGTTGCAGAGGTTTCCGAACAGGAAAGCGTTCAAAAAGCGTATGAAACCAAAGAAAAAATGCTGGAATCTGCAAAGCAGTATTAAAGGAGGCACCAGGATGGGCAAGACAGAAATTCTATGGGGCATCGCCCCCATAGGATGGCGGAACGATGATATTCCGGAAATCGGCGCGGGCAATACGCTTCAGCATTTGCTGAGCGACATTGTCGTTGCAGGCTTTCAAGGCACGGAAGTGGGCGGCTTTTTTCCGGAACCGGCCATTCTCAATAAAGAGCTTGAGCTGAGAAATCTCAAAATTGCAGGCAAGTGGTTCAGCAGCTATATTCTTCGGGACGGCATTGAAGAGGCGGCCAAGGAATTTACGGCCCATTGCGAGTGCTTGAAAGAACTCCATGCAGATGTTGCGGTCGTATCCGAACAAACCTACAGTGTACAATCTCTGGATAAGAATGTATTTAAAGAAAAGCCTTATTTCACTGATCAGGAATGGCAGATGCTATGCGATGGATTGAACCATCTTGGAAAAATCGCAGGCGAGCATGAACTGAAGCTTGTCTATCATCATCACCTCGGCACAGGTGTGCAGACGGAGGAGGAAGTGGATCGGCTCATGGCGGGAACTGACCCGGCGCTCGTGCACCTTCTTTATGACACAGGGCATGCCTACATTTCCGACGGAAATTATATGAACATTCTTGAAAAGCATATCGACCGTATTCAACACGTTCATTTTAAAGATGCGCGCCTCAATATCATGAAGAAATGCAAGCAGGAAGGAAAATCGTTTCAACAGGCGTTTTTGCAAGGGATGTTCACAGTTCCAGGCGATGGCTGCATCGATTTTAGAAAAGTGTATCAAAAGCTTTTAAAGCACGGCTATTCCGGCTGGATTGTTGTGGAAGCCGAGCAGGATCCCGATGTTGCCAATCCGCTTGAATACGCATTGATCGCCAGAAAATACATTGATCGTCACTTGTTGAATGCCGCAGCAACCAATTAAGGGGGCTCTAAATTGAGCAATGGAAATGCAGCAGTCTCACCATTCAATAAACGAACCGTCGCGGCAGCTCTGGCAAATTACATTGACGCAGGCTCCATTGTAGCGGGATCGGCAGGTTTATCATTATGGGTCAGCTACCTGAAGCTTTCGGATACACAGATCGGTCTGCTCGGCGCATTTAGCGCCAACGCCATCTCAGCAGCAATCGGAGCGCTGCTCGGAGGCTTTTTGGCTGACAAAATTGGCCGGAAAGCTGTCTATACGAACAGTATGCTGGTTTATGCACTGGGGATTTGTTTAGTATTGTTCGGCGCCAGTTTCCCCATTTTGTTAAGCGGTTACATGATCATCGGTTTATCGGTAGGAGCTGATATTACGGCTTCCTGGACGATTATCGCAGAGAACGCACCTAAGAAAAACCGGGCTCGTCATTGCGGCGTTGCGCAAGTCGCATGGGCTGCGGGAGCGGTTGTGGTCCTGTTGCTGTCGGTCCTGTTCGGTGATTTAGGCTTGTTGGGCAATAAAATCGTGTTTGGGCATTTGCTCGTTATCGCATTGATCACCTATGTTCTGCGCAAAAGGCTGCCGGAGTCCGATGCCTGGCAGGATCAATCCGAATCGGCTCAAGCCGTCAGGAAGCCGAAGACGTCTTATCTCGATTTGCTTCAGCCTAAGTATTTGAAAAGCATTTTATTCTTAATGGGCGTGTACTTGGTTTGGAATCTGGCGGCAGGTGTCATGGGATTTTTTATGCCTTACATTTATTAGCAAGTCGGCGGTGTTACATCGAACATGGCAAACATTTTGCAGATGGGGCTGTTTATTTTCACCGGGCTTGGCGTCGCTTTTATCTTCATGCCATTTGCAGACAAATACAGGAAGACAGTGTTTGGGATCTCCGCATTTGCGGCGGTGATCGGCTGGTCATTGTTTCTGCTTCCGGCAGAGGGCATGCCGATTCTCATCCTCTTTATCGTGATGATCGGCATAAACAATGGGGCCGGGCAACAGGCCAATTATCAATTATGGGCGAGTGAAATTTTCCCGACGAAATATCGCGCATCTGCACAAGGATTGATGTTCTTCCTCGTTCGTATCTCAATCGGGGCTTGGAGCCTGTTCGTCCCAATGATCATCTCGAATTTTGGAATTGCGTTTATGGCTGCCATTCTCCTTGGCTGTGTAACAGCCAGCATGATCATCGGGCTTGTTTTTGCACCGAATACATCCGGCAAGTCGCTTGAACAAATACAGGAAGAGCTGTATGGAACTCCTCCAGCTCAAGCTGAGCGAGTACAGACAAGAAAAATTATGTAACTACTTTTGAAGGAGTGGCTATCAATGAAACTACGCATTGGGGTTATAGGTACAGGAGCAATCGGAAAAGAGCATATCAACCGCATCACGAATAAATTAGCCGGCGGAGAAATTGTCGCAGTCACGGACGTGAACCACGAGGCTGCTCAACAGGTCGTGACTGACTACGGCTTGAATGCCAAAGTCTATCCGGATGACGACAGCCTGATCGCAGCCGAAAACGTAGATGCCGTCTTGGTGACAAGCTGGGGGCCGGCTCATGAATCGAGTGTTTTGAAAGCGATTAAAGCAAACAAATTCGTATTTTGTGAAAAGCCTTTGGCGACGACTGCGGAAGGATGCATGCGGATCGTCAATGAAGAAATCAAAGCGGGTAAACGTCTCGTTCAAGTCGGCTTTATGCGCCGTTATGACAGTGGTTACGTACAGCTGAAAGAAGCGATCGACAACCGTGTCATCGGCGAGCCCCTCATGATCCACTGTGCGCACCGCAACCCGGTTGTAGGCGACAACTATACAACAGATATGGCTGTTGTCGATACGCTTGTCCATGAAATAGACGCCCTGCACTGGCTGATCAATGATGACTACGAATCCGTTCAGGTCATTTATCCGAAAAAATCGAAAAATGCGCTTCCTCATTTGCGTGATCCGCAAATCGTTATCATCGAAACAAAAGGCGGAGTCGTGATCAATGCGGAAATCTATGTCAACTGCAAATACGGCTACGATATCCAGTGTGAAGTCGTCGGCGAAGACGGAATCGTGAAACTTCCTGAACCATCAAGCATCTCTCTCAGAAAAGACGGCAAATTCTCGACAGATATCCTTATGGATTGGCAGCGCCGTTTTGTAGACGCTTACGATGTGGAAATCCAAGATTTCATTGACTCGATCCAACAGAAAGGCGAGGTCAGCGGGCCGACTGCATGGGACGGCTATATCGCCGCCATGACGACGGACGCCTGTGTAAAAGCTCAGGAATCCGGACAGAAAGAACCTGTGACGCTTCAAGAGAAACCGGAATTCTATCAAACGTTTACAACTGTTAAAAAATAAAAATTTCCCGAGGAGTGAAAAATATGAAATTAGCATTGGATCCATCGATGTATCGTGATGATTTAACTTTGGAGGAAACGGTCTATAAAACGGCGGAGCTTGGCTACGAATATATCGAGCTATCGCCGCGCGAAGATTTTTGTCCATTCTATAAATATCCGAAAGTCGATTCAGCTAAAATCAAACAATTAAAGCGGCTTTTAAGAGATACCGGTGTTAAGCTTTCATCGCTCCTTCCGCTTTACCACTGGGCGGGTCCTGATGAAGATCGCCGTCAGGCAGCGGTGCGCAATTGGAAAAGGGCAATCGAAATTGCGGTTGAGCTTGAAGTCGATTTGATGAACAGCGAATTCAGCGGTTCAAAATACGATCCTTTAACAAGCGAAGAAAAATTTATCAAATCCATGGATGAGCTTCTGCCAGTCTTTGAAAAAGAAGGCATTAAACTCAATCTTCAAGCCCATCCATACGATTTTATCGAAACACACAAAGGTGCGATGGATATGATCTGCGCGCTTGACAAGGATTGGATTAATCTTGTCTACTCGACTGCGCATACATTCTTCTATGATGACGGCAAAGGCGACATCGAGACAATGTTTGACGAAGCCGGCGACCGCCTCACACATGTTTTATTTGCAGATACTTATAATCATAAAGCGGCTCATGGCCTTCGCTACATCGTCAATCCGCCTGACGCAAAAGTAACGGTTCACCAGCATTTGGACATTGGTCAAGGCGAGGTCGATTTTAATACGATTTTCAGAAAGCTGAGAGAGATGAAGTTCGACGGAATTGCGACTAATGCCGTTTTTGCTTGGGTCGACAAAAGAGCTGATGAATCAAGCAGATTCATGCTTGAAAAATTGAAACAGGAACTATTAGGATAAGCCGCTGAGTTCGGCACCATGCCGAACTCTCTCTTCACAAGGATATGAGATAAGGAGAATCTAATATGAAGTTATGCTTTAATGAAGCAACGACATTGGAAAATTCAAACCTTGCCAAAGATCTTGAGTACTGTGAGAAGCACGGATACGATTATATCGAAATCCGGACGATGGATAAGCTGCCTGAGTATTTAAAAGACCATTCTCTATCAGAATTGGCGGAGTATTTTCAAACGCATCATATTAAACCGCTTGCATTAAATGCTTTAGTCTTTTTCAATAACCGCGATGAACAGGGACACCGGGAGATCATCGCCGAATTCAAAGATATGATGAAAACCTGCAAGGCGCTCGGTGTGAAATATGTGGTCGCCGTTCCGCTTGTCACAGAACAGAAAATCCTCAAAGAAGACATCAAAAAAAGCGCTGTCAGCGTCTTGACTGAGCTGTCCGATATCGCCGAGCCGTACGGCGTGAAGATTGCCCTTGAGTTTGTCGGGCATCCGGAATGTACTGTCAATACTTTCTCACAGGCTTACGATATCGTAAACACGGTCAACCGCGATAATGTCGGGCTTGTGTTTGACAGCTTCCACTTCCATGCCATGGGCTCAAATCTTGAAGACTTGAAGCAGGCGGACGGAAAGAAAATTTTTATTTATCACATCGATGATACAGAAGATTTTCCGATCGGCTTTTTAAGGGATGAAGACCGTGTATGGCCTGGACAGGGGGCGATTGACTTGGATGGACATCTATCCGTTTTAAAGGAAATCGGTTTTTCAGACGTTGTATCGGTTGAATTGTTCAGGCCTGAATATTATAAGCTGAGTGCGGAAGAAACGATTCAAACGGCCAAGGAAACAACGGTTGACGTTGTGTCGAAATACTTCGAGATGTAACACGAGATAGGAGGGGTGAACGTGGCTTTCGTATCCATGAAGAATCTTCTTCGAGAAGCAAAGAAACAGCATTATGCAATCGGCCAGTTCAATATAAACGGCCTTCAATGGACAAAGGCGATTTTACAAGCGGCGGAAGAAGAGCGGTCACCTGTTATTGCGGCTGCCTCAGACAGGCTCATCGATTATTTGGGCGGATTTAAGACAGTTGCCGGTATGGTTGCAGCATTGGTTGAAGAAATGTCGATTACCGTTCCTGTCGTATTGCACCTTGATCACGGAAGCAGTCCGGAGCGCTGCAAAAAAGCAATCGACGCAGGCTTTAGTTCAGTGATGATTGACGGTTCACATTCTCCGATCGATGAAAATATCGCGATGACAAAAGAGGTCGCAGCCTATGCCCGGTCATACAACGTTTCAGTTGAAGCAGAGGTGGGTACTGTAGGCGGAATGGAAGACGGGCTCATCGGGGGAGTAAAGTACGCCGACATCCATGAATGTGAACGCCTAGTCAAAGAAGCCGATATTGACGCGTTGGCTGCCGCTCTCGGCTCTGTCCATGGTAAATATCAAGGAGAGCCTAATTTAGGATTTAAAGAAATGGAAGAAATTTCACGGGTGACAGACATCCCGCTTGTTCTTCATGGGGCATCGGGAATCCCGACTGACCAAATTGCAAAGGCCATCCGGCTCGGCCATGCAAAAATTAACATTAATACTGAATGTATGGTGGCCTGGACCGATAAAACCCGCAGCATGTTCAAAGAAAATCTGGAGCTATATGAACCGCGCGCCTATATGACGCCGGGGATCAGCGCCGTCAAGGAAACGGTAAAGCTGAAAATGAGAGAGTTTGGATCTTCCGGAAAAGCCGCATACACCCAAGAAATCAAAGTCTGATTTTAATATGAAACTTGCCGGCACTCACTTGCCATAGTGAGTGTTTTTTTATTGTAAAGGAATACTAAAAGTTCCACATTTATATTGACTATAATTGATATAATAGTTATAATTTCCCTCATACTCCATTTTGATCAGAAAAGAATGTATTTTCTGAAAAATACGTACAGCAAGACGATAACAAAATAAGGTGAAGTGAATATGCTAGCAAACGTTTTGAAGTTTCGGGTTCATATTTTATTTAGTGTTTTATGTTTAATCGGCGGAACGACCTGGGCTTTTCAAAAGGTCGGCCTGAGCGACAGCCTTCCGTTTTGGTCCGCCGGCATGAGATTTATGATCGCAAGCGTCATCATTGCCGCATTTCTTTTCATGCGCAGACAATTTGTGTTTTCCAAAGAATTGCTCGTACTCTCTTTTTTCAACGGCATCATGTATTTTTCCATCCCTTTCGGTTCGGTTTACTGGGCTTCTGTTTATTTGCCGAGCGGATTGGTTTCCATTTTGGCGGCCAGCATCTCTGTTTTTGCCCTGATCATCAATCGTTTAGTCAAAGGAACGCCTGCAACCAAATTGCAAAAGTGGGGGATATGCCTCGCTTTACTTGGCATCACGGTTGTTTTTGGCAATCAGCTGCTGATTAAGGTCGATTTCATTGAAATCATTGCGATGATCGTCATTTTGTGCGCGATGTTTGGCTCGGCTTTTATACAAATTAAAGTACAGCAGAAAATCCAGTCGCTGCCGATCTTGAGCTTTAACTCTCTGTCGATGTTAAGCGGCGGAATCATTTTGCTCCTCAGCAGTTTAATGCTGGAAAGCGGCACAAGGACGTTTTCCGGTGTCAGCCTGTTTGCCTTGTTGTATTTAGCGGTTGTCGGATCGATATTGGGATTTTGGATCAATATTTATTTGCTGAAAAAGTGGCATATTTCAAAAGCGACTTCCCACCTGTTTATTTCCCCAGTCATCGCTCTCTATATCGGATTTTTGTTTTTAGATGAAAAATTGAATGCCAATATTTATTTAGGAACATTGCTTGTCATATTCGGTGTGATGTTCATTAACTTAAAAAAAGAAGAGAGGATAGCGAAAATTGACGAAGCTAAACAAACACTTGGCCATCATTTGTCAAAATAAGCAATTGCCATTTATTTTTGAAGAAGCGGAAAGTTTAGGCGTGAAGATTACGTTCTTTTACAATGCAGCAGAAGATTGCCCGGGAAATCTCCCGGCCGTTGACCGGAGTGTGGCGATTCCGCTGTTTGAAGACGAGCAATCGGCAATGGAGATTGTTCAGCAAACATTTGTCGAATCTCCGTTTGACGGCATCATGACGTTGTTTGAGCCTGCCTTGCCTTTTACGGCAAAAGCGGCGGCAGTCCTTCATCTCCCAGGGCTTCCTTTACAAGCGATTGAAAATTGCCGGAATAAAAATCAAACCCGCAGCATCCTTCAGCAAAACGGGCTGAATACACCTCTCTTCTACGAAGTACATACGATCGATGACTTGAAAGACGAAAGATTGACATATCCTTTAATCGTAAAACCGATCAACGGTTTTTCAAGCCAGGGCGTCGTTCGGGTCGATGACCGGGAACAGCTGAAGGCAGCCATTCAAAAGGTGGAGGCTGTTAACCGAGGGGAGCTCAGTCAGTTTGTGCAGGGGAAAAGCGGCATTGTGGCAGAGCAATTTATTGACGGGCCTGAGTTTGCAATTGAAACATTATCGATTCAAGGAAAGGTGCATGTTTTGTCGATCGGCTATAAAGGGGACAGCAAGGGACCGTTCTTTGAAGAAGGCGTCTATATTGCTCCGGCCAGGTTGGATGAAGAGTGCCGTCTGTCGATCATCAGGGAGGTGGAAAGAGCCGTTTCAGCATTGGGCATTCACCAAGGGCCGGCCCATACAGAATTAAGGCTGGACAAGGACGGAAAGCCTTATGTCATTGAAGTAGGCGCAAGAATCGGCGGCTCTGGTGTCTCCCATTACATTGTTAAAGAAAGTACAGGAATCAACTTCATGCAATTGGTCATACAAAATGCCTTTAAACCGCTGGAGGAGCATCAATTCACAGGGCAGATCCACCCTAAGAAGACGGCAGGCAATTACATCATTCCCGTTCAAGGGGCGGGTACATTTGAAAAAATAGACGGGCTTGAAACGGTGAAAAAAAGACCGGACGTCAAACGGGTGTTTCAATTTTTTAACACCGGCGCCGAGATTCTGCCGTATCCGCATTTTTCCGGATATCCGGGGTTTATTTTAACAAGCCATGATTCATATGAAGAATGCGAGGCTTTTTATCAGAGGCTGAATGATGAGCTTACCATCATATATCAAAATAATTTGACGGGTACAATAGGAGGTTAAAATGATCCCGACTAAAGTGCAGGAAGAGCAAGCAGTAATGATTGTCCATACATTAGGCCCAAAGGGTACGAATTGTGAAAAAGCCGGCCGGCTTTGGCTGAAAAACCAAGGATTGCGTGGAGAAGTCAGGCTTTATGAAACCCTTGAAGAAGCATTGCTTCATGTTAAAATAACTGAAAATTCGGTTCTTTTAGGCTGTGCCGTTTATCCGTTTTTGCATAATATTGTATTTGAGAATTTATTGGATTTAAAAATCATTGACAGTTTTGTCATGCCGACATACAGCATGGTTTTTGCCGCAAAACCAAACACGAGTGAAACGGAGATTAAAACAGTCGCTTCACATCCTGCACCGGCCCACCTTGCGAAGCTATTCAGCGACCATGTCCAATTGGTCACCAGCAATGCCCAAGCTGCGCTGGCCTGCGCTTCCAATGCGGCTGACGGCTGTATTACAACGATTAAAGCAGCTGATGAAAATAACTTGCAAATCATAAAAGATTTCGGTGAAGTGCCGATGTGTTTCACCATTCACGGGCTTAAAAAAATATGAGGAGGAAGCCGATGCCGACATTGACGCGCGACATTGTAAACATGGTGAATGAACAAATTGTGCCGCAGATTCATGAACTGCAAACATACCAAAATGAAGAAGGACAGATTGTGGAGCATCAAAGGAGAGCGGAACAACTGCTTTTGGAATTGATCAAAGACGCGGGAATCATATATGAGGCGGTTCATTTAAAAGCGGCCGCCCAAGCATTTGAACAGGATGTGTTGGATTGGATCAGCCGCGGTCTGGAAAAAACGCCGTTTTTTGACAGATTATTAACGGCTTACCGTCCGCCGAATGACAAAGACACCACCTTCTTTGCGGCTCCCATCGTTACGCCTAACGGTCCGCATGCAAAAGGCTGTTTTTTTGAAGCCTTTTTAGCTATTCGAGAAGAGCCGGCCATGATGAGGCCGATTGAAGAAGAGATGCCGCATCCGGAAAACGGCTGTCAATCTTTAAAACTTCTCGCCGGAACAAAAGGCTTTACAGAAGAAAAATGCATCGTCTTCTTCCCGGAAAATGTCAAGACGAAAGAGAAAATCACAACGCAGACGTTTGCCATCTTTTACTTTAATAAGTTTTATCAAATTTATCATGGGGACACGCTGAAGAGAGCACAGGCCATTTTTGAAAATGTTCCTTTCAAATCTGCGAATCTGCACCCAGACCGAACATATGAGGCGAGGGTCCTTTGGGGTTATCTGCATGACTATTATCACCACTGCGGAAAAAAGCCGTTTCATCAACATATTCAAGCGAAAATGAATTTTTTTGCGGGAATATTAGAGGAAATTAAAGTGGATTGCCAGTCTATTTTGGCTCTCTCAGAACGGCAATATGACTATTGGGAAGAAATTATCGAATTTGTCTTGTTCGAGCGGCTCCTGCGGTATCCGAGCCAGCATAATGCCACACAAAACTTTGATTCAGGGACGGGTTTTTTTCTGTTCAGCTGGATCATTGAAAACGGCCGTTCCATTCAAAAGGGAAAAGAGAAGCCTGTGTCACTTGATCTTCGTTTGTGTATGAACGATTTGAAGAAGCTTGTTGCCGAAATAGAAGAGCTTGAAGAGACAGAAGATGATTTGGCTTATAAGAAAGCGGCTGAAAGCTATGTGAGGCGGTATTTGCCGCCGGGCGGTGAAGGAGAACGTTTTAGTGTTCCTGTTCAATATTTTATTCATGAAACAAACAATGCAATCGAAACACCTTATTTGCGATTTAAACAAGATGAGGGGTTGAAACATTGAATCTGAGGCTAAGCAACATTGGCCGGAAAATGAATGAAAAGACAGGGGTCAGAGCGGTGATGGGCGATATTCAGGAAGTTCTGGCCGGCGGAGAGCGGCAATATATCAATTTAAGCGCGGGCAATCCAATGATTCTGCCGGAAGTCTCCTCGATGTGGAAGTCTGCTTTAGCCAGCTTGCTCGAGGACGAGCATTTTCCTTCGATCATCAGCCAATACGGGTCAAGCTATGGAACGGACGAACTGATTCAAAGTGTTGTCCGTTTCTTTTCGGAGCGGTATCAGTTTGATATACAAAAGGAAAATGTGCTGATCACGGCGGGAAGCCAGCAGCTGTTTTTCCTGGCCGTCAATTCGTTTTGCGGGGTGGGAAGCGACTCCATGATGAAAAAGGCCTTAATTCCGATGCTTCCCGACTATTCGGGATACAGCGGTGTGGCGCTGGAGCGGGACATCATTGAAGGAATTCCCCCAATCATTTCGATATTAGATGATCACACGTTCCGCTATGAGCTGAATCGAGAGGGGTTTTTAGAAAGAATGCGGACCGACCCGCACATCGGGGCTGTCATACTCTCACGCCCGAACAATCCTTGCGGAAATATACTATCTGCAGAACATGTTGTCTTCATTGCAGACGCCTGCCGTGAAGCCAATGTTCCGCTGCTCATTGATTCTGCATATGCCCCGCCTTTTCCGGCGATTAATTTTATAGACATGGAACCGATTTTCAATGATCAAATCATTCATTGCATGAGCCTCTCAAAAGCCGGCCTGCCTGGAGAAAGAATCGGAATCGCCATCGGGCCTGCCCGATATATTCAGGCAATGGAGGCTTTTCAGTCAAATACGGCGATTCATTCTTCAAGGCTGGGACAATATATGGCGGCTTCTGTATTGGATGACGGGCGCCTCGCCGCCGTTTCGCAAAATGAAGTGAGGGCTTATTATCGGAACAAATTTACGCTGCTCAAGGAAACGCTGCATTGTACAATGCCAAAAGATATCAAATGGTATCTGCATAAAGGAGAAGGCTCGCTTTTCGGATGGCTGTGGCTTGAAGACTTCCCCGCAGCCGATGCAGAACTGTATGAGCAATTGAAAGCGAACGGTGTCATCATCGTCCCGGGCTCATCTTTCTTTCATCATGAAATAGGGCACATGCCTCATGCGCACCAATACCAATGCATTCGAATCAGCTTAACGGCAGCGGATGAAGATATAAAAAGGGGAATTGATGTTTTGGCTAGGGTTGTGAAGGAGATGTATGAACAAAAAGTGATGTGATTGATCCGCTAAAAAAAGAAGAGACAGGGGTAGTAGACCCTGTCTTATTCTTCAACGCTTCCGGTAGCCGTCTTTCTCTTTCTGCGCCTTACCGTTATCAAAATCAGAATGACAGCTATCACCAAGATCAACACTAGAATCCCGATGTACAGCAGATTTTGCTGACTGCTTTTCTTTGTATCATCCGTCTGTGTTCCGCTTGTTTTTGCTGTGAGCTGCTGATGATTTGTGAACAGCTGCTGGCTGTCCGTTTCATTGATGACGGTCGCAGTGTGATCATTGCTGTCCAGAAAGCTGATCAATTCTTTTGTGACCGCGGTGCTTTTCCCATTAAACGGTGCAAATACAGCCATCGAGTAATTTGAATCCCACAGCGATGTTTGGGTAAACGCGACTCGTTTTGTTGTTTCATTTAGCATTTGAAATGATGACACATCGAGCGACCCGTTTTTCGTCTCCACAGCCAGTTCAGATGCTTTCTCCTTCAGAAGAGAAAACTGATCCACGCCGCCGATGAATATTAAGTTTCTGCCTTTCGCGTCCTTCGCTTTGACTTCAGAGGATTTTCTTACTGTGAATGACTGCAGGGCTTCACTTCCGAAGGAATCCGTCACAAGTGAAAGTTCTTGAAGCTTCGCTTGATTTACGTCGTCAGGGAGGACAATCAGAGTTGGTTTGTCCTGATCTCCCGCATAGGGAAGCGGCCAATCTTGAAAATCGGCAGCTGCTGCCGAGCTGCTGACAGGGTAAGACAGGGTGCTGCTTTTATCAATAAAAACCCATTTGTCTTCGTCTGTCGTGTAGCAAGGATTGTTTTCCTTCAAGCCTGAAGCGGCAAATTGAATATCGATGTAACGGTTTTTTTGCAAAAGCTTCGGATCGACTTTTAATGTAACATGATAAAAGCCGTTTTTGTCTTCTTTTCCTAACTCATCAAGTCCGATGGAATGAGGCTGGCCATTGATCATGACCTTCAGCTCTGCCTTTTTAGCAGACAAATCGCTATTGTCCGCCGATTTTTGAATCGTTTTTGATGTTTTCAATGCAAGAGACAGCTTGGCAGATTGATTCTTGTCTAAAATCGCCGGAGTGGGATAATAATAATGCTCCGAAGAGGTTTGGTCAGAGCCGATCGTCAAATCCCCCGCCCCGAAATCCTCAAGTGTCAGCTTATTGCGATCCCGATTTTTATGCTGTTGAAGTTTGCTGATGGCCAGAGTTTCTCCGCTCAGCTGACCGGTGTACGTTTTATCGGTAATCACGCTGATTTTTTCAGACAGGAGATCATCCGATTTGGCGGTGACAAACAGTACAGGCTGCTGTCTGTCCTTTGCTTTAAGCACCCGCTCCGCGAGCAAAAGCTTTTCACCTTGCGCTTCCAACCGGTCTTGTTTCAAAAGCTTTTTCACCTTGCCGCGCCAATGGTGTTGAACGCCGATCAAAATCGTCGGCCTGTCGATGCGCGTCACGTCCGATTCGTTCAGGTATGAAATGCTGACACTGTTGTCAACCGTTTTAAGATAGCTTTCCGTTTTCACCGCTGCTTCTATTTCGGCAGAACTCGGATCATCCGGAATGACGATTGCTGTTTCTTCCGCGGTGTTTCCCGATTGGGCAAAGGGATACGGATAATGTTCAAGTGTTGCACCTTTTGCTAGGCTTTTGCCTCCCAATGTCAGACGGCTGTCCGGATAAATTTTGATCCAGTTGCCAGATGAGTCCTGTCTGACGCAGACGCCTTCTTTCACCACTCCGTAAAACTTCAGTGATAAGCTGTGAAAGCCTTGGGATGACTGGCTTTTGCTCAGCGAAAGCTTCAATTTTTTCCGTTCAGCATTTCCGTCAAGCTTGACCGATTTGACCGGTTCGCCATCGACCTCTGCCGTCAGAGAGGAGGGGGCAATTAAAAGGTCTGATGCCTCGTATTCAAGCCAAAGCTGCTGATGGGAGGAGGATGCACCCGCCGGGATTTGATATGTCAGCTCTGTCGAATCCTTTGCACCGTACATTGTGATGAGATCGTTCGTGAGCATTTGCTCCTTGGCTTGTTCGCCGCTGTTTTCCTTCAAAATAGAGCCGTCCACTTCGATGTCCTTGGCTAAGGCTGCTTGTCCTGTCATCGCCGCCAGCAGGACGCCTGCGAGACATATGATTGCATGTTTCAAAAAAGTCACCCGCTTTTCTTTTGATTATATCGTTCTGTTTTGTACCACTTCACTTCTTGCTTGAACAGACGATGCTTGATTTCTACGAATAATGAATAAATCACGAGCACAATCCACGCCTGTGAGTATGTAAAGTACATCAGAAAGACGATGAAAAAGTTTTGCCTGTTCATTTCTGTTTTTTCAATGCTCAGCGTAATCATGACCTCTGTCATGAAGAGGAAGAAAGCCAAAATCCACAAGAGCATTGACAAAAAACCGACCGACAAGTGCAAATCATAAAATAAATTAATCACAAAAATCGTGTTTGACATAATCACGCCAAAGAAAAATAAAAAATACGTAAAGAAGAAATAAAACAAATCAAAAACAATCCGCTTGCGTTTCAGCTTGAAAAACTGCGCTAAAAACTTCAGGACGACATACTGATTGCCGCGCGCCCATCGTGTCCGCTGGCGCCACCACACCTTCCACGTTTCCGGCTCCTGCTCCCATGTAACGGCAGCCGGAAAGAAACGGATATGGTAGCCGAGGTTATATACGCGGATCGTCAGCTCGGTATCTTCGGCCAGCGCTTTGTCGTCCCATCCGCCGAGCCGTTCGATAATGCTCCGGCGGATGGCAAAGTTGGTGCCGGGGATCGTAGCGATTTTGAACCATTTCCATCTTCCGCCCTGCGCCATCCATTGAAAACAGATCGTTTCAATGTTAATAAACTTTGTCAGCAATGTTTTCGCCGCATTAATGACGCGGAATTTCCCCACCACGGCGCCGGCCTTACGGTCATTCATCAAACCGAGAACAAGGTAATAAACAGCCATTTTTTCCGGTGTGTTGTCGGCGTCATATACACAAATGACATCCCCGTTCGATTCGGCAAAACCGGAATTGAGGGCCGAGGATTTTCCTTTTCCCGCATAGGGCGGTTTGGTGACCACCATTTTAATGAAACCGTATCGTCTGGAAAACTCATTGACGATGTCGCCTGTCCGGTCGGAGGAATTGTCATTGATGACGATGATCTCCAGTCGGTCCTTCGGGTAATAGAGGTTGACCATCGCTTTCAGCGTCTGCCGAATCACAACTTCTTCATTGTGCGCCGGAATCAGAACGCTGACCTTCGGAAGGTCTTTCAGGTTCTCTTTCCACTTTGGGATGTTCAGTTCGTAGGTCATGTAGTGGCGGAACCCGCCCTGCATCAGAAACATGTGGTACACCAGCATGGCCCATATTAAGCTTAACGAGATAAAGAACAGAACATTACCCACGGCTTTTTCTCTCCTTAAAAATTCGTTTTTTTAATGTGGCTCTCAAGTAAAGGGTGTAGCTCAAAAACATGGCGACAAACAAGAGCACAACGCTTGAGAGAATCCAAAGCGCTTTTTCCAGCGGGCTTTGCTGATGATGGTCGAAAAACTCCTCAACGGCATTCACCTTGCTTTTTACTTGAATGGTTCCATCCCCATTCGTGTGAATGACCACTTTGTCTGTTTTAACCGTTTGCTTTGTTTTCTTTAAATCAAGCCATTCGCTGTTCGGAATGCGTTCCATTTGATCAATAAGCTCAGGCAGATATTCCATACCAAGATAAGGATGGTAAAATGCTCCGGCTACTCCGCCTTCAAAATCGATCATTTGTGAGATATTGTCCTCGACATCGCCGAGCGGATTCGGATCTGATGCATCGACATAGCCGAGTGTTTCAGGATACAGCGTCATCCCATGTAGCATGGCGGGCTTCGTCACAAACGGCCCCGTACCGGAAGTTTTCCACGTTTCATCACTAAGCTGGACTTGGCCGATAATGCTTGAAAAGTACTGTGAGGTGATTTGATAACCGTGCTCTGACATCGTATAGTGCGGCGCTTCAAATGCTAACGGATACAGCCCTTCAGCGGTTAAATCCTCAATAGCGCGAGTCAGCTTTTGTCGCGTATACGTTTCTTCGTTTTTTCTGAACGGCTTCAAATAACTGTTATAAGCCGCTTCATTCGGAAAGTCCTGTTCTTTTTTTAAAAGGGATGGGGCATCCTCCGCGTTTTGCGATGTGATCGGCTGGTCAGCCTCGGCATCCCAAAATTCGAAGCCCTCCCCGGTTTCACTGTAGCGGTAGGCATGAGTATATCCGTGAACAACCACGCTGCCTCCCATGTCTTGCAGTTTTCGCAACGTTTTGACCAACTTCGGTTTATCAGACAGATAGACTTTATCGCCTGTTTTAGGATTCAGGTAAACCGGAATAACAGACAGGATAAAAGGAATGTTTCTTTCATGCAGATAGGACCCCGCTTGCAGCAGCAATTTTTCATCTGACATCGGACTGATGTCCTCCAGCCGCAAATATAAGAGTGTGTTCCCTGTCGTTTCCCCAAATGCTTCTCTGAGCTGTTTCGCCACAAGCAGGTTGTTGTTTAACAGGTTTGTTAAGCCGATATACACGTTTGCTTTGTCGGTTTTCCATACAAAAGGGTGAGCTTTCCCATCAGCAGATGTGTATGTGTACAATGCCTTCCCCTTCAGTCCTGATACGTCGAGAACTTTGAGCCCGCTTTCCAATGAGGCTTCGCTTTTTTCGCTCGTGCTGCGGACTTGGTATACACTGTCTTTGCTTGTCAGCGAAAGACCGGAAAATTGGCTGAATTGCCCGGCGTTATAGCCGATCGCAATCACGGGCGTTTTGCAGGCGCTGATCTGTGACACAAGCTGCTTGTTCAGCTTTCTTTTTGTTTGGCCGTAATAGATGATATGCTTTTTCTCTGTGAGATCCGTTCGCTTAACATCAGCATCTTTTTTGACAGTGACACGGGACGAGAAATGGCCTGCGATCAGATCGAGCATTTTCACATCGGACAATTCTTTTCCATCCAAGGTCGAATAGATGATGAGAATTCCGCCATTCTCCTGCTTCGCTGCGGCGGAATCCGGTATGTAAAAAACGGCTGAAAGTATGAGCACTGCTGCGTATACAAGGGATATTCGCTTATAGTTCATTCATCATCATCTCATTCTCCAGTTCTTCTAAAAATTGCTCAGCCGTCTTCAAATCTTTTCGATATGTCAAGTAGCACACATGGAAGGTTAAGGTGACATACTTGCCATTTTGCAGCTGGTACGTGTCCAGCTGTTTTTTCAACTTTGCCAGGACAGCAGGCATATGTTCAGCCGGCGTGTGTGTCAGCACGATGCCGAATCGTTCTTCAGAGGGGCGGAATTTCTTGTCCGTTTCCCGTACACAAGATCTGATTTGGCTGCTGACAAATTGAAAGAGACGATCGGTTTCTTTTTCTCCGTACAGCGATTTAAATTCCTTGAAATAATGCATTTGAAGCAGCAAAAAAACAAACGAATTGCCGTACCGCTCCGCGCGCTTCATTTCTTCTGACAGCTCCAGCTTCATTCTCTGCTGATTATCAAAGCCTGTCACTCTGTCAATCGCTACGAAGCTTTTGATTTCAGACTGCAGACGCTTGACCGAATGCTGAAGCTCAGTCGCAACATCGTGAATTCTTCCTGATATAAAGGAAAACAGCAAAAGGGCCATTCCCCAGACGACGAGCATTCGCAGGCCTTCTTCAGGCGGAAAAACCGCGGCCTGGCTCGTTTGTAAAAACATCATTAAGGTTCCGAGAACAAATAAAACGACGATGGTCCCCGCCAGCGCGTAAATCGGTCCAAGCCATATTCCGGCTCCGATGACGGCAAATGTAATACAAATGATCAAAACTGCTTCGGACTGTTCGGCTGAGACATAATAAATAAATACAGAAAGAGCCGCCGCGAGCCCGATCATGTATGCAAACATTTTCTGTGAATCAGTGAACGATATTTTCATCAAAAAGCTTCCTTTCAGCCAGTAACGGCAGCAGGTTGTCAAAAGAGTGTGTATCATTGCCGCTCATATATCCGCCATAATACGTTTCGGACGAATCAAGAATTTCAAAATCAATCATTTTTTCATAAAGCGTTTTGATGACGGTTTTGTCTTCAGCTTGATTCATTAAAAACAAAATGGCCAAAGCGTAAACGGATGGAGACTCGTATTGAACAGCAGGTTTTTTGGTATCCGCCCAATACCGTCCATACAGTTTTCCATTCGCTTGAAACTCCTGTTTGATCCAACCCGCCAAAACCGCGGCTTTTTCATCGCCAGGCTGTAAATGCCAAGCCGCATACAATTGATCAATGAGATTGACTTCATTGTCATAGCTGTATTCCTTCGTCTCTGTGCTGTATGTTTTCGGCAAAAAACCGTTTTTTAAAGGAGCGGTATAAAGAATATTGGCGTTTCGGGCTTCGGTCTCTTCATCGATGATCCCATTCTTTTTCAAAACGGATAACGCATCAGGCATAATATACGAAAGGGTAATATCCTTCGACGCCGCTTGTGAGGAAGCGTCGTAAAAATCGGTGAAAATCCCGTTGTTCATGTTGTGCGTTTTTAAAGCGGCGCCGATTTCCCGGGCTGATTTTTTATATTTCCGGTTTCCCCACAAATCGGCTGCTTGATCCAGGCTCAGCATGATTCTGAGATCATCTATCAAGGCGTTCGCCGCGCTTGCTTGTCCGTTTTCAATTTTCCATGTCACCAGGCCGTTGTCCATGAGAAAGGATTTGGTCAGGTGCTGATATTGCTCTTGAAAATGGGAACTGTCTTTTTTGCCGACTAAAAATTCCATCCACAAGCCGAGTGATTCCGATAAGTAAACAGGCGGATCAGAGAGGTTGGTTTTAATAAGCCCCTGATCACTCATTAAATGATGATTAATAAAGTGCTCGGCTGACTGGAGCGGTTCATTGTTTTGGTCATTGTTAAGCTTGTTTCCGGCTTTGACACAGCCGACGGAAAGACTAATGGTTAAAAAGCATAAGATCACACCAATTAATACATACCTCATGGGCGCACCTCCCTTTAGGCTGAATGTTAAAGTTTTGAGAATAGATCGTGACATATTTCATTTATTATATATGAAAAAATGGAGATTGCTAGGTTTTTTTAATCTTTTTGAACTATTAATAAACAGGGATTAAAGACTTATAATAAATCTTTTCACCCATCATGAACAGATTTTTTTAGTAAGAATATGATCTCATCATTTCTCTTTCGTGTGGGAATGTAAAAATAACCAATTGTAGTGCCGGGGTTTTTGATCATAGGAGGCAATCAGATCAACACTCATTTTGAATGGTGAGAAGGGGAGGTGTGTCTTTTTGAAGACTTTTGAAAGAAAAAAATAGGTGTATAGCTGTCACTGCTGCATTGCATATCATCCGTTTTTGATAGAGCAAGTGAGCGGCTGAAGACAAAAAAGGGGCTGATGCGTTCTGGCGTCTGTACTTGAAGGAGTTTAGACGTGCAAGGAGGACTGGCAGCATTATTTTATATACAATGTATTTTTGCAAATATCGTAATTTTTATGAAAAGTTAATAAAATGCTACAGTTTTTCATTTTATTCATGATATTGCTATAACTATCATGGGGGAAATCGAAGTTCAGGAAGACGGTGTGAGCTGTGGCGGCAATCCTTTTCTCAGCACTGCTGAGTACGTATGGGTCAGGGATGCATATCCACACATGTACGATTCGGTAAACAAAAGAGTTCAAATTTGGAGAGACTCTTTTTATGTAGATTGTGATTTAGTCGAATGTCTAAAAAGATAGTCTAGTGTGAAGAGAAAGTTGGGTGGCCGCCAACTTTCTCCTGTTTTCAACATTCATCAAACGATTACCCAAACCAGCAGTTTTCCGTTGTTTTAAATTCGCCTGCGGCAAATTCGGCATCACCTTGTGGTGCAAAATTGAGAACACCAGTGACTACAACGCCTGCAATCGCCAGCCCTAAAAGCATTTTTTTCATCGGTTCAGTTCCTCCTTTCTTGTTTGAATGTTGTCGCGAGCGATGATTCCTTCATCAAAATATTTCGCCGCTTGTTCAAGGCAATTCTTTCTTTTGAAGTATCTGGCTGCATTGATGGCTAAGTCTGCCGCGTCTGACCAAAGCCTTTTGCCTCGCAGCACGTCCAAGCCCTTGTCAAGTAGTGCTTCATTTTGCTCTTTATAAATGGAGTGGATAACCAATAGTTTGGCTTGATATGTTTCTTCATTCAACTCTGTTGCGAGTTTGACAGCTTTTTCGTACCATCCGGATGCTTCTTCGATCAGACCTTTTTTGAATAAAACTCGTGCCAACATGTAGGAAGTTCTGAGTGTGGAGAGTTTTGAGTGAAGCTGTTCTAAGGTGCTGAAGGCTGATTCAAATGATTCTTGGGCTGAATCAAGCTTTTCCTGCCTCTCATAGCAAATGCCGAGATTGTGGTATCCGAGGGCTTCAGCAAAACTTTGCCCGGTATCGGCTGCCATTTTGATCGCTTTTTTAAACAGCCTTTCAGCTGCTTCGTATTGGAAAAGATCCAGCTTGTTAGCCGCAATAATCATTTGGGCGGAGGCGGCCCGCTGCTCATAATGATCAATTGCCAAAAAGCTTTCGAGCGCTTTTCCAGCATGATTAATTGAAAAGAAATTTTGTCTGATTTCATAATAAGCAATGGACAGATGATAGTGAAATTCGGCTAATTCGATTTCGTCGGGAATTTTGTGCAGTGAATGCTCAGCGATTTTGTAAAAGTTAATGGCAGCGGTGAAATTTTTTTTATAAAACTCATACATACCGCCGAAAAAGTAGAAATAATATTGAATCATGTTGTCCGTACCGATTTCTTCCGGCGTTCTCGTGATATTTTTTAAGAGTGTCCCGGATTCTTCATATCGTTCTGTCAACAGCTTAAATCGCGAATCAATGAGGTTGAAGTACAAAAGAACGTCCTGATTTTCTTCCATCGTCTCAAGCGTCCTTTTGATCTCTTCTCTCATGGCGGCCGCTTCGGCGATATTGCTCTGTCTGATCAGCCCATACCATTGATTCAAGCTGTTACCCACTGCTTCGAACGCAATTTTTGCTGCCACTCTTTACCCTCCATTCACCAAGATAATAACCACCCTACATTAACCATTTTATCATAATAATGGCATATTAATAGTTGTAAAGAAAACAAGTTTACTATAGTCAACATGTCATGAGAATAATTAAGTTGGAATATTTTGATCATACTTCTTAAATTTATAATATAATAGAGAATACCAATGAAAGGAATAGCTGGAGGGTTTTATGGAGAATTCCGCAACAATAATTAAAGACCATGAAGATTGGACAGATCGAATATCAGATTGGAAATTGATCAAACGCCAAGAGAATAATGAACATTACATTAAAGTATCTTTAAAAACAGGAGGATATCAGTACTGGAGTTTAGAAAGATGCAGAATCAGACCTGTCCGTAAAATAAAAATCGGAGAAGACGAACAGGTTTTTTTAAAGCAAGAGATCAAGGAGGGAATTGAAAGTATAGTCGTTTACGGAGAAAAGTATGCGATAGTGATTTTTAAAAATAGTAAAAGGTCTTATATTTATCATTTAAAAGATGTTAAAAAGGTTATATTGGGTAACAAACGGTTTAAGAACTATACAGATTATTTTAGATATGTAGCTGAAGAAAAAGATAAAACGCCAAATGATATTCCTCCTCTAAAACGTCAATTTAAAACGTTAAATATCAGAGTAGATAGCGCTCTTTATGCGTATTTTGAAAAAAAGAGCAAGAGCCTTGGCGACGCTCGTAATATCATTTTTCCGTTTGGTCTGAATTTGAGTCAAATTCAAGCAGTAGAGTCTGCTTTTTCTTCGCAGTTTAGTGTTATAGAAGGACCACCCGGAACAGGTAAAACACAAACGATCTTAAATCTTATTGCCAACATCATAATAAAAGGTCAAACAGCAGCTGTTATTTCCAATAATAATGCAGCTGTTTCTAATGTGAAGGAAAAGCTGGAGAAAGCAGGTTTCAGCTTTCTTATGGCTTCCCTGGGAAATAAAGAAAATCAGAAACAATTCTTCAATCAGCTGCCTCAAGTTCCAGGCGATATTAATGATTGGTCAATTGAACCAGAAAAAGAATCCGAGCTGTTACATAATATTATTGAGGATACAGCACTTATTAAAGATCTTTTTCAGCTTCAAAACCGACAAGCCATTTTAAAACAACAGATAAAAGATCTTAAAACGGAAAGAGTGTACTTCAAAGAACACATGAGAACTCAAGAACGTTTAGAACCTAAACTGCTCCCGTTCTATAGATTTGATAATACAAAGATCTTAAATTTTATGGCTGATGAAGTGATGAATAATGAGAAGAGAATGACATTTTTCAAAAAGATGAAATATTTACTTTACTATGGTTTATATAATTTTAAACTTATGGGAGATAGTTTACAAAAACAAAAAATACTCACTGAACTACAGTATAAATTCTATAATCAAAAAATAATGGAACTAGAAAATGAACTAGAGCAAGTTAATAAAACATTGAGAACAAAGAACTTTGAAGAAATTAACAAGCGAATTCAAGAACATTCTGTTTTATATTTTAAGAGTAAAATCCATCAAACTCAAAAGAGAGATTTCTTTGTTCATTTTGATCAAAAAAATTATAAACGATCATCAAATTTTAATATTTTCAAAAGGAGATTTCCAATTGTGCTAAGTACTGCTTTTTCTTTGATGGATTCAATTCCTAGCGGTTATTTATTTGATTATTTAATCATAGACGAAGCATCCCAATTAGAGCTGGTTCCAGGTATACTTGCACTCAGCTGTGCTAAAAAAGTAATAATTGTAGGGGATACAAAACAGCTCCCTCATATTCCAGATCAAAAAATCTCTTCCGGAATGATGGGAATTGAACCTTGCTTCGACTATGCAAAACATAGTATGCTTCACTCAATTTTGGAAGTATTTAAAGAAAACATTCCTGTTACATTGTTGAAAGAGCATTATCGGTGTCATCCAATGATTATAAAGTTTTGTAACGAGCGCTATTATAATGGTGAGCTGATACCATTAACTAAAACTGATGATAACAGTGAACCATCAATTGTTCTCATTAAAACTGCAAAGGGAAATCATATGCGGATTTTTGGGAACGGAAGTCGTTATAATATACGTGAAATAGAGTCATTACAAGAAGAGACAATAAGAGATTTGACTTTTTCAAACGATTATCAAGACATTGGTTTTATTGCGCCATATAATGGGCAGATCAATGCTGCAAATGAATATATGGAGAAAGAAATTATAAAAAACACTGTACATAAGTTCCAGGGACGGGAATGTGACGGAATCATCTTTTCAACCGTTCTTGATAAAAAAGCCCGTAAAATAGATATTGAATTTGTGGACGATAGTGCATTAATCAATGTAGCCGTCTCAAGAGCAAAAAAGAGGTTTGTTTTAGTTTCTAATGTTGATATTTTCAAAAAAAGCAATAAAGAAATTTCCGAGTTAATACGTTATATGGAATATTACACTGAATCAAGTCTCTATCATGAGAGTAACGTCATTTCAGTTTTTGATCTATTATACAAAGAGTTCTCTGAAGTGCTTCTTAAAAGGGAAAGAAAGCTAAAGGACAGTGATTCTAAATTTAAATCCGAACGGATTATTGCCAGTCTGTTAAGGGACATATTTGATGAGGATAAGTATAAAAAATTCAATTTTCAAAGAGACTATCTTTTAAAGGATCTACTGAGAAAGACATCTCATTTAAGCCCAGAAGAGCAAAAATTTATACAAACTTCTGCACACTGTGATTTTCTCATTCATTATAAAATGGGGAATGAACCCGCAGGAGTAATAGAAGTAGATGGTGCAGCATATCATAATAAATCTAATAGGGAGCAATCTAGACGAGATTCGTTGAAAGATTCAATTCTTAGAAAATCAGGTATACCTCTGCTCAGATTAAAGACAATTGAAAGTGGCGAATATAATAAAGTTAAAGAGTTTTTAAATTCAATTTTAACTAATGGTTAAAACAACAAATGTTAATGTGCGGCAAGGTTTTAGAATTTCAAGCTACACATGGGGCAAAAGGCGATCTTTATTTAAAAGTTCATCTGGATGAAAAAGACCAACAACCTATATAATATGGTTTAAAACGGTTGCAAAAGGGGAGGCGCGTGATGGACAAGGAAAAACAGCAATTAAGCATAGAAGCTGCAAGGCTTTATTATCAGTCGGATTACAGCCAGCAGCAAATTGCCGAACAGCTTGAGATTTCAAGGCCGACCGTATCAAGGCTGCTGCAGTATGCAAAAGATAAGGGATATGTCCAGATCCGCGTTATGGATCCGTTTGAGGATATGGATGCGCTCGGCGCGATGCTTGAAGAGAAATACGGGCTGCTTGAGGCGCACGTCGTGTTTTCTCCGACGTCCGATTATACGACCATTACGCATGATCTGAGCCGCTATGGCGCTGAGTATATGCACGGCGTTGTCAAGGACGGCGACATCGTCGGCGTAAGCTGGGGAACGACCATGTACCAAATTGCGCAAAACATGCATGCCAAGCAGGTGAAAGGCGTAGAGGTCGTCCAGTTAAAAGGCGGAATCAGCCATTCCAATGTCAATACGTATTCGTCCGAAACGATTCAGCTGTTTGCCGAGGCTTTTCAAACGATGCCGAGGTATCTCCCGCTGCCGGTTGTGTTTGATAACGCCGAGGTCAAACAGATGGTAGAGCAGGACAGGCATATCAAGCGGATCATTGAAATGGGCAAGCAAGCGAACATCTCGCTGTTTACGGTCGGCACAGTTCGCGATGAAGCCCTTCTGTTCAGACTCGGTTATTTTAATGAAAAAGAAAAAGCGCTCCTGAAAAAACAGGGAGTCGGCGATATTTGTTCACGCTTTTTTGATGCGGACGGAAACATTTGCAGCGATGCGATCGATGCACGGACCATCGGCGTTGAACTGGCTGATCTCAGGCAGAAAGAGCGGTCGATTCTCGTAGCAGGCGGCATCAGGAAAACAGCCGCTATCCATGGCGCTCTGAAAGGGAAGTATGCCAATGTCCTGATTATCGATCAGCATACGGCAAAAGAGCTGTTAAAAGATTAAAACGTCCGGGAAAAACGGCCCGGATTTTACTTTATTTTCTATTGAACAAAATTTCATATGATAATTTACATTTGTTCAAAAATCGGTTATGCTGAAACTATCTTAAATAAAGGAAGTGCTAGTATATGGCGATTGCAAATCAAATTGATCATACAGCATTGAAACCGCATACACGAAAAGCAGAGATTAAGAAATTAATAGAGGAAGCGAAAACCTATCAGTTTGCTTCAGTCTGTGTCAACCCAACATGGGTCGAATTCGCGGCCAAAGAGCTGGCGGGCACGGAAATCGACGTTTGCACTGTTATCGGCTTCCCGCTCGGCGCCAATACGTCTGAGACAAAAGCGTTTGAGACGAAAGACGCGATTGCAAAAGGCGCGACAGAGGTTGACATGGTCATCAACATTGCGGCATTAAAAGACGGTGACAATGATTTGGTTGAAGCCGACATCCGCGCTGTTGTGGAAGCGGCCAAGGGAAAAGCCCTTGTCAAAGTCATCATTGAAACGTGTCTGTTGACAGATGAGGAAAAAGAGCGCGCATGCCGCTTGGCTGTTGCAGCTGGAGCAGATTTCGTGAAAACCTCAACCGGATTTTCCACAGGCGGTGCGACAGCGGAAGATATCGCTTTAATGCGGAAAACCGTCGGACCTGACATCGGTGTAAAAGCATCCGGAGGCATCAGAACAAAAGAGGATGTTGAAAAAATGATATCGGCAGGAGCAAGCCGAATCGGCGCAAGTGCCGGGGTCTCCATCGTCAGCGGAGCGGAAGGGAAAAACGAAGACAACTATTAAGATCAGGTTAGCGGGAAGCCTATGCTTCCCGTGTAATGAAACAAAAATGTAAGCGAATTCATCCTCGGGAGGATCAAAACAATGAAGTATCTCATCGGGATTGTTGGTTTAATTGTCGTTTTAGGCCTTGCTTGGCTTGTAAGCAGCGGAAAAAAACGAGTGAAACGCCGTCCGGTTATCGTCATGATTGTGCTTCAATTTGTATTAGGATATATTTTGCTGAACACAGGTGTCGGCAATTATCTTGTCGGCGGTTTTGCGAAAGGCTTCGGCTATTTGCTCGAATATGCGGCAGAAGGTGTGAATTTTGTTTTCGGCGGACTTGTGAATGTGAATGAATCCACATTCTTCTTAACCGTACTTCTTCCAATCGTATTTATTTCAGCTTTAATCGGAATTCTTCAATATTGGAGAATCCTTCCGTTTATAATAAAATATATAGGCATTGCGCTCAGCAAAGTAAACGGAATGGGGAAGCTTGAATCCTACAATGCTGTGGCGTCAGCCATTTTGGGCCAATCTGAAGTATTCATTTCACTGAAAAAACAACTGGGCTTGCTGCCGAAGCACAGACTCTATACATTGTGTGCTTCAGCAATGTCCACTGTATCGATGTCAATCGTCGGTTCCTACATGACGATGCTTAAACCGGAGTATGTGGTTACCGCCCTTGTATTGAACTTATTTGGCGGGTTTATCATCGCTTCGATTATCAATCCTTATGAAGTGGATCCAGAACATGATATGGTAGAGGTGCAGGAAGAGGAAAAACAATCCTTCTTCGAAATGCTTGGCGAATACATTATGGATGGCTTTAAAGTCGCGGTCGTCGTGGCGGCCATGCTGATCGGATTTGTGGCGATTATCGCGATGATCAACGGTATTTTCAGCGCTGTATTGGGAATATCCTTCCAAGAACTGCTCGGATATGTGTTTGCACCGTTCGCTTTCTTAATAGGTATTCCGTGGAACGAAGCTGTGAATGCTGGAAGTATCATGGCAACGAAAATGGTGTCAAACGAGTTTGTCGCCATGCAGTCGCTCGCGCAAGGCGGATTCCATTTCAGCGGCCGCACAGAAGCGATTGTTTCCGTATTCCTCGTCTCATTCGCCAACTTCTCATCCATCGGCATCATCGCCGGTGCCGTGAAAGGGCTGAATGAAAAGCAAGGAAATGTCGTCGCCCGTTTCGGATTGAAATTATTGTACGGTGCCACACTTGTCAGCTTCTTAACGGCTACAGTTGTCGGCTTGATTTATTAAACATTGACAAAAGGATCGGTGATCACAATGAGAATGGTCGATATCATCACAAAAAAACAAAACGGAAAAGAATTGACGACAGAAGAAATTCAATTCTTCGTAGGCGGCTATACAGATGGCAGCATTCCGGATTATCAAGCCAGTGCGCTTGCCATGGCTATCTATTTTCAAGATATGACAGACAGAGAACGCGCCGATTTAACAATGGCTATGGTCAATTCCGGGGAAACGATCGATCTCTCTGCTATCGAAGGCATCAAGGTCGATAAACACTCCACCGGAGGTGTCGGCGACACGACAACGCTTGTACTCGCACCGCTTGTCGCCGCGCTTGACGTGCCGGTTGCCAAAATGTCAGGACGCGGCCTTGGACATACCGGGGGAACGATTGACAAGCTGGAAGCAGTTGAAGGGTTTCACGTGGAACTTTCTAAAAACGAATTCATTGACCTCGTCAACCGTGACAAGGTCGCCGTCATCGGACAAAGCGGAAACTTGACGCCTGCTGATAAAAAACTATATGCGCTTCGTGATGTGACAGGGACGGTCAATTCGATACCGCTGATCGCAAGCTCGATCATGAGCAAGAAAATCGCTGCCGGGGCAGACGCCATCGTCCTTGATGTCAAAACAGGGGCCGGCGCCTTCATGAAGACGGACGAAGACGCCGCCAATCTTGCAAAAGCGATGGTTCGTATCGGAAATAATGTCGGCCGCCAAACGATGGCCGTCATCTCTGACATGTCTCAGCCGCTGGGATTTGCCATCGGAAACGCGCTTGAAGTGAAAGAAGCGATCGACACATTAAAAGGCGAAGGACCAGAAGACTTACATGAACTTGTCTTAACATTAGGCAGCCAAATGGTCGTTCTCGCTCAAAAAGCCGAAACACTTGATGAAGCAAGAGAGAAATTGATTGAAGTGATGAAAAACGGCAAAGCGCTGCAAAAATTCAAAGACTTCCTGGAGAATCAAGGCGGTGACAGCTCAGTTGCAGATGACCCGGCAAAACTGCCGCAGGCCGCTTACAAAATTGACGTCCTTTCCAAAGAAGCGGGTGTTGTTTCAGAAATCGTCGCCGACCAAATCGGAGTTGCAGCCATGCTGTTAGGTGCCGGACGCGCGACAAAAGAAGACAAAATCGACCTCGCCGTCGGCATCATGCTCCGCAAAAAAGTCGGAGATGCCGTCGAAAAAGGCGAACCATTGGTCACGCTCTACGCCAACCGCGAAAATGTCGATGACGTCATCGCAAAGGTTTATGAAAACATCCAAATCGCCGAGAAAGCAGAAGCGCCAAAGCTGGTGCATACGGTGATTACTGAATAATAGGGAATGGGAACAGCACACGCCTGAAAGGGATGTGCTGTTTTTTTGTTGAATGAATATTCTTTTCTAAAAGCAAGACTTTTTTCTCATTTACCTATTCTATTCCATCCTGTAGTATGAAAAAGGTCTGTATTGTAATCTTTTTACATAATCGAATAGTCAAAGGCTGCAGGAGGATTTTAGAAGGTGACTAAGCGAATATTTGCATCTGTTATCGTTAGTATTTTAATTTTAATTCTTACTTTTATCATTTCGTTTATTCTGTACGCTATTGCTTCGTATTTTATCATGCAATTATTCGTGACGGGAGAACCTTCACAAGATGAGGCGCTCGGATGGGGATATTTGGGTCTGCTGTTTCTCTCTTTTATCTTGGCGATTATTACGGGAGGAATCGTTGGCACCGTTTATTTTTTAAAATACTTTAAAAACTACAAAAAGAAAACGATGCATAAAAAAGAAAAAACAAAAACTGAATCAGGCTGATTTGGTCGGGTACTATTTTGGATTCTAGTGTGTGTTTTTCTATGAGATGGCTGAATTTCTTCAGCCGCTTTTTTAATTGTCAAAAAATAAAACCTTTTAAAATCAAAAATCTTTATCGTATAATCGCATTCAAACACATACAACATCGATCACAGGAAAACATATGACCAAAAGGAGTCCATTCATGAGCAAAGCCAGTTTTAGAGACTATGTATTAAGCGCCGATATTATTAAAGCACTCGATCATTTAGGATATAAACATCCGACTGAGGTGCAGAGGGAAGCGATTCCCGCAGTGCTCAGACAGCGGGATGTTGTGGTGAAATCCCAGACGGGAAGCGGGAAGACGGCTGCGTTCGGAATTCCGCTTTGCGAGCTGTCCGAATGGGAAGAAAACAAGCCCCAGGCGCTGATTTTGACGCCGACGCGCGAGCTTGCTGCACAGGTCAAAGAAGATTTGACTAATATAGGCCGCTATAAAAGGATAAAAGCAGCAGCTGTTTACGGAAAATCGTCCTTTGAGCGGCAAAAAACGGAACTCAAACAAAAATGCCATGTGGTCGTTGGGACTCCGGGGCGTATATTGGATCACATTGAAAAAGGAACGCTCCCTTTAGAAAAACTGAAATACCTTGTCATCGATGAGGCGGATGAAATGCTGAATATGGGATTTATCGATCAAGTCGAAACGATCATTCGCCATCTGCCGAAAGAACGGCTGACCATGCTGTTTTCAGCGACCTTTCCGGAGGATGTGGAGCACCTTTCCGATCAATATATGAATAACCCTTTGAATATCGAGATCAAAGCAAGCGGTATGACAACCGCAGACATCGAGCATGTGTTGATCATCGTAAACGAAAATAATAAACTTTCACTGTTACGGGATGTTTTAATTGCTGAGAACCCGGACAGCTGCATTATGTTTTGCCGCACACAGGAGCATGTGAATGATTTGCACCAGCGGCTGGCCCGTTTGGATTATCCATGTGCTAAAATCCACGGCGGGATGGTCCAAGAAGAGCGTTTTGACGTTATGAACCGCTTTAGACGCGGAGCGTTTCGCTATTTAGTGGCCACAGATGTAGCGGCGAGAGGCATTGACATTGAAAACATGACACATGTGATCAACTATGACCTTCCATTAGACAAAGAAAGCTATGTGCACCGCACCGGAAGAACGGGTCGAGCCGGAAGCCGGGGAAAAGCGATTACCTTTGCCGGACCACATGAAAAGAATAGGGTAGCCGAAATTGAAGATTATATCGGCTTCGCCATCCCTGTTATTGAAGCTCCATCAAAAGGAGAAATTGCAAGGCAAAAAGAGGCGTTTCAAAAGAAAATCCATAAGAAGCCTGAAGAAAAAACAAATAAGAGTGAGCAGTTAAATAAAGGGATCATGAAATTATATTTTAACGGAGGTAAGAAAAAAAAGCTCAGAGCGGTGGATTTCGTCGGAACAATCGCTAAAATCGACGGTGTCTCGGCAGATGATATCGGCATTATCACGGTAGAAGAGCAAGGTTCATTTGTTGAAATTTTAAACGGCAAAGGCCCCATTGTATTAAATGCGATGAAAAAAACGACCGTGAAAGGGAAATTGTTGAAAGTGAATATAGCGAGGAAGAGATAAACTAAAGGCTGTCGACTTTGTCGAGAGCTTTTTATTGTCCGTAATAAACAAAGGATAAGCAGCATATGATGGATTGTCAAAATATGAAAGCGTTTCAAAAGAGAGGAGAACAAATGAATATGAGTAAGCGTTCCTTTCAAGTCCTTGCGTTGCTTTTCATCATCACTGCCTGCTTCATGCCAAGCTCAGCTTTTGCACAAGCTCAAAAACCTGTTTTTTCGGAAGTTACGGTTCATGATCCATCAATCATTAAAGCCAATGATACTTTCTATGTATTCGGCTCTCATTTGGCTTCCGCCAAATCAACCGATCTCATGCAATGGACGCAAATTTCTTCAAGTGTAAACAACAACAACCCCCTGATTCCCAATGTGTATGAAGAATTAAAAGAAACCTTTGAATGGGCGGAGAGCGATACATTGTGGGCGCCGGATGTCACACAGCTTGAAGACGGCAAATTTTATATGTATTACAACGCTTGCCGCGGTGATTCGCCGAGATCGGCCCTTGGTCTTGCCGTCGCAGACGACATTGAAGGTCCGTACAAAAATCAAGGCATCTTTTTAAAATCGGGAATGGACGGCATCAGCAATGACGGAACTCCTTATGACGCCACAAAGCATCCGAATGTCGTCGACCCGCACACATTCTTTGATAAAGACGGAAAGCTGTGGATGGTATATGGCTCCTACTCCGGCGGGATTTTTATTTTAGAAATGGACCGGAAAACCGGGCTGCCTCTGCCGAATCAGGGATATGGCAAAAAGCTGATCGGCGGCAACCACAGCCGAATTGAAGGCGCATACATTCTCTACAATCCAGAAACACAATATTATTACATGTACATGTCCTTCGGGGGCCTCGCTGCTGATGGCGGATACAACATCCGTGTCGCCCGCTCCAAACATCCTGACGGCCCGTATTATGATGCGGAAGGCCATGCGATGATTGACGTGCGCGGCAAAGAAGGCACGCTTTTTGACGACCGTTCAATCGAACCGTACGGGGTCAAGCTCATGGGCAATTTCTCGTTTGAAAATAAAAGCGGCTATGTTTCACCAGGCCATAACTCAGCCTTTTACGATGAGGATACCGGCAAATCGTATTTAATTTTCCACACCCGCTTCCCTGAACGAGGCGAGGAACACGAAGTCCGCGTCCATCAAATGTTGATGAACAAAGAGGGCTGGCCTGTCGTCACACCTCATCGCTACGCAGGAGAGAAGCTCGGGAAGGTGAAGAAATCTGATGTGACTGGAGACTACCAATTGGTGCGGCATGGGAAAGACATCTCTGCAGACATTAAAGAATCGGTCGACATCCGTTTAAATCAGAGTGGTAAAGTATCAGGCGAGGTAACAGGGAAATGGAAGAAAACAGGGAAAAACCGTATTGAACTGACCATCGACGGAAAAAAATACCATGGCATGCTTTTGCGACAGTGGGATACGAACGCCGAGCGGAAGGTCATGACGTTTAGTGCGTTGTCTCGTGATGGTGATGCGGTTTGGGGGAGTAAGTAATTTGATTAAAATGGCCTCGTGCTACAGGGAGGCCATTTTAACTCTTTCTTTTTGACGAATCTTTTCCAATTCGATAACATGAAACATAAATTGTTAACTAAGTGTAATATCAAACGAAAAGGATGAAGTGCAATGTGTACAAGTATGACATTGAAAACCGCTGATCAGGAGCATTTATTGGCAAGAACAATGGATTTTGCTTTTCAGCTTGATGGAGAAGTGCTGCTGCATCCGCGGCATTACAAATGGGAGAGTGAAGCGGACGGCAAGGTAAATGAGGGTTCCTACGCGTTTATCGGGATGGGCAGAAGGCTTAATAATGCTTTATTTGCCGATGGTCTGAATGAAAAAGGGCTCACCTGTGCCGCACTTTATTTCCCGGGCTATGCTGTATATGAAAAAGAGGTGAAAGATCATCGCCATAATATTGCCCCTCATGAATTTGTGACATGGGTGCTGTCCGGATGCGGTGATGTGGAAGATGTGGAGAAAGCTGTCGCTTCGCTTGCCATTGTGGAGAAAGAGGTCGGGCTGCTGAAGACGGTAACGCCGCTCCATTGGTTCATATCTGATCGCACTGGCCGAAGCATCGTTGTTGAACCGACGGCAGACGGCATCCAAATTCATGATAATCCGGTTGGCGTGTTGACGAACAGTCCGGAATTTCCATGGCATTTGACCAATTTGAGAAATTACATTGGGCTGCGGCCGGGGCAGTTTACCGCTAAAAAAGTCGGGAAGCTGACATTGTCCGCCTTTGGCCAAGGCTCGGGACTAGCTGGGCTGCCGGGAGATTTCACGCCGCCATCACGCTTTATCAGAGCCGCATATTTAAAAGAGCATATAAAGCCTGTTTCCGGCGAGACAGAAGGTGTATCGGCAGCCTTTCATATTCTCTCCAGTATGAATATACCGAAAGGGGTTGTCATCACAGAACAAGGTGAAGATGATTATACCCAATATACGGCGGTCATGTGCAGCGAAACGTGCAGCTACTATTATCACCACTATCAAAATAGGCAGGTTCAAAAAGTATGCTTACTGAAAGAAGACCTGGATAGGAAGGAGTTAAAATCGTTCCAGGCCAATCAAGAACAGGCGATCCACTCGCTTCAATGAAAGAAGGAACGACATGCAAAACAAAGCAGCAAACAGACTTACCTTATTAGGCATCAGCTTACATATCATTTATTGGTTAATGATTTTATTGGCGTTTTTTCATTTCAAACATCAGTTTGACTCTTATACCGTTTGGAATCCAAATGTCGTGAGCGGTTACACACAGGCTGCGACTTTCGTAGACATGCTTAAATTGATGGTTTACTCGGGCACTTTGTTTAACTTGGCCCTCCTTTTCATTTTGATCATGCTGATCGGCATTCTAGTGCAGTCGCTTATTTTTATTGCCCTGGAAATTACGTCCTATATAAAAATTAGAAAAAATCCATATTCGGCGTGGGGCTCTTTTATTTTGGCAATGGGCATCAAAAATATTTTCACAAATTTGTCAGGCATTCCTTTTCTGATCGCCGGCTTTATTCTTCATAAGCAGCAGGAACCGGAAGAAGCCGGCACAAAGCAGACAAAACAAAGGAAAACAAGAAGAGCGCCTTCATTGCTTGGACGGAAAGCAGCGAAAGCTAAGAAGTTGAGAAATAAGGGTATAAAGCCTTAGTTTGCTTATACTGGGAGTAAATTGATTCTCACTATTCTATTTTTATATGACATTCGTAATGAAAGCGTTGACATAAACAAAAGCAGGTGCTAAAGTAAAGTTACAAACTAATAGCACCAAGTTCCTAAGGATTGTTACTGCTAAGCAGGCAAAACCTAAGTTACGCATCGTTCCGGGAGATTGTCCCGTCAGCGTTGGCGTAATTTAGGTTTTTTTTATGCCTGAAATGAGGAGGTGAGGCGAAATTACTAAAATCTTAATCAAAGAAACACAATAAAAAAAGCCGGGTGAAGGCGGCCACCTTCAGTCCGGCAGATTCCCCCAAAGAGGAGGTATACTCATATGGATTATAATAAAGTATCAAAAGACATTTTACAACTCGTAGGCGGTGAAGAGAACGTACAAAGCGTCATTCATTGCATGACAAGACTGCGTTTTAACCTTTATGACAACACGAAGGCAGACCGCGTGAAACTGGAAAATATGCCTGCTGTAATGGGCACGAATATCAGCGGTGATCAATTTCAAATTATCATTGGAAATGATGTGCCGAACGTGTATAAAGCGATCATCGCCAACAGCGGTCTTAGCGACGCAAAGGCAGGGCAACCATCTTCGCAAAAGAAAAACGTGCTTGCCGCCATCTTTGATGTCATTTCAGGCGTATTTACCCCGATTCTGCCGGCAATCGCCGGTGCGGGTATGATCAAGGGGATTATTGCGTTAGCCGTGACGTTCGGCTGGCTGAGCGAGAAGAGTCAGGCGCACACCATTCTGTCTGCCATCGGCGACGGGGCTTTCTACTTCCTGCCTTTATTGCTTGCAGTCAGTGCAGCGAGAAAATTCGGCAGCAACCCTTATGTTGCGGCGGCTATCGGCGCGGCGATTTTGCATCCTGATCTGACGGCTCTGCTTGCTTCAGGCAAAAGCATTTCCTTTATCGGATTGCCTGTAACCGCTGCCACGTATTCGTCGACGGTCATTCCAATTTTGCTTGCCATCTGGATTTCATCTTATGTAGAAAAATGGATTGATAGAATCACGCCGACTTCTTTGAAGCTCATCTTTGTACCGACCTTCACCCTGCTGATTGTCGTGCCCGTCACATTGATCACGGTCGGTCCGCTCGGAGCGATTATGGGAAACTACCTCTCTGTCGGTGTGAACTATTTATTCCAGCATGCCGGCCTCATTGCGATGGTTCTGTTGGCCGGAACGTTCTCACTCATCATTATGACGGGAATGCATTACGCACTGGTGCCGATTATGCTCAACAATATCGCTCAAAACGGATACGACTATTTGATGCCGGCCATGTTCCTGGCCAATATGGGGCAGGCGGGCGCTTCATTCGCAGTCTTTTTACGATCAAGAAATAAAACGTTCAAATCGTTGTCGATGACGACAAGCATCACGGCGTTGATGGGAATTACGGAGCCGGCGATGTACGGTGTCAACATGAGGCTGAAAAAGCCGTTTGTCTCTGCGCTTCTCGGCGGAGCCGTCGGCGGTGCATTTTACGGTATCACAGGAGTTGCATCCTACATCGTTGGCGGAAACGCCGGATTGCCTGGCATTCCAACATTCATCGGTCCTACGTTCGTTCAGGCGATGATCGGGCTCGTCATAGCATTTTTTGCAGCGACGATTATCGCTTTTCTGTTAGGGTTTGAAGATGTGCCTTCAGAGGAAGATGACGCTCAGGCTAAAGCCGAACCTCAAGGTAATGCGGCGGCAGGAGAAATTATTCACAGTCCCATGAAAGGCGAAGTCAAAGCGTTAAGCGAAGTGGATGATGCGACATTTTCCGGAGAAGTGATGGGGAAAGGTGTTGCCATTGAGCCTGAGGAAGGTGAAGTGGTGTCACCGGTATCAGGGACGATTACAACGGTTTTTCAAACGAAGCACGCGCTTGGCATCACAAGCGACAAGGGTGCGGAAATCATTATTCACATCGGGATCGATACAGTGAAATTAAACGGTGAACATTTTACGGTGCATGTCCAGGAAGGAGACGTTGTAACACCTGGTGACCAGCTCGTCTCATTTGATATGGAGGCCATCAAGAAAGCCGGCTACCAGCTGATTACACCGGTCATCATTACAAATACAGAGCGGTATCAATCGGTTAAACCTGTGAAAACTGCTGAAAACGTCAAACCTGAAGAAGCGCTGATCGTGTTAACGTAGAAATAGCGAGCCCGCTTTTAAAGGGTGTTGGCCGACAAACTATAGATGAGGTGAAATGATATGAGTAAAAATGCAAAAAAATTTCCTGAAGGTTTTTTATGGGGCGGCGCGGTTGCCGCAAATCAGGTGGAAGGCGCGTTTAATGCCGGCGGAAAGGGACTTTCTACAGCCGATGTATCACCGAACGGGGTGATGTATCCTTTTGATGAATCAATGGATTCATTGAACTTGTATCATGAAGGTATTGATTTTTACCATCGCTACAAAGAAGATATCGCCCTCTTTGCCGAAATGGGCTTTAAAGCGTTTCGTACATCGATTGCCTGGACGCGGATCTTTCCAAACGGCGATGAGAGCGAACCGAATGAAGAAGGCCTTCAATTTTACGACAATCTGTTTGATGAGCTCCTAAAATACAACATCGAGCCTGTGGTCACCATTTCCCACTATGAAATGCCGCTCGGCCTGATTAAAAAATACGGCGGCTGGAAAAACCGGAAAGTGATCGAATGCTATGAACGTTTTGCGAAAGCGGTTTTTACCCGGTACAAAGACAAAGTGAAATACTGGATGACATTCAACGAAATCAACATGGTTCTGCATGCGCCGTTTACAGGCGGAGGCCTTGTGTTTGAAGAAGGCGAAAACAAATTAAATGGGATGTACCAAGCGGCGCATCATCTATTTGTCGCCAGCGCCCTTGCCGTAAAAGCGGGCCGAGACATTATTCCGGACGCTAAAATCGGCTGTATGATCGCCGCAACGACGACATACCCGATGACGCCAAAGCCGGAAGACGTGCTCGCCGCAATGGAGAATGAGAGAAAAACGCTGTTTTTCTCAGACGTTCAGGCACACGGCGCTTACCCAGGCTATATGAAACGTTTCTTAAAAGAAAACAACATTACGATTGAAATGGCTGAAGATGATGAAGGCATCCTAAAGGAAAACACCGTCGACTATATCGGTTTCAGCTATTACATGTCAATGGTCGCGAGCACGAATCCGGAAGACTTGGCAAAAACGGAAGGCAACTTGCTCGGCGGAATTAAAAACCCGTATCTCGAATCTTCCGAATGGGGCTGGCAGATCGATCCTAAAGGGATCCGCATTACGCTGAATACATTGTACGACCGCTATCAAAAGCCGCTTTTCATTGTTGAAAACGGGCTCGGCGCCGTCGATGTCGTCGAAGAAGACGGCTCCATCCAGGATGACTACAGAATCGACTATTTACGCGACCATTTAAAAGAAGTGAGAGAAGCGATCGCAGACGGTGTCGACTTAATCGGCTACACATCATGGGGACCGATCGACCTGGTCAGCGCCTCCACCGCGGAAATGAAAAAACGCTACGGCTATATTTACGTTGACCGCGACAATGAAGGAAGAGGAACGCTGAAGAGAACGAGGAAGAAAAGCTTTTACTGGTATAAGAACGTGATTGAAACGAATGGCGAAAGTTTGTAAGGCAATGATAAAGAGCTGTTCCCTAGGGGAGCAGCTTTTTTCACTATACATTGAGCTTTACGGGGGAGGGGCAGAACTTAAATATAAAGGTAATACAGGATTTTGATGAGGGTTTAATCGATTGAATGTTCACAGTGAAACATATTTCTCTTTGATGAGATTTTTAGGGCCGGCCCTTCTCTGTAGCACATGAAAATGTTTTGCTATACACTTGACATATAAAAGAAAAAAGTGCGGTGAGTCCGATGTTTAAACTGTTGCTGATTGAAGATGATGAATCACTGTTTCAAGAAATGAAAGAACGTTTAACTGGATGGTCATATGATGTGTACGGCATTCAGGATTTCAACCAAGTGATGCAAGAATTTGCGGAGATTAAGCCTGATTGCGTGATCATTGATATTCAGCTCCCTAAATTTGACGGGTTTCATTGGTGCCGGTTGATCCGCTCCCGTTCAAATGTTCCGATTCTCTTTTTATCCTCGCGTGATCATCCGGCTGATATGGTGATGTCAATGAAACTCGGAGCGGATGATTTTATTCAAAAGCCGTTTCATTTTGATGTGCTGATTGCCAAAATCCAGGCCATTTTCCGTCGTGTTTATGACTATAATACGGAGCCCAACATTCTCAAATCCTGGTGCGGAGCGACCGTGGATATCGAACAAAATCTCGTCAGCAATGAGGCAGGCGCCATTGAACTGACAAAGAATGAAATGTTTATTTTAAAGCAGCTGATTGAACAAAAAAATAAAATTGTGAGCCGGGAAGAGCTGATCAGAAGCTTGTGGAACGATGAGCGTTTTGTAAGCGATAATACGCTGACGGTCAATATCAACCGTCTGAGAAAAAAACTGGATGCCTTGAATCTGGGGCAATATATCGAGACGAAGATCGGCCAGGGCTACAAAGCGAGAGAAGAAGGATCAGTATGATGATCAAAGCGTTTTTTACTGAAAGGCGAAGCTGGATTGCCATGTTTTTATTTCAGCAGGTCCTTATGCTGTTCATTGCCTATGTCGATTCGTCCATCCCATTAACGCCGATCCTTTATATGGTCTACGTGTCTATTCTGATCTTTATTGTTTTTGTCTTGATCCGCTGCCGGAAGGAAACAGCGTTTTATAAAAGTCTTAAAGCATGGGAAAACAACCTTGATGTCACAAATATCAGTGAAGCGGAAACGCCTTTTGAATCGATTATTGAGAGAAGCATCACAGGACAGACAGAACAATTAAAGCAATCGGCAACACGGCACCGTTTAGCGTTAGAGAATGAAAAAGATGAACTAATGGCTTGGATACATGAAGTAAAAACACCGTTAACCGCTATGCATTTAATCATTGAGAGAACAGAAGATCAATCGTTAAAATCCCAGTTGGCATACGAATGGCTGCGCATCCACCTGCTTCTCGATCAGCAGCTGCATCAAAAGCGGATGTCATTTATCGAAAATGACCTGTCAATAGAGGTTCTTGAGCTCAAATCATTGATATTCAAAGAGATTAAAGATTTACAATCGTGGTGTATTCAAAAAGGGATCGGTTTTGATATTCAGCTTGCAGCAGAAGAAGTGCTCAGCGATGCGAAGTGGCTCTCTTTTATCATCAGACAGCTGTTGACCAACTCAGTGAAGTATAGTGAAGCATCTGATATTTTGATTAGAAGCTATGAACAAGGTGAACAGGTGCATCTCGAAGTGGAAGATTTCGGGCGGGGTATTGATCCCAAAGATATATCACGCGTGTTTGACAAGGGGTTTACATCAACAACGGAGCATCATGACCAAACTTCTACAGGAATGGGGCTGTACTTGGCGAAAAAAGCGGCAAAGCAGCTGCTGATACAGATTGAAGTATACTCAACTCCGGGGGCTGGTACAACCTTTACGCTAATTTTTTCAAAACGAAATGAGTTGGCGCAGGTGATAAGCGTGTGACAAAAATGTCACATGCTTTTCTTTTTTGTTAGCTTAATCGAAGGAAAACCATTGTACTCCTTTCTATAATAAAATTATCCAACTTAAAGGAGAATAAAAATGATCATTTTAGAAGCTAATAAAATTCGAAAAAGCTACGGAAATAAGTTCAATAAACAAGAAGTATTAAAGGGAATCGACATTCAGATTCAAAAGGGTGAATTTGTCAGTATAATGGGTGCGTCAGGTTCTGGCAAAACGACTTTGCTCAATGTTCTGTCCTCTATTGATAAGGTGAGTGACGGAACCATTACCATTAACCAGAACGAGATGACCAATATGAAGGAAAGACAGCTCGCTGAATTCCGCAAACAGCATTTAGGCTTTATTTTTCAAGAATACAATTTGCTCGACACGCTGACAGTGAAAGAAAATATTCTGCTGCCGTTGTCGATTACGAAAATGTCTAAAAAAGAAGCCAATCGAAAGTTTGAGGAAGTAGCGAAGGAATTGGGAATTTACGATTTGCGGAATAAATACCCGAATGAAATTTCCGGCGGGCAAAAACAGCGTACATCAGCCGCAAGGGCGTTCATACATGAACCAAGCATTATTTTCGCTGATGAACCGACCGGTGCGCTTGATTCAAAATCGGCCTCGGATTTGTTAAATAAGCTGAGTCACTTAAATCAAAAGCGTCATGCCACGATTATTATGGTCACCCATGATCCGGTTGCCGCCAGCTTCTGCAGCAGAGTGGTTTTTATACAAGACGGTCAAATTTATACACAGCTGAATAAAGGCGGCCAGGGCAGGCAGATGTTCTTTCAGGATATTATGAAAACACAGGGCGTGTTAGGCGGGGTTCAGCATGAACATTAATCAGCTGATCATTCGCAACCTGAAAAAAAATATACGGAATTATTACCTCTATGTGTTCGCGTTAATTTTCAGCGTGGCGCTTTATTTCGCGTTTGTCACACTGCAATATGACCCTGCGATTAATGAAGTGAAAGCTTCGATTAAAGGGGCGGCGGCAATTAAAACCGCATCTATTTTGCTCGTGGCAGTGGTATCGGTCTTTATTTTATACGCCAATACGATTTTTATTAAAAGGCGGAGTCAAGAAATCGGTTTATTTCAATTAATCGGCATGACGAAGCATAAAATCTTCCGCATCTTGAGCGCGGAAAATGTCATGCTTTATTTCGGCTCTTTACTGGTTGGGGTATTTGCCGGATTTTCGATGTCAAAGCTTGCTCTTATGATTTTGTTCAAAATTGTAGATGTTAAAGCGAAAGCGGAACTGCACTTTTCCTGGGAAGCATTGGTCCAAACCATCATTGTCTTCTGTGTCATCTACCTTTTGATTATGGTCATGAATCTTACATTTATCAAAAAGCAAAGCATTTTATCTTTGTTTAAGGCGACTTCATCTACGGAAGATCAAGTCAAAAGAATATCCGTTTTCCAAATGCTGATCGGTTTGCTGGGGATCTTGTTTATTTTGTCTGGATATTATCTTTCCACCGAGCTGTTCGGCGGAAAATTCAAAACGATAAACGAATTGTTCTATGTGATGAGCTTGATTCTCGGGTCTGTCATCATCGGCACATACCTCTTTTATAAAGGTTCAGTCACCTTTATCTCGAATATCATTCGCAAAAGCAAGGGAGGATACTTGAATGTTTACGAAGTGTTATCCCTTTCGTCGATTATGTTCCGAATGAAATCAAACGCTTTATTGTTGACGATTATTACGACCGTTTCCGCGCTGGCAATAGGGTTACTGTCCCTATGCTATATTTCGTATTATTCCGCGGAGAAAACAGCTGATCAATCCGTAGCGGCTGATTTTGCCATGACCAATCAAAAGGGTGCAAAACAGTATGAGCAGTTATTAAACGAAAATGGCATTTCGTATAGCAAAGAAGAAATCCATGTAGCACAAGCGATCTTCAACTTAGAAAACATTGTAGAAGGAGAACCTGAAGATATGGCTGGAGATCCTCGGAAACTACAGCTCGCAGTGGTTAGCGATAAAGAGATTGACGGGATTGACGTGCCGAAGGGAGACGCGATTTTCTCCGGATATACCGATCTTCTGCAAAAGTTTATGGCTTTAAAAGATTCCGGCAGGATTACAATCAGCGGTCGGCATAAGACGAATTCATTAAACTATTTAGGTTTGAGAAAGGAGTTTCTTTTATCCTATAACTTTACCAGCGGGGGATTGCCTGTTGTCATTGTGGATGATGAACGATTTAAACAGCTGAACAATGATAAAGATCCGAAATTGCAGCAGCAACCGAGTGTTTTTATTGGGATCAATGTGAAAGATGATGGTCAGCTTCAGCAAGCAAATGAGCTTTTTGCAAACGTAAATAAAAGCGATCGGCATTTATCACGCCTTGATTACAGTGTCGCTCAAAAGTCCATTTATGGCATTGCCATGTTTATCGTAGGCTTTTTAGGATTAACGTTCCTGATCACATCGGGATGCATCCTTTATTTTAAACAAATGGGTGAAAGTGAAGATGAAAGACCGAATTATACCATTTTAAGAAAACTCGGTTTTACACGGGGAGACTTGCTGAAGGGGATACGCATCAAGCAAATTTATAACTTCGGCATTCCATTGGTCATTGGCCTTTTTCACAGCTACTTTGCCGTTCAATCCGGCTGGTTCCTATTCGGAACAGAGGTGTGGACGCCGATGATCATGGTGATGGCTGTATATACCGTCCTGTATTCTATTTTTGGTTTGCTGTCGGTCCTTTACTATAAAAAGGTGATTAAGTCAGCGCTGTAAGCAGAGATTAAAAATAATAAACGCCCATCGGATTTCTACCGATGGGCTTCTTTCATTTCTTACAACTCAACTTCATAAAGCGTTTCCTGCTGTCCGCCGCCAGGGCCGCCTCTCATGCCCTGATGTGTGGTGCTGTCTGTGTTGTTTGAGGAGCTGCTGTATTCGTCAGACGAAATTTCGGTTCCGTTTTCTTTGATCCAAGAGACGAGCTCACTGTTGCCTGAGTTATCGCTGATCAGGAAATATTTCACTTTTCCTTCTTTGACGAGATTCTTCAGCTCACTGACCGTCAGGATTGGGTCAGTGCCGTTAAAGCCGCCGAGCGCCATGACGGATTCGTCGGCATTGATGATATATGGTGCTGCGGTCACTGTCGTCAAGGTAGCGAATAAGTACTCTTCGCCCGTATTTTGTTCCCGAAGGTATGAGAGCAGCCCTTCATCCATTTCCGAACTGAACATTCCGCCGCCGCTTCCTCCCATTGAGCTTTTCAGCTGCGGTCCTGATTCAGGAAGGACGCTGTTTCCGCCGTATAAAAGCGGTGTCGCCGACCAATAGACAGGTGTGAGAAGAAAAATGAACAAACTGATGATGGTCAGCTGCTTGCCGAACGGATGGCTTCGCTTGAGCATGAGAAGGGCGATGGTGACGCCGAGTCCCAGGATTGCCAAGACGTACATCCAGGCGCTGCCGATTTGTTCCGTATAACCACTTAAAATATAGACTTGGAATGCGGCCGTGATCAATACGGCTGCCGGAAGCAGGTAGCTTGCCCAGTCTTTTTGATTTTTGTATAAGCCGTACATGGCGTACCATCCGATTCCGGACAGCGCGGCGATCGGCGGTGCCAGCATGATCAAGTAATAATGATGGAAGAACCCTGCGATACTGAAAAATCCGGCGACAGGGACGAGCCATGCGGCCCAGAAAAGGGTTTCTTTCATTTCATCCGCTTTTTCGCGGCGGTCGCGGAACCAGCTGATGATCATACCAAGCAGTCCGAACAATGCGAACGGAAGCATCCAGCTGATTTGGCCGGAAAGCGCTGATTGGAAGAGTCTCAGCGGGCCTGCGTCGCCGGTGCCGAACATGTTCATGCTTTGTCCGCCGCCATTGCCTCCTCCTGGACCTCCGTTTCCTCCGCCAGGTCCGCCTTGTCCGCCGTTCGGCGGCTGCATACCCCCGTTAGGAGTGTTGCCGTCTTGCGTTTGAGAATGGCCATCTGATGAACCGTTTCCGCCCGGCGGCTGCATGCTGCCGTTAGGCATGTTTCCGTTTTGACCATTGGAGCCGTCAGACGAGTTCTTTCCGCCCGGCGCCTGCATATCCCCTCCAAAGCCGTTCATGTCGCCGCGTGCGTTGCCTGTCGTTTGCCCGAGAAGGCGCTCTGTGCCGTTGTAGCCGAAAGCCAGCTCAAGCACGGAGTTGGTTTGGCTGCTTCCGACATAAGGACGGCTGTCCGCTGATGTATAGTCGACGACAAACGCCCATGAAAGTGATATGCCGGTGAGGACAATAAGCGACAGTACAGCTGAGATGATTTTTTTCTTCCATTTCGCCTTTGCCGCGATCAGGTAAAACAGCAGAAAGGCCGGGAGCACCATGAAGGCCTGAAGCATTTTCATATTGAATCCGAGTCCGACGAGGCCGAATGCCGCCAATAACCAGATGAGCTTGCCTTGTTTGACCGCTCTCATCAGACACCATGTGCCGAATAGCAGTGTGAACACGAGCATGCTGTCGATATTATTCGTCCGGCTGACGGCCACGGCGATCGGGGTCAGCGCCATCACAAGAGCTGAGATGCGTGCTGCGCCTTTTCCGAATCTGGGCTTTATCATGATGTAGAGCAGATAGACAGAACCGACCCCTGCCAGCGCCTGCGGCAAAATCACACTCCACGTATGGACGCCGAAGATCTTCGCAAAAATCGTTTGAATCCATAAAACAAGCGGCGGCTTATCAACTGATACAAATCCGGAAGGGTCAAATGAAGCATAGAAGAAATTGTGGAAGCTTTGCGTCATGCTTTTGACCGCTGCCAAATAATACTGGTTGGCAGCATCATCCTGCCAAATGTTATATGTATTCAGAATAAGGGCTGCCAACAAAATTGCAGCAAGAATGAAATCGGGTTTTTTTATTTTCATCATCAAGTTCACCTCTTTATAATCCCTATTCTAAAAGAAAAATATGAACAAGTTATGAATAAAAAGAGAACATTCTATTTTTTGTTTGAATGGAAAAAAATAATTATTTTTTGGAAAAAGTGTGTACATTTTCATTTTTGCGCAGTATACTGTACTACAACAGAAACAAAAAACAAAATCTGTGTTATAAAAGGAGTGAAAACAATGAGCATGAAAAGCCCGATGGAGTTTTTCAGAACGCTTCCCAAAAAAACGTGTCCTGAATGCGGGGAGCAGGTGGAGGAGCAGGCTGAATCCTATTTCATGGAATGTGAGCGCTGTCTTGCTAAGAAAGGTGAGTAAGGGAAACTGTTTGATAACAATGATGAAAAGGGCGGGGAGAAAAATGAAAACAGAAGTGAAAAGGATTCATATTACCGGATCGATGAATCCCCAGTATGAAGAGATTTTAACAAAGGAAGCGCTTCAGTTTATCGGACGTCTTGAGTACCATTTTGGCGGCAGAAGGCGGGATTTATTAAACCTCAGAAAAATCGTTCAGGCAGAAATTGACCAAGGGAAAAATCCTGATTTTTTGAAAGAGACGAAGCATATCAGGGAAGAAAACTGGACAGTCGCACCGATTCCGCCGGATTTGGAAGATCGCCGGGTTGAAATAACCGGCCCGGTTGACAGAAAAATGGTGATCAATGCCCTGAATTCAGGAGCAAAGGTTTTTATGGCTGATTTTGAAGATGCGAATTCGCCGACATGGAAAAATTGTATAGAAGGCCAGATCAATTTGCGAGATGCGGTCCGCGGGACGGTTTCCTTTACGAATGAGGCTGGAAAGCGCTATCAGCTGAAGGAAAACCCGGCTGTCATCAAGGTCAGGCCGAGGGGCTGGCATTTGGAGGAAAAGCATGTTTTGGCTGACGGCAAGCCTGTATCAGCGAGCTTATTCGATTTTGGCCTATATTTCTTTCATAACGCAAAAGCGCTGATCGAAAAAGGAAGCGGCCCTTATTTCTACCTTCCGAAAATCGAAAACCATCTTGAAGCAAGACTCTGGAATGACGTGTTTGTCTATGCTCAAAATGACTTGCGTATTCCACAGGGCACGATTAAAGCAACGGTCTTGATCGAAACGATTTTGGCGGCTTTTGAAATGGATGAAATTTTGTATGAATTGAAGGAACACTCAGCCGGCCTCAACTGCGGCAGATGGGATTATATTTTCAGCTTCATTAAGAAATTCAAGAACCGGGATGAAGTCATCCTTCCTGATCGCTCAGCCGTGACGATGACAGTCCCCAACATGAGAGCCTACTCCCTTTTGGCCATCAAAACGTGTCATAAAAGGCATGCCCATGCCATCGGAGGGATGGCGGCGCAGATTCCTGCTAAAGACAAACCGGAAATTAACGAAGCCGCTTTCGCAAAGATTCGTGAAGATAAGGAGCGGGAAGCAAAAGACGGCCATGACGGGACATGGATCGCACATCCTGGGATGATTCAAACAGCCCTTGACGTATTTAATGAACATATGCCGACGGAAAACCAGATTCATAGAAAACGAGAAGATGTCGAGATTGAGGGGAAAGACTTGCTTGAAGTGCCGAAAGGCCGAATTACGGAAGAAGGTGTCCGCACCAATATCAGCGCCGGCATCCGCTATCTCGCTTCCTGGTTGTCTGGCAGAGGTGCAGCACCGATTGACCACTTAATGGAGGATGCGGCAACGGCTGAAATCTCGAGAGCCCAGCTATGGCAGTGGATTCGCCATCCAAAAGGGATTCTTGACGACGGCAGGGAAGTGACGGTTGAGATGTTCAAGACGATGAAAGAGGAAGAAATGGAGAAAATCATCGGTGAAGTCGGTAGGGAACAATTTCAGAGCGGACGGTTCGAAGAGGCAGGACAGATTTTTGAACAAATGATTTTAGATGATGAATTTGCGGAGTTTCTTACGATTCCCGCTTATGAAAAAATGTAATGGGAGGAATTTCATGATGATGGCAGAAAAGGCAAGGCAGATTGAAGAAAGCTGGGAGCATGACAAACGCTGGGGCGGAATCACAAGACCTTATAAGGCATCTGATGTCATTCGCCTGAGGGGTTCGCTGGAGATTGAATACACGATCGCAAGGCACGGCGCCGAAAAGCTGTGGAAGCTTCTCCACACAGAGGATTTCATTGCTGCGCTTGGCGCTTTAACCGGGAATCAGGCGATGCAGCAAGTCAAGGCGGGATTGAAAGCGATTTATTTAAGCGGCTGGCAGGTGGCTGCGGATGCAAACCTTTCTGGAAGCATGTATCCAGACCAAAGCCTGTATCCGGCAAACAGCGTTCCAGATGTCGTCAAAAGAATCAACCGCGCCCTTCAGCGTGCAGACCAAATTCACCATATGGAAGGAAAAGATGATATAGATTGGTTTGCGCCGATCGTAGCCGATGCCGAAGCAGGCTTCGGCGGACAGCTCAATGTGTTCGAATTGATGAAAAGCATGATTGAGGCTGGCGCCGCGGGGGTCCATTTCGAAGATCAGCTTTCATCTGAGAAAAAATGCGGCCATTTGGGCGGAAAAGTATTGCTTCCGACGCAGACGGCGGTTCGCAATTTAATTGCCGCGCGCCTTGCCGCAGACGTCATGGGAGTGCCGACCATTCTCATCGCCCGTACCGATGCGAATGCGGCCGATCTCATCACTAGCGATATTGATCAATATGATGCGCCGTTTTTGACGGGAGAGCGCACATCTGAGGGTTTTTACAAAACAAAATCGGGTCTTGATCAGGCGATTGCCAGAGGCTTGGCATATGCGCCATATGCCGACTTGATCTGGTGTGAAACATCTGAACCGAACATTGAAGAAGCGCGCCGATTTGCTCAGGCGATCCATGAGAAATTCCCTGGCAAACTTCTCGCTTATAATTGCTCTCCTTCTTTTAACTGGAAAGCCAAACTGGATGATAACAGCATTCTGAATTTCCAAAAACAGCTCAGTGAAATGGGCTATAAATTTCAATTCGTCACACTTGCAGGATTCCATGCATTAAATCACGGGATGTTTGAGTTGGCTCGCCAATATAACAATCGAGGGATGGCGGCGTACTCTGAGCTGCAGCAGGCTGAGTTTGCCAGTGAAAAACACGGCTATACGGCGACAAGGCACCAACGCGAAGTCGGAACAAGCTATTTTGATGAAGTGGCGCAGGTCGTCACAGGCGGAACCTCTTCTACAACGGCGCTGAAAGGCTCGACGGAGGCAGAGCAGTTTCAGCCGTAAAAAGCCTTAAGGACATGAAAAAGCCGCCTATCTTAAATAGGCGGCTAGCTTATTGATGGTGTATGGAATGTGAATTTAGCAGTTGACGTCATTGGAAGGGGCTGTCAAAGGATGTTCCCGAAGTACAGTCAATTTACGATGCTGAGCCTTGTCACTTCTTTTGGCCGGCCGATTATCTTTGCTGAAAGAGTAAAACAAATACCCAGCCATTGTCAAAATCAAGATAAACATCATCATAATATCCCCTCCAAAAATTTTTTGTTTTCTATATATTAGACGGATGAGCTAGGAAAAAGTTTCAGAAAATTTATATTTTTCTATAAATATTTTAAAATTGTGTAAATCATATTGACAAAAACCCGCCAGGCAGAAGAGAGCGGCTTGGACACAATGGTCGGAAGTTTCTTCAAACCCGTCACAGGTTGACATCATGAACTTTGATGTGTAGAGTAAAAGTTAATGTAATAGGAAGTCCACTAGGGGAGCCATAAGCTGGCTGAGACAAGAAGTAATCTTGGACCCTTTGAACCTGATCTAGTTCATACTAGCGTAGGGAAGTGGAGTCGGTGTCTTTATGATGTTATCATGTCAAAGCCGCTCCATTTTGGGGCGGCTTTTTTGTATAAAAGAAGCCGCTTATTTCCCCCTGTGCCTTCCTTAAAATGATGAAGGAGGCTCTCTGTCATGAGTTTTTCAGCAGAACTACGCCGTGAGGCAGACCCCATTTTTGAAGCGATTTTTCAGCATCCATTTGTACAAGGATTGGCCTCAGGCCGCCTGGAAAAGGAACAGTTGATCCATTATGTGAAACAAGATTATGAGTATTTGAATTCCTTTATCCAAATCTATGGAATTGCGATTTCAAAGTGTCAGAACCGCAAAGACATGGAAATGTTTCACCAGCAGATTTCCTTTGTTTTAAACAGTGAAGTGCATCCGCATAACAATTTGTGCCGGGCTGCAGGCGTAGCCTATGAATCTCTGCAAGGCTATCCGCTGGCCCCGTCTGCCCATCATTATATCCGCCATATGCTGACGGCGGCGCATGAAGGCACGCTTGGAGAGATTGTAGCCGTTTTATTGCCTTGTCCGTGGACTTATTGGGAGATTGGCAAAAAGCTGCTGAAGGAAGTGCAGCCTGATCCGTCGCATCCATTCTATGACTGGATTCATTTTTACGGGGACAGAACCGATTCAATCACGACGATGTTCTGCACCCGTTTGGACGAATGGGCAGAAGCAGCGGGCGAGGCCGAAAAACAAAAAATGAAAGAGCTTTTTTTGCAGAGCTGCCAGCTGGAATACGGATTTTGGGAGATGGCTTACACAGTTGAAAATTGGCCGGTTGAAATGGAGGAGGCGAGACGATGAATTGGAATATGAAAGAAGTCGTAATGACAGTGATATTAGCGGTAGCCTGCGGTGTTATTTACTTAGGCTGGTCTACGTTGTGGATTCCTGTATCGGCCATTGTCGGCCCTGTCGGCGCAAACTTTATGTTTGGCATTTGGGTGATTGCCAGTCCGATCGTTGCTTATATCATCCGCAAACCGGGGGCAGCTCTGATTGCCGAGACGGCCGCAGCAGCGGTTGAGCTGTTGACAGGCAGCCATTTTGGCTTGTCCGCATTGCTGATCGGCGTTTTCCAAGGGGCCGGGGCGGAAATCGCGTTTGCGATGTTTCGCTATAAGCGCTATAACCTGTTTACTCTTATGCTTTCCGGTGCGCTGGCAGCGGTCGGCAGCATGGCATACAGCTTGATGGCAAACGGTTTTGCCTACTATACGACGGAAACGCTGATTCTGACCTTAGCCATTCAAATCATCAGCGGCATTATTCTGGGCGGCTGGCTTGCCAAAGCCGTTGTCGGAGCACTCGCGAAAACGGGTGTCCTTGATCAGTATGAAATCATGAAGGAGCACCGTAAAAAGGATGAATCAAATGAATTCATATCTAGGATGCAATAATCTCTCCATTCGCTTTTACCATCGGTCTGAAACAATATTGGACCGCGTCACCTTATCGATTCAAAAAGGAGAGAAAGTGTTAATACTCGGGCCGAGCGGAAGCGGAAAATCGACGCTTATTTCGGCTCTGTCCGGGATTATTCCCGAACACATTGAAGCGGATGTCAGCGGTGAAATAAACCGCAGAAGGAGTGCGGGCGTTATGTTTCAGGACCCGGATTCACAGTTTTGCATGCTTCATGTTGACGAAGAAATCGCTTTTAGTCTTGAAAACAGGTCTGTTCCCCGTCAACATATGGATCAAATGATCGGGGATGTAATGGAGCAGGTCGGATTGGACATCGACAGGAGGACGCCAATCGAAACCTTGTCAGGCGGGATGAAACAGCGGCTCGCATTAGCCTGTCTATTGGCTCTGGAGCCGGAAGTGCTGTTTTTTGATGAGCCGACCGCACAGCTCGATCCGGCAAGCAGAAAGGAGATATTTGCTTTACTGAAAGATCTATCCGCAAACAACGGGCAGACGATGGTATTTATTGAACATGTGCTGGACGGCTGCATCGAATGGATGGATCGCGTCATCCTTTTAGGCAAAAACGGACGGATCATTGCCGACGGGAAGCCGGAAGACATTCTGCATGACTATCAGCAGGAAATGAAAGAGGCAGGGATATGGCAGCCGAAGCTATATCCGGCTTCATGGCGTGAAGTCGTCGATGATGAACGTCATCCGCTTGCCGTCAAGCTCTCCGCCCGGCTGAAAATCAGAGCACTGGCGGAAAAAAGCGATCTGAAAAGCGGCGCCGCATTGATCCGCTCCGAAGATGCGGCAATCGGCTATCGGAAAAAGACGGTGGCAGAGGGCATCAATGTGCAGATTCCAAAAGGCGGATGGGTGTCGGTTATCGGGGAGAACGGCAGCGGAAAAAGCACCTTTTTAAAAAGCTTGATCCGGCTGGAAGCAGTGAAAAAAGGCCGGCTTTATTTAGAGGATTGCGACCTGAAAAAATGGTCTGACCGCCTATTGTATGAAAAGGCCGGTTTTGTTTTTCAAAATCCGGAGCTTCAATTTATTCAAGATACAGTGTTTGAGGAAATCGCATTTGGCGCAAGACAGAGAGGCTGGCCAGAGCAGCAGATCGAGGGGAAAACGGCTGAACTGCTGAAGGAATTCGGGCTGACTTCTCATGCGCAGGCACATCCTTTTACATTAAGTTTAGGGCAGAAACGGCGTTTAAGCGTAGCGACGATGCTTTTATTTGACCAAGATTTGCTCCTGCTTGATGAACCGACATTCGGCCAGGACGAAAAAACGGCAGGAGAACTGATTAGGCGGTTAAAAAATCGCCAAGAACGCGGAACGACGATCGTCATGGTTACCCATGATATGGATATCGTTGACCAGCATTCTGATCAAGTCATCGTTTTCCACCGGGGGAAGGCGGCTTATCAGGGAACACCATATCAATTATTTTCCGATCAAAGCCTGATTCGAGAGTTCTCATTGATCCCGCCCCTTCATTACCAGCTGATGCACGCCGCAAAGGAGAAAGTGCTGATATGAAAAGCAATCATTCGCTTCTTTCAAAACTGAATCCGAGCGCCAAGCTCTTTTCCCATCTGTTGGCGATGTGTATTCTAATGGCTGTATCAGATCCGAAAGCAACCTTGTTAATTTGGCTGCTCGCTGTTTCCATCGGCGTCTTTCTCGGCGGCTGGACATTGGCCTATTTGGCTAAGCGTCTTTTGCCTTATCTCGTGTTTTTCATTCTCGTATTTTGGATGATGGCCGCTTTTGGTAAAGGAGAAGAAACGCTGTGGCAATGGGCCTGGTTCCATGTCACAAAGGAAAGCGTGAGCAATGGCTTGACGATTGCGCTGCGGATGCTCGGATTTGTCACTTATGGACTGCTGTTTACGTCAACAACTGATTTAACACAGTTCATCATGAGCTTGATTCATCAATGCCGGCTGTCACCTAAATGGGCGTACGGTCTATTGGCGGGTTTTCGCTTTGTTCCGCTCTTTCAATCAGAGCTGGCGCAGATGAAAGCTGCCCATAAAATTAGAGGCTATAAGCAAAAAAACAGCCGGAAAGCCTTTATCCGCTATTCACTGCCGCTGTTTTCGCAAGGCATCCGCAAATCGGAAAGAATCGCGGTTGCCATGGAAGCGCGCGGATTTACGGGGACGAGAGACAGGACGTACTATCAAACGACCCGGCTATCCGTAAAAGATGGAGCATATTTAGCAGGTTTGCTTTTTGCTGTGGCGGTCATATTGCTTGCAGCTTAATTAAAGGAAATTATTAACAATTTTATGATTTCAGAGCCCAGACGCGGCTCTTTTTTTATAAATGCTGCAAGGACAGGGGTTCTGGTAATATAAAACATTCAAGGGAGATTGACTGAAAAACATTGACCTAGGCAAAATAGGTTGTACAATCAATGTGTAACATATGAAAAAAGAAATATAGAAAATCCCCTTATTTAAAAGATGGGAGTGGCGCGATGTGAAAATTGCCAAAGTGATCAACAATAATGTGATCAGTGTTTTAAATGAACAAGGTCAGGAATTAGTGGTCATGGGCAGAGGAATCGCTTTTCAAAAAAAGCCTGGCGAGCAGGTGGATGAAAAGAGAATTGAGAAGATTTTCAGGCTGGATAATAAAGATGTATCAGAAAGGTTTAAAACGCTTTTAGATGAAATCCCGATCGAGTTTATGGAAATGTCTGAGGAGATTATCAGCTATGCGAAAATGAAGCTCGGCAAAAAGCTGAATGACAGCATTTATGTATCGCTGACCGATCATATCCATTTTGCTGTCGAAAGGCACAAAAAGGGCTTGGATATTAAAAATGCTTTGCTTTGGGAGACGAAACGCCTTTATAAAGACGAGTTTGCCATCGGCAAGCAAGCATTGCAGATCATCGCAAATAAGACAGGGATCACTCTGCCCGAAGATGAAGCCGCTTTTATCGCGCTCCATATCGTAAACGCTGAATTGAATGAAGAAATGCCGAATATCGTGAATATCACGAAAGTCATGCAAGAAATTTTGAGTATCGTCAAATACCATTTTCATATTAATTTTGATGAAGAATCGCTCCATTATTACCGGTTTATTACCCATTTAAAGTTTTTTGCGCAGCGGCTGTTCAGCGGAACCTATATGGAAAGCAAAGATGATTTTTTATTTGAAACTGTGAAAAATAAATACCGGGATGCTTATGTATGCACAAATAAAATCAGACAGTACATTCAAAAGGAATACCAGCATGATCTGACAAGTGAAGAATTGCTGTATTTAACGATACATATCGAGAGGGTCGTTCACCAAGCATAAGGGGATGATACAAAAATGAAAGCGTTGACAATCGGTTGAATGTGTGCTAATTTTGATGTAAATCGACTCATAAATGTTTTCTTTAGGATTGTTACTGATCATGCAGGCAAAACCTAAATGACTGTGATGCGGGGCAGCTGTGCGCCTGTTTTTCATAGTGATTTAGGTTTTTTTCATTTTCATAATGATTACAGCAAGGATTGTTACTGTTCGGCAGGCAAAACCTAAACTAAGCCGTTTGAAACGGGCTTTAGTTTAGGTTTTTTATTTTTTACTAGATACATAGGTTCTTTTAGGAGACGGGAGATGGTCATGGATGGATGTTCAATCATTAGCCAAGGAAATTTTGAGGCATATCGGAGGAGAAAAAAATGTTGTTTCTCTAGTCCACTGTGCAACACGGCTGCGTTTTAAGCTGAAGGATCGCTCCAAGGCAGATAAGAAAGCGCTTGAAGAGACCGACGGGGTTGTGACGGTGGTCGAGAGCGGAGGACAGTTCCAAGTCGTCATCGGCAACCACGTTCCTGAAGTATACAAAGAGATTGGCAGGATATCCAATATACTGGAAGATTCCCCGGCTGATCAGAGCCAAAAAGAAAAAGGAAACCTGGCAGGAAGATTGGTAGATGTCGTGTCCAGTATTTTTACGCCTCTGCTCGGCGTGATGGCGGGAGCCGGGATTTTAAAAGGGCTGCTTTTGATTTGTACGAACGCGGGCTGGCTGACGGCCGAAGAGACGACATATACCATTCTGTACGCGGCAGCCGACAGTTTATTTTACTTTCTGCCTTTGCTGCTGGCCGTTACGGCCGCAAAGAAATTCGGGGCGAATCTATTTGTGGCCCTTACAATGGCAGGGGCGTTGATTTATCCATCCATTCTTGAATTGAAAAACAGCGGTGCAGATACGGAGTTTTTCGGGATTCCCGTTGTCTTGATGAATTATACTTCCACCGTGATTCCGATTATCCTTGCCGTATTTGTGATGAGCTGGCTTGAGAAGTACTGCATGCGTATCATCCATGATAGCGTGAAAAACTTTATCACCCCCGTAATCTGCCTTGTCGTGATGGTGCCGCTAACCTTGATCGTATTTGGTCCGCTTGGCGTATATACGGGGAACGGCATCGCCGCTGCGATTCTGTCCGTGTTTGATGTCAGCCCGATTCTGGCGGGTGCGATCATTGCGGCGTTGTGGCAAATCCTTGTCATCTTCGGGATTCACTGGGGCATCGTACCGGTGATTCTCAATAACATTGCCGTCCATGGGAAAGATTACATCAAGCCGGCGACGGCCGCCGCCGTGTTTGCCCAAACAGGTGCCGCTTTCGGCGTCATGCTCAAGACGAAAAATAAGAAGCTGAAGACATTGGCGGGATCAGCCGCCATAACGGGGATTTTCGGAATCACCGAGCCGGCTGTCTACGGTGTAACCTTGAGGCTGAAAAAGCCATTTGTATGCGGTGTCATCAGTGCGGCCGCAGGCGGCGCCATTATCGGCTATTCCCACAGCGTCGCGATCGCCTCGGGGGCACCGGGCTTGTTGACGATTCCGATATTTTACGGACCGGGATTTCTCGGGTTTATCATCGGAATCTCAGTCTCTTTTGTTTTATCGATCGTGCTCACTTATATTGTCGGGTTTGACGATCCTATTGACGAGAAACAGCAGCAGCATACCGGGAAAGGCTCCGGAGAAAAGATTTACAGCCCTTTGCAAGGAGACGTGCTGCCGCTGACAGAAGTATCTGATAAAGTTTTCTCATCCGGAGCGCTCGGAGAAGGGGTCGCGGTGCTGCCGGCAAAAGGAATCGTAGCAGCGCCGGCGGACGGCGTGGTGACAACTGCCTTTCCGACAGGGCATGCATATGGCATCACAACTGAAAGTCAAGCCGAAATCCTCATTCATATCGGTGTGGACACAGTAAAGCTGGAAGGGAAGCATTTTGATTCAAAAGTGGTGCAAGGACAAAAAGTGAAACGGGGTGATATTCTCGCAGAATTCGATTTGGAAGCTTTGATTCGTGAAGGTTTTGACGTGAAAACGCCTGTAGTCGTTACAAATTCAAATCAGTACAGTGATGTTGTTCAAACCGATCAAAAACGGGTTAGAACCGAAGATTTGATCATGATATTAATTTAATCACGCATAGGAGGGAAAAGGGATGAAATACAACACATTAGCTCCATTTCCTAAAGGGTTCTTATGGGGTGCTTCTACATCGGCCTACCAGGTGGAAGGCGCTTGGAAAGAGGATGGAAAAGGCCCGTCTGTCATCGATGCACGCGAAAGCTATCCCGAAGGTACGACCGATTTTAAAGTGGCCAGCGATCACTACCATCGCTATAAAGAAGATATCGCACTGTTTGCGGAAATGGGATTCAAAGCATATCGTTTTTCAATCGCCTGGACGCGTATTATTCCGGATGGCGATGGCGACATCAACCCAAAGGGCATCGAATTTTACAGCAATCTGATCGATGAATTGCTGAAATATGATATCGAGCCGATTGTGACGATGTATCACTTCGACCTGCCGAACGCTTTGCAGGAAAAAGGCGGCTGGTCGAACAGGGCGACGATTGATGCGTTTGAAAAGTATGCAAAAATCCTTTTTGAACACTACGGAGACCGGGTAAAATACTGGCTGACCATCAATGAACAAAATATGATGATCCTTCACGGTTCTGCATTGGGGACGCTTGATCCGAATTTGGAAGATCCAAAAAAAGAGCTGTATCAGCAAAACCACCACATGCTTGTCGCACAGGCAAAAGCGATTCATCTGTGCCATGAGCTGCTGTCGGAAGCAAAAATCGGACCAGCTCCAAACATCGCACTGATCTATCCCGCCTCTTCCCAACCGGAGGATGTGTTAGCCGCTTTTAACTATAATGCAATCCGAAACTGGCTTTATCTCGATATGGCCGTATACGGGCGGTACAACACAACGGCATGGGCCTATATGAAAGAAAAAGGCTGCACGCCGCAGATTGCCGAGGGGGACATGGAGATTCTAAAATGCGCCAAGCCGGACTTTATCGCATTTAACTATTACACATCGCAAACGGCCGAAGCAAGTAGAGATGATGGGAGCGATACGGCGGCCCGCGGCGGTGATCAGCATTTGCAGACCGGGGAAGCGGGCGTATACAGAGGCAGCAGCAATCCTCATTTGAAGAAAAATGACTTCGGCTGGGAAATTGATCCTGTGGGATTCCGCTCGACACTGCGTGAGATTTATGACCGCTACCAGCTGCCGCTGATCATTACAGAAAACGGCCTCGGAGCATTTGATCAGCTTGAAGAAGGAGATGTCATCAATGATGACTACCGCATCGACTATTTAAAGCAGCATATTGAACAAATTCAGCTGGCGGTAACCGATGGTGTTGATGTTTTCGGCTATTCGCCTTGGTCAGCGATCGATTTGATTTCAACTCATCAAGGCTGCTCCAAACGCTACGGATTTATTTATGTGAACCGCGATGAATTTGATTTAAAAGATTTGCGCCGTATCCGCAAGAAGAGCTTCTACTGGTATAAAGAGCTGATCGCTTCAAACGGAGAAAAGCTCGACTAGGCTTGGCGCCGGGAGGATTTTCAGAGACGATCTGAAAATCCTCTTTTTTTAGTTTGAAAGAAACAAAACGAGGGTAAATCTTAAAATAGCAATCAAGAAAACGACATAGATCAAAATAGGGAGGGAAGACAAGTGAATAAACATGAAGGACGCCGGAAGGTCAATGAGCATAGCAAGGATCAGCAGCTTGAACATTACCGTTCTGACAACCGGGGCAAAAAGATGACGACGAATCAAGGCTTGCGCGTATCTGAAGATGAGCACTCCTTAAAAGCCGGAGTGCGGGGCCCGACGCTGATGGAGGATTTTCATTTCCGCGAAAAAATGACCCATTTTGACCATGAACGGATTCCGGAGCGCGTCGTCCATGCGAGGGGATTCGGAGCGCATGGTTATTTTCAGGTTTATGAGCCGATGACAGAATATACGAAAGCGAAATTTTTGCAAGATCCATCGGTGAAAACACCGGTGTTTGTACGGTTTTCAACGGTTGCGGGTTCAAGGGGATCAGGCGATACAGTCCGCGATGTCAGAGGGTTTGCAACGAAATTTTACACAGAGGAAGGGAACTATGACCTCGTCGGAAATAACATCCCTGTTTTCTTCATTCAGGATGCCATCAAGTTCCCGGATTTGGTGCACGCATTTAAGCCTGAGCCCCATCATGAAATGCCGCAGGCTTCAACGGCGCATGATACATTTTGGGATTTTGTCGCCAACAATGAGGAAACGGCTCACATGATCATGTGGGCGATGTCGGACAGGGCGATTCCGCGCAGCTATCGGATGATGGAGGGCTTCGGCGTTCATACGTTCAGGTTTGTGAATGAACAAGGCAAGGCGCGCTTCGTTAAATTCCACTGGAAACCTGTACTGGGCATACATTCACTTGTCTGGGACGAAGCACAGACAATCGCCGGGAAAGACCCTGATTATCACCGTCGCGATCTTTGGGAAGCAATCGAAAGAGGCGATGAAGTCGAATATGAACTCGGTGTGCAAATGATAGATGAAGAAGATGAGTTCAAGTTTGACTTCGATATTCTCGACCCGACAAAGCTTTGGCCGGAAGAAATGGTGCCTGTCAAAATCATCGGTAAGATGACGCTGAACCGAAACCAGGACAACGTGTTTGCGGAAACGGAACAGGCGGCTTTCCATCCGGGAAATGTCGTGCCGGGCATCGACTTTACGAACGATCCGCTTCTGCAAGGCCGGCTCTTTTCATATACGGATACACAGCTGATCCGATTAGGCGGACCGAACTTTCATGAAATTCCGATCAACAGGCCGGTCTGTCCGTTTCACAACAATCAGTATGACGGCTACCACCGGATGACGATCAATCAAGGGCCTGTCGCATATCATAAGAACTCGCTTCAAAACAACGATCCGGCGCCTGCTTCAGAGGAAGAAGGCGGATATGTACATTACCAAGAAAAAGTCGAAGGCCGAAAAATACGCCAGTGCAGCGAGAGCTTTAAGGATCACTATTCACAGGCGAAGCTTTTTTGGAACAGTATGTCCCCTGTCGAAAAAGAACATATCATTTCCGCGTTTCGCTTTGAAGTCGGAAAGGTGAAAAGCAAAGACGTCCGCCGGCAGGTCGTTGCGATGTTCAACCGTGTTGACGGAGATTTGGCGAAGCAAATCGCCGCGGGCGTCGGCGTAAAACCGCCTGAAAAAGACGAGGGTTCCAAGGTGACGCTCAAGTCTCCGGCCTTGAGTCAGGAAAATACGGTTCAAACCCCTGTGACAAGAACGGTCGCTATTTTAGCTGAGCACGGCTTTGATGATACAGAAGTCGGCCGAGTGATGAAAGCTTTCCATAAAGCCGGCATCATTCCGGAAATCATCAGCACCGCTTTAGGGATAATCAAAGGTGATAACGGTAAAGAAATGGAAGCAGTCAATACATTGCAGACGGTTGATTCAGTCCTGTATGATGCCGTCTATATTCCGGGCGGCCATGAAAGCGTTGAACGTTTGAAGAAGCAGACAGCCGCTTTGGACTTTATTCATGAAGCCTTCGGACACTATAAAGCGATCGGAGCTTCAGGTGAAGGCATTGCCCTGCTGCTGTCCGCCGCCGGATCTCATGCTGGCTCACAACCCGGCGTCATCACGTCCCGCAATCACAAAGATACAGATTCTTTCAGCAAAGACCTGATTGAAGCCATCGCCAGACATCGCCATTGGAATAGGAAAGTTTGAAGAAAGCAGGCTGAGTGCCTGCTTTTATCATTAGGTTAAAATTTCTTTGATAAAATAATCCATGATGAAAATATTGTAATAATCTGCAATGAAACCAAAACCCGAACCACATCGACTGCCGCTAATGTGATAAAGCCCAGCTGCATTCCTAAAATCAGTACAAGAAAATATACGGATAAAGCGATCATGGAAAATTCCATTCCTTTTTGTCTAATAAGCTGTGATCGTTCATCCTTTTGTTTGAATTGCGGATAGAGATAGCCTGCGGCAAAGCTTAAAAATGCCATTGCCCCCAACATTAAAAGTTCTATCAAAGATAAAGAAGCAGTGGTTATTCCAACAACCATTTGCACAACAAATATAAAAACAAATAATCCCCCAATGATGTAGCAGCTTTTTCGATACGTCATAAAATCTCCTCCTCATTAAGGTTTTAACGATTCATCATCTAGAAAAAAATGCTCTCCACTTGTGTATGAAATGTACGCGCAATTTGCAGCGCCAGAGGGAGAGACGGATTATACTTGCCTTTTTCGATCGATATAATCGTTTGCCGGCTGACGCCGAGCAATTCAGCCAATCGATTCTGTGAATACTTATTCTGTTTTCGAAATTCAGCTAATTTATTTTTCAATCTCACAATCTCCCTTCACGGTCAAATGTGTTATTTTCCCATCAAACCTAATTGTAAAGTAAAGCAAATCACACATAAAGCTCACTTTACATATCGATCAAAAAAAACTTGCCAAGTCAATGGCAAGCTGATAATTCATCGATGTAAACCGGGCTGTTGGCTACCACACAAACAGCCCGACGATTCCGGCGCTCAGCAGCGAAACGGCCATTCCGCTGACAAGAAGCTTCCAAACGTTTTTTCCGATGATCGCTGATTTTTCTCCATTAAATAAGGAGTTATACGTTCCGTAGATCATGCCGATGGTGCTGAAGTTGGCAAACGATGTTAAAAATGTCGTAGCAACAGCGGCTGTATGGGGTGAAATCGAAGCTAATTGTGTTTTTAAATCCATCATCGCGACAAATTCATTTGTGGCAAGCTTCATCCCCATCAGCTGTGCGACATACATCGCGTCATGTACAGGCAGCCCGAGTAAAAATGCAAACGGACTGAAGATATAAGAAAAGATTTTTTGGATTGTCAGGCCATCCATGATCAGTCCCAGCATTCCGTTCACACATGATGTTAAGGCAACATAGCCGATCACCATGGCGAGAATGACAATGACCATATTCATCCCGACCAGCATGCTGTTGGAAATCGTTGAGAAAAAGTCTTTCTTTTCTTCTTTTGGCGGTACATAAATGATGTCTTCTTCTTTTTTGACTTCAACCGGATTTAAGATGCTGGCTAAAATCAGCGCATTCAAACAGTTTAATGGAATGGCTGTAAAGACGTATGTTGCGGGAACCATTGTTAAATAAGACCCGATGATGGAGCCGCTGATGCTGCTCATACTCATGATTCCAAATGTCAGCAGGCGGTTGTCTTTTAAAACGGCCAACTGCTGGCGAATAACGGCCAGCGCTTCTGTATTGCCCAAAAACATCATTTGAATGGAGAAGAAGCTTTCTAATTTAGGCAGCTGCGACACTTTTGAAATCACCCAGCCGATCTTATCGATCAGCCACGTTAAAATCCCAAAATAAGCGAGAATGTCAAAGAATGTGACGACAAAGATGATCGGCAGCAGGGCGCTGAAAAAAAAGTCTACTGTCTCATTGCTCATGACGGACGGAAAAGCAAAAGCGATTCCTTCGCTTGCACAGCCAATCAGCCAGGAGAAGAATGAGGCGATGAGGTTGATCACTGCTCCGCCTATTTTGGTGCCAAGCATGAACCACGTTACCAAAAGCTCAACTGCAAAAAGTGAAAGGATCGGTCTCCATTTGACTGTTCTCTTTTGCGGCGAACATAAAAAAATCACGGCCATGACAATGAAAATACCTAAAATATTAATAAGAAAAAACATGATTTCAACTCCCAGAAGTTTTTTGAAAATAAAAAAGCTCTTATTTTTCATGGGTTCCGAAAAATCAGAAAGCATGAAAAATAAGAGCAAATGAAAAATAGATATATTGTTTGGGCAATACACTTTTTAAATGTTCAAATCTATTCAAACTTTCTTGTAGTCTAGCGATTTACGGTTACTAGGTAGAGACAATCAGACCCTATTACTGATTATATACAAGAAGCAGTTTCTATTATTTTTGTCTGTATTTTATCCTGAGAATCTATGAAAATCAACCAAAATATATATTTTCACAATAATAAATTTTTTCAAAATGGAACTTTAAGTGAGGGATTTTCGTAATTATAGGGCAGGGTGCAGTTTCAGTTGCACGCAGATGCCGCCTTGCAGCAGAAACTGTGTTTCTTTCCGAAATCCCCTCCGCAAAGGCGATGGAATCTTATCATTCCTTCTTCATGTCAGCGGCTTACTCATACATTGCGAAATCCCCCCTTGAAGAACCGGTTTTAAATCAAAAGTCTCTGTTTTTGATTAGGTCTTATTTCACGGTACTTTAGTTCGTTGAATAAGATGTGACTTTTTTGCTATGATTTTCCTATGTTTTTACAACTTGACTGTATGTCCAATTTTAGAGAAAAAGAGGGGTATTTTATGCTTTTTAAAAAGAACTATCTTCCTGTCGGCAGTGTTGTCGGCTTACATAATGATTCAAGACGTCTGCTTGTTATCGGACGGCAAATGTTTTCTGAGACAAATCATGTGATCAGAGACTATGCCGCGGTCGAATATCCAAACGGCTTCACCGATCCGAAAGAGCAGCTCGTTCTGTTTAATAAACAAGATATAGAGGTCATTTATCATTACGGGTATGTCGATCAAAAAGAAATGCAGCTTGACGAGTTATTAATAGAAGCAGAAAAAAACGAAGATAAGGAGCAATAATGATGGGACATTTTCGCTTCAACAAAGAACTTTCACACAAGGCAGCGGGGACCATCAGTCAGCTTGAAAGCGCCTTTAGCCATGTATTTGAGAACATGGTGTTTTTTCGTGAAGAATTAGACCGGCACAGCGGCAAAGCCGCAGCAGCGCTTCAGAAAAAAATGAGCGACAACATCAACTTTTTCAGTAAAGCAAGCCGCAGTTTATTATATTTTGCCGATAGTGTGCGCTGTTTTGCAAAAGCGGTCGAAATGACAGACGAATCCGATAAACCGGCCAATGTGCAGCCGGAGTCAAGAGCAGAAAGAAGCCATACATTTTCCACTGAAAGAGTCAAAAGTGAAATTAAAATAACTGCGGATTCGCTGCATCAGGCAACGGCGAAGTTTGAAACCAATCTGTCTACTCTTGAGGAAGCTTTGCACCATTTCGATACAATGCTCAGAGAAATGATGTTTGAAACAGAGTTTCCTTGGGATGATGTCGATGCTATATGGTCTGAAGCGAAGTCGCACATTCATTCGGTCATAACGGAAATTAAAAAAAGAGTAAAAGAACTATCAAAAGACGCAAAAAAAATCATAGAAGAGTTACAGCGCGTCGATAACTTGATTTCACAACAACTGCAAAGAGTGAAATGATGGAAGGGAAATAGAGTTATGGCATATTATAATAGAGAGAAAGAAATCACAAACATTCTCAAAACCCACGAAAGAAATGCGAACCGGCTGCTGCAGAAAGCCCAATCAAGCCGTTTGCTTGAAGCTTTTAATACAATATGGGTATCGATTGAAAATAAAGAACTGCCAGTACCTATATCAAGCAATGTGATGACCTTTAACGCCGATGACATAAAATCTGAAATCGATGAATGGATAAAAAATTTGAAAGAATGTCAAGAAAATGCCCAACGCAAGTTTGAGTCGATGGAAGACCCGTCGCCCGATGACTTAAGCAAACGCAACAATATTACGAGTGACGTCGTTGTTTTAACTAGCCAATACGAAAATCTAAAAAATAGCATTGATCAGGTAGAACAAGATTTCAACAATTCCGTCCGCACCCACCGCGCCCCAATGCGCGAAGCCTTGACAGATATCTCAATCTTGTATAATTCAGTTAATCATGTAAAAGGCGATTTTTCTGATTATAAGAATGTTTCTGTTTATGTGCATGGGATTGAGGATAGTGGAAATGGTTTTTATAAAAGTGTTAAAAAAGCTGCGCAAAAAGGAGATCTTATCGTCCGTATTTCAAAAAATGAAAAAGACGAATATGTTTATGAATATTATTATATTGATAAATATGGAAAAAGGTATACAAAGGGAACCTATGAAGAGATAAAAGATCTTGAATACTTTAACACAAACGGTCGTCTCCATATTGTTTATGACACAAATGAACCAAATGAGCATCGGCAAGCAACAAGTGATGACTTAGCAGAAAAGCTCAATGAGATGGGGCTGATGAATGAGGAGACAAAGGTCGATATGTTCGGCCACAGCTACGGCGGGAGAAGATCGCTGCAATTTGCGATGGATTACCCTGACCATGTTCGAAGCATCACAACGATTGGAACCCCATATGATACAAATATTCTAGGCTCACAGGCTAACAAACATCGCTGGCTTGCTGACAAAGCGGCTGGAAGGGATACTACGAACACGAGTGATTATTTAGATTTTAATGAAGAGAACAGAAACAATGATGATGGAAAGGACTACAGTAATGCTTATACAGATATGGACAATGAGGCGATGAATGAGGATATTAATCATTTAAAATCTGCCAATTCTGAGATCTATCAAAAGCTTCAGAAAATGGACATTACCGCTGCGGCGGGATACAGAACAGAGGAAACTGTGAGTTTTTCCCCTTACTATACCGCAAGCGGAAAACATAAAATAAGCAGCGATGATATCGTTTCAGTCGAAAGTCAATACGGTGACATATTAGGCGATCTCATTGATGAAAAGCCAGAGTTCGAAGTGGAAGGTTCTGGTATTACTGATCCTGGACATATTTATGAAGTTGAAGACTCTGAATTTGTCGACTTGATTCAAGAGGTTAATAAAAAAGAAGCGGAATAGGAGCAGTTTCAATGATAAAAAAAAGGTTTATGAGTATAGGTGTTTTAATAGTATTCTTGCTGGTTATCACTGGCTGTGGCAAAGATAATGTTCAGGAAGTCATCTATAAAAAAGGATTACCAAAAGACAGTCCGGCATTTAGAGAATTTATGAGACATGAACTTGATTTAGCGACAGATGCAACTTTGAGTTATCAAGGCCATACATATACGATCATGCGCAGTGATAAAAAAGGGCTTCGGTATTATCAATATACGGATGAAGAACTAGAGGATTTTTACAGGCCTTTTCTTTCGGCTAAAAAATATCCTGCAACAAAATTATATAACTTGAAAACAACTGAATTTCTAAATAAAGAAAAACTCATTCACAATAAAATTGAACATGATCTTCCGGAGATGTCATTAGATAAAAAGAATGTCCTAGAAGTGAAAACAAAAAACGGAGAAAAAAAATTTGAGTTTCCATCAGCCAAAGGCAAAAAAGTACATCTGGCGCTAGAAGCAATTAGTAAAGACAGTTTGCTGATAAAAGTAGAAGTATATGAAAAATTAAAAAGTGGTGACTTAGGAGACAGACAAATATATTATCTTTTTTTAAAAAGAGATTTTTCAAAACACCGGATTGTCAAAGAAGAGGAATTAAATGCAACAATTGAGTCCGGGAAGTTAAAGGAATACTTCTCCGTCTTTCCAAAAGTGGTGGAGGATGGGTCATACCTTAAGTTATTTGATAAATACATTTTTGAAAAAAAGACCAACAAAGTCAAGACAATTAAAGACACTGATATTCTAAGCGAAGATGGTAAGTATGTTTATATTAATGGAGCAAAAGAAAAAGAAACAAATGTCATGGCTGATGGTATTCAAAAGATACAAACAGTAGAAAATTATCTTAAAGGAAATGATAAGTATGAAGCGCAATTTAAACTGGATTTTAAACAAATTGCGAAAGAGATGGAATTTAACTCTGGCAAGGCAAGGATAGCTGATATTCATTATTTTAATGAAAATTATGTAGTTTTGAATATTTCCTATCATGGGAAGACAATTGGTACAGCAGGATCCCTTAATGTACTGCTTGATTTTCAAAAAAACAAAAAACAGCCGACCGCTTACTTAGTTGATTTAGGAATTGAATAGTGGGACTGAAAAATTTTTGTTCAGTCCCGGCAGGTCTCAAAGTTGGGGCAAGCTGTCTAAAATCTTTGGTTATTTAATCAATTAAACGGGGGACAAAAAAAGAATAGGCAACAATTTAATGAAGAAAAGAAAGTTTATATATTTAGGCATTTTCATAATATGCTTGCTGGTGATCACCAACTGCGGAAAAGACGATGATGCATTCATATATATATAAGGATATCCAAAAGAAGACAGTTCGGCATTTAAAGAGTATATGAGAATTGAAAGTGGATTAGCGGGCGATGCGACGTTAAATTATAAAGATCATAAGTATACGATAATGCGCGGTGGTGTGGATGGGCTTCGGTATTATCAATATACAGATAAAGAGCTTCAGGATTCATATGAGTCGGTTTTTTCAGCTGATAAAATGTTTCACTCTCACGTAAACAATAGCAAGTTTTTGGATGTCAAAGGGCCCATTTGCTATAAAATAGAACGTCATCTGCCTGATTTGCGGTTGGATCATAAAAATATGCTGCAAGTGCAAACGGAACTAGGTGAAAAAAAGATAAAGCTGCCCATAAAAGCAACAGCAGATTCTGAAAATATTTATCTCTATCTTTATGCTGTTGATAAGAAAAACATGCTGATCGGAATAAAGGATTATACAGGTTATACAGGCGAAGGAGATGCAAAGACATATTATTTATTTTTAAAACAAAATCTCTTAAAATACCAAATCGTCAAAAAAGATGAATTACCCGCAACAATCGAGTCCGGAAAATTATATGATTACCTGTCTGTTTTTCCAAAAGTGACTGAGGAGGGGTCATATCTACACTTATTTGATAAATACATTTTCGAAAAAAAGACAAACCAAGTCAGAAAAATCAGTGATGATGATTATTTAAGCGAAGACGGCAAATATGTATATCTCAACGGGGCTGAAGACAAAGATGTCATGTCTGAAGGTGTCCAGCACATTCAAACGGTGGAAAATTATCTAAAAGGAAATAATAAGGATGAAGCGCAATTTAATTTGGATTTTGAAGAAGCTTTTGACGGAGCAGATTTGAAAGTGAAAAAAGTCGATTCAGCTAAAATTAAATATTTTAATGAGAATTATGTGGCCATCCATTTTTCATATGATTTCATCTGGTTTGGCTCGGGATATATTGACATGCTGATTGATTTGCAGGACAAAAAACAGCCGACTGCTTACTTGATTGATTATTAGTGATTAGATTTTGATTTACAGCATTCATCATGAATAAAAAACTGCACCTCCTATTGCTAACCATTGGGGTGCAGTTTTTTATTTATCCCTGTCTCACCTTATGCTGCGAATATCCATATGGATTGGCAGAATGCCAGTTCCAGGCGTCGCGGATGATGGCGATCAGGCTGTTGTGTTTCGGGGTCCAGCCTAATTCCTTTCTGGCGCGGGAAGAGGAAGCGATCAAGGCATCTGGGGCGTCTGTGCTGTCAGCGGATGGTGTGACGGGAATGAGGCCGATGCCTGTGACATACTGGGCGGCCTGGATGACTTGTTCGGCTGAATAGCCTTCGCCATAGCCGAGATTGAATGTCCGGCTCCCTTTTCCTTGCCGTAAATGGTTGATGGCGAGAACATGGGCTTCGGCGAGATCCTGGACGTGGACATAATCGCGAATCCCCGGCGTGCCTGCTGTCCTGTCATGTTTTGTTCCGAATGAGTTTTGGCCGATCGAGGCACACAGAACATTTGAAATCAGATGCGAATCATCCGTGCGGTCTTCGCCGATCGCTGCGGATGGATGAGCCCCTCCCACATTGAAGGAACGGAGAATCACATAGTTGAGGCCGTACGCTTTTTCCGCTTCCATCAGCATATTCTCCATCAGCCATTTGACTTTTCCGTGGGGATGAACAGGCTGTGGTTTTGATTCCTCTGTAATCGGCACATCTTTTGTGCTGCCGTAGACGGTCGCGCTTGAAGCAAAGACGATCTGCTTGACCGCGAATTCTTTCATGACGTCTAGCAGTGTTTCCATCCCTGCGATGTTTTCGTTGAAAGAGGAAAACACGCGATTTGACTGGGTTGAAATAGGAGAAGCTGCGAAATGCATCACCGTTTCGATGTCCTCGTTTTCGAATACCTGCCTGAGAAAATGCCGGTCCCGGATGTCGCCTTTGTAAAAAACGGCTTCAGGGTGGACGGCTTCTGCATGTCCGGTTGCCAGGGAGTCGACAACGACGGCTTTTTCATTTTTCTCAATTAATGTGTAAACGGCATGGGAACCGATATAACCGGCTCCCCCGACAACGAGTATACTCATCGAAATCTCTCCTTTTGGTTCTTAGTTGCTATATGATATGACGCTGCGGGGCGACAGGCCGTCTTTGTTCTTCAAATCCGTATTTTTCATCTACAATATAGAGCGGCCGGTCTTTCACTTCGTCATAAATGCGGCCGATGTACTCGCCGACCGCTCCGAGGATGATCAGGATGAATCCGCTGAACAGGCACTGCAGAATAATCATCGATGACCACCCGGTAATGGTGCTTGTCGTAAACAGCTTCAGGCAGACGACGATAAAAGCGTATATAAAGCCGATCGCTGACAGCGCGATGCCTGAGTAGCTTGCCAGTTTCAGAGGCTGAAATGAAAATGAAGTGATGCCGTCGAGCGAAAGCTTCAGCATTTTTTTGAGCGGGTACTTCGTTTCTCCTGCAAGCCGCTCATGCCGCTCGTAATAGACGGCCGTCTGCTTGAAGCCGAGCCAGCTGACAAGCCCGCGGACAAACGGATTTTTCTCTTTCAGCTTGTTCATTTCATTGACGACTTTGCGGTCCATGAGCCGGAAATCTCCAGTATCGACCGGGATATCGACATCTGTGAGCCGTCTTAGAATGCGGTAAAACATGGAGGCTGTCTGCTTTTTGAAAAACGTTTCACCTTCGCGCTTCGTTCGAACGGCGTAGACAACATCAAAGCCTTGGCGCCATTTTTCAGCCATTTCCAAAATCAGTTCGGGAGGATCCTGAAGATCGGCGTCGATGACGACGATCGCCTTGCCGGCAGCATAGTCCGTACCGGCGGTGATCGCAATCTGGTGGCCGAAGTTTCTTGAGAAATTGATGCATTTGACAGCCGGATCGGACTGAGCCAGCGACTTCAGCATATGCATGCTGTCGTCGCTGGAGCCGTCATTTACAAAAATCAGCTCGTATGTTTCTCCGGTTGAATCCATGACGCTTTTCAGTCTCTCATAGGTGCCGTCGAGGACTTCCGCCTCGTTAAAGACGGGAACAACAATTGAAAATGTGACGGGTTCGTTCATATTGATCACCTTTCCTTTCATCAATCCAGCTCCGCTTTATAGAGCGTCTGATTTCCACCAGGTCCGCCAGACTGTGAACTGTCGTCTGAAGAAGAGCTGCTGTATTCGCTTTTTGAAATCTTCGTTCCGTTTTCTTTAATCCAGCTGGTGAGTTCCGAATTATCTTGGCCTCGGCCGCCGCCAATCATGAAGTATTTGACTTCTCCGTTTTTGACGAGCTTCTCAAGTTCATCAACAGTCAGGATCGGGTCGCTGCCTGAGAATCCGCCCATCGCCATCACAGCTTTGCCTGTTTTGATGATGTAGGAGGAAGCGGAATTAGAATTTGAGACCGCGAACAAATACTTTTCTCCTGTGTTGTTCTTTTCCAGGTAAGACAACAGTTCTTCATCGACTGATTCGCCGCTTCCAGGGCTGCCGCCGCCCGCTCTGCCTTGCTCAGACTTGCTGGAGCTGTCTCCGTTCTCGTTTTGGCCGCTTTGTTCAGGATCCATGCCAGTTGGAGCTTCATTGGCGTTTTGGCTGTTTTGCTCAGAGTCAGAATCTGTTGCTCCGTTTTGACTGCTGTTTTCATTGTTGTCTGTTTGGCCGTCTTGGCTTCCAAATCCAGGAGGTCCGCCGCCGTTGTTCATCTTACCGCCGCCGCCAAATGACTGCGCCGATTGAGGACCTGCTTGCGGTATCATACCGTTCACCCCGTCAGCGAGAGTTGCCGTTGTCCAGTAAAAAGGACCGATCAGCATCCCGAGAAGTGCTGCAAGTGATACATAATAGCTGAATGACTTTCCTTTTTTAACAAAGAAGAGAAGACAGCTTGTGACGATTCCGAAAGCACCGATGAGAATACTCCAAATGATGCCGATGTCGCTGATGTAAGGATTCAAAATATATAATTCAAATGCAGTTGTCAGCAAAATGCCGATTGGAAGCAGCCATTTTTTCCAGCCGCTTTCCTCTTGGTAGAGGCGGACCAGTGACGTCCAGCCTGCACCAGCCAAAGCGGCAATCGGTGCTGCCAGCATGATCAGATAGTAATGGTGGAAGAATCCCGCGACGCTGAAGAATGCAGCGACCGGCACAAGCCACATCGTCCAGAATATCGTTTCATTCGTTGTGTCATTGAATTTTCTTTGACCGCGAAGGCCTGTAATCAGTAAACCGATAATACCGAATAATACAAACGGGATCAGCCAGCTTGCCTGACCTGAAAGCTCAGATTGGAACAATCTCAGCGGTCCCGGTGTACCTGTGCCGAAAGAGCCTGCACCATTTCCGCCGCCTCCGCCGCTTTGAACATCGCCTTGTTGACCGTCCGGTCCGCCAGCAGGCATCTCGCCTCCGCTTGGCGGAGTCATTTGTTCATTTGATGAGTCTGAACTGTTATCGGAACTGCTGTTTTCCTGCTGCTGGTTCTTTTGATCTTGATCAGAAGAAGCGGCTCCCCCGCCTCCGCCATTTTGTCCGGTGAGACGCTGGATTCCGTTGTAGCCAAAAGCGAGCTCAAGTACAGAGTTGGTTTGGCTGCTTCCGATATAAGGCCGCGAACTCTCCGGCTGGCTGTCGACGATGACTGCCCAGGAAACGGAAACACCTGCCAGGACAATGACTGATGTTATAAGAGATACAATTTTTTTGCGAATGGTCGTCTTAGCTGCAATCAGATAAAATAGCAGGAATGCCGGTAACACCATATAAGCCTGCAGCATTTTCACGTTAAAGCCGACGCCGACCATAAAGAAGGATGCGATGAGCCACAACATTTTTCCTGTGCGGACTGCTTTAAACAACATCCAGGTTGCAAGCATCAAACAAAGGACGAGAATGCTGTCAACGTTGTTTGTGTGGCTGACTGCAACGGCAATCGGTGTACATGCCATCACGAGAGCAGCAATTCTTGCCGCCGTTTTTCCAAAGGTCGGTTTTACAATAAAGTACAAGAGTGATACAGAGATCACTTCAGCAATCGCTTCGGGCAGAACGACGCTCCATCCGTGCACGCCGAATACGAGAGCGAATAGTGTTTGAATCCATAATGCTACAGGCGGTTTATCAACAGTTACAAAGCCTGCCGGGTCAAAAGATGCGTAAAAGAAGTTATGAAAGCTTTGGGTCATACTTTCCACGGCCGCCGTATAGTAGGCGTTGTCTGTGTCGTTATTCCAGATTCCGTAAAGATTTAAACCTGCGGATAATACGAGAATCAAAATTAGGAATATATCAATTTTCCTTTTCTTTTTCATTATTCGGTCACCTCACTTAAAAGCATTATAGAATCCAAATATGATCAAACTATGAACAAATCAAGAAGGATTTTTAAATTGTAAAAGTGGACAAAAAAAGAGACATACCTAAGGAAAGGTATATCTCAAAGTGATCTGAATTTATTTCCACACATCTTCTGCAATCTCAATCACATGGCGCAGCTTCTCCCACTGCTGCTCTTCAGTCAGCAGGTTGCCTTCTTCTGTAGAGGCGAAGCCGCACTGCGGGCTCAAACAAAGCTGGTTCAGATCAACATAGCGTGAAGCCTCTTCAATGCGCCGCTTAATCGCATCCGGACTTTCAAGCTCCCCGAATTTAGATGTGATGAGGCCGAGGACGATTTGCAAGTCTTTCCGTTTCACGAAACGAAGCGGGTCAAAGCCTCCGGAGCGTTCATCATCGAATTCAAGGAAGAGTCCGTCAAGGTTTAATCCGTCGAAAATGGTTTCCGCCGCGGCGTCGTATCCGCCTGATGCCGCCCATGTCGAACGGAAGTTTCCGCGGCAAATGTGCATTGTTACAGTTAAATCATCGGGGCGTCCGTCAAGTGCTTCATTGATGGTGTTGGCAAAGGATTGACGCAGCTCATCAGGTTTGCGGCCGAAGGCCTTGATCTGTTCTTGCCCCTTTTCTGAGAAAAATACTGCCCAAGCCGTGTCATCCAGCTGCAGATAACGGCAGCCGGCATCATAGAATGCGCGGATTGCTTTTTTGTAAGCCTGCGCTACATCATGATTGAACTCATCGAGATCCTTGTATGCACTTTCTTCCAGCTTCCCTCTGAAAAACAGCATATTCGGACTTGGAATCGTCATTTTCGGCGTGTGGGTGCCTGCAATACTATGAAGAAATTGATAATCTTCAAGCATCGGGTGATTCGTAAAATCAAGTTTGCCATTTACTTTTATGCCGCGTGCTTTTGTTTTCGTATTGTGGAATTGAATGCCGCTTTCAGGTACATAGCCTTCAACACCGTCTAAGCCTTCCAGAAAATCAAAGTGCCACCAAGCCCGGCGGAACTCCCCGTCCGTCACGGCTTTCAGCCCGATCTCTTTTTGCTTTTCTACGATGCGCTGAATCTCTTCATTCTCAATCTCACGCAATTGTTCAGCGGTCATCTCACCGGCCGATCTTTGGAGGCGCGCCTTTTTAACAGGTTCTGACCTTAAGAGGCTTCCTACTTGATCAGCTCGGTACGGCCCCTTTTTTTGTGTTCGCGTTTCCTGTGACCACTCAGTTGATTGTGTCATGATCGATCCCTCTTTCTTTTTTTGTCTTTATGGACATAAAAAAGCTCTTCCCTATCAGGAAGAGCTTGATATACAATCTCCTCCTTATCTTCAAGAACACGAATATGCTCTTAAGGATTTAGCACCGTTCTGTCATAGACAGCGGTTGCCGGGTTTCACAGGGCCAGTCCCTCCACCACTCTTGATAAGGAAAACCTTTTTTATGCGATTTTTATAATAATTTTAATATTAATACTTTTTGTGAAAATGTCAATGGGTTTACTCAAAATCTTTCCTCATGCTGCAAGAGGTTTAAGCATCTTTCCATACAGCTTTATACTTTTTTTGATATTTTTCATTTTCTTCCTTTGAAACCAAATCTATTGCGATCTGCTTGATTTCTTCGGCATTTATCGCATCGTATAAATGTCTGAGGCCTTGAATGATATCAAATCGAATCAACGTATGATTTTTTTCTGGCAAGCAGTTGTTAAAACGTTCAACAAGATGATGCAGGACCATCTCTCGCTGTTCTGTCCCGGCCAAGCCAACCCTCCAAATCGACTGCAGACTGTGCCTTGCGATGACAAACTTCTCATCTTTTGTTACTTTCCATAATTCAGGGAAATTCTTCAAGATCCTTTTATCCGGATCACTGACCGCTAAATAAGAAAGGAATTGTGCTGCTCTTGATCTTTTATGATGGTCTTGATGATGAAGGTCTTCTATTAATTGATCCCAAACCTCATATGCCCAGTCCACTTCTTTTTCAGCGGCGGCTAGAATGTTTTGATAGGCTTCATACTGGATATTTTTATCTTTGGACTCCAGGTTTGCAAAATACGTCTGAATGAAATGGTCCATTTAAGCATCTCCCATTTTGAAAATTGTTGAGAAAAGATTAACTGATTTATTGGGTTTTGACAAATTGCTTTTTCGGTTCTTTTTCGACAGAGTGGGATACATGTCATTTTAAATGAGGTGTCCCAATGAATGGAGTCCCCATGAATAACCTGGATAAGGCATACGACATGCTGGAAAGAATTGAATACAGTACTTATACACGTGAAAGCGCTGGCATTTGAAGTGAATACTTTGGATATTTTTTAAATTTTAACTTAAAATAGAAACTTTTTCCCTTCGTCATCGGTCTAAAATGTGTACCTATTTTGAAAATGGGTAATATAAAAATGACACTTTTAAGGAGGCTGAATGATGAACAAAATGACATTTTTGAAAGCTGCCGGTATTTTGATGACAGGGCTTTTGGTTTTTACGATGTTTGGCGGGACTGCTCAAGCGGCAAATGGCAATAAACCGATGGTGACGAGCCATACATATAAAAATGTGAAGGAGCTGAAATATCCGCAGGTCAAAAACTTGAGCAGCAAATCTCTGCAAAACAAGATCAACAATGACTTCAAAAGATATATTGAACAGTCTTATCAAGATTATCTAAAAAATAAAAAAGGCGGTGAACAGCACGGTTATCAAACGGCGTACCAAACGTCTTTCGAGGTAAAATATCTGAACGACAAAAAACTGAGTATCCAGACGGCGAATTATGTATATTCCGGGGGAGCACACGGCAATACAGCTGTTCGTTCGTTCAACTATGATCTGAAAGCGAAAAAGCGCGTATACTTGACCGATGTCTTAAACAAGAAATCAAAGGTTGAAAAAACAAGAAACTACATTTATGACTATATTCGAAAGCATCAAGATATTTTCTTCCCTGATGTGAAGAAAAAAGATATCGTTCTTGGTAAAAATACGGCCTTTTATTTTACAAAAGACGGAATCGCCATCGTGTTCCAACAGTATGACGTAGCTCCATATGCCGCTGGAAACCCTGTAGTGCATGTACCGAAATCGGTTTTCCAATAGATATGAGTCCCTGTCCGCAGGGATTTTTGTTTTGAAAAGAGGTATGGAAGAGGAGATATGACAGAGGTATTCAAGAAGCGCTGCGCCATAACTGACGGGCGAAAAATCAGCCCGGTGTCAGTTCGCAGATTTTTTCTAAATCAAACAGCTCGCAGACATAGAAGATGCATTGCTGTCCGCTGATGATTTGATACTTTTTAAAAACATACTGCCGCTCTGACGAAACAGGTACAAGGTGTGAGAAGTGCTTTCCCAAGGATTCGCCCGTGCTGAAAATGTCACGACGCGATTCCAGTTCTGCAATGATTTTTCCAATGGGGAGTCTTTCTTCTTGCAAATCTTTTTTGATGGCGGGCGGCAATGAATTTGTTTTGACATAGACATAATTATAGGACAAATAATCATCGCCCGTTTTCAGGGAGGAGGTCCTGAATAAGATCTCATCATTGCGTTGAAACAGTCTCGCTTCTTCAGCCGGCAGCTTGTCATAATCGATATAGCTTTGCTGAAAAACCTCAATTTCGGCTTTGTCGCCGATCAGTGTTTCAATGGCTTTGGTTGTTGAACCATCGGTTTTGGTTAACATGTCTTTTACAAGAGAAGCAAGAGATTCAGGGAGAAAATGGCTTGCTTTCAACTAAAGGCACCTCCATACAAAATTAGAATTTTTTGAAAACTTGTATTTAAAGTTATCATGTGGAGGAGAGTTTGTCTAGAAATATAAGTTAAATTTTAGGTGAGTAATGTAAATTTTATATTTTTTACAATTGGATAGATGAGAATGTGTGTAGGAAAAAGGAGACGTCAGTGTCTCCTTTTCATTCTGCCTTTATTTTAAGTCGTCCCGCCTTCCAAAAGTTGTACAGGTAAATAAGTTTCCAGCGGCAAATCATCGAATTCACCTTCAATGGCTTTTGACAAAATCTCGATCGCCGTCTTGGAAATGAGTTCGATCGGCTGCTGGATGGTTGTCAATTCCGGAAGGATGGACTGAACAGCTTCCGTCCCGTCGTAGCCGATCACTTTTAATTGCCCCGGGATGTCTTTTCTGCGTTTTTTCGCTTCTGTGATGACTGTAGCAGCCATAAGATCATCGCTGGCAAAAATGCCGTCAGCTGCAGGCTGTTCATCAAACAGCTTTGAGATGACTTCCTGGTAATTCTGATGAAATGGGACTTCATATGTAATAGGCTGTCTCCCGTGTTGCCGCATCACATCTTCATATGCTTTTCTGCGAAGATTTGCCGGTGTTTTCAGCTCAATCGGCCCGTTGATATGGATGATGTGCCGGCAGCCTTTTGCAATTAACAGTTCCGTCGCTTTTTTCCCTCCGTCATAATTATCGGAGCCGATGACGGGAATCGTTTCCGATAAGTAATGATCAATGGCGACAATCGGCAGGTTTTGCCGATGATAATTTAAAATCCCCCTGTTGTAAGTCACGGCGATGACGCCGTCCACCTGATTTCGTATCAGCATTTCCAAGTATTTTTCTTCTTTGTCTTTGCGGTGTAAGCTGTTGCAAAGCAGCAGTTTGTAGCCCATGGAAGCGCAGATGCTCTCAATATGAAAGGCCAGTTCGCCGAAAAACGGGTTGCTGGAGTTTGGGATGATGAGCCCTATTAAATTGGTTCGTTTACGAAATAAAGAGCGGGCCAAATCGTTTGGAAAGTAATTGATTTCTTCCATCGCCCTGTACACTTTTTCCTTTGTTTTTTCGCTAATATAGCCGCGGTTATTTAATACCCGCGAAACGGTTGTTGGTGAAACTCCCGCTATTTTTGCAACGTCGTGAATGCTAGGCTTCATTCCCTTGTCCCCCTGCTTTTTACTGAAATGGCTTACAAGTCTCGTCACGCACTTATTTTAGAGAATCAGGCTGATATGTGCAAGGAAATGCCATGATTCTGGGAAACGGACCAATGTGAATGAATTGAAAAACATATGTCAACCGGTTGACATATGAAACCGGTTGACATAAAATTTATTTGAAAGCGCTTTTATTTTATTGATTGATGAAAAGTGGGGGGAAGTGACAAAGATGAAGAGTTGGCTTTTGGGAATTTTATCGTTGTTGCTGATGTTTGCGCTGTGGGGCTGCAGCAATAGCAAAAGCGCAAATAGCCGTGGCGGGAAAACGCTTACCGTGTGGGTGCACGTGTCTGACGATAGTGAAGAAGGAAAGGTTTATCAAAAGCGTGTGGACGCTTTTAATAAAAAGTACGCTTCTGAAAATGTCGAGGCCAAAATTGATTTCATCCCCAGAAGCGGAAACGGTGGCGGATATGAAGACAAAGTGAACGCGGCGCTGACTACGAACACGCTGCCGGATGTTATCACTTTGGACGGACCGAATACGGCGGCATATGCGAAATCGGGCGTTATTGCGCCATTGGATGAGTATATCAAAGACCAGGATGATTTGTTGCCAAGCATTAAACAGCAGGGAACCTACCAGGGAAAGCTATATGCGATCGGCGTCAGCGAATCGTCGGTCGGCATTTACTATAACAAAAAGATGCTAAAGGGAGCCGGCGTTGATTTAGAAAAGCTGCCAACGGTTGATGATCCTTGGACATGGGACGAATTTCTTGAGCTTTGCAAAAAGCTGAAAAATAAATACGACAAACCGGCCATCGATATGCAATTACAGTCAAAAGACGAAATGCTGACGTATGCGCTGTTGCCATTTGTTTGGTCGGCCGGCGGCAATATCCTTTCAAAAGATGGTAAGAACGCGGACGGGGTTTTCAACGACAAACCGACCGTTGAAGCGATGACGTTTATTCAAACAATGCTCAAAGAAGGCTATACGACCCGGACCCCGGTCAAGCAGGCTTTTGAAACGGAAAAATATCCGATGAAAATGAGCGGTGTCTGGACGGTAACCGACATGAAAACAAATTTTCCCAATGTTGATTATGGCGTGATGCCTTATCCCGTTTCCCCAAAAACAAAAAAGCTTATGTCCCCTTCAGGAAGCTGGCAGTTCGCCATGACACAGACATCTGAAAACAAGGAATGGGCGGCAAAACTGGTCGATTGGATGACAAACAAAGATTCCAACCTTGAATTGAGCCGTTCGATCGCCGCGCTGCCTGTGCGTTATTCATCAGAGAAAGTGCTGACAAAAGAATTCTCGGATGAAATGAATGTCTTCATGCAGCAGCTGAAAGAATCAGGGCATGCACGTCCGGTTACACCGGCATATCCGCAGGTGACACGTGCATTTCAGCAAGCGATCGATGACATCAGCTTCTATGATCAGCATCAGGATATTCAACAAGTGCTGGATACGCGTGCAAAAGAAATGCAATCAGCCATTGATAAGGCAAACTAGAAGGTGGAGCCATGAATAAAATTCCGTTGAAAGAAGCCAGACCGGTCTTTCCGCTAAAAAGAGACCCAGCCAATAAAATACGGTGGCGGGACAATGCGGTGGCGTATATATTTTTAGGTCCGGCCCTGCTGATTTTGTCAGTGTTTCTCGTGATTCCTTCGATTATGGCCGTTTACTACGCATTTACAGATTATTATTTGTTAACACCTGATCTGCGCAAGTTTGTCGGTTTTGACAACTTTATCAAACTGTTCAAAGACCCTATATTCTTGAAAAGTTTGAGCAACACATTGAAATTCGTCGTCATTGTGATTCCGTTACAGATCGGGGCCGCTCTCGGGCTGGCCCTTCTGTTGAATAAAAAACGCAAGGCCAATACGTTTTTTAAAGTCGCATACTTTAGCCCCGTCGTCATGTCGCTTGTTGTCATCTCCGTTTTGTGGCTGTACTTGCTGAATCCGAATGAAGGGATGATGAATAACGTACTGACGCATTTCGGCCTATCGCCACAGCCGTTTTTGACAAGCCCTAAGCAGGCGATCTTTACGATTGTTGTCGTTTCCGCCTGGCAGGGAGCCGGATTTCAGATGCTGATTTTTTTAGCGGGTTTGCAAAATATTCCCGGGGATGTCTATGAGGCGGCGCAATTGGATGGCATGAATAAATGGCAGCGGTTTATTTATATTACATTACCTTTGCTGAAACCGACGTCTGTTTTTATCTTTATCACGACGCTGATCAGTGCCTTTAAGCTCCTCGTTCAGCCAATGGTTATGACCCAGGGCGGACCGGTCAATTCAACGATGACGGTTGTCTATTATATTTATCAAACGGGATTTACCGATCGAATGGTTGGCTATGCAAGTTCAATTGCGCTCTTGTTTGGCACGATTATTGGATTGGTGACGCTTGCGCAGCGCAAGTTGGTGAAGGAGGATGAAGCCGAATGAGACGGAAATTCGGACCTTTGACGATACTGGAATATATATGTCTTGTTTTGCTGGCGGTTCTGTTTATTTTTCCGCTGATTTGGATGGTCGCTTCATCGATGAAACCGGAAGCTGATATTTACAATAATATGAGCAGCATCAAAGCGTTTCTCCCGTCTTTTCATCCGTCGGAATGGTTTGCATCCTACAGGGAAGTACTGTCACGGTTTGATTTACTGATGTATATCGGTAACAGTTTGTTTTACGGTTTGTGTGTGGCAGCGGGATCTGTCGTCATCAACGGAATGGCAGGCTTCGCGTTCGCCAAGCTGCAATTCACAGGTAAAAAGGTGCTGTTTGCTATATTGCTGGCGCTTTTAATCGTTCCGTTTGAAACGATTTTAATCTCGCAGTTTACAATCGTTCATAAGCTTGGACTTGTTGATACACGCCTTGCCGTGATTTTGCCGACGCTGGCCGGGGCTTTCAATATTTATTTGTTCCGAAACTTTTTCATGGCGATTCCGGGAGAGATGATTGAATCGGCTAAGCTGGATGGGGCAAATACGTGGCAAATTTTCTGGCGGGTTATGCTGCCAATGTCTAAACCGGCTGTTGCTACAGTGGGGACATTGGCCTTTATCGGCAGCTGGAATGACTATATTTGGCCGCTGATGGTTTTGACGGATAAGTCGAAATTTCCGATCCAGGTAGCAATTACAGCCATCAACAACACCGAGCCGGTTTATACGAATCAGGTAATGGCGGTTTTGACGATTTCCACGATTCCGCTGATTCTGATCTACATTGTAGCCCAACGCTACATTTTAGAAGGTCTGGGCGGTTCAGGGACAGGTATCAAATAGATACATCCAAGTCGGGTTAAAGGAGCAAATGAAAATGAAAAGCTCAAACAGTCTGTATTGGAAACTAAGCGCTTATTTTTTCTTTTTCTTTTTTACCTGGTCTTCCAGCTACTCTTTATTTGCGATTTGGTTGGGGCAGGAAATCAATTTAAATGGGGCGGAGACGGGTATTATCTTTTCTGTAAATGCTATCTTTACGTTGTGTATGCAGCCCTTATACGGTTTTATCTCGGATAAGCTCGGGCTAAGGAAAAATATATTATTTATGATTAGTTTGCTGCTCGTTTTTACCGGGCCGTTTTATATCTTTGTCTACGGACCGCTTTTACAATATCATGTCATCCTTGGCGCCATCGTCGGCGGTATTTATTTAGGGACAGCTTTTCTGGCCGGGATTGGCGCCATTGAGACCTACATTGAAAAGGTCAGCCGGAAATATCAGTTCGAATACGGGAGAACAAGAATGTGGGGCTCGCTCGGCTGGGCTGCGGCAACGTTTTTTGCGGGGCAGCTATTCAATATCAATCCGAATATCAACTTTTGGGTTGCATCCCTGTCGGCCGTTATATTGGTGGCCATTATTATATCCGTAAAAATCGAGATGTCGGATGATGAAAGGGAAAGAGCCGATTCGATCCGGTTAAAAGACGTCGGAGGGCTTTTTCTATTAAAAGATTTCTGGTTTTTCATGGTGTACGTGATCGGTGTGACATGCGTGTACGGTGTGTATGATCAGCAGTTTCCAATTTACTACGCGTCTTTATTTCCGACTGCGGCCGTGGGGAACCAGGTATTTGGATATCTCAACTCATTCCAGGTATTTATCGAAGCGGGCATGATGTTTCTGGCACCCTTTATCGTCAATAAGCTCGGCCCTAAAAAAAGTTTGATTTTAGCGGGGCTTTTCATGTCTTTCCGTATTGTCGGCTCAGGCCTTGTCAGCGGACCTGTCGGAATTTCATCGATGAAACTTATTCATGCTTTGGAATTGCCGATCATGCTGATCGCGATTTTTAAATATTTGGCGTCTCATTTTGATACGCGTCTTTCATCCGTTCTTTATCTAGTCGGTTTTCAGTTTGCATCTCAGGTGGGTACATCGATTTTTTCGCCGCTTGTAGGTGGTTTATACGACAGCATAGGGTTTCGTCACACCTATCTCATGATGGGAACTTTAGTTCTTTGTTTCACCATTATTTCCATCTTTACCTTATTGGATTCGAAGAAAGGCGCTGTATACACTCAGCACATACAACAAAACAGATATAGAGGAGATGTCACAAATGGATAGAATCCACAGAGCAGAAAAGGCATTGAAGAAAGCCGAAGAAAAAATAAACGAAAGATATCGATTGGGATACCACATTATGCCCCGGGCGAACTGGATCAATGATCCGAACGGGCTGATTCAGTATAAAGGAGAATACCATGTCTTTTATCAGCATCATCCGTATGATGAGAATTGGGGGCCGATGCATTGGGGCCATGTAAAGAGTAAAGATCTCATTCATTGGGAGCATCTGCCGGTCGCTTTAACTCCGGGCGACGCATTCGATCAAAGCGGCTGCTTTTCGGGGAGCGCTGTCGATGATCATGGCACACTTGTTTTAATCTATACAGGCCATAATGTGATAGATCAAGAGAAAGACCTTTTCTATCAAAATCAAAATATTGCTGTCAGTCAGGATGGGATTGTGTTTGAAAAGCTTCAGCAAAATCCTGTTATTGCGGAAATGCCGGAAGACAGCGCCCGCCATTTCCGCGATCCGAAGGTATGGAAGCATAATGGAAGCTGGTATATGGTGGTCGGAAATTCCTCAAAAGAAAACGTCGGAAGGGTCATTTTATACCGCTCGCCTAATTTGCGGGATTGGGAATACGCAGGCGTCCTCGCTCAAAGCGACGGAAATCTCGGCTATATGTGGGAGTGTCCTGATTTTTTTGAATTGGACGGTAAACATGTCTTGCTGATTTCTCCCCAAGGCATCGATGCTGACGGTGACCGGTATCAAAATTTGTTTCAAACCGGCTATTTGGTAGGGGAATATGATGATGAGACGCATGAGTTTATCCATGGCTCATTTACAGAGCTGGACCATGGCCATGACTTTTATGCAGTGCAAACATTGCTGGATGATAAAGGACGCAGAATAGCGATTGGCTGGATGGATATGTGGGAATCAGAGATGCCGACGAAAGCGGATGGCTGGTGCGGGGCTTTGACGCTGCCGCGGGAATTGACATTGCGCGATGACCACAAAATCTTGATGAATCCTGTGGAAGAAACCGAGCTGTTGCGGCAAACCGAACATCGGGCATGTGCCAATCAATCGCTGTCAGGGAGTTATCTGGCTAAGACAGCTGAAGAGCTGCTTGAAGTGCAGGTCGTGTATGATATAACGGATTCTAGTGCGCAAACGATAGGGTTAACGATTCGGGGGCTGGAAAAGGAGGAGACAGTCATTCAGTATAGTTTAGCCGATCAAAGGCTGACGTTAGACTGCTCGAAGTCCGGAAAAGCAAATGACGGTGTAAGAAGCGTCAGGATTGAAGCGGGAGAGAAACTTGCTCTGCGGTTATTTATTGACAGATCTTCTATTGAAGTATTTGCAAATGATGGTGAAGCAACGATGACAAGCCGCATCTATCCGAAAGAAGGCAGGCTGGGAATCGAGCTGTTTTCTGAGATAGGCGATGTTAGAATTGAAAAATTTATCTATTGGACGTTAAAAGATATTTGGAAAGACGATGGATTGTTTGAATAGGGTATTTTGCATCGGTGAGACGCTCATTGATTTTATCCCAGCCCAAAGCAACTGCTCTGGACATTGGAGCCGGATTTGAATGCATTGCCGGCAGAGAGCCTTTGAATGTGCGATTGCTGTTGAAAATTCGGTGCGCAGCAGTCATGCTGACAAAGGAAGTTTCTAACGATCATTTTGGCGGTTACGTTATCGGCGTTATTGAAGAAAAAGGGGGAGATACTGCCTATATCGTTCGAAGCGATGACGGTGAAACCGGATTGAGCTTTGTATCTGCAGCAAGTCCAAGAAGCTTTCATTTTTACCGGAAAAATGCGGCCGATTTGCATGAGGTATACTCGGAATGTATCACAAAGGGGATATCCTTCATTTTAAATCAGCTTGATATAATAATTAAAAAAAGCAGGCCTTTTCACCCTGCTTTTTTTGTTTATATTCTAAGCTTTATTTTTTTGAAAGAAGTGAACAGAAATCAAAATAATGGGTAAATCATTACGTCAAACTGAAAATAATTCGATACACTTTCATTGCCATTACCATCTACCACATTCTTAGAGAAAGATAGAGAAAATAATTTTATAAAGAATATCATTAACAAATCAAATAAAAATGAAACAAATCCCAGGTATAAAATACATAAAAGCCCTCTCAAAATCAGTTTATAAAGGAAACATTAAAAATATCAAGATAAGATTATTTAAAATGTTTCCATGTTTTCTTTTTTAAAGTTATCACCTGTCATTTTTTACCGATGAATTCTTTTGTTAAATACTCTATCGGCTTCGTAAGAAATTGACTATCATAGAAACTCTCTTATCCAGTTGGAAAATGGCTTTTCATTTTGGTATTATGCCCTTTCTTCAAACAACTTCGCAATTTCCAAGACAACATTCACAGCCTTCACCATATTGTCGGCGGAAATATATTCGTATTTGCCGTGGAAGTTTTCCCCTCCGGTAAAGATATTCGGGCAAGGGAGCCCCATGTATGACAGCTGGGAGCCGTCCGTTCCGCCGCGGATTGGTTGGACGACAGGCTCGATGTCCAAGTTTTTCATCGCCTGATAGGCAATATCGACGATCTCTTTGACCGGTTCAATTTTTTCCCTCATGTTGTAGTATTGGTCATTCATATCGACAGTGATGCTGTCTGCTCCATATTCAGCTCTCAGTTCATCAGCGATTTTTTCGACCGTCGCTTTTCTCTCGTTAAAACGGTCTCTGTCAAAATCTCTGATAATATAATGCAGCTTTGTTTCTGACACATCTCCGTCGATGGAAAGCAGATGATAAAAGCCTTCATAGCCCTCTGTAAATTCGGGAGCTTCATTTTCCGGCAGTCCGGCATTGAATGTCATTGCGATTTTGGCGGAGTTAACCATCTTTCCCTTCGCCGTGCCGGGGTGGACGTTTGTCCCTTTGCACGTAATTTTCGCTGCGGCAGCGTTAAAGCTTTCATATTGCAGTTCGCCGAGGGGGCCGCCGTCAACTGTATACGCAAATTTCGCATTGAAGGCCTTCACATCAAATTTGTGCGGGCCGCGGCCGATTTCTTCATCAGGCGTAAACGCGACCCGGATGTTTCCGTGTTTGATTTCGGGGTGATTGATTAAATATTCCATCGCCGTCATGATTTCTGCGATGCCGGCTTTATTGTCGGCTCCGAGAAGCGTCGTTCCGTCTGTTGTGATCAATGTGTGCCCCTTATAACCCGCAAGCTCGGGAAATTCTTCGGGAGATAAGACGACGCCGAGCCCTTCATTGAGGACAATGTCTTTTCCGTCATACTGTTCGATGATCTGCGGATTGACATTCTTTCCGGTAAAGTCAGTCGCTGTATCGACATGGGCCAAAAAACCGATTGTCGATACTTGTTTATCCGTATTGGCGGGAAGCGTCGCCATCACATAGCCATTCTCGTCGATCGTGACCTCTTCCATGCCGATTTTCTTTAATTCTTCAACTAGCATATTGGCGAGTGTCAGCTGGCCCGGTGTGGAAGGAGTAGTTTCACTGTTTTCATTTGACTGTGTGTCGACCTTTGCATATGAAGTGAGTCGTTCAATCAATTTGTTCTTCATGTTTCCTTCATCTCCATTTGTTGGTTTTATCTTTATCTTATCACTCCTGATCGAGCAATGGGATGCCGAAATCTTTTGCTCTTCCTTTTATAGAAAAATCTAGTATAATAGATATAAATGGTTCTATCGGACGGGGTAATATGAACTATCTTTTGGAAACTATAAACAACAGCTGTAAGGAGAGTAAAGAAATGGCGAAAGGTTTTACTAATGAAGGCGCAAAATGGGAGATCGCACATTCCTTTTGGATATTGTTCACATGGGTTCCATTTGCGTTTCTAAGCTGGTTTGCATTTATTTATATAGGAGCGCGGACAAAGCAGAAAAAGTGGCTTCTTGCCGGAGTCGCCTATGCGGCGGTTGTCCTCTGCACCGCCTTTACGGCCAGAACGCTCTTTTTCGATTTGGCCATGAAAATGCTGCTCATCGTTTGGGTCATCTCGATTATTCATGCGTTTAAGATAAGGCCGGAATTTTTGGTTCGCCTGGAAGCTGTATATCAGATTAAACGGTCGGAAATGAACGAGCTTCGCCAAGAGCTAGAAAATGAGAATTTCCCGGAGCCGTCCGGCCAAAATCGATCTTCTCGAGTGACGCTTACAAAAAAATGAACAGGGCTTTGTTGTTCACCAAACCGCTATTTTTCAAAAATAGCGGATCATTTCCCCCTCAGAAAAAATCACTAAACACTCTCATGGTCTATCCAAGAAGCATCAATGATTTCTCTGCCATCTTCCGGTTGGCGATATCAAAACATATGTCTGATATCTTCTGTTGATATTCTTAATTTAAAATTTTCCTCTCCCTAAGGAAAAAATATGCATCCAAATGAAACCGTTTTCAAGATAAGGTGAAAGCAAGTCAAATAAAGGGAGGGATAAATGTGAGCAAAATAGCGAAGGTGACGCAAATCTTGGAGCAAGCAGCTTTTAAAATTACCAGTTTCAAGTATATTAAAGCCATTAAATCGGCATTTGTTACATTAATGCCTGTCATCATTGTCGGCGCTTTTGCGGTTTTGATGCAGAACATGGTGATGAGTCCTGAGACAGGTCTTGCGGTGTTTCCGGCTTTTCGATTTTTGGCTGCTTTGGAGCCGGTCATGGCGTCAATCAATTATGCAACATTGAATTTTATCACGATAGGTGCGGTATTTTTCATTGGGATTGAATTGGGGAAATTAAATGGGCTGAAATCCTTTTTTCCTGGTCTTATGGCGTTGATGTCCTATATTTCAGTCATTCCTTCTACAGTGATGTTAGAGGTCAATGGCTCTATGCAGGAAGTGGTCAACGTCTTGGCTAAAGAATTTACGGACCCTAAGTCGCTCTTTTTGGGAATGTTTATATCGATCGCATCAGTAGAAATCTTCAGCAAGCTTGTGAACATGGATAAGCTGAACATCAAAATGCCGGATAGTGTGCCGGCCAATGTCTCGCTATCATTCGCCTCCTTAATTCCTTCTATCATCACCATCACGTTTATCGCCAGTTGCGGTTTTGCTTTTTATCAACTAACAGGTGTCTATCTGCATGAGGCCGTCTATAATGTCGTGCAAAAACCGCTTGAGGGGGTTATCCAAGGTCTGCCTGGCATCCTCACTTTAATGTTTGTCGCCCAGTTTTTTTGGGTCATCGGTATTCATGGCAACCAAATGGTAAAGCCGGTAAGAGAGCCTTTGCTGCTTGCTTCAATCACCGTCAATATGAATGCTTATGCGGCGGGTGAAACAATTCCCAATATTATTACGATGCCGTTTTGGGATGTATATATGAGCATCGGAGGCTCCGGTGTAACGCTTGGTTTGCTGATTGCGATTTTCATTGCCGGAAAACGGGAAGATATGCGCAGTATCACAAAACTGTCGTTTGGCCCGGGGATTTTTAACATCAATGAGCCGGTGATATTCGGACTGCCCGTCATGCTGAATCCGTTAATGGCGATTCCGTTTGTGATCACACCGCTAGTAACGGGTACGATCGGCTACTTCGCGACGGCGGCCGGTTTTGCAGGAAAAGCTGTTGTCATGGTGCCTTGGACGACGCCCCCGCTTATCAACGCGTGGCTTTCGACGGGAGGAAGCCTCGGGGCGGTCCTGACACAAATTGTTTGCATCATTGCTTCTGTCTTCATTTATTTGCCGTTTGTCATTCTGATGAACCGCAACTATGACGTCAGCACTGAACAAAATATGACCGTATAAAACAGGAGGGAGCATGGTAAATGAGCACACAAACTTGGAAGATACCTGATGGATTTATCCTTGGTGCAGCGGCATCGGCTTGGCAGACTGAAGGTTGGGACGGGAAGAGGCCGTCACAGGATTCTTATTTGGATATGTGGTATAAAAATGCTGCACACATTTGGCACAACGGGAACGGGCCTGCGGTGGCAACCGATTTTTACAACCGCTACAAAGAGGATATTGGGTATATGAAAGAGATTGGGCTGACTCATTACCGGACATCGATTAACTGGTCGCGCTTTCTGATTGACTATGAAACGGCTGAAGTTGACGAAGTGTATGCCGGTTATATTGACAACGTCATCAATGAGTTAATCGCATCAGGTGTGGAGCCGATGATATGTCTTGAGCATTATGAGATTCCCGCTGCGCTGATGGAAAAATACGGGGGATGGGGGTCTAAACATGTCGTGGATTTATACACGGCGTATACGGAAAAAGTGTTGCAACGATATGGAGACCGGGTGAAATACTGGTTTACTTTTAATGAACCGATTGTGCCGCAAACGCGCATTTATCTTGATGCAATTCGTTATCCGTATGAGCAGAACACGAAAAAATGGATGCAGTGGAACTTTAACAAAGCGCTGGCGACGGCAAAGGCCGTTCAGCTTTTCCGGGCCGGGAAGGCCTGGCTCAGAGAAGACGCAAAAATCGGTGTTATTTTGAACCCGGAGGTTACGTATGCGAGATCAAGTGCACAGCATGATCAAAAAGCGGCACATATCTATGATTTATTTTTCAACAGGGTCTTTTTAGATCCATGCATCAAGGGGGGTTATCCGGAAGAACTGATGGAACTCTTGGTGAGACATGAGATTGTTTTTGACCATGATGAGGATGAGCTTGACCTCATCAAGCAGCACACGGTTGATTTTGCAGGCATCAACCTTTATTATCCGTGCAGGGTCAAAGCGCCTTCCAGACAATGGAATGATTCAACGCCGTTTCATCCTGCTTACTATTATGAACATTTTGAGCTGCCCGGCAGAAAGATGAATCCATTCAGAGGATGGGAGATTTATCCCCGCATTGTCTATGACATGGCGATGAGAATGAAAAATGAGTATGGCAATATCGAGTGGCTGATTGCGGAAAACGGGATGGGGGTTGAAGATGAAAAACGATTCAAAAATGAAGATGGAATCATTCAGGATGATTACCGGATCGAATTTATCTCATCCCATTTAGCCGAAGCCGTGAAAGGAATCACGGACGGATCGAATTGCAAAGGTTATATGCTTTGGGCTTTTACAGACAATGTATCTCCGATGAATGCATTTAAAAATCGCTACGGCCTTGTTGAGATTCATTTAGAGCAGAACCGCAGGCGGGCGCTGAAAAAATCGGCGCATTTTTATCGGCAGATTATTCAGAACAGACAGTTTGAAACAGAACTGGACCGACTGTATAAGTAAAACAAGAAATGCATGTTGTGAATCATCCCGTTAACAGCGGGATGATTCAGCGTGTCGACAAACTCTCGCATTCGTTGTCAGGCCTGCTGAGTCGGTGCTCACGTTCAAGGAAGGAACGGCCGCTAATCGCTAAGACGTCCTGCCTGAACGCTGCCGTCATCACACCTAAAAGTAAGGAACGACGGTTAAGTGCGCGGACGTCCTGTCCGAACACCGTTGTCATCACGTCCTGTGAAAGCCCGATGCTCGCCCTTCCTAGACAGCAAAGGTTTCGGGTCACGCTGAAAAGATGACAAAATCCTAAAACTTTAAACTGTTTTAGGATTTTGTCAACAGTCTCGATTTTTTCTGATCATCTGTAAGGCGCTTTGCCTCCTGTCTTGGTTTGAAACATAATCTTGATTTGGGTCCCGCGCCCGGGCTCGCTGAAAATGTCAATATCACCTTCGTGAGCGTAGATGATCTGCCTGGCAATGGTCATGCCCAACCCGGTTCCCGAGGTATTTGAAGAGGCGTTCGTTCCTCTGTAATAGCGATCAAATAGATGCTCCAATGTTTCCTTTTCCATGCCGATGCCGTCATCTTCTATGAGGATCGTTACATGATGCGGTTCATGTAAAATACTGACCTTTATTTTTGTATCGGGCGGATTATGCTTGATGCTGTTGGCGATCAGGTTTTCCAATGCACGCTGCATGTATTTTTCATCCATATAAAACGCAATTGCGCTTTTGTTCGACTGAAAATCGAAATGTTTATCTTGGGATTCGGGTATGCTTTTCAGTCCGGATAATGTTTCTCTTAATAAGCCTACTATGTCTTTTTCTTCCTTTTGAATCGGAAGGGCATCATTTTTCAAGCGAAACGTGAGATTGAATTCTTCTATTAATTCTTCCATATACTCTACCCGCTCTTGCATAATGTTTGCGAAGTCCCGTACTTTTTCCTGATTCCATTCATGTTTTTCAGATGATAAAAGAATGGTATAACCTTTAATGACGGATAGCGGCGTTTTTAAGTCATGTGATACGCCTGTCATCCATTCTTCGCGTGTTTGTTCCAGCTTTTCGCTTTCAGCCTTGTTTTTCTGAAGGATTAAAGTAAGGTTGCTCATTGCGTTCATTAGTTCCTGGTATAGTTTATATCCGGGTTTCTTCTTTTTCTTTGGAATGAAAGAAGAAAATACCGGTTCAGCATATGTTCCCTTGGACAGGTTTTCAATCCATGAAACAATATAAAGCAATGGCGCACCAAGCTGTTTTCCGAAGTACAGGGCAACAATGATCCCCATCACGATCATAGAAAGAATCCATAACTGGTTTGTCCAATAAAGAAACGGGTTGTCAGCTTTAAATGGTTCACCTAAAATCCACGTTAATGTCTGATTTTCTTTCGTATCAAACCATGTTGATAGATGAAAGCCTTTTTTAGCGGGGTAGACATAATCTGAGACAAGTTCACCTGGAATATAATGCTTTGGGATATTGTGCGGCTTCTGATATGAATAAAGCTCGTTCCCCTCTTCATCAAGGATTTGCAGCCACATATTGTATTGCTTTAAATGGCTGATGGTGTCATCTTCAATGGATATTTTCCCGTCTTTCAAAGATGTTTGACGAACAACACTTGATAAAGAAAGCGGAGAGCGATGCGTCTCTTTATCATTCAGAAAAAAAGTGAAAAATAATGTGCTGATGATGAATAAAGCGATACAAATGACGATCAGGAGAATAATCCGGGATATGAAGTGAAAAGCAATACGTTCTCGTAACTTCATTGCTCTCCACCTGTTGGGTGATCTTCAAAAATATAGCCAAGCCCCCTTACCGTTTTAATCCATTTTGGCCGGCTCGGGTCTTTTTCAATTTTTTCCCGGAGCCGGCGTACATGCACCATGACCGTACTATCGCCATTGTAAAATTCTCCCCAAACATCCCTGTAAATCTTTTGCTTGCTTAAGATTTGATTGGGGTGGTTGCAAAAATACAATAAAAGCTTAAATTCCTGAGCCGGACACTCGATCTTTACTCCATCAACAATGAGTTTTCCTGATGTTTTATCAACTTGAAAATCTCCAAAATCATAAGACGATCCGGACGTTGGGGGTGTAAAATCTTTATATCGTTTCAGCTGGGCTTTTACACGGGCAACGACTTCCAGAGGGTTGAAAGGTTTTGTAATGTAATCGTCTCCCCCATAGCTGAACCCTTGCAGTTTATCTAAATCAGACGTTTTGGCTGTAAGAAAAAGAACGGGGATATTGGTAAATTGGCGGAATTGATTGCAAAGGGTGAATCCATCTGAATCCGGCAGCATGACGTCAAGCAGTACGATATCCGGCTGCTGTTGTTTTAACAGATGGAGCGCTTCCTCTCCATTTTTGGCATTTAAGACATCTGAAAACCCCTCATTTTCAAACACCACGTTTAATAAATCTAAAATGTGCTGGTCATCATCAACGATTAACACTTTAAATTCTCCAAAAGAATGATCCATATTATGACCTCCATTAATGATACGCCTTCATTTTTACATGAATGAGCATGTAAAGGAAGTTATGCAGGGGTAAATTTAAGCGATGTTTAAATTTCTTAAAATTAAGACTTCTAAATAGTAGCCCTTCATATGAGTAGAACATCATCCCATTTTCCTCATTCTTTCAGCTCTCTGACCTGAGAATGTTAACAATGATTAAGAAGAATATTTTAATTATAACTCATATTCACCTAAAAATATTCCAATTTTAGAAGGTAATGATATATTTGTATTACACTAAATAGGAGGTGAAAAACATGAGTAAAGAAAATATTGTTCTTTCTTGGAAAGATCCTCTATCCCGCAAAAATAATCTGCAAAATCCGGCAGGAAATCCATTTACAGAGCTTGAAGAAGCTCAAATGGATAAATTAGCCGGCGCAGGTGATATGGAGGCTGCATGTACATGGACATTGCCTGGCGGAGGCGGTGTATGTACAGTCACTTCTGAGTGCATTTGCTAATTTCATCATTTTCATATTGCCAAAGGCTGTTTTTCTTAAATAAGAAAAACAGCCTTTTTATATGTTTGTTTAGGTAATGTTCAGGAAGAGTTTAAGGCGCATTAATACAAATGAGTCTATGATGAAGGTGAGGTGAGGAACAATGGTACAAAATATTGTATTAACAAAAAATTTAACAAAAAAATTCGGAAAACAAACATCTGTTAGCGGTTTAGAGATGAGCATTGAAAAAGGACAAATATATGGATTCCTAGGGCCGAACGGGGCTGGAAAAACGACAACGATCAGGATGTTACTAGGATTGATCAAGCCTACAGAAGGCGACATTCAGCTCTTTGGCCAGGATATCCGCAAAAATCGTCTGCAAATCTTGCAGAGAATCGGCTCACTCGTTGAATCTCCATCTTATTACGGAAATTTAACCGGAAGGGAGAATCTTGAGGTGATTCGCCGGGTGCGTGATTTGCCTGAAGCGCGGATTACGGAAGTTTTGGAGATCGTTCGTCTGACAAAGGTAGCTGATCGATTAGCGAAAGAATACTCGCTTGGTATGAAGCAAAGATTGGGGATTGCCGCTGCTTTAATGAGCAAGCCCGACCTCTTGGTGCTGGATGAACCGACAAATGGACTGGACCCTGCCGGCATTCATGAAATTCGGGAGCTGATCAAGGAATTGCCGGATAGATATGGGATGACCGTTCTTGTATCCAGCCATTTATTGAGTGAGATTGACCAAATGGCGACACAAGTGGGCATTATTATGAATGGAAAGCTCATTTTTCAAGATGATATCGAAGCTTTAAGGAAAAAACAAAAACCACTCCTGAAAATTGGAGCCAACAATATTCATGAAGCCCAATCGATTATTCAAAACCGGGGGTTGCATGCGAAGCTTCAGGAAGGGAACTTATGGATTGCTGAAACATCGCCTGAATTTGTTTCGGAAATTAACGGAATGCTGGTTAAGTCGGGTGTCTCTGTTTACCGATTGGAAGAAGTCAAACGTTCTTTAGAAGACATCTTTCTGGAACTCACAGGTACGGAGGGAAGTTTATGAGACAAGTGTTGCGCGGTGAGTCTCTGAAACTGAGGCGTTCATCTCTGTTTATCGTCGTCATCTTAGTCCCTCTTGTTGTTCTTGCATATGAACTCTTGAATTTAACTTATCGGGGCGAGTATGTCCAAAAGCAAGCCGAGATGTTTAAGGCGTCCTCGATGTGGCAATATATGCTGTTTGATAACAGTATGCTGTTTGGGCTGGGGTTTCCTTTAGCTGTAACAATTATTGCCTCAATCATTGCAAATATAGAGCACCAGACAAATTCCTGGAAACAAACGCTGTCTCTGCCTATATCAAAAGTAAGGATTTACTTAAGCAAGTATATTTGGCTTTTTAACAGCCTGCTCTTAACGACAACCTTATTTGCAATAGGCATGGTTGTACTGGGAAAGGCCTTGGGATTTGAAGAACCGATACCATGGGGGCTTTTATTCGGCGACAGTTATGTCATGCTGCTTACGGCTCTGCCGATTATGTCTTTTCAATTATGGCTGTCTATTACATTTAAAAACCAAGCATTTTCAATTCTCATCGGCACAGTCAGCTCAATTGTTGGTTTATTTTTAGCCGCCGGAATAACAACGCGCTGGTTTCCGCTTGCTTACCCCAGCCAGTCATCGACCATCATCTTGCAATATGAGGGTTTGGGGATCAATCCGGATCTATCCGCTTTTGTTGTGATTAATGTTTTTGTCGGACTGATGCTGCTGATCGTTGGCGCCCTTCATTTTAAAAAGCGAGACGTGCTGTAGGAGGAACTATCATGTTAAAAAATATATTAGCTGCTGAAAGGTTAAAATTAAAGCGTTCGAAAATGTGGGTGTTGTATGTATTGGCCCCTTTTATCAGCGTCATATTGGCCTACACTAACTTTCGGAATAACTATAAACTATTTGTACAGCCAGGCGACAACGAGTGGGTTGAAGCCTGGACCCAAATTGCCGTTTTTATGGGATCTTTTGTTCTGCCGATTCTTGTCGGTATATACGCCGCATTTGTGTGCAGAGGGGAACATGTGGGCGGAGGATGGAAGCAACTGCTGGCCCAGCCGGTTTTAAGGTCTCGGGTATTCTTTGTAAAAAGCGTCATGGTTGCCATGATGGTTGGCGTGACGATGAGCATCTTATGTATACTCTTTATTTTATTCGGATTCCTTAATGGGCTGAAAGGCGGTCTGCCTTTTTTCACGATTTTAGGATATGTGGTTCAGGGATCAATCGCCTGCCTTCCGCTTATTGTGCTGCAGCTGATCATCTCCATCAGGTATAAAACATTCGGTATACCGCTGGCGGTCAGCATTGGATTTACATTGCCGTCCATACTTGCCGCTAATACGCCGTTGGGACAAATTTACCCTTGGACTCTTCCTATGCTGGGGATGTCTCCGCCTGATGAATCACCAATTGATTCATATCCGTTATTTTATAGTGTATTAATTGTTTTGTTTGTACTGGTAACAGCATTTGGGGTGAGAAATTTCTCTCGGCGGGATATGATTTAAAGGCACTGGAAAAGGATGATTTTCCCCCGAAAACTTAAGGATATCTAAGAAATGGACTTTAAAAATCACTTATTTCCATTTAGAAAACTTCCTATTCTGACACAAAAATGGTAAATTGTGCACAGGAGGTGATTAAATCCAAAAAATCGACATTTATCAGAAGCCAATTCAATGCAGGACCAATATACGGCTGTTCTTTGCAATTGAATTTGGCATCCATAGGACTTATAGGGTTGAAATATCTGCTGTAAACAGTTTGAATAGAAGCTGTTTTCCGATCTGCTTTTTTAGGAAAACAGCTTTTTGGTTTCAAAATATAAAAATCATAATATTCATGACATATTAACCTCGGAAAAAAGGCTGAGCCTATTGAAAGCAGGGCTTGCTTCTCTTCTAATTTTCGAAAGATTTGTAATAATCAGCTGAGATTTTATCATTTCTGTTATGTATGCCTGCCCTTTTTCTCTTGGATGGCTGCAGGGAGAATACAGAATGAAAAGAATGAGATTTTTCAACTTGAATTCGCGGCAATTGAAGCGGACTTAAAGATACCTCCGGTGGCGGCAGTTTCACATTATGTTGAATAGGAGAATTGGATGAAAAAAATACTTGTCTTTTCAAAAAACAGCTATTTCTTAGCTTATACAAGGCATGTTTTTAAGCCTAATGGAGTTGAAATCATTTGTATCAAATCTTCTAGTGAATTAAAAAGGAGGACGGGTAGCGAAAATTTTTCCGCTGTGATATTGGATAAGTGCCTTTCTAATGATTTGAACCTGTCACTATTCAAAAACATCAGCAGTCCTCTTATCATTTTAGACTCGTTGGAATCTCAGGATGCTTTGGATTTTACATTTACCCCCTTTATTGACCTTTTAGATAATATGAAAAAGAAAAAAAGAAATATTATTGAGCTTTCACCTTCAACTTTTTTTGATATCGGCAAACATTGCATCTGGAAAAAAGAAGAGTATATTCCGCTGCCGGCTCAAGAATTCAAAATCTTATACCTGCTTTATTTAAATTTAAACAACATTGTCACATCTGAAGAATTGATCAGTTACGCAGATTTAACCAGTCGATCCAGTTTATATGTTTATATTAACTCTCTGCGGGAGAAGATTGAAGAAAACCTGGGAAACCCCGAGATTATTCAAACAAAATTTGGAAAAGGCTATCTTATTAAGAAGAAGCAGTCATCCAGCTATACAGAAAAAGTTGTAAAGATGACAGGAAGTGAACATTTGTAGAAACATCTTAGGAATATATCATATGTTCTTATTTCAGATGAAAAAAGCCTCTTAGCACATTGCTTAAGAGACTCATGCCATGATCATGATGTTACTTGATGTTCAATCCTTGTTTCTATGATTTCGGCCATTTCAATTAGGGCTTTATCCGGAGGAATGATGGCCCGGTTAAGCTTTCTTTTCCCGCTTGAAACCTCGAAAGCCATAATTTCTACGGGATCAATGACGATATGATCATCTTCCCGGAGCTGCTGTATATTGCGAGCCACCGCTTTTTTTTGCCACATGACATCGTTCATCGCAGGGAAGAAAAGAGTTTGATGGGGATGCGCCAGTATAGTTGTCGTTAGCAAGTTAATGGCTGCCCCTTGGGATGCCTGTCCCAATATGTTTGCTGTTGCTGGGAGAACACAATATATATCTGCCCAGCCCCCGATTTCAACATGGCTGTAACGCTTCCCATTTTCATCTTTCTGATCGGTATAAACCTTGTCACAAAAGTAGGAGACGGTGCTGGCAGGAATCAGATCTTCGGCCGATTTTGTAAGAATAACCCGTACTTCTTTAAAATAGTTTCTGAAATATAAAAGATATGAAGATATTCCGACTGATGAGATCGATCCTGAAACACCTATCAAAAGTTTTTTGTTTTTTAAGTATGAAAAATCCATTTTAACCTCCAGTTTTTGTATTTCATTATATGGTATGTATTGAAATAATGTAATTCATATATTTAATATTAGTTTTTTTTAAGAAGATATCTTAAAATCCAACTTATATTTTCTATAATTTGTTTTAATTTTCAAATATTGTGATATGTTTATGGAGATTTCTATATAGAAAAGAATGGGGTGTTCATTTTGAAAGCAGGACTTACTGAACAGTCAACAAAATGGAGCAGTGCTTCATCCTTAATAGAAAGAAAAATCAGCCGCGAAAATAAGGGGAATTGGAGCGAAGCATCGGAAAAGCGTTTCGAAAGATGGAGGATGCTCGTAGAAAGCGATGAAGCTATTCGTCTGGAGGATATTTTATCGGCGTATCATATGAATATCGATGTCTTAAAAAATACGTTGGATCAAGATCAAACAGAGTTTGCCCATCCTGCCGATCATCAGGAATGGTTAGGCATTATTCAATCGGTGAACAGCGGCGCCTATGAGCAAACAGAGATTGAAGTGAACAAAGATATTCTTTTTTTTCATTTTGTAAAACCATTTCTTAAGGCAGCAAAAGGAAAATTGAAAGAGAAACTAGAACAAGCCGGGCGGTATGAAGAAATCATGAAAAGCTTCAGTCCGGATGTCGAGATTCAACTCATAACGAACCTTGCAGATGCCCTTGCATCTATAAGCAGCAGAACGCTCATTTTGGAATTGAATGTCGCAAGGGTTACCGGACAGCTTCAAGGTGATACTTCAGAAGACAGGGCAAAATACTATAATGAAGTGATGCTGAATGATCCATCATATTTGCAGGCGATAAGGGAAGAATACGTTGTCCTTACGCGAATGCTGGCAGCAAAGACAAGGTTTTGGACTGATAATGTATATGACATATTATTAAGATATCATGAAGACCAGCGGCTTCTTTCAGATCATTTTAATGATGGGCGGGCACTTGGAATCATAACCGGGATCGACACTGGAAGCAATGTGTCAGACTCACATAACCGGGGAAAAACGGTCGCCATCTTAAGCTTTGATTCAGGCTTTAAAATGGTGTACAAGCCCCGGTCTCTTGAAATAGATGAACAGTTTAATCGCTTTATTCATTTCTTGAATTCAAAAGGATTAACCCACGATCTCAAAACAGTTCAGACACTTAACAGACAACACTACGGATGGACGGAATTCATTACTTATACGGAGTGTCAAAACAAACAGCAGGTGGAGCATTTTTATTGGCGAATTGGGGCTTTTTTAGCCGTTTTATACGCCATGAATGCTGTGGATTTCCATCACCAGAATTTGATTGCTCACGGTGAATATCCCGTTTTAATAGACCTTGAGTCATTGCTTCATAACAATTCAAGATATTCGGATGACAGCGCCTTCAGCAAAGCCCATGACCGGATCGAGCGTTCAGTGCTCCGTGTCGGCCTTCTGCCAAGGAAAATTGGAAGCAAACAAGGGATTGAAGGCATTGACCTCAGTGCCTTGGGTGCGCAAGAAGGACAAGTATCTCCTCACAAAACAACCGTCATCGTCGACCGCAATAAAGATACAGTTCACATAAAGGAACAAAATTATCCAATACCCGTTAGTTTTCACCGGCCGATGCTAAACGGCAAAACGGAAAATGCAGCTCATTTTGAAGAAAGTATTGTCTTGGGATTTGAAGAACTTTATCGTTTCTTTATGAAACATAAAAAAGAAATAAAAGCCCAAATGGATTCATTTAAGGGGATCTCTGTCAGGCAAATTTTAAGAGGAACAGCGAGATATTCCAATCTTCTCAGAATAAGTCTTCACCCGGATTTTATGAGGGACGGCTTGGATAGAGACATGATTTTGGATAAGCTGTGGCTTGATACAAAACTCAATCCGCATTTGAAAAACATTGTCTTGCATGAGAAAAGAGATCTGTTTGTCGGCGACATCCCATACTTTGTCAGCAAACCTGAGGGCACCCACCTATGGGATTCAAAAGGAGAATTGATTCCGAATTTCTTCAAGAGGAGCGCGCTTGAAGAAGCCAAGCTTAAAATTGGCCGCTTAAATCAGATTGATTTTCAAGAGCAGGTCGGTTTTATTCGGACGGCTTTTCTCGTTTTGAAGGATTCGCCAGGAAAACGAGACACATTAAAAAGAACCGATATCCCTCCTTCCTTTAAAACGGAAGATTTCCTGCAGGAGGCAGTCAAAATCGGCAGATATTTAGCGGTCAGGGCGATTCCGGGCGAACAGGAAGGACAAAAAGACCTTTCATGGATTGGTTCATTTGTAGACAATATGCGGGAAGATCAATTTAAAATCTCTCCGGCAAACAGTACGCTATATGAGGGTGTAGCCGGGATATCATTATTCTTTGGCTATTTGGGTCATATGACAAAAGACCCCCGCTTCACGGAAATATCCAGACAAGCCTTAGTCCCTGTGCAAAGGAGTCTGCCAACATCCAAAGATATAAGCGCTTTTGGCGGTATCTCTTCCTATCTTTACGTATTGGACCATTTATCTGTTTTATGGAAGGAACAGGACTTAATTGAAAAAGAGCTTGAACCGGCTTTAGAAAGATTACAGCTATTCATCTCCAATGATCAAAATAATGATATTTTGACAGGAGCTGCTGGTACAGCCATCGTCTTAAAAAATCTATATAGACGTTTTAAAGATGAAAAAATCATGTCATTGATCATAAAATGCGGAGACCAGCTTATCCGCAATATGTCGGAAATGAGCAAGGGAGCAGGCTGGAAGGTGCCTGCGAACCCGGTTCCGGCCTCAGGATTTGCACATGGGGCAGCAGGCATTTCTTGGGCTCTTTATGAAATATATGAGCTAACGAAAGAAAGCAGATATAAAGAAGCGGCTGATCAAGGCCTGGAATTTGAACGGACTCTGTTTATTCCGGAATTCAATAATTGGGCTGACATCAAGCTTGAAAATGGGGATTACCGGAATGTCAATTTTACAGCATGGTGCAACGGGGCAGCCGGTATAGGGCTCAGCCGTGCGTTAATCTTTTCCTATCATCGCGAGGATATCATAAAAGAAGAAGCGCTGACGGCTGCTAAAGCGATTCTTAAAAACGGATTTGGTCAGAACCATTGTCTTTGCCATGGTGACTTGGGGAATTTGGAAATCCTTCAGATCATCGCAAGAACATTGAAAAATAAAGAACTGTATGATTGGGAAGCATCGCTGAGTCATCAAATTTTAAAGGATATCAAAATAAGAGGATATTTGACAGGATTTGAAAAAAATAATGATTCACCTTCTTTAATGATGGGATACTCAGGGATTGGTATAGGGCTGCTGAAAATCTATTCGCCGGATCAAGTGCCTTCAATTTTAACGCTGCAATCACCTCAAGATTTAAACCTATAAATGTGGTTAGGCCTTACTAAGTAAGGTCTAATTTTTTAGGAGTGACAATCATGAAAAAGGTTCCTCTTATCAGACAAATGGGACAGAATGAATGCGGGCCCGCCTGTTTATCGATGATTCTTCATTTTTACGGCTGTAAGGTGTCCTTAAATGAAATCAGTGAAGCATGCAACGCGCAAAGCCGCGGCGTCTCAATCAAAACATTAACCGGGGTATCGTCCCGTTACGGCTTGACATGCAGAGCCTTTCAAGTATGTGCGAAAGATCTGTATGCCCACATTTCTTCTATTGTTCCCTGCATTCTTTTTTGGGATGAACGACATTTCGTTGTGTTGGAGAGCTTGAAGAAAGACCATTTAGAGATTATTGATCCAATGACAGGAAGGAAAAAGATAACTAAAGAAGATTTTGCGAAGCATTACAGTCAAGTCATCTTAACATTTGAAAAGACGGATGCTTTTCAACAAAGATCTTCTTATTCAGATTTAAAATATTATATGAAATACGCAGTACAAAGCTGGAAGATTGTATTATCCATTTTGATCTTTTCTCTTCTAACACAAGCTTTTATCTTCTTCATTCCTTTTTTAATGAAAGAAATGATTGATGCCGCTGTTCTAGAAAACAGCTTGAGCTATTTTTTGAAAATTGAAGTTGGAATGTTGTTTCTTCTTTTCATCATAGGCCTGTTTTTTCTCAGAAGCTATTGGGTTATCAAGTTGCAAGCGTCATTCAGCCAACAGATGACAAACGACTTTATCAATCATGTATTGAAACTGCCGTTGAGTTTTTATGAACATCGAACTGCTGGAGATATTGCATCAAGGATCAATAATATTGCTGTCATCAGAGAAATCATTGTTCGTAATGGTTCAGGTGCAATACTTGATGCACTGATGCTTTTGACTATTTTTACCGCCATGTCCACTCAATCGATGAGGCTCGCTTTGTTTTCCATAGGACTGGCATTGCTTCAATTGCTATTAATGGCTTTTATTATGCCAAAGCTAAACGATTTGAAAAGAAAAAACCTGTCAGCTCAGACTGCTTCTCAAAGCTTTATGGCTGAGGCGCTCCGAGCTATGCCTTTTATCAAATCAAATGGACTGGACCCATATATAGTGAAGAGATCACTTCATTATGACAAGAAACAAACGGAGTCCTTCAAACGGCATGCTTTTACAGATGCTGTGTTAGAGAGCATCAGCAGCAGTCTGCAATTCTGTGCCCCCCTCATTTTAATCGGTTTTGGTTTAAAGGAGACAGTAAACGGCAGTTTAACCATTGGCGGCTTAATCGGGTTTAGCGCTTTAGGAGCTTGTTTTTTCCTGCCTGTGGCTTCTCTTATCAGACATATGCAGCAGTTTCAATTTATTGGAGATATACTTGAAAGAATAAGAGACGTTTTTAAAACGGAGCCGGAAAGAAGCACACATAAACCTTTGGATTTTAATATCGCAGAACAAGATATTCGACTTGAGAATGTTTCCTTTTCTTATGGAAACACTCCGGTCATAAAAAATCTTTCTTTAACAGTTAAAGCCGGCACAAAAGCCGCCTTGATTGGAACGTCAGGCAGCGGCAAAACAACGCTGTCAAGGCTTATTTTAGGATTGTACAGACCAGATGCCGGAAAAGTTTATTATGGAGATCAAGATTTAACGGGTATCAACCTTTATGAACTGCGGGGGAAAATGGGGGCTGTATTACAAGAAAGCTATCTCTTTAATGATACGATTGCCAATAATATTTCAGGATTTAAAGACCTGTCCTTCGACGCAATCATAAACGCGGCTAAGCATGTCGATCTGCATGAGGATATCGAGCAGATGCCCATGGGATATAACACGATCATAGGGGAGAATGGGAGCTTTTTATCAGGAGGGCAAAAGCAGCGTCTAGCAATTGCCAGGGCTATTGTCAACAATCCCTCCGTGGTCATATTGGATGAAATAACAAGTCACCTCGATACCTTGACAGAAAGTAAAATTGACAGCTACTTTGATCAATCAAAGACGACTCGGATTATCATTTCCCATCGCCTTTCCGGTATTAAAAACGCCGATCAAATCGTCGTTTTAGACAGCGGGGAAATCATTGAGCAAGGGTCGCATCATGAATTAATAGAAAATAAAGGCCGCTATTATGAATTGTGGAAGAAGGAGGAAGAAAAGAAACGGAAAATGATCGCCTATTCTTTATGACATGAATTCATCCCGAAAAAAACGGGATGATGTCATATGCAGAGAAGTATGGTTTCTTTTTGTTCAATGTTACGCAAAATACTCGGGGCGATTGATCATAATCTGTTTGTTCATCTGGCTGATAATCCCTTCACAGCGGAGTTTTTTCAGGACAGCGCTTACGGTTTCGCGGGAGGTGCCGGAGATTTTGGCGATTTCTGCGGCGGTAATCGGACAGCTGATCACGGTTGAATTCCTTTCTTTCTGGCCGAGGCTTTCGGTCAAATAATAGATGGCTTGCGTCACCCGGTCATGCGCATGGGAGAGTGTGATTCGTTTGAGCCTTTCTTCGTGAAGGGCAAGGATATCGGATAATTGATTGAGAACATCAAAGAGAAGTTTTTTATTTTCCCTTACAAGATCTTCGAAAATGTTCATGGGAATATAGTAGAGTTCAATATCTGTCAAGGCTTCAGCGGCATAATGATAGTGTTCATCGCGAAACAGGCCGCCAAATGGAAAGAGTGTATGAGGACGTACGTAGTCGGTATAAAACATGGATCCTGTTTCATTGGATTTTTCGAGTTTAATAAAGCCGTCGAGAAGGAGATACATTCGTTCCCGGGGGTCTTCTTCCATAAATAAAATCTGGCCTTTGTGGTAAGTCCGCCAATAGATAAACTGCTTGATGTTTTCCAGCTCTTTTTTACTCAGGGAAGCGAATAGGGAAAACCTTTTCAGTTGATGTACGATGTCTTTGTTCTGCATATTAACGACCACCCTTATCATTTTCTTATGAACTAAGGTTATATACTTTAAATTTTACCTGTTTTTGACGATTGGCAAAAGGAAGAACCCTTGAAAGGCCCTTCCTTTGGAGCTTAAGCTTGTTCGACAATGGTGCCGGCATTGCCTTTGAGAGCTTCCTTGGCCAGCTTCAGGGAGGTAATCACTGTTTTGTTTCCTTTTTTGGCTTCGGCAAACTGAATGGCTGCTTTCACCTTTGGCAGCATGCTTCCCTCTGCAAACTGTTTTTCTTTGATATAGCCCTTCAGCTCTTCAGTTGTCACATGTTTAAGCGTCCGTTCTGTCGGTTTTAAATAATCAACGGCAACATGATCGACGCCTGTTAAAATGACCAGTTCGTCTGCATGAACGAGCTCTGCCAATTTACAGGCGGCAAAATCTTTGTCGATGACGGCGTCGATACCGCAAATCGCGTGGTTCTTTTCGATGACGGGAACGCCGCCTCCTCCGGCCGCGATGACAACATGGCCTTGTTCCACTAAATCATTGATGACATCGTACTCAAGAATGGATACAGGAGCCGGTGAAGGCACAACGCGGCGCCAGCCTCTTCCGGCGTCTTCTTTAAAAACGAGGTCGCCGTTCCGGCTGTTCATCAGTTCTTTTGCTTCTTCTTCGCTGTAAAACGGTCCGATCGGTTTTGTCGGATTGCGAAAGGCCTCATCATCGCTGCGCACGGCGACGCGAGTAATCACGGTCGCCGCATGCCCGTTCTTTCCTTTGGCTTGCAGCGCTTGATCAAGGGCGTTTTGCAGCCAGCAGCCGATCATTCCTTGTGTCATCGATACACACGTTTCAAGCGGCATGGCAGGTGTTTTTGGAGAGTCCGCCTGCTTTTGCTGAATCATCAGATTGCCGACTTGCGGACCGTTTCCGTGTGTGATGATCAATTCAGCTCCGCTGTCAATCATATCTGCCAGATACACGGCCGTTTCTTCCAATGCCCGTTTCTGCGCTTCTGCGCTGGCGTCATCTCCTGTTTGAATAGCATTACCGCCAAGCGCGACGACAATTTTTCTTTTTTTCATTTAAGACACCTCTGTTTGTTAAATTGAAATGCTTCCCGCCATTAATTTCACGATGGCAATAATAGCCAATATTAAGATGATGACGGCAATGACAAGCTCAGCCTTATTGAAAGCGGGTCCTTCTTTTTCTTTGCGAACTGATCGGAATACCAAGATGCCGGGGGCGTATAAAATCATCGTCAACAGCAGATAGTCAAGGCCTGCCGCATAGACGAGCCAGATGCCGTAAATGCTTGCGATCACCCCTATCGTGATGTTTTTGATCCGATCCGGCTCCTTGTGAAGCCAGCTGTATTTGAGCTGATAAAACCCGGAAAATAAATACGGGATTAAGATTGCCGAAGATGCTAAGGAAAAAGCGAATTGGTATGCTGTATCCGAAATGAGAAAAGTCAGCAGAAACAGCTGGATGATAGCGTTTGTCAATGTCAGCGCATTTGATGGAGCACCGTTTTTATTTTCTTTGCCGAACCACTTCGGAAAAACGCCTTCCCGTGCGGCAATCAGCGGCAGCTCTCCGGCAAATAGCGTCCAGGCCAGCCAGGCGCCTATTACTGAAATAATCAGACCTAAGTTAATCAGTACAGCACCCCATTTGCCGACGATATGCTCCATAATGGAAGCCATTGAAGGATTGGGAAGGCCGGCTAAGTCTTGTTGATTCATGGCGCCGAGCGACAGCATGGTGATCATCACATAAATCACCAGCACACTGATCAGTCCAATAACGGTCGCTTTGCCGACATCGCTTGATTTCTTGGCCCGGCTTGAAAAAAGAACGGCCCCTTCAATACCTGTGAACACCCAAACGGTGACAAGCATCGTGCTCTTCACTTGGGCTCCGATCGAGCCTAGCGACAGTCCTTTTCCCCAAAAGTCGGCCGTAAATAAATCAAGATGAAAAACAAAGATGACGGCGACGATGAAAGCAAAAATCGGCACCAGTTTTGAAATGGTTGTAATCAAATTAATCATGGCAGCAGACTGAATACCGCGCAGAATCAAAAAGTGTACGCTCCATAAAATCACGCTTGCACCGATAATCGATGCGATATTTTGGCCGTTTCCAAACGCGGGGATAAAATACCCGACTGCACTGAACAGCAGCGTCCCATATGCCACATTTCCGAGCAGGGCTGCGAACCAGTAACCCCAGCCGCTGTTGAATCCCATGAAATGGCCGAACCCTTCCCTGGCATAAGTAAAAATACCGCCGTCTAAATCAGGTCTTTTCGTCGTCAGATTTTGGAAAGAGAAGGCCAACGCGATCATGCCGACTCCGGTGATGACCCAGCCGATTAAAATCGCGCCTGCTCCGGCTCCTGAAGCCATGTCGCTTGCCAGGTTGAAGGCTCCGCCGCCGATCATTGACCCGATGACAAGCGCAATGAGCGCAAACAGCCCCAGTTTTTTTTCTTCCGCCATTTTTGTCACCTCATTCGGTATAGGATGGAAAAGGGAATTGCACCCTTTTCCTGTCAGTCAAGATCGCCGAGTGTCGCCGCCATGACAGCTTTGATTGTGTGCATCCGGTTTTCTGCTTCATCGAATACTTTAGAATGTTTGCTGCGGAACACTTCATCCGTCACTTCCATTTCTTTGATGCCATGCTGTTCATACACGTTTTGTCCGTATTTTGTATGAAGATCATGAAAGGCGGGCAGACAGTGCAGAAAGATGACATTTTCATTGCCTGTTTTCTTCACAAGCTCCATGTTCACTTGATAGGGCTTCAGCAATTTGATTCTTTCAGCGAATTTATCTTCTTCCCCCATAGAGACCCAGACATCTGTATACAGCACATCGGCTCCGGACGCGGCTTTGTCTATATCGCTTGTTACAGTGATGCTTCCTCCGGATTCTTCAGCGAAAGTTTCCGCCATTTTGACGATGTCCTGGTCAGGGAAAAGGTCTTCAGGCGAGCATATTCTCACATCCATTCCGACTTTGGCTCCGCCGATGAGCAGACTGTTGGCGACATTGTTCCGTCCATCGCCGATATAAGTGAGCTTCACGCCCTTCACGCGCCCGGTGTGTTCTTTTACTGTCATAAAGTCGGCCAGCATTTGTGTCGGATGCCATAAATCCGTTAAACCGTTCCATACCGGTACGCCTGAATGCTCGGCCAGAGATACGACTTTTTCATGTTCAAAACCGCGGAATTCGATGCCGTCAAACATCCTGCCAAGCACTTTAGCCGTATCCTCAATCGATTCTTTTTTACCGAGCTGAATATCGTCTTTGCCGAGGTATTCAGGATGTGCACCGAGGTCGATGCAAGCAGTCGTGAAAGCGCATCGCGTTCTTGTTGACGGTTTTTCAAATAATAAAGCGATGTTTTTGCCTTCCAAATGGCGATGTCTGACCCCTTGTGCCTTTTGATCTTTTAACTGTTGGGCAAGGTCGAGCAAATAAAGGATTTCTTCTTCAGAAAAGTCTTTTTCAGCTAAGTAGCTTCTTCCTTTTAAGTCAATTGTTTTTGCCATTTTTCTCTCTCCTTTTTCTTCTGAATTCGCTATTTTACATCGTCGCGGTACAGCGGCATGCTCATACAGCGCGGACCGCCTCGGCCTCTTGAAAGCTCTCCGCTCGGGATTTCAATGACTTTAATGCCCTGTTCTCTCAAGCAGGCATTGGAAATGTAGTTTCGATCATAAGTGACCACAACACCGGGGGCGATGGCGAGCGTGTTTGATCCGTCATTCCATTGCTCGCGGGCTGAAGCGATTTCATCTCCGCCTCCGCAGAAAATCAGGTTCACATCTGAAAGGCCGAGCGTTTTCTTCAGCACTTCCAGCAGATTGTGCTCTTCTGTAATTTGAACGTCTTCTTCCGTTTTTCCCCGCTCAAGAATGAAGATTCGCATATCGCCTTCCGGACCCTGGATGGCGGGATGGATCGTGAATTGGTCGCGGTCAACCATCGTAAAGACGGTATCTAAATGCATAAAGGCCCTGGTCTTCGGTATTTCGACAGCAAGCACCCGGCGAATCCGGTCCTGGCGTTTAAACAAATTGCGGACAAGACGTTCGATTGCCTGTGCGGTGGAGCGTTCTGAAACACCGATCGCAACCGTTTCATCATTTAGCACAAGCTCATCTCCGCCCTCGATATTGAATTTGAAGTCGCGGTCAAGCCAGACCGGAATGTCATGTTCTTTAAACCGCGGGTGGTGTTCTATGATGTAGCGCATAAACAGGGACTCTCTCCGGCGTGCCGGCTCTTTCATTTTATTGATGGTCAGCCCGCTGCCGATCGCGGCTGCCGGGTCTCTTGTAAAATAAAGGTTCGGCATCGGGTCGAGATAAAATGGATAGTGGTCTTCCATCAGCTCGTGCAGGTGAGAGCGCAGCCCCAGCTCGATTTCGTTTTTTCGGACTCCGCTCATCACATGTTCGACCATTGACTCGGCTTCAAAGGAGAGCAAGTATTCCTTTAGTCTGTGATAAGCTCCGTTTATATCTGCTTTGCTTTCAGATAAAAGCTCGCTGACAAATTGTTCGCGGACTGAAGTGTCACCTAAAGCTTCAGCAGCCAGCTTCTCTAAATAAAGCACTTCCACTCCTTGCTTTTTTAGGGTATCTGCAAATTGGTCATGTTCGTTTTGAACGGCCGGTAAAAAAGGAATATCGTCAAAGAGAAGCCTCTCCAGGTAATCGGGTGTGAGATTTTCCAATTCTCGCCCGGGCCTCTTCAGCATGACTGTTTTCAAATGGCCGATTTCTGAGTAAATGTGAATCGGTGCTGTCATGATCATCCCGCCTCCTAATCTGTTTTTATTACATTTACAGCTTAAAACAGCGAGGCGGGCTGCGATGTGAAAGCGATAACAACAAAAATGTGATCTATTTCACAAGTTTTTTGATGTAGCAAAAACAAAAGTGAATAAATATGACAAAATGACATGGAGTCCTTGTCAGGGCAAAGTAAACATCGTATAAAACGTGTATATTTTTTTGAGGATTTTTTTAAAAAAAATTTTTGTAGGATCATATCTTCCAAAATAAAAAGAGCTGATCCAAATGGGGATCAGCTATCAGCATAAATGTTCACAAAATGATTGGGCGGTCTCTGGTGATTGAGAAATCACAAGACAAGTATCATTCCCGCATATACAGCCCAGCATCTCCGGTCGTCCCAGTTTATCAAGAAGGACTCCGATGGCATGGGCATTTCCGGGCATCGTCTTAATAATGATTAAGTTTTCCGCCTGGTTCACCTGCAAGACAACTTCTGAAATTTTGTCTTTCAGAACTTTGGAAGGGTTGATTGATAAAGAAGTATTCGTGGCATAGACGAGTTTTCCGGCTTCATTAAGCTGTTTGACAAGATACATCTCTTTAATATCCCGGGAAATGGTAGATTGGGAAGCCATTATGCCGCGGCTTTGCAGCAGAGCTGCCAATTGCTCCTGGGTTTCTACCGGATGTTCGAGAATGGTTTGTTTAATGAGCCATTGCCGTTTCTGTTTATTCATCAGGGCGCCTCCCTTCGGCAAGGACGTATATCTACTATTATAAGATGTTTTTTTGTTTTGACATGGAAGCTATTTTACAAAAAACCAAATATTTTAGGCTGGAAAAAAGGCTTGATAGACACCAGAAATTCACTTATAATGCTTGAAGATGACAAATTGATAAAATGAGAGAAAAAGTGGTTTTCTAGGGTTCCGCAGGTGCTCCGCATTTGGTCTGGTCCGAGAGAAAACACATAACGAGAACTCGTTATGACACGGAGGGATAAAAGCCCTGGAGTTTTGGCTCTTGATCAAAAGAGCCTTCTCCGGGGCTTTTTTGCTTTTTAAATAGGAAATTACTTTTAGATATAGGAAGGAGCTGCAGTTATGAAAAAGAAAGCAATTGATATGGTTATGATTATGATAGGCGCATTTTTCTTTGCGCTGGCCGTGAATCTGTTTGCTATTCCGAACGATTTGGGAGAAGGCGGCGTCACGGGGATCACGCTGATTTTATATTACGTTTTTCAATGGTCTCCAGGCATCACCAACTTTGTGTTGAACGGGATTCTCCTCATGATCGGATATCGGTTTTTAGATAAAAAAACGACGGTTTACACAATCATTGCGGTTGTCGCCAATTCATTCTTTCTGCATGTCACGGAGGATTGGGTGATTCCGGCTGATGAAGTGATCATCAGCACGATTTTTGCCGGGATGTTTGCCGGAGTCGGTATCGGCATGATTATCCGTGTCGGCGGAACCACCGCCGGGTCTGCGATTCTGGCGAGAATCGCCAATAAATATTTTGACTGGAATATCAGCTACGCTTTATTGATGATTGATTTGGTTGTCGTATTCAGTTCCTACTTTATCATCGGAGCGGAAAAATTGATGTTTACGATCGTCATGCTCTACATCGCCACAAAGGTCATGGACTTCATTATTGAAGGCCTCAACACGAAAAAAGCGATCACGATTATTTCCGAGCATAAACACGAAATCGCAGCGCAAGTCAACACGCTGATGGACCGCGGCGTCACGATACTATCAGGGCGGGGCCATTATACAGGCAATTCCAAAGAGATCTTATATATCGTGATCAATAAACAAGAGCTGTCCATGCTGAAAAAAATTATTAAAAGTACAGATAAAAAAGCATTTGTCATTATCCATGATGTCAGGGATGTATTTGGTGAAGGGTTTGTAGATATCTCGAAATAAGGAAAGGGCTGCCGGAGGATACCGGCAGCCTTTTTTTTGCATTCTGTGATGTCATTTACCTAATATAAAGGTCTTTTGGTCTATTTCTAGTTGTTTTCATGTCCGTGAATCACTGCTTTGAAATGGCCTTTTAGCCTTCCCTGCCAAAGGGTTATTCCATACATTGCATTTTTAAGCAAAATTTAAGATGAAAGGGAGCTAAATAATACTTTAGTACGATTTGGCAAACGGTTATTTTGATTATAATTAAACGAAAAGACCTGTTTTTAAGGAGTGAAAATAGTTGGATTCAAGCAGGGTAATCGCACTGGCGGAACAATATAAATCAGCCGCTGATGAAGTGAAAAAATCAGAGCTGCATCTAAAGACCCGGATGTCTGCGAATTCCGCTTCATGGAAAGGGAAGACCCGGGAGCAGTTTGACAGTGATTTTGACCAGACATCAGCTGCTTATCAACAATTGGAAGCGGATTTAATCGAAATCAGCAGCGAATTAATGACAGCCGCCGCAAAAATCGAGCAGACGAAGGCAGAAATCATGAGAATGGAAGAGCTTGAAAGAAAAAAGAGAGAGAAATTGAAATAATCAGCAGAGAGGAGCAGCGGAATGGGAAAGGAAATCTTAGTTGATCCAGACAAGCTTGAAGGTTTGGCAAATGATTTTGTCAAAGAGCTGACAGATATGGAGAAGTTGTATAAAGACCTCCATCTTGAATTAACAACGATGATCCTGGGCTGTGACCCGCGCTACAGTCATTGCTTTTCGGGCGTCGGGGATGCCTGGTCAAGCGGCAGTGACCTTGTCGGCAAGCTTGATGCCAATGAACGCTACATACGCAAAACAGCCGATAAATTTGCGGAGCAGGACGATATTTTAAGAAAGCTGTACAACTTATATGATAATTACGGTACGCTCACCGCGATGGCCGGCGTATCGATGACCCAATTCAAGTATTACGGACTTGGAATCACAAAATTTGTGAAAGACGGTTCAGGCCTGTATTCAGTAAAACATACGAAGCTGCTTATGGATCTTTCCAGAATCATCGATGAGTCTAAATACAGCAGAGCGGCGAGAATTTTGTTAAGTCCAAAATATCTGTTTAAGAATCCAAATCTGCCTTTTGCAGACTTAGTGCATAAGAAATTCACAAAATTTTATCCGCAGGATACTGTCGATTTCACGAATAAAATCAAGAGTTTCGCAGCCGGAATGGTCGATGAAGCGGGAAATAAAGCAGCGTTTAAAGACGTATTAAAAGCCGGAGGCAAGTTTGCAAAGGGAAATGCGATTACAGCCGCTTTAATCACAGGGGCCACTGAGACTGTGGGAATGGGCTTGAAAATCTCAGAGAACTACAGCAAATACGGCAATAACCGCGAAGTATTAAAAAGGGAAAATGCAAAGGCAGTCGGAAACGCCGTCAATAACACGGTTTGGATTACAGGCGGATCTGTTGCCGGTGCGGTAATCGGAGGCGCACTTGGCAGTACTCTCGGCCCTGTCGGTACTGTTGTTGGAGGAGCAGCCGGATCGTTTATCGGAGGAATCGTGGGAGAGCAGGCTGCAAAACTCACAGCGGGCATTGCTGAGAAGACAGCTTTATTGCTGAAAAATCCAATTCAAGCTGGACTCGACAAGGCAAAGAAAGGGTTTGAGCTGGCTGGTAAAGGCGTTCAAGCCTTTAATCAAGGCATCGACAATGTGAATGAAGGCATTCGAAAAGGCGCAGAAACAGTAGGGAAAGGGTTTCAAAAGGCTAAGGAAACTGCCGGCTCCCTTGTGAATGGCGCCAAAAATTTCTTTTCGGGTAAGCTGTCGTTCGGTTAAGGGGGATACGTATGGATACATTGAAATTAAGTATTGAAGAATTGATTTTTTGTTTTTACAGTGAAGGCTTATTTGAACAGGGAATGTCATTGAAACAGGCGTATTTTCCCGACATGACGGAGGAGCAGCTTGAATTTATGTTTGAAATCTCATGCCGCTCTCTTTTAGCAAAAGATGTGTTGGAATATAAAGCGCATCAATATAAATTAAAAGAACCGTGCAAACCGTTTATTCAAGCCTTAAATGATGCTGATTATACGATTAAAGCATCTAAATTTTCCGATGAAGCAGAAGAAAGCGTTTCATACCATGTTGCCTCTCAAGGTTTATTCGCTCATCAGCTGATTCATGAGCAGCAGGTTCATCACATCAGTTCGCTGTCTTCGAAAGAGGATATTCTTGAGCAGACCGTTCAGTTTTTAAATATCAAAGAGGAGCAGGAAGCAAAAGGCACTGTTCTTACTTTACAGAATGACCAATTTGAACAATTATTAAAGGGGGCCAGTGAAGAGCGGTTATTGGCCGATGAATTCCTGGTCAAATATGCTGATCATCCTCACGCTAAAGCTTTTATTCAAGATCTGGTTTTCAGGCAAGGAAAAATGGATAGCGTTATGCTTGTAGAATATGGTCTTGATAATACTCCTGATGTAAGAGATCTAATGTTTGTCATTCCTGGAGCGGAGCATACATGGTTTGTCACAGGAAGTGCAAGAAACGAATTCTCGGTTATGGTAGCCGAAAAAGAAAAGATTCGTAACATCATATTGAGAGATAGTCGTTTGCTGAGATAAAGGAGGTCTATTTTCGGAACAGGTGAAAAAACGGATCATTGAAGTGAAAAGCCGAATATTCTTCAGGATATGGGCATTTGCAGGAACTGCAGGTATCGGTTTGGTCGGAATATGGCTCTTTTTTGAAGCGGTAAAATTCGAATCGAATTATTCATTATTATACTTAGGCGCCGGACTGCTTGGGATGGTCTATGGTTTGATCACTTTTTTAATGATTTTTCCCGCCTTCACGAAGAAAGGAAGCGTCATTTTCAGCATCGTAGAAGGAGAAGACGGCCGGCTGTTCTCAGGAAAAAAATCCGTCTATATTAAAGCCATCAAAAGCATCAAAATGGGTCGGCACCGCTACAGCCCGAAAGGCATTTTCTTTGTGGATGTGGTGATTCAGACGCACGCGAACGGATTGGTGCGGATTCCGACTTACAACATTCTCCCTGAGCCGGAGTTTTACAAAGCGGTGGAACTGCATATCCTGCCGTACATGACGGAGGAAGCGCGTGCAGACTGGATTGGGCAGTTTACAGAAGCGCAAAGAAAAGCTTATTTAGGCGAGTTTCATAAGGATATATAGTTTGGAGGGAATGACGATCAGAAATAACAAATTGCCGATAGAAGTAAAAAGCAAAATGTTCTTCAGGGTCTGGCTATTCCTAGGCTCATTTGGGCTGGGAGCAGCGAGTTTGTGGATGTTCTATATGGGGATCACTTTTCAAACAAAATTTTATCTGTTGGCTATACCCGCAGGGCTATTATTCAGCTTCTTTTTCTTTGTCTTATTTTTAATCGCTTTTCCCGCTTTCACGAAGAGAGGAAGCGTCATCTTCAGCATCATAGAAGGAGAAGACGGCCGGCTGTTCTCGGGAAAAAAATCCGTCAATATTAAAGACATCAAAAGCATCAAAATGGGCCGGCACCGCTATAGCCCGAAAGGCATTTTCTTTATGGATGTGCTGATTCAGACGCGCGCGAACGGATTGGTACGGATTCCGACTTACAACATTCTCCCTGAACCTGAGTTTTATAAAGCGGTGGAACTGCACCTCTTGCAATACATGACAGAGGAAGCGCGTGCGGACTGGATCGGGCAGTTTACAGAGGCACAAAGAAAAGCTTATTTGAATACATTTCATAAAGATATTTAATCGTTTCAGAAAACGGCGCCATCAAATCAATTCTCCAGATGGCGCCTGTAAATTCGAAAAGGTTTTTGAAACCTTTGGGGGAATTGATTCGTCTTACTTAAAGGCTGCCTATATAGAATGTGGAATTTTTTCCGCATCGGGCTGTTTTCGGATGAGGCCGGGAGCTGTACAAGCATAAGCTGATGAGGGATTTTAGCAGCCGTGATGCTTGAATATGCATTGAGATTTTTAGTAGAATAATAAATTAATTTCGTCTCCTGCGTTTCATTGACTGAAACAGATAGCGGTCAGAAAATGTTAAAAAGGTAGAGGTTATCATGAAAAAAATATTCTCTCATAAGCTAAGCTTTTTTTTGTTAGCTGTCATTTTTGTATGGGCTAAAACCTATGCTTCTTACTTTTTAGAATTTAATTTGGGCGTGAAAGGAACCACGCAGCAGATTCTGTTATTTATTAATCCATTCAGCTTTACAATTGCTGCACTCGGCTTGGCCTTGTTTGCGAAAGGCCGGCGTTCAGCGGTATGGATCATCATCATTGATGCTGTCATGACGTTCGCTTTATATGCGAATGTACTGTTTTACCGTTTCTTTGATGACTTTTTGACTTTTGCAAATCTTAAACAAGCCGGAAACCTCGGCAATATGTCAGATGGCGTTTTTGATATCATGGCTTTCCATGATGCGATCTATTTCCTTGACCTTGTCATATTGATTGCATTATGTGTGAAGATACCTGAAATCAAGGCTTCCAGTTTGAAGAAAAGATGGGCTGCAATCGTCGTTGTGAGCGGTGTGCTCTTATTTTTCATCAATCTGTCCGTTGCCGAAAAAGACCGTCCCGAGCTTTTGACAAGAACATTTGACCGAAATTATATCGTCAAATACCTGGGGCCTTATAATTACATGGTCTATGATGGTGTGCAGGCCGCTCAAAACGCGAGCCAAAAAGCATATGCAAGCAGCGATGATTTGACGAGCGTTGTCAATTATACAAGCTCTCATTATGCGAAGCCGAATGCTGAATACTTCGGTGCTGCAGAAGGAAAGAACATCATCAAGATTCACCTGGAAAGCTTCCAGACGTTTTTGATTGATTATAAACTGAACGGCAAAGAAGTCACGCCGTTTCTGAATAAGTTGGCTCACGGCCAGGACGACATGATGTATTTCGATAACTTTTTCCATCAGACGGGACAAGGCAAAACGGCTGACGCCGAATTGATGATGGACAACAGCCTTTACGGGCTCCCTGAAGGCAGTGCCTTTGTGACAAAAGGACAAAATACGTATCAATCCCTGCCGGCGATTTTAAATCAAAAAGAGGGTTATACGAGCGCCGTTATGCACGGGGACTACAAGTCATTCTGGAATCGTGACCAGGTGTATAAGCAGATTGGCTATGACAAATTCTTCGATGCCAGCACATATGACATGTCAGAAGAGAACCTTGTCAACCTTGGCTTGAAAGATAAGCCGTTCTTTAAAGAATCGATTCCGAAGCTGAAATCGCTCAAACAGCCGTTTTACGCCCATTTAATCACACTGACGAACCATTATCCATTTATTCTGGATGATGAGGACGCCACCCTTGAGAAGGGAACGACAGGTGATAAAACGGTGGACGGATACTTCCAGACAGCCCGCTATCTTGATGAAGCGCTTGAAGAATTCTTTAAAGAGCTCAAAGAAGCCGGTCTATATGATGACTCCGTCATCATCATATATGGGGATCACAACGGAATTTCTGAAAATCACAACCGAGCGATGAAAGAAGTATTAGGAAAAGAGATTACACCATATCAAAATGCGATGAACCAGCGCGTTCCGCTCTTGATTCGTGTGCCTGGCAAAGAAGGCGGAGTCAATCATACGTATGGCGGAGAAATGGATGTCATGCCGACACTTCTTCACCTGCAAGGAATCGAAAGCAAAAACAATATCAACTTTGGAACAGATCTCTTTTCTAAAGATCATGACGAAACCGTTGCCTTCAGAAACGGCAACTATGTCACACCAAAATACACAATGATCGACACGACGGTGTATGATACAAAAACCGGAAAAGAAATGAAACCAAATCAAGAAACTGAAAACCTGAAATCCCAGGTGTCTGAACAGCTTGATCTGTCTGACCAGGTTCTTTATAAAGATTTATTGAGATTCCATAAGCTTTCAGACTTTACACCTGTTGATCCGTCACAATATCATTATGGAAAAGAAAAAAGCGAATAACACCGAAAACCGCCTGTGACGCAATTAGACGTCGGGCGGTTTTTTTCTGTTCAAAAAGAGTATATTTTCCTATTCATCTCTGTTACTTTCAGCCTTATAATTTAAATTATGGAAAAAGTCCTACATATCTCTTTTTGTGAATATTCAAAAATATAACCCCTCATTTTAAATTCAGAGGTGACGGTTCAGTGAGCTATTCAGATATGTTAGATCGAATACATGCCGCGATTTCAAATCAATCAGCCGATCTTGAAGAAAAGATATCAAGGCTGAAACGGGCAAAAAACAAAATTGAAACGGAACAAAATACGTCTTTGGAAGAAATCAAAAAGATTCGCAATCCCAGTCTCGGTTCCTCATGGCAAGGGAGCCGATCGGAAACGTTTGATGAGTCGAGAGATGAAGCATACAATGAGATGCAAAACATCATAACCGATGATTATGAAAGCTATAAAACGAGGATTCAGTCCAAGATCGTTTTGCTGGAAATAGAGCAGGGTGCTTTATCCGCTGCAAGGGGGCTGGCGCATACGGCAGATCAGCTTCTTACTAAAGGAGAGGAAGCCCTAGAAGAATTGGGCAGCACCATCAGTGATTTAACAAGGCGCTTGTTCTAGGCCTCCAGGGTCATGATTCAATCGACAATAAAAAAGAAAGGGCTTAAGACCGATGAAAATCTACGAAGCAAAAACCTTGGTCTCTGCGATGAAAGAACGTTTACAACAATATCAAGATTTAAGAGAGCAAATCAGTGCTTTAAAGAAGCAATTTCACGGTGTTATGAATCTGGGAGATGACTTTCAGGGAGAAGGCGCTGAAGCCATTAAAGATTTTTATCAGGCTCAGGCTGATGTTGCAGATGCATGGCTCGGCCTGATTGATAAACAGATAGCATTTTTAGACGGCATTTCCGGCGCTTCCGAAGACCTCGACCTTTTCGGAGATACGGTCGTCAAAGGTGACTTTTTAGAAAATGATTTGTCAAATGCTTACACCACATCAAAGTCCATCGTTTCGGAACAAAAAAAAGAGCTGCAAAAAATCTTTGACGATATCGATGACATCATAACGTTAGAAACGTTTTCAACCGAGACCTTTGAAACGCATCTGAACAAAGCGAAAAAAGAACGGGAAGAAACGGTTGAAAAAGTGAATCAGTTTGATGAAGACTTAAAATCGGAGTACGCTTTATCAGAAACGGATGAACGTTTTGTTCTGGGCTTGTACGGAGCGCTTGCTCAAGCAACACAGCACGGCAATGAAGCGTCTCCCATTTACTTTGACGCCAAAGCTTATCACAACAGCGACATCTACGAGCTTAAAGATGAAGTGGAAAAAGGGACGTCGGAATATCTTACGATTAAAAAAGAACAGGAAGATGCAAGGCGGATCGCGAAAGAGCAGGAGGAGCTGGAAAACAGGCCATGGTATGAAAAAGCGTGGGATACGGCTTGCACCTTTACCGGGGAAGTGACGGGCTATTATGATTATAAGAGAGCGTCAGAAGGAATAGACCCTATTACAGGTGAAAAGCTTACCGCCGCAGAGCGGGTCTCCGCGGGCGCAATGGCTGCAGCTGGATTCATCCCGGTTGTCGGCTGGGCTGGGCGTGCCTTTAAAGGCGGCAAAGCCATTTATAAAACAGCCAAAGGCCTCAACACCGCTGAACATGCCCTTGACGCTTACAAATCTGCGAAATCGCTTGACTACTTGAAAAAAGCGGAATACGGGATTTACGGTTTAACCGCAGCGAACGGTTTTGGAGAAGCGATGACGGGAAGGGATATGTTCGGAAACCAATTATCGGATGAACAACGCAAACAAAGCCTATTCAATGCGTTTGCCATTACAGGCGCCGGGGCTGCCGCACGCTACGCCGACAAACTTCCTGTGAAAAACCTTCCGCACAATACCCACAGCAGCAAATGGGTCAATGACAAGCTGAACCGGGCTAAACAGGCAGTCGACAAAGTCAAAAAGAGCCTAGGCAAGATTGAAGTGCCGGTCGGAATCCGCGTTGAACAGCTGGCTACACATGCCGGACCAGCGCTGGGCAGAATCGGCGTGGAGAAAAAACCGCTTCATGATCTGCTGGCGTTTTCGGTGAAGGATGGCGGCAGGCGCTCTAAACCGAAGTGGAACCCGAAACCGGAAGGCATGTCGCAAAAAGATTATGTCGCTCATAATGGCAATCACTACAGCAAGGAAAAAAGAAGAGAATTATACGAGAAGCTCAATAAGAGCAACCGTGCTTATGTAAAAGAAAAAAGAGTGCCGCAGGACCATGAGACTTTTCTCAGCGGTGATGACTTTAAAAGAACGAAAATCCGGGTGAAGGGCGCTCAAGTCTACGAAAAAGACGGTCTGTATTATTACCGTGATACGCTTCATGTAGGGGAAGCTTCCCATATAGAAGTTTTTGACCGCACAGGGAGGAAACATTTAGGGGAAGCGGATCCGATCAGCGGTGTCTTGGACGAAAGCAAAGCCGACCCAAATAAATCGATTTCTAAATTCATAAAATAACTGTGCTGAAAGGAAATAACCATGAAATTACGAGAACTTAATCAAACCGATATTGAAAAAGATATTTATTTTATGGAAGTGTTTTCCGACAACATTGTCATCAATGACGACTATGAAGGAATCACGGTGCTGGACGCCCATTTAAATGTGATAAAAGAGATTGGTTTAGAGGACATCGTCATTGATGCTTCTTATAAAAACACCTTGACGGAAGAATTAGCCCTTTTTTCTCATGATGAACAACGATTGTTTTATTTCAACCTGAAAAACATGAATCATCAGGCATGCGATGTAAAAGCGGAACTTCCTGTTCTGTCCAAATATTATGTTTGGGGAAGCGATGAGATTGTTTTTGTCACCTATGATGAAGATTTTTACCGATACAGCATGACTGATAATGCTTTTATGAAGATCGATAGTGCTTATGTAAAGGCCAAATATGAGCCGTTCTACTCTTTTTGGTCAGAAACAAAGGATTTGCCGGTGATCCGCTATGACATGGATCGGCTGGAAATCATCGCGAATACCAGAAACAACAGATATACTGTGTATCCATCCAACGGGGACAGCATATTTCTGAAATCCAATTATAAACCTCATGATGTCCATTATTCGGGTGAAACGGCAATGTTTGTACAAGAAGACATCATTGAATTGTCCAATCAAGGGGAGCAGATCACATTGGAACCTGGGAAGCAGATGAAATTTTTAAGAGGGAGATTTCTCGCTTATGATAAAATTGCTGTTTTAAGCAGCCACAACTCTGACCTTCTCAGCCAAATCAGGATCTACCAGATGACAGACTAACTTGAAGATTTGATCTTCAAGTTTTTTTATGTCTCCGTTCTAAATCGAAATCCTGCGAATAGGCTTGTATTTGAGAGGACAAATCCAGAGGCGGGGATGGCGTTTTAGGCTATTCATGATATGGGAAGTGAGACGGTTGACGATCTTTCATTATTTTTTCAAATTGCATCCTTTAAGAATTCAAGATGGCTGGAAGGTAAAAGAAAATCATTTATATCAAAAACCGATTCGAGAACGCCGCCAAAAATTGCTGATATTGGAACATACAAAAACCGCAGACATCGTACAAGTTGATGGTGTCGGAGAGCTTTGCTATACCATCCGGATCTTCAATGCCGATCAAAAACAGGACATTTCAAATATTCCGTATGACGAGTTAGTCGAACGGTTGGAAGAGGTGATTTGGAAAGAGAGAACCCCCCGCAATTTGCTGAGGCTGCGCATCCCAACCGGCTGGACTGTACTCCATCACTCATTAACGGATATAAATCCTGACGTATTAGCCCCTGACAGCAAGGCATGGCTGTCTCATTTTAAACAGGATCTGCTCCAGCTCAAACATCATGAAGAGAACCTAGTGTTGGATGTAGAGTGGTTTCCGGAGAACGACCCAGCTGGGCATTATGCCGTTAAACTGATAAAGGACGGCGATTGGAAGCACCCCCTTGAAGATAAGTTGTGCATTCATCCGAAAGAATTGTCTTATGAAATTGGCGCAGTGTTAAAGAAAGCCTGCGGACTTCAATATAAAAGCTGAACCGGCATCGGCCGGTTTTTTGTTTGCTGAAAAAACCAGGACAAAAAGACTGGTGTCATTTTAAGTGATTTGATACTTTTTGTTCAATAAAATGTCATTTTTTTCTTGATGGTCGCCGTGAAATCGCTTATGATAAAAACAGGTACATAAATAAACCCGGGGGGCATAAAGATGAAAAAATGGTTTGCTGCTTTGCTTTCAATAGGTCTCATCATCGGTTTTTCCTATAGCACCGGAGATGCGGCAGAAGCAAAAACAAAGGTGAAAACGTATAAAAATTGCAAGGCGTTAAATAAAGTCTATAAAGGCGGCGTTTCCCGCGCTAAATCAGTGAAAAACAAAGGCGGAAAAACGAAGTACAAGCCTTATGTATCAAAATCGTTGTATGACGCCAATAAAAAGCTTGACCGTGACAAAGATAAGATTGCTTGTGAACGTTAAGGTATATGTTACAGATTCCTCAAATGAGGGATCTTTTTTTGATTGATGGATGCTTTATGAAAATGAAAGACTGCTGAAACATAATCTTTACAGTATAAAGCTATACTTTTGTAGCGAATGGCAAATGAAGAGCAAAAGGGGAGTGGATAATGTGCCGACGGGTTTAAAAAAATGGGTGATGTCTTTATTGATCGGGATTTCTTTCGGTTCAGTGATGTTTGCGTCTAATACGATTGCTGCGAAGCCTCACAAAGTGGATGTGATCGCGCACAGAGGCGCCTCGGGATATGCGCCTGAAAACACAATGGCTGCTTTTGACCGGGCGCTGAAAATGAAATCGGATTATATTGAATTAGATGTTCAGATGTCAAAGGACGGGGAGCTTGTCGTCATCCATGATACAACTGTGAATCGCACGACAGACATTGATTCACAGCTTCCGGTTCCAGTTCAGGATCTGACGCTTGATGAGCTTCGCAAGCTTGATGCTGGCAGCTACTTCGGATCTGAGTTTGCCGGTGAGCGCATTCCGACATTTGAAGAAGTGCTTGATCGATATAAAGGAAAGATCGGCATGCTGATTGAATTAAAGGAGCCTGCACGCTATCCGGGAATTGAAGAAAAAGTGGCGGCCGCACTGAAAGAACGTCGGATGGATAAGCCCAAGCATGATAAAGTGATCATTCAATCATTTAACTTTGAGTCGGTACGAAAGATTCATGAACTGCTTCCATCCATGCCGACAGGCGTTTTAACTTGGCTCAGCTCAGACTTAACAAATGTCAAACTGAAGGAATTCTCCGGATATGCCGACTATGTGAACGCCAACTTAAAAAATGTGGCTGCCGATGCTACACTCGTTTCCCGGATTCATGCGCTTGGAATGAAAATTACGCCGTGGACCGTCCGTTCACGCGCTGAAGTTGCGCCGCTTTTGCAGGCTGGGGTGGACGGGATTGTGACAGACTACCCGGATTACGTGCCGAAAAAAACACGCTAAAAAAACGCGCTTCTTATCAGGAGGCAGTATGAACAGCTGAGAGCCTGCGGAACACTGCAGGCTCTTGATTCATCAATAGAATTGGGCCAGCAACAGCAATGTAAGTGTGACGGTGATCGCTCCACCGATCCTAGTGGACACTTGGGCAAACGGCATAAGCTCAAGACGTTCAGCCGCGCTGAGAATGGCGATGTCCCCCGTACCTCCCTGACCGGAATGGCAAGCGTTGATGATGGCGGTTTCGATCGGGTACATATTCAGCCATTTTCCGGTGAAAAAGCCGACTGTCATCATGGTGACCACGACAGAAACGATCGTAATAATGTTGGCAAGATTAAATGCAGCGATCAGTTTGTCCCACGGTGTCATTGAAACACCGATGGCAAAAAGCAGCGGATAAGTCACAGCAGTCGAAAAGAAGCGTGATACACTGAAGGCTCCGCTTTCTAAATTAGCGGGCGCCAAACGAAACAGTTTAATGGCAACGGCAAGCAAGAGCATCATGACAGGTGCAGGAAATCCAAATAAGTCATGGGAGAGCATGCCGACTAAATATAGTGAAACAGCCAGTATCCCGCCAGACGCAAAATGGGAGAGATTAAAAACGCTTTCTTTTTCTTGATCGTTGTTCTCGAGCAAAAGCGCACCATCACTTTCGGAACGGTCGACTTTTCCATTGCCCGTCCATGCCGGCTTTTTCTTTCCCATCACATTTAAAACCCCTGACAAAATGACGGCGCTTAAGCTTCCAAACATAATAGAAGGAATCACTAATGCGAAAGCTTCTCCTTGAGACATATGCATAATCTCCGAATAGCCGATGGACAGCGGGATGGCTCCTTCTCCGACTCCTCCGGCCATGATCGGAATGACAATATACAACAGTGTATGCTGAAATCCAACGCCGAGCATTGTGCCGACGATTAAGCCGACAGCTCCCGCAGCAATGGACCCGGCAATCAGCGGGATAAAAATTTTAAGAAATGCTTTGATCAGCGTTTCTCTTTTCATCCCTAAAATGCTGCCGACCACAATGGAGGCAATAAATAGATAAAGAAAGTTTGAGTTTTCTGTAAATTCAGTCGTTGATTTTACAATATCTTCAGGAATCAAGTGATAATAGACGATGGCCGAAGGTATAAATGTAGCGAGAATCGCGGCGCCGCCAACAGAACGGATGAACGGAATGGATTTTCCGATTTGCGCGAATGTGAAGCCGAAAAACCCCGTGACAGCGATTGCGGTCAAAATATCGCTTTTTAGATCATGCATATACACAAATGTTGCGATCAAAGCCAGCAGCAGCAAATATACGGGCAGCGGAATAATGCCGACTTTTATATTCATTGCTTTGGCAATAAAGTTTTCGTCCTTTTCATTCGGTGTTTGAAAAGGAATATGTTGAACTTTTGACTTTGCTTCCATATACTTTCCCCCATTCTTAAGTGCAATCCCTTTGCTGAGTTATTTAACTAAATTAAGTATACTAAAAAAATCAAAATTCAGACAACCGTGAAAGAAGGCCTACTGATCTTCACACGGGTTTTGCCACAGCCTGCTTACCGGTTGATTTCATAAAACGGCATGTTTCATATCATTTTTCTGTGCACAAATGATAGCCGGCATAGACCATGCTTCCCGAATTACCTGTTTTTTCAAAAAAAACGACACAAAACGGCTGTTAATCCGTCAAAAATAAATCATAGATTTAGGCATCGAGACCTTTTTTCTTGATGACAGCTGTTTTAAACAGCCGGCTTTCAGGCACAGCTCGTGAAAGCATTTGCGACAAATGGTACAAGCTCGGCTAAATATCCAATGAAAGCTTCCGTTTTTGATTGAATATAGAATATATATCAAATAAAAAAGATTATGATACTTTAAGTTGTTTATTTATAGAGTCAATAGTCTTATAAATAATTGTATTATCATCACAAAGAAATATATTTTATATATTTTTTAAGGTAATTCAGGTTGAAAAGTGGTAATATATTCGAGTGCAAAAAAAGAAACGGAGATTTTTAATGAAAGACCCTGATGAACGGGGTTTTTTTATCTTACTTAAATGAATAGGAGAAGAACATGGAATATATTCTACACTACTATCCTGCAGCGATGATTGCGCTGCTCCTTATCGGTTTTTTAGGCTGCAGAAAAAGTCCGCGTTTTAAAAAGCCTTTGATCATCATGTGTCTGATCACAAACGGCGTTTATATTGTCTGGCGGTTTGGCTTTACTTTGCCGAGCTCGGGACCAGCCGATACAGCAATGGGTGTGATCCTGGTTGCAACCGAGTGCATCGGATTTTTTCAGCTGCTGATCTTTTATACGCTCGTTTGGAAGGAAAAAAAGCGGAATCCCGAGCTGCTGGATGATCAAGACCAATGGCCGAGCGTTGATATTTTAATTGCCACCTACAACGAGGAACGCCATGTCCTGAAAAAATCGGTGGCCGGATGCCTTAACCTGGATTATCCCAAAGAGCTTGTCAATATTTATCTTTGTGATGACGGGAAGCGTTCAGACATAAAAAAGCTGGCTGAAGCGTTCGGTGTTCATTATTTGATGAGAGAAAACAACGAGCATGCGAAGGCTGGCAACTTGAATCATGCCATGAGCTGTTCGAGCGGCGAACTGATTGTGACGATGGATGCCGATATGGTGCCGCTGCCTTCGTTTTTGCGAAAGACCGTCGGCTATTTTAAGAAGAAAAAGGTGGCTTTTGTTCAAACGCCGCAGGCCTTTTATAACGAAGATCCTTATCAGTACAACCTGTTTTCAGGCGCGAATATCCCGAATGAGCAGGACTTTTTTATGAGGAGGCTTCAAGCCGGGAAAGACCGTTTTAATGCAGTGATGTATGTCGGCAGCAATACTGTTTTCAGAAGAACGGCTTTAGAGGAAATCGGCGGTTTTGCGACCGGCGTGATTACGGAAGATATGGCGACGGGGATGCTGCTGCAAACGAAATATCAATCTGTTTTTGTCAGTGAGGTGCTGGCTGTCGGCCTGGCGCCTGAAACATGGACGGATTTACTGAAACAGCGTGACCGCTGGTGCAGGGGAAACATTCAGTGCGGCAAGAAGTGGAACCCGCTTTTCTTAAAGGGCCTGACCCCAATGCAGCGTCTTCTTTACTTTGACGGCATTCTCTTTTGGTTTTTCGGTGTTTTTAAAATGGTATACATTTTAGCGCCGCTGTTGTTTTTGTTATTCGGCATACATAGCTTAAAGACTAATCTATGGTCGATTACTTCTTTTTGGCTGCCTGCGTTTTTGGGCTCCTATCTTTCATTCAAAGCCGTCTCCGACAGGCAGCGCAGCATGAGCTGGAGCCATATATATGATACGTCCATGGCTCCGCATATGGCGATGTCGGCTTTATCTGAATTTATATTCAAAAAACGGTTTGACTTTAAAGTAACCCCTAAAGGAGTCAATACCGACCGGCGGAAATTCAAATATATGACAGCCTATCCGTGCGCCATTCTGCTTGGCATGACGATTGCGGCTCTCGGCAAAACGCTCTATGATTATCTGATTCTTCATACGTTTGATATCAATGTGACGTCATATAATTTATTCTGGGTTCTTTATAATATGGCGGGGCTTATACTGGCGCTGCTCGTTGCTTTTGACAGGCCGAGGTTCCGAAGCTCTGAGCGTTTCAGCATCAACAATACGGCATCCTTTTCGACAAGCAGCTCGGATCAAAAACATCAGTGTGAACTGAAAGACGTAAGCGATACCGGGGCGCGCATCAGACTGCCTTATACGAATGATGCCGAGGTGTATTATCAAGTTGACAGCCTCGTGCTTGACAAGGTCGGAAAAGTGCCTGTTCAAGTGATCTGGACGACGAAAGACGGGGAAGATATTGAAATCGGACTGCGGTTTGAGGAGATGGAGCGCGAACTGTATATCAAGCTGATCGGCTACATGTTTAATGAGGAAAATGCGAAAAAAGCTGATCGGGAAAAGCGCGCTGATACACTATCAACAGCTGTGCGCTTTTTGATGAAAACAGAAAAAAGCCCGGATGCATTTAAAAGAAAATATGTCCGCGAGGCTTTTCAAGGAATGGGGACGCTGCTGTTTCCGGCAGCTTCAGATCAGAATTCGCATCAGATTGTAATCAAGGATATCAGTCTGTCAGGCTGTCAAATAGAAACCGATGTACCGCTTGATATCAACGGAAACGTCTTGATTTCAATCGATGAGAAACATCCGGATCAAAGGCTGGCGCTCGTTTGCTGGACAAAAAAGAAAAGAAAGCGATATACGGCGGGACTGAAATTTCTTGATGAACATTCGGGCGGGGCATCCGCCTGATAGTTCAGGGAGACCCGGCAGCATAAGCTGCGGGTCTTTTTTATCATCGATCTTCATGTACAGTCCGCCCCTGTTCAAATTTCATGCTTTGATTCAGCTCGTTTTCTTTAGCGGTTATGTCGAATGGCCGGATTTTAAAAATAAAGGTTTTGCTTCCCAAAGACGATCTGTACTTTTCTACATGGGCTTTGTGAAGCGGAGAACTGTAGTAGCCCGGTACGTATTTATCAAGGAGAGCCTGCATGGCGGATGTGGCTTCAGCTAAGTCTGAGATGACAGCCGCTTTTCCAAAAAGAATGACGCTCATATATGCGGTATCTGTTTTTGCGGGAATCGGGTGAACCATTGTTCCGTATTGTTCACTGACCGTAAAGCATACGTTTGGATTTTCATGAAGCATATCCACCTTTCGTCCCTCAGATGCCCCGTGAAAATAAATGAAGCCGTTTTTCCAAACGAAATTCAAAGGGATGACATAGGGGTCTCCGTGAGCGGCCAAACCGAGGTATCCGGTTTGTGCCTCTTCTAAAAATTGGTCAATCTTTATTGTATCTGTGCAGGCTAGTTGTTTATGGCGAATTGTATGGTTCATTGCATTCACGCTCCTTTTCATTGTTATCATGATTTTAGGTTGTTATTGTCCCTTTAAAAAGAGACAATAATAGAAAACTTGATGAGGTCAGATCATGATAGAACTAACTCCTTTACTCAATAAAAAACTAAAATCACCTCTATATATTCAGCTCTACCAATATATAAAAAAAGAAATTGAAACCGGCGGTTTGCCCCCCGGGACATTTCTTCCGTCGATCCGCTATTTATGCGAGCATTTAAATCTAAGCAAAAATACCGTTGAGAGCGCCTATCAGCAGCTGACTGCCGAAGGCTATACGGAGAGCAGGGCAAGAATCGGCATAAAAGTGCTCCCCCTGGAAAAAACACTGATGCCGATCAGTCAATTTCAGGATCATACATCTCGTGAACCCCAAGAAACCAGGAGAGAGTCTGCGGCAAAATATGATTTTAAGTATGGTGATATCGTTTTAAGCCATTTTCCACACAAAACATGGAAGCGGTGTCTGCAAGATGCATTGAACAGTGGAGAACCAGATTTATTTTTGTACGGTGATCATAAAGGTGATATTGGCCTGCGAACAGAATTGGCGAAATATTTATTTCAGGCAAGGGGTGTGCGCTGTTCGCCAGAGCAAATTGTCATCTGTTCAGGTACGCAGTATGCGGTCAGTCTGCTTTGTCAGCTGTTCTCTATTAAGGGCGGTTTAGTTGCGGCGGAAAATCCGGGTTATGACGGTGTACGCTCCGTTTTTCTGAACCATGGATGCACTATTCAGCCAATCGGTTTGGAAGCGGATGGGATTGATTTGTCACAGTTGGAGGAAAGTCGGGCGAAACTCGTCTACATTACGCCATCCCATCAGTTTCCGTGTGGGATGGTGCTTCCGATTCAAAAGAGGTTGAAATTGCTGGAGTGGGCTTATCATCATGGCGCCTACATTATCGAAGATGACTATGACAGTGAATTCCGCTATCAGGGACAGCCTATTCCATCTTTAAAAGCGCTCGATACAAAGGAAAATGTCATTTATTTAGGGACCTTTTCAAAATCCTTTCTCCCGGCGGCCAGATTGAGTTATATCGTCCTGCCTGCGGGGCTGACAGACCAGTTTCAGGAAAAGCTCGGCCGCTACAGCCAGGCTTCCTCTCCTATCATTCAAAGAGCGATGTATTTGTTTATGAAAGAAGGCTTTTTTGAAAGACACATTCGAAAAATGAAAAAAGTGTACCAGGAAAAGCATAAAACATTGATATCAGCTATTGAAAAGCATTTCGGGGATGAAGCAGAAATCATCGGGGAAAAAGCGGGGCTCCATATTTTATTGAGGATCAAACGGCAGGCGGACGATATCATACAAAAAGCAGAAAAGCTTGGTGTAAAGGTTTATCCCGTATCAGATTTTTGGATTCATCCTCATGACAGCACCTCTTCCGTTATAATGGCGGGATTTGGAGGACTTTCTGAAACAGAAATTGAAGAAGGGATCAGCCGACTGCATAAAGCATGGTTTTCATCATCCCTGCGGGAATGGTAAAAAAATGGCGGTGCCAGACCGATATTAAGATGGATCCAGTTAATAGAAAGCGGGAAAAATGGTGAAAAAAACGAAGCTGATTCTTCTGCTGTTTATTCTGACAAGTGCTCTGTACGGATGCGCAAGCCATGAAGCAAGAGGAGAAGAAAAGACAGTACCAAAAGCGGTGCAAAAAGCGCCAAAGCAGTCAAAAAAGGAACCTCAGCAAAACAAAGAGAATCCTGATACATCCGCTTGGATAAAAGTGGAAGGCCCGGCCCGCATTCCAATTCTCATGTATCACAGCATCTCATCTGGGAACAGTCTGCGCGTACCGGAGGAAGAATTCCGCGGGCATATGAAATGGCTCAAAGAAAACGGCTATTATACACTGACGCCTGAAGAAGCTTATATCGTTTTAACGCAAGATCAAATGCCGCGTGAAAAATGTGTGTTGATTACATTTGATGACGGCTATACAGACAATTTTGCGAAAGCCTACCCGATTTTGAAAGAAAACGGGATGAAGGCGACGATTTTTATGATTGGCAAATCGGTTGGCAGAAAGAATCATTTAACCGAAAAACAAATGGAAGAAATGAGCCGAAACGGGATTTCGATTGAAAGCCATACGATCAATCATGTCGAGCTGAACGGACTGACACCTGAACAGCAGCTGAATGAAATGACGCGTTCCAAAACATTGTTTGACGGCATGTTCAATCAAGAAACAGCGCTGCTGAGTTATCCGGTCGGGCGCTATAATGAAGATACGCTGGGACTGGCTGAAAAAGCGGGCTATAAAATGGCTGTGACAACAGAGCCTGGGGCAGCTTCAAGAGATCAGGGGATGTATGCGCTGCATCGGGTCCGCATCTCGCCGGGTATGTCGCCTGAAGCCTTTGGAAGAACAGTGGAACATAACAGGCAATAAAAAAAAGGCGGCCTTCTCGGAGGTACCGCCTTTTTTATTTTTCTGGATGCTGTTTTGTCGCGTCCATTACAAGCCGAAGATTCGGGCGCATTCCTTCAGAAGGCTGCCGGCGTCCTTCTTGGCCGGGCGCGGACTCTATCACTTTCAAGAAAACAGGCGGTGAGGATGCCTGCCGGACCGATGTTTTACTTTTAGCCGGTTTTTGATAGGATCTGTTGTTTCTTTTATCAAAAAAGAATGAATACAGGATCAGCAGTGCAAATAAAACCAGTAAAATGATCATATGGGAAAAAACCTCCTCGTCATGAACTTCTTCTTTTAATATCGAACAAGAGGGCGTAAAGTTTTACATGTTATGTCTTAAAATCAATTTTTTGTGACTTTTGAATCAATTTTAAAGTGGGTTCATGTTGTCTTTACATCTTTCCCAATCTGCCGTCAGGTTAAACAAAACTTTAAAGGGAGATTATTTTTTAGGGCCGCCGCTGATATGAATATGAAAGGTAGGAGAAGTGGATGATCCGGCTGCCAGCCGCATGAGGATGCAGCCGTTGCCAATAGAGAGAGGTGAAACTGCTGTTTATGCCGCGTTGCGGAAACGATCAATCTCCGCCGCCACCGCCTCCATCTCCGCCCCCGTCTCCTCCCCATGAATCGCCGCTTCCTGAGTCGTATGAGTCAGAACCGCCAAAGAAGAAAGATGAAGATCCGCCATCTGAACCCCTTCTGCCAGACGGTGCCGAGGCGGAATGAAGGATGAGCAGTACGATGAGTCCGATAATGAAAATGATCATATGAAGACCTCCTCAAAAATATAATATCGTTTTTATACGAAAAAAAGAATTGAAAGGTTTCGAATTTTTGTCAATTCATCGTTTTCAACACCAAGAAACAGCATCAAGTCTTTCTCCCTGATGCTGTACCGCAGTTTGGTAACCGTATTTTTCCAAGCGACTGCGCGACAGCTCCTGAATGTCTTCGAGTCTTCAACAATCATGATATTCGTCATATTGAACACCCCTTTAAACGAACTCAGGCTTACCGGTGACCGCATCTATGTTAAGAGTATTTTAAGGGTGTTTTTCATGTGAGAGTTATGATTTTTTGCAAACCATTCCATGCTTATTCAGCTCTTGTGAGTTAAAATAGGGATAACCGTATCGGAAAGGAGAGGATCATATGACAAAGTACAGAGGTTATATCGGAACATATACAAAAGCAGACAGCGAAGGGATTTATACATTCGAGCTGGATACGGAAAAAAAGTCGTTGAGCACGCCAAAGCTCGCTGCAAAATTGGGAAGTCCGACATATTTGAACATCGCCAAAGACAATAAAATGCTTTACGCCGTTGCAAAGGACGGCGATAAAGGCGGTGTTGCTGCATATCAGGTTGACGGGCTGACAGGAGACCTGACTCTCGTCAATAAACAAACTGGAGACGGACCATCACCGTGTCACGTCAGTGTCGATGATGATAATCGCTATGTTCTTTCCGCCAATTATCACAGCGGAACGATTGCGTCTTATCCTTTAAACGAAAGCCGCGGCTTACTGGAGCCGGATTCAGAAGCGAAGCATGAGGGGACAGGTCCGCATGAGAGACAGGAAAAAGCGCATACTCATTATGCCGGTTTTACACCTGATGAAAACTATGTGGTGGCCGTTGATCTGGGAATCGACAAGGTGATCACTTATCGATTGCAGGAAGGCAAGCTAGAAGAAGTGAAAAGCCATGCCGTTGCACCAGGATCCGGACCGAGACATATCGTGTTTCATCCGAAAGAAAAGTACGCATATGTGATGACTGAGCTGAGCAATGAAGTCGTCGTGCTTGAATATCATCCTGCTTTGGGTGAATTCCGTGAGCTGCAAGTCATCTCCGCATTGCCCGAAGATTTTGACGGTGCAAGCCAGGGAGGCGCGATCCACGTCGCGAAAGACGGCAGGTTTGTATACGCTTCAAACCGCGGACATGACAGCATCGCTGTCTTCAGTGTCAACGAATATTCGGGCGAGCTTTCCTTGGTTGAACACGTTGCAACTGCAGGGCAATGGCCGCGCGACTTTGTTCTTGATCCTACTGAACAATTTGTGATTGCTTCCAATCAGGAGACAGGAACACTTACATTATTTGAAAGAGATCAAAAAACGGGCAGGCTGTCGCTTTTACAGTCTGAGGTTCCTGCTCCTGAAGCGGTTTGTGTGAAATTTTTAAACATATAAAAACGAAAAAAACTTGATTGGCAGATAGGCCAATCAAGTTTTTTAGCTTTATATAAAACTAGTTAATCGCTGTCATTTTACCCCGCGTCAAGTTCTTTTTTGACCTTGATAAACGCTACCATCTGCTTGATTTCTTCTTCAGAAAGAAGCGCCCCATCGACCGTCAGCTTGAGCTTGTCCCATTCCGTCAGTTCAATGGATTTGTTTTTTCGCTTCCCATTATGGAGATCGTCAACTCTGCCAAGCAAATAATCGGTTGAGGTGTTGAATAAATCAGCGATTTCGATCAGAGCCTCTAAAGAAGGGCGGCGATAGCCTGATTCATACCCCGCATAAGTGCTTTTCGCAATACCGAGGCGGTCGGCTGTATATTGCAGTGACCATTTTTTATCTTTTCTCAGTGTAGTTAATCGATCTAAATTCATATATTACGCTCCTTTTGATTCACAGTGATTATAGCACATAATGAGTAAAAGTGTACGCGAAATGAATAATGTTTCTTGATTATTTCACATTTGAAGACTATAATTGCATTAAAGGTACGCATAAAGCGTATACAATGCTTATATGTCAGCCTTCTTTTATACAATGATCATGCATTAGACGATATAAAACTACTTCTTAAAGAGGTGTAGCACATGAAAAAATTACTGCTGTTAACCACCGGCGGGACCATTGCTTCAGTAGAAGGAGAAAACGGACTGGCTCCGGGGGTTAAAGCGGAAGAGCTTCTCAGCTATTTAACTGATGACCACTCCAATTATACGATAGATTGCCAATCTTTAATGGATATAGACAGTACAAATATGCAGCCTGAACACTGGGTGAAAATGGCGGATGCGGTTTATGAGAACTACAGCCGCTATGACGGGTTTGTGATCACACACGGTACAGACACGATGGCCTACACATCGGCAGCGCTTTCATACATGCTTCAGAGTGTGGATAAGCCTGTCGTGATTACGGGTTCTCAGGTTCCGATCACATTTAAGAAAACGGATGCAAAAAAGAATATTAAAGATGCGGTCCGCTTTGCCTGTGACGGGATTGGCGGAGTGTACGTCGTCTTTGACGGACGTGTCATTTTGGGAACGAGAGCGATCAAATTAAGAACGAAAAGCTACGATGCTTTTGAAAGCATCAATTATCCTTATATCGCTTTTATCCACGACAAGGAAATCGAGTATAACAAACGGGTTCCTGAAGTGAAGCCGAACACATTGAAGATCGATACTTCCTTGAACACAGATGTTTGTCTTTTAAAATTGCATCCTGGATTAAAGCCTGAGTTTTTGGATTGTCTGAAAGATTCATATAAAGGCATTGTCATAGAGAGTTACGGAAGCGGCGGCATTCCTTTTGAGGAAAGAAACCTTTTGGAAAAAGTAAACGAGCTGATCGATTACGGGATCGTCGTTGCCATTACGACGCAATGCCTTGAAGAAGGAGAAGACATGAGCATTTATGAGGTCGGCCGAAAGGTTAACCAGGATGCCATTATCCGCTCCAGAAATATGAACACCGAAGCCATCGTACCTAAGCTCATGTGGGCCTTAGGGAAAACCGGAGAGCCCGGCGAGGTTAAAAAAATCATGGAAACACCGATTGCAGACGACATCATCATTTAAAAAAGAAAGCAGGGTTATCAAATGAAAGCTCAGATGACATATCGGACGGAAAAGGATTTTCTCGGAGAAAAAAACATCCCGGCCGATGTCTACTACGGTATTCAAACATTACGGGCAGCAGAGAATTTTCCTATCACAGGGTATAAGGTTCACGAGGAAATGATCAAAGCATTGGCTGTGGTAAAAAAAGCAGCCGCACTCGCTAACATGGAAACGAAACGCCTCTATAAAGGCCTCGGCGAAGCAATCGTCCAAGCGGCCGATGAGATTATCGAAGGCAAGCTTCATGATCAATTTATCGTTGATCCGATTCAGGGCGGTGCCGGGACTTCAATGAACATGAATGCGAACGAAGTCATCGGAAACCGTGCGCTTGAACTGCTTGGCCACAGCAAAGGGGAATATATTCATTTAAGTCCGAATACGCACGTCAACATGTCGCAATCAACAAACGATGTATTCCCAACGGCCATCCACATTTCAACGCTCAAGCTGCTGGAAAAGCTGCTGCATACGATGGATTACATGCTTGAAACCTTTAAGAAAAAAGCAAGCGACTTTGACCATGTCATTAAAATGGGGCGCACTCATCTCCAGGATGCTGTTCCGATTCGTCTGGGCCAGGAATTTGAAGCGTACAGCCGCGTCATTGAGCGCGACATCAAGCGGATTAAACAGTCGCGTCAGCATCTGTATGAAGTCAATATGGGCGCCACCGCGGTGGGAACGGGATTGAATGCAGACCCGCGCTATATTGAACATGTGGTCACATACTTGGCGGACATCAGCGGCCTTCCGCTCGTCGGCGCTGACCATCTAGTTGATGCAACTCAAAATACAGACGCTTACACAGAAGTATCCGCGGCATTGAAAGTCTGCATGATGAACATGTCCAAAATCGCGAATGACCTTAGGTTAATGGCATCTGGTCCGCGTGCGGGACTGGCTGAGATTTCTCTGCCGGCGAGACAGCCGGGGTCATCGATCATGCCTGGGAAAGTCAATCCTGTCATGGCCGAGCTGATCAACCAGATCGCATTCCAGGTGATCGGAAACGATCATACGATCTGCCTGGCTTCTGAAGCAGGCCAGCTCGAACTGAATGTCATGGAACCTGTACTCGTGTTCAACCTTCTTCAATCGATCAGCATCATGAATAACGGATTCCGTTCCTTTACGGATCATTGTTTGGCAGGCATTGAAGCAAATGAAAAACGTTTAGAAGCATATGTAGAAAAAAGCGCAGGCGTCATTACGGCCGTAAACCCGCACCTCGGGTATGAAGCAGCCGCCAGAATTGCGAGAGAAGCCATTCTGACAGGTCAGTCGGTCCGCGATTTATGTCTGCAAAATGATGTATTGACAGAAGAAGAGCTAGATCTGATTTTAAACCCGTTTGAAATGACAAAACCGGGTATTGCCGGGGCTGAGCTTTTAAATCGGGATTAATTGGGAGACAGGCGGAAACACTCTGAATCATTTTACCGGGATAGAATACAGAGTGTTTTCGCTTTCCTTTAAAAGCTTTAAGAGGAAAAAGGAGAACAGCGGTGAAGTATGAATGTGACAGCTTTCTTGCATACGCGCGGATGAAAGGAACGGCGGCTGATTACACGGACGTCCTATCCAAATACCGCCGTCATCACAGCCTGTGAAAGTTGCCTTTTTCATGATATACTGTGTTTTGTTATTTAAATTTTTAAGAAAAACTTGAAGTAATTTGCTATTTTTATGTAGTTTCTTTTGTAAGCGTTTCATTTAATAAGGGGGAATTAGGAGATGAAAAATATACGGTTGCCGTCAATGCTCGAAATCATTTGTGTACTAGGTGCATTCTTAGCAATAGTTTGTTCATTTACAGTTATGTTTAAGTTACCCATACAGCTGGCATTGTTCATTTCATGGTTTTTGGTGATCTTGCTCGGACTGCGTCTCGGGCACAAATATGAGGATTTGCAAAAATCGATTATAAAAGGGATATCAAATGGACTTGAAGCGATACTCATCCTGATTGCTGTCGGTGCTTTGATCGGCACATGGATAGCCGGCGGGGTTGTGCCGACTTTGATTTTTTACGGGCTTGAGTTTATTCACCCGAGCATATTCCTGCTCGCCACGCTCATTATTTGTTCGATTACCTCTGTCGCAACAGGGACGTCCTGGGGAACCGTCGGGACAGCCGGAATTGCCATGATGGCCATCGGGGAAGGGCTTGGACTTCCTCTCCCGCTAGTCGCCGGAGCCGTTTTGTCAGGAGCCTATTTCGGGGATAAATTATCACCGCTTTCCGACAGTACAGTGCTCGCTTCTTCGTTATCAAAGGTCGAAGTCATCACCCATGTCAGAGCGATGCTGTATTTATCCGTTCCCGCATATGTGATCACGGCGATACTGTTTACAATTACGGGCTTTATTTATGGAAGTAAAAATGTAGACTTGGCTAAAGTTGAATTTTTGAAATCGTCTTTGCAGAACACGTTTGATATTCACATTTGGATGCTGATTCCGGCTGTCATTGTCATCGTTCTGCTGGCGATGAGAAAGCCGTCGGTGCCGACGATCGCAATCGGTGCTCTCTTAGGCGCGATTTGGGCGGCGGTATTCCAAGGAATGAATTTTGCCGATGCGATTGGAACAGCTTACAACGGTTTTTCAATCGACTCGGGGATCGAGTTTTTGGACAAGCTTTTAAACCGCGGCGGAATCCAGGGAATGCTTGGCTCTGTCGTTGTCATTATTCTTGGACTCGGTTTTGGCGGGCTGCTTGAGCATTTAGGTGTTCTGAAAGTGATTGTTTCGAAGTTCCAGAAAAAGCTGACATCGGCCGGAAATGTAACGTTCTCAACCATCATCGTCGCCTTCTTGGCCAATGTGTTTGGCAGCGCGATGTATGTCTCGCTGATTTTAACGCCGAAAATCATGGAAAAAAGCTATGACAAGCTGAATATTGACCGGAGAGTACTGTCAAGAAACGCGGAGGTCGGGGGTACGATGACATCGGGAATGGTTCCGTGGTCAGATAACGGAATATACATGGCTAGTATTCTCGGCGTCTCGACCTTCTCTTATCTGCCGTTCATGTGGCTGAGCTTTGTTTCCATTGGAATTGCTATTATTTATGGATATACAGGGAAATTTATCTGGTATACGAACAAAAAGGATTCGCCGGTGCAGTAGCTGATCTTTAACAAATCTTTGGAGGTACTCTATTATGAATGGCAATAATATTATTCGAAATTTGATGCTGGAGATCCCTTCAGCACCCGGAAACCTTGGAAAAGTGACAACTGCGATCGGCCTTGCCGGCGGTGATATCGGGGAAGTTGAAACGATCAAGGTCGGGCCGAATTATACAATGCGTAACATCACCGTTCAAGTTGAACATGAAGAACAGCTGACTGAGATTCTTGATGTGATCCGCAATTTAAAAGAAGGCATCCATCTTCACACCGTTTCAGATGATGTCCTTGCCGCGCATGAAGGCGGAAAAATCCACATGAAGAGCAAAATGCCGATTCGTTCATTGGCAGACTTGAGACGGGTCTATACTCCAGGTGTCGCAAACGTATGTGAGATCATTAAAGAGGAACCGCAAAAAGCAAAGATTTATACCGGTATCGGCAATACGGTGGCCATCGTGACAGATGGAACGGCCATCCTTGGGCTGGGGGATATCGGGCCGGTTGCCGGAATGCCTGTTATGGAAGGAAAAGCGGCGCTTTTTGACCAGCTGGCCGGCATCAGCGGGATGCCGATTCTGCTTGATACGAAAGATCCTGACGACATTGTGCAGACGGTCAAAAACATTGCGCTCGGATTTAACGGCATTCTTCTCGAAGATATCGGTTCTCCGCATTGCTTTGAAATTGAGGAGCGCTTGAAAAAAGACTTGAATATTCCGGTGATGCATGATGACCAGCATGGCACTGCGGTAGTCACGCTGGCAGCGGCGATCTCAGCCGCTGAGAGCGCCGGCGTCGACTTAAAGCAGGCGCATGTCGGTCAAATCGGACTGGGTGCTGCAGGTGTTGCCATCTGCCGGATGTTTATGGCTTACGGGGTCAAACGGGTTGTTGGAACAGATAAATCAATGGAAGCGATGGCCCGTTTAGAAAATTACGGCGGCCATGCGGCTGAAAGCATTGAAGAGTTGATGGAAAGCTGTGACATCATCATCGCAACGACCGGTGTTCCGGGACTTATCAATAAAAAATGGGTTCGTGAAGGCCAGGTGATTTTGGCTCTTTCCAATCCAAAACCGGAGATTGAGCCTGAAGATGCGCTTAAGGCAGGTGCCGCATACGCCGCTGACGGACGGTCCGTCAACAATGTACTTGGATTCCCGGGCATATTCAGAGGTGTGCTAAATGCTGGAGCGGACTCAATCAGCCATCCGATGCTGGTTGCCGCTGCCGAAGCGATAGCCTCTTGTACAAATCAAGGAGACTTGGTGCCTGATCCGCTGAATCCTGACGTTCATGAGATCGTCGCTGAGGCAGTCGAAAGAGTTGCGCTGTCTGAGATGGGAAAAATGAATGAATAAAGAAAACAGCTGCTGCTTTATCGCAACACAGATAAGGCGGCAGCTGTTTTTCTTGCAAAAGTCAGCGGAGACTCCACAGATTGAAAATGAATGTATAAAAGATTCGGTTCAGTGAAAATCCAATGGTTATGCAAAGCGCTGATGATGAGGCCTTGATCAACCAGCCTTTTTGTGAAAAGCGGAATTTCTTCCTGCAATATGGCGATTTCCGCCATGTTCAAGGCGATGCCGTTTTGATCAAGCGCTTCAAACATGATTTCTTCCATCCCGACACCACGGCTCTGCCTTCCCTGAATCCTGACATTTAAATGCCGTTTAATGCTGACGGAACAAACGCCGTTTTCAACGTGGGGCTCCCCATTTAAAATTTGTCCAAACTGCCGGCAAATCGTTTGAAAATGATGCATACCGCAAAACCTCCATTTTGACTGTCACATGATTTTATGAATGGCATCATTTTTTCATGATGATTTAAAAATGGAAGGTTCATCAATGCGGTTATTTTATGATTTCTTCGCCGCCCGGTTTGTTCGCGTAGTTATACATAAAGCCCATCATAAATGCGCCGCCGACCAGATTTCCCAATGTTACCGGAATGATATTGTGGATTGCGCCGGCCAAAGAAATGGTATCAGGATGGTCGGTCACTAAGGCGACAGCAAAGGTGGCCATGTTCGCAATGCTGTGTTCATATCCGGAAATAAAGAAAGTAAAAACAAACAGCATCATAGAGAACATTTTCGCGCCGTCTCCCTTTTGCGCCATCGGAACAAAAAACGCCAGACAGACAAGCCAGTTACAAAGAATCGCTTTAAAAAACAATTCAATTGTAGGCGTATGAATTTTATGCTCCGCAACACTCAGTAAAAAGCCGGTGGAAGACGAATCCTTGAATAAGCCGGTTGCAAAGATGAGGCCGGCAAAAAAGACAGCGCCCATTAAGTTTCCCGCATAGCTGAATCCCCACATCTTGATGACATCGGCCCAGCGCATTTTTTTGCGAAGTGCTGCAAGTGTATAATAAAACGTGTTTCCCGTGAATAAATCTCCCCCGCCATAGACAATCAATATAATGGCGCCCCCAAATGTGATCGCTGCAATCGGATATGTGAAAGGAGATTGCTCAAGATAAAAGAGGTTCCCCGTTTTAAATGCGACGATCACGCCGAATCCGATGAACATACTTGCCAGTATAGAGCGCAAAAGGTAACGGAGTCGGCTTTGCGCGAAAATTCCGTATTTTTTTAAAGCAAGCTCTTCAACTAGAATAAGCGATTTAGTTTCCATGTTTACCACCACCATCAAGTCTTTACTTAAGAAGTCTTTTTAATACGACTTAAGTATATCAGGATATTGTGAAATGTTTCACATAATTAATGACTTTTATGTGAACGGCCATCATGTAAGCTTTGTGGAAGCCTAACCAATCGAGCGCTTTTCATTTTTTCAGCATTTTTGTATAAAGTGAATGGGGGTGACAGAATGGACATCAAAACAGTCGTTGAAAAAGCGGTGCAATCAGCCGGACGCAGTCTCTCGATCAGGCATGTAAGAGAAGTAGGCGGAGGCGACATCAATCACACTTTTCTTGTGGAAACAGATGAAACGTTTTTGTTCGTCAAAGTAAACAAGGGTGTGCCTTCCGACTTTTTTGAAAAAGAAGCCATGGGACTTCAAGAATTGAGGAAAACAGGGGCTGTGAAAGTGCCGGAAGTGATTGCCTATAATGAAAAGAGCGCTCCGGAGCGCTTCCTCGTTCTTTCATATATCAAAAGTATTCGGTCTTCAGGATCGGAAGAAGAATTAGGAAGACGTCTCGCTGCCATGCATCGAACGGAAAAGCCTTATTACGGATTGGCATATGACAATTACATCGGCACATGTAAGCAGGAAAACGGCGTGTATGACAGCTGGCAGGCTTACTATCGGGATCAAAGGCTGCTTCCGCAGATCATGGCCGCCCGGGAAAAAGGATTATTAAACGACCAGCAGGCAAAGCGCCACATCCGGCTCGCTGAAGCCTCCGGCCGCTGGCTTCCGGACGACCCTCGTGCATCTGTTCTGCACGGTGATCTATGGGGAGGCAATTGGATGACGGGGGAGGATGGCTCCCCATACCTCATTGATCCGGCTGTTTTATATGGGGATTATCGCATGGATCTGGCGATGACCGCTTTATTCGGCGGTTTTTCTGATCGGTTTTACCGCGCTTATGAAGAGGCGTCGGGTCAGCCCCTTACCCGGGAAGTATGGCCGCTCTATCAGCTTTTTTATATCTATTTGCACTTGAATTCGTTTGGAAAAAGCTATTTGGTTCATGCTGAGAGAATTGTACAGCGGTATATCGGTTAAAAACAGAATGTCGTCTAAGTGCAGGTAAAAGATACCGATTTTGTGACAGCTTCAGGACACCCTTCATAGGGTGTTTTTTAGTTGATAAACATGGGTTTGCAAGTCGGTATGGTAAATAAAACCTATTTGTTGTCAAAAAAAGTTTAAACTTTCTTCAATATTTGGCCACAAAATGATCCAAATTTTAGGTAATTAGATCTTTTTTTCTATAAACAAACGGTGTAAATTACTTATATAAGAAGTACAAAGATTGATTTATAAGTCTATTGGATTATTTTTTGAACAATCACACCTGAGGGAAGTTCCGAGTGTCGTCCCTCATGATTTTGTGAAGTATTGAACAAGTTTATTTATCATGATCTGTGATCAACAATGGAAATGGAGGAAGCAGGGGATGAACGAATTAATCTTAGCCAGATTTCAATTTGCTTCAACGACGATTTTTCACTTTATTTTTGTTCCGATGTCCATCGGGCTTGTCTTTATGGTTGCTTTGATGGAGACCCTTTATGTTGTGAAGAAAAAAGATATGTATAGGACGATGGCTAAATTTTGGGGGCACTTATTTTTAATTAACTTTGCAGTCGGTGTTGTCACCGGCATCTTGCAGGAATTTCAGTTCGGGATGAACTGGTCGGAATACTCCCGCTTTGTCGGCGATGTATTCGGGGCTCCGCTCGCTGTTGAGGCTCTCTTGGCTTTCTTTATGGAATCGACCTTTATCGGCCTGTGGATTTTCGGCTGGGACCGCCTTCCGAAAAAGATTCACTTGCTGTCCATCTGGCTTGTTTCACTGGGCACAATTCTGTCGGCGTTTTGGATTTTGGCAGCCAACTCATTTATGCAGGAACCTGTTGGTTTTGCCATCAAAAACGGCCGTGCGGAAATGACTGACTTCTTTGCAATCATTAAGAATCCGCAGCTATGGGTGGAATTTCCGCACGTGATTTTCGGCGCGCTGGCTACCGGTTCGTTTTTTATTGCCGGTGTGAGTGCATACAAAATGCTGAAAAAACAGGAAATGCTGTTTTTTAAAAAATCTTTTCAGATTGCGATGGTTGTGGCGCTGGTTTCCGGTATCGGAGTTGCATTCAGCGGACATGAACAGGCGCAGCATCTGATGAAAAGCCAGCCGATGAAAATGGCCGCAAGTGAAGCGCTTTGGGATGACAGCGGTGATCCGGCTGCGTGGACGATGCTTGCCAATATTGATACGGACAAGCAGGAGAACAAATCTGAACTCAGCATTCCTTATGCACTCAGCTATCTGGCGTATAAACAGTTCAGCGGAGATGTGCCTGGAATGAAAACTTTGCAGAAACAATATGAAGAAAAGTATGGCGAAGGAAACTATATTCCTCCGGTGAAAACGACGTTCTGGAGCTTCAGGATTATGGCTGGTGCAGGCATGTTAATGATCGCTGCCGCTATGACAGGTCTTATCCTCAGCTTCCGCAAAAAGCTTGAGACAAGCAAGTGGTTTTTGCGGGGGATGGTTGCTCTGATCGCGTTTCCGTTCATCGCAAACACGGCAGGCTGGATCATGACTGAGATCGGACGCCAGCCATGGACGGTCTTTGGCATTTTGACGACCGCGCAGTCTGTTTCACCGAACGTTTCGGCGGGAATGCTGCTGTTCTCGGTCATCGCGTTTACTGCGATTTATCTCGTACTGGCAATCATCCTTGTCTACTTGTTTATCCGCGAGATTAAAAAAGGGGCTGCACATCATGATCACCATCATGAGGATTCCGTATCGACAGACCCGTTTGATCAGGAGGTTTACCATGGTATCTCTTAATGAGCTTTGGTTCATATTAGTCGCTGTGTTGTTCGTAGGGTTTTTCTTTCTGGAAGGTTTTGATTTTGGCGTCGGCATGGCGACACGGTTTCTCGGCCGCAATGAGCTTGAGCGGAGGGTGATGATCAATACGATCGGTCCCTTCTGGGATGCGAACGAGGTCTGGCTGCTGACGGGCGGAGGCGCAATTTTTGCCGCGTTTCCGAATTGGTATGCAACCATGTTCAGCGGGTACTACATCCCATTCGTCTTTGTGCTGCTTGCCTTGATAGGACGGGGTGTCGCTTTTGAGTTTAGAGGGAAAGTGGAGACCGCTAAATGGACAAAAACATGGGATTGGGTCGTATTTTTCGGCAGCCTGCTGCCTCCGTTTTTGTTCGGAGTTTTATTCACCAGTATTCTACGGGGGATGCCGATTGATGCTGAGATGAATCTACACGCCGGTTTTACAGATTACGTCAATGTCTATTCCGTCACTGGAGGAGTCACCGTCACGCTTCTTTGTCTCTTGCACGGGTTGATCTTTATTACACTCAGAACGGAAGCCGATTTGCGCGTTCGTGCAAGACAGCTCGCTAAAAAAATCGTATTTGCTGTTTTGGCAGCGCTCGTCGCTTTTGTTGCACTGTCTATTTTTGAAACGGATCTGTTTACAGGACGCGGACATGTGACAATACCGCTTGCCGCTCTGATTGTCGTCTGCTATGTGCTTTCCATTATATTTATGAAACAAAAGCGCGATGGCTGGACGTTTGCCATGACGGGAGCGGGGATCGCGCTCACAGTGGCGACGATTTTCACGGCGCTGTTCCCGCGGGTTATGATCAGCTCGGTCAAAAGCGCATATGATTTAACGGTTTACAATGCTTCTTCAGGCGACTATTCTTTAAAGGTCATGACGATTGTAGCGCTGTCATTGCTTCCTTTTGTACTGGGCTATCAAGTCTGGAGCTACTATGTATTTCGGAAACGGGTCAGCAGTAAGGAGCCAATGATTTATTAATGGGAAAAGATCTTTTTCAATATAAAGGAATGAAACGAATTCTCGCGGTGCTGACTGTATTGACCTGTGTCCAGGGCGCCGCGATCATCATGCAGGCTGAGTGGCTTGCCGAAGCGGTGACCCGCCTTTTCAACGGCGAACGAATCGATTCTGTTCATTTATTGATCATCTTCTTTTTGGCGGCGTTCCTTCTCCGTCATGCCATCACGCTTGTCAAGCAGCGGGCGGTTTATGACTACGCCGCCAAAACGGGTGCCGACATGCGAAAAAGCTTCCTCGAGAAGCTTTTTCAATCCGGTCCGCGGCTGGCAAGGAAAGAAGGCACCGGTCACGTGGTCACACTTGCGATGGAGGGGATTGCCCAGTTCCGCCGCTACTTGGAGCTGTTTATTCCGAAAATGATCAGCATGGCCGTTATTCCGGCGGCGGTCGTCGGCTATGTTTTTTTCAAAGACAGATCATCTGCCGTCATACTGATGGTCACGATGCCGATCTTAATTGCCTTTATGATTTTGCTCGGATATGCCGCGAAGAGAAAAGCAGACCGCCAGTGGAAGACGTATGAAACGCTCTCCAACCATTTCACAGACTCGCTGCGCGGGTTGGAAACATTGAAATTTTTAGGGTTAAGCGGTTCACACGCAAACAATATCTTTCATGTGAGTGAACGATATCGGAAGGCGACGATGAGCACGCTTAGGATCGCCTTTCTATCATCGTTTGCCCTCGATTTTTTTACGATGCTTTCCGTGGCAACGGTGGCTGTTTTTCTCGGCCTCGGCCTTGTTGAAGGGCACATCATGCTCGGCCCTGCTCTTGCAGTCCTGATCCTGGCTCCTGAATTTTTTCTTCCGGTCCGCGAAGTCGGCAATGACTACCACGCCACATTGAACGGACAGGAAGCAGGCAAGGCGATCAAGGAAATCCTTGCCGCTCCTTCATTTAAGGAAGAGACCCCGCTTCAGCTTGCTGAATGGTCAGACGGGAATCAAATAAAACTCAAAGAAGTATCTGTCCAGCATGATGAAGAGGATCGCCATTCTTTGACCGATGTTTCTCTTTCTTTTAAAGGGAAGAGAAAAATCGGCATCATTGGTGAAAGCGGCGCCGGGAAGTCAACGCTTATCGATGTGCTGGGCGGTTTTTTAGAAACGAAAAGCGGAGTGATTGAAGTCGGCGGCACAGAAAGAACACACCTGCAGGCGGAAAGCTGGCAGCGGCAGCTTCTTTATATTCCGCAGCATCCGTTTATTTTTCCGGATACATTAAGCGCCAACATCCGTTTTTATCACCCCGGCGCTTCACCTGAAGAAATTGAACGGGCGGCAAAGGCCGCGGGGCTTACACAGTTGATTGAACAACTTCCTTCAGGGCTTGAGGAACGGATTGGCGAAGGAGGAAGGGCGTTGAGCGGGGGACAGGCCCAGCGGACAGCCATTGCCCGGGCCTTTCTCGGAAACCGTCCGATTCTGCTGTTAGACGAGCCGACCGCACACTTGGATATTGAAACGGAATATGAGATTAAGCAAACGATGCTGAAACTGTTTGAAGACAAGCTTGTCTTTATGGCGACCCATCGGCTGCACTGGATGCTTGATATGGATGAAATCATCGTGCTCCAGGATGGGAAAGTGGCTGAAACCGGAACACATCAAGAACTGATCGAAAAGCGCGGAGTTTATTACGATCTTGTGCAGGCGCAGTCTTTTGGGGGTGCATCATGAAGAAAGAAGACCGGTGGGTGCTGCCGTATGTAAAGAAAAATATGAAGCTGTTTATCATTGTGGTTTTGCTCGGCGGACTGACAGTTTGCTCCGCGGCTGCTCTGATGTTTACGTCAGGCTATTTGATTTCCAAAGCCGCGACCCGGCCGGAAAACGTGTTAATGATCTATGTGCCGATTGTCGCCGTCCGCACATTTGGGATTTTACGGTCTGTATCGCGATATGTTGAACGGCTGACAGGCCATCACATGATATTAAAGATTTTATCCGATATGCGTGTTCGGCTGTACCGGATGCTGGAGCCGCAGGCTTTGACGTTGCGTTCGCGCTTTCGTACAGGCGATATGCTCGGCATTTTGGCGGACGATATTGAACACTTGCAGGATATGTATTTAAAAACGGTATTTCCCGGACTGTCGGCTCTGCTATTGTACGCTGCATTTACCTTTGCGCTCGGCTTCTTTTCCTGGCCCTTTGCCGGACTTATCGCAATCTATGCGGCTGTTCTTGTTTTTCTCGTCCCGCTTGTGTCTCTGCTTGTGACAAGGGCGAAAAACATTGTTCTCAAAAGAGGCCGCAGCCGACTGTACCGTCAGCTGACGGACGCTGTGATGGGTGTGAGTGATTGGGTTTTCAGCGGCCGTCAACACGACTTTATTCGTGTGTATGAAGAGGAGGAACAGAAGTGGCTGGAGGTCGAAAAGAGACGCCGGCGGTTTACGCGCTGGAGGGATTTTACCGTGCAATGCCTCACGGCCGGACTCGTTTTGATGATGCTGATTTGGGCCGGCGGACAAAGCGCTGAAGGTGGTTTGGCCCCTACGTTTATTGCCGCCTTTGTCCTTGTTGTTTTTCCGCTGACTGAAGCCTTTTTTCCGCTCTCTGATGCGGCGGAGGCCATTCCGGAGTATCAGGATTCTTTGCGGCGCATGGAAGAGCTTGAGCCGGAACGGGGGGAGAACGGGCTGGCTGCTCAGGCGGAAAGCGCCGAGGCGGTCGGTTTGGAGGATGTAACACTTCGCTTTGAAGATGTTTCGTTTTCCTATGAACAAGGCCAGCCTGTATTAAACGGCGTGACTTTTACGCTAAGGCAGGGAGAAAAAATTGCGCTGCTTGGTCCGAGCGGTGCGGGGAAATCGACGATTTTGACTTTGATCGAAGGCGCGCTGTCTCCATCACAAGGCCGTGTCTCTTTTAACGGCATCGCGGCTGAATCCCTTCATCATCATATTTCCAGGGTTGTGGCCGTTTTTAATCAGCGGCCGCATCTGTTTGACACGACGGTGTTAAACAATATTCGTCTCGGCAATCCTGATGCGAGTGATGATGAAGTGTACTGGGCGGCGCGGCAGGTAAAGCTTCACGATTATATTGAATCGCTTTCTGACGGTTATAACACCTCCGTCCAGGAAACAGGCATTCGTTTTTCGGGAGGGGAACGCCAGCGAATGGCATTGGCGCGGATTCTTCTTCAGGATGCACCGATCGTTATTCTGGACGAACCTACCGTCGGCCTTGATCCCAAAACGGAAAAGGATCTGTTAGCGACAATGTTCCAAGTGCTTAAAGGGAAGACCGTGCTTTGGATTACACACCATTTGGCCGGGGCCGAAGCGGCCGACCGAATTCTCTTTCTTGAAAACGGAATGATTCAAATGGAAGGAAGCCATAAACAGCTTTTGCATGAAAATCCGCGTTATCAGCGGCTTTATCGGCTCGATGCACCTGTTGCAAGGCTTCCGTAAAGATTTTGGAGACAGCTTCAGATGGTGAAGCTGTCTCTTCCGCATTTTATTCCTGCAAATGTTTGGGGGATCTTATACATTTTGCAGGATGTATAAAGGTATGATTCAATAGAACTTAATTAAACGTTTGTTTAAAAGGTGTGAAGTGAAGATGTCTGAAGAAAGTCTGCCGATTTGGACGAAAGAACGTGTGAAATCCGCGTTGCCGAAAAGAGAGAATGACAGTCATAAAGGAGCATACGGCACAGGTCTTTTATTTGCCGGGAGCCATGATATGCCTGGAGCAGCACTTCTTGCCGGAATGGGCGCCATGCGCAGCGGCATTGGAAAGCTTGTAATCGGCACAAGCGGCAGTGCTATTCCGCTGATCGTTCCCGTTCTCCCTGAAGCGACATATTGGCGGGACGGCTTAGAAAAGACAGCCGAAGGCAGATTTGATGAACATTACCGCGTGATTGCAATAGGCCCGGGGCTCTCGCCTTCACAAACGACTGAACAAGCCGTTGAACGGGTATTGGAGGAAGACTGCCCGGTTGTCCTTGATGCGGGAGCTCTGTCAAAAAGGTCGTATCCCCTTCGCAAAGCCCCCACTATTCTGACGCCGCATCCAGGTGAGTTTTCAAGAATTACAGGCCTGTCTGTCCAAGATGTTCAGAAAGACCGTATTTCACTGGCTAAAACATATGCGGCACAACTGGGCGTCACGATTATTCTGAAAGGAAATGAGACGATCACCGCATTTCCTGACGGAGAGTGCTGGAAAAATCAAACTGGCGGCAGTGCGCTGGCAAAGGGAGGAACCGGTGATACGTTAACCGGGATGATTTTGGGAATGCTTTGCTGCCATGAGAATCCGAAAGAAGCGGTGCTAAATGCCGTCCATCTGCATGGCGCTTGTGCGGATGAATGGACGAAGACGAGATCTGCTCATACACTGCTTGCCCATGAGCTTTCTGAATGGCTGCCAAGGGTGTGGAAAGAGTATGAGGTATAAAAAAGAAACGCCCGGGAAAACCCAAGCGTTTCCGTCTGACACCACTTAAGGATTGATTTTGCCGACCCCGGCATTTTGCATGACGATCGATTTGACATTGTCTACATTATCGAGTGAGTAGCTGTACGGCGGATTGTAGGTTGTTGTTGAAGAAGTCGGCATGCTGCCTGTTGAGTTGACAAATTTGTTGTTGGACACGTCCCAATAGCCGGGCGAACTGCTGTACCAGGCAACGATCGGATCTTTGGCGTTTTCAAAGAGGTTGTTTTCAATTTTGAGGCGTGCCCCCATTCTCGAATTGACACCGCTTTCAATGATATTGCTGTAATAGTTGTTGTAAAGGTGGCCTTCACCGAACCGGAATGCGGGAACGCGGGAATTCAGATTTTCAAACCAATTGTGGTGGAACGTAATGGTCCGATTGTTATTATCGCTGTCTGATGACCCCATCAGCATGGATTTCCATGCGTCATGGGCATAGTTCCAGGAGAATGTAATGTATTTCGCGTCTTTTTTGACATCGAATAATCCGTCATAGTGATCTTTATCTACATTCAAGCTGTGATACAGTTCATTATGATCGACCCAAATATTACTGGAAGGCCCTTCGATGCTGATCGCATCTTTATCGCCTGATGCGACTTCATGAATTTTTAAGTTGCGGATGATGACGTTTTCTGCGCGCCACACTTTAATGCCGATGCCCTTGAATTCGCCTTTTGTTCCAGAGCCGACAATCGACACATCTGAAACATCTTTGATGTCAATTTTTGATGCTGATGTATTGGAGGTTGTAATTGTACCATTGACATAAATTTTTAAAGGCGTATTCGAACTTTTATTCTTTAACGCTGCGATGATCTGGTCTCCCGTTGTCACGGTTACCGTCTGTCCGCCTTCTCCGCCGGTGGTTCCTCCGTTTAAAGAAGCGAAGCCTTTCAAGCCGAAGTCGGCCAGCGGACTGACCTTGGCAGAAGCAGCGGCTTCTGCAGATACCGCTGGTGTTAACGCTCCGATAACCCCTAATACAAAGATAAACATGAGACTTATGATTTTCTTCATTGTTTTCCTCCTATTTTTTCGTTTTTTATGACCGTAAGGAAAGCGCTTACAATCAAGGTGGACGGTGTAGAATGGACATCCTCATACCTCCCTTTTATTGGAATTAGGGAGATCATAGCACAGAAAACTGAATTATCTGAATAATCATGAGATAAGTTGGAAGCGGGTGTAAGCTGATGATTATGACAAATGGCATAAATATGAGGAGAAGCGCATGACCATCAAGATCTTTTGTCTTATCAAACTGCAAAAAAAGAATTTATCGATGTGAACATTCAACAAATTCATGTCTGGAAAATGGTTATTGGCTTTTTTGTTTTTCAGGGGATTCATAAGTCAATCTTTAAAATTGAAGGGGGGATCGGTGCCCTTGAGGATGGTTGGCAGCCATTCGGTAATGTTAGTGATGACTGAGATGGGGGTTTTCGCGGCAGCACTTTAAGCAGGATATGCGTAGACAAAGCGGGAAGGCAGAAGCTATCATTGTGACGGCTTCTCCTTCTGCTCTTGTATATCCGAGATGGGCCTTCATCATTTTGCAGCGGCTGTATTAAACCAGTTTCGTTTTTGCCGGTGTTTTTTGCAGGACAACGCCGGCAAGCATCTCAATAAACCGCGGGTCCGTGTTCGGCATTGGCGGACGGTAATAATGGGCGCCCAGCTCGTCCGTGATCACTTTACATTCATAGTCATTATCATAAAGAACTTCCAAGTGGTCAGACACGAATCCGACTGGGGCATAAACGAATGACTGGAAGCCTTTCCGATAAAGTTCTCGTGTTAGATCCTGGACATCAGGGCCGAGCCAAGGGTCAGGCGTGTTGCCTTCGCTTTGCCAGCCGACAGCAACCTGGTCAAATGACAGATGTTCCGCGATCTGTTTTGCTGTTTCCTCAAGCTGCTCGGGATAGGGATCACCGTGTTCCTTGATCTTTTCCGGCAAGCTGTGGGCTGAACAAACGACAACCGTTTCTTTCAATTCATCTTCAGACATTTGCTTCAGAATCCGGCTGATTTCTTCTGTCCAATAACGAATAAAGCCCTCTTCCTGGTGCCACTCATCAATTGATATGATCCGCGGTCCGCCGATTTCTTCTGCGGCCTTTTGGGCGCGGCGATTGTAGACTTCGGTGCTAAAGGTAGAGTAGTGGGGGGCTAGGACGATGGAAATGGCTTCTTCCATTTGATCCCGCTTCATTTGTTCAACCGCATCTTCGATAAATGGGGACATGTGTTTTAAACCGAGATACATGACAAATTCCACTTTGTTTTGCCGCGAGTTTAAGGCTTCTTCCAGTTTTTTGGCCTGAGCCAGCGTAATTTTGGCAAGCGGAGAGATCCCGCCGATATGCTTGTAGCGGTTTTTTAAATCGTCAATCATGTCATCGGACGGCCTTTTTCCATGACGGATATGCGTGTAATACGGAATGATATCTTCCTCTTGATAAGGGGTTCCATAGGCCATGACGAGCAAGCCTATTTTTTTTCGTTCCATTTGTTCTTCACCTCTGCTGCAAATCTTGACATGTCGTACAGACTCCGTAAATCCCTAAATAATGCGTGTTAACCTTAAAATGCGTTATTTGAGCGGCTGCATGCTCAACCTCTTTGAGGTGAGGATACTCTAAATCAACCATCTTTCCGCATGATTTACAGATGACATGATAATGCTGCGTTTTAAACATTTCATACTTGCTTTTACCGTCTCCATAAGGCAGTTCGTTTAAAATGCCTAGCTTCACAAATAACTTCAGATTGCTGTATATCGTCGGCAGACTCATGTATGGCAGTTCACGATGAATATCTTCCGCCGAGGGGTGGCCATTCAAAGAAATGATTGTTTTTAAAATCAGCACCCGTTGAGCCGTTACCCGCAAGCCGCTTTTTTTTAATAATGGAACGAGCTGCTCTTCTTCCACACGTAACATCCCCTGCCATTCTAGATTAAGGGCAGGCACCCGTTTTAAAAATGACGGGTGCCTGTTATGAGAAAATGAGAATATAACTGAGAATAAGCGTCAAATGTTAAATATTTTATTAAACTTCTTGCGGAACGGATAAATTCAGTCCTTCTGCAACGCGTTTGCCATACTCAGGATCTGCTTGATAAAAATGCTGAATCTGGCGAAGCTTAATGTCATCTTTTGTTACTTGTTTCATCGAACCTACGATATTGCTGACAAGGCGTGTGCGCTCTTCTTCGCTTAAGAGGCGGTATAAATCGCCTGCCTGCGTATAGTGATCGTTTTGGTCGTAAGCTGAGCTGTCAGCCGCCCCTGATACCGGATAAGCCGTTGTTTTATTTTCAGGTGATTCAGCCGGTCCTCCGAAGCTGTTCGGTTCATAATAGACAGAACCGCCGCCATTGTTGTCAAAGCGCATTTGTCCGTCGCGCTGATAGTTATGAACCTCAGCCTTCGGACGGTTGATAGGCAGGCTGTTGTGGTTTGCTCCTACGCGGTAGCGATGTGCATCCGCATATGCAAACAGGCGTCCCTGAAGCATTTTATCAGGTGAAGGTTCGATTCCCGGCACTAATGTTCCAGGAGAGAACGTTGCCTGCTCTACTTCTGCAAAATAGTTTTCCGGATTCCGGTTGAGCACCATACGGCCGACTTCAATCAGCGGATAATCTTTTTGCGACCATACTTTCGTGACATCAAATGGATCAAAATGGTAAGTATCCGCATCTTCCAACGGCATAATCTGAACATACAGCTTCCATGCCGGGAAGTCCCCTTTTTCAATTGCTTCGAATAAATCCTGCGTATGATAATCAGGGTTTTCACCTGCAATCTTTGTACCGACTTCCTCAGTCAGATTTTTAATGCCTTGTTCTGTTTTGAAGTGATATTTAATCCAAACGCCTTCGCCTTCGGCATTGACCCATTTGAATGTGTGGCTTCCGAAGCCGTGCATATGCCGATAAGTGGCTGGAATCCCTCGGTCGGACATCAGGATGGTCACTTGATGCAGGGATTCAGGAGATAATGACCAGAAATCCCAAACAGCATCAGGATTTTTTAAATGTGTGACCGGATGGCGTTTTTGTGTATGAATGAAGTCGGGGAATTTAATCGCATCGCGGATAAAGAACACCGGTGTGTTGTTTCCGACAAGATCATAGTTCCCTTCTTCTGTGTAAAATTTAACAGCGAATCCGCGCGGGTCGCGAACGGAATCTGCTGAACCATTTTCACCTGCGACAGTTGAAAAACGAACAAACAAAGGTGTGCGTTTTCCTACTTCTGATAAAAAATTAGCTTTAGTATATGTTGAAACATCATTTGTCACTTCAAAATAACCGTGTGCACCGGCGCCTTTTGCATGAACAACCCGTTCAGGGACGCGCTCTCTGTTGAAATGGGCAAGTTTTTCAAGAAGGTGGACGTCCTGAATAAGAGTCGGCCCCCGTGAACCTGCTGTCATTGAATTTTGGTTGTCTCCAACCGGAGCGCCCCAGCTGGTTGTCAGGTTGTTTTGATTTGTCGTCATTAAAGGATCACCTCGCGTAAAATTTAATTACAAAATAATGATAACACTTCTCAAGAAAAAAACAATATTTATTTATAATAATTATAAACAAAAATTCATTATCGTTTTTTTGAACATTGATCAGCTCACTGTTATTATGCCGAATAACTTTTTTAGATTGGGTTAAATTAATGATTATTCCAAATAAAGGAGTGTAACAAGTGGAACACAACACAAATCAGCAAAAGTCCGATATGGAAACAGATGACACGTTGACAAATCGCCAGGGACATCCGATTACAAACAATCAAAATATCAGAACCGTAGGCAATAGGGGCCCTTCAACATTGGAGAACTATGATTTTCTAGAAAAGATCAGCCATTTTGACAGGGAAAGGGTTCCGGAACGGGTCGTTCATGCGCGGGGAGCCGGTGCACACGGATATTTTGAGGCTTATGGGACAGCCGGTGATGAACCGGTTTCAAAGTATACGAGGGCAAAGCTGTTTCAAGAAAAAGGCAAAAAAACACCTGTGTTTGTCCGTTTTTCGACGGTCACACACGGGATTTCTTCACCGGAAACCCTCCGCGACCCGCGCGGATTCGCGGTCAAATTTTACACTGAGGACGGAAACTGGGATCTGGTCGGAAATAATCTGAAGATCTTCTTTATCCGCGATGCCGTAAAGTTTCCTGATTTGATCCATGCGTTTAAGCCTGATCCTGTTACAAATTTGCAGGATGGTGAAAGGATCTTCGATTTTATCTCTAATACCCCGGAAGCCATGCATATGATTACCTTTTTATTTTCGCCTTGGGGCATCCCGGCCAATTACCGGCAGATGCAGGGGTCTGGCGTGAATACATACAAGTGGGTGAATAAAGAAGGAGAAGCCGTTCTTGTGAAATACCACTGGGAGCCGAAACAGGGCATTAAAAATTTGACGCAAAAAGAAGCGGAAGAGATCCAGGCGAAAAATTTCAATCATGCAACACAAGATTTGTATGAAGCGATTGAGCGCGGAGACTACCCGGAGTGGGAGCTATTCGTTCAAATCATGAGCGATGACGAACATCCTGAGCTTGATTTTGATCCGCTTGATGACACAAAACTTTGGCCTGAGGATCAATTTCCATGGCTTCCTGTCGGCAGAATGGTATTGAATAAAAACCCTGAAGACTATTTTACAGAAGTGGAACAGGCCGCGTTCGGGACAGGCGTGCTTGTGGACGGGCTCGATTTTTCTGATGACAAAATGCTTCAAGGGAGAACCTTTTCCTACTCGGATACACAGCGCTACAGAGTAGGGGCCAATTATCTGCAGCTGCCGATCAATGCTCCGAAAAAAAGAGTGGCAACCAATCAGCGGGGAGGGCAGATGCAATACAAAGTAGACTTGGGGAAAGATCAAAGCCCGCATATAAACTATGAGCCTTCGACAATCAACGGACTAAAAGAAGCAAACCAGGACGGTAAAGAGTACACGCCGCATGTAGAAGGACATTTGGTCCGAGAGAGCATCGACAGGCAGAATAATTTTAAGCAGGCGGGAGATACCTACAGGCATTTAGATGATTGGGAAAAAGAAGAGCTGATCACAAACCTGGTCAATACACTTGCCCCATGTGATCAAAGAATTCAAACGAAAATGATTGATATGCTGAAGCAATGTGATGCGGAATATGGAAGCAAAGTAGAGGAAGACTTGAAGCACGCTTCAAGCCAAAATACATCCAGCAGGGAGCCGATCGGAGCGGAAGGTGCTGAAGATGCACCAAAGCAAGCGGAGGAAAAAGGGCATCGTGAAGATCCTTATTAAAGGGATCTTTTTCTTTTTTGAATTAAATAAGCTCTGGCAGCGAGATCTGGAGAGACAAAAGATTGTTAATCATCACTTGGTTTCTTAACGATTTTAATATACATCGAATAAAACCAGTTTCATCAGAAGTAAAATTGCCTTGCAGAATCTATTGTTCATTTTACTTTATCCGACAAGGCACCGATCCTTAAATACAAACTGCTTAAAAAAACCTCCCCCCGGCCGCCTTCGATAACAAAGCGCCAACAAAGCAAAACAACTCGCGAATTCGAATGATTCCGCCACCTTTCCCGCCAATCGAGCCTAATAAAACCGAGTGGAAAAAATGAATAGAATGAATTTTCATTTTGATGTACGAAAAACTGTTTTTCAACATGAAAGGTCACCTCGTATTTACGATACAGATGAGATTTGATTGATTTCAATAAAAAGACAAAAATACAACAATGAAACAAATAGATATAATGGTAAAATTAAACATGTAATTGAAACAAAAGGGAGGCATTTTGATGTTAAAAAAATTGGCGGTCGGTGTTTTAATGATGGGAATGTTGCTTCTCGGAGTCGGCGGAGCTTCTGTTTTGGCACACGGAAAGTCAGCTTCTCAAGAATCGATTCATCCCTTCAGCACGGCATATACAGATGTGAAGGTGACCGGCAAAACAGTCTACTTTTATATTAAAGGATTGGAAAGTCCATTTAATCAGACTTATTATGAAAGGGTCGCCTGGACAAGCACTGATGAAGAGCCTGATACATTGAAGGACAATATTTTATCTGTGAAAATAGCAGCGAAAACGGGAAGCAGGCATGAGGCAAAATCGAGTGAAAGGCTTGAGCTGATTAAAGACAAGATCGAAACAGGCGGTATCGTTTACGGATGGGCAAAAGCGCAGAACGGCAATTGGTACCCGGCCGGTTCTGCTAAAATCTATTATTAAGAAAAGCGAAAAGCAGGCATCATCCCCGTCTGCTTTTTCCTCGAATCGCAAACTGCTTTGAAAAAGCATGACCCCGGCCGCCGCCAATGACAGAGCGCCTGCAAACCAAAACACCTCGCGAAGTCCGAATTGTTCTGCCGCCTTTCCCGCCGCAATCGGGCCAAGAAAAAAACCAAGCACATAAAAAGATTGATAGAAACCCATCACAGACATTTTGAGCTGAGGCGTGCCAAACTGAACGACTTTGCTGACCAATAGCGGAAAAATAAATCCCAATGTCAGTCCTGTCACAGCGTGGATCAGACATACGTCTCGGCAAACGGCAGCAAGCAAAGAAAAATGGCTGTTATCACATAAGATATCCATATCAGTACATCGGCGGCCTTTACTTTGTAAAAGATGCATTACACGGATGCCAGCTTTTGCGGAACAAAAAAGCGCACATGACCCAAATCAGCTGTTTCTCATCGATTCCGACCGTCTCCTCGTAAATCGGTGTGAAGCCGAACACGGTCATAAATAACACGGTGTGGGCTATAAATGATAGTGTTATAAGCGCTTTTAAATCAGGGAGATGCCAAGTCTGTTTGACGTAGTCTGATAGAGCCATCCCCTTGGCCGTCTGGCGGGGTCCATAATCTTTAATGTAAAATGACAGAACAAGTCCTATGCATGATACGGCAACCCCGATCCAAAACGGAAACATCCAGCCGAACATATGGATGAGGTATCCGCTGACAGCCATGCTGAGAAATGGGGGAAAAACCGTTAAAAACTGCAGAATGCCCATCGCTTTTGAGGACTGATCTTTTGTAAAATGCTGCGAGTATAAAACGGTTGCCATCACCCACATTGCAGCAGTCATACCGGCAAGCAGTCTGGCCGTGATCACCATGATGAACGAATCGAAAAACAGAAATATGAAGCAGCTCAACGGACATGGCAAAACCGCTGATCAACAGCTGTTTACTAAGCGGAGAAAGGACATCTGACAGGATACCGAACGGAAACCGCAGTAAAATCTGCATGACGCCGTAGCTCCCCAGTACGATTCCTATCGCTGAGTAGGAAAAGCCGATGCTGTCTGTAGCAAACCAGAAACAAAAGACGGCACCCCAAAAAATCACATGATCTTTTTTAAAATTTGATTTTCTTCATGAACAAGTTTTTCCCGTAACTCCATCCCCTTTAAGTCACATCCCTTCAGTTTCAAGTACACCATAAATGCCGAATGTGAAACAAGATCATTTTTTATCTTATCAGAATAGATTTGAACGGTTTGCCGGCGGCTGTCGTCTTATAAACAGAGACAAAAGAAAGGGGGGTTGACATTTCAGTGGATCAGACAGATGAAAAAGAACTTATCAAGCTAGCAAAAAACGGTGAAGATGCCGCCTTTACAAAACTATTTCAGCTAAATTACCCCTTTTTATATCAATATGTGCTGAAATTAACGCTCCATCCTGATCTGACAGAGGATTTGGTTCAAGAGACGATGCTGAAAGCGTATATCAGCCTTCAGCAATTTCAGGGAAATGCCAAATATTCGACTTGGCTGATTTCGATTGCTTCCCGGTTATTTATCGACCACCAGCGTAAGACAAAACGTGAAAACCGCAAGACGCAGGCAGCCGGAGAGGAAGCCTTTCGAAAAATGAAATGGGAAACTTCACTTCTAGGACATGAGTGGAGCGAATATTTGGAGTTGTTCGCAGCGCTTGAGCCGGAGTTTAGAATGCCGATTCTATTAAGGCATTACTACGGGTTTACATATCCTGAAGTGGCAAGGATGCTGAAAATAAAAGAGGGAACTGTCAAATCCCGTGTTCATCACGGATTAAAAAAAATTCGAAAGGAGTGGGATCAGTGAATGAACGAGATGAAAAAAAGACGATTTCTCATTTGAAGGAAGAGCTGAAAAAAATAGATGACATCTTTGAGCCTGCTGTTCCCCATCAATTAGAGCTGGATCAGCGTTTAGCCCGCTTTAAAAAAGAGCGTAAACGGGCGATTCAAAAGGAATTGCTTTGCTTTATTGTTTTGGCATTCGTGATTTTATTCGTTTATATTGCTATTTCAATTCGAGTTCCAGCTATATTTTTAACGGTGCAAGGCGCGGCGGTTGTTATCCTCCCGGTGCTTGCTTTATTTGAAAAAAAACGGCGGCGGACGGTTAAGGGGGAGGCAGATTAGATGAACCTTGAAACGACTCCAGAAAAATTGTTGGCTCTGCTGTTGATTTCGCCGCTTCTATTCACCCAAGGCATCCTCCTTTTTCTCGATGCCAAAAAAAAGGGAAGCAATGCTTGGTTTTGGGGGATTTGGGGCCTTATTCAAACTCCGATGCCTTTATTATTCTATTATTTATTTGTCGTCAGACCTTTTCATAAGAAAAGGAGGATGCCGTAATGGCTGTATCTGAAATCCCTTGGTCACTGATTGCCCCTTTGATTGTGTTATATCTGATCCTTGTCGTTTCCGCATTGGTGAATTGCCTCAGGCAGGAGGAAACAAATGGCCCCAAGTGGCTGTGGGTCCTGATTATTGCAGGCATCAGTTTCATCGGCCCCATTTCGTACTTTGTCATCGGTAAAAAAACATATGGGAGGGAGCACATGTGATGCTGTCCGTCAAAGGGTTAACAAAAATTTATCAGCAGCAAAAAGCCGTTCAAAATCTGAGCTTCGATCTCAGCCATCATCAATGTGCCGCACTGCTCGGGCCTAACGGGGCCGGGAAAACAACAACACTGCAAATGCTGTCCGGTTTATTGACCCCAACGTCAGGAAGGATACAGTTTTTAGGCCGGGAAACGATAGACCGGAGCCAAATCGGATATCTGCCCCAGCATCCTGCTTTCTTTTCATGGATGACGGCGGAAGAATATTTGCTGTTTGCCGGCAGGCTTTCCAATTTGACACGCCGCGAATCTTTGGAAAAGAGCCGGATTATTTTGCGCTATGTCGGGCTCGGCAGGTATGGAGACCGGAAAATCGGCGGTTTTTCAGGAGGAATGAAGCAAAGGCTCGGGCTGGCTCAGGCTATGATTCATGAGCCGAAGCTGCTGATTTTGGATGAGCCTGTTTCTGCGCTGGACCCGTCTGGAAGACGCGAAGTACTCGATATGATGAAGGAGTTAAAAAAGAAGATGACGATTCTGTTCTCGACCCATGTCCTATATGACGCCGAACAGGTATGTGATCAGATTGTCATGCTGAAGGAGGGCGCTGTCCGGTGGAGCGGCCCGCTTGCTCGATTAAAAGAGCAGCATCAAAAGCCGTCTTTTATTTTATCGGCCGAAGAAAGCCTTGAAGGATGGCTGGCAAATCTTTCTTATGTCAGCAGGCTCACGTTTAACCATCCCAACCAAGCCGAGTTTCATTTATCCGGCAGATCTTACCGCCGTGAATTATTGGCTGAATGCTTGAAAAGAAACGTTTCGATTCTTCATTTTGAACAAAAAACACAGTCTTTGGAAGATATTTATATGAAGGTGATGGGGCTATGAATTCATTTTATATTTTATTTCAGAAGGAATGGAAGGAAAGCTGGAAGGATGGAAAACTGCTTTGGCTGCCTGTCGTCTTGATACTTCTCGGTCTGATTCAGCCGATCAGCCTTTATTATATGCCCCAAATCATCGATATGGCCGGAAACCTGCCTGATGGAGCGGTCATCGACATTCCAAAGCCCGGCGGTGAAGAGGTGTTGGTAAGCACACTTTCCCAGTTTGGAACGGTCGGCACTGCCATTTTCGTATTCAGTGTGATGGGAAGCATTGTTAATGAACGGAACCATGGCTCTCTTTCATTGATAATGGCGCGGCCTGTCAATCCGATTCATTATATCGGTAGTAAATGGCTTGCACAGGTCTTGCTCGTTTTAGCGTCTTTTACGGTTAGCTACGGGCTGGCTTTCTATTATACAAATCTTCTATTTGGCAAAGTGGGAATTGACCGGTTTTTATTAAGTTTATCGGTGTACAGTGTATGGATTGTGTTTGTTATGACCGTTACGCTCTTTTTCAGTGCTTTGTTTCGCCATATCGGCGGGGTTGCCGGCGGGAGTATTACTCTGATAGCCGCCGTTTCATTGGCTGGCTCGCTGTTTCCCCGCTTTACAGAATGGACGCCGGATAAAGCGAAAAGCCAAGCCAGTTATATTATCATGCACGGTTCATGGGATGGTACTTTCGCCTGGATGATGTTTTCATCAGCGGGAATTGTATTTCTTCTGTTCATGTGCACCGCTTTTGTTTTTAAAAGATATGAATCTTACTGACAGCCGGGGCCATCCCGGTTTTTTTAATTGTCAGAACCATGAAATAGGGTATACAATACACTGAAGGTGATCAGGCGTTTAAAGAAAATCTGCGAAAATGTTAAATATAGAGGAGTGATCCAATGAATATCATAAACAATCAGCCAGATATTGCGGTTCAGGCGAAAGCGCAGCCGAACAAAGTGTGGATCGCTGTCATATTGGGCATTTTATCCGGAATCGGGCCGGTTGTGATCGATTTGTATCTGCCGGGGCTTCCGCAGATGGCGGCGGATTTACATACGAATGCGTCCGTCGTCCAGCTGAGTTTAACATCCTGTTTATTGGGACTGGCAATCGGACAAATTGTCGTCGGTCCTTTTAGCGATGTATCGGGCAGAAGGATGCCGCTGATTGTTTCATTGGCTGTTTTTGCCGCGGCATCTTTTTTATGTGCATTGGCTTCATCTGTGTGGGTATTGATCGCCATGCGGTTTATTCAAGGCGCGGCGGGAGCGGGGGGCATTGTGATATCCCGTGCGATTGCCCGCGATTTATATTCAGGCACAGAGTTGACGAAATTTTTCTCGCTGCTGATGCTGGTAAATGGGATTGCGCCTATCTTATCTCCGGTAGCAGGCGGACAGCTTATGAAGGTTACGACTTGGAACGGCGTTTTTTTAATTATTGGGCTTTTTGGCATCATCATTATTCTGTCTGTCATATTTGGAATTAAAGAGTCGCTTTCTCCGGAAAATCGTACGAAGGGCGGTTTCAAAGAGACGTTCGTATCATTTGGAAAGCTCTTCGGCCAGCGGACTTTTATGGGGTACGCTTTAGCACAGGGGTTGATTGTAGCGGGAATGTTCGGCTATATATCAGCCTCTCCATTTGTTTTGCAAGACATTTACGGATTATCGGCTCAAGCTTTCAGTTTTTGTTTTGCGGCAAACGGCTTAGGGATTATCATCGCTGCCCAGATCACAGGACGGCTTGCTGGACGGTTCGGTGAGGCAGCCTTATTGAAATGCGGGTTGTTGATTTCTTTGACCGCCAGCCTGGTTTTATTGATATCCGTCCTCTTAAAAGCGTCGTTGATTTTTGTTTTAGTTCCGCTGTTTATCGTGGTGGCCTGTATTGGGATCGTAACGACGTCCAGCGGTTCCTTAGCTATGCAGAGCCAGGGAAAATCAGCTGGGAGCGCCTCTGCGCTTTTGGGACTGCTGACGTTTATTCTAGGCGCTGCCGCGGCGCCGCTCGTAGGCATCGCAGGAAGTCATACCGCTTTACCGATGGCCGTTGTGATTGTATTTTGCAGTATCAGTGCGTTAACCTGTTTTAAGGTGCTGATTAGAAAATAAAAAAAGCTTGCCGGACAAAGCTGCCGGCAAGCTCAAATTTTTTAAATAATGACTAACGGGGAACGATCTCTACAGTAGTTTCCGCGTGATTATAGTTTCTGCCGAATTTTTGCAATTCCGCGGTAATTTTGTGCGTCCCTGCATTCGGAAGCGTTTTCCTAACCATCACAAGCTTAAACTGAGAAGAACTGAATGCATAGACAGGAACTCTGACAGTTTGTCCGTCATTCAGAATTTGTGTATAGTTCAATGTTCTGCCGTTTAGCGAATCTCGTGTATTCGCATGAAAGCGGTATGGGAAGTTAAATTCAACATAGCTGGAGCCAACAAAAGAGTTTGGTTTGTAAGTGACTTCAATGTCAGAGGTTGTCCATTCTTTATTGCTGTCAACTGTTTCGACATGAAGCGTCGGGGCGCTTCTAAAAAAGGTTGCGCTAGCTTCTTGTGCCGGAAGAATAAATGAAAGCAGAGCTGCTGAAGATAATAGGCCGACACCTAATTTGCCAACGAATTTCCGTTTAAACATAAACATACTCCTCCCAAATGACAAGTTTTAATAGAGAATAAGATCGAAAAAGGAAAAAATAAGATTGTCATCTACTAAATTCCTTTTCCTGCCCATTTAATCTATCACTACCTACCATAGAAGTAAATATTTTCGATGAAACATTCAAGAAATTTTTAAATAATGCAATAAATGAGATTGAATTGTTGGGGAAATCATTGTTTTTACAACCGCCGGCAAGGGACTCTTCCCTTTGCCGGCAGGCTGAATGTTATTTAACGAGGGACAATCTCCAAAGTTGTCTCGGCATGATTAATGTTTTTTCCATTTTGATGAAGTTCGGCAGTAATTCTATGCGTCCCTGCGTTCGGAAGCGTTTTCCTAATCATCACTAGTTTGAATTCAGAGGAGCTCAAAGCATAGACGGGAACTCTGACAGTTTGTCCGTCATTTAGAATTTGCGTATATTCAAGTGCTTTACCATTTAGTGTATCCCTTGTGCTTGCATGAAAACGGTAAGGGAAATGAAATTCAACATAGCTGGAGCCGACAAATGTATTCGGTTTATAAGTGATTTCGATATCAGAAGTCGTCCACTCTTTATTGCTGTTAATCGTTTTGGCCTCAAGCACCGGCTGCTTCGTCGGATCATCCGGCTGCTTAGGCTGCGGCTTTTTCGGCCAATGAGGCGGCGGACAAAAGATCGGACCTCTAAAGTGTTTTGTATTCACTTCCTGAGCGCTTGCTCCAGAGGTAGGAAGGATAAATGAAAACAATGCTGCTGAAGTTAATAAACCAACACTGAGTTTGCGAATGAATTTCCGTTTAAACATCAAAATGTTCCTCCTAAATGGCAATTTTAAAGTTAGAGGACGTCCTAAAATATTCAAGAAAAGGTATAAATACGATCGCGATCTACTAAATTCCTTTTCTTGTGTAATTAATCTATCATCTTTTACCATGCAAGTAAATATTTTTAGTTAAATTTCTAAAAAAAATTTAAAATATTCAGGGTTAATTAATAGTTTTCAGTTAATTAATAGCGTTTTTTTATAAAAAAGAATCGTATAAAGAACAAACTGGATAATTATGTATAGTTTGTTGCCGTTTGTTGATATACATTCTAATATAGTAAAAAAGAAAATAGGGGGATGGGCAATGAAAGACATTCAGTTATTTTTGGCCGGCGATTCAACCGTTTCCGATTATGGTGCATCAGCGGCGCCGCGTGCAGGATGGGGTCAACGGATTGAAGAATGTTTGAAGACGGACATGGTAGTCCGCAATGAAGCGGCATCAGGGAGAAGTTCAAAGAGTTTTATTGAAGAAGGAAGGCTCGAGCGGATCTTGGAACAAATTCAACGCGGCGACTATTTGTTTATCCAGTTTGGACATAACGACCAAAAACCGGATGAGCGCCGTACAGAGCCTTATGGAACATTCCAGCAATATTTGCGTCGTTATGTAGATTCAGCGCGGCTGAAAAAAGCGATTCCAGCCTTGATCACACCGGTACAGAGAAGATCGTTTGACACTCAAGGCCGCCTCAAACATACACATGGCGACTACCCTGATGCCATGAGGCAGCTGGCGGCAGAACTTCAGGTCCCGCTGATTGATCTTACTTTAAAAAGCGGACGATTGCTGCAATCCTTGGGGCCTGAAGCGTCCAAAAAGCTGTTTTTGTGGCTTGAACCGGGAGAGCATCCCAACTATCCAGACGGCGCCGAGGATAATACACACTTTTGCGAATATGGGGCAGGGGAAATCGCGAAGCTTGTGGCGCTGGGGGCGCGAGAAGCCGGGCTTCTTTTATGAGGCAGTGTACTTGAGAATAATTTTCAATTATTTTTCAAAAAATTTGCACTTCAACCTTTAAACTGTGATACGATCTATTTCATAAAGATTTTAAAAAGGAGTGCACATCATAACATGATACGTCGCTTTTTTTCATACTATAAGCCGCATAAACGGCTGTTCTTGATTGATTTCAGCAGTGCGATCATCGTCGCAGTTCTAGAACTCGCGTTTCCTTTAGTTGTTCAGTGGTTCATCGATACACTGATTCCGGGGGGAGACTGGTTTGAAATCGTCTGGGTCAGCATCGGGCTGCTGTTGATCTATCTGCTCAGCACAGGTCTCCAGTACATCGTCAATTACCTTGGGCATCAGCTGGGGATTAACATAGAAACAGACATGCGCCAGGAGCTCTTTCAACATGTGCAGCGTCAATCGTTCCGCTACTTTGATAATACGAAAACAGGGCATATTATCAGCCGCATCACAAACGATCTGTTTGACATCGGAGAGCTGGCCCATCACGGACCGGAAGATTTGTTTATTGCGGTTATGACCTTTTTTGGAGCATTCTGGATCATGTTGACGATTAACGTAAAGCTTGCACTGGCCGCCATTTTGTTTGTTCCGCTGCTGATTATTTTGATCACTTATTCAAACATCAGAATGAACCGTGCCTGGAGAGAGATGTATAGTGAGATTGCAGATGTCAACGCCAGGGTTGAGGACAGCGTATCAGGCGTTCGCGTCGTTCAATCGTTCACCAACGAACGCTTTGAGATTTCCCGTTTTTTGAAAAATAATCAAAAATTCCGCAACGCCAAACTCAAAGGGTATAAAACAATGGCGCTGACGACAGCAGGGACATTTTTAATGACTCGGCTGATGATTCTTTCAGTCCTTGTGTTCGGGGCGTGGCTCAGTTTTTCCGGGAACATGTCATATGGCGAATTTGTAGGATTTGTTCTGTATGTCAATGTTTTGTTTAAGCCGATCGATAAAATCAGCGCGATTTTGGAGCTTTATCCGAAAGGAATGGCCGGGTTCAAGCGGTTTACGGAATTAATAAATACAAAGCCGCAGATTGTTGACCGCGAGGATGCTGTTGATGTTCCCGCTTTAGAAGGACACATTGTCTTCCGCAATGTGACATTTGGCTATGAAGAGCATAAACCTGTCCTTTCAGGAATTGATTTATCGATCAGATCAGGTGAGACGGTTGCATTTGTAGGACCGTCAGGAGCGGGCAAAACGACGATCAGCTCGCTGATTCCGCGCTTCTATGATGTAGACGGCGGATCGATTACGATTGACGGAATCGATATCCGTGACATGACAAAGCGGTCTCTACGTTCGCAAATCGGCATAGTTCAGCAGGATGTGTTTCTATTTACAGGTACTCTTCGTGAAAACATTGCCTACGGACAATTGGATGCAACAGATGAAGAAATTAAACAGGCAGCTAAGATGGCGCATTTGGAACAGCTTATTGAGTCGCTTCCGGACGGCTATGAAACCCAGGTCGGTGAGAGAGGACTGAAGCTGTCGGGCGGTCAAAAACAGCGGATCGCGATCGCCCGGATGTTTCTGAAAAACCCGCCGATCCTCATTTTGGATGAAGCTACGTCTGCTCTTGATACAGAGACGGAACAAATTATTCAAAACGCTTTGACCGAGCTCGCAAAAGACAGGACAACGCTCGTCATCGCCCACAGGCTTGCCACCATCCGCAACGCCGACAGGATTGTAGTCGTAACGGAAGACGGAATCGCAGAAGAAGGATCACACGATGAATTGGTGGAAAAGGGCGGGATATTCGCCAGCCTTCACCGGGTTCAATATCAGTCATGAAAAAAACGGGCAAGCCTATGTTTAGGCTTGCTTTTTCGTTCAAAAGACCTTGAAAAAGGGGGATGTGAGGTGTTAAACTTCCGTTATATATTCAATATCGAAATCCGATATTGATTTTCGATAAAGGGGGTGCTGTATTGGAAGATAAAGTATTGCGAAAACTATTCCTCGGCTTCATTCAGATTCATATTCTGCACCATGCCAGTGAACATCCGATTTTCGGATTGTGGATGCTCGAGGAATTAAAGGAACACGGATATAACATCAGTGCGGGCACATTGTATCCGATACTTCATTCCATGGAGTCTGACGGACTGCTCAAAAAAGAAGAACGAAATGTGGACGGGAAAATCAGAAAGTATTATTCTGCTACGGAAAAAGGAATCAGCGTACTAAAGGACGCAAGATTGAAAGCATATGAACTGTTTAAGGAAATTAAAGAATAGCCAAAAAGGAGTGGGAAAATGACAAAGCATAAAGCGGACAGAAGCTTGAAGACGCTGATTGAAATCCTCTTTGTTTCAACGAGACTTGGATTGACGTCTTTTGGAGGACCGATTGCTCACTTAGGATATTTCCACGCAGAGTATATCCGTAAAAGAAATTGGCTGGATGAAAAAAACTATGCCGATCTGGTCGCTTTATGCCAGTTTTTGCCCGGTCCGGCCAGCAGCCAGGTTGGGATCGGAATCGGTGTCATGCGTGCCGGCGTTCTCGGCGGAATATTGGCGTTTATCGGGTTTACGCTGCCGTCTGTGATCGCATTGGTTTTATTTGCCTTGATCCTTCAGGGGACTGAAATCGGAAGCGCCGGCTGGATCCATGGGTTAAAAATCGTTGCCGTTGCCGTAGTCGCACAGGCGATCCTAGGCATGGCGCAAAAGCTGACGCCTGATTTAAAACGAAAGGCGATTGCTTTGTTTGCGCTTGTCACTACACTGCTTTGGCAGACGGCATTTACCCAGGTCGGCATCATCCTGCTTGCTGCATTCGCCGGCTATCTCTTCTATAAAGAGCAGAAAGAAACGAACGATTCTGTGATGAAGTTTCCCGTATCCCGGCGGTTCGCAGCGGTTTGTCTGAGCTTATTTTTCGGACTGCTAATTCTTCTGCCGGTTTTAAGGGAAATGACATCCATCAGCTGGATTGCGATGTTCGACAGTTTTTACAGATCGGGTTCGCTCGTCTTCGGCGGCGGCCATGTCGTATTGCCTTTATTGGAACGTGAATTTGTTCCTGCTGGGTGGTTAAGTGAAGAAGCGTTTTTAGCCGGTTATGGTGCGGCCCAGGCTGTTCCGGGTCCATTGTTTACATTTGCTTCATATCTCGGTGCGGTCATCAATGGCTGGCAAGGCGGACTGCTTGCAACAGCTGCGATCTTTCTGCCGGCATTCCTTCTCATCTTGGGAACGCTGCCTTTTTGGGATACACTGCGCCGAAATCCGAAAGTAAAAGGGGCTTTAATGGGAGTGAACGCAGCTGTTGTAGGAATACTGATTTCGGCGTTTTATCATCCGATCTGGACCAGTTCCATCCTGGCGCCGCTTGATTTTGCGTTTGCAGCCGTTTTATTCAGCCTGCTTGCCTACTGGAAGCTCCCGCCTTGGATAGTCGTTGCTGCCGGTGCTGCAGGAGGCGCTTTGATGACACTGGTTTAGGGTTACAAAAAGGCTGCCGATAGAGATCGACAGCCTTTTTTAACTTGCCTGACATACACCCCGCGGTCTGTCGGCATCTCAGCCGACCATTTCAGCGCTTTTCTTTTCCGATCTCGGGCAGTATGGTTTTGGCAATGTTTTCATCCATTTTTTCATAGTCATAGTAATGGATAGCATCATATAGCTCCTCACGCGTCTGCATATCTTGCAGTACGTCTTTTTGCGTGCCTTTTTCATAAATTTCCGCAAAGACCCGTTCATACGCTTTTGCAGCAGCCCTCATGGAAGTGACCGGATAAATCACCATGCCGCATCCGAGCAGCTGAAATTCTTCTGCTGTATAATAAGGCGTTTTTCCGAATTCCGTCATATTGGCCAGCAGAGGAGCCTTTATGGCTGAAGCTATTTCTTGAAATTCGGCCGCACTTGTCAATGCTTCCGGAAAAATCGCGTCAGCCCCTGCATCAGCGTACAGATTGGCCCGTCTGACCGCGGCTTCAGTTCCTTCAACAGCTTTTGCATCCGTACGGGCCACGATCACGAGTGAAGGAGCGGTTTCTTTAATCGCTTTGATTTTTGCTATCATGTCTTCTGCGGAAATCAGTGTTTTTCCGTTTAAGTGTCCGCATTTTTTTGGCAGCTGCTGATCTTCGATTTGGACGGCTGCGACTCTGCTCTCCATCATTTCTGCGGCTGTACGAGCTGCATTCAACACTCCGCCATAGCCAGTGTCAATATCAACCAAAAGCGGGAGGTTCGCGGCTCTGACTAGTTCGCGGGCTTTTTCCGCCATCTCTTGTGAGTGGATTATCCCGAGGTCCGGCATTCCGCGGCTTGCCGTATAAGCTGCTCCTGAAAGATAGAGGGCTTTAAAGCCGATATTCTTAGCGGTTATCGCCGCCATTCCGTCGTGAACCCCGGGGATTTTTAAAATATCCGGCGCTTTCATAAGCCTTCTGAACGCTTCAGCCAGTTCCTCCTGGCTCGCTTGTTTTGAAACTATCCACATGCTAAAAACCTCCTAGATCACAAACAATTCCATAAAATCTGGGACAGATGTGTCTTTTAATTTGTGCGGATCATTGAGCAAAGAGTTGATTTGTTCCGCCTGGCCAGCCGGGAAGCGGGTTTTCAAATTGGCTATCAATTTTTCCTTGAGCAGCGGAATGCCTTCATTTCGGCGGCGCCGATGGCCGAGCGGATACTCGATCGCGACTTTTTCCGAATGTGTGCCGTCTTTATAAAAAACTTGAACGGCATTTGCGATGGACCGTTTTTCCGGATCGAGGTAATCGGCAGAGTATTGTTTGTTTTCTACCGTTGTCATTTTCGCGCGGAGCCGGTCGATCTCCGGATTTTGCGCTGTTTCATCTTCATAATGGTCAGCCGTGATGTCCCCGTAAATGAGACCGATGGCCGTTATATATTGGAGGCAGTGGTCACGGTCAGCCGGATTGTGTAAGCTTCCAGTTTTGTCGATAATTCGTATGGCTGATTCGTGAGTCGTTATGACGATTTGGTCAATTTCATCAAGTCTGTCTTTCACTTGGCTATGAAGCTGGATCGCCGCTTCAGCCGCCGTTTGGGCATGAAATTCCGCCGGGTATGAAATTTTAAAGAGGACATTTTCGATCACATAAGAGCCGAGCGGCCTGGCAAGCGTCAGTTCTTTTCCGCCGAATAATACATCTTGAAATCCCCACATTGGAGCGGACAATGCCGTTTTGTAGCCCATTTCGCCTTTTAGGGTCATGAGAGCAAGCCTTACGCCGCGGCTGGTCGCATCACCGGCGGCCCATGACTTCCGCGATCCGGTATTCGGCGCGTGCCGATAGGTCCGCAGGCTGGAATTATCAACCCAAGCTTGTGAAACGGCATTGATGACATCTTGTTTTGTGCCCCCTAAAAGCGAGCATGCGACAGCCGCTGAGGCGACTTTTACAAATAGCACGTGGTCAAGACCGTTTCTGTTCAGACTGTTGTTGAGAGCGAGGATGCCTTGAATCTCATGGGCTTTTACAATCGCCGTGAGCACGTCGTTTATGGTGAGCGGTTCTTTGCCTGCTGCCAGCCGCTGTCTGCTGATATAGTCGGTGCAGGCTAAAATGGCTCCCAAGTTATCTGACGGGTGACCCCACTCGGCCGCCAGCCATGTGTCATTATAATCGAGCCAGCGTATCATACAGCCGATATTGAACGCACCCTGCACTGGATCAAGTTCAAACTGCGTGCCCGGAACGCGGGTTCCGTTTGGGACGACTGTTCCCGGCACAATCGGGCCGAGATGTTTCGTGCATTCGGGAAACTTGAGCGCCAATATTCCGCAGCCGAGTGTATCCATTAAGACATAGCGCGCCGTCTCAATGGCTTCTTCGCTTGAAATGGCGGCATTGACCGTATAGTCTGCAATTTCTTCAAGCAATTGATCACAGATTTTAGCTTCTGTTATCTTCGTTTTCATGAAATCACCCTTTCTTTCTTGATCAATCTAAATTATGGATGAAGATGACGCGGTCCAGTATAGTGAACCCGCGGACGGAACAGCCGATTGTCCGCATGCTGTTCAATGACGTGCGCACTTAAGCCGATAGAGCGGGCCGCAAAGAATATCGGCGTATAGAGATCGATCGGAATGCCGAGCAGATAATAGACGGGAGCCGCGTAATAATCAAGGTTTGGATAAAGTCCCTTTTCTTCACGCATCAGTTTTTCGCCTTCATCGCACATTTCAAATAAATCCTGCCTTCCGAATTTGTGAGCCAGCGAAAAGAGCGCTTTTTTCAATAGAGCTGCGCGCGGGTCCATTTTTCTCATGTATACGCGGTGTCCAAAGCCCATAATCTTTTCTTTTTTGTTTAACTTTTGCTTGATCAGTTTAATGAAGCTCGATTTTGTTTCACCTTCCAGCAGCATGTACATGACTGCTTCATTAGCGCCGCCGTGTAAATTTCCTTTTAGAGAAGCTGCGGCGCCTGTGAACGCTCCGTATATATCTGAGTTTGTCGAGGCGATGACTCTGGCGGCAAAAGTGGAGTTCGGCATTTCGTGCTCGCTGTAGAGCATTAATGTTTGATCAAAGACAGCCGTTTCTTGTTCGCTCGGCTCTTTTCCCGTCAGCATGTATAGAAAATTCTGGCTGTAGGACAATTGTTGATCAGGCATTATGGTTTTCTGCTGATGCAAGATGCGGTAGCTGTTTGCAGTAATATTCGGAACCTGTGCGATCAAACGCAATGCTTTGGCCGTATTTGCTGTTCTAGACCGGTCATCCAGTTCCGGATCATATCCAGATAAAGCTGAAATTCCTGTTCTGAGTGCATCCATTGGGTGAGTATCCTGCGGAAGTGATGACAGAATGGTGTAGATTCCTTTAGGAAGTTCATAGACATTCTTTAAAGCGCTTTCAATTTCGTTTAGTTCCATCTGATCAGGCAGCTTATCATGCAGGAGAAGGTAGACGAGGTTTAGATATGTTTTTTGTTCCGCAAGCTCGATCAGATCATAGCCTTTGATGACGATTTCTTCCGCTTCGGTATCCAGGTAGGAAATTTTTGTTTCTCCTGCGATGACGCCTTCCAATCCGGGTTTAAATACACCTTGTTTGCCCATTTTTCCACCTCATATTCGTTATTTGGCATGTGTGTGCAAATACGTGATGTGAAATTGGCGTCGGCTTTTCGGAGGGTTAGTATAAACGTTCGAGCGTTTCTTCAATGGAACGTAAACTGCGTCTGATATGAGAACGCATGGCTGCTTCTGCCAAACTGCTGTTTCTTTCTTTCACGGCATCGAAAATGTCCAGATGTTCATGTAAGGATACGGACGGTTTGTAATGAGGATTTTTGTATCCGCTGATTCTCCGATACCGTTCAATCCTGCTTTCAAGCTGTTCAAGAAAACGTTTTGCAGTTGCATTTGTACTGATGGCGTGCAAAATCGAATGAAATTCAGACCCGTATTTGACCGTATCTGCCTTGCGATCCTTTGCGGCAGCCATCTTCATTAATTCGATTCTGTCTTCAAGCTGGTGAAGGCGCTCTGTTGTCATAAGCTGTGCGGCTTCGGCGGTGAGGAGCCCTTCAAGTGCTTCGCGAACTTTAAAAACTTCTTTCGCTTCATCAGGCGAAATCGGACAGACGCGAAGCCGGCCATTAGGCTGTTTATTGACCAATCCTTCAAGCTCCAGCCGGTAAAGTGCCTGGCGCAGCGGAGTTCGGCTGATTTCTAAATCCTTTGCAAGACTGTCCTCGGCAAGCTGCTCAGAGGGCGGGTATTCGAGTTCAATGATTTTGCTTCTTAGTTCATTGTAAGCATAATCACTTGCAGACTGTCTTTTGACTGGATTTGAAGAGTGCATGAAAGGTGTTCTCGCCTCCTTTTTCAGAATATAAATATAATTGTATACAATGATACAGATATGTCAATGTCATCCATGCCGATTTCCGGGGTGACAGCATCAAAAAAACAAACATCGTCTCTTAGATAAGAGATTGTTGATGTTTGTTTTTCCTTGTTCAATCGTATTGATATAAATGAGGCCGATCATTGATCCACTGTTTTAGTTCTTCGATCATCTGTTCATAGCCGGCAGGCTGATAAGGTACATCCTCCCTTGTCATGACCAGGCTTTTATCAGATTGGGTGCGATGATCGGGAATAATCGTAATTCCCCTGGAAAAGGTTTTATTTAATAAGTGGAGCAGTTCATATTTGGAGATGGACCGATTTCCGGTCAAGTGGACCAACCCGCTTAATTTTGAGGTCAGGAGCTGCTCAATCGCTTTTGCCAGTTCGAGGGTCGTCAGTCCGTTCCAGAACACGTTTTTATAGCCGTATATGATTTCCGTTTGCTTCATAAACCAATGGAACAAACCGATGCCGTCTTTCAGCTCGGGTCCGATAATGGATGTCCTGATCGTTAAGTTTTTACCGTCTGTCACCTCACCTAAACTCTTTGTTTGCGCATATACTGAACTTCCGTCTTTCACATCTGTTTCGGAATATTTTCCTTTTGAACCTGAAAAAACGCAATCGGTGCTGATATGAATCAGATCATAGTGATAGGTGCTGCTCATCTCAGACAAGAGATGCGGCAGGATGCTGTTGACATGAATCGCTTCGAGCATACGCTGGCGTGCGGCATCATTTAATATGCCTGTTGCATTAATCACGGCATCAGGTTTTACCTTTTCCAGCAGTTTTTTTAATTCATCTGTGTTTGTAGCATCGAGAAAGAAACAATTTAAATCATTCGGCAATGATTGCCGCTGTGTCCAAAATACTTCATATTGTTTTTTGGCAGAAAAATATTCTTTCAGTACATGGCCGGCCATTCCATTTCCGCCTAAAATCAACAGCTTCACTGAAGAAAACCTCCTTCCTTCAACATTTCTGCGATTTCAGCTTTGGACATAAGCAGATCATTTGATTGGAACTGCTGAAAGTCTGCTTTTGTGAATTTCTGATAGTGATGAATCAGCTTTTCTGATGGATGGGAAGGCAAGATCACATAATATTGGGAATCATAAAGGTAAGTAAACGGAGCCTCATGATTAGAAACGAGTATTTCATGAAGCTTCTCACCAGGACGAATACCTATTTCTTTTATTCCGACGGGACTTGAAGCCAGCTCCTCTATCAAAACTTCCGCAAGGTCCAGTATATTGCAAGCCTTCATTTTCATGACAAAGATTTCTCCCCCTATGGCTTCTTTGGAAGCCTTGAGCAGCAAATCAATCGCTTCGCCGACTGTAAGGAAAAATCTTGTCATCTCTTTTGAGGTCAGGGTAAGGGCCTGCCCCTTTATAATGAGGTCTTTGAAGAGCGGCACGACGCTTCCGTTTGTTCCTAAAACATTTCCGCCTCTGATGCATACAAAATCTGTGTCGGCGTTATAATCATTGGCGCGGATCATTAATCTTTCACCGAGTGATTTGGTCATTCCGTAAAAGTTGACGGGATCAGCCGCTTTATCAGTTGATACATCAATGACTTTTTTTACTTTGTTGGCGATGGCTGCACGAATGACATTTTGCGTGCCGATGACATTTGTTTTCAATGCTTCTTCAGGCTGATCCTCGCAGATTGGAACATGTTTTAATGCTGCGAGATGGAAGATATAATCAACATCTTTGCAGGCTGTCTCCAAGGAAAGATAGTCTCTTACATCGCCGATCATAAATTTTAATGAAGGGTGGTGATTGAACTCCCGCTGCATGCTGATTTGCGTGAATTCATTTCTTGAAAAAATCCTGATCTCTTTCGGTTTATATAACAGTAATTTTTTAGTCAGTTCCATCCCCCATGAACCAGTGCCTCCGGTAAGCAGTATTCGGGTGTTTTTAAACATACTTCTCCTCCTAAAACAGATCGTTTGATAGACTGTTTAAACTAGCATATAAATGTATATGATTTTTTGAAAAATTTGTGTGATAGAACCGCCTGATTTGAAAGGAATAAGGCATACTTGGATATTGCATGCAGACTTATAGCGATAGTTTGCCTATTAAATTGCACACCTTTTTCATCAATTGAATATATATATATAGATTTTCAGGCAAATAGGGCCCTAGCGGAGATTTTAACCGACGGCTGTGTCTGTGTGTTCAATCTATCCTGAGGCTAAAAAGGAGTAAGATGATGAAGATCATGACGATTATCGGAACCAGGCCGGAGATCATCCGCTTAAGTTTGATCATCCGCAAGCTTGATCAATTTGCAGATCAGCATATATTGGTTCATACTGGTCAAAACTATGATGAAAAACTAAGTGAAATTTTTTTTGAGCAATTAAATGTGAGGATGCCAGACTATCATATTAAACTGTCCCGTTATTCAATCGGCGCACAGATTGGCGAAATATTTACAGAGGTCGAGAAACTGATATTGAAGCTCAAGCCCGATAAATTGCTGGTGCTCGGCGATACGAATAGTGCGCTGTGCGCTTTTATCGGCGAAAGATACGGGATTCCCGTGTATCATATGGAGGCCGGCAATCGCTGTTTTGACAACTCGGTTCCGGAGGAGATCAATCGGAGGGTGATCGATTCAATCGCATCATTTAATTTGCCTTATACAAACATCGCCAAAGAAAACTTAGAAAGGGAAGGCATGCATCCGCAAAGAATATGGGTTTCAGGAAATCCGATTTATGAAGTGATGAATCATTTCAGTGAAGACATTTCAAAAAGGAATGTACTCGATACGTTAAATGTCAAGAGTCAATCATTTATATTGGTAACGGCGCACCGGGCTGAAAACGTAGATGTAAAGGAAAGGCTGCAGCATATTGTGGCAGCGCTGAAATCGCTGGCCAATACGTATCAAATGCCGATTATATGCAGTGTTCATCCAAGAACAAGAGATCGTTTGCAGAAGTTCGGCATTCAAAACGACGAGACGTTGCTGAAATTTTGTGAACCATTTGGTTTTTTTGATTTTATCCGGCTGCAGCAGCATGCAAAATGTGTCATAACGGACAGCGGAACGGTTCAGGAAGAAAGCTGTATACTAAGAGTTCCTTCAGTTACGATAAGAAACAGCACTGAAAGGCCGGAAACGGTGATGTGCGGAAGCAATGTTGTATCAGGACTTGAAGCAGAGCGCATCGTGAAGGCAGCAGAGCTGATGATGCAGGCCAAAACCGATTGGGAGCTGCCGGAAGGATATGCAGACCCGAACGTCTCGGACAAAATTGTTCATTTTATTTTGGGCGGTTTGAGACATGTTTGACCTATTGAGTATAGTATTCAAATCGTGAGTGGAAGCCTCCTGGTTCTGGCATAGACTTAATAAGAAATGTTAAAATTTATCATAATCAATATGCGGCTGCTCACTTAAGCCAAAAGGAGGCTGTTAAAAATGAATATCACTCACGAGCCCCTCCCGCTTGATTTTTACCGCAAACCGACAATTGAACTTGCACAATCTCTTTTAGGCTGTCTTCTGGTCAAAGAAACGAAGGAAGGGCTGGCTTCAGGGTATATTGTCGAAACTGAGGCTTATAAAGGCCCTGAAGACAGGGCTGCCCACAGCTATGGAAACCGCCGGACAAAACGGACAGACGTCATGTACAAAGAAGCCGGCGTTGTGTATACGTACACAATGCATACCCACACCTTGATCAATGTTGTGAGCGCTGGAGCTGACGAACCTGAAGCCGTTCTCATCAGGGCGGTTGAACCGCATGAAGGACTTTTGCTGATGGAGAAAAGGCGGAGCGGAAAAAAACCGCGTGATTGGACAAACGGTCCGGGGAAACTGACGAAGGCGCTTTCCATCACGATGGATGATTACGGAAGGCCGCTGGCAGAGCCCCCGCTTTACATTGCAAAAGGGTATTCCCCAAAAGACATTTCATGCGGTCCGCGCATCGGAATTGAGAATTCGGGGGAAGCCCGGGAGTATCCATGGCGGTTTTGGATTAAAGGAAATCGCTATGTTTCACGATAGGATAGACATGTTTGACTTCTGATCATCAGGGTAAAGGTGATAAAAAACGGGAGGGAGTCAAGCCATGAAGAAGATGTTTAAAAATGTCGTCAAATGGACGCCTGTCATCTATCCGATTGCAAGAAAAATCGTCAAAAACCGAAGAGAGAAAAAACAACCGACAGCCGGCTGACCGGCTGTTTTTATATGTGAATGGACAAATTGACTTGAAAACGCAATCATAATAGAATTTACTTAATCTATGAGAGGATCTTCACATAATCATTGAATATATTGAAAGCAGGAGAAAAAAGACGCTGCCTGTGTGTTCTCGATTCAAGTGACTAAAGAGGGAGGACCATCTATGCTCAATGCTCGGCTAAAGCTTATTCTCGGCGAATTGATGACAGCAGAAACACCATTGACAAGCACTTATTTGGCTAATGGATTAAATGTGACCTCCAGAACGATCAGATCAGATGTAAAAGAATTAGACCACCTCCTCTCTAAAAACGGAGCAGCCGTTCAATCGATCAGAGGAACCGGCTATCAGCTCTCCATACAGAACGACCGCCTCTTTCGCCAGCTTTTGCAAAATACATTTCAAGATGAGTTTTCAAATCCGGTTTTTCCGGATGAGCGGATTCTCTATTTGTTAAAAAGACTGCTGCTGACAGATGAGTATCTCAAACTGGAAGATTTGGCGGACGAAATGTTCATCAGCAAGTCGACGGTTCAAAACGATATGAGAGACGTACGGAAAAGGCTGAAACCTTATGGAATTGAGTTAGAGATCAAACCGAATTACGGCTTTAAGCTGAAGGGAGATGAAATGAAGCTGCGCTATTGTATGGCTGAGCATATTTTCCCAAAGCGGGAAACGGATGTCGATATTATGAACACCCGCATTTCCATTCTTCCGAAAGAAGAACTGGGTTTGATCCGTCAGACGATTTTAGACAGAATAAGCGAAGATCAGATCTCTCTTTCTGACATCGGCTTAAACAATCTCTTGATCCACATCTCCATTGCCTGCAGGCGAATTCGCAAGGGAAAGCATGTCTCGCTTTATTCCGAAGATGTAAAAGACATTATGAATCATAAAGAATATGAAGTAGCACGCGAGATTGTCCGTACGCTTGAAGAAAAATTGAAAGTGGCATTTCCGGAAAAAGAGACGGCTTATATTGCCATTCATTTACTCGGAGCCAAGAGGACGGCCATGGCCGAGATCAACGGCGATAAAATGGAAAACTTCATTGATGAAGAGACCGAGCGGCTGACACAATTGATCATGGACACAATTGAACGGAAATTCACGCTCGGCATCAAAAACGATAAAGAATTAAAAATCGGTCTCAGCCTTCACTTAAAACCTGCTTTGAATCGCTGCAAATATGGCATGAACATCAGAAATCCGATGCTTGATGCGATAAAAGCCAACTATCCGCTGGCATTTGAAGCCGGAATCCAAGCCGGTGCAGTGATCAAAAAAGAGACGGGGTTTGACATTCAGGAAAGTGAAGTCGGCTATCTCGCTTTGCATATCGGCGCGGCGATGGAAAGAAGAAAAATGAGCATTCCTTCAAAACGCTGCATGATTGTCTGTGCTTCAGGAGCAGGCAGCGCCATGCTGCTTCAGGACAGACTGAGAGCAAAATTCGGGTCGAAACTTGAAATCCTTGGAACGGTTGACTACTACAAGCTCAACCAAATCTCGCTTCACGCCCTCGATTTTGTCATTAGTACAATCCCTTTGCCTGAGGAGCTTCCGATTCCGGTAATTAAAGTAAATGCAATATTGGGAGGAACGGATTTAGCGAAAATAAAACATATCCTTGCAGCAGAACAAGAACTCGCTGCAAAATATACGAGGAAACAGCTCGTTTTTTTGCAAAAAAGCTTTCAATCCAGAGATGAAGTTCTCCGTTTTTTATGCGGAAAGATATCACAGCTTGGCCTTGCAGAGGCTGGGCTTGAAGACTCCGTTTTTGAAAGGGAGTCCGTCGCACCGACTTGTTTTGGCAATCTTGTTGCCATTCCCCATCCCATGTCACCGCACACAGATGTAACATTTTGGGCTATATGCACGCTGCAAAAACCGATAGAGTGGGAGGATAAAAGGGTTCAATTCATTTGCCTGCTCTGCGTTGAAAAGGATAATACCTCAAACCTGCAGGGAATGTACAAATTATTGGGCAATGTTTTAGATGATCAGTCGATGGTCAGGGAGCTTTTAAAATGTAAAACGTATGAGGCGTTCATGTCCGTTTTTAGAAAAAACAGCCCGAATCATTCATTTTTTGGATAAAAATGTTCCCTTGTCTTTTTTCCTCAGAGAAGAGGAAAATCATTAAGTTAATATGAAAGCGGTTTCATAATATGATGGAATTGTAACACGGAATAGAACTTATACGTAAAAGGGGGACATATAAAAAATGAACATCTTATTAGCTTGTGCAGCAGGTATGTCAACTAGTTTACTTGTTACGAAAATGGAAAAAAGCGCAGAGGAGCAAGGGAAAGATTATAAAATTTGGGCTGTTTCGGGAGGAGAAGTCCAGAATCATATTGATAAAGCGGATGTATTGCTGCTCGGCCCGCAGGTCCGGTACATGCTTCCGCAGTTAAAGACATTAGGAGAATCAAAAGGAGTGCCTGTCGATGTCATCAACACGGTCCATTACGGAACATGTAATGGAGCGGAAGTGCTAAAATCCGCTGAACAGCTTACCGGCTCTTAAAGGAGGCGGAACATGTGAATAAGTTTAATGCGTTTTTAGAGGGGAAGGTCATGCCGATTGCCGGCAGGATCGCCGCCCAGCGCCATCTGCAGGCTCTCAGAGATGGAATTATTCTTACCATGCCGCTTATCATCATCGGCTCGCTGTTTCTTATTTTAGCCAACTTGCCGATCCCTGGATACTCGGAGTTCATGGCGGGAATCTTCGGAGATCAGTGGGCAGAGAAATTAAGCTACCCTGTAGGCGTCAGCTTTGATATTATGGCGCTTATCGCAACTTTCGGGATCGCATACCGCCTTGCCGAAAAATATGATATTGATCCTTTGTCATCAGGAGCGATTGCCGTAGCGGCTTTCCTGCTCGCCACGCCTTATCAGATTCCCTTTACACCTCAAGGTTCCGCTGAGGAGATTTTAGTAACAGGCGGAATTCCGATTTCTTTAATGGGAAGCAAAGGCCTGTTTGTCGGAATGCTGATTGCTATGCTATCGACAGAAATTTACCGCTGGATTGTTCAAAAAGACATTGTCGTCAAAATGCCTGATGGCGTGCCGCCGGCTGTCAGCAAATCATTTATCGCCCTGATTCCGGGTTTCGCGGTGATTGGATTGATCTGGGTTGCCCGTCTCATCATTGAAATGACGCCGTTTGAAAGTCTGCATAATGTTGTAAATGTCCTTTTGGGCACGCCGCTCTCCATACTTGGTGGCAGCCTCGGCGGAAGCCTTGTGGCAGAGACCGTCAAAATGCTGCTGTGGTCATGCGGGCTGCACGGAGCAAACATTGTCGGCGGCGTCATGTCCCCAATCTGGTATGGGGCAATGGATGAAAACCGCCTTGCTTTACAAGCCGGTGAAGTTCTGCCAAACATTTTCACAACCCAGTTTTTCGAAATTTGGATCAATATCGGCGGAAGCGGCGCTACCTTGGCATTAGTCATCACGATGTTCTTCAGAGCGCGAAGCAAGCAAATGAAGCAGTTAGGGAAACTGGCAATCGGTCCGGCTATTTTTAATATTAATGAACCGATTATCTTCGGTATGCCGATCGTCATGAACCCGATGCTTTTAATTCCATTCATCGTATCACCGCTCTTAATGATCACGGCTACCTATATCGGAATGAGCACTGGCCTTGTCGCAAAACCGGCCGGCATCGCTGTTCCGTGGACAATGCCGCCGGGCTTCTCGGGATATTTGGCAACAGGCGGAAAAATCTCAGGAGCGGTCATGCAGCTAATCAACTTGTTCATCTCGTTCATCGTATATTATCCATTCTTTAGAATGTGGGATAAGCAAAAGCTCAAGGAAGAAAGCGAGCTGGAAGCCGGGGCGTCCGCAAATGAGGAGCAGCAGATCAGTGTATAGAAAAGGGGTGAGGAGATGTCTAAGGAATTAGAACAAACGATTTTTCAAATCATCCTTCACGGAGGAAACGGCAGAAGCTTTTGTATGGAAGCCATTGCTGAAGCGAAAAAGGGTGATTTTTCCCAAGCGAAAGAAAAGATTCGTGCAGCTGACGAGGAATTGATTAAAGCTCATCACTGTCAGACAGCACTTATTCAAAATGAAGCGAAGGGAGCAAAAACTGAGCCTTCATTATTAATGGTCCATGCTCAAGATCACTTGATGAATGCGATGACAATGAAAGATTTGGCTGCGGAAATTGTGGAGCTGTATGAAAGAATAAATGTTCACGGAGGTGTCAATTGATGAAGAAAGGTTTGAAAATCGTAACAATTGGCGGGGGATCAAGCTATACGCCGGAGCTCGTTGAAGGATTGATTAAAAGGCATGATGAGCTCCCTGTAAGCGAACTTTGGCTCGTAGATATACCGGAAGGGGAAGAAAAGCTCAATATCGTCGGCACGCTGGCAAAACGCATGGTGGAAAAAGCGGGCGTCCCGATGGATGTCCATCTGACGCTGGATCGCAGAGAAGCTTTAAAAGACGCTGACTTTGTTACGACTCAATTCCGCGTCGGTTTGTTGGAAGCGAGAGCAAAGGATGAAAGAATTCCTTTAAAATACGGTGTCATCGGCCAGGAAACAAATGGACCCGGCGGCCTTTTTAAAGGGCTTCGCACAATCCCGGTCATCCTTGATATTGCGAAAGATATAGAAGAGCTGTGTCCTGACGCGTGGCTTGTCAACTTTACCAACCCGGCGGGCATGGTGACAGAGGCGCTCCTCCGCTACTCAAACCTGAAAAAAGTCGTGGGCCTCTGCAATGTTCCGATCGGCATGAAAATGGGGGTCGCGAAAGCGCTTGATGTTGACGAAAGCCGCATCGAAATCCAATTTGCCGGTTTGAATCATATGGTGTTCGGCCTCGATGTCTTCCTGGACGGGATCAGCGTTAAGGAAAAGGTGATCGAAGCGATGGCTGATCCGGCAAATGCAATGACCATGAAAAATATTTCCGGAGAGTCGTGGGAGCCTGACTTTATCCGAGGGCTTGACCTGATACCATGCGGATACCACCGCTACTATTATAAAACGCAGGAAATGCTTGAGCATGAATTAGAGGCTTCTAAAACAGAGGGAACGCGTGCAGAAGTCGTTCAGCAAGTGGAAAAAGAATTGTTTGAACTATATAAAGATCGAGAATTGGCTATTAAACCGCCTCAGCTTGAAAAACGGGGAGGCGCGTACTACAGTGATGCAGCCTGCAATTTAATCAGCTCAATATATAATGACAAGCACGATATTCAGCCCGTCAATACGATGAACAACGGTGCGATAGCAAGCATTCCTGATGATTCAGCAGTGGAAGTCAACTGTGTCATGACGAAGAACGGGCCGAAGCCGATCGCGGTCGGAGACTTGCCTGTCACCGTCAGAGGCCTTGTCCAGCAGATTAAATCATTTGAGCGTGTCGCGGCCGAAGCGGCAGTGACAGGTGATTACAATACTGCGCTGGTGGCGATGACGATCAATCCGCTTGTACCGTCTGACAAAATCGCAAAACAAATATTGGATGAAATGCTTGAAGCGCATCAAGAGCATCTTCCGCAGTTTTTTAAATCGGTAGAAGCATAGATTGATGATCAAGGTTCCGGTTACTCCCGCCGGAACCTTTGCACGCTTGACGAGGAAAGCGTGCAAGCCCGCGGCCAGCGCATCGCCATTCTGTAGCAGCCTTGACAGCAGCTCTTATTTAAGGAGATGAACCGGGATTTTCGGGTGCCATGACCTTACATATTGGCGGTTGTCTCTTTTTCCTTTTGCAGATCTGATCGCTGAGCTTTGGCGAGCTGAGTAAACAGAAGAATGCCGATGCCTGCAAGAATCTCGATGAACCCCCCGGTCGCAATGACTTTGCCTGCGCTGAGAACCTGTGCGGCATATCCGCAGACGATCGCGCCTAAAGGAAGTGAAAGGTTTGTGATCGTATGAATGACAGCAAACACTTGAGGCTGATCATCACCTTCAACAGATGTTTGAATAATCGTGAATTCTGGAACATTGATCGAGCTGATCGCCGCTCCAAAGGCAAAGGCAGCGAGAAAGACGAGCGGTAAAAAGGTATTCAATCCGGTGATAAAATAGGCTGCCCCTTCAAGAACACCGGCCGTAATAAAAAGCAGTCCATATCTGTTGATTTTTATTTTTGCAAGAATTAGACCCAATAAAAACGCCCCTCCAGCCGTCGTAGCCTTTAGCAAAGAATGGATGAACGGCGTCCCGTTTAAATCCTCTGCAACATAAACCGCAGACAGCGCTTCCCATGGCGATGCTGCCAAATTCATAAATATACAATAAATGGCCAGCGGAAATAAGATCTTGTGGTTTCTCACAATTGTAAATCCTCTTTTTAATCTTGCAAAATATGTACCTCTTTGTTTTGAAGTATGAGACTCCGATTGCTTCTGAACGGTTTGATATTTGATGTAAAGAACAAAGATACCCGATATGATATAGAGAATGAATGAAATGATCAATGTGGTCGCAGGACCGATAAAAGTCAGAAGCACTCCGCACAGTGTAACAGCACCAAGCCTTACGATTTCTGAGGAAGACTGGAGGATCGCATTCGCCTTTTGAATCAGACTTTCATTCACGATTTGCGGAATCAGCGTGATGGAAGCGGGATTGTATGTGGCTCCCGTTGCTGAATGGATAATCATGAGCCCCAAAACAAACCACATCGGTGAAAAGCCGTTAAAATAACATATTGGAACAGTAAGAACAACGGCTGCTCTCGTCAAATCTGAAAAGTACATCCAGAATTTCAGAGCGCTTCTTTTCACCAGCGGCCCTGTCACCGGCGCCAAAAAGGCTTCGGGAAGAAAAGTGACGGCAAGCAGTAATGAAGTGCCGATGGCGCCTTTTCCATCAAAAATCAAAAACCATAAAATGGAGTTGAAAGCGAAACAGTCGGCCGAAATTTTAATGAGCCTGGAGAAGAAAAGAAATGTGAAGTTTTTCTCCCAGACGCTTAGTGGTTCAGTGGTTTTTTCCATCATTCAAAGTCCTTTCTATTTTACGTGTTGCATGGGGGTGTTGGATCGTTCCTTTCTATTGTTTTGGCATAGATAATTTTAACATAAAAGATATAAAATGGAATCTGTTTTGTCTAACAGCAGAGGGGAGATTTTAAATAGAGGGAAGCCGGATATCGGCGTGTGAGATTCAGCCCCCTTTTATGAAAAGAGGGCTGAATCGCTTTTAGCAGGTCTGGCTGACTGAATCGACTTCAACTGTCCATCCGAATGAGTCGGGCAGAGCGCCTTTTTGAATGCCTGTAATCGTGTCATAGAGCTTTTTGGCAATCTCTCCGGTTTTTCCATTGTTGATCACAAAGTTTTCCTCTTTCCAGATCAGCTCGCCGACCGGAGAAATGACGGCAGCCGTTCCGGTGCCAAAAGCTTCTTCAAGCTGGCCGACTTTGTGAGCCTGAATCAGTTCGTCAACGGAAATTCTCTTTTCAGTAACCGAGAGGCCCCATTGTTTTAAAAGATAGATGACAGAATTTCTCGTAATGCCTTCCAAAATGCTTCCGTTTAACGCAGGAGTGACAATTTCGCCGTTGATTTTGAAAAAGATGTTCATGCTTCCGACTTCTTCAATGTACTTCTTCTCGATTCCGTCCAGCCATAACACTTGGGAAAAGCCTTTGCTTTCAGCCACTTCCTGAGCCTTCAGACTCGCGGCGTAATTTCCGGCGGTCTTTGCATTTCCCGTACCGCCAGCAACAGCCCGGACAAATTCGCTTTCAACGGCAATTTTTACAGGGTGGATTCCTTCTTTATAGTAAGAGCCGACCGGCGATAAGATAATCAGCAACTTATAGGTCTTGGACGGGGCGACGCCGAGATACGGCTCCGTTGAAATAATAAATGGACGAATATAAAGGGAGGTTCCCTCTGCTGTCGGAATCCATTCTTTGTCGATCTGAAGCAGCTGTTTCAGCCCTTCCAGCACGGTATCGGGATCAACCCGCGGAATGCAGAGGCGGTCATTTGACTTATTCAGCCGCTCAACGTTTTTTTCCGGTCTGAATAACAGAACTTTTCCCTTATTTGATAGATAGGCTTTTAAGCCTTCAAAAACAGATTGGCCGTAGTGGTATACCATGGCGGCCGGATCCATTTCAATCGGCTGATAAGGTATGATCCTCGGATCATGCCAGCCGCTTTCAGCCGAATAATCCATGATAAACATGTGGTCGGTGAATGTGCGGCCGAATTCGAGCTGATCAGCCTTGGGCTTTTGTTTTTTTGCTGTACTGAGCTGTACGCTGATGGTTTGTTTTGTCATATTCATTCTCCCTGCCGTTTCTATTCTTTTTCCAAAAAATATTTATCTTCTATTTTAAACCTTCTATTGATAATCGCAATAGATTTCAGAGAAATTTGTAAAATAGAATTTTTGGAAACTTTAAAAACATTTTCGCCCAAGTTTGCAGGAGCAAAAAAGGACTCCCGCTTAAGGGAATCCTTTATGATTTCTTATGATAATACGTTTTGATTTCTTTATCTACGTAAACCCAGCCTTTCCAGCCGAGGTGGAGCGAATCCTTCAGAAAATAAGGATCATATTCATGGTCTGTTAAATCGGCAACCTGAAAACCTTCTGCTTCGATTTGCTTTTTAATCTTAGCATAGTAATCGGTCCGGCCTTTTTTAGGAAAGCCGGTGTAGTCGTAAAATTTGCCGTGCACCGGAACAGAGATGAACAGAGGGTCTGCCCCGGATTCCTTCAGGACATCCAGCATCATTTGAAAATCGCCGAATTCCACGGATTTTGCATAGTTCATCTTTTTATTATGGCCTTTAAGCTTGGCCAGCTTCGGTTTCATTTTTTTAAAGACGCCATTTGTCATTTTAAACTTATTATTCCGGGATTCCTTTTCACCAAGCTTTTCAGCCATGTGTATCAGTTCATCCCATGATTTGTTCTTCACGCTTTCTGAAATGGTCCGCTTCGGACCTTTTCCTTCCACCATGGAATAGTAGATATCCTTTTTTTCCAGAATGCTTTTATAGCCTTTGGCGGCCGGCGTCAGGAGGGACAGTGTCAGACGGTCCTGATTGAGCTCCGCTCTAAAAAGTGATGCAAGCAGGGCATCATTTTTCACCGCATCATACTTCAGCATGCGTTTGATGATTTTCTTCTTGAGCCCGGAGTCGATATCTTGATTGAACAAGAGATCGTATGCCTGTAAAGCCGAAAAGTTTGGCGCGAAATGGGATTCGTCAGACCCTTTTTTCTGAAACCATTGCGGCGAAATGATGAATACCATTTTCTTTCCTTTTAACTGATTCGCATGTGCCGCGAAATTGATCGTATGAATCAAGGACTGTGAGCCGCCTTTTCCGACTAGATAAGGGGTAAATCCTTGTTTGTTGACTTTAAAATAATTGGACGGATGAAATTTATCCAGCCGGGAAAGCTCTGATGATCCATAGATCGGAAGGTATTTAGGGTCTTCAAGCATTTTGCCCTGAAGATACGTCCCCTGGAACATCATCGGGTTTAATTCTGTAGCTGAGGTCGCGACCCGGTCTTTAGGAACGAGCGGAGCCAGCCATGAATTTGGAATCAAGATCATGGTGAAAAAAAGTAAAAATGCCAAGATGATTGGCCCGAATAAAAAACGCTTTTTCATTATCTCAACTCATTCAGCTGCTTTATAATTTGATTTGGCGTGTTCCATGCATCCCGGTCAAATTCCGTAATCGGCACAGTGATGTTAAAGTGATTCTCAAACGCAAGCAGCAGTTCTACAGTGCCAAATGAATCAAGGATTCCTTCTTCAAAAATATCGATGTCCGGATTCTCCTTAACGATATCGTCCTGACATACCTCTGCTAAAACTGAAAGTACTTCTTGATTGAAATCCATTATTAAAAACTCCTTTTAGTGAAATAGTTTTCCTGAGAAAATAAAAAATCCAAAGCATACGAAGTGGAAGGTCACAACAATTGAGACGGCTGTCGTCCACTTATTGTTCGGCCACCATTTGTACTTCTTATTCAATTTTTCAAAGAAATTGAAGCCAACCATGAGCAGTGCATGATATAGTCCGTAAATGATGTACTGAGGCGCAAGACCGTGCCAGACGCCCATCAGAAGAAACAGCAGTACATATCCGATATTAGAAACCAACATCCGGTTTTTGATCCATTTTTTCTTTGTCATCCAAAAGACAAAGCGCATGAACACGTAGTCTCTGAACCAAAATGAAAGGGACATATGCCAACGGTTCCAGAAATCTTTAATATTGCGGCTGATGAACGGCATATTAAAGTTTTCCGGAGATTTGATCCCCATGATATAGCTGATTCCGACCGCAAATGCCGTGTAGCCGGCAAAATCGAAGAACAGGTAAAGGCTGTAAGCATACATGTATGCAACTCCATGCGAAATGGCGCCGGATGTCATATACGGCAGCTTCAAAATGATATAAGTATTAATGCAGTAGCCGATGATAAATTTGTATAAAAAGCCGAGAAAAATTTTGTTGATCCCCTTGTACAGCAGCTCTTCATACTGGTCTTTCGTCCAGACCGTCTGCTCATCCTTTTCAAAACGGCGGTACCTGTCAATCGGACCGGATGAGATGGTCGGAAAAAAGAGAATAAAGTAAAGCAGCCTGCCGAGGGGAACCTGCTTTTTAATCAGCCCGTCCCGTGTTTCAATGATGAGCTGAACCCCTTTAAACGTTAAATATGAGATTCCAAGAAAGCTTGCCCAGTTGTCAACGGCAAAGAACGGCAGCAGCTTGGACAGCGCCAAAGGCAGGATCGAAGCTGCTGCAGCTAAACAAAATATGATGCCGCTGTTCGCTTTTAGACGGTAGGAAATATAGCCTTTGATCAGCACCGTCTGCCAAAGCGTAAACAGGCACAATGTAATCAGCCCGTGCAGGCTGTTTGAGAAAATAAGCGCCAACACAACAACGGACACTGCCATATTGTAAAAGCGGAAGCTTTTTCCGTTTAATCCGAGAATGATCGTCGGCGCCAGCAAAATTCCTAATATGATGAAGAAAAGAAATGAACCATACGGCGTCATACGGTTACCTCTTCTTTTAACCGTTTCCGGTCGATTTTACCGTTTGCTGTCATCGGAATCTCATTTTGATACATGAATTTTCTCGGAACCATATAAGCCGGCAGCTTGCTGCCAAGATCTTTCTTAATCGCGCTTGTCAGCTGGTATTCCTTTTCAAAATCGTGTTCGGCAGGCACGATCATTGCGATCAGATACTCGATTTTCTCTTCGCGATAAAATGGAATGACAACCGCTGATTTTACATACCGGGACTGATTGATTTGATATTCAATTTCCTCAAGCTCGATGCGGTAGCCATGCAGTTTGATTTGAAAGTCGAGTCTCCCGAAGAAGAACAGCTGGCCGTTTTCTTTGTAGCCTGCATCACCGGTCCGATAAGCCGGTGCCCCGTTATAGGAGAAAAACGCTTTTTCAGTCAGCGCTTTTTCGCCTAAATACCCTTTGCTGACGCTTGCTCCGGTAATGATGATTTCTCCTTTTTCCCCGTCTTGCACGGCTTCTCCTACTTCATTGATGATAACGATCTCAGTGTCCGGCTTCGGCGAACCGACGGGAAGGGAAGAGTATCTGTCTAAAACCTCGTCTGTCACTTCAATGGAAGTCACGGCGACTGTTGCTTCGGTCGGGCCATATGTGTTGAAAATCCGGGCTTTTGGAAATCTCTCTTTCAGCTGTCTGGCAACTGAAGCGGGAAGCGTTTCTCCGCAGAACATAAACACGGAGAGGCCCGGCAGCAGATCCTCTGAAAAGGACGGGTCCATTAAACACATCTGTGCAAACGAAGGCGTTGATGTCCATACATTGACATTTGAACGTTTCAGCGCTTCAAATAAAAGCTTCGGACGGTTAATCATATCTTTTGTGACGGTCCAAAGAGTGCCTCCCGCCTGCAGGCAAGGATAGAGGTCCATCACAGACAAATCAAAGGAAAACGGCGCCTGATTTAAAAACACCCGGCCGTTTTCAACCGGAAAATCATTTGTCATCCAGTCTGTAAAGCTCTGGAGATTATCGGCGGAAATTTGCACGCCTTTTGGATTTCCAGTGCTTCCTGATGTGTAGATGATATAGAAGGTCTCCCCGTTTTTCACCCAATGGCCCGGATTCGTCTCCAGTTCATCTTCTGTGTCAAGCCCGCTCGGTTCGATCACAGAGATGCCTGTATCTCCTGTATCGATGGCAGCGCCTGAGTTATTAAGCAAAAGCTCGGCTTTTGAGCTGTTAATGATTTTTAGAATCCGGTCTGCCGGAATTGAAACATCCACCGGGATATACGGGTGGCCGGCTTTCACACAGGCAAGGAAAGAAACCGCCATGACCGGCTTCATATGGCCGTAGACGATGATGGGAGAAGCGTCTGTTAGCGCTTCTTTTTGGAGCCGTGAGGCGAGGCGCTCAGATTGCGACCACAGTTCTCCGTAGGTCAGCTTTTCCTCTTCATTCACAAAAGCAAGTGTATCGGGTTGTGTTTGTGCGTATGTTTGAATGGTTTCTATCAGTTTCATTGTTTTTTTCTCCATTAAAAGTCATTATAAATATATGAACCTGTATTTGCTGTATGGAATCCATAAATCAAAAACAACAGCAGCAGAATGAGAAAGTAATAGGAAGTGTTGAGCAGCCACTTCGTTGTTGTTTTTTCATACAACACTTTAAGCTTATTTAACATTGATCTGTTCCTTTCCGTATTGAATTGCCTTAACAAAAGTATAAGACGAATAGGATGTATAAAAGTTTCATTTGTGGGAAAGTTTTTGAGCTGTGCCGTTGAAAAACGGCCGCTGAAGCCCATCAGCCTATTATAAACATTTTCTGTTGAATATCAATCTTTTGTGGAAATAAATTCTTTTTGAGCGGCGTAAAAAACAGGCCGCAAGAAAAGATGCAACCTTTTCCTGCAAGCCTGCCGTTTGGGCGGAGGAGGTCTGACATGGGGAGGAAACAGCTTAGTATCTCACAAATGCAGAACCGACAATGATAAGCAAAATAAATAGCACTACGATTAAAGCAAAGTGATTAGAGAAAGACATAAAACATCACCTCCCCTTAGATGGTAATACAAAATATGAAGTATTCATGACTTTTGAAAGGGTAATAAATTTAAATTTATGGAAAATGATGAAGTCAACTACTACTTCAACATTCACGATCTTAAATATTCGAAACTTTAGCTGAGATGAGCCCGTCTACTTTTTTAGAAAAAGCGAAATGATGATATAAGGAGAAAAATAGCGATGGATATTGGAATAGATAAAATGATGGGGCTCCCTGCGGATCAAATCGAAGACTTAAGGAGCCTGATGGAAGATTGGAAAAATGAGCTTTTGGTATATAAATTTGCTTTGGATCAAATGGATACAAAATTTTCGATTATCAGCCAGGAATACAATTTAATTCACGGTCATAACCCGATCGAACATACGAAATCAAGGGTGAAAAGCTTTGAAAGCCTGATCAACAAGCTGGTGAGAAAAGGCTGTGATATTACAACCAGTGCCGCAAAGGAACATATTCATGACATCGCCGGACTCAGAATCGTTTGTTCATTCATGTCCGACATTTACAATATGGTCGAGGTGTTAAAGCAGCATGAAGACATTAAGATTTTGAAAGTGAAAGACTACATTAAAAATCCGAAGCCGAACGGATATCGGAGCCTTCACTTGATTGTAGAAGTGCCTGTGTATTTGACCAACCGTGTTGAACATGCAAAGGTGGAAATACAAATCAGAACGATTGCCATGGATTTTTGGGCGAGCCTTGAGCATAAGATCTACTATAAATTAAATAATGAGGTGCCGAACCAGCTGACTGATGAATTGAAAGAAGCAGCGGATATCGCCAATTATTTGGATGAAAAAATGTTTCACATCAGATCAAAAGTGGATCAATAAAGAAAGCCGGGGCAAGGCAGATCGCCCGGCTTATTTTTTTTGCCTGATGAGCAAAGTGATCCCCTCTGAAATCAGCAGCTCCCTCGGATATGAATTCTAAACTTTCCCCCGAACTTTAAAGCTTTTGTCTAGTTTGCTACTTTTCGAACGCTCCTTTGATTAAGTTTTTCATTTTTTTCTTCGCCAGACGCTCAGACTTCCTTCAGCTTTTTGTTCTGTAAAAGCATCGCCTGTTTTTCTTACTCACGCCATATGTGGCTGTCAGCAATAGAATGTCATCACTTGATGAGTCCGCTTCGATTTTCCGTGCCTTCCAGGAACATAATTGTGAATCGAAAAATCGAATCAAGAAAAAGATAATAACAGCTTTGAGGAGGCCTTGATATGGATACGGATTTCAGCCAATCGGTTTTGCTATACAATTTGCGAGTAGGAGAGGCCGGAGTGAGGCGGGACGCTCGGGTCGGGGGAGGATCTGCATTGCAAGTTGTTGTTCAGCAGAAGGCGGTCTTAGACAAATACAAAATGGATTTGGATCTTTGGATTCCAGCTGAAAGGAGAGCCGAAATGGAAAAGGCGCATTCTCATGACGGAACGAGAGGCAGCTGGAAACGGCGGAAGAACAAATGAACATATTGAAGAAGAATCGTGCTTTATTTTTGACGACTGTCGCCTCCGGCACCATGCTGAATCCGCTGAACTCTTCCATGATTTCATTGGCGCTGCACAGCATTCAACATGATTTTCAGCTTTCGTTTACAACTGTATCGTGGTTAATTTCATCATTTTATTTGGCAAGTGCGGTTGCTCAGCCTGTAACGGGAAAGCTGGGAGATTTAATCGGTCGGAAAAAAATGTTTTTGTTCGGGTTGATTCTCGTAGCTGTCTCGGCAATCGGTGCGCCTCTTGCTCCGGCTTTTTCTATCTTGCTGGCTATGCGCTTATTCCAATCAATTGGGAGCGGCGCCATCTATCCTTCAGGCGTAGGGCTGATCAGAAGCCATATTCACGAACGCCAGGCATCCGCTCTTGCAGTTCTTTCGATTTTTTCTTCTGCCATGACAGCTTTTGGTCCGACAGTAGGAGGGTTTTTAATCGTACTAGGCGGGTGGCCGGCGATTTTTATTGTCAACTTTCCATTTATACTGTTCAGCTTTTTATTGGGGATGTTTATTTTACCGAAGGACGAGAAAAAAGCCGGTGTAAATGCCAAGGCCGTCATCAGGCAGCTTGATTTGACGGGAATCATTTTATTTGCGGGCGGCATTGCTCTGTTATTGTCTTTCTTGCTTTCTTTAAACTCCTCTCCCCATTATGCCGAGGGTGCAATCGGCTTGCTTTTTCTTTTGATGTTTGTATGGTGGGAGCTGCGCACGAACAGTCCTTTTATTGATATACGGCTGTTTATATCACGGCGGTCTTTGTCATCCGTCTATATCCAGTTTATAATGTTAAACATTTTTAATTATTGTTTATTCTTCGGGCTGCCGAGTTATTTTCAGGATGAAATGCATCTCTCCGTTCAAACAAGCGGTTTGCTCATGCTGTTTATGTCGGGGATGAGCGTGATCGTTTCGCCGCTTGCAGGGATATGGATTGATCGTTCAGGAGAAACACAGCCGGTGTTGGTTGGTTCATGTTTAATGGCTGCAGGCGCAGTGTTGCTTACCCTGTTTTTTGTTCAAGCACCGATGATATGGAAAGGCGCCATCCTTTCTCTATTAGGGATCAGCTACGGGCTCGGCAATGTGGCTCTGCAGGCCGCCATGATCAGGACAAGTCCGGCAAATATCGTCGGGACGACCTCAGGTCTTTTTCAAACGTGCCGCTATTTAGGTTCGATCCTTTCATCGATTATCCTCGGATTGCTGTTTGGGAAAGAAATAACGGCCGGACATTTTCAGGATTTAGGGGTAATCATGATCATCGTCGCCATTGGAAGCCTGGTCATGAGTGTCCGGTTCATCAAGCTGATAAAGGATTGAAAAAATGGAGCACGAGATGGGGCTTCATTTTTAGTTATGCCGATTCCTGCAGATCCGAACAAAAAATGGGTATGATTGATTAGAGATCGGGAAAACGATGGTCATATCGGGAGAAGTTGTTCTAGGCCAGTTACATGGGTACTTGTTTTAAGTGTTGAATCTCTTTAAAACATTCAAAACGTATGGTTGATCAACCATACACTTATTTATAGAGAATCATTACAAATTAACGTCTGCGCTTATTGGTCACAACTCTAATGATCATAATGACTATAAAGATAGTGAATAATTGGATAAGGTAAGGGAACACAATAAAACATCTCCTAGTAAATTTTTGAGAATATAATAAATAAAATGTTGATTGTTGCAATAATAAGAGCACCAAGGATTGCAATAACTGTCTGCGCACTCAAGTTTATCATGTTATTTGCTAGTAAGATAAAAAAAATAAAGAGATATCCCATCAAAATAAAATAATGATAAAACATGGCTTTTTGTTGTATTAATTTATGGCGCTCATCATTTTTCTTAAATTGAGGATATAAATAACCTAATGTGAAAAACATGATAAATAAAGAAAAAGGCAGAAAAGCCATTTCAAGTCCAGATCTTCCATTAACCACTGTACTAAAAAACATATATAGACTTAAAATCAACATCAAAAAACTGATTGTGAAATAACCTAATCGTGAATTCATGATTGACCTCCTAAATCTTCGCCAAAGCTTCTCGAGAATAGTTGTATTTCTGTCTGAATTCAACAAGTCGATTATCCATAACCTCGTAATTCCACCGTAACGTAAAATAAACTTTACATAAAGGGAGATTTACAAAATGAGGACCATAGGCCCAGTCATCCAAACACCGATCATGTTGAAAGGCATCGTGCTTTTCACGCAGCTATAGTCTGGGCAATGTTACCTTGTAAGCGGCATAATCAGGATAAGTACGAAAAAGTTGGTCGGCACAGCTTCAGGGTATATGTGCCGCGATTTAAGTTTGATCCTTTCATCGATGATCCTCGGATTGTTGTTTGGGAACGAAATGACCCAGGGTATTTCAGGACGGGGAAGGTGATAACGTTGGAAACGATCGGGAGCATGGCGGTAAGTTTCCGGTTTATCAAATAAAGCGGAATAAAAAAATGAAGCAGATCAAATCGATCTGCTTCATTCAAATGTCAAAGACTACTGAAGTCCAGAAGTCTTTTCTTTTTTGATATGGTCATAAATTGCCGTTCCGGCGATTTGTCCGGCTGTTTTCAGTCTGTCCTTGCTGATGTGTTCAATCGTATCGAAAGGAGTGTGATACCAAGGCTCTAAAGCGCCTGTACCCGGTTCTCCCCAAATAAAGTTAGCTGAATCGATGCCCGCTTCATTGAATGGTACATGGTCGGACGAGCCGCCTTGGCTTAAGTATAAAACATCTTTACCAAGCTTTGCCGCCGCTGTTTGGCTCAATTGCCAGACAAGGTTTGCCGAACCGTCGGGCGTGTTGATATAAAGCTGTGAGGCATTTTCCCAGTTTGTTGCGACCATATCCAAGTTGAAATTGGCTGCACTGCGTTTGATCTCCTGCTCTGACAAGTGGCTGATATAATATCGCGAGCCGACAAGCCCGATTTCTTCGGCTCCGAATGTAATAAAGCGGATTTCTTTATCAGCGGGAATGTTTTTCATGATTCGTGCAAGCTCCAGTACGACTGAAGTTCCTGATGCATTGTCATTGGCTCCCGGCGCATCAGGCACACTGTCATAATGCGATGTCACATATACGATGTCCGGATTTTTGATTCCTTTTGGTTTGCGGACGCCGATCACGTTTTGGGAGGTTTGATTTTTAAAAGCCTTTACCTTAAGTGTAGCTTCTTGTTCAGAGAGCAGCTTTTCTCCATCATCCTTTTTGATTCCGACAACCGGAATGTCGGTTTTATTGCCGCCTAGGTTTGGCGTCAGAGGAACGAGGCCGTCTATATGATTATAAATAATAACCCCCGCTGCACCTGCCTCAGCGGCGTTTTTTGCTTTTTCATAAAATGTAAGCTCCCCCCTTAAAATCACCGCGATTTTCCCTTTTGCTTCTTTAGTGAAGTCCCCGGGCAGACCGAGTCCTGCATCATAGAGCGGGGCGGTCAAACCTTCTTCGGCAGTAGGGGCGGAACCGGCGGCAGGCCGTGATGATATTTCATCTCCATGAACGGTCAGGATTCCTTCCAATCTGTCCGGGATGCTGAAGGTTTGTGTGCTTACTTTCAATTTTGATTTTTTCATCTGTTTCGCGATAAATTGTCCGCTCTTTTTTTCTTCTGCTGTACCTGTGACACGAGGGCCGATCGTTTCGCTTAAATGATAAATTGTTTGATAAGCGCGGTTTTCATTAAACTTCTTGCCGATCTTTCCTGCATCTTTGGCAATAGCAGTTTCCGGCGCCGCCTGAACTGTATTTGCCATGCCATCGGCGGATGGAATGAAAACACCGCCTGCAATAATGGATAACGCCAACCCCAGTATCATCATTTTTCTCTTCATAAAAAAACCTCCTTGATGGTCTTTCCTTTGGAAAAGAAATTCTCATCAAAGAAAGCAAATCCTGCCATCACATGATAAATGAGGCGATAGACTGGTAATTTGAGGCTGATTTTTATGTGATCAGAATGTTGGGGTGACCACTCTTTCCATTGGCCTGTAAAGTTTGCCGGACGTGTGGAGCGTTTAAAAAGCCGAATGTGATGCAAATGAAAACGGTTATCTTCCCATTCGGCAGCCTTTTTTCATGATATCAGTGAATAATCGAGAAGTTTTGTCGCAAAATAACGTTAAAATACTTTCACGACAGGTGCTCATGATGAAGACATATTTTCAAAAAGATTATCAGCTCGGGTCTTTTGAGCTTTTTTCAACTTCACATATTGTGACATTATTGGTGGTTGCGGCGCTCGGCGTTTGTCTGTTCGTGTTTCGGAAGACGCTGCAAAAGCCCGAATGGAACCGGCTGATTCGCTATGCCTTTGTGGCGATTCTCATCATTTCAGAAATCAGCTACCACTCATGGTTCATTTTTGTCCGTTCATGGACGCCCCGGTATTGTTTGCCTCTTCATCTCAGCGATCTTTCGGTTTACCTTGTCATCATCTTGTTGTTGACAAAAAACCTCAATCTGTTTAAATTTCTTTATTTCGCCGGCCTTGGAAGTGCGCTGCAAGCGATGCTGACGCCTGACCTGGGAAGATTCGGATTCCCCCATTTCCGTTTTTTTGAGTTTTTTATTTCCCACGGGCTCGTCGTTCTCGCCTGCCTTTTCATGGTCGCGGCTGAAAAATATAAACCGACGGTGCGCTCTCTTTGGATCACGTTTCTCCTTGTAAATGTTTATGGAGCAATGATCTTTGTCGTGAACCGCCTGTTGAAATCGAACTATATGTACATGATGAAAAAGCCCGGGGGAGGAGCGTCGCTTTTAGATGTGCTCGGGCCTTGGCCGTGGTACATTTTGTCAGCCGAAGCTGTGACGATTGTCTTCTTCTATCTCCTCTATACGCCCTTTTGGATCAGACGGAAAAAGGATCAATGATGATCCTTTTTTTGTTTGAACATATTGATGGTGTTTATTTTTTGAAGAAAGGGAATAGAACAAAAAAAGAAAAGGAGATGGAAATCATATGAAAACCGACCGTACCATGCACATTATTTCTTGCACAGACAATAACTACGCACAGCATTTGAGCGTCATGTTTACATCGTTATTAATGAACATGGATAAAGCACGGGATATAAAGCTGTATGTCATTGACGGAGGAATTGAACAGGACAATAAGAAGCGTCTAGAAGAAACGACCCTTCGTTTCGGGGTTCCCATCACATTTCTAAATGTGGAAAAAAGCCAGTATGACCGTGCGATTGAAAGCAGCCATATTACAAAAGCGGCCTATTACAGGATTTCCATTCCTGACCTTATTCAAGATCAATCTGTCAAAAGAATGATCTATGTCGATTGTGATGCCCTAGTATTAGAGGACATTTCCAAACTGTGGAACAAAGATATTGCCCCCTACTATGCAGCAGCGGTTGAAGATGCCGGGCAGCATGAAAGACTGAAAAAAATGAAGATCAGTGATGAGGCAAAATATTTTAACTCAGGCATTATGATCATCGATATGGAAGCATGGAGAAAAAACAACATTTCCAAAAAAGTGATCGACTTTATTCATAACAACGGTGAAGAGATGTTTGTCTTTCATGACCAGGATGCGCTTAACGCGATTCTTTATCATCAGTGGCATGAACTTCATCCAAGATGGAACGCTCAAACCCATATTATTTTAAAAGAAAAAACACCAGCTTCCCTTTTGGACAAAAAGCGCTATATGGAAACAAGGGCAAATCCCGCAATTGTTCATTTCTGCGGAGGAAACAAGCCTTGGAATTCACAAACATCACACCCATATGCCCGTCATTATTTTAAGTATTTGCAGTACACAGCATTCGGACAGCCTGCCAAATGGTCTAAAAACCATGTCAGCTAACATGCCGATATTCTTTATAAGTATAGAGTGAATGGATATAATCACGATAATCCTGACGTATCCCCATAATCGCTTGTTTCCTCAAGTTTGGAAACAAGCATTTTTCTAGTCGTGAAAAATCCAAATGAATGGAGGCCGGGACTTATGGTTAAAGTACTTTTGACGCTTAGTGAGTTTTTTTACCGCGCTGCGCCGCAGTTAAAAGAAAAAATTGAAAGGCTCGGGGCTGAATTCACCTTCCTGGATTCAAATAAAACGGTCAGACAGGACTTGTTAACCTATATCAAGGATGTCCATATTTATGTTCTCGAGATTGAAAAAGCAGATCGAGAGCTCATCGATGCTGCTCCCAATTTGCGATACATCATGAAATTTGGAGCGGGAGTCGATAATATAGACACGGAATACGCAAGGGAAAAAGGGATTTACATAACAAATGCCCCCGGTCAAAATGCTTCGTCTGTTGCAGACTTGGCTTTCGCCTCCTGCTGTCAGGCGCCCGGTCGATTCCACAATCAAACGCCGCTGTCAAAAGCGGTTTATGGCATGTATCCATGGGATATGAACTCGATGGCAAAACACTACGTCTCATCGGCTTTGGCGAAATCGGCAAGAAGATTGCCAGAAGAGCTTTGGGCTTTAACATGAACATGCTGGCTTACGGCACATACAAAGACTACAAGGCGGCAAAACGGCTGAATGTAAGGTTTTCAAAACTGGATGATGTATTGGCCAAATCAGATTTTGTCTGCATCAGCACATCATTAAGACCTGACACCTATCATCTGATAAATGAAGAAAGAATAGCGAAAATGAAGAAGACGGCTTTTCTGATTAATATCGTCCGCGGAGAAGTGGTTGACGAAAACGCGCCGCTCGCCTTTTGTGTGGCTCCTGGCGGCATCCCAACCTCATAGTGCCGGGGAAGGGAGAGGGTTCAGCCATCTCTATCAGGTTCTTTGGAAAAATTCGATCGCTTCACCTTCAGGACCGAATATAAAAAAGTAGCGGTAGCCGTTCGGCAGTGTGGTTATCCCGTCTTCCATCAGCTTGACCTCGTTTTCTCTCATTCGGGTCAATTCAGCGTCAATATCATCTGTCGAAATGGCAAAATGGTGTACTTTTCCTTCTGCCGGAAGATTGTCGTTATACCCTTGGATCAGTTCGAGCTCTGTTTCTTCACTGTTTTCAAAACCTAAAAAAGCAAGCTTCATGATGCCGTTTGTGTGTGTCATTTTGTCTTTTAAAGTCATACCGACAATATCCTGATAAAATGTGATAGATGCCTCAATGTCCTTTACCATCAATCCTACGTGATCGATTCGTGCCATCTCGGGATTCCTCCTTCTTTTCCTCCATTATCTTAGAAAAATCGGAATCATCTGTCAATTATTTCGACAGAGAAATTTGGCTATCATGTATAGGAAAATGAATAGAGCATTATGGTAGGATAGAGAAAGACTTCGACATAAGGACTGAAAACAATGAAGACGTTAAAGATAAAACACAGCTATGCGGAAAAGATTAAAAAAGGCTATCCTTTGATTTCGAAAGAATCTGTTCTTTCAACAGACAGCCATATCACAGAAGGGGCGCTGATCGAGCTTTATGATGAAAACGGAGGTTTTTTGGGAAAAGGCTATTACGGGGAGCAGAACAAAGGAATCGGCTGGGTTCTGACGAAAAAACGGGAAGAATCAATCGATGCAAACTTCTTTCTGAGCAGGCTGGCAAAAGCCTTTCAGGAAAGGGAGACACTGTTCCAAGATGCGGAAACTACAGCTTTTCGCTTGTTTAACGGGGAAGGAGACGGAATCGGCGGCTTTACGATCGATTATTATGATGGGTATTTTCTGATTCAGTGGTACAGCAAAGGGATTTATACATTTAAGGATTTGATCATCTCCGCCCTTGATGAGCTGGCTGACTATAAAGCTGTCTATGAGAAAAAACGATTTAACACGGCGGGGCAGTATGTCGAGGATGACGACTTTGTCAAAGGAACAAGGGGAGAGTTTCCGATTATTGTAAAAGAGAACGGCATGCATTTTGCTGTTTACCTCAATGACGGAGCCATGACGGGCGTTTTTCTTGACCAGCGTCATGTGCGCAAGACGATTAGAGACCGGTATGCCGAAGGGAAAACCGTGCTGAACACATTTTCCTATACCGGGGCATTTTCCATTGCTGCAGCACTTGGAGGCGCCCGAAAAACAACAAGCGTTGATGTCGCAAACCGCAGTTTAAGCAAGACGATCGAACAGTTCAGCGTCAACGGTCTTGATTATGAAGCCCATGACATAAAAGTGATGGATGTCTTTAAATATTTCCAATATGCCGCCAAAAAACAGTTTAGCTTTGATCTGGTGATCCTTGACCCGCCATCATTCGCAAGAACGAAAAAACATACGTTCAGCGCGGCAAAGGATTATAAAAATCTGTTGAAAGAAACGATCCAAATTACAAAAGATCAAGGGGTTATTGTCGCTTCAACAAACAGCAGCGCTTTTGGGATGAAAAAGTTCAAAGGATTCATTGAAGCGGCGTGCAAAGAAACGGGAACAAGCTACACGATTCTGGAAGAACACTCTCTGCCTGAGGACTTTCAAACGATAAAAAGCTATCCGGAGGGCAATTATTTAAAGGTTGTATTTTTGCGGATTCAGCGCCGCTAAAATGGTTGAAAACTGACATCAGAGCATTTTGTTCCAGAAACAGGATAAGCCTGAGGATGCGTTCGCATTCCCAGGCTTTTTTGTGCATTTTACGAGACAAAAAATTTCTACCAGATGATTCATGTATATTGAGGTTACGCGAAAAACTGACTAGCGGGAAGTTATGAATGACGGAGTAATGACATCGATAGGTATTTATATGGCTGGAATGCTGCTGATCGGATATGGAGAACAGCGGATCTGACCGAATATATGCTTTTGGAAAGAAATCTGGGCCCGCTGTCACCGCTTTAAGCGCCGGTGTTTTCTAAAGTGAATTCGGTTGACCCCGACCTTTTGCGTCTATTCAAGGGAACATATGGTGATTCCAATGTATTTTTTACCCTAAATTCTTTCGGATTGAAAGAATTCAGGGTAATGTTTTTGTTTTGTATAACCATTCATTTAATTCAGGTTTTTTTTATTCCATTGTATTTAACAGATACTTTTACTTCTCTTTTTGGGTAAAAGGTGTGCAAGAAACAGATGTTAGTAACGCGATTTTACACAGTCACAAGAGAAATCAAAAACGGTGCGGCGCAAAGTGTAATAATCGCCGCTAAAATCATTGATACGCTGGAGATGGTCCCGGACACTGAGCTCAGCTCAAACGCTTTTGACGTGCCGGCGCCGTGGGCGCTTGTTCCGAGCAAAACGCCTCTTGCAATTTCATTGTCGATCCGAAAATAGCGGATCACCATCGGTCCGATCACTGATCCGAACAAAGCGGTCAAAATGACAAACACGGCCGTGACCGGAGGCACTCCGCCGATCATTTCAGACACGCTCATCGCAATCGGGGTTGTGATCGATCTTGGAACGAGGCTCTCGATAAGGTTTGCATTCAGCTTGAACAGCTTTGCGATCAACGCTGTTGACAGAATCGCGATGCAACAGCCGACTGTTACATTGATCATGATTTCAACAGCGTATTTTTTTAAGATCGGAAAATATTTATAGAGCGGAATCGCAAAAGCCACAGTAGCAGGCTGGAGCATGTCTGTCAGCAGCCGTCCGCCTGCATTGTATGCATCAAAAGGTACATTGATCAAAAGCAGGAGGCCGACCAATATCAGCGGAGTGATCAATAGAGGTGAAGCATACACCTTGGGATGACGGGTATACAGCGCCTTTGCCCCCATATAAATGAACACTGTGGCAATCAGGCTTATGCATCCGATGAACATGTTTTTTTCCTTTCCTTTCTGTTAGCAATCATTTGAGTCAGCATCCCCGTTGAGACCATGACGACAAAAGTGCTGAGCAGCACAACGAGTATAATGCTTGTTCCGAATTCCTTAAGTAACTCTCCATAATTCATAATTCCTACCGCTGAAGGGACAAAAAACAGAAGAAGCTCCGCAAGAAGCCATAATGCGCCGATTTCAATCCATTCGAGCTTAATGACCTTGAAATGGAGAAGCGCAAAGATCACGATAATACCGATAATGCTTCCGGGTATTTTTATATGAAGAACCTCAACAAGCAGATTCATCAAACGCGCAAATATAAATAAAAGAGCGACCTGACCGATTCCTTTAATGAATGTTTTCATGTCATTATCCCCCTTTCTAAACAAGAGTGTACATGAGATTTAGGTATAGGTAAAATACATAAACAGAATAGTTATTATTCATTTTGTCTATATGAAAAAAGCAAAAACCAGGGCAAAAGAAACAGTTTATTTACTAAAATTAGAAACTGTCATTCGGAATAGATTGGCTGATTTTTGTGACAATCAAACCGCCTCGTTCCCGTGTCTTTGGACTTGGTCGAGGAGAGAAGGCCCTGTGGTTAATTCCAAAAGACCGGGCGTATATTCTTAAAAACCTCAGTCGTAAAGGTTAGCTGCTGTGTATAATGCCCTAAAAACAGTATTTAAAGCCTATTCAACATCCATGCTTTTCGACTTAAACTATAAATATTGGAAATGTGCGCAAGTCTAGTAAAAGATGTGAATCTATGAATGGCAACTGAAGCGTGATTTGACAGGAAAAAACCAATGTAAATCATACTGCAATTTCAGAGGTGACAATGAATGGACTACTCAAGCACGCTGCAAAAAATACACGGCGTACTCTCGCATAAAGCGGCGGAGCTGGAAGAACAAATTTCAAGGCTGGAACGGGCAAAACGGGATGTTGAAAGGGAACAAAATCTCGGCATTGAAGAAATCCGACAGATTTTACGTCCGAGTCTTGAAAAATCTTGGACCGGAAGCCGGGCAGCCGATTTTAATGAAGCACGTGATGAAGCGCACACAGTCATGTACAGAATTTTTAACGATGATTATGAGAGGTATATTCATAAAATCGATTTAAAGATATTTGCTTTAGACGCTGAAAAAGGAGCGGTTGAAGCTGCAAGCTGGTCGGCGGACCGGGCGGACTTTCTGCTGGAAAAAGGAGAAGAAGCCGTCGATGCTCTGCACAGCACAATTAATGGTTTAAAAGGGTGGTTGAAATGAGTAAAACGATTAAACTGAACCATGCAGCGGTCATGAAGCAGCTGGACCAGGTAAAAAGCGCGCTTGACTCTGTTTCCTTAAAAGGCCCTTCAGCCGGGTCTCTTGGCCAAAACAACCTTGACTTTACAAAAAAATGGCTTGAACGCGAAGACACCATTCGCGACATGGTCAAACAGTACAAAGAAGCCGTTCATAAAAATATTGAAGACACCCGGTCGAATGTGGATACATTGAAGGAACAAGATGAAGCAATCGCCAGAAAATAAGTGCTGCCGGCAATTTGCCGGCAGCTTTTTTTTCGGGCCCTGAAAAAAGGTTGGGGTGCAGAAAATTTTAAATTTGGTTTAAAATATGAGGGTAAACAGCAAATATGATATATGAAAAGCTCTGAAAGGATGTCAAACAAATGGACATACGTCACCTAACCTATTTTTTGGAGGTTGCCCGTCTGAAAAGCTTTACAAAAGCGGCCCAGTCATTATACATATCACAGCCGACGATTTCGAAGATGATCAAAAATCTTGAAGAAGAGCTGGGGATTGAGCTGTTTTACCGGCGCGGGCGGCAGATCGAGCTGACTGATGCCGGACAAAGCATGTATGTGCAGGCCCAGGAGATTACCAAGTCGTTTCAAAATCTGACTTCAGAGCTGAATGATTTAATGGACGTGAAAAAAGGACATGTTCGAATCGGTTTGCCGCCTATGATCGGCTCCGGTTTTTTCCCGAAAGTGATAGGGGATTTCAGAGACAAATATCCCAATGTCACCTTTCAGCTTGTTGAGCACGGATCTGTGAAAGTGCAGGAGGGTGTAGAAGACGGATCGCTTGATATCGGAGTTGTTGTCCTGCCGGCAAAAGAAGAAATATTTCATTCCTTTACGATCGTAAAAGAAAATTTAATGCTTGTCGTTCATCCTTCACACCGCTTCAGTGATGCGGAAGAAATTGAGCTGAATCAATTGAGCGAAGAACCGTTTATTTTTTTCCGGGAAGACTTTGTTCTCCATGAACGGATCATTACGTCATGTTTGAAAGCGGGATTTCAGCCGAATGTGATTTATGAGACGTCACAATGGGATTTTATCAGTGAAATGGTCTCGGCAAATCTCGGCATCGGTCTTCTGCCGGAAAGAATCTGCCGGGATCTTGATCCGGAAAGGGTGAAAATCATCCCCTTAGTCAGACCCTCCATCCCATGGCATATCGCTGTTATCTGGAGAAAAGACCGCTATCTTTCATTTGCGGCCAGGGCTTGGATTGATCATACAAAATCGTATATATGGAGTGCGAATTCAAAACCAGAAAGGGATGAGGCAAAATGAATCAACAAGATGCCGCAACAGGAATTGAAGAGGTCAGAAAACAAAAACCGCTCGTTCACAACATGACCAACAATGTCGTGACAAACTTTACAGCAAACGGTTTGCTGTCTCTCGGCGCATCTCCGGTGATGGCTTATGCGAGGGAAGAGGCGGCCGACATGGCAAAAATCGCCGGAGCTCTAGTGCTTAATATTGGCACGCTCAGCCTTGAGTCTGTAGAATCGATGATTATTGCAGGGCAATCTGCAAACGAGCATGGGGTTCCCGTCATTCTCGATCCTGTCGGGGCGGGGGCGACGTCTTTTCGAACGGCATCGGCCCAGCGGATCATGCGCAAGGTAAAGGTTTCTGTCGTCAGAGGCAATGCCGCCGAAATCGCCAACACGCTCGGTGAAGACTGGGCCATTAAAGGGGTGGACGCCGGAGAAGGAAGCGGCGACCGGATGGAGCTGGCAAAAAAAGCGGCAAAAGCCTGGAATACTGTTGTTGTCATTACAGGAGCTGAAGATGTTGTGACTGATGGGACAAGCGCTTATACCATAGGGAATGGCCATGAGCTGTTAACGAAAGTGACAGGGACCGGGTGTCTGTTTACTTCTGTCATAGGTGCGTATTGTGCCGTTCAAAAAGATTATTGCAAAGCTGCTGTATCAGCTGCCGCTTTTTATGGCTTGGCGGCGGAACTGGCTGCGGAAAAAACCGCAAATCAAGGACCGGGAAGCTTTCAGGTGGAATTTTTAAATCAGCTTGCTGCTGTGAATGCTGATGACATTAAACAGCGCGGCATTGTCAGAGAGGTGGAGTAGTATGAAGCGGGTTGCGAAGCAGACAATGAAAGATCTGTTATCCGTATATTTTATTATGGGTTCGAATAATACCGGCGGAGACCCTTTAACAGTGATTGATTCCGCTTTAAAAGGCGGAGTATCCCTTTTTCAATTACGTGAAAAAGGGGAAGGGGCGCTGCAAGTCGGAGATCAAAAGGCATTCGCTCAAAAGGTGCAGGCTCTTTGCCGGGAGGCCCGCGTTCCATTTATCATCAATGATGACGTCGAGCTTGCCCTTGAGCTTAATGCCGACGGTGTGCACATCGGCCAGGATGATGAAAAGGCCGCTGACGTCCGCGCCAAAATCGGTGACAAAATTCTCGGCGTGTCCGCCCATACCCTTGAAGAAGTCATAAAAGCAGAAAAGGATGGTGCCGATTATATCGGCGCGGGACCGATTTATCCTACAGAAACGAAGCGCGATGCAAAAGCCGTTCAAGGCGTCGCACTGATCAAAGAGATGCGCAGACAGGGCATCGATATCCCCGCAGTCGGCATCGGCGGGATTACGATCAAAAACTGCGCTCCCGTTATAGAAGCAGGAGCTGACGGCATCAGCATCATCAGCGCCATCAGCAAGGCCTCTGATCCAAAACAGGCGGCCGGCGCGTTCTATATGAAGGTGCAGGATATCAAAAAAAACGCAACTTCCTAGTTGGGGGTTGCGTTTTTTATAGGAGGCAGCTCTTCGTCAAACCATCTCATTCATAAACTGTTCGAGAAAGCGCTCGATCACAATGCGTGAAACGCCGAGCGAGGAGGCAATGCGGCCAAGTGAGGAAATTTTCAACTGATAATCGGTCAGCGCTTCTTTTGCGCTTCTTGAGGAGATGGTTTTCTTAATGGAGTCGACGATCATCGGATAAGATTCCACAATCGTATTGCGCAAAATAATCGTGCCGGGATTCAGCGTTTTAATGATGTTGAGCAGCCCCACGCCGATATAGAATCCAAATGTTTCAAACGTTTTAAGCATGTTTGGGTCATCGCGGTCGGCTAGTTCTTTTACGATTTGATGCAATGGCGCCTCTGTATTTGAAAGGAATGAAGAAAAAACGGCTTTTTCTGATGCGTAAAGCTCCCAGCATCCTTTATTTCCGCAGCGGCATGCCGGGCCATTAAAATCAATCGACATGTGCCCCGCTTCGCCTGAAAACCCCTCGACACCTCTGAAAAGCTTGCCGTTCATCAATATCCCCAAACCGATGCCGGCATTGATGCTTACAAAAACCGCATGCTCCAAATGACTGGCATCACCATACTCCTTTTCGCCGAGAGCTCCGGCGTTTGCTTCGTTTTCAATAAAAATCGGAACATTAAATTTTTCTTCGAGCAGGTTTTTCAAATCAATCAGATGAATCGGCTTATTTGGCGTGAACACCACTTGCTGGGCGTTGTCAACCAAGCCCGGCACACACACGCCAATCCCTGCCAAGCCATAGGGGGAGGGCGGCATTTTCTCGATGGCAAGTCCAACGAGTTCGATTAATGCCTGTTCTGTGGCCGGAATATCTTCTTCATCAAGATCGCGTTCATCATGTTCAATAATGTTGCCTTCAAGGTCGGTTAAAACGACGATCATATAATTCGTCCCAATATCAACGCCGACCGCATAGCCCGCTTTGCGATTGAATTTCAGCATGACAGGCCGTCTGCCGCCGCTCGATTCACCGCGGCCGGTTTCGAAAATCATTTCCTTTTGAAGCAGGGAAGACACCTGGGAAGAAACGGTCGATTTATTTAATCCCGTTATTTCTGAAAGCTTTGCCCTTGAGATGGGGGCGTTTGCAATAATCTGCTCAAGGATAAGCGCTTTATTCATTTTCTTTACAAGGGCTTGGTCCGCGGTATTCAATGGCAATCACTCTCTTTTGCGTGTTATGAATCTGTCATTTTATTATATTATAACAAAATGTAAAAACAAAATTTTTCTAGCATTTCCAATTGAAAGCGTTTAATTCATCTTGTAAAATAAATATTGGAAAGTTAGTTTAATGGTTAAACAAACTTGCCGCTGATGTATCTCTGTGAGTATTTTTTCAAGAAAACATGAGGAGGAGATCGAAAATGTTTTTTAACGAAGTGGGAAAGGTCAAGTATGAAGGCGCAGATTCGGAAAATCCATACGCGTATAAATATTACAACCCGGAAGAATATATCGGCGGCAAGGCGATGAAGGAACACCTCCGTTTTGCTGTTGCGTATTGGCATACGTTTGATGCCGACGGGAAAGATCCTTTCGGCGACGGAACGATGAGCCGTTCGTGGAATCGGCTGACACAGCCTTTGGATAAAGCGAAAGCCCGTGCAGAAGCGGCTTTTGAATTTTTTGAAAAGCTCGGCGTTCCTTATTTTTGTTTTCATGATGTTGATATCGTGCAGGAAGGCGATACATTGCGGGAAACGTTTCTTTATTTAGATAAAATGGCGTCATTTTTAAAAGAAATGATGGAGACAAGCGGTGTGAAATTATTATGGAATACAGCCAATATGTTTACACATCCGAGATATGTCCATGGTGCGGCAACCTCCTGCAATGCTGATGTTTATGCCCATGCAGCAGCAAAGGTGAAAAAAGGATTGGAAATCGCCAAAGAGCTCGGAGCGGAAAATTATGTGTTCTGGGGCGGCAGAGAAGGCTATGAAACATTGTTGAATACAAATATGAAGCTTGAGCTTGATCATTTGGCGGCCTTCTACAGGAAGGCGGTTGATTATGCCGAAGAAATCGGATTTGACGGCCAATTTTTAATCGAGCCCAAGCCGAAAGAGCCGACAAAGCATCAATATGATTTTGATGCGGCGACATCGATTGCTTTTCTAGAAACATATGGACTAAAAGATCATTTCAAACTGAATCTGGAAGCGAATCACGCGACTTTGGCAGGGCATACGTTTGAGCATGAGCTCCGGGTGGCTGCCCTTCACGATGTGCTCGGTTCTATTGATGCGAATCAGGGGGATTTGCTGCTGGGCTGGGATACAGATGAGTTCCCGACAGATCTGTATTCCGCGGTTTTGGCTATGTATGAAATTCTGAAAGCGGGCGGCTTTAAAACAGGCGGCATCAATTTTGACGCCAAAGCGAGGCGGGCCTCATTTGCGGACGAAGATTTATTTCTCGGGCACATCGCCGGAATGGATACGTATGCGGTCGGCTTAAAGGTCGCCTATCGGCTTTTGGAGGACAAAGCGCTCGAACGGATGATAGATGAGCGCTACAAAAGCTATACGAAAGGCATTGGTCTCGAAATTGCAGAAGGGCGGACCGATCTGAAAAAACTTGCCGCTTACGCGCTTGAAAATGACCATATTGAAAACCGATCCGGCCGTCAGGAAAATCTTAAAGCGACAGTCAACCGCTATTTATTAAATGTTTTGCGCGAGTCGCCGGCTAGAAAGGAGAAACAGCAGTGGAATATGTGATCGGGGCGGACCTTGGCACAAGCGCGGTCAAAGTCATACTTGTCAACCAGCGCGGAGAAATGTGCGGGGAAGCCTCTAAGCCGTTTTCGATCATACAGCCGCATTCGGGTTATTCTGAACAGGACCCAAGAGAATGGGCGGAGAAAACGAAAGTGGCCATAAAGGAATTGATCGAGAATGCCCGTGTTGAGGCAGCTCAGATCAAAGGCATCAGTTTTTCAGGACAGATGCATGGGCTGGTCCTTTTAAACCGCGAAGGAGAAGTATTGCGAAATGCCATCTTATGGAATGATACCCGAACAGCTGATCAATGCCGGCAGATTAACGGAGTAATCGGGAAGGCGCGCCTTCTTGAGCTTGTAAAAAATCCGGCGCTGGAAGGATTCACCCTTCCGAAGCTCCTGTGGGTGAAGGAGCATGAAAAAGAGCTGTTTGAAAAGACGGCAGTCTTTTTGCTTCCTAAAGATTATGTCAGATACACCATGACGGGATGTCTTCACAGCGAGCACTCGGATGCGGCGGGCACGCTTCTGCTTGATGTAAAGCACAAAAACTGGAGCGGAGAAATATGCAGACGGCTGGGAATACCGGAGTCAATTTGCCCCGAATTAGTCGAATCAGGCGCCTGTGTCGGCGGTCTCACAGCAGAATTTGCGGCGGAAACCGGGCTGTCGCCCGATGTCAAGGTGTTCGCCGGAGGGGCGGACAATGCATGCGGAGCGATTGGCGCCGGGATTTTAAGGGAAGGCACCGCCCTGTGCAGCATCGGTACGTCAGGTGTCGTTCTCACCTATGAAACAGACCCTGAACAAGAGTTTAGAGGGAATATCCACTTTTTTAACCACGCTGCTTTTGGGTCGTATTATTCAATGGGTGTGACGCTTTCAGCCGGACGCAGCTTCAGCTGGTTTAAGGATGTATTCGCTGATCAGTATTCATTTGATTCATTAATCAGCGAAATGGACCGTTCTAAACCCGGAGCAAGGGGTCTGCTGTTTACCCCGTATCTTTCCGGAGAAAGGACCCCTCACGCTGACGCCGATATCCGCGCCAGCTTCATCGGGATGGACAGCTCCCATACGAGGGCAGACTTTATTAGAGCAGTTATTGAGGGCATCACATTTTCCCTTCATGAGAGCATTGAACAATTTCGCGCCGGCGGAAAAAAAATCGACCGTGTCATTTCAATCGGCGGAGGTGCAAAAAGTGAAAAATGGCTGCAAATCCAAGCTGACACGTTTAATGCCGAGATTGTCAGGCTGACAAGTGAACAAGGCCCGGCTTTCGGTGCAGCAATGCTTGCAGCGGTCGGCTGCGACTGGTTTCCGACCCTTGAAGATTGTGCCGGACAATTTGTTCATACTAAGGAGTCATTCTTCCCCCGTCCGGAAATCAGCAGGCGATATCAAGACTTGTTTCAAATATACAAAGATGTCTACCGGCAGACGAAACCATTGAATGAGCGGCTTGCATGCTTTCGTAAATAGCCAAAAACTTATGGGCAGGCGCGGCCCATAAGTTTTTAGTTTTCAGGCTCAATGTTTTAAGATTGATCCATATGGATGCCTGTGTGCGCTTTCACTTGAATCTCTGCAAATGCATCCTTATCCGGGGCTTTTGAAGATAAGATGGTTCCGAGATACGCTCCTAAAAAGCCGAGCGGAATCGAGATGATGCCCGGATTTGAAATTGGAATCAGCGGTTCTCCGATAAAGATGGCATTTCCGGCCGGATCCCAAACACTCGGACTGATGGAGACAAGAATCAAAGCGCTTAGAAGCCCGATCAGACTTCCTGTCAGAGCCCCGGCTGCATTAAATCTTTTCCAGAAAACAGTGAAAATAATAAGCGGAAGATTGGCGCTTGCCGCCACCGCGAAAGCCAGAGACACAAGAAACGCGACATTCAGCGACTGGGCGAAGACAGCGAGCAGGATCGAAAGCACGGATACACCGATGGAAGCCCATCTTGCAGCGATCATCTGCTCTTTTTCTGTCGCCGCTCCTTTTCTGATAATCTGACTGTAAATATCGTGAGCAAAGGCGGAAGCCGCAGACAGCACAAGTCCTGTAACAACTGCCAAAATCGTAGCGAAGGCGATCGCTGAGACAAAGGCGAACAAGAAATCTCCTCCAAGTGCCTGAGCCAGCAGCGGCGCAGCCATATTCCCCGCCTGATCCGCAGCTAAAATGTTTTCAAAACCGACAAATGCGGCAGCGCCAAAACCGAGAAACACCGTCATAATATAAAATATACCGATAATCCATGTAGCAGAAACAACCGATTTCCTTGCGGTTTTGGCATCTTTCACCGTATAAAACCGGATGAGGATGTGGGGAAGCCCTGCCGTCCCGAGGACAAGTGCCAAATTAAGTGAAAGCGTTTCAAGAGGAACCTTGTATTTGTTGCCCGGGTTTAAGAAGTCTGCACCAAGAGGAGTGGCCGTTTTCATTTGCTCGAACATGTTTGTGAGGCTGAATCCGAATTTGGAAAAAACCAGTATTGATATAATAAGCGTTCCTGCCATTAAGAGAACGGCTTTAATGATCTGCACCCAGCTCGTAGCGATCATCCCTCCGAATACGACGTAGATGGTCATTAAAACGCCGACGATACAAACTGCCAGCGTATAGTCGATGCCAAGCAGAAGTTTAATCAGCGCCCCGGCGCCGACGAGCTGAGCGATCATATAGAACGTTGAAATGGTAATGGTGTTTAATGCCGCGACTCCGCGAATCTTCTTTTGCTTAAAACGAGAGGCGATCATATCAGCCATCGTAAATTTTCCAAGATTTCTGAGCGGCTCGGCCACAATATAAAGAACGACTAAATATGCCACGAGAAAACCGATGCTGTAAAAAAAACCGTCAAAGCCGTTCAAAGCGATCATCCCCGCAATTCCTAAAAAAGAAGCCGCTGACATGTAATCTCCCGCAATAGCCAGTCCGTTTTGAAGGCCGGTAAGCCCTCCTCCTGCTGTATAAAACTCATTGGCCGTTTTTGTCCGCCTTGCTGCGAAGTACGTAATGACGAGCGTGAGGGCTACAATGGCAAGAAACAGAATAAAGGCTGTGGCACTCATGATTCAACCCCTCCAATTTCCTTTTTGAAGTCGTTTGCCATCCGGTCGAATTGATCGGCTTTTTTAGTATAGAGAATACAGAGCGTCCACGTCATGACAAATTGAGCAACCGCGAAGAGCCAGGCCCATGAAATAGCACCGGCCGCCGGCTGATTCAAGAATGTGAAATAGGATGTCATAATCGGCAGAAGGAAGTAAAAGAGCAGAAAGAACACCGTCATCGGCACGATAAAAGCGCGCTTTCGTTTCAACAGCTGCTGGAACGCCGGAGATGCTGCAGCCTTGCTGTAATCTATTTCATTTTTATTCATTTGTTTTTCGTCCCTCCTTATATTTGTCTGAAAAGATACAACAAAGGTATGTAACAAGCTCCGGTTTTATTCTTCAAATTTCATATGCCGCTTATTTATATAAGATGAAAGACCTGACAATCTCCAAAAAATATTTTCTCCATAGCGCGTACCGGCTGTCCGCTTTTTCTTTTGTCATACTTTTCGCCTCTTTTCATATGCCGCTAGTTTTTGCCTCAATTCATTTACGGAAAAAAGTGCAGAGGAGTCGTTCAAAATACTGCCGGGCTGATTTCCTTTGCCAATTATATAACCGCCGAATGTCATGTTCATAAAATCAAATATATATTGAAACTGCTGAATGAGCGGCAGCCCTTTAATATGCGGCTCGTCATCACCCACTGCGATGACATATCCTGTTTTCCGCGACATTTGCTGTGTAAAATCATCTCTCCCTTTTTCAATTAAGGTTTGGGACCAACGGTCAATAAAATTTTTCATCAGTCCTGACATGCCGTACCAATAGATTGGAGTGGCAAAAATGATGATGTCTTTTTCCGCGACCCGGCTTAACAGATCCCTGTAGTCATCATCGGGATAATACGGACGTGTTTCGCTGTGCCGGAAGTCAGATACCGGCCGGACATGGAAATCGCGCAAACAGATTTTATCCGCACCAAGTCCGTCTATTAATTGATCCGCAAGCGCTTCTGTATTACCGTTTTTTCGTGAGCTTCCGCATATAACTGCAATCCCCATCATGATCCTGCCTCCTGTTTGTAATGATTCAATATCAGTTTATAATGAGGATTATCGATCAGTAAAATTGATAATTTAGATTTTTAACATCGGAAAATTCGATTATTAAATGCTGAAAATGAAAAGATAGTGAATTTGCTCGGCAATACGGTTGCAAAAACGAAGAATATGAACCGGAAAAATGTATATAAGAAAGAAGGATGATACCTATGAGGTTGGGAGAATGAAAAGTATTGCGGATCGTCCAGATTAAACCGACTCTGCCGGCGGGAATGGGAAGCGGGTCCCCAGGCTATACATTTATCAAAACAGCCGGAATCAGCATTGACAGTGAGTACCTTGCAAGCGCTATATAAAGGCATCCCGTCAATGCCCTAAAGGATTGTTTATGTAAAATGGCAAAGGATAAGCTGCTCTCTCAAACATCATGCGAAACCGTTCAGGGAGCAGATAGAATCTATACACAGGCCGTATCCTGCACCTGAAAACATACGTCATTATCAATTTTTTAAACACTCTTTGAAAACAGCCGGTTGGATCGTCTTGAAACTTCAAGATTCAACAGAACCGCCTGTTTTATGAATGAATGGTCGATGCCTTGTAAGCCCTACTGTCTTAGCTGTCTGTCAGCATCTTTGCGTTTGGACTGAGCGCGAAGAAAATCCTTTATATCTTCAACATGCAGCCCCATTTTTTTCGCCTCCTTCATCAAAATCACCCAATCTTTGTCCAGCTTGTGTTTCGTTTGAGTATTCATAGATTCCTCCAATATGATAAGACGTTGTTCATCTCAAGGAAGAAAAACTGTTTTTGCCTTGAGATGTATTAAAGTTATAAAACAACACGTATGAAAACAATGACAAATTTCATAAAAAGTTCACATAAGCAGGTTGATTCAACCTACCTATTCCCTAAATAACTGACTAAAAAAACCAAAAAATCTTAGATTCTTACTTATAATAATAAACAATCAATTACTGACTGGATAGTATTCAAATAAAAATGATTACTTTTCCCTATTAAGAATTTCTCAATTACAGCCGAGTATCCTTTGAATTTTCAAAAAACAATAGAGAAAATAGAGTTGAAAAGAACAAATTTAGAGACGGAAAAAGCAGTGTCTTCAAGGGATTAGGGGAGAAAAACAAGGAGATGGGCGACGGGGTTCTTTATACTTATTTAAAGAGTGGGTTAAAGACGGATAATCCGATCATACTATTAAAATGTTTATTAAGTGGAAAAAAAGAACTTTGTTTTCAAAAGCAGTGAGAAAAGTATAGAATTTGGACGATTTTCGGCTCGTTTCGCTGGCAAAAAACCTTTGATATAATGGAAAATCCGAACTATTCTAAGAGAGGAACAAATTGGGATTGTGAAAAGAGTTTGCGTTCTCTTTGTTGGTTTTATGAAAATATTTTGACAATACAAGCTGAAAAAGCTGGAAGATGGTAAAATAAAATCGCCTGATGAATGAATCCTAAAATTTGCTGCAATGGAATCCGCTGTATATTGAAATGGTTGATCTGTTGCAGAAAGAATCATATGGGCAGAAAAATGGAATGTGGAGCATGATGCCATATATCTGGCATCGGTGAAGGGAGAGAAATGAATTGGCAATTTTAGTGTGCGGGGGCGCGGGTTATATCGGCAGTCATGCTGTGGCAGAGCTGTTAAGCCGTAATGAAGAAGTCGTTATTATTGATAATCTGCAAACAGGACATGAGGAGGCGGCTCTGTCCGGGGCATCTTTTTATAAAGGAGATTTACGGGATGAAACATTCCTAAGGGAAGTGTTTCAGGAAAACACGATCGAAGCGGTCATGCATTTCGCTGCCGATTCATTGGTCGGGGAAAGTGTAACAGATCCTCTTAAATATTATGATAACAATGTTTATGGCGCTGTCTGCCTATTAAAGGTGATGAGGGAATTTGATGTGAAGCAAATCGTTTTCTCGTCAACAGCGGCTACATACGGGGAGCCTGACCGTGTTCCTATTATGGAAACAGATGTGGCAAACCCGACAAATCCGTATGGAGAAACAAAACTTGCAATTGAAAAAATGTTGAAATGGTCGGAAAAAGCGTATGGCATCCGCCATGTCGTGCTGCGCTATTTTAATGTAGCCGGAGCACATGTAAAGGGTCTGATTGGCGAAGATCATCAGCCTGAAACACATCTGATTCCGATCATTCTGCAGACTGCACTTGGCAAACGTGACAAAATCATGATTTTTGGAGATGATTATCCGACTCCTGATGGTACGTGTATCAGAGATTATATCCATGTGATGGATTTGGTCGATGCGCACATCCTTGCTGTAGAAAGATTCAGAGATGGAGGAGAAAGCGCTGTTTACAATCTTGGAAACGGGACAGGCTTTTCAGTGAAAGAAGTCGTTGAGACAGCCCGTCAAGTAACTGGCCGCCCTATTCCTGCTGAGATGGCCGAACGGCGTGCTGGAGACCCGGCACAGCTTATCGCCTCATCTGAAAAAGCGATGCATGAGCTCGGCTGGAAACCGAAATACAATGACTTGGAAACGATCATTGAAAGCGCATGGAATTGGTTTAAAGAACACCCTGACGGTTATCAGTCATAAAAAAATAAAGTGGAACGAACGACTGCAAAAAGAGCTTTCTGATTTTGAAAGCTTTTTTTCATGGGAATTTTTCGTTTTTTGAAGTTTAACGCCGCTTGGCATACGGGAATTGTCATAAGGGAAGACAGACAGTAATTAACCAAAGAAAAATTTAACAATGTTAAATTAATGATTGACCAATGTTTTTTATTGTGGTAAACCTAAATTTGACAGATTTTTTGATTGGGAGGGTATTGTCAGTTCTTACTTTGTGTGTAAAAAGAACTAAGAAATTACCAGTGAATTTCCTTCGTTATTCATATTAATATGAATAAAATTTGACGATTTTATGACATTTGGGTGAAAAAAGGGTGAACTTTCGAAAAAAATAAGGCTAATTGGTGAAGATTTTGATAGCATAGCAAGGTAGAAGAAAAAGTTTTTCAGAATCCTTTTATCTTAGATATTCTGACCAAATTTATACATCATTAAGGAAGGATGGTGATCCTCTTGTTCAGAGCATTCAAACCACTGATTCTGCTTGGACTGCTTTCATCCGTATTTTTATTGGGCGGCTGCAGTCAAATTGCGGTATTAGATCCTAAAGGGCCGGTTGCTTCACAGCAAAGAGATCTTATTTTATTATCGATTGGATTTATGCTGTTTATCGTAGCGGTCGTTTTTGTCCTTTTTACTGTGATGATCGTTAAATACCGTGAACGTAAAGACAGAAAGTCTCCTTACAAACCGGAAGTAGAAGGCAATACGTTTTTAGAAATTGTCTGGACAGTGGTTCCAATTTTAATTGTTATTGCGCTGTCTGTACCAACAGTGCAAACAATTTATTCTCTAGAAGAGGCTCCAAAAGCATCAAAGGATAAGGAACCTTTGGTTGTTTACGCTACATCTGTCGATTGGAAATGGGTATTCAGCTATCCTGAGCAGGATATCGAAACGGTCAACTACCTGAACATCCCGACAGACAGACCGATCTTGTTTAAAATTGCATCTGCTGATTCAATGGCTTCACTATGGATTCCGCAGCTTGGCGGACAGAAATATGCGATGTCCGGAATGGAAATGGAGCAATATCTCCAGGCGGATCATGAAGGAACATATAAAGGCCGCAATGCAAACTTCACAGGCGAAGGCTTTGCGGAACAAACATTTGATGTTAAAGCGGTATCTCAAAGCGACTTTAATGATTGGGTGAAGAAAACACAGAAAGAAGCTCCTAAGCTGACGAAGAGCCAGTACGATGAACTGATGCTTCCTCAGCATGCGGATGAAATGACGTTCTCATCTACGCATCTGAAATACGTCAATCACGGAAATGATGCGGAATATGCCATTAAAGCCCGCGAAAGATTAGGTTATAAACCAGTATCACCGCATTCAAAATCAGATCCGTTTGGAAATGTGAAGACAAACGACAATCAAAAACAATCTGATCAATCTAAAGACCACGATTCCCACTAGGAAAGGAGGAAGCTTGCATGAATTTGAAATGGGACGAATTCATAATTACGGGTGATCCATTAATTCTCGGAGCACAGATTTCCATTTTACTTACATCCATTGCAATCGTATTTGTGTTGACATATTTTAAAAAGTGGAAATGGCTTTGGAAAGAATGGATTACCACCGTCGACCACAAGCGTTTAGGAATCATGTACCTTATTGCCGCAGTGATTATGTTTTTCCGCGGCGGTGTCGATGGATTAATGATGCGTGCCCAGCTCACGCTTCCTGATAACAGTTTTTTAGATTCAAATCACTATAATGAAGTATTTACAACACACGGTACGATCATGATCATTTTCATGGCGATGCCGTTTCTTATTGGTTTAATGAACGTTGTCATACCTCTTCAAATCGGTGCGCGCGATGTTGCATTTCCGTATTTGAACAACTTGAGTTTCTGGACCTTCATGGTCGGAGCGATGCTGTTTAATATTTCTTTCGTGATCGGGGGATCACCGAGTGCAGGGTGGACAGCCTACATGCCTCTGGCAGGCAATGAGCTGAGTCCCGGACCGGGGCAGAACTATTACTTGCTCGGTCTTCAGATCGCAGGTATCGGAACGCTGCTTACCGGGATCAACTTCATGGTCACCATCTTGAAAATGCGCACAAAAGGCATGACGCTTTGGCGGATGCCGATGTTCACATGGACAACGCTGATCACTTGTCTGATTATCATTTTCGCCTTCCCTGTACTGACAGTGGCCTTGGCGCTGATGACATTTGACCGCTTGTTCGGAACAGCCTTTTTCACTTTGGCAAACGGCGGTATGCCGATGCTTTGGGCGAACCTGTTCTGGATTTGGGGACATCCTGAAGTTTACATCGTTATTTTACCGGCTTTCGGTATTTTTTCAGAAATTATTTCGACTTTTGCAAGAAAGCAGCTGTTCGGCTACAAAGCAATGGTCTATTCCATTGTGGCCATTTCGCTTCTCAGCTTTCTTGTTTGGCTGCACCACTTTTTCACAATGGGCAACAGCGCTGCAGTCAACTCGTTTTTCTCGATTACGACGATGGCGATATCGGTGCCGACCGGGGTTAAAATATTTAACTGGCTGCTGACGCTGCATCGAGGCAGAATCAAAATTACAACTCCGATGCTGTGGTCGCTTGCATTTATTCCTAACTTCGTTATCGGCGGGGTTACGGGCGTCATGCTGGCGATGGCTGCTGCGGACTATCAATATCACAACACATACTTCCTCGTATCACACTTTCACTATGTGCTGATTGCGGGTACTGTGTTTGCGTGCTTTGCCGGACTGATTTTCTGGTATCCGAAAATGTTCGGCCATAAATTGAACGAACGGATCGGAAAATGGTTCTTCTGGCTGTTTATGACAGGCTTTAACATCTGTTTCTTCCCAATGTACTTCTTGGGACTGCAGGGAATGCCGCGCCGTATTTACACATACGGAGCAGATGACGGCTGGACTGCATTGAACATGGTTGCGACATTTGGCGCATTGCTGATGGCTGCTGGATTCATCGTTCTTTGCTACAACATTTTCTACAGTTTCCGTCATGCGAAACGCGAGGAAACCGGTGATGCTTGGGGAGCAGGCCGTACGCTTGAATGGGCTACGTCTTCTGCGATTCCGCCGCATTACAACTTTGCGGTTCTTCCTGAAGTAAAATCGCTTGACGCTTTCTGGCAAATGAAAGAAGACAAAGTCGATATTCATCCTGAAAGCCAATTTAAAAAGATTCATATGCCAAGCAATTCAGGACGTCCGTTTATGATGTCCCTGTTCTTCGGCTTTGCAGGTTTCGGACTTGTCTTTGAATGGTATTGGATGGGAATCGTCGGTCTGATCGGTGTATTCCTCTGTATGATTCTTCGTTCATTTGAATATGACGACGGCTACTATGTAAGTGTTGAGGAAATAAAAGAGACTGAACGAAAGAATGCCAAGTAAAGGAGGCGTGACTGATGGAACATGCAGAACATAGCAATTCAAACGCTCCTATGGAATATCGCTCTGAAACAGGAAGATTGAACATCCTTGGCTTTTGGATCTTTCTTGGAGCAGAGATTGCGTTATTCTCTACGCTGTTTTCGACCTACGCTGTTCTTCATAACAGAACAGCCGGAGGCGTATTGCCGGCAGAGCTGTTTGACGCCAAGCTCGTTATAATCATGACGTTCCTGCTGCTAACGAGCAGTTTCACATGCGGCATCGCCGTACATGAAATGCGTCGGGGAAGCTTAAAAGGTGTGATGATCTGGATGATCATTACACTCCTGCTCGGTGCAGGCTTTGTTGGCTACGAGATTATGGAGTTCACACATTATGTACATGAAGGTGCCACATTATCAACAAGTGCTTTCTGGTCTGCGTTCTTCGTCCTGCTCGGGACACACGGACTGCACGTGTCGATCGGTATCTTCTGGATCATCGGTATTTTATTGCAGACGAAAAAACGCGGGTTGACACCGCAAACTTCTTCTAAATTGTTTATTTCAAGCTTATATTGGCACTTTTTAGACGTGGTATGGATCTTCATCTTTACCGGAGTCTATTTGATAGGGTTGGTGAATGTATAATGACGACAAAACAATCGGCTGAACACAGCCACTTTCCTTGGAAGCATCTTGTCGGTTTCTTGTTGTCCATTGTGCTCACCTTATTGGCCCTATGGGTGATTTACACTGATTTGAGCATGTCTGCGAAGCTGTGGATTATTTTTGGTTTTGCCATCGTCCAGGCTGGATTGCAGCTCTTGATGTTTATGCATATGACTGAAAGTGACAGCGGCACAATCCAAGTCGGAAACACGCTGTTTGCAGCATTTATTGGAATTGCGATTGTAGCCGGTTCTATTTGGATCTTCGCAGCTCACACCCATCACGGAGACAACCCAGAAGGCGGTTCTCCGGGTGAACAACACTCTGAGCATAGTGGACATTAATTGAATTGAATAAAGCTTAAGCCGTCTTGTTTCAATACAAGCGGATTGGCTGTTTTTAAAAGAGTGCGGTTTCTTAAAAATCCGCACTCTTTTTGTTTATCGTTTCATGCAAAAAGGAAAGAGAGCCAAGAACAGCTCTCTTTCTAGTCTTTTCTTATCCTCGTTTTACACCTCGGCCGAATTTTCCGTCACCCGGTTTGCTCTTTTTAGAAAGAGTGACTGCTAAAAATGCACCATAGTTTTTCACTTTAGCCATTTCAAGTTTACGCATAGTATCACCTCCTTATTACTTCCAGTTGATTACATATTTATGCTATCATAGAATTAAGTGGTAAAAACCACAAAAAGATACTAAAAAGCCGACATGATTCTTCAATTCTGTTCATGAGCTGTTATTGCGGCTTTTATTCGTGGAGATTGACTTAAGGAGAGTGTTGCTGATGGTTCGAGTGTTGCTAGTAGACGACTACAGGGTGATGACTTCAGGAATGAAGGAAATACTGAAGAAATACAATATGGATGTGATCGTTTGCCATAAAGGTAATGAAGCTCTCGACCTTTTAAAAAATTCGAGGCAAAGCATAGATATTTTTCTTTATGATTTAAATATGCCGCAAATGAATGGATTGGAATTATCACTGAAAACTTTGGAAATCGTTCCTCAAGCTAAAATCATCATTATGTTTTCAGGAGATGAGATTCAAGCTTATTTTAATAAGCTGATAGAAGCCGGAGTGAAAGGGTTTATTGATAAATCATATACAGACAGCATGATTGTCTCAAGTATCATTCTATGTTTAAAAGGGGCTGTTCTATTTCCCGACACTCTTCTGAAAAAGCTGCGATTGGATTCCGAATTAAGCGTGGACGAGCATTTAACAAACACCGAACTGGATATTTTGCAGCAAGTAGCAGCTGGAAAAACAAATAAAGAAATTGCAGCAAACTTGCAAATGTCGACGAGAAACGTTGAATATCACTTAAGCAAAATATACAAAAAACTCAAAGTAACATCACGCTACTCCGCTGTTAAAAAGGGGAAAATGCTTAATTTGATCAAACAGAAGGTTTAGATGAGGATGCTAGGACTTTTATAATACAATCGTTTCCTTGATAAATAAGAGAGCCGCCGGCTCTCTTTTCTTATTTTGCTCCTCCGAATAAATCCCGCAATAATCGCCCATTAAGAAAGTTGAATGATTCTGTCGGTTTTCAGTACTTTTTTGTGGTTTATGAAGTATGATCCTGTGATAATCTGTTTCTGTAATCGATTGGAAAATTAGGGGGACTAGAATTTGTACGCAGGATTTTTAACATACTGAAGTGGCATGTCTATTTCGCCTAAAAAACAGCCTTTTGGAGGAAAAAAGGAAGAAGACAGTGTGTAAAGAGAGCTTATTGGCTCTCTTCTCATTTTATATCTCTGAAACATACACACTAGGAGGAGGGTACTTTGAAAATTACACGAATTCAAGAGACGGCGACTACTGTTTTGGAGAATGAATGTATCGTTCTGAACCTGGACAATGGGCAGTACTTCGGATTGGAGGGCGCATTAAAGGAGCTCTGGTTAGAAATTCAAAATGAACGGAAGGACACAAAAGACATTCTTATAAAATGGAAAACGGAATTTGATCAGACGGAAGAAGAACTATCAATCATTTTAATTGAGGCGATTCAAGAATTGACACAAAATCAGCTCATAAAAATAGAGGATAAAAGCTGATGGACAAAAAGGCTTTAGAAAAAAAACACGAATATTTTACAGCCGTTCATGCTTTCGTGCGCATGATGTTGCTAAATCATGAATTTGAAGAGGCTTATGAAAAAATTGCAGTTCATATGTTCCCGCTGTATGCAAGCGCAAAGCAGAGAAATGCCGCGCGTTTAAATACGCATGACCTGCAGGAGCATGGTAAACAGTTGTATTCATTAGATGAAGCGGATCATCTTGTCACTTCATGCGTTTCAATCGCACTTACCATTCAATCCATCTTATTTAGTAATGGATGCAATGCTGACTTATTAATTGGAGTTAAAAAAATTGATGACAAGCTGTTTTCTCATGCATGGGTGCAGCTGGAAAACGGCGATTCCATCGATCCCAATAATAAAAATAAGGATTTGAGAGTTTTACAGACATATAACATGACAGATTATGCGGAAAGGTGGGTGTTATCTCTAATATGAAGCTTTGGTTCGGAATGCAAGGAGAAAACACTGATATATGGAAGAAGTGGTTTGCTTCTGTAAAGCAATGGGGAAGGACAGAAGACGTCCGTTGGATAAGCGGCGGAAACATGAATATGGCTGAAGCATGTATTCAATATGATGAAACGATTCTTAAACATTCTGACCAAGCAAATCTTCCATACCCGGTCATCCTGGATGGATGGGTAAGCGGAAAGCTTCATGCAAAATCAGATGGCGCCATTATGTTTTTTAAACACTATGAAGCTTTGTGCACTGCATTGAGACAGGATAACAAGGCTGAATTGCTTTCTCGCTCACATGGTGAATTCACACTGTGTTGGTGGGATGAAAGCTTGGAGAGTCTGGTTTTGGCGACTGATATATACGCGACTCGCCCGATTTATTATTGGATCGGTCCTGAAGGGGAATGGTTTGCAGCCAATGATCTGCGCATCCTTTTGCTTGTGCCTGACATTCCTTTTGTTATAGATGAAGAGGTGTGCAAAACATTTCCAACTTCGGGTTTTGCTGTGGGGGAGAATGGATTTGAAGACCGCACGTTTTTTAAAGGGATATACAAGGTTCCGGCAGCTTCCTACGCTTTTCTTGCTCAACGTTCAGTAAAGGTGCACAGTTATTGGGGAATGCCGCAGCTTTTAAAACAGAAGGATCTCACTGAAGATGCTGTTCCCCATTTTCGGGAACTGTTTCGGGAAGTCACTGCAGATCGTTTGAAAGATCAAAAACATATTATCGAATTAAGCGGCGGATTAGATTCGGCCACTGTCACTGCCGCCGCGATTTCGGGAGGAAGCAGGGAACAGCTTTTGGCCGTCAATATTTCATTTGCAGATCCGGATATGATATTAAGCCATGACAGGGAACTTGTGAAAAATATGATGAAGGATTTGAACATCCCTGGCTTGATCATTCTTGGAGATGGCACAGCAAAGATTCCAAACGCTGAAATTGGCCGGGATCCGCTTTGGTTTGTAGACGGTCCTGATCCGAGAGCCAATTCACTTGTCAATGAAACATTTACAGTGATTGCCGAGGAGTTTGGGGCATCATCTGTTCTGACAGGCGAGGGCGGAGATTTTATATTCAGCGGCGAAGTGGCTGTTATTGATTCCCTGATTCGCCAGAAACGCTTTTCTGAGGCAAACAGGCTGCTTCGGGAATGGTCCGGCGGCCGCCCTAAAGAGATGATAAAGCTTGGGTTTCGATATGGGATCGCACCTTTTGTCCCTTATCTTGGCGAAAAGCTCTACTATGATTTGCTTTGGTCAGATACAGAGTATGAGCTGCCCGAATATTTTACTGAAGAACATATACTGAGAGAAAGGGAGATTAATAGGGAAGACCATTTGCGCTATCGAAAAAGCCGAAAATTATCATCCTGGGGAAAAAGGTTTCATTTTGATTTTTTATGGCCGAGGGCGAGATATATGGATTCTGTCGGTGTGAGTTTGCCGGCGTACCACCCTTTTTTGGATCGGCGGCTGATTGAATTTTCCTTCTCTGTACCGCCTGAACAGCATTTTGATGTGTTAAAAGGGTGTGTGGAGAATTATGCAGGTTCGAAAATGCTTCTTCGCAAATCGTTTACTGATATTTTGCCTTCATATGTATACAACAGATCAACTAAAACGACATACGCCCATATGGCAAGAAAAAGCTTCTTGAACGATAGAAGACATATCCTTCAATTGTTTGAGCCAGGGGAACGCGTGCTGGTGGATGAACTTGGAATTATTAAACGGGATGTGTGGTGGAAACACTTGCTTTCTATGGCTATCCGCTCCGAAGATCCGAATAATGATTTAGGAATGGGCTATCAATACATGAGATCTGTGATTGATTTAGAAATTTGGCTGAGGGAAGCAAGTAAAGGGAAGCGGCACCTTCTTGAACGCAGCCGGCCGAAAAAACCGCGGGTCCTGGCTGACATAGAAACCGTCAATATGACGGAAAAAACAAGATTGTATTCATATCAATGACATCAATAATCTCGCAAAAGGTGAAAAAATGAAGATGAAGCATATCAAAGAGCCGCTTCAAACTGGAAGGCTGCTCGGCAAAATGGTGTGGAAATCCGGTCCGTGGCTGTTGATCAGTATTATTTTCTTCATTTTGATCGAAGCCATAACTCCTTTGCTGCAATTGTACGCTTCAAAACAAATGATCGACGGCATTGTGGAACAGGATGCCTTCACCCATACTGAAATATGGGCTGTTGTTTATGCATGCAGCTTGGTGATGATCGGTGCTGTAAAGTCTCTGGAAAAATGGGTAAAGGCGCTGCTTGCGGAGAAATCTATGATGACTGTTAACTGTTTATTAATCGACGCTTTTGAACGTATTCCAGGCATGCGTTTTTTTGAGGATCCGAAATACAGGGACCGCCTTGAGACATTGCGGGATCGTTCTACTTGGCTTCCCACTCAATTTATCAATATAAGCTCAAACTTGCTGACAGCAGTTGTTTCTTTGGCAGGCGTCGTTTTGGTGATAGCCTATTTGTCTCCTGTCCTGGCTGTCATTCTCATTTTGTCAACAGCGCCGTTTGCATTTGTGCATAATCATTATAATGAAATGGAGTGGGAATACAACAAAGAATATGCTCCAGTAAGAAGAAAGGCCGCGTATACCCGCCATATTCTGCTCAGCAGGCGGTCTGCAAAAGAAGTGCGCTTGTTTGGGCTGGGAGATTTTTTTATAAATTTATATCAATCCAATTTTAAAAATTTATATTCTGTGCTAAAAAAAATCCAAATCAGGAGTTCACGCTGGTCTGTTTTAACAGGTTTCTTATCAGGAGCCGGGACAGGTTTGGGCTATTTTTGGATTTTATCCCAATCGGGTTCAAATCACTTTTCAGTAGGTGATATTTCTTTGTATTTAGGAGCGGTCTTTCAATTATCAACAGCCCTCAGGGATATAGCCAAAGAAGGTGCGGATACAATGGATATTTGGAGAATGGGGAGAGACTTTTTTCTATTTATGAACGCGAAAATAGATATCTCGCTTCCTTCAAAAGGCAAGCGCATTGCGTCAAAGGGAGCAATGGCTGTCGAATTCAAAGATGTGAGCTTCCGATATCCTTTCCAAGAGATGTCCGCCGGCCATCAAGTGTATGACACTGAATTGGAAGACGAAGATTTTGACTTATACGATGATTTGGAAGATGAAGACTTGAGAGAGCACCATCACTCTGAATCTGACGGCCGGTGTACGGAATATGTTCTGAATCGCGTCAGTTTTTCGATATCACCGGGTGAGAAAGTTGCGATTGTAGGAGCGAATGGTTCGGGAAAAACGACGCTTATGAAACTGCTTTGCCGTTTTTATGAATATCATGAGGGCGAGATCAAGGTTAATGGGATCAACATTCGGGATATGGACCTGCATGGGCTGAGAAGCAGAATGTCGGTTGTGTTTCAAGAATTCGGCAAGTATGAATTGTCGCTCCGAAATAATATAGGGCTAGGTGATGTAGAAGCTTTGAATGATGAAGAAAAGCTTCACCGCGCAGCACAGGCCGCCCAGCTCGAATACGTCATCAACGATCTGCCCGAAGGAATGGATACCATGATCGGTCCTGAATGGGGCGGAACGGACTTTTCGGGAGGCCAATGGCAGCGGATCGCTTTAGCCAGATCGTTTGTGAAAGATGCCGGACTCGTCATATTGGATGAACCAGCCGCATCTTTGGATATTCGGGCGGAGTATGAAATTTTCCGGCAATTTCACAGCTTCACAGAGGGAAAAACAGTGATCATGATCTCCCACCGGTTCAGCACGGTGAAAATGGCAGACCGCATATTGGTGTTGAAAAACGGAAAAATCATAGAAGAAGGAAGCCATGAAGAACTTATGAAGCAAGATGGAGAGTACAACAAAATGTTTCGTTTGCAGGCTCAATCTTTTCAAGGGAAGGATGAGGTTCATTGCTGAAAATGTATTTGTTTTTAAAAAAACTGCCTCAAACTTCTTCCCTGATATTTTATGGTTTAGCATTATTTTGGCGCTGTGATCCTTTAAAGACGTCAATCCTGTTTTTCATTACGCTGCTGAACGCTTTGCTTGGACCGCTGCTTGTATGGCTAAGCGCAGAAGTGATCGACGAGATTTCGCGATCGCCATTCGAACTGTCTTCTTGGAATACACTGGTTTGGGCAGCTATAGCCTACATTGGTTTTACGCTCATAGTTGATGCTCTTCAGCCGGTGGCGGAAATGCAAAAGAGGCTGCTTACTGCAAAACTGGAGGCATACCTTGACGAACAGCTCATGAAAAAAGCGGTTTCCATTCCCGATATCGCCGCCTTTGAAGATGCGTCTTTTCATACCAATACTCAAATCATTCGCTATAATGAATATTTTGTTACAATGTGGGTGACGATTGTTTCCCAAACGTTGAGCGGGATTGTAATGATTGCCGCCGGCAGCCTGATGATTGGAATGTTTGCTCCATGGGTGCCGATTCTGTTTCTTATTTTGGCCGTGCCTAAATTGTATTGGGAGGCTAAATTAAACAATGCCACTTTTGAAGGGCGCAAAGAAGTTCAGGATCTAAGAAGGCGTGCAGAATACTATGCGGGTGTTCCCCTCATTCCCGAAACAGCCGGGGAAGTCAAGATGTACAACCTTGTTCCTTTTTTTAAAACTTCTTATAGAAACACTTCCATGAAGCTGCTTCATACGCTTTCCAACGATCAAAAAAAATTGGCTTTGTACCAGCTTTTTTGGTCTGTTTTACAATCCTTGGCTACCGGAGCCGTTCTGATTTACATCGTGCGCCAAGCTCTTCAAGGCGCTGTGTCGGTTGGAGATTTATTGCTCTTCATCGGGGCTGCCGTTCAATTTAACGAAGGAATCAATGAAATGTTCGCGGCCTTTGCAATTGGAGCAAGAGAAACAAGACATTTAGGAAACATACATTCCTTTTTACATAGCAAAAATTCCATGGAAAACGGGGAAACGATGCTTCCAGATCAGAAGAGTGAGGGGTTTGCATTTGATCATGTATTGTTTTCCTATGACGGGGACAAAACGGTTCTTGATATTGAAAAACTTGACATTCCATTGAATAAAACGACTGTACTCGTAGGGGAGAACGGATCGGGAAAAAGCACGCTCATCAAATTGCTCTTGCGCTATTTTGATCCAAATCAGGGCGCCATTTTTTATAACGGCATGCCGCTGAAAGCATACGACATTGAACATTTCCGCTCTCATGCAACAGCCGTCTTTCAAGATTTTTTGAAGTATGAAATGACTCTTAAACATAATATTGGAATGGGGGACATCTCGTCTTGCGGCGATTTATCAAAAATAGAAAGCGCTTCAATGTTTGGTGGTGTTGACCTGTTTCTTCATAAACTTGAAAACGGCTACGAAACAGAGCTGGGCAGACTCTTCGGCGGAAGAAACCTATCCGGGGGAGAATGGCAGCGCGTCGCCATATCACGCGCTTTTATGCGTGACGAATCAGCAGATATTCTAATATTTGACGAGCCGTCATCTGCGCTGGACGTGTTTATTGAAGAAGAAATATTCAACAAACTGAACAGGCTTACACAAGGCAAAACAGTCATTATCGTCTCTCACCGGTTGAGCACAGCCCGTTTTGCCGACCACATCGTGTTTTTGGAAAAAGGGAAAGTCGCAGAGACCGGAACACACGATGAATTAATAAAAAACCAAGCCCAATACGCAAACTTATACCGTTTGCAAGCTGAAAAGTATGTTTAATAAAGGAGAATAGCCGTGAATAAAATCGATGAGTTCCGTTTATTTCAAAAAGAGGATATTGAATGGCTGCAAACCTGGTTTGAAGATGGAGAAGTGCAAAAGCGCCTTGAAGGCATGATGCCGCTGCACGATTGGTACGATTTCGTCGAAGAAAATGAGAACTACCAGGTATGGGCTGCTCTGCAAGGCGGAAAACCTGTTGGAGCGGTGATGGTCGAGGTGGAGGAAGATTTCACCGGGAATATTGCTCTTTTGGTTGATCCTTTCTTGCGTTCAAAAGGATATGGTAAAGCGATCATAAAAAGGACTGTGCAATTGCCTGAAATGAGCCGGATTAAAAAGTGGTTTGCCGGAATTGAAGAGGATAACCATGCTTGTTTAAGATGCTTTCAATCCATTGGATATTCTTTTGAAAGCGATCAGCCTGATGAGGATGGCTACTACTCTCTTATTTATTTTACCGAATACTAAATAAGGAGATTATAATGATGAAATGGATGAAATGGATTGTAATTTCTGTTCTATCATTTGCTTTTTTCCAGCCGGCGTCCGCAGCCGGATTCAAAAAAAAGGACGACTATACCATTCTTGTATACATGATCGGGTCTGATATGGAAAGCGATTTTCAAATGGCGAGCGATGATATTAAAGAAATGATGGATGCCGGTTCATCTTCAAACATTAATGTTGTTCTTCAGACAGGGGGAGCAAAAAAGTGGGCGAATCCTTCCATTAAACATACGACGAATCAAAGGTGGAAAGTCGACCATCAAAATCTGAAGCTCCTTGATGAAATCGGGAATCAAAATATGGACAGCCCCAGCTCTTTATCGGACTTCATCACATGGGGAGTCAAAAAATACCCAGCCAAAAAATATGTTCTCATCTTTTGGGGCCATGGGTTGGGATCTGTTGACGGCTATGGTGGTGACGAAAACTTCGGCAATAAGAAAATGAAAATAAGCGAGCTCCAGTCGGGGATGAAGCAGGCATTTGCAAAAACAAATAAAAAGTTTGATTTAATAGGTTTTGACAATTGCAAGATGGCTGGGATTGAAACAGCTTATGCTTTAAAAGATTTTGGGAAATACATGCTGGCTTCTGTCGATTATACAAACCAGAATGGCTGGGACTACACAAGGGCATTGCAGGCTGTGCATGATCAGCCTGCAATCAGCCCGAAAGAGCTGGCCAGGGAAATAGCGCAAGGGTATGTCAAGCAGTCAAAAGAAAACGGTGAAACAGAAGACTTGCAGCAATCTTTGATTCATTTGAACAAAGTAAAAGACGTAATGTATGCATTGGACAAACTGAGCGTAAAAATGAATCGCGCTTTGAAGAATCCTGATTCAAAACTCTTACTCCACTATGCACGTCTAGCCGCCGAAGATTATGCCGATGAGTCGGATATGGTTGATTTGGCGGATTTGGCAGGGTTAATCGGCCTGCAGATCGACGCCCGAAAAGAAGCAAAAGAGATTGCCAAAACCGTCGGCAGAGCCGTCGAATTTAACATGAAATCTCCCGAACATCCTAGAGGGAGCGGAATATCTGTATATTTTCCAGCCAGAGATCAGGGCAGGTTTGTGGAAAAGTCGCAAATTTACCAGCGCCTTGATTTCAGCAAACGCTATAAAACGTTCATCCATCATTATTCAGAGACATCATTTGATCTATAGACTGAAAGAAAGCAAAACGCTAAAAAAGGCCGACTTTAAAACCGGCCTTTTTTAGAGGATGCCATTTGGTTTTTTTCATTACCGGCTCATGTGTTTTCTAATCAATGGGAGTCCGTAAATCAAGAAAGCTGCGATATGGGCAATGACGACGTTAAGAATGAAGACTGCGATCATGAGGGAGTGTCCTGTTGGAGAAAGACTGCTTGTCATGTAGAAAAAGAAGAATACCCACATTAAAATGATTGGCGGTATAGACGAAAGTGCAACTTTCTTATTGTCCAGCCATAAAAATAATGGAGTGGCGCTTGCAATCAGCAAGTAAGCAAAAAACATATCCATACGTTTTCAGCCCCTTTCGATAATGATAGCGCTGTCAAAAGTAGCGGAGTCAAACAGAAATTGTGTCTAATTGAAGAATATTTTGTGAACATTCTGTTACATTTATTATACCACGTTATTCGAAAAATGATACATCCTGGAAAACATTTTCCGCTCCAACTATCTGCTCAATTTTCGTGATGATTCAGTAGGAAAAAATGGGTAAAAAAGAGAATATGTGATCATTAAATATTTTCCTGAGGAGATGGATGATGCGAAAATTGGTCAGGATCACAGCAGAAGCAGACATTCTCAGAGCGATCAGCCTTTCAGAATATGCTTTTCAGAGAAAGCTTTCTGAAGAAGAGCTGGAAAAAGCAAAACTGCATTATCAAAAGCATGAAGTGATTGGCATAACAGAAGGTGAAAAGCTCCTTTCAAAGCTGAACATCATTCCGTTTGAAGTCCAAATTGAAAATTGCAGCATGAAGATGGGAGGAATCGCCGGTGTTGCGACTTGGCCCGAAGAAAGAAGAAAAGGCACCGTCAGGCAGCTTTTAAAGGCTTCCTTAAACATAATGAGAGAGAATCAGCAGCCCATCAGTTTTTTATATCCTTTTAAAATCTCTTTTTACCGCAAGTTTGGCTGGGAATTAACATTTTATCAAAAAGTGATCTCCATAAAGCGTGAGCAGCTCACACCTCTTGAACAAACGGAAGGCTTTGTACGCAGGCTTGAGAAAGCTAAAGGGCCGGATGAGGCAGGAATGCTCTATGATCAGTTCCGAAGCCGGCATAATGGTTTATTAAAGCGAGGGGCCGACTATTGGATGACAAATATTTTAGAAGACTCGGTGATACCGGCCGTTTACTATGCAAAGAATGGCGTTCCGCTCGGGTACATTTTGTACACAATAAAAGACAAGAAAATGACGATTGAGGAACTGATCTGTATTCGGCATGAAGCACGAGCAGGGCTTTGGAACTTTGTTTGTCAGCATGACTCGATGATCGAAGAGCTTGAAATGACAGTCGATCCCCAAGACGGCATCGATTTTTTCCTTGATGATCCAAAAATCAAGCAGGATATTCAGCCTTACATGATGGCGAGAATAACAGATGTCTATTCTTTTCTTGAGCAATACCCGCTGAGGCGGCATATCGAAGAGCCATTTGTTTTTCGAGTCAGCGACGACATCGCTGAGTGGAATAATCTAACGCTCAAGGTGGGCAGACATGGTGTTGAGGCCGCAGATGAAGAAAGTGCCGCAAACCCTCTCATGATCGATATTCAGTCGCTCACGGCATTTCTGCTTGGCGCCCGAACTGCCCGGTTTTTTTATAAAGCCGGCAGACTGGCGGGAAGTGAAGAGGAAGTGAGCAGGCTGGACAGCACGATAAGGCCGCAGACTCCTTGGATCAATGATTTTTTCTGAATAAAAAGCCCTTGGATTTGACACCAAGGGCTTTTGTTATGCTTAAAAAATAAAGTGAGCACACACTACGATGACAGGCAGTGTAATTAATGTCCGAACGATAAAAATCAAGACCAGATCAAGGAATGTCACCGGAATTTTAGAACCGAGCAAAAGGCCGCCGACTTCCGACATATAGATTAATTGAGTAACGGATACGCAGGCGATGATGAACCTGGTCATCTCGCTTTCAATACCGCTTCCAAGCACAGACGGAAGGAACATGTCGGCAAACCCGACGACGAGCGTCTGTGAGGCCTCAGCGGCTTCTGGGACCTGCAGCAGTTCAAGCAGCGGAATGAACGGCATGCCGAGCCATGTGAAAACAGGCGTGTACTCGGCGACAATCAGTGCAGCAGTGCCGAGCGCCATGACGACAGGAGCGACGCCCATCCACATATCGAGTACGTTTTTGGCCCCGTCCTGCAGAAACCCTTTAACGCCCGTATTCTGTTTTGCTTTCGCGACAGCCTGAGTGAGGCCCCATTTGAACGGAGTGAACCCCTCCGGAATCTGTTCTTGATCGTGATCGCCATTATCTGTAATATACGTATCAGCCTTTCTTGATAAAGGCGGAATCCGCGGACTGATCACGGCCGCGACGGCTCCGGCCAGCAAGATGGTTAAATAAAACGGAACAAACATATGACCGAGGCCTACCTGCGAGATAATGACGAGGCAAAAAGTAATAGAGACGACTGAAAAAGTCGTGCCGATGATCGCGGCTTCGCGCTTCGTGTAAAACCCTTCTTCATATTGTTTGCTCGTCAGAAGAACGCCGATCGTTCCGTCTCCAAGCCATGAAGCCATACAATCAATCGAAGACCGCCCAGGAAGCTTAAAGATGGGCCTCATCAGCTTTTTCATCAAGGCCCCGCATAATTCGAGCAGACCGAAATTCAAAAGAAAAGGAAGAAAAAGACCGGCAAACAAAAAAACGGAAAAGAGAACGGGCAAGAGATCAAACAATAACGTTCCGCCCGTACTGTCGGCAAATACCGCTTCCGGTCCAATCTTAAAATACGTCATCACTGCGAAAATCATTCCGAGCAGGCGAACGAGATACCAGAATAAAGATACATTCATCAGATTATAGAAAAATTCGCTTTTTTTTATGAAAGATGGATGAAATGTTTTGGTGATAAAGGTTAAGATAAATGTTGCGGCGACGATCATCATCATGATGAATGGCAGCTGCTGATGAAGCAGCTCCTGCAGCGCATTGGAAAAAACCGCGATCGGTATCGTTAAATTTCCTTCAATTTTAACTGGAATCATAAATAGGATAATTCCGATAAGCGAAGGGATCAAAAATTTTATGAGCTCAAGCCTTTTACGCTTTTGAAGTGCTTTATCCAAATGAAAAACTCCTTATGCTTTGGTGATGATGCACCAATTTCGCCGGTCTTTGCATATATGCCGGCAAAAATTTAATTTTATGCAACATTACTCATTTTAATACAAATCAATCAAAAATCAATGACTTTATCCAATTCGACAATAGTTGGAAAAATCCTTTAAAATAGAGAAGGAATTTTTTTGTGCGTGATTAATTCGAAACATTTTGGTTGTTTATACGTCATATCATTTGTGAGGAAGTCGATACTGTCTTCTTATACCATTTCATCGTGTCAGAAATAAAGGCGGGATTTCGAATGAGTCAGAAAAAAAATATAACAAATCCCTTTTATCAAGGCGATTTGATCTTTGTATTTATTGTCTTTTTTGCCATCAGCATTGTGGCGGTTTACGCCGCTCAGCAGTTTAACCAATACAATGAGCCTTTTGCGATGAAGCAGGCCCTTTACTATTTGCTCGGGGCATTGATCATCATTCTGTTTCTTTATTTTGATTTGGAACAGCTTGAAAAGCTCAGCTTTTATTTTTACCTGCTCGGCATCATCATGCTGATTGTTTTAAAACTCAGTCCGGCATATATAGGGTCCTACCGATTTGCTCCGGTGATCAACGGGGCGAAAAGCTGGTTTATGCTTCCCGGCTTTACATTGCAGCCTTCTGAGTTTATGAAGATCGGTCTGATCATGTACTTGGCATCCTTTATGTCAAAACACAGTCCGACAGGTAAACGAACATTTAAAGAAGACTGGATATTTCTATTGAAAATCTTCGGAATCATTATTGTGCCCGCAGGGCTCATTTTAGAACAGGATACCGGTACGGCGGGCATTGTCATGTTTGTGATTCTTGTGATGATTTTCCTTTCAGGTGTAAACTGGAAGCTCATTACGCTGATAGTCGGTTCAGGCCTCACCGCGGCCATTTTGATTTTATACGTCATCATTAGATTCCCGGATGTTGCGGGTGCGGTCGGAATTGAGAAATATCAGATTAACCGTGTCATGACCTGGGTCAATCCGAGCGAACAGACGGCTGATGATAAAATGCAGGTTGAAAGGGCGCAATTGGCCATCGGTTCCGGAAAAGTGTTTGGCAATGGTGTAAGCGATCTTCAAGTCTATGTTCCTGAAGCCCAAACCGACTTTATTTTTGCCGTCATCGGTGAAAGCTTCGGGTTCGCGGGCTGTGCATTTGTCGTTATCATGTTTTTCTTCTTCATTTACAGACTTGTCGTTTTAATAGATCGCATCCATCCGTTTAGCAAATTCGCCTCATTTTTCTGTGCGGGATTTACGGCTTTAATTGTCATTCATACCTTTCAAAATATCGGGATGAACATCGGAATTATGCCTGTAACAGGAGTTCCCCTCCTTTTGGTCAGCTATGGAGGAAGCTCAATTGTCGCCACATTAATCGGTTTTGCAATCGTCTATAATGCGAGCTGCCAATTAACAAAATATCAAAGGTATATGTTTAAATAACGGCCCGAACATTCAGGGCCGTTATTTTATTGAGTGCCGGGGAAGTAATCAACCCTTTTCGTGCATTCTCCGACATTGTTCATGTATAATGAAAGATAGTGTTTTTGATGAAGAAATAAGGCGGGGTATAATGGGTCAGAAGAAAAATATAACAAGTCCCTTTTATCAGGGTGATTTGATTTTTATATTAAGCGCGTTTTTTATGATCAGCATTGTTGCTGTGTATGCAGCGGAGCCGTCATTCGCTTTGAATGGCTATCCAGTGAAACAATTGATTTTTTATATGCTCGGCATTTCAGTGATTGTCTGCTTTCTTTATTTTGATTTGGAGCAGCTTGAAAAGCTCAGCATCTATGTATATATATTCGGTATCTTATCATTGATCGTTTTGAAATTCAGTCCGGAGTCCATTGCACCGATTAAAAACGGGGCGAAGAGCTGGTTTCAATTTGGGACGATCACTTTGCAGCCGTCGGAATTCATGAAAATCGGTTTGATCATGATGCTGGCTTCCGTGATTTCCAAAGCAAGTCCAAAGGGTTCCCGTTCCATGGAGGAGGATGTTCATCTCTTGCTGAAAATCGCCGGGATATCTGCGGTTCCAGTCGGCTTGATTTTGATGCAGGATGCGGGGACGGCGGGAATCTGCATGTTCTTTGTCGCCGTCATGGTTTTTTTGTCGGGTGTGAATTGGAAGCTGATTTCCATTATTGCAGGCTCAGGTGTCGCACTTGTTTTGCTCGTTTTATTTTTGGTGATTAATTTTCCGGAATTTTCGGAGCAGACGCTGCATATTAAGCAATATCAGATCAACCGGGTGATAACGTGGGTCGACTCAAGCCAGCAGACTGCCAATGAAACCTATCAAACGGAAAAAGCCGTTACGGCGATCGGTTCTGGAGAGATTTTCGGTACGGGTATTAACCATTTGAAAGTCTATGTTCCAGAAGGCCAAACCGACTTCATCTTTGCCGTCATCGGCGAAAGCTTTGGCTTTATCGGCTGTACATTTGTGGTCATCATGTTTTTCTTTTTCATCTACAGGCTTGTCGTCCTGATCGACAAAATACATCCGTATAACAGGTTCGCGTCGCTCTTTTGCGTCGGCTATACCGCGCTGATCGTGATCCATACATTCCAAAACATTGGGATGAACATCGGACTGATGCCTGTTACAGGTGTTCCTCTGCTGTTTATCAGCTATGGGGGGAGCTCGGTTCTGTCCGCCCTTATCGGTTTTGCGATCGTCTATAACGCGAGCTGCCAGTTAACCAAATACCAAGGTTATATGTTTAAATAAACGCTGAAAAGACAGCCGAGTCAGGCTGTCTTTAATGTTGATTTAAAAATTCGAGGGCTGCCGACACAAGGATCTTCGCCGCGTTCAGCATGCCTTTTTCATCGATGTCAAATTTAGGATGGTGATGCGGGTAGACGGCGCCCGCCTCCTGATTTCCCGCTCCGGTAAAAAAGAACGCTCCGGGGACTTTTTCGAGATAATAAGAAAAATCTTCACCGATCATATTTGGCTCAAGTTCAATGACAGATTGTTCGCCAAGGACGTTTTTCGCGCATTTTCTAACGATGTCTGTCTCTTTTTCATGATTGAAAACAGGGGGATAGCCTTTTTCATAGTCCAGTTTAAAAGCTGCCCCATTGCTGTCACATACACCTTTAATGACGCGCTCCATCTCGGTGATGATCGTTTCTTGAACCTGTTTGGAAAACGTACGGACCGTTCCTTCAATTACGGCTTCTTCAGCGATGATGTTAAAAGCCTGGCCGGAATGAAATGTTCCGATCGAAATGACTGCTGCATCTGTCGGATCTATTCGGCGGCTTACGATTTGTTGAAGATGGTTCACGACGGAAGCAGCCGTTACTAAAGCGTCTGTCGTTAAATGAGGCGCGCCTCCATGGCCGCCCCGGCCTGAGACCGTGATTGTGAATTTGTCCGCTGCCGCCATCATTGCACCTGACTTTACACCTGCTTGCCCCACTGGCATTGGCGCCCATATGTGGGTGCCGAAGATGGCGTCCGCCCCGTCAAGGCAGCCGTCCTCAATCATCGGCTTTGCCCCGCCCGGTGTGACCTCTTCGCCAAACTGATGAATCAATACGACATTGCCTTTCAGCTCTTTTTTGTGTCTTGCCAGCACTTTTGCTGCGAGCAAGAGAGCCGAAGTATGTGCGTCATGACCGCATGCATGCATGACGCCGGGGACAGTTGACCGATAGGGAACGTCTTTTTGATCCTGTATTGGAAGTGCGTCAAAGTCAGCTCTTAGGGCGACTGTCTTCCCGGGAAGGCCGCCTTTAATCAAACCGACCACCCCTTGCCCGCCGACATTCGTTCTTACTTCAACTCCGAGGTTTTCCAAGTATTTGGCGATGGTCAGCGGTGTGTTGACTTCTTGATGGGAAAGCTCGGGATATTGGTGAAAATGCCTCCTGAGTTCAACCATTTCCGGATATCGTTCATCTAATTCTTCAATTAAGGAATTCACCGCAATCTCCCTTTCGATTTCAAAAATATTAAAATGATTCTATCATTTTACCATATGAAAATGAACTCTTTTTCAAGCTGAAAAATCGTTTTGCTTTAGAGATCAATAAATATTGGATATGATAAAAGCATGAGGAGGTAAAGTGATGAATAAAACGATTGAAACCATTTTAAATCACCGTTCGATCAGGTCTTTTACAGAACGGCTCTTAACAAAGGAAGAGATCCGTTTACTCGTGGAAAGCGCCCAAAGTGCATCGACTTCAAGCTATATTCAGGCCTATTCCATTATCGGGGTTGACGATCAGAGCAAAAAGCGAGAGCTTGCAGCATTGGCAGGCCATCAGCCATATGTCGAAAAAAACGGTCACTTGTTTGTGTTTTGCGCAGACCTTTACCGGCATCACAAAATGGCCATGGAAAAAGGGGAAGACATCAAGGAGTCTCTTGAAGGAACCGAAACATTTATGGTCAGTGTCATCGATGCCGCGCTTGCCGCACAAAACATGTCGATTGCGGCTGAATCGATGGGGCTGGGCATCTGCTATATCGGAGGTATCCGCAACGCTTTGAACGAGGTCTCAGAAATCCTTGAAACACCTGAATATGTACTGCCGCTATTCGGTCTTGTCGTCGGCCATCCGGCCAATCCGTCCGCTAAAAAGCCAAGGCTTCCGCTGGAGCATATCTATCATGAAAATACTTATCAAGTGGACGAAGCGGATATCCATAAGCATTTGAACGCATATGATGAAACCATTTCAAATTATTATCATAACAGAACGAACGGCAAACGGGCCGACAAATGGACTGAGCAGATCACCCAAAGCCTGAAGCAGCCGAAGCGAACGTATATGCATGAATTTGTGAAAGAAAAAGGTTTCAACAAAAGATAAAGTAAAACCCCCTTCGAAACGGAAGGGGTTTCTTCATATTTATGATGTGAAAATATATTTGAGGAAAAGATAAAACATGCCCCAGAATGGAAGACTGAAAAGGATTCCGAATAAACAGCCTTTTGCAAAGTTTTCTTGTACGACTGGAGGGTGCGTTTTTTGTTTCGGCTTTTGCTCATTCATCAGTCTTGGCGCTCCTTTAATTTTTAGCATGATACTATTATTTCTTTTTACACCGGAAAAGTAAACGAAGAATTGGAGGGAAGAACATGTTGGCGTTAAGTATATTGGATCAGTCGCCTGTTTCTGAAGGAAGCACACCTGAAGCGGCTCTTCAACAAACGGTAGAGCTTGCGCAAACGGCCGAAAAGCTTGGCTATAAAAGATTTTGGGTGTCTGAGCATCACTTCTCAAGGAATTTGGCAGGCTCAAGCCCTGAGGTTCTGATCAGCTATATTGCGGCGAAGACAGAAAAGATCCGCGTGGGATCGGGAGGCGTCATGCTTCCTCATTACAGCGCCTATAAGGTGGCTGAAAATTTTCGTGTATTGGAAGGTCTTGCACCCGGGAGGATTGATGCGGGAGTCGGCCGGGCGCCGGGGGGGATGCCGATCGCTTCAATGGCTCTTCAAAATGGAGGCAGACGTATGACTGACCAGTATCCGGGGCAAATTCGCGATCTGATCACATATCTATATGATCAAGCTGACGAACATCACCGTTTTCCGAATTTAACAGCATCCCCGAATGTCGGTTCTGCTCCGGATATTTGGCTGCTCGGCTCATCAGGGGAAAGCGCCAGACTGGCCGCTCAATTCGGCGCTTCTTATACCTTTGCCCAGTTTATCAATGGTGAAGGAGGGGGATGCGGCAAGACAATATATAGAAAGATACCAGCCTTCGGTTTTGGGGGAAAAACCGAAAGTGACGGTCGCAGTATTCGTGATTTGCGCCGAGACTGAAGAAGAAGCCGAGCGTCTCGCCAAAAGCCTTGATTTTTCTTTGCTGGCGAACGAGCAGGGAATGGAGACGAAAGGCTTCCCATCTTTAGGAACGGCGCTGTCATACGATTATTCTCCTTATGAAAAAAGGAGAATCGCAGATAACCGAAAACGTATGGTGATCGGAACGCAGCAGCAAGTGAAAGAACAGCTGCTTGAATTGGCGGGCGCTTATGGAACGGATGAAATCATGGCGGTCACCATCACATACGATTTCCAAGATAAGCTGAATTCATACCGTCTTTTAGCTGAGGCGTTTCAAAACGAAATTTAGCGTTTCTGCTGAAATACATCAAGCAGATAACGGATGGGGAGAAAGATGAACAGGACGCAAATGTATAAGGCGGTAAACAGCCAGCTGAGCGGCACAAGAAGTATGGTGTCCACTGTTTGCTCGGCAGCTTTTTGAAATGGGTTCGGCTGTTGTTTTTGCAGGTTGATGGTGAAATACAAAATCGTGAAAAATATAAAGCAGACCGTCATGAAGGATAAGCCGAATAATACGAGAAATGACAGCATATATACGAAGTCCTCCGATTGCTTTTTTCACGTTTTGAAGAGAAGGGCTTCTCCTGTGAACGCGAGGGGTTTCAATTATCCGTATTTTAACATAAAAAAGCCTTGTTGAGTGATTCTCAACAAGGCTTGTCATTATTCGACGATAAACGGATCTTCTGTCAGGACATAGCTTGATTTTCCTTTAGAAGAGGCATAAGCGAGCATATAATATTTGCCCGGTTTGAGAGCGGCTGAACCATTGATCTGTCCACTCCACTGATAGGATTGATAGCCTTTTCCCTGATTTTTATAAACGCCGGCCTGTCCGAGAAGCTCCAGGTTTTCGTTGTAGACGAGAAATGCGAGCTCCTCAGCCCCGCCAGGAAGATAGGCTTCGACCGTAAATGTTCCCTGCTTTGTTCCCGGTTCAACGGTTACAGATGTGACACGCGGGTAGTCGGGCTCTTTGACGATCAAAAGGGTAGGAATTTCGGCAACTTTTCTGCCTCCCTCGCGGACATATACGGTACCTTCATATGTTCCCGCTTTTGTTTTGGCGGAGTTGACCGTCACCTTCGCAGTTGCTTTTCCAGTTTTCTTGGCAGGTATCACGACTCGCTCGGTTCCTTTTACCGAAATGCCTTGGCCTTTGAAAGAGTACTCGAGCTGATAGGCTTTTCTGTAGGATGAAAGGTTTTCAATTGTAAATGATTGTTTCTTTGTTTGTTTCCCTTTGTCCTTCATGAATGTTCCGAATGAATGGCTTCCCGGACTTACAATGGATGAAGTTTTCAATGCATCCATGATCCGGATGCTGCCGGCCCCTTGCGCACTGTGAGGGAACGGCTTTCCATTTTCATCCGTTAATTTTTCCGCTGTATTCATCAGTACGGCTTTCATTTGTTCAGGCGTCCACTCAGGCTTAGCCTGTTTTAAAATGGCCGCAGTGCCTGCAACATGTGGCGAAGCCATGCTTGTTCCCTGCTTTGAGCCGTAGCCGTGAGGGTTTTTCGGATCATGTGTAGGGATTGTACTGACGATATTGACACCTGGTGCTGAAACGTCGGGCTTGATCATCCAAGTGTCCATGACAGGTCCCCGTGAGGAGAAAGATGCGATCGTTTCACCCAGCTCCTTTTCCAAATGAAAAGAAAAGACAGCGGTGCGTTTACCTGCTTTCATCTGCTGAACAAGCTCTTCCCCTTCTTCTTTCGACAGCTTGACGGTCGGTACGGCCATGCCCGCCACGTTCGCCTCAATCTCCCCGGATACATTATTGTAAATAACGGCTCCGATGGCACCGGCATTTTTAGCGTGTTCGGCTTTATCCACAAATGGGATGCCGCCTCTTTGGATCACTGCGATTTTGCCTCTCACATCTTTGCCCTCAAAATCGTCAGCTTGTCCTATTCCTGCTTCAACAAGCTCAACTTCTTGATTGTTCAATGCCTGAACGTCTTTTTCTTCATCATACCCCATCACTTTTGCCGTAGAATACGAAGCAAACTTTACTGCATACTCATTATACGGAAGCTGTGAGGCGCCGACGGAAATCGCTTCTCTTGAGGTTCCCGGCGATCCGACCGTCCAGTTTTCAGGCCCGCTGTTGCCGTTTGATGTAACGGCGGCTACGCCTTCAGACATCGCCCAGTCAAGTGCAATGCTCGTTGCATAGTCAGGGCTGTTTAGTGAATTACCAAGGGAAAGATTCATGACTTTTGCTCCGTCCGCGACGGCTTTTTCAATCCCTGCGATGACATTTTCGGTTGTTCCTGACCCGCCTGGTCCGAGTACACGATAGGCGAGAAGAGTCGCTTCAGGCGCTACCCCTTTAATCTGGCCGTTTGCGGCAATTGTGCCTGCAACATGTGTACCATGATCAGTTGATTCTCCCCGCGGGTCCCCTGTCGGCGTCTCTTGCGGATCATAGTCATTATCGACAAAGTCATATCCTTTGTACAGTCCGAAGTTTTTCTTCAAGTCAGGGTGTGTGTAATCAACACCTGTGTCAATGACGGCGACCTTGATGCCTTTGCCGGTGTATCCCGATTTCCAAGCCTGATCCGCTCCAATATACGGAGCACTCTTATCCATCTGTGGATAAAAGGCGTCAGCGGCAAGCGTAACGTCTTTTCCCTTTATACTGTCAGGTTTGTATGTCGCGTTCGGATAAACAGCTTTAACTTCCTTGACAGCGAGGAGCTTTGGAATCTCGCTGGCCGGCAGTTTCATTGAAAATCCTGAAAAAACGCGGTCATATTCCCGCTTAATTTTTGCCTTTTTAATCGTTTTCTCCGCTTTGTTTTTCACTTTACTGCGCTCCGCTTTTAAGGAAGCCTTCGTTTGCTTTTTGCCTTCCGCCTTTGCTTCCGCTAATGATTCTTCTTTTAACTCAACGATGACGGTTGTCTGTTTATCTGATGTTACATCAATATCTCCGTAAATCTCCGCTTTCTCCAGTTCTGGAGATTCCTGTTTAGGAGATGATTTTGCCTGTACTCCTGTAAGGAATGTGGATAAAGTGAATAATAGAATAAAAGCAAAAATGGAAAAGCGCATAAGACGTTTCTTCAAAATGTTTTCCCCCTTTTGAGATAAGTGCTGTCCTTCTTAATCTTTAGAGTTTCGAACTTTTAAAATATTCTCTCATTTAAAAAGAAATCCTTCTATATATAGAAATAATTTTCAAAGATTCAATGTATTGGGTCGGTTTATTCAAACTTATGCACAAATTACTGTGAATAAGTTAATAAAATTGTGTATAGATGTAGTGGGGAATATATGTTCCTGCACTAAATATTGAATGATTATGTGGATATGTGGATATTTATTGTGGGTAATATGTGTTTATCCTTAGGATAATCTGTGAATAAGTCTTCGAGTCTGTTTTTCGCATGATTTAAAGGCGATTCCATCAGTTTTCAACAAAACTTCTAAAAACTAGAATCATTTTGCACACACATTGTGACAAACATTTTCATTTTACTGCGATAAGATAGAGCCAGAAAGTTTAATAGACTTGCTAGGTTTTAAAAATTTGAAATTGGAGGGATTTGTGTGAAAGGCTTTATCTCATTTATGAAATTATGGGCAGCCGTGCTGCTGAATTGGGTGATGCCTGTCAGAGAGAGTCAGGTGAAGGCTTTAACTTCAGCTGGCATTACATATCAACAAGCTGAAGCTTTTTCTGGCGGCTTTTCTGAAGCGGTTGTGGAGAAAGAAGAACGGTCTTCAAAATATCAGAGAGAGAGGATCGGCGGTTTGCGAAAAGATAGAATTCAGGAGGGCTGTAAAAAAGCGGTGAAAAGGGTGAGAGCCGGACCCGCACTTTACATGTGCGCATAAACAAGGTAAAATCCCACTCATAATGGGAAGTGGGTGAAAGCCTTGAAAATCTATAAAGTATTAAACAACAATGCAGCAATCATAAAGGAGGAGGGTCAGGAGAAAATTGTCATGGGGCCTGGAATCGCTTTTCAAAAAGGTAAAAATGACACCATCTTGAGAAATAAGGTAGAGAAGATTTTTACCATTCATGAAGAAAATGAAAAGTTTAAACAAATCCTCGAAACACTTCCGGAAGAACATATTGAAGTTGCCGAAGAGATTATCAGCTATGCGGAAGGGCAGCTGTCCGCACCGCTGAGCGATCATATCCACATCGCCCTTGTGGATCATTTATCATTTGCAATTGAACGAATCCGCAAAGGATTTGTTGTTCAAAATAAATTATTAAATGAAATTAAAGCGCTTTATAAAAAAGAATATGAGATCGGACTCTGGGCAATCGATTTAATCAAAGAAAAATTGGATATCGATTTGCCTGATGATGAAGCGGGTTATATCGCACTGCATATTCATACCGCAAAAATGGATGCGGAAAACATGCAGAAAACGCTGAAATACACGAACATCATCAAAGAACTGATAGAAAAAATCGAATGCTGCTTCAATCAGAAGATTGATGAAAACAGCATCTCATATCAGCGTCTTGTCACACATCTGAGGTATGCAATCAATCGGCTGGAATCAAATGAAGCGTTTCACGTAATGGACGATGACATGCTTTATTTCATCCAGCAAAAGTATCCTGAATCATACCGATGTGCGGCAGGGCTGGCGGATTACGTAAAAACTGAATATGACCTTCATCTTCCGGAATCAGAAGTCGGATATATTACGCTGCATGTCCAGCGTTTAAATGATTCCTATAGGTAATACCGCCTGATAACGCGCGATCAGGCTTTTTTTAGATCAATTTTCACAGAAAATGAAAAAAACAGTTGACGAAAGCGTTATCACATAATAAAATGAAAGCGTATTAAAAATAAATACCGGGGATTGTGACTGGTAAAGCAGGCAAGACCTAAAATTTGCTTATATGAATGGGGATCTTTAGTCCCGAATTCATTGGTGAATTTTAGGCCTTTTCTGCTTTTTTTTAAACAAAAAGGAGGAGTCATCATGAATCACAAAGAAATTGCCGAACGTCTCATTCAGCTACTTGGCGGAGAAGATAACATCATCAGCGCTGCACATTGTGCGACGAGGCTGCGTTTAGTGATAAAGGACGAAGCGAAGATCGACCAAGAAAAGGTTGAAGAGCTTGAAGGCGTCAAAGGAGCTTTTTCCAGCTCAGGTCAATACCAGATTATTTTTGGGACAGGGCTTGTCAATAAAGTGTATGAACAGTTTGCCAAAGAACTGAATCTTGATCAAAAAGAAACAGTTCAGCACAGTGAAGCTGCAAAGGGTAAAATGAATCCTTTAGCACGGTTTGCGAAAACGCTGTCAAATATTTTTGTACCGATTATTCCGGCAATTGTTGCAAGCGGTTTATTGATGGGTCTGTTGGGAATGATGAAGGCGTTTAATTGGGTCGACCCTGACGCAGCACTATATATCATGCTCGATATGTTCTCAAGTGCGGCATTTATTATCCTTCCGATCTTGATCGGTGTCAGTGCTGCGAAAGAATTTGGCAGCAATCCTTATTTAGGGGCTGTTCTCGGAGGGATTTTAATTCACCCGAGCTTGTTCAATCCTTGGGGGTTGGCAACTGCGTCACCAGATGTGATGAATTTTTACGGTCTCAATATTGAGATGCTTGGCTATCAAGGAACCGTTGTTCCCATTTTGCTTGCCGTGTATGTGATGAGTAAAATCGAAAAAGGAGTAAGAAAGATCGTTCCAAATGCGATCGATCTTTTAGTAACACCATTTGTAACCATTATTTCAACAGGATTCATTGCGTTTATTGCGATTGGTCCTTTAGGAAGACTGCTTGGTACAGGGATCACAAACGTCTTAACTTCTGTGTATGATTTTGCTGGACCTGTCGCTGGACTTGTATTTGGAGGGACTTACTCGCTTATCGTTTTAACTGGTGTTCATCATAGTTTCCATGCGATTGAGGCCGGCCTTATCGCTGATATCGGACGAAACTACTTGCTTCCGATCTGGTCTATGGCCAATGTCGCGCAAGGCGGAGCTGGGCTTGCCGTATTCTTTATGGCAAAACGTGCGAAAACAAAAGAAATTGCTTTACCTGCTGCTTTCTCAGCATTCCTGGGCATTACTGAACCTGTTATTTTCGGTGTCAATCTCCGTTACCGCAAGCCGTTTATCGCCGCAATGGCGGGGGGAGCACTAGGTGCAGCATATGTTGTCTTTATGAATGTTGCTGCAAATGCCTACGGTTTGACAGGAATTCCAATGATTGCGATTGTCGCTCCGCTCGGAATGGGCAACCTCATCAATTATTTAATCGGAATGGCCATTGCCGTTTTTGTTGCCTTTATCACAGCCTTTTTCTTAGGTATTAAAGAAGACGAGAAAAAGAGCTAATGGAGGGTTAATATCATGAATCAAGATCAAGAACTTCGCGAGAAAGCGATGAATCGGGTTAAGGAATATCAGGATATTGTCAACCTTGACCCCTACCGGCTGTATTATCATATCATGCCTCCTGTCGGACTGCTGAATGATCCAAACGGATTCATTCAGTGGAAAGGGGTTTACCACCTGTTTTATCAGTGGATGCCTTTTAAAACAGGACATGGGGCAAAGTTTTGGGGTCATTATTCCTCTGAAGACCTTGTCAACTGGCGTCACGAAGAGATCGCCCTCACACCGAGCGATTGGTATGACAAAAACGGATGCTATTCAGGGAGTGCGGTTGCTGAAAACGATCTGCTGCACGTTTTCTACACAGGAAATGTCAGGGATGAAGAGGGGGGCCGTGAAACCTACCAATGCCTCGCCGTTTCCAAGGATGGCATCTCTTTTGAAAAGCAGGGGGTTGTCGCAAGGCTTCCCGAAGGGTACACGGCTCATTTCCGCGATCCGAAGGTTTGGAAAAAGAACGGGCGCTGGTATATGGTGCTCGGCGCACAGACAGAACGCCTTGAAGGCCGGGCGGTTCTATTTACTTCAACGAACCTGAAGGAATGGTCATTCCTTGGCGACATTACCGGTTCAAATACAGAACAGCTTGATGAATTTGGATATATGTGGGAATGCCCGGATGTGATATCGCTTGGCGGCAAAGATGTCTTGATTGTCTGCCCGCAAGGTTTAAAAGCGGAAGGCTTCCATTATCAAAACGCTCATCAGTCGGGATATTTTGTAGGAGAATTAGATGAGCGGAAACCAGAGTTTAAGCATGGAGAATTTGAAGAGCTTGACCGGGGTTTTGATTTTTATGCGCCTCAGACAACAAAGGACGAATCAGGCCGGCGGATTTTAGTTGCCTGGATGGGCGTCCCTGATCAGAATGAACAGCATCACCCGACAATTCCGAACCAATGGGTTCATTGCATGACATTGCCCAGGGAATTAACTTTAAACAATGACAAGCTGATTCAAAAACCGATTCAAGAGCTCAGAACGCTGCGCCGAGATGAAAAAAATACTAAAGTCTCACTTCATCAAGCTGCCGAAAAGCTGGACATCGACCATCCTGAAAAAACAGAGTTGTTCATCACCCCGCAACTGATTGAAGAAGGGTTTGAGGTTTCCTTTAGAGGGGCGGCCCGCCTGATATACAACAAAGCGGACGGTACTCTCACACTGGAAAGAAACAGCTGTGTTGATGAAAGTACGGAAGTAAGGCATTGCCGTTTGAATGAGCTTCGGGATTTAAACATCTTCTTAGATTCGTCTTCGATTGAAATTTTCGTCAATGGCGGGGAAGAAGTATTTTCTGCGCGATATTTTCCTTACCCGGGAAATAATCATGTTTGGATCATCGCCAGAAAAGACATCATAATAAATGTAACTTCCTGGACGATGTCTTAAAGGGGAAACCAGCCTCTTCCTATTTCCTGTACAATCCCTTTGTGATATGCTTTTTTTAGATACTGTGCAGTTGTAAAGGGGTTGTTTTTTTGGATCAAGATCATCAGAAGTTGACAGTAATGGAGCTAAAAAAAATAGCAGATCATATTGAGGATACGAGGGAAGAGTATCGTGATTTGCTCCTTCAGGTGAAGAAGCTGATCAGCGACATTGAAGATAAAACAATTCCGAATGATGAACAAGTGCAAAAAAAGCTTTCAAACACTTATGAACAAATGAAAGAATACGCTCTTTTTGTTGAATCAATTGAGTCTTTTTTAAGATCCTCGGCCAGAAATCTAAAAACAAAACGGGAAAGCTGAAAGACCCCTTTTACTTAAAAAGTGAAAGGGGTTCTTTTTGCTCACTTGCCGCTAAGCCGCCAAGCGGAGTGTTTCGTCGGTCCGATGTATTCATTTAAACGGAACGATTCGCGGATCGCCTCCGTTATAAATTCTTTCGCTGAATAAATGGCCTTCTTCACACTGGAGCCTTTGGCGAGTTCAGCCGTGATGGCCGCAGAGTAAGTGCAGCCCGCTCCATGGGTGTATGGAGTATCAATTCTTTCCCCTTCTAAGACTTCGGCATCTTGGCCGTCAAATAAAACGTCGACTGCATGTTTATGTTCGAGTTTGCCGCCGCCTGTAATGAGGACATGTTTGGCGCCAAGGCCATGAATGGCTTTAGCCGCTTCCTTCATTTGTTCAACGGTTTTAATTTCGCCGAGGCCGCTGAGCTGGCCAGCCTCAAAAAGGTTTGGCGTAATAACGGTAGCAAGAGGGGCCAGAAGTTCCCGCAAAGCCTTCGCATGTTCCGGATACAGCACTTCGTTTGCTCCTTTGCATACCATGACAGGGTCGATGACGACATTTTTCATGTTGTGCTCTTTGATCGTTTTTGCCGCCAGCTCAATAATGTCAACGGTTGGAAGCATTCCCGTTTTCATCGCATCAACTCCGATTCCGTCCACGATGGTAGACAGCTGGGCGCGAATGACTTCTGTATCAACTGGGAATACCTGATGGTTCCAATTGTTTTCAGGGTCCATGGCGACGACAACCGTGAGGGCCGTCATTCCGTATACGTTCTTTTCCTGGAATGTTTTTAAATCTGCCTGAATCCCGGCACCTCCGCTTGAGTCAGAGCCGGCAATTGTCAGCGCTTTGTGCATTGTCATGTTCAGTCAATCCTCCACCATAAGAGATTCCATCCATAGATTGGTTTAGTTTTTATTATAGACAGCTTTTCATATGATCACAAATCATGGATACCAGGTTTCATTTATTCCAAGGTTTGCAATAGACTTGATTATTTGGCTGAATTGTACTGCGGATGATCAGCTGTATCCTTATTTGAAAGTTTGTACTAAAAGTCCGTCGCCTTCCAACCATTCAGCTAAAAAAATATTTTGATAGTCAGGTGAAACACCTTGAGATTTGATTTGCGATTTTAACCAAGCTTCAGTAAAGTCTAGATCATTTAATTCCTCCCATAGGACTTTGCCGTCTCGTATTAGAGTGACTGGTACATGAACGGGTTGTAAAGGCATATTGAAGTCTTCCTGAGTTGTTTTTTGATATTTTGACTTTTTTAAGATGCTGATTGAACCATTAGCCTCTAAATAACAAAAAGCGACTTCCCGAATCGAAAACGTTTCACTTTGCCGAAGCAAGCTTTGCAATTGGTTGATATTCATTCGGTTTTTTTTCAGTTCTTCACGATCGACTTTCCCATTTTTAATAAGAGCAGACGGCTTTCCCTCGAATAATCTGCGAAAAGATAGAAACTTTTGTGTAAGAAATTCGGTCGCAAAGAGTAAGAGACCCCATAACGCCATTGAGTAAATGACATAAAAAACGCCGGTTTGACTGTCGTATAATGCATTTCCCAGCAATTCCCCCAACACAACAGATGCGATAAAAGTGAAGGGTGTAATCTGATCGATGATTTTCTTGCCGACAAATTTGATGATGATAAAAAGAAATATAAATCCTGTTATCAGTTCAATCGTAAGATCGATGATTTTCATATATTGAAATACCCCAATCTGTTCTGCTAATGATTAACTTTTATATTTCCAATTGTTTATTCATTTCATACCTAATCCTTTTTGGCTCGTTTGGATAGCATCATATTTCATACTAAATATCCATTTAAGTAAAAAATGAGGAAATTTTAAAATGTCCTACTTTGGTTCATATCAAATTGTTCGTTTTGTGATTTATAATGGGAAAAGAAATGATGTAAGAAGGAGCGCATATTGCAAACATGAAGATATCGATCGTAATCGTAACTCACAATCGGATTCCCGCTTTGTGTGAATTGCTTGAATCCATTGCAAAACAGTCCATGAAACCATTTGAAGTCATCATCGTAAATGATGCGGGCGAGAAAGTCGACATTGTTCAGCGGCTTTATTCCGACCTGCCGATCAAGGTGCTCCATCTCGATGAAAATGTGAAACATGTGAAAGCGAGAAATATAGGGGTGAAAGAAGCATCAGGAGATGTTATTATGCTGTGTGATGATGATGATTTTTTCACTCCGTGTCATATGGAAAGAATGGCAAAGGCGCTGGAAACGGCTGATTTTGTATATTCAGACGCTGAAATTGTCTCTTTTGATGAAAAAGAAGATACAAGGATTCCGAAAAACAGGCACCTTTTTGCCTACTCTTTTGATTTGAAGGAAATGAGAAAATTTTCTACATATGTTCCTTCTGGAAGCATGTATAAACGTTTGCTTCATAGTGAAATCGGCTATTTTGATCCGGATGTGCACAATTATTGGGACTGGGACTTTTTCCTGCGTGCAGCTGAACAGTTTACAGTGAAAAGGGTTCCTGCCGCAAGCGTGATATATGCTTTTTCACAGCAAGGGGACAATCAATCCAGCGACCTTGGCGGCAAGAGACAGTATTATTTGGATGTCTTGAGTGAAAAGCATCAGCTTGGAAAGCTGCCGACGAAAAATTTTTTTGTGCTTCTTGAAGAACCTGCAATGAGGAAGAGGGAAGCGGAAAGTAACATTGTATGGGACGGCAAGCCTGTCGTCTCCAGACTTGTTCACGAACGCCAATTTCATTAAAGGAGGCTTAACCGTTGAAACAGATTTTGAATGACAGCTGGTGGGGACAGCTGGAAAATGAGTTTGAAAAGCCCTATTATCAAGAGCTTAGAGAAATGCTGAAAAGAGAGTATGCGGAGCACACCGTATATCCCGAGCCAAACGATATTTACAATGCTTTGCATTACACTTCCTATGAAAAGGTCAAAGTCGTCATCCTTGGCCAGGACCCGTACCACGGGCCGGGACAGGCGCATGGCTTGAGTTTTTCCGTAAAACCTGGAGTGAATCAGCCGCCTTCTCTAAAAAATATTTTCATAGAATTGCAAAATGATATTGGAGCGGATATACCCAATCATGGTTCGCTGGTCAGCTGGGCCAAACAAGGCGTCCTGCTGTTAAACACCGTTCTCACTGTCAGGCGGGGACAGGCGAATTCCCATAAAGGAAAAGGCTGGGAGCAGCTAACGGACAGTGTCATTGATGTTTTAAACAAGAGAGAAAAACCGGTTGTCTTTATTCTTTGGGGACGGCACGCTCAAATGAAAAAAGAGAGAATCGATACTTCAAAGCATTTCATTATCCAGTCGCCTCACCCAAGTCCTTTTTCGGCTAGAAACGGATTTTTCGGAAGCAGGCCGTTCTCAAAGGCAAATCAATACTTGGAAAAAATCCATGAAGAGCCGATCAACTGGACGATTCCTAACATGTGAAATCTGGAGAACCGCTAAAGCTTGGCGGTTCTCAGCTTGTTTAGGAATGTAAAGGAGCGCTGGAAATTTATTTTAGCAGTTTTTTGATAATCCTCAGTCCGTTCTTAGATGAGGGGTAACGGAATGAAACATCAAACCGGTTCGTCTGTTTTACAATGCTTTTTTCGTGGGAAAATGTTTTAAAACTGTTATGGCCGTGGTAATTTCCGATTCCGCTTTCACCCACGCCTCCGAATGGCAAATACGGAGTAGCCGCATGCATCAGCGTATCATTTATACACCCGCCGCCAAAAGAAATTCGGCTGATGACCTGCCGCTTTACCGATTTGTCATTCGTAAACAAATAGAGAGCAAGCGGTTTTGGCCGGCTCTGAACCAGATCAATGACATCTTCGATTGTTTCATACCCGATAACAGGTAAGATTGGTCCGAAAATTTCCTCCTGCATGACAGGGGACTCCCAATCCGCTTCATTAATAATGGCCGGTGCAATTTTGAGTGTGTCCTTGTGATATGTTCCCCCGGTCACTACATTTTCATTGTGGAGCAAGCGGATTAAACGCTCAAAATGCCGTTCATTCACGATTTTTCCGTATGCCGGATTGTTTTCCGGCGCATTGCCGAAGAACCGCTGAATCGCTTGCTTTAAGGCTTGAAGCAGCTCGCGTTTTATATCTTTGTGAACGAGCAGATAGTCAGGTGCAATGCACGTCTGTCCGGCATTTGTCAACTTGCCGAAGACGATCCTTGCAGCCGCCAGTTTTAAATCGGCATCCTTGTGAACAATGCAGGGGCTTTTTCCGCCGAGTTCGAGCGTGACGGGAATCAGCTGCTTGGCAGCCGCTTCCATGATAACTTTGCCGACGGGAACGCTTCCTGTAAAAAAAATATAGTCAAAAGGCTGCCGCAAAAGCTCTTGGTTGGCTTCAATTCCGCCTTCAATGACAGTTGCACATTCAGGCGGAAACGCTTCCTTGATGATTTTGGATAAGACGCCTGAGACTGAGGGAGCCAGCTCAGATGGCTTGACAACGGCTGTATTTCCCGCCGCAAGAGCGCCAATCAGCGGCGAAACGGCAAGCTGAAACGGATAGTTCCACGGTGCGATGATCAAGACTGTTCCATAGGGCTCGGGAATGATCATGCTTTTTGAACCGATGTGAGAAAGAGCGGTTTTCGCTTTTTTCGGCTTTGCCCACTTTTTTAACCGTTTGCTGATGAAGCGGATCTCTTCCAATACAATGCCGATTTCCGTCATATAAGCTTCATGCTCTGATTTATTGAGGTCTTTGTGCAGAGCCTCGAGAATGTCATGCTCATATTTTTTCAATGAATGTCTAAGGATGTCGAGCTGTTGAAGACGTTTTTTTATATCGAGCGTTTCCCCGCTTGAAAAATATTGTTTTTGTTTAGCGATGATCGCTTCGATTCGATTTGCACACTCTGCCATGCTCTGTTTCCTTTCATTTTTAGAAATAGAGGCTGCTTTTTAAGCTAAGTTTTTTTCATTATGTGTGAAGGCTTGTTCCGCTGTCAACTTCTCAACCTGCAAGGAAAAAGGGTTTTCATGCCGTTTAGCGGGCGGTTTCTTTGTTTTGCAAACGGCAGACAAGCATGGTCTGTATGGAAAAGAAATTTTTCAGGGACTAAAATAGAAAAGTGTATTCAGCATGAGAGAATGGAATTTGTTAAAATGAAATGGAAATCGAATACGGTTTGGAGGATCGAATTGATGAACATACATATATCAAGCTTGCTACAGAAGATGGAGGATGAGTTAAAAAGGGCGAAGGAATGCCAGCAGGAGAACGATTTAAAAATGCACGTTGCGGTCATTCGCTCCCTTTGCGACGTCATCGTTGAGCCGCAGAGTCCGGCCGTTCAGTCTTCCCCATATGTTCAAACGACAAAAAAGCCTTCGAGCGACCAGTTGATGCTGGAAAAAATGATGGGATCCGCCGGGGCGGAACAATATCAAAAAAAAGAGAAACAAAAACATGATGAAGACGGCAACGGAGACTCAATTTTTGATTTCTAGGAGCCGTTTGCTTTTTTGAAAAAGAGAGGTTGATGAACTTGAAACTGCTTTTTGGGGCTTTACAATGGACGGCATTTATTATTGCGTCTGCTATCGTGGTGCCCATTGCGATCGGGCAGTCGTTTGAGCTGAATCAGGCGGAAACGGCAGGACTGATTCAAAGCACGTTTTTCGTGTTGGGCACAACCGCCTTTATTCAATGCTTGATGGGGCATCGTTTGCCGATTAATGAGAGTCCGGCCGGGCTTTGGTGGGGAGTATATACGATTTATGCGGGGCTTACAGGAACTGTATTCGCAGCTTATGCTGAGACCCTTCAGGCGCTTCAAGGGGCAATGCTGCTGAGCGCGGTATTCTTTTTTATCTTTAGCCTATTTAAGATTATTGACAAGCTGGCAGTGATGTTTACACCAGTGGTGACGGGGATTTACTTACTGCTTTTGGTTATTCAGTTAAGCGAACCGATTGTAAAAGGAATCATGGGGATCGGCTACCGGAAAAACGAGATGGATGTTCCCGTCTTTTTGCTTGCGTGTGTTATTATGCTGGCAACGTTTCTGATGAGCAGGTCGAACGTTCCGTTTCTTAAGCAATATTCGATTTTAATCGCACTGTTTGGCGGCTGGATCTTATTCGCCGTTTTTGGAGCTGCAAAGCTGCCGGTACACACGGATGAGCTATTTCATTTGCCTGGTATCTTTCCTTACGGGGTTCCGCTGTTTGACAGCGGATTAGTTGTCACTTCTTTGTTTATTACAGTTTTATTAATTGTCAATATGCTGGCCAGCATTCGGGTGGTCGAAGGAGCCGTTAAGCAGTTTGAGAAGCTGGAAGAAAGAAAGCGGGCTCGACCGGCGGGGTTCATCGCCTCTGTCAGCCATTTGCTAAGCGGCCTGCTTGGAGCCGTAGGAACGGTGCCGATTTCTGGAGCGGCCGGTTTTATTCAGACGACGAGAATTTCCTCGAAAAAACCGTTTTTACTGGGGAGTCTCATCGTCATTTTGATCAGCTTTTTTCCGTTTGTCATGAACGCGTTTGCAAGCCTCCCGTCCCCGGTCGGCTTTGCCGTTAATTTCGTTGTGTTCTCGACGATGGTTGGGATGGCATTTTCCGAATTTGACTCTTATGGCAAGAGTGAGGCCGGCCGTGTCCGCTTTGTCATAGGAATTGCGCTGCTTGCCGGGGTCGGTGTCATGTTTGTTCCTGAAAGCGCCCTGGAAGGCATGCATCCTGTTTTTGTTTCCATTTTGAGCAATGGACTTGTATTAGGGACGATCATTGCGATTGCGGCCGAACAAATGCAGCTTAGAAAAAAGAAATTTGACAAAATCGTGTCATGATGCTGTGAAAGTTGAAATCTTGAGCGTGTACGCTATGATGAGTAGAGAAAGGCGGGCGATTGATCATGAAATTATTTTTAATTTTAGGTTCTATAAATGCAATGCTTGCAGTTGCTTTAGGGGCATTCGGTGCCCATGGGCTTGAAGGGAAGATTCCGGAAAAGTATCTTCAAATCTGGCAGACCGGCGTACAGTATCATATGTACCATGCGCTCGGGTTAATTGCCGTCGCCCTCATTGCGGGCAAACTTACTGGCGCGGGTAGTGTAACAGCTGCGGGTTGGCTGATGTTCGCAGGTATTATCTTGTTTTCCGGCAGTTTATATGTCCTCAGCCTCACGCAAATCAGCGTCCTCGGCGCCATCACTCCGCTGGGAGGCGTAGCGTTCATCGCGGCATGGATCATGGTTGCCGTATCCGCGGTCAAATACTTATAAACAGATTTTTAAATCCAATCCGGTTAAAAGGATTGGATTTTTTATTTTAACGGATACCGTTTCATGATAAATTTAATGGTATTAACAAGTGCGGAGACCCGGCTCGGCATTTTGATATTAGGGAAGGGATGTGCACGTGCGGAGCACCCGATCTCCGCTTAAAAAGCAATGAAAATCAATGTGATCATAGCGGATGACAATTCATTCATAAGAGAAGGCATGAAAATTATATTGAGTACGTACGATGAATTTGAAGTATTGGCAACAGTCGAGGATGGCCGCCAAGCTGTTGATTACTGCAGCGCCCATCATGTGGACATCGCATTGCTGGATGTCCGCATGCCGAATATGAATGGGGTTGAAGCTGCGAAGCTGATTTCCGGACAAACGGGGGCAGCGCCGTTAATCTTAACGACGTTTGATGATGATGAATATATTTTGGCGGCTATACAGAACGGTGCGAAAGGCTATTTGTTGAAAAATACCGAACCGGAACGAATCAGGGATGCGATTAAAAGCGTATATCACGGCCATATTGTCATGCAGGATGCTGTGCTTGACAAAATTAAATCAAATTTAAAAGAAAATAAAGAGCCGGAACTCAAGGTTGACCGAAGCCTATTTACTGAAAGAGAACTCGACATTATGGGGTTTATCGCCAAAGGGCTTTCAAATAAAGAGATTTCAAAAGAGCTCTTTATATCAGAAGGAACGATTGCAAACTATATTTCATCGATTTTGGGAAAAACGGGGCTGGATCATCGGACGCAAATTGCCATCTACTACTTAACGGGAAAAACAAACTTTTAACTGAGGGAAAACAATGGAATTGCGAATCATGTCAGGCAAGCTTATTTTAATGGGATTTATCATATACAGCTATATACAATCAGAAGCCGTCAATTTATCGTGGCTTGTGTTTTGCCTTCTGGTTTATTTCTGTGTCAATCTTGCCATTGCGATTTTTAAAAAAGGAATGGCGAAAAAGGTTTTAATCATCCTGTCCATTATGATTTCGGCTGTTTCATTCCTTGAAGTCCATTCTTTATTTATTTTATTGCTGCCTCTTAATCTCTATGAATGTGCAGAAAATATGCCGCGATCAAAGTGGGCCATGCTTGTTGTATCAGTCATTCCCGTTTTTTTCATTGGCGGGCACATTGCAGCTGTCTACGGATTAACGGCCGCTTTTCATTTTTTGCTGTTTTTAATGGCGGAACACGATGCAGCCAGAATCGAAAAGCTTGAAAATCATATCGATCAAACGAGAAAAGATATGCAAACCTTATCAAAGACTTTACATGAAAACGAAGAGTATATCAGACAGTCTGAATATACTTTTAAATTGGAGGAACGCAGCCGGCTGTCTCAGGAAATACATGATAAAATCGGTCATTCAATGACAGGTGCACTCATCCAGCTGGAAGCGGCGAAGCGGCTGCTTCATACAGACAAAGAGAAAGCTTCTGAACTGCTGCAAAACGCGATTAATATTTCAAAAGACGGAATCGAAAAGATCAGATTGACTTTAAAAAATATCAAGCCGCCTCCGGAACAGATGGGCATCCACAGACTGAAGCTATTGCTAGATGAATGTGCGGCCCGGCATCAAATCCCTATTTCTTTCGTTCATTATGGCGATTTGGATGCGATTTCTCATATTCAGTGGAAAATCATTTTTGAAAATATTACGGAGTCGCTGACGAATACGATGAAGTATGCCAAGGCGACACATGTATCGATCGAGATCCATGTCCTGAATACGCTTATTAAAACCGAAGTAAAAGACAATGGGAAGGGACAGGAGAAGATCAAGAAAGGCATGGGGATCATCGGAATGGAAGAACGGGCTGCATCTGTTAACGGTCAGGTCATCGTCGACGGTTCAAACGGATTTTCCGTCAACACACTATTGCCGAAACATGAATGATGTCATTTTTAAAATATGAATATTCTCATGTTCAAAAGGTGAATTGCTGCACTGCCGCGGGATTCATCTTTTTTTTATAATGGTTTCGTAAAGCAAAATGAGGTGAAAATATGAATGTATTAGAAATCAAAAATCTGACGAAAAAATTTGGCGATTTTGTTGCTGTTGACAATATATCATTATCAATAGCGGAGGGAGAAATATTCGGATTTCTCGGCGCAAACGGCGCCGGCAAAAGCACCACCATTAATATGATCTCAAGTTTGCTGCGAAGCAATGAAGGCGAGATTGATATTCTTGGCAAAAACATCGCTGAAAATCGAAAATACACGAAAATGAATATTGGTATTGTTCCTCAGGATTTGGCTATTTACGAGGATTTAACGGCGTATGAAAATGTAAAGTTTTTTGCGGGGCTCTACGGACTGCGGGGCTCCCAACTGCATGAACGCGTTAAGGAAGCATTGCGGTTTGTCGGATTGAGCGATAAACAGAAAAGCTTTCCGAAAAACTTTTCAGGCGGGATGAAAAGAAGGCTGAACATCGCCTGTGCCATCGCCCACAGGCCAAAGCTGATTATCATGGACGAACCGACGGTGGGCATCGACCCCCACTCAAGAAATTATATATTGGAATCGGTCAAAAAATTAAATGCTATGGGCTGCACGATGATTTATACGAGCCACTATATGGAAGAGGTTGAAGAAATCTGTTCACGGATCGCTATCATCGATCACGGAAAAATTATCGCGGAAGGGACGAAGAAACAGCTGAAAGCGATCATCACCAATACGAAAGATATTTGGATTGCTGTCAAATCCGCGGAGAATATCGATCTTGGCGAGTTAAAAACCATCAGTGGAGTCGAGGCGGTTTTACTTGAAGAAAATCTGATAAAAATCAACTCGGCTGCAGGCGTCAACAATTTAAACCAGATCATAGAGCAGCTGATGGCCGAAGGCGTTGAAATCCGCTCATTGGAAGAAAAAGCGCCAAACTTGGAAACCGTATTCCTAACACTGACTGGAAGGAATTTGCGCGATTAGAAAGGAGATTCATGGCTTGAATATAATCATCATTGCTAAAAAAGAAATCGTATCGGCATTTCGGGACAGAAGAACGCTCCTATTGATGCTGGCGTTTCCAATCGTGCTGATTATGATTTTGGGAACCGCACTGACGAACGTCTTCGATGATGAAGTTTCTGTCGGTGATATCCATGTTTTATATAAAGATCAATCGGATGGGGAATTTTCACAAGGTTTTAAAGCATTCACAAAGGGAGCGAAAACATCCGGTGTTCATTTCGAAAAAGTGTTAAGCGGTATGGACGGAAAACAAGAAGTCGAGCAAGGTCATTACGATGCTTACCTTGAAATCGCCGGCAGCAGCGGAATCATGCTCTACCAAATGGAGAAAAACAGTGTTAAAAACAGCATGATTCAAGGAATGCTGACTGCGTTTGCGAATCGGTACAACGCCGTGGCGGAGATCATCAAAGTGAGCCCTAAACAAGCAGGCGAGGCGTTTGCAAACAGTTCCCATGACGATTATATCAAAGAGACTTCACTCAACTCAGACAAACACCCCGGCTCTATGGACTATTACGCGGTTACGATGACCACGCTGATCGCGCTTTACGGGGCTTTACACGCCAGTTACTTAATCCGCGGGGAACGACTCGGAAAAACGGCTGACCGGCTGATCGCAGCCCCTGTTCATAAGGCTGAGATTTTTGCTGGAAAGCTGATTGGCGGGCTTGCGGTAAATCTGATTTGTATTTTGATTGTCGTTGCCGTCAGCAAATTTTTGTTTAAAGCAAACTGGGGAGAGCACTTCGGCCTTGTGCTGGCCGTGCTGTTCAGCGTCGTGCTGTTTGCCGTCAGCCTTGGACTCGGGGTCAGCTATTTGACGAAAACGGGAGAAGCGGCAGTTGCAGTTATTAATGTGTTGATTCCGCTCGTTGCTTTTGTTGGGGGCGCTTATTTTCCTATTGATGATGCGGCAGCTGTTTTTGCTTTCATCAAAGATCTTTCTCCTCTCACATGGACGAACGAAGCCATTATAAAAATCATATATACAAATGATTTAGCGGCGGGATGGCCCGCGATCTCTCTGAACATGGGTTTATCTGTATTGTTCCTGCTGATCGTCGTTGTCTCATTACGAAGAAGGGAAGGGCTTTAATGAAGGAAATGCTTTGGTTAGTGAAAAATACATTGAATGTAACTTTTAAAAAAAAGATCAATATCATCTTGTTTCTGTTTCTTCCGCTAATTGGCATTTTTATATCGCTCTTGATGAACGACGTCGGTGAAAAGACAAATGTGACGGTCGGAATAGTCGATTATGACGGCAGTCAGCTCACCGCAGACACGGCTGCTTTTTTGAAGGGGCTGGATCATGTTAATGTGAGCAAGGTCAATGCTTCTAAAGCGAAAAGTCAAATTGCCTCGGGAGAGCTTGATTGTGTCATTACATTTGATAAAGGATTTACTCAAAGCGTGATTGACGGAAAGCCTGATCATATCGGGATTGCATCTATCAAAGGCGCTGAAATCACAGGGTTTGTGAAGTCGTTTTTATATCATTATATTGACAATATCGCTGCAATCGGCAAAACTGCTCAAGGAGATCAACAGCAGTTTAAGAACATGTATACAAACTACCAGAACTCCAAAGTATCGTTGACATCCCACAAGCTTGAAGATTCGGAGAAAAACAAAAGCATGACGGATCGAACGGTTGGTTTTCTCCTGATGGCCATGCTCTTTTCAGCAGGAAGTTTGACTGAACTGCTAGTGAAAGAAAAAGAGAACAGAACTTATTTCAGGCTGTTGACTACACCGATTACGGCAAAGCAGTACGTCTTGTCAAATATAGCGGTGAGTATGCTTGTGATCACATTCCAAATCTTTTTTACACTAGTGATGATGAAATATGTTTTTTATATTGAAACGGGTATTCCATTTTGGGAAATGGCGGCAATTTTGCTGATATTTGCGTTAAGCGCCGTCGGACTGGCGTTAATCACGGTCGTCTTTGCGAGCAGTTCCAAGTCCGCCGGAGCTTTGCGGAATTTAATCTTCATGCCGACGATTATGCTTTCCGGCTGTTTTTGGCCGATTGAGATCATGCCGTCATTTGTACAGCGAATCGCCGATTTCTTTCCGCAAAAATGGGTTCTGGAAACATTTGCGAAATTGCAGGAAGGCCAGCATCTTCCAAGCTTATATTTGAATATCATGGTATTGTTTGCCTTTGCGGCTTGCTTTTTCTTAATCGTCATTTACAAATTTCAACGCAATAATGATGTGAGAAACTTTGCTTAATGTTCGCTGGAAAAACAAAAAAAGGGTTCGGTTTTATCATAAACCGAACCTTTTATCTTGGTGTATATGAGGCCATTGAATATGGGTAATCGTAAGTAATCGGTTCATCAAACGTAATGTAGTCAAGATAGACCATCAGAAGCAAATAGCGGGTCCCCGTTTTCCTGTCGCTTAAAATGATATGGTCGCGGCCGGCGGCTTCAATTTCTCCCCGAAAGACTTTTGCATTCCATTCCGGGTTGTTTTCAAATGTCATATATACCGTTGCAACTTTCCCTCGGTTGAGGCGCAAAATATTTTCAATATACGATTGCTCAAGCGGCAGCATGCCGGGAACACTTGGAGCAGTCGGCTGGCCTGTAGGCATTGTCGGAACCTGGACTCCTGCCGGCTGCGGCTGACTCAGCTGTACGGCGGGCTGCTGATAGGTTTGCTGACCGCCCATTTGTGTGTACGGCTGTGCTTGCTGCTGATACATGTGCCCTCCCATCTGCGGATAAGGGTTGGCGCCCATTTGCTGCCGGAAATCCGGCATTTCAAGCTCTTGGAGCGGCTGAAATTGATTTTTTTTAGGTTTCATTTCGTTCCTCCTCATTTCATTGAGTCAAAATCATACCTTCCAACGGGTACATGTTTAAGACAGTCTGCTATAAACACGGTTGGGGGTCTGATGTTAGGATGATAGATCAACAATTCTCATCCCTTTAACAGTATGAGGCGGGGGAATGGAATATGACGACTCATCATCTGAGGGAGAAAAAACAAAAATACCGCTCTATATCAGAGCGGTATTTCATCCATTTTAACCTGTAATGACTTCATCCTCGGGATGGCGGATCGGCGCTTTCTTTGGCTTGGCTAAAGTAAATGCCATGGTCAGCGGACCGACCCGGCCGATGAACATCATCATCATGATGACAGCTTTGCCCACAGTTGTTAACTCAGGCGTCAGCCCCATCGACAGTCCGACTGTACCAAAGGCGGAAACGACCTCAAAGACGATTTCCAGAAATGGCGCATTCTCTGTTATTGTTAAAACGAATAATGTGAAAAGCACGAATAAAAAACTGATGACGATAATGGCCAGTGCTCTCAATATGGTTTTCATTTTGATGGCCCGTTTAAACACGACCGTCTCGCTTTTCCCCCTTAGAAAGGTGATCGTTGCTAAAATCATCACAATAAACGTTGTCAGCTTGATTCCGCTTCCCGTTGATGCGCTTCCCGCACCGATAAACATCAGAACGATGATCAGCAGGAGGGACGGGGTCGTCAGATGTGCAATATCCAGAGTGTTGAAGCCGGCTGTTCTTGGCGTGACACCCTGAAAATAGGCGCCCCATATTTTATCTGCCAAGGACAGCCCCCCCAAGGTGCCCGGATTGGAGTACTCTAAAATAAAAATCGTCAGTGCGGATACTGTGTTGATAATCAATGTTCCGACGATCATTAATTTTGAATGGAGCGACAGTTTTCTAAAGTTTCGTTTTGTCCATAAATCTAAAAGTACGGTAAACCCGATTCCTCCGGTAATAAAAAGACCTGTAATGACAAGGTTGACGATCGGATCACCTACATATTGCGACAGGCTGTCCGACCACAGGGAAAAGCCCGCGTTATTGAAGGCTGAAATCGTGTTAAACAAACTATGAAACAATCCTCTTTGCAAGCCGTATTCAGGAACCCATCTAATCGAAAGAATAAGAAAAGCGACAAACTCAATAATGATCGTAAAAATAAACAAATGCTTAACTAAACGGACAAGCCCTCCCAAAGAAGTCTGGTTAAAAGCTTCCTGAACGAGAATTCTCTGCTGGAGGCCAATTTTTTTGCCGATCATCATGACGACTAGAACGGCAAACGTCATTAAGCCCAATCCGCCAATTTGAATCAGGCACATGATGACGGTTTGCCCGAAAACCGTATAATCTGTCCCGGTGTCTACGACGACCAAGCCTGTTACAGTGGTTGCCGAAGTAGCCGTAAACAGAGCATCAATCCAGGAGACATAGGTTGTTGAGGCGATTGGCAGCTTCAATAAAAACGCGCCGACTGCAATGATAATTAAAAAACTGAGCGCCAGTGTCTGCGGCGGACTGATATTGATCATTTTACCTTTTGCAAGATTTGTAGAAACCAATTTAGGCATTTTTTTTATCCTTTCTCCGCATATCCTTTCAAAATCATGAACAGCAATAGACGGCTGAAGAACGCGAGAATCCAATCCATTTCGCTAAAAAGCCGTCAGATCCTGATGTTTTAAATAATGTCAATAATGTACTGCTCCTTTGCCTGGTTGTCAATATAAAAAACGAACGCTTTGATTCGGCGAATTTCATTGAAAAACGTGTAAGTAGGGCATTAGCCCTTTTGTGGAGAAAATCGGAAGAAATCACGAGGAACAGCGCATAGTTAAATTTTATTATTTTGGATTTATTTTAAAAATATGCCATGGAAAACATTTACTATCTATTTAAAAAATGATAGTTTTTAATAGAAACAACCAAAGTGCAGTGTTTGTGGAAGGAGCGGGCTGTTCTTTTCGTCTTTTTTGTCCGCTTCAGGTGCTGTTTCAATTCTAAAATATGATGATCAGGGGGAATTACTGTGTTGAAATGTATGTTTCGTTCTAAACTATCGATCTTGACGTTCAGTCTTGTGATCGTGGCATCGATTTTTCTGCCATCGTTTCAAGCCAATGCCCAAGCTTTAAAAACTGAATCGGTCAACCGCCCGGCTGCGAGCGCCTCTTTATATTCGATCATAACTGGCGAGAGCAAGCAGGAGTGGTCATTTTCTGATATTGAGCTAACTTATCGTCCAAATTCGATTTTAGCGCTGGGAACGGTTGAATTTACACTGCCTTCAGGCTTTTCTGCAACAACGAAAGACACGGTTAATGGAAGGGCGCTGAGAACCGGGCAAATCTTAAACAACGGAAAAACGGTCAGACTGCCGCTTACGATTGATTTATTGGGCATCGCGGAGTTCAAGCTTGTACTGGCCAATAAAACACTTCCCGCTGCCGGAAAGTATACATTCAGAGCGGAAAACAGAGTGCTGGGTCTTGGGTCGACTTTCTATGCTGAATCCTCCATTGAGGTGCAAAAAAGAGCGACTCCGCCTACACAGCCGTGTCATTGTCAATAAACAAAAAAGCTCCAAAGACGATGTCTTTGGAGCTTTTTACATTTAGACATATAAAAATGCTGGCAGCTGTTCAGTTGAAAGGCGGTTGCCGACAAAGAAAGAGCCGAATTCACCGTATCGTGCACTGACTTCATCGAAGCGCATTTCATAGACAAGCTTTTTGAATTGAAGGACATCATCGGAAAACAGCGTTACGCCCCATTCATAGTCGTCAAACCCGATGGAGCCCGTAATGATCTGTTTGACTTTGCCCGCATATCCGCGGCCGATCATGCCGTGGCTGCGCATCAAATTCCTTCGCTCTTCCATCGACAGCATGTACCAGTTGTCATTGCCCGCTCTTCTTTTATCCATCGGATAGAAGCAGATGTATTTGGCGTTAGGAAGCTCTGGATAAAGGCGCGCACGCACTTGCGGATTTTCATAAGGGTCTCCGTCTCCGCTTCCCATATAGTTGCTGAGCTCGACGACAGATACGTAAGAATAAGCGGGGATCGTGTATTCTGCCAGTTTTGATTTATTAAATTCAAGTTCGATTTGGTTTAATTCCTCCATTGTCGGACGCAAAATCATCAGCATGAAATCCGCTTTTTGGCCAACGATGCTGTACAATGTGTGGCTTCCGTTCCAGTCTTTTTCTGCGGCGCCCCATTTTTCAAGGAGTCCGGTAAATTCGCTGATGATGATCTGTCGTTCGTCGCTGGAAAGCATCTTCCAGGCAGACCAGTCCATCGTCCGGAAATCATGAAGGGCATACCAGCCGTCAAGCGTTTGTGCGGCTTCGTTCGTTTTTTGCTGTTCGCTCATTTTGCATTCACTCCCAATTCTTATGTAATTGATTTCATCATATCATAGTTTATCCTTTTTCATCTGTTTCAAAGTCCTGAACAATCAATCATCGCAAGATATTCTTCACAGGAAAGGACAGACGCATATGTCGAGTCCAATGCGCTCAAAAACGCGGGATGCACATGCTCGGCAGGTACAGAATGGCCGTTGCACAGTCCGCAATAATCGTGCACTCATAACCAAAGCCTTTCACAGCAAGCGTTTTTGCATCAATGCACATGTGAGTCATCATACCGCAGATGACAAGGTGTGTGATCTGTTCATGCTAAAGATATTCCATGAGGCCTGTTTCTATAAAAATGTTTGGAACATGCTTTTTGATCAGCTGCTCCTCTTTGATTGTCTGAACCACCTGAAAGATACCGCAAAATGGAGGCTGATCAAACAGATTTGGCAATCCTTTCTTTGTTGAAAAGACATTCGAAGATAAAGTGGAAAGAAATAGGGGAATCATTCATTAAACGGGTCAGGCGGTTGGAAGCCGAATCAGGAAAGTGGAGCAAAATTGTTTGGGTTTTATCACAGTTTTTATGAAAACGAATGATCACTCGCGTTTTCTGCCGAACATGAAACGATCATTGAAGCTCACCGTATAAGCGGGGAAGGCTGTTACATACTAAACATGAACACAGCCTCAGGCAAGAAGCTGAATGAACGACTAAATGAAATCCTGCATTCCGCCAACTATCGGCGCGATATTTCGATTGACCAAGTGAAATAATTGCCGCTTAAATTAATTTAAAAAAAGCGTTTTTAACATGTAAGCGTTATAATTAAGGCTGAAGGATTGAATTTATATCTCAATAGAGTATGCTAAGTAGAGAAGTTTTTTGCAACACTTCAAGGAGGGTATATAGTAGTGGCAGACTTATTTTCAACAGTGCAGGAAAAAGTAACAGGTAGAGGAGTTAAAATCGTATTTCCGGAAGGCTTGGATGAACGCATTCTGACAGCGGTAAACAATCTGGCCGGAAATAAGGTGTTAAAGCCGATTCTCGTAGGAAACGAGGAGGAAATTACGGCAAAAGCAAAAGGATTGAACTTAACACTCGATGGTGTTGATATATATGATCCTCGTACATATGAAGGAATGGAAGACCTTGTTCAGGCTTTCGTTGAACGCCGTAAAGGAAAAGCGACAGAAGAACAGGCCCGCCAAATTCTTTTAGATGAAAACTATTTTGGAACGATGCTTGTTTATAAAGGCCTTGCCGACGGCCTTGTCAGCGGTGCGGCTCATTCAACAGCAGATACGGTTCGCCCGGCGCTGCAAATTATTAAAACAAAAGAAGGCGTTAAGAAAACATCCGGCGTCTTCATTATGGCTCGCGGCGATGAGCAGTACGTATTTGCCGACTGCGCGATCAACATTGCACCTGACAGCCTGGATCTGGCAGAAATCGCGATCGAAAGCGCCAACACGGCCAAAATGTTCGATATCGAGCCTCGCGTGGCGATGCTCAGCTTTTCAACAAAAGGCTCAGCAAAATCAGATGAAACCGAAAAAGTAGCCGATGCGGTTGCAATCGCCAATGAAAAAGCGCCTGAGCTTACACTTGACGGCGAATTCCAGTTTGATGCAGCATTTGTTCCGTCTGTTGCTGAGAAAAAAGCGCCGGATTCCGTGATTAAAGGTGATGCAAACGTGTTTGTTTTCCCAAGCCTTGAAGCGGGGAACATCGGCTACAAAATCGCACAGCGCCTCGGCAATTTTGAAGCGGTCGGACCGATCCTGCAAGGGCTCAACATGCCTGTAAACGATCTGTCCAGAGGATGCAATGCTGAGGATGTATATAATCTTGCCCTTATTACGGCAGCCCAAGCGCTGTAATACTAGAGAAGGTGAACCTTATCTTAAGGTTCACCTTCTTCATGCTTCAATTTTCACACTTAGCAAAGCTTCAGCCCCTTTATGCCCGACGTCTGCGGGCGGCCACTCGCAAAGATCAAAAGGATAATCAGAACCCGGTACGATCCTTTCTTCTCCGACAAGGTTTTTCAAATAGGCCGTACTCTCTTCATGCCATAACACACTGTCATACCAAAACCTTCGCAGATATTCGTCCGGTGCAGCCGCGATAGAAGCGGAAACATCGGCCCATTTTTCATACCCTTTGTTCAGTCTGCCGATCTGATATGGAAGATAGCCTCCTCCATGGGCCAAAAGAATTTTTACATTCGGAAACCAGTCTGTCACGCCGCTTAGTAATAAATCAGCTGCACAGACGGTCGTTTCCCACGGGACACCGATCAAATTGGGCATCATTTTGCGGCGCAGCCGCGGATCTTCGGATAGGAGCGGGTGGATAAATATAATCGCTTTTCGCCTGTCGGCTTCCTCCCAAAATGGCGTGAATACTTCATTTGAGAGCAGCTTATCAGATGCGCCGGGGCCGATGATCGCCCCTTTTAATCCTAAGTCCATGGCTTCACTTAAACGCTCGCAAGCTTTCGAAGGACTGTTGAGCGGAATGGTCCCGAGCCCTGATAGACGATTGCTGTGTTTTTCTGTCCAAATGGAGAGCGCTTTGTTATAAACAAAAGCCAATTCATCGGTCATTTCTTCGGCAAGGTCGTAAAGGAAAAGCTGGGGGACGGGTGACGCCAGTGAATGGGAGATTCCAGCTTTTCTTTGCTCTTTCAAATATAATTCTTCTTTAAAAAACGAGTCTTTTAATTCAAACCCCCATTTGTGATTAACGGTCAAAAATTCGGCCCGATCGGGTGATCTTTTTTCCCGGACCGCGTGCACTGACTTTTCATTGTCCTTAAGCCACAGCAGGACATCGTTTGGGATGAAGTGTGTGTGAAAATCAAACAAAGCTTATTCCCTCCATTCTCTTTATGGCCTCTTCCAATAACCGAGTTTTTCTGAAATTTCACAGGCCGCTTGTTTTACTTTATGTACGATTGTTGTTTGTGAGGTCTTCATGCGTTTTGTGGGGCCTACGACACTGACGGCATATATCACTTGTCCCAGGTAATTTCTGATAGGTGCGGAGATGGATGTGACGCCATCGATGAATTCTCCATGGCTGATGTCGAATCCGTTTTCTTTCACGGCTTCAAGCGTATCCTTCAGTTTTTTCTCGTCTGTAATCGTTTGATTTGTACAGCTTTCCAAGCCTTGTGTAAGATAACGGTCCAATAAACCGTCGTTGTCGAAAGCGAGCAGCACTTTCCCCGAGCTTGTACAATGCATGGGATTCTGCCGTCCGATGTATGAAAGGATTTCAACAGGACAGGGGCTTTCCTTCCGATTGATATAAACGACGCTGAAATCACCGCGTACTGCAATGTGGGATGTTTCCCCGGTTTCTTCAGTCAGCCTTTCAAGAATCGGCTGGGATTCCCGGTTGATTTCAAGAGTGGAGTTGACAATGGTGTTTAACTGCAAGACGGATAACCCTAACTTGTATCTTTTCGATTCCGGATCCTTCATGACAAATCCTTCGCTTTCCAATGTGGTCAAGAGGCGTGAGACCGTGCTTTTTCCGAGGCCGAGCGATGAGGCGAGTTCGGTTGCTTTCTTCTCCGGTGTATCCAAGGTAAACGATTGAAGCAGCCGAAGTGCATTTTTTACTGAACCGAGCAGGTAATGCTGCTTTGTCTCCACAGTCATTGTTTCCTCAACTCTTTTCATTGTTTTTGGTGCCTTTTATTCCATAATATAACATGGTCTAAAAAGGAAATGAATAAAAAAACGAAAAATATCAAATTTTCGGAAAAAATTTCTCATTTGTTCCGCATAGAGGAACAATGCGGTTTTCATGTTATATAAAATCATTTAATTTAATGGAAAGGTTTTGAAAAGGAGGATGTTTATTGAATATGAGTGTTCAAACTTCATCGGCAAAGCTCGTGTTTGACTGTCAGCATTTTATTAACGGCAGATATTTCTCTTCAGAAGATGGGAGAACGTTTGACAACATCAATCCGGCTACACGGGAAGTCATCGGAAAAGTGTCTGAGGGGGGCAAAAAAGAAATTGATCTGGCTGTCGCGGCGGCAAGGCGCGCATTAAATGGACGCTGGAAAAACATGGCGTCTGATGAAAGGATTCAAATCATCAGAAAGGTCGGCGACCTTATTCTTGAGCGAAAAGATGAGCTGGCAAGGCTTGAGACATTGGATACGGGAAAGCCGCTCTCACTCTCAAGCACTTTGGATATTCCCCGCTCTGCTTTTAACTTTCATTTCTTTGCAGATTTTCTGAGAGGAGTCGGAACGGAAGCCTATCAAACTGATGATACGGCAATCAATTATGCCATCCGCCGTCCGGTCGGTGTCGTCGGGCTCATTAATCCGTGGAACTTGCCGCTCCTTTTATTGACCTGGAAATTAGCGCCTTGCTTGGCGGCAGGAAATACCGCCGTCATCAAACCGGCCGAGCTGACGCCGATGACGGCAACGCTTTTGGGGGAGATCTGCCAAGATGCAGGCGTGCCTGACGGAGTCGTGAATATTGTTCACGGATTTGGACCTGATTCCGCTGGTGCTGCGCTTTCAGAACATCCCGATGTCGACGCGATTTCCTTCACCGGTGAAACGACAACTGGAAAAATCATTATGGAAGCTGCTTCAAAAACATTGAAAAAACTTTCTTTTGAATTGGGCGGGAAAAATCCCAATATCATTTTTGCGGATGCCGACATGGATGAAACAGTAAGCACCACCTTGAAATCAAGCTTTATCAATCAAGGAGAAGTATGTATGTGCGGGTCCCGCATCTATGTCGAACGGGAAGCATATGATGAGTTTTTGGACAAGTTTATTGAGAAAACGAAGGGGCTCAAGGTTGGAGATCCTTTTGATCCGAATACGAATATCGGAGCCTTGATTTCGGCCGAACATACTGAGCGTGTGATGGACTACATAGCATTGGCGAAAAAAGAAGGCGGTGACATTTTAACCGGGGGAAAGCGTCCTGAAGGCCGAGAATCCGGCTGTTATCTTGAACCGACGATTATTTCAGGGCTCTCCCGGCACTCCAGAGTCGTCAGAGAAGAAATCTTCGGGCCGGTCGTGACGGTGATTCCATTTGATGAAGAAGAAGAAGTCATCGCACAGGCAAATGATACACATTACGGTCTAAGTGCAACCGTATGGACAAACGACCTCCGCCGGGCACACCGTGTTGCCGGACAAATCGAATCAGGGATGGTTTGGGTTAATGCTTGGTTTCTCCGTGACTTACGGACGCCGTTTGGAGGGATGAAACAAAGCGGACTCGGGCGTGAAGGAGGCATTCACAGTTTTGAGTTTTTCAGTGAATTATCAAATATTTGCATCAAGCTGTAAGGGGGAAGAGCGGAATGAACGCCACGGCATTAAAAGAAACGGCACGGCTGTTATATTTTGCTGAAGCGGAAAACCGGGAGATCGAAAGAATGACAAGCGACTATCCGGATATGACGGTCGAAGATGCCTATCGAGTCCAGGAAGAGCTGATTTCACTGAAATTGAAGCACGGCAGCGGGATCATCGGTCCGAAAATGGGCTTAACGAGCCGGGCGAAAATGCAGCAAATGAATGTGGAAGAACCGATCTATGGTTATATCTTTGAAGATATGATCGTGCCCAACGGCGGACATATCAATATGGATAAGCTGATCCACCCAAAAGTCGAAGCAGAGATTGCTTTTTTGCTGGGGGAGGATATTGAAGGTCCTGGCATTACGGGTGAGCAGGTTCTCGCCGCGACCGATTATTTCATACCCGCCTTAGAAATCATCGACAGCCGCTATAAGAATTTTTCTTTTACACTGCCTGACGTCATCGCGGATAATGCGTCTTCTTCAAGGGTCGTGTTCGGTGAAAGGATCAAAAAGCCGGAAAATCTGAAACTTGAGTCAGCCGAAGTTTCTTTAATGATCAACGGTGTGGTCAAAGAGCAGGGGACAGGCGCCGCTGTTGTAGGACATCCCGCCAATTCGGCAGCGATGCTCGCCAATATGCTCGCAAGGAAAAAACAGAAGCTAAAAGCGGGGAGCATTATTTTGACAGGCGGTGTAACGGGAGCTGTCATGCTTAAGCCTGGTGACAGCGTTTCAGCACAAGTTGAAGGGCTCGGAGACGTTTCATTTGCAGTCTGTTCATAAGGGAGGAGATATTTTGCCGATCGTTCACATTCAACTATTAGAAGGCCGGCCGCCGGAAAAGGTCGAGGAGGTCATTCAACATGTGACAGAAACAGTGAGCATCACTTTGGATGCTCCTAAAGAAAACGTTCGCGTTCTCGTCACAGAGATTCCGAAAAGCCACTGGGGAATAGGCGGAATCCCGGCTTCAAAAGCGAAACCGTAAAAAAAGGGTTATGGGAGGAATAAACATGTCGATTGAAATGGCAGCACTTGTTCCGCATACACCGAGAATGTGCTTTGAAGAGAAAACGCCTGAATTTCAAAAGGAGCTTGTAAAAGGAATGAAGCGCCTTTCCGGAATGATCGAAAAAATACAGCCTGACGCTGTTGTCATGATCTCCTGCCACTGGACGTCGAGCTTCGATCATCTTGTGGATGCGGCACCTGATCATCGAGGGGTTTTGACAGCGCTTGAATGTCCGAATTTAATATCCGATGTTCCGTATTCTTATCCGGGAGACAATGAACTGGCGGTGCAATTGGCGGAAGCAGGCGTAAAAGGAGGGCTTCCCGTCATCCCTGTAAACGATCCCGTTTATTGCTGGGATTACGGGACCGTCGTTCCGCTCCGCTATCTCGTTCCAAAAGGCGATATTCCGGTTATCGATTTATCGGTAACATTGGCCGCGAATTTGGAAGAAACGTTTTTGTGGGGACAGCTTGCCGGAAGAGTGCTGAAAGAAAGCGGGAAGAAAACCGTATTTATCAGCAGCGGCGCTCTCAGCCATCACTTGGTGAGGGGGCCGGAATGCATGCCGACTTTGGCGGAGCAGGCCCTTGATGCACAATTTTTAACCTATCTAACGGACAATGATCTGGTATCTGCAAAATTGATGCTTCCTCAATATGCCAAAAATGCCGGACTCGAAGCCGGCGGCCGTCATATTGCGATGCTTTTGGGCGTGCTTGAGGATGGCTGCAAAAGTACATTTTACGGGTATGGCCAATCATCAGGCAGTTCCAATGTCGTCATGGCTTTTGAACCGATGTGTTCAGCTGCCCGATCTGTCAGGCTCACTGAAAAAGATACTGTGCGTTAATCTGTTCTTCATATCAATTTATCATGAGATGGAGGAAAAAAATGAGAAATCGTTCAATCCATCCTGGAGAAGTCATGGCAGCCAGCAAATTGAACAAAGTCCATATGACTGTTTTCTTCTGGTGTTTTTTCGCCATCGCCTTTGATGGATATGACATTGCCATGTACGGCGTCAGCCTGCCGTGGCTGATGGAGGAATGGAATTTAACAGCAATTCAAGCCGGGGCGATCGGCAGCTATACTTTGATCGGCATGATGCTGGGGGCACTGATCTTTTCGCCGGTCGCCGATCAATTTGGCCGCAAAAAGGTGCTTGGCATCTGCATTTTTCTATTCAGCCTGTTTACTGCAGGTTCGGGAATGATTGATTCTCCGCTGCTATTTACAGTCATGCGTTTTATTGCAGCGCTTGGAATGGGCGGATTGATGCCGAATGCCATTTCACTGATGACCGAATATTCACCGAAAAAAAACAGAGCGGTTATTGTCGCCGCCATGTATTGCGGTTATTCCGCAGGCGGAGTGCTGGCTTCCCTCATCGGCATGCTGGCAGTGCCCCACGCGGGCTGGAGGGTGCTGTATTTGATCGGCGCCGTTCCTTTGTTTGTACTGCCTTTCTTTTTCAGGCAATTTCCTGAATCCCTTTCTTTTTACATGCTGACAAAACAGACAAAAAAGCTGGCCGAGATTCTCAACAAAGTACATCCTGACGGACAATATAGAGAAAGCGACAATTTTCAGTTATCCGGCCATGCAGACCAAACGAAAGGCTTTCCTGTTAAAAAGCTGTTCCAACAAAAACGCGCCGCCAGCACATTCGCTTTCTGGCTGTCTGTATTCAGCTGCCTCATGATGGTCTATGGTTTAAATACATGGCTGCCAAAAATGATGCAGGCGTCGGGCTATGGAGTATCGTCAAGTTTGTCGTTCAATCTCGCGCTGTGCATCGGCCAAGCCGCCGGCGCTTTAATCGGCGGCAGGTTGGCGGATAAGGCCGGCCATAAAAAAGTGCTGGCCGTTATGTATATGCTTGGGGCTTTTTGTTTTGCAGCCTTTGGTTTAACGGTGAATCCTTATGTTTTGTACCTGCTGATTGCGCTGGGCGGAGCTTGTACTGTAGGTACGCAGAATATTGCCAATCCTTATATTTCCGAGTATTACCCGAAAGAAATCAGAGCCACCGGAATCGGCTGGGCGCTTGGAATCGGCAGAATCGGAGCCATCATCGCGCCTTCCCTTTTCGCATTGATCCTTGCTTCCGGCATTGATCCGAAGCAGTCGTTTATGATCTTTGCCGTCCCAAGCCTTTTTGCTGCACTCGGCATCTTGCTGGTCCAAGAGAATCATGCGAAATTTGACTTCATTCCTGCCGAAAAGCGCCGGAGTCAAATGAGAAGCGAATTAAAAATCTAAACCAATGGGAGGAAGAGATATTGCGGACACATGTGGGAATCATCGGAGCGGGGCCGGCGGGGCTTATGCTGGCCCATCTGCTTCACCGCAAGGGGATCGAAGCGGTCGTCATCGAATGCCGCTCCCGGCAAGAGATTGAGAAGACAATCCGGGCCGGCGTTCTTGAACAGATGACCGTTGATTTGCTGAATGAAACAGGCGCCGGGGAGAGAATGATGAAAATGGGCATGTTTCATAAAGGGATTGAAATCCGCTTTAACGGCAAACGGCACCGAATTGATATGCATCGGCTGACGGGAGGAAAAAATATTACGGTCTATCCCCAGCATGAAGTGCTGAAGGATTTAATTGCCGCCCGGGTAAAAGCGGGAGGGGAAATGTTTTTTAATGTTTCTGATGTGCGCCTGTCTGATCTTGATTCATCTGAGCCCAAAATCCACTATCAAAATGAAAATGGAGAAAGAGAAGAGCTGATCTGCGATTACATTGCGGGCTGCGACGGCTTCCACGGTCCAAGCAGGCAAAGCATTCCACAGAAGATTCGCAAAGAATACCAAAAAACGTACCCATATGGCTGGCTTGGCATTTTGGCGCAAGCGCCGCCATCTGCGCCTGAGCTTGTCTATGCGCATCATGAAGACGGTTTTGCCCTTCTCAGCACCAGAACGCCGGACATTCAGCGCCTTTACCTGCAAGTCAACCCGTCAGACTCTATGAATGACTGGCCGGATGAGCGAATATGGGAAAAGCTTCGGCTAAGGCTGTCGGCTGATGACGGGTGGAAGTTGATAGAAGGTCCGATTATTCAAAAAAACATCGTGTCGATGAGAAGTTTTATATGTGATCCGATGCAATACGGAAGGCTGTTCTTGGCGGGGGATGCCGCGCATATTGTGCCGCCGACCGGGGCAAAAGGTCTAAACCTTGCCATGGCGGATGTACAGCTGCTCGCAAAAGCGCTTCATGACTATTATGCAGCAGGTGAAACTGAACGGCTCGGCCGGTATACCGCAGCATGCCTCCGCCGCGTCTGGAAAGCAGAGCGTTTTTCCTGGTATATGACTTCTATGCTGCATCGTCACCATGATTCCACCCCCTTTGACTATCAAATTCAATTGGCGGAATTGGATCATGTCACGACATCGAAAGCAGCTGCTCAAAGTCTGGCAGAAAATTATGTCGGTCTTCCGCTAGAGCTTGAAGAACCGTCTTTAAGCATCATATAAGAAAAGAACCTCTTAAGCTCTTCGGTTTAAGAGGTTTTTTGGCTGAAAACGGCAGGAGGCAGAAAATCTCCACACCGCCTTCGGCTAGATGGTATAATAGGTATAGCTGAAATGCATAATGAAAGGGTTTGCAACATAAATGGCAAAGCAACTGATAGATCTACTGATCCAGCCGAAATGGAGAATCATTGACCAATCCAGTCTCGGCCCATATTTTGACGCAAAACAATCGTTCGCGATAGATGACACGCTGTGCGCCTCTGTCGGAAAAGGAGTGTCTCCTGCGACCGCCCGTTCCTGGGTCCACCATGACACGATCGTGCTCGGTATTCAGGATACGAGGCTTCCTTATTTGGAGGAAGGCATTTCATTTCTTGAGGAATCGGGTTATAAGGTCATCGTCCGCAATTCAGGCGGACTTGCAGTCGTGTTGGACAGCGGAGTATTAAATGTATCGCTGATTTTTCAGGACAAAAAAAACGGCATCGACATTGACCGCGGCTATGAAGCGATGTTTGAGCTGATCAAAAGAATACTGTCACCGTATGGCAAAGAGGTGAAAGCTTATGAAATCACAGGGTCCTACTGTCCGGGCAGCTACGATTTGAGCATAGGCGGCAAAAAATTTGCCGGAATTTCACAAAGGCGGCTGAGAGGCGGAGTGGCGGTCCAGATTTATTTATGCGCCGACTGTAGCGGCAGCAAACGTGCAGAGCTCATTAAACGTTTTTATGACATCTCATTAAAAGAGATGCGGGGCAAAACGAAAGCCGTTTACCCGGATATCCGCCCCGATTCGATGGCGTCGCTTTCAGAGCTTCTCAACAAAGAAATCTCGGTTCAGGATCTGATGCTCGCCCTTTTGACAGAGCTGAAAGAACTGTGCGGAGACATTTTTCAGGCACCTCTCTCAGCTGATGAAGAGACCGAGTATGAGAAAAATCTGCTCCGTATGATCGAACGGAATGAAAAGGTGTTTGGATAGAAAAAAAGCTCCGGAGAAAATCCGGAGCCTTTTTATGCTTTGTGCAACGCGCTTTTTCGGCGTTTTAAATAGGTTTTTAGGAGAAGACAGCAAGCCAGTATCATGATATAAATCAAGCTTACAGCCATTAAAACGACGGAAGCAGGCGTGTGCTTAGCTGCGTAAACGAAAAAATCAAGCTGTGAAATATCCCCCGCGTTTTGTATGGAATCCGCTCCATACATCAGTTTCGTAAATTTGGCTGAATATTTCCATTCCCATGGAACGTTTAAAAGCTCGCTGCCCTGATACCAGCTGACAAATGCGGAAAATAAAAACAAAAGAGCCGCTGTGCCGAACTGGACAGCATATACCACAAATTTCATAATCATGATTACCGCCTTATGAATTGCTATCACTATTATGAAATTTTTGTCATATAAAATCAAGGTTTTTAAAAGGAAATCCCCCCTATTTTAGAGGGGGGGAGAGCTATTCAGCCATTTTTTCCAAATTTCCATTCCGGTCCATTTTAAATGCCGGAGCGGCGTGCTCGTCTTCTTCAAATAAAACTAGCTTTCTTGCACGGTTCATGATTTTGACGAGCGTTTCGTAGTCTTCCTGGATCGTTGTTTGGTCTTTTTCAAGCTTTTTGACTTCAGCTTCGAGTTTTTCCACTTTTTTCGTCAAGTCTTCATTTTCCCTTTTTAAGCGGTCGTTTTCCATTTTCAATGCGGCAGTATGCTCCTGGTTCCCGGTATATTCTTGCAAAAAGCGAATGACATCATCCATCGTCAGTTTTGCAGGTGCAGCGGGGGTTTGTCCGGCATTCTCCTGTTTTGGCGATAGAAGGTGTGATAAGCTAGCTAACTCTTCTTTAAAGCTTTCATCTACATAAGGCAGATGCTCGTTTGCGATCGTCGTTTGCGGCTGGCTGGTTTCCTCATGTCCGCTTTTTTGCTCGACGGATGTTTCGGCCGGCGGTTCAGCGTCTATTTCTGCTGTTTCGACAGGCGGTTTATACAAAAGTCGTTTCTTTGCAGGTTGACCGTTTCCGAGGGCGCGCATTCTTTGCTTCCTCTGTTTTTTTGCCAGCTGCAGGGCTTTTTCATATTGGTGGCGGACGACCGCGTTCCATCTAAAACCGCAGGCGGCCGATGTCCGATTCAGTTTGTCTCCGACTTCTTCAAAGGCATTCAGCTGTGTGCTGCCTTCTCTGACATGCCTTAGAACGGTTTCGGCCAGCAATAAATCGTTTTCCTCAGACCAGGCGTCTTGTCTTTGTTTCATCACTTCTCAACTCCCAATGTTAGTATTGGTATTAGATTGTCCAATTTGGAAATATTTATACAAGTTTGCTAAAAGAATAGGAAGTGATTTTTTTAGCAGCCGCCTTGCAGGAATGAAAGAATCCTTGTAAAATGAAGAACGGTGTCATTTTTAATGCTCGGCACAATTTTAATGCCTTCCATAAAGACAGATGAACAAAACGAAAGGAAGCGTATGAAATGGCTAATGAATTTCGAGTGTGTGACGATTGTCAGGCCACTAATTTAAAAACGCTTTTGCCCCGTCTGAAAGAAATCGATCCGGATGCGAAAGTGGAAATCGGCTGTCAGTCTTACTGCGGTCCGGGACGGAAAAAATCGTTTGCGTTTGTCAATAATCGTCCGCTGTCAGCTCCTGATGAAGATGAGCTGATCGAAAAAGTGAAAAAGAAAGTCAAAAAATAACCGCCTCCCCTATGGGTCAGGCGTTTTTGCTTGTTTGCCGGCATTTTTGCAGTTTGGAACAAATTCGCCGGCAAATTCAAGGATGTTTTCAAAAAAACAGACCCGATATAATAGAAACAGACCTTAAAAAAAAACAAGCTGATCGGGTAATACTGCAATCTATAGAGAACGCTGAATTTAGTTTTTCCGAAACACATGTTGACGAAATAGAGACGGATTGGCAGCAATCAGTTTGCCTCACGTTTAAAAAAAGAGGGACAAAAATGGCGTATCCAAACGGAAAATTATCAGAAGAAAAAGTGTTTAAAGATCCTGTTCACCGCTACGTCCATGTGCGGGACAAGCTGATATGGGATTTGATCGGCACCCGTGAATTTCAAAGGCTGCGCAGAGTCAAGCAGCTGGGCACGACTTATTTGACATTTCACGGAGCCGAGCACAGCCGTTTCAACCACTCTCTCGGCGTCTACGAAATTGTCAGAAGAATGGTTGACGACGTTTTTAAAGGCAGGGAGGAATGGGACGACAGCGAACGAGACCTATGTTTGTGTGCCGCGTTATTGCACGACTTGGGGCATGGACCGTTTTCCCACTCGTTTGAAAAAGTTTTTCGCCTTGATCATGAAGACTTTACGAGAGCGATCATTTTAGGCGATACAGAGGTTAACAAGGTGCTCGGAAAGGTGAGTCCGACATTTGCCAAAGACGTTGCCGAAGTCATCGCGAAAACCTATCAAAATAAACAGGTCGTCAGCCTGATTTCAAGTCAGATCGATGCTGACCGAATGGACTATCTCCAGCGCGACGCATACTACACCGGCGTCAGCTACGGCCATTTTGACATGGAGCGGATTCTCCGCGTCATGCGTCCGCGTGAAGACCAAATCGTCATTAAGCAAACCGGAATGCATGCTGTTGAAGATTATATTATGAGCCGCTACCAAATGTACTGGCAAGTCTATTTTCATCCGGTGACAAGAAGCGCAGAAGTGATTTTGACGAAGATCCTCCACCGCGCAAAACAGCTTCATCAGGACGGTTACATTTTCTCGCACGCTCCTGTCCACTTTTATTCGATTTTTGAAGGCAGTGTCACACTTGAGGACTATTTGAGTCTTGATGAATCGATTATTCTATATTACTTTCAGGCTTGGGAAAATGAAGAGGATGAGATTCTGTCCGATTTATGCCGCCGTTTTATCAATCGCAGGCTGTTCCAGTATGCTGAATTTAATCCAAATGAGGAGATGGCGACTTACTTTGAACTGACCGCACTGTTTAAAAAATCAGGCATAAATCCCGATTATTATCTTGTGGTGGATTCCTCCTCAGACCTTCCATATGACTTCTACAGACCGGGAGAGGAAGAAGAGCGCCTCCCGATCCAATTGCTGACCAATAGCGGCCAGATTAAAGAACTGTCGCGGCAGTCTGACATTGTTGACGCCATTTCCGGCAAGCGGAGAACAGACCATAAACTTTATTTCCCGCTTGACCTTATTGAAGAATTGCCTGACGGGATGCACGCAAAAAGAATGAAAGAACTGCTCGGACTGACATAGAAAGAAAAGGATGAAGGAGATGTCGGGGATTTGTTAAAAGAACATGCAAAGCTGATGAAGGTCTTCTCAGATTCGGGAGAAATTATCGGGCGAAAAAAGCTGCAAAAAATCATTTATATCGCTAAAAAATTGGATCTTCCCTTTTATGAGAAATACGACTTCCATTTTTACGGGCCGTACTCGGAGGAGCTGACGCTTCAGGTTGAAGAACTTTGCAATCTCGGGTTTCTCCATGAAGTTAAAGAGAAAAAAGGCGGGTATTACCAATACCGGTATTCTCCCACAGAGGCGGGAAGCCAATTCCTCAACCAATGTGAGCTGGACATGCAGGATATTAAAGCCTATATAGATGATGTCAACCGCCAGTCTTCGCGGTTTTTGGAATTGGTTTCTACGATTCTTTATTTTGAAGGATTGGATCAGAAAGAGATCAGGGACAAAGTGTTTACAATCAAAAGCAAACAGCGATATACAGACGAAGAATTTGATGAGGCTGTCGCTTACATCAAAAATCTCAGAGACCTTTGTTAAAAGACCTGTCGAATGGACAGGTTTTTTTGTTTTGCTTTTTTGTAAAAGGCTGGGAAGGGAAGCGGAATCCGCTGCATGATAGACGATGAGTGCACATATTCAGTCGATGTCTGGGATGAAGAAGATCGAAGGAAACAAAGCTTGGTATAAACAATCTGAAAAGGCGTCCCGCATCAAGCGGCAGACGCCTTGCTGATTAAATGTCGCTCATGCGTTTGCCGGCGACCCCGTAGTTTTCCTTTTTCATTTCCTCGATAATGACCGCGATTTTTTCCTTCGGTGCACCCGTTGTTTCAGAGACGGCATCGGTCACTTTTTTCACGAGGTCTCTTTTTTGCTCGTCAGTACGGCCTTCCAGCATTTGTACAGTTACGTATGGCATGTTTTTTCCTCCTTTTAAAAAATACTCGTTCACTTTAGGATCAGTTGCTCTTATAGTATACTGAAGATAGTAAATCTTTGTATATGAGAAAGAGGGAAAATCCAATTTTAGATCGGTTTCTTATTTATCCGCTGGAAATGATTCCATATGTTGTATTGACGCTTGCTGCCGCATTTACTGTGCATGAAGTTGCCCATGCGTATGTGGCATACAAATTTGGCGATGAAACGGCCAAACGGCAGGGAAGGCTCACTTTAAATCCACTTAAACACCTTGATCCGTTTGGGACGATTTTGATTTTCTTAATGGGATTCGGCTGGGCGAAGCCGGTGCCCGTCAACCGCTTTTATTTTAAAAAGCCAAGGCTTGCCGGGGTTCTCGTATCGATAGCCGGCCCAATCAGCAATCTGATTCTTGCTTTGCTCGGTTTTATTTTGATACTGTTATCTGCAAAGCTGTCTTCAGTGCTGCCTTCCGGTTTTTATCTCGGATTGGTTCAGTTCCTTACAATTTGGATCAATTTAAATCTGCTTTTATTTCTTTTTAATTTGCTGCCGTTTCCGCCGCTTGACGGATTTCGGGTCATACAGGATGTTGTCGCGCCTGACTTGCGGGCGAAGCTGACGAAATATGAAGCTTACGGCTCCCTCGTTTTTCTGATTATCGTCATTACACCGCTCGGGCAATATGTATTCTGGCCATTTTTGAATGACGGGCGGGAATTGATTATTTCGATTTTCAACAGCGTTTTTCGGCCGCTGATGTAGGAGGTATTTTTTGATGGAACAAGGAAAAAAGAAAAAAACAATCGGATTCAATATCATTAAAAGCGATCCGACGGATGGACACGGAGGATTTGGTGCAGGCGCTTTAAGCCTTGATAACATATCCCCCGTCTTTGTCGACGTTCTAGAGAAAGAAGCATTCGTTGATATCGGTGCCATGCATGCCCGCAGCACTGTAGAAAAAGGAATTAAATTTCTTCCGAATAAAGAGGATGTGCCGAACGGCAAGCCTTACTGGCTCGTCTGGGTAACCATCGACCGCAGGGAAGAAGGGCCTTATTACGCTGGTGTGACCGCTTGTGAAATGACGGTCGACAGAAGCATCCGCCGCGGCTACAAGTCGCTTCCCGAACATGTCAATTTCATGGATAAGTCCATGAAACGGAAGATTATCGTCGATCACATGGATGACGATTCAAAGCGCGTCCTTGCCGATTTCCTGAAAAACCACGATCAGGGGCTTTGGGATCGTTCGTCTGATGAGCTGAAAAAAGGATTGCTGCAGGAATAGAAAAATCCCCGGATTTCCGGGGGTTTTTATTTATTTTAGGTTAGGAGTCTTATTCGTCATTCCTAAACCACTTTTCCCACCATTTCTTTCGCTTTTCGGGTTTCGCCGGTTTTTTCCGTTCTTCTTTCTTGTCTTGATAGGTCTCCTTTCCATAGCAGACCTGTTCAGGTTCTGTTCCCTCGATAAAATAAGCGAGGTGTTTGGATGGACAGCTTGGTGCGGCCGCATAGCCTGTTGCAGGATCGATATACAGGCTTTTCACGCCTTCTGGCGGGATTAACGCTGCCGCAGGTTCGTCTTCAAGCGCCCTTTCCATAAAATCTGCCCAGATTTGTTTAGCATAGTTTTTTTCGGCTACGGCATCGATTGTCCGCTCTTTATCATAACCGGTCCATACACCGGCGGCGAGGCCGGGATAAAAGCCGATCATCCAGCTGTCTGTACTGGTCGTTCCCGATTTTCCGGCATATTGGCGTGACAGTTTATCAGCAATCATTCGGCCGGTGACTGATGTGTAGCCGTTAAGGGATTTGTCAAACATTCCGGTCATCATGTCCGCCGTAATAAAAGCGGCTTTAGGATCAAGGACCTGTTTGTGCCGTTTCGGTTTTTCGTAAAGCACCTTTCCGTTTGGATCAGTGATTTTCGTAATGAAAGAAGGTTCGACTTTTTTTCCGCCGTTTGTAAACATCGCGTACCCGTTTACCATTTCAATCGGCTTCACGGGAGATGTTCCGAGAGCCAGTGAAGGCACTTTTTGCAGGGGGCTTGTGATGCCGAACCGCTTGGCGGCGCCGACCAGTTTGTCCATGCCGAGAAAGAGGTGTGTCTTCACCGCGTAAATATTATCCGACAGGGCCAAAGCCTGCAAAAGGGTGATGGGACCGTCCGCATAATAGCCGTGATAATTGCTTGGAGAATAGGCGCTGCCCTGTCCGAGCTCAAATGTCGTTTCAGCGCTCTTCATCCGTGTTGAGGGCGTAAATCCGTTTTGGATGGCCGAATAATACAAAAAAGGCTTCATCGTTGACCCGGGCTGTCGTCTTGCCTGTGTGACACGGTTAAATGGGCTTTTTTGATAATCGCGACCTCCGACAAGCGCAAGAACGCTGCCGTCATATGGATTGACCGCGGCAAATCCCGCTTGGATATCGGACTCTGAGTCGACTGTATTCTCGATCGTCTGCTCGGCGATTTTCTGCAGGCGGGGGTTTAGCGTTGTGTAAACCTTATAGCCGCCGCTTTCCACTTGTTCTGGTGTCAAGTGAAGTACCCGGGCAATTTCCTTTACGGCTTCGTCATAGAAGTATGGAGCTGTTTTCTTCGTGTCTTGCTCAGCCTGCTTTTGATAAGAGAGCGGCATTTTTTTGAGCGCTGCCGCCTCCTTTTTCGTCAGCTTTTTTTCTTTTCCCATGATCGTCAGGATCATTTCCTGCCGCATTTTCGCTTTTTTTTCATTAGCAAATGGAGAATAAACCGACGGCCCTTTTGGAATGCCGGCAAGCAGCGCAGCCTCCGCCGTACCTAAATCCTTGGCCCGTTTTCCAAAATACAAACGGGAAGCGGCTTCTATTCCGTAAGCCCCGTGCCCGTAATAAATCGTATTTAAATAGCCTTCCAGAATGTCTTTCTTTGAATAGTTTTGTTCGAGGCGTATCGTATAAAAAGCTTCATTCCACTTTCTTTTCCATGTTTTATCATGCCCGAGATAGAGGTTTCTCGCATATTGCTGGGTAATGGTGCTGGCTCCTTGAACCTTGGACATTGCTTTCAGATCGGCAATGACGGCTCCGGCCATCCGCACATAGTCAAAACCGTGATGCCGGAAGAAGTTCCGGTCTTCAACGGCAAGCGTCGCATCAATGACGGCTGGATTTATGTCCTCCAGCGATACCCAATACCGTTTTTGTCCATAATGGGTTTCACCCATTTGTTTTCCGTTTCCGTCATAAAGTACGGTGGATCTTGGCACTTGGATGGAAGGGGCGCCTTGCCATTTGGCGGCCAGCACCACCGTCATGATGATGATTGAAAGGAAGATCAGCAGCAATGCTCCCATGAACAAAAAAGCCCGTATCGTCTTGATGGTCAAACGGACCCGCTTGTCCGTCATCATGTCCATGCTAAAATCTCCTCCCAGAAAAATAAAATGTTCTTATCATTATGAGGAAAAAGAGGAGGATTTAAACAAGCCTAAAAGAAAAAACGCATGTTAACATGCGTCTTTATCTTCCGTTCTCAATGACCCGATATAAAATACACCATAAGATCAGAACGGCTCCTTCGTTTGCCGACATGATCATCAATAGCGAGGCTCCGTTTGCATGGATGGACAGCAGCATTCCTTCCGCAGGCAGCAGCCCATTAAAGGAGACATTTAGTTTGAAAAGGGCTAATAAGCCGCTGGTCCATAACAGCGGCAGCCATAATGAGAGCAGTCTTTTTTTGGAGGCCAATGCCCCCGAAAGCCCCAGAAAAATCAGAAAGCAAAGCGACCACCAATCAATGAACAAACGGGATGCAATCAATAAAACAGGTGAGCTTGCTAATTCAAAAAAGGGGTGAATATTTGCTGAGCCGTACCCGTTAAATTTAAACCAGCCAATCATGACGCTCCAAAACAATAGACTGATGATCACAAAAGCGGCGGTGAATGTCCCGAGGGAGACGTATGCCAAAAACAGTCTGCTGCGCTTCGCCGCCGATAAGATGCCGGATGAACTCAGCCATTGTGTGGCGCCGAAAAATAATAATACTGCAGCCAAAACAGCGATCACATGGAGCAAAAAGAGTGAGCCGCTCACTTCCAGCAGCCAGTCGAGCAATGATGGAGAAGCGGAATGCCCGATATAAACAGGCTCAAAAAACCAAAGGCTTGCGCCAATCAGCAAAAAAGCGGAGAAAAACCTTTTTCGCCGATCGAATATATACCGTGTCAAAACATGTTTGATCATAAAAGCAATACCCCCAAGGAGCTTATGAATAAAGGGGCTTCCCCCTTTGTCACATACTGTTGATAAGCTTAGCCATTATAAATGAAAAAAGAACCAATGGGAATATTTTTATCACAAGACAACGGATTGACATGGGACGATCTGTCTTTACAATTATCCTTAATTCCTCTATACTTTCTCCTTAGGTAAAACCGATGCTGCAGGCAGAATAATCGTCGCTTTGGACGAGAAAAATAGATGGAAATACAGCTTAACATGAAAGGAAGATGACGCTTTGAGCGGACTTTGGTATACAGAGAAGCAAACGAAAAATTTTGGCATTACGATGAAAATCAACAAGACTTTACATACAGAGCAAACAGACTTTCAAAAACTCGAAATGGCGGAGACGGAGGAATTCGGAAACATGCTGTTTTTGGACGGCATGGTTATGACATCTGAAAAAGATGAGTTTGTTTATCACGAAATGGTGGCCCATGTTCCGCTGTTTACGCATCCGAATCCGGAGCAGGTGCTTGTTGTCGGCGGCGGAGACGGAGGCGTTATCAGAGAAATTTTAAAGCATCCGGGGGTTAAAAAAGCGACGCTTGTCGATATCGACGGCAAGGTTATTGAATACTCCAAAAAGTTTTTGCCTTCCATTGCCGGCAAACTTGATGATCCGCGCGTTGAAGTGAAAGTCGATGACGGCTTCATGCACATCGCCAAATCGGAAAATGAGTATGATGTCATCATGGTTGACTCTACGGAACCGGTAGGGCCTGCTGTCAACTTATTTTCAAAAGGCTTTTATGCAGGAATTTCAAAAGCGCTGAAAGAAGACGGCATCTTCGTCGCCCAGACGGACAACCCTTGGTTTACGCCTGAACTGATTACAAATGTTCAGCGTGATGTAAAGGAGATCTTCCCGATTACAAAGCTGTATTTGGCCAACATTCCGACATATCCTAGCGGTTTGTGGACGTTTACAATCGGTTCGAAAAAATACGATCCTCTTGCAGTGGAGGACAGCCGCTTCTTTGATATCGATACGAAATACTATACAAAAGAGATCCATAAAGCGGCATTCGTTCTTCCGAAATTCGTCAGCGACTTAATCAAATAAAAACAGTTTGCGCAGAAGACGATTCTGCGCTTTTTTCAGGAGGTTCATGAGATGAGATTTGATGAAGCATATTCCGGCAAAGTATTTATTGCAAGCCGTCCTGATTGGGAAGGGGCGGACGCCATCCTTTACGGGATGCCGATGGACTGGACGGTCAGCTATCGTCCAGGCTCCCGCTTCGGGCCGGCAAGAATCCGCGAGGTGTCCATCGGCCTTGAAGAATACAGCCCTTATTTGGACAGAGAGCTTGATGAGGTTCATTTCTTTGACGCCGGCGACATCCCGCTGCCTTTCGGGAATCCGCAGCGCAGCCTTGACATGATTGAAGAATATGTCGACAGCATCTTAGAAAAAGGAAAGTTTCCGCTCGGAATGGGAGGAGAGCACCTCGTTTCATGGCCGGTCATGAAAGCGATGTACAAAAAATATCCCGACCTTGCCATCATCCATATGGATGCGCACACAGACCTTCGCGTCGAATATGAAGGAGAACCGCTCTCACATTCAACACCGATCCGAAAGGCGGCGGAATTGATCGGTCCGGAAAATGTTTTTTCATTCGGAATCCGCTCCGGGATGAAAGAAGAGTTTGAATGGGCGAAAGAAAATGGCATGCACATCTCCAAGTTCGAAGTGCTTGAGCCGCTGAAAACCATTCTGCCAAAGCTCGCCGGCCGCCCTGTTTATGTCACGATCGACATCGATGTTTTAGATCCGGCCCATGCGCCTGGGACGGGAACGGTTGACGCAGGAGGCATCACTTCCAAAGAGCTGCTCGCTTCGATTCATGAAATTGCCCGTTCCGACGTCAAAGTCGCAGGTGCCGACTTGGTAGAAGTGGCACCGATCTATGACCATTCAGAGCAAACCGCAAATACGGCAAGCAAGCTGATTCGCGAAATGCTGCTCGGCTGGGTAAAATAAGACAAGCTGTCCTTTTTGAGGACGGCTTTTTTCTTAGAAAAATTGTTTACCTTCTATAACGTTCTGTTAAGATAGTATATAAGGAACCGCGGTTGAACTTTTTTTGTTGAATGATTATACTAATCAAGTCAAATCGGATCAAAAAAGGAAGTGTCGGAATGGATCAGGAGACACCCGTAAAGATTCATGTGAGATCTGTTATCCAGGAAGGATCGGAAGCTGAAACGATTGAATTCCGGACAACAGGATTTTATTATATGAAAAAAGATAAAATATATCTTACCTACCATGAAGAGCATGAAGCAGGGAAGGTCAAGACGATCGTCAAAGCAAGTGAAAACGAAGTTCTGGTCATGCGTTCCGGCGCTATTGAAATGAAACAGCGCTTTAGGCCGGAAAGCCGCACCACCACTCATTATAAATTGCCTTTCGGAAAGCTCGAGCTGGGGGTTGATACAAAGGACATTTCAGTCAATCATCAGGCGGCAGAGGGAAAGATCAGCATAGAGTACGATATGATTGTAAACGATGACCAAAAGCATTTACATAAAATGTCGATTTCGTATAGAGGAGGACATGATTCATGAACATAGTCGAACAAATGAAAGATGTGCTGAAGCAGGAAATCAAAGAGGCCGTCATCAAAGCCGGGCTCGCCGAGGAAAAGGACATTCCCGAAGTCGTATTAGAAGTGCCGAAAGATAAATCTCATGGGGACTACTCTACCAATATGGCGATGCAGCTGGCGAGAATTGCGAAAAAAGCGCCTCGGAATATTGCCGAGGAAATCGTCTCATCTTTTGATAAAGGAAAAGCATCGATTGATAAGATGGATATTGCAGGGCCGGGGTTTATCAATTTTTACATGGACAATCAATATTTAACGAAACTGATTCCCGCTGTGCTTGAAGCGGGAGAGGCTTATGGTGAAACAAGCATCGGCGGCGGAGAACGCGTACAGGTGGAATTCGTTTCGGCAAACCCGACAGGCAACCTGCATCTTGGACATGCCCGCGGCGCTGCAGTCGGCGACTCGCTGTGCAATGTTCTTGAAAAAGCGGGTTATGATGTTAGCCGCGAATACTATATTAATGATGCAGGCAATCAAATCAACAATCTTGCTTTATCTGTCGAGGCCCGTTATTTTGAGGCGCTGGGCAAAGAGAAGCCGATGCCTGAAGACGGATACCGCGGCGAGGATATTAAAGAAATCGGCAAAAAACTTGCTGAAGAGTTCGGCGACCGTTTTCTCCATGAAGATGAAAGCGAACGCCTCTCATTTTTCCGTGAATACGGTTTGAAATATGAATTAGGCAAGCTCCGCAAAGATCTTGAAAACTTCCGTGTGCCGTTTGATGTTTGGTATTCAGAGACATCACTTTACCAAAACGGCAAAATTGATCAGGCGCTCGAAGCCCTCCGTGAAAAAGGGCACATCTATGAGGAAGGCGGTGCGACATGGTTCCGCTCAACTGCATTTGGCGACGACAAAGACCGCGTGCTGATTAAAAAGGACGGATCTTACACCTATCTTCTGCCTGATATCGCCTATCACAAAGACAAGCTTGACCGCGGCTTTCAAAAATTAATCAATGTATGGGGGGCCGATCACCACGGCTATATCCCGCGTATGAAGGCGGCTATTGAAGCGCTCGGTTATAATAAGGAAACGCTTGAGGTCGAGATCATCCAGCTTGTCCATCTTTATAAAAACGGCGAAAAAATGAAGATGAGCAAGAGAACTGGAAAAGCCGTCACAATGCGTGATCTCATTGATGAGGTCGGCCTTGACGCAGTTCGCTATTTCTTTGCGATGCGCAGCGCCGACACACACATGGACTTTGACCTTGACCTTGCCGTCTCGACATCAAATGAAAACCCTGTTTACTATGCGCAATATGCACATGCGAGAATTTGCAGCATGCTGCGCCAAGGCGAAGAAAAAGGGCTTTCTCTTGATGAGGATTTAGCTCTGGCAAAAATCAGCTCTGAAAAAGAATACGATTTGTTAAAAGCGATCGGCGCATTCCCTGAAGCAGTCGCCGATGCTGCTGAGAAGCGGATTCCGCACCGCATTACAAACTATATTTTTGAGCTGGCATCCGTTCTCCATAGCTTTTATAATGCTGAGAAAGTGCTTGACCCGGCTGATGAAGAAAAAAGCCGCGCGCGCTTATCCTTGATGAAAGCAACGCAAATCACTTTAAATAATGCGCTGAAACTGATTGGTGTTTCAGCACCTGAAAAAATGTAAAAATGATCCCTCATCCATTGGATGGGGGATTTTGCTTTCTTCTATGGTAAAGTAGCTGCAGTGTGATAAAGGAGGCGGTGCCTGGATATGGGCGCCGCAGAAAAAAGTTATGGACTTTAATAGGCCGTTCGCTGATTCATATTCCAGCACACAAAAGGAAGGGTTTTCGCCGCCCTTCCTTATTGCATTTGAGTTTCAGAAAGAATGCACTTCGCCTTTTGTATCAGAGCCTGCGCTTCTCTCCCCTCAATGACAATCAGGCATTCCTTCTCCCGATTGGCCATTCTGAACATTTCCAGCTCGATTAGATCTTTAATTTTACACACCGTTTTTTTGGAACATATATAAAGATGATGTCTGGCTGATCGGCAAAGGCGGTAAAGCTCGATCAGGTTTTTCAAGGTTATTGACTGAGTGCGCAGTTTGATGGATTCTGCTTGATTCATCGTGCATCCCCCTCCGTATGTAGTTTTCACTTTGGTGAATTGTTACCCGCAAGACAGACAGGGTAAACATGTTTTCGGCGGTGATTTCATAAAAAGTATGCAATGGATTTTGCCAGCCATTCTACAGGCCGCTGCATCACCGGCCGCTTTGCATACCGCTCCTTTGTCAGAAGCTGAGCATGTTCAATCCTTTCCTCAAAGAATTGTTTCGACCAATCCTTATCATGAATGATCACATTTACTTCATCATTGAGAACAAGCTTCGCTTATCAAAGTTTGATGTCCAGATCATCACATGCCGGTCATCAACGATCAATGCTTTCGCATGGTGTAAAACCGGTAAATAAAACATCCATTTCTAAAAGTGCACGAAAGTACGTATTGGCAGCTTCTTTGACAAGCGGGGCCAGAATCGAAATGATCACGCCCCATATTCAGGCTGAGAGAACGGACTCCTGCAAAGCAGGGCTCGTAATGTAGTATGGCGTGCAAATCATGATTCTTTCCTTCGCCTCTTCAATAAACGAAATGTATGTTATCTCAAGCGTAAATCCTCTGATCGCATGCATGCGACGGCCCCTTTAGGCAATGGAGGGAACACGTCGCTTTTCAGTTTTTGCCAAAAGTGCTCCTCTCTTTGAGTCCGTTAAAAAAATGTGCTGCAAATCGGTGACACCTTCACCCGTAAATGGTAGTCTTTCCACGGTCCGAACTCTGTATTCTTTTGCGATATTAAAAGCCGCCCAATTTTTAAAATGGACTTGCACCCCGCTTTCTTCAAGGCCGCGCAATGTTTTCCGCTTCACTTTCATGCGCGGATCCGGTCGATCAGCAAATAAACGGGAATGCCCGCTTCAGCTTTGTCCTTTAGCAGATATAGAAATTCAAGGCTGATTGCATCATGTTTCATAATATAAAACATGACATGGACCAATGATCGGTTTGCCGAATATCATTCATCAGCTGCTCGCACAAGTCCTCTCCATTGTGAATCAGTTCAATGTCGCTTCGTTTTCCAAGGGAAATTTGCTGAAAAGCTTTGCGGTCGAAATGAAAATCGAGCGCCAGCAGCAGAGTGAGCATAAACAGCATGATCGTAAGCGTCATCAATGAAGACACTCCCTTTTAGCATGTAAAAAAATAGTGTCCCCATAATTGCCGGCATTTATGAAAAAACATTGACTGAATACTCATTCATTATTTAAGATAAAGGTAGTACGAGGGATACCAGGTTGGGAAATGAAAGGGGGAGCAGCTGTTGAATGACTTGCTGTGGTTGAATTTCATTGCATTTTTAGGTGTAACCGCTTACGCCGTTTACCTGTTCGTCTATCTGATCAGAACGAGAATCAGTTACATTAGGCTCGGGCAAAAAGAGGATTTTGATAAGCGGATAAAAGAACGCCTGCAAAGGATATGGGAGAACGTGTTCGGCCAAAAGAAACTGCTCAAAGATAAAAAGAGCGGAATCATTCATGTGATGTTTTTCTATGGTTTTATTCTTGTTCAGTTTGGGGCGCTCGATTTTATTATCAAAGGCATGGTGCCGGACGGGGGACTGCCTCTTGGGCCGGTGTATCCGGTGTTTACGTTCTTTCAGGAAATCGTAACCCTGCTGATTCTGATAGCGGTGGTCTGGGCTTTTCACAGGCGTTATATAGAAAAACTGGTCAGACTGAAACGAGGCTTTAAATCAGGACTTGTCCTTCTATTGATCGGCGGGCTGATGCTCACCGTTCTTTTAGGAAACGGCATGAATATTGTATGGCAGCATCATGAATTATCATGGCGCGAACCGATGGCCTCTGTGATCGCATTTGTTTTCGGCTTTATGGGAGAAACCCCTGCCGCAGTCGTGTTTTATGCCGCATGGTGGGCCCACCTTTTGATTTTGCTGACATTTTTAGTTTATGTTCCGCAGTCCAAACATGCTCACTTGATTGCCGGACCGGCAAACGTGTTTCTCAGCCGTCTGACAAATCCGGGCAAACTCGAAAAGATTGATTTTGAAGATGAATCAAAAGAGACATTTGGAGTCGGGCGAATTGAGGAATTCAGGCAGTCTCAGCTGATCGACCTTTACGCATGTGTGGAATGCGGCCGCTGCACTAATATGTGCCCGGCGACAGGCACTGGGAAGATGCTCTCGCCAATGGATCTGATTTTAAGGCTCAGAGACCATTTGACAGAGAAGGGTGCCGCCGTGACTTCGAACACCCCTTGGGTTCCTGCGGCGTTTTTCCAGCATACAAAGGGCAACCAGCTTGCCATGGCTGCCGGTGGTGAAGGATCGCGGGAAGCAGCTGCATCAGAACTTTACAATCCAAGCTTGATCGGCGACATTATCACAGAAGAAGAAATTTGGGCATGCACAACCTGCCGGAATTGTGAAGATCAGTGTCCGGTTATGAATGAACATGTTGATAAGATCATCGATCTCCGCCGCTATCTCGTGCTTACGGAAGGGAAAATGGATACCGATGCCCAGCGCGCCATGACAAGTATTGAAAGGCAAGGAAACCCTTGGGGATTAAACAGAAAAGAGCGTGAAAACTGGCGCGACATCAGGGAAGACGTCAATGTGCCGACGGTCAAGGAGCTAAAGAAAAAGGGCGAGACATTTGAATACTTGTTTTGGGTCGGGTCGATGGGGTCATACGACCGAAGAAGCCAAAAGATCGCGATGGCTTTCGCGCGCCTTCTCAATCAAGCAGGTGTTTCCTTTGCGATTTTAGGCAATAAAGAAAAAAATTCCGGTGATACGCCAAGACGGCTTGGCAATGAATTTTTATTTCAGGAGCTCGCCGCTAAAAATATTGAAGAATTTGAGAAAAACAATATTCAAAAAATTGTAACGATCGATCCTCATGCATACAATATTTTTAAAAATGAATATTCTGATTTTGGTCTGAAAGCGGATGTTTATCATCATACAGAAATTCTCGCCGGGCTCATTAAGGAAGGAAAGCTCAAACCGGGGTTTCCGGTTGATGAAACCGTGACCTTTCATGATTCATGCTATTTGGGCCGCTACAACGAGGTCTATGATCCGCCGCGTGATATTCTTCGTTCGATATCTGGCATCCGCTTAGTAGAAATGGAGCGCAGCCGTGAAAATGGGATGTGCTGCGGAGCCGGCGGCGGTCTAATGTGGATGGAGGAGGAAACAGGTGCGAGAATCAATGTTGCAAGAACAGAACAGGCGCTCAGCACTTCCCCTTCAGTCATCAGTTCGGGATGCCCGTATTGCCTTACAATGCTTGGAGACGGAACGAAAGCAAAAGAACTGGAAGATCAGGTCGGCACATATGATGTTGCAGAGCTGCTTGAACGCGCTGTATTTGGTTCAGAAGAGAAAGAAAATGCTTCCTAGGCAGTTTTTCAGGTTTTGAATAAAAGAAGGTGTGAGCTGTATCTCCGCCTTCTTTTATCGTAAATATTCAAAACAGAAGCGGGGAGAGGATGTCATGGTCAGAACAGTCATTATCGACGGGGCGCGAACACCTTTCGGAAAGCTGGGAGGTGCGCTTCAGTCAAAAACGGCGGCCGAACTCGGAGGCATCGCCATCAAAGAAGCGTTAAAACGGTCTGGAGTCAGACCAGAGGATATCGATGAAGTCATCATGGGCTCTGTTCTGCAAGGAGGCCAGGGACAGCTGCCGTCAAGACAGGCGGCGCGGTATGCGGGGCTTCCGTGGGATGTCAAGACGGAGACGATCAATAAAGTATGCGCATCCGGTTTAAGAAGTGTAACAATGGCTGATCAAATCATCCGTGCAGGTGACGCGGAAATGATAGCCGCAGGCGGAATGGAATCGATGTCAAACGCTCCTTATGTGCTGCCAAAAGCGAGATGGGGGTTTCGGATGGGAGATGGCGCGGTTCAGGACTTGATGATCGCCGACGGTCTGACATGCTCATTTACGGGCGTGCATATGGGTTCGTACGGAAATGCCGCGGCAAAAGAGTTAGACATTTCGAGAGAAGAACAGGATCGGTGGGCGCTGTCTAGCCATATGCGGGCTGTTCGGGCATCCGCTTCAGGAGCGCTTGGAGAAGAGATTGTTCCGGTCAAGATTCCGCAAAAGCGGGGCAGCGAACTGACTGTTGAACAAGATGAATCACCGCGCAGTGATACATCAATCGAACGGCTCTCAACACTTTCACCCGCCTTTGACAAAAACGGCACTATAACAGCGGGAAATGCGCCGGGTGTGAATGATGGGGCATGTTCATTCATCCTCATGAGCGAAGAAAAAGCAAAAGCCCTGAATTTGAAGCCCGTCGCCGTCATAACGGCTCATACATCGATTGCCGTTGAAGCGAAAGACTTCCCGAAAACGCCAGGGCTGGTCATTCAGGAGCTGTTGAAAAAAACGGGGGCGCAGCTTTCTGACATCAGCCTGTTTGAAATCAATGAAGCCTTTGCCGCGGTTGCTTTGGCAAGCGGGAAGATTGCGCGTCTTGATATGGAAAAAGTCAATGTCAATGGAGGCGCCATTGCGCTCGGACATCCGATCGGCGCCAGCGGAGCAAGAATCATTCTAACGCTCATGTACGAATTAAAACGGCGCGGCGGCGGAACAGGTATCGCAGCCATTTGCAGCGGAGGCGGCCAGGGAGATGCCGTTATGATAGAAGTTTAAAAGGGGGTATTACCATGAGAAACGACACGGTCATGGTCATCGGCACAGGCCAGATGGGATCGGGAATCGCCCAGGTCTGCGCGCAGGCCGGCTACAATGTTTACATGCATGATGTATCAGCGGAGCAAATTCAAAAAGGAATGAAGCGAGTTTCCGACCAGCTTGTCAAACAGGCGGAAAAGGGGAAAATGCCGCATCAAGATGTTAAGCAAATTTATCAGCGATTGTCTCCCTCGGCATCACTTGAAGATGCAGGGGAAGCCTTTCTCATCATAGAAGCCGCCGTGGAGCAAATGGACATCAAAAAAGAGATTTTCAAGCGTTTGGACGACATAACCGGACATTCAGCTATATTGGCGTCCAATACATCATCCTTGTCGATAACAGAGCTCGCGTCTGTTACGAATAAACCGCAGAACGTCATTGGCATGCATTTTATGAATCCGGTGCCTGTCATGGAGCTGGTCGAAGTGATCAGAGGCTTGGAGACGAGCGATCAGACTTATGAAACCGTCGTCGCGGCGGCGGAGAAGCTGAATAAAGTTCCTATAGAAGTACATGATTTTCCGGGGTTTATCTCCAACCGAATTTTAATGCCGATGATTAATGAAGCGGTTTTTGCGCTTTACGAAGGAATCGCTGAAAAAGAAAGCATTGACGGGATTATGAAGCTCGGAATGAATCATCCGATGGGTCCGCTCGCCCTTGCCGATCTGATAGGCCTTGATACGTGCCTGTATATTATGGAGACGCTGCATAAAGGCTTTGGAGATGATAAATACAGACCGTGTCCGCTCCTTAAACAATATGTCAGCGCGGGGCGGCTTGGAAAGAAAACGGGCAAAGGGTTTTATACGTACGAAGCAACCTGAGAAGGAGGGACCTCAAATTGAACCTTCATTTGACAGAAGAACAATGCCGCATGCAAAAGCTGGTCAGGCAATTTGCCAAACAGGAGGTTGCTCCCTTTGTACTGGAAATGGAAAAAGGCCGTTTTCCGACAGCTATTTTAAGGGAAATGGCAGAACGCGGCTGGATGGGGCTTCCGATTCCGGAGAAATACAATGGGGCGGGTCTGGACTTTATTTCGTACATTATGACGATACATGAACTGTCAAAAGAAAGCGCCGTTGTGGGTGCGATTTTATCGGTACACACATCAATTGTCACGATGCCCATTCTTTTATACGGAACTGAACAGCAAAAACAGCAATACGTTAAAAAGCTCGCATCGGGTCAATATCTGGGGGCTTTTTGTTTAACGGAGCCAGGTGCCGGCTCCGATGCCGGGAACTTAAAAACAAGGGCGGAAAAACGCGGGGATGCCTACGTTTTAAACGGAACCAAGGTTTTTGTCACAAACGGCGGAGCGGCAGATATTTACCTCGTATTTGCCTTAACAGATCCCGGGGCGAAAACAAGGGGCATTTCGGCATTTATCGTTGAAAAAGACACACCAGGCTTTCGCCTCGGAAAAAATGAGGAAAAAATGGGGCTGCATGGGTCGCAAACCGTCACTTTGAATTTTGATAACGCTGTCATTCCTTCGCGGCAGCTTTTGGGAGAGGAAGGCAAAGGATTTAAAATGGCCTTGGCAAATCTGGATACAGGCAGGATCGGCATCGCCGCGCAGGCGCTTGGAATAGCAGAAGGAGCGCTTTCTGAGGCTGTTGCCTTTTTAAAAAAGCGATATCCGGACGGAGAACTGAATAAAAACCGGCAGGGAATGGCCTTTAAGCTGGCTGACATGGCAACCAGAACAGAGGCGGCCAAACTTCTCGTTTATCGGGCCGCTTCATTGAAAGAACAAGGATTGAAAACCAGGCAGGCGGCATCAATGGCCAAACTGTTTGCATCAGAAACGGCGATGTATGTCGCAGATGAGGCGGTTCAGCTGCTCGGCGACTTCGGCTATACGAGAGATTTCGGCGTTGAACGGTATTTCAGAGATGCGAAAGTATCCGAAATCTATGAAGGCACAAGCGAGATTCAGCGGATTGTCATCAGCAAGCATTTATAAGGTTGCCAGAGGGGGGAGAGAAATATGATCTTTACACTGTCTGAAGAACATCAAATGATTCAGAAAATGGTGCGTGACTTTGCAAAACATGAGGTGGAGCCGACAGCGAAGGAGCGGGATGAGGAAGAAAGGTTTGACAGAGATCTGTTTACAAAGATGGCGGAGTTAGGGCTGACGGGCATTCCGTGGCCTGAGGAATACGGGGGGATCGGCAGCGATTATTTGACATACGTGGTTGCGGTAGAGGAGCTTTCCAAAGTCTGCGCCTCTACAGGTGTCACTTTGTCGGCACATACGTCGCTTGCCTGCTGGCCGGTTTATACTTTTGGGACAGAAGAGCAAAAGCAAGAATACTTAAAGCCGATGGCGCGGGGCGAAAAAATCGGTGCGTACGGGTTGACGGAGCCGGGGTCAGGATCTGATGCCGGCGGGATGAAAACGACCGCCGTCAAAAACGGTAATGAATACATTTTAAATGGAACGAAGATTTTCATTACCAACGGAGGAATCGCCGATTACTATATTGTGTTTGCCGCGCTTGAACCGGATAAAAAACATAAAGGAACAACTGCATTTATCGTTGAAAAGGATTTTGCGGGCTTTTCCGTCGGTAAAAAAGAAAAAAAACTGGGGATTCGTTCATCCCCGACAACGGAAATTATATTTGAGGACTGCCGCGTGCCCTTGAAAAACCGGCTCGGTGAAGAAGGGGAAGGCTTTAAAATTGCGATGATGACGCTTGATGGAGGCAGAAACGGAATCGCGGCCCAAGCCGTCGGCATAGCCCAAGGCGCGTTTGAGGCCGCAACAGCGTATGCGAAGGAACGAAAACAATTCGGTAGGCCGATCGCCGAACAGCAGGGCATCAGTTTTAAGCTGGCGGATATGGCGACGGCGATTGAAGCATCAAGGCTTTTAACCTATCAGGCGGCCTGGCTGGAATCAGAAGGCCTGCCTTACGGGAAAGCATCCGCCATGTCAAAGCTTTATGCCGGAGATGCGGCGATGAAGGTGACGACAGAGGCCGTGCAGATCTTTGGCGGTTACGGCTACACAAAGGACTACCCGGTCGAACGTTATATGCGGGATGCGAAAATCACCCAGATTTACGAAGGAACACAAGAAATTCAGAGAATCGTGATTTCCAGAATGGTGATGCAATCATGACTGCGCAGCTTTGCGATATGCCGGCGGACATGCTGCCGGCATCTGCCTCCTAATCAAATCTCCGGGCTCCCAAAACAGGCTTCTTTTCACGCCTCTTCAAAGCTTCAGCTTGACCGCTTGTTTTTTTCCCGCCCATGTGGTAAAAATTATTGAATGAACGGGAATAATGGTGGCATAAAGTGATTTCTTTTGTTTATAATGAGAGGTATGGTTTGTCGTAAAGACAGAAATTACATGCTTATTTTCTATGACAAAGATAGTAGATACATACATGAAGATAGAAAGGGAGTGTCCGGCGATGAGTTTGAAACAATACTCAGAGGAACAGCTAAAGGAAATGGCTTTAGTTGAAATCGCATACGAAATTTTCTTAGACAAAAAGAAATCAATTACCTTCCAGGAGCTTACAGATCAAGTGGCTTCACTGCTTGGAGTGGGGAAAAAAGAGCTGGAAGACCGGTTAGCCCAGTTCTACACAGATTTGAATATTGACGGCCGCTTTTTGGCGCTGTCAGACCAAACGTGGGGTCTTCGCAGCTGGTATCCGTATGATCAGCTTGATGAAGAAACACAGCCGACCGTAAAAGCGAAAAAGAAAAAAGCGAAAAAAGTTGTTGAAGAAGACCTTGATCTTGATGAATTCGAAGAAGTTGATGAGGATGATATTCTCCTTGATGATGTTGAAGAAGATATTGCCCTTGACGCCGATGAATTCGATGATATCGATGAAGCGGACGATGATGAGCTAGAAGATCTTGAAGACGAGATCTTGGATGACGAAGAAGAAGAAGAAGAAGAAGAAAATTTTAAAGCTGAGGAAGACGAAGATTAATTTTTGTCTTAAGCAGTATTCATTTTTAAATCGATCTTGACTTTCACAGGTGAACTAGGTAGTATGTATTTTGGGCTCTTCAAAAAGAAGAGATTCAAGTGATACGGACTATCAGCTCCCTTTCAAGAAATTGAAAGGGAGCTTTCTTGTTTTTCCGCCTCCTAATCATTTAAATCATTTAGAAAAGATCTAAATGATTTTTCATAAACAGAGCATTTTAAGGAATAAGTGTTAATTGAAGAGAGGGGTACAGTAATGACAAAATATATCTTTGTAACCGGAGGAGTTGTATCCTCGCTTGGAAAAGGAATTACGGCATCTTCACTCGGCCGCCTGCTGAAAAACAGAGGTCTGAGCGTCACCATCCAAAAATTCGATCCGTATATCAATGTGGATCCCGGCACAATGAGTCCGTATCAGCACGGTGAAGTATTCGTAACCGATGACGGTGCAGAAACGGATCTCGATTTAGGGCACTATGAGCGTTTTATCGATATTAATTTAAATAAATACAGCAATGTGACAACCGGAAAAATCTATTCCGCAGTGCTGAAAAAGGAACGCAGAGGAGACTATTTGGGCGGCACCGTTCAGGTGATTCCTCATATCACAAATGAGATCAAAGATCGTGTTTTCCGTGCAGGAAAAGAAACGAACGCCGATGTGGTGATCACGGAAATCGGCGGAACGGTCGGCGATATCGAGTCATTGCCGTTCCTTGAGGCGATCCGCCAAATGAAGAGCGATATCGGGCGCGAGAATGTGATGTACATTCACTGTACGCTTGTTCCGTACCTGAAAGCTGCAGGAGAAATGAAAACAAAGCCGACACAGCACAGTGTGAAAGAGCTCCGCAGCCTCGGTATCCAGCCGAACGTCATCGTTGTGAGAACGGAAATGCCGATTTCTCAAGATATGAAAGACAAAATTGCGCTGTTTTGCGATATCGACCCTAAAGCCGTGATTGAAGCAGGAGATGCGGATACACTATATTCCATTCCTCTTGATCTGCAAAAACAGGGACTTGACAACCTTGTCTGCAATCATTTGAAGCTGGAATGCAAAGAAGCAGACATGGAAGAATGGAAAGAGCTTGTCAATAAAGTGCAAACCCTTTCTAAAACAGCGACAATCGGCTTGGTCGGCAAATACGTCGAACTTCCGGACGCCTATATTTCGGTGGTTGAATCGCTTCGCCATGCTGGATATGCATTTGACTCAGATATTCAGATTAAATGGATCAACGCTGAAGAAGTAACGGAAGAAAACATTGCCGGCTTGGTGCAGGATGTAGACGGCATTCTTGTTCCGGGCGGATTTGGGGATCGCGGAGTCGAAGGGAAAATCGCCGCTGTCAAATATGCGCGCGAGCATAAAATGCCGTTCTTCGGCATTTGCCTCGGCATGCAGGTGGCATCGATCGAGTATGCAAGAAACGTTCTCGAACTTGAAGGAGCGCATTCTGCCGAAATCGATCCTTCCACACCGTATCCGATCATTGACCTTCTTCCTGAGCAAAAGGATATTGAAGATCTCGGCGGAACACTTCGCCTCGGACTGTATCCATGTAAGCTGCAGGAAGGTTCAAAAGCTTATGAAGCGTACCAGAATGAAGTGGTTTATGAACGCCACCGCCATCGCTACGAATTTAACAATGAGTTCAGACAGCAGATGGAGGAAGCCGGATTTGTCTTCTCAGGGACAAGCCCTGACGGCCGCCTCGTAGAGATCATTGAGCTGAAAGACCATCCATGGTTTGTCGCGTCGCAGTTCCACCCTGAATTTACTTCAAGACCGACAAGACCGCAAGCATTGTTCAGAGACTTTGTTCATGCTTCATTAAAGACTTCAGAGAAGCTGTAAAAAACTGAAAAAGCCTGCCGGCGGTTCATCTCCGGCAGGTTTTTTTGGCTCTTTCTGGTGATAATAACAGGCAGAACTGGTACTATATTCATAAGGCCCGCCTCATCCCCGGTTTATTACCTTCAGGCAACCTTTTTTCATTGGTATTCCTGAAGAATTTCCTTTAATGTAAATGACAGGGCATGATAAATATAGAGGCTGACCATCAGCGACGGAAAACCGAATCTTGTTCCGTCCTCACCGGGAAGAAGCGGCATTTTAAGCTTAGAATCAATGTGAACATCGGCGAATGTTGCAACGGGTGCGTCTTCTTTGCCGGAAGGGGATACGGCAACCAGTCCGATGCCTTTTTCATTCAGCCTTTTCGCAATTTCCAGATCGCTGTCATCTGAGGGATGCGAGCAAAACATCAGCACTTTATCTGCCGTTTGAAAAGCCGGCCAGTCTTCTTCATTCTGCGGCATCGGTTTGGCAGAGGGGAACGGCTCAGAGCTGTAAAGCGCTTCTTTCAAAATGCCCTCCAATTCATTTTTTCCATATACATAAATCGAATGGTCACTGATGACCGCCTGGGCCAGTAATCGGGCGCCGTCTTCAATCGGCAGGGCTTCACCCTCCTGAATCCGGTTGAAGATTCCTGACAATTGAGTGGTAAAAATTTTAAGCAAACTGACTCCTCCTTTTTTACTGACTATCATTATATAACAAAAGAGAATATTGGGAAAAATCCTCTAAATATGTCGCAAACTTAAATGTTTTAATTAAAGGAAAAGAGAAAATCAAAACAGAATAGATAAACTACTGCTTAATTTTGGCGAAAATTATAAAATATAGAGGTGTAGAATAATGAATGAGAAGATTTTAATCGTAGATGACCAGTACGGAATCCGGGTTTTGCTGAATGAAGTTTTCAATAAAGAAGGGTACAAAACCTTCCAGGCCGCTAACGGAATCCAAGCGCTGGACATTGTCAAAAAACAGCGTCCCGACCTTGTTTTACTGGATATGAAGATACCTGGAATGGATGGAATTGAAATCTTAAAAAGAATGAAAGTCATAGACGAGGAGATCCGCGTCATTATCATGACCGCATACGGTGAGCTCGATATGATCCAGGAGTCAAAGGAACTCGGGGCTCTGACTCACTTTGCCAAGCCTTTTGACATCGATGAAATCCGCGAGGCGGTCAAAACATACCTTCCGATTAAATCAAACGGCTGACGGGAACGAAAAAGTTTTTGATGTTGTCACAAGCGATGATGTTGCCGATTTGTCGATTAATTGTTATTCTATATAAGTAGAGAAAAGCTATCTAAAGTTTAAAAAACAAACATTTTACATATGGCAGGTTTTTCTGGTCATGCTAGGTAGGTGTGGAGAGCTTTTTTCGCAAAGAGCAAATCAGGCTACATAAGGAGGACTTTCGACATGCCTTTAGTATCAATGACGGAAATGTTGAATAAAGCAAAAGAAAACGGATATGCTGTCGGACAATTTAACTTAAACAACCTTGAGTTTACTCAAGCGATTTTACAGGCTGCTGAAGAAGAAAAATCTCCAGTGATCCTTGGCGTTTCAGAAGGTGCGGGACGTTACATGGGCGGCTTCAAAACAGTCGTTGCTATGGTAAAAGCACTTATGGAAGAATACAAAGTGACAGTTCCTGTCGCCATTCACTTGGATCACGGTTCAAGCTTTGAATCTTGTGCAAAAGCGATTCATGCAGGTTTCACCTCTGTCATGATCGATGCTTCTCACCATCCATTTGAAGAAAACGTAGAAACAACTTCTAAAGTTGTTGAGCTTGCTCATTTCCATGGAGTATCTGTAGAAGCTGAGCTTGGAACAGTCGGCGGACAAGAAGATGACGTTATCGCTGAAGGCGTAATCTACGCTGATCCTAAAGAGTGCCAAGAGCTTGTTGAGCGTACTGGAATCGACTGCCTTGCACCTGCACTAGGTTCAGTTCACGGCCCTTACAAAGGCGAACCAAATCTTGGCTTCAAAGAGATGGAAGAGATCGGAAAATCAACAGGCCTCCCGCTCGTTCTTCACGGCGGTACTGGAATTCCGACTGCTGACATCCAAAAAGCGGTCTCACTTGGTACAGCTAAAATCAACGTAAACACTGAAAACCAAATTTCTTCAGCTAAAGCTGTTCGTGAAACATTGGCAGCGAAGCCTGACGAATACGATCCTCGTAAATACCTGGGACCCGCTCGCGAAGCGATTAAAGAAACTGTTATCGGCAAAATGCGTGAATTTGGTTCTTCAAACAAAGCATAATGACACTTTGGAAAAGCACACCTGTTTCCCTTCAAGGGAAATAGGATGTTTTTCTGGTGTTTTAGGGAAGTGCTGTTAACACATGCCGTTTAAGCATGAGGCTCTTTTGCTTCCCGTTCAGTCAAAAAGCCGCCTGATAGCGACAGGCGGTTTTATCCATATCATCCGGAAAGCGCAAACAAGTTTCATAGTTCAGACATTTTCATGACAGGAGGTTTTATCAATATGCTGTTTTTTATTGATACTGCAAATTTAGACGAAATTAAAGAGGCCCATTCTCTCGGCGTGCTTGCGGGGGTTACGACAAATCCTAGTTTAGTAGCAAAAGAAAATATTTCGTTTCATGATCGTCTGCGTGAAATTACCGAGGTGGTTTCAGGATCTGTTAGCGCTGAGGTTATTTCTCTAAAGGCGGAGGAAATGATTGAAGAAGGAAAAGAGCTTGCCAAAATCGCACCTCATATTACGGTGAAAATTCCAATGACGTCTGACGGTTTGAAAGCTGTTAAAGCACTTACCGATCTCGGCATTAAGACGAACGTAACGCTGATCTTCAGTGCGAATCAGGCGCTTCTGGCGGCAAGAGCCGGAGCTACTTATGTTTCTCCATTCCTGGGGCGCTTGGATGACATCGGTCATAACGGACTTGACTTGATCAGCGAAATCAAACAAATTTTTGATGTGCACGGTTTGGATACGCAAATCATTGCCGCATCGATCCGTCATCCGCAGCATGTAACAGAAGCTGCACTAAGAGGGGCTCATATCGGCACTATGCCGCTGAAGGTCATTCACCAGCTGACAAAGCACCCGTTAACCGATAAAGGAATTGAACAGTTTTTAGCCGACTGGAATAAATAAAGCCCCAGGCTTCGAAGTGAGTGGCAAGTGGAGGGACCCCCTCTGTTTGTCACCATTTTGTCTTATAAAGAGAAATGAATGTTTTGCAGAAGAGAACCCTTGCCGCAGACAGCTTCGCTATTTTCTTCCTGATAAATTTTGAAATGTGTTGTATTCTTTCTCTTTTAATTGGATAGATTTTGAAATGAACCATTTATTTTGAGTTCTTATTATACGCTCCATTAGCTATCTTCTTTAAGGAAGGAGACGATCATGGAAAAGTTAAATATAGCTGGCGGCGATCCTTTGAATGGAACAGTACATATAAGCGGAGCCAAAAACAGTGCTGTCGCCCTTATACCCGCGACGATTTTGGCTGAATCGACGGTTACGCTTGAAGGCCTTCCCCATATATCAGACATTTTGACACTTCGCGATCTGCTGAGGGAGATCGGCGGACATGTTCATTTTGAAAAAGGAGAAATGGTCGTTGATCCTGCGCCGATGATCAGTATGCCTCTGCCGAATGGAAAAGTGAAACAGCTTCGGGCTTCTTATTATTTAATGGGGGCGATGCTCGGCCGCTTTAAAAAGGCGGTTATCGGCCTTCCAGGCGGCTGCCACCTCGGTCCGAGACCGATTGACCAGCATATCAAAGGTTTTGAGGCGCTTGGTGCCGAGGTGACAAATGAACAAGGCGCGATCTATTTGCGTGCAGAGGAATTAAAAGGCGCGCGCATTTATCTTGATGTCGTCAGTGTTGGAGCAACGATCAACATCATGCTTGCTGCCGTGCTCGCCAAAGGCAGAACCGTGATTGAGAATGCTGCGAAGGAACCGGAAATTATCGATGTCGCCACCCTTTTAACAAATATGGGGGCGAAAATAAAAGGAGCCGGCACTGATGTTATCCGCATCGAGGGCGTTGAATCCCTTCACGGCTGCAGACACTCGATTATTCCAGACCGGATAGAAGCCGGGACTTTCCTGATTGCAGCGGCATCCATGGGACAAGAAGTGCTGATTGACAATGTGATACCGACACACTTGGAATCGCTGTTAGCCAAGCTGCGCGAGATGGGGATCCGGATTGAAGAAAGCAGCGATCAGATTTTAATGATCGGCGGAAAAAAAGAGCTGAAACCGGTCGATCTCAAAACGCTTGTATATCCGGGCTTTCCGACCGATCTGCAGCAGCCGATGACTTCGCTTTTAACAAAGGCAAGCGGGACGAGCGTTGTCACTGACACCATTTACTCTGCCCGTTTCAAACATATTGACGAGCTCAGGCGCATGGGTGCATCGATGAAAGTCGAGGGAAGGTCGGCGATTATCACCGGTCCTGTCCCTCTGCAAGGCGCCAAAGTCAAAGCTAGTGATCTGAGAGCGGGAGCTTGTCTCGTAGTAGCTGGGCTCATGGCAGATGGGATTACCGAAATTACCGGTCTTGAACATCTTGACAGGGGATACAGCCTGCTTGAAGAGAAGCTGACGAACCTTGGCGCCACCGTCTGGCGTGAAAAATTGACAGACCAAGAAATTGAACAGCTGCAAAATTCCTAGTGGACAATTGCTTGCAATGATCAAACATAAACCGATTTTAAATTGGCGAGAGGAGATTAGATAGCAATGGAAAGAAGCTTATCGATGGAACTTGTACGTGTGACAGAGGCGGCTGCGCTTAAGTCGGCACGCTGGATGGGAAGGGGAAAAAAAGACGAAGCCGACGACGCTGCGACAAGCGCAATGAGGGATGTATTTGATACCATTCCGATGAAAGGGACAGTTGTCATCGGTGAAGGCGAAATGGATGAGGCCCCTATGCTCTATATCGGAGAAAAATTGGGGAACGGCTACGGACCGCGGGTAGACGTAGCAGTCGATCCTCTCGAAGGCACGAACATTGTCGCAAGCGGCGGCTGGAATGCCCTTGCCGTTATCGCTGTTGCGGACCATGGAAATCTGCTGAATGCACCTGACATGTATATGGATAAAATCGCCGTCGGTCCAGAAGCCGTCGGATGCATCGATATTGAGGCGCCGGTGATTGATAATTTGAAAGCCGTGGCCAAAGCCAAAAATAAAGATGTAGAAGATGTTGTGGCAACCGTTTTGAACCGTTCCAGACATGAGCGCATCATCCATGAACTCCGGGAAGCAGGCGCAAGAATCAAGCTGATCAATGATGGTGATGTGGCCGGAGCGATCAATACAGCTTTTGATCATACTGGAGTTGATATTTTATTCGGATCAGGAGGCGCTCCGGAAGGTGTTTTATCCGCTGTGGCGCTGAAGGCGCTTGGAGGAGAAATCCATGGCAAGCTGCTTCCGCAAACCGAGGAAGAACTGAAGCGTTGTGAAAAAATGGGTCTTGATACGGCGAAAGTGCTGCGAATGGAGGATCTCGTCAAAGGAGACGACGCGATTTTTGCCGCAACCGGTGTGACGGACGGAGAGCTGCTGCGCGGCGTACAATTTAAAGGTTCTGTCGGAACAACGCACAGTATTGTGATGAGGGCAAAATCCGGCACTGTCCGCTTCGTTGACGGAAGACACAGCCTCAAGAAAAAACCAAACTTAGTGATTCGGCCTTAAAGGAAAGAAAAAGCGGGGACTGTGTGACCCGCTTTTCCCTTGTATTTGACCGTCTTATGGATTGAACAGATTTCATTGTTCTGATACAATTGCATACAGCTTGCATCTCCTTGACAAGCTTCTGGCACTTTTCAAAACAGAGTCATCTCTATCAATTTCATGTCAAATTACAAATGAAGTTGAATATGAACGTCAAATGAGGTAAAAATAAAGAGTGCTGCGAAATTTTCTGCGCATCTGGTTCTTAAGGAGAGCCTAAATTCCTGCCGCATCGATTAGATATGCGATATTCTTCTCTTGTTATGTCCTCGCTTCTTTCTCGACTCATACTTATAATCCTTTTCAATACGTCGATATATATGGGTGGAAGCGTTGCCGATAGAAGCTGAATCGGCAGTATAAATCAAGCGTCTCCGTTTAGCTTATGAGACAAAGTAAAATATTATATTTGATTAGAAAAGAGTGGTGTTCTTTGTGAAAGATGTATCCATTTCATCTTTGGAAAATATGAAATTAAAAGAGCTGTATGAGCTTGCAAGGCACTATAAAGTCTCGTATTACAGCAAACTGACAAAAAAGGAACTGATTTTCGCCATTTTGAAAGCAAATGCCGAACAGGAAGACCTTCTGTTTATGGAAGGCGTTTTGGAAATTATCCAGTCAGAAGGGTTTGGTTTCCTCAGACCGATTAACTATTCTCCGAGTTCAGAGGATATCTATATTTCTGCTTCCCAAATCCGCCGCTTTGATTTGAGAAACGGTGATAAAGTATCCGGGAAAGTCCGGCCTCCAAAAGAAAATGAGCGATACTACGGTCTGCTTCATGTTGAAGCGGTTAACGGAGATGATCCTGAATCTGCAAAAGAACGGGTGCACTTCCCGGCTTTAACGCCTCTTTATCCAGATCGCCAGATGGTGCTTGAGACGAAGCCGAATTACTTGTCAACGCGTATCATGGACATGATGGCGCCGGTTGGCTTTGGACAGCGCGGTTTGATAGTCGCTCCTCCAAAAGCAGGTAAAACAATGCTTCTCAAAGAAATCGCCAACAGCATTACAGCTAATCACCCGGAAGCGGAGCTGATCGTGCTTCTGATAGATGAAAGACCTGAGGAAGTGACAGATATCGAACGCTCTGTTGCGGGAGACGTTGTCAGCTCGACTTTTGATGAGGTGCCTGAAAACCATATAAAAGTGGCCGAGCTTGTGCTGGAACGGGCGATGAGACTCGTCGAGCATAAAAAAGACGTCATCATTTTAATGGACAGCATTACAAGGCTGGCGCGTGCTTACAACTTAGTCATTCCGCCAAGCGGCAGAACATTGTCCGGGGGAATTGATCCCGGAGCATTCCACCGTCCGAAGCGGTTCTTTGGAGCGGCGCGGAACATTGAAGAGGGCGGCAGTTTGACGATATTGGCAACCGCATTGGTTGATACAGGCTCGCGTATGGACGATGTGATCTATGAAGAATTTAAAGGAACCGGTAACATGGAGCTGCATCTTGACCGCTCTCTTGCGGAAAGAAGAATTTTTCCTGCCATTGATATTCGCCGTTCGGGTACGCGTAAAGAAGAGCTCCTTGTTCCGAAAGAACACCTTGACCGTCTGTGGTCCATCCGCAAAACCATGTCTGATACACCGGATTTTGTGGAGAAATTTATGAGGAAAATGAAGAAGACCAAAACAAACCAGGAATTCTTCGATATTTTGATTCAGGAATGGAAGCAGGCCAATATGTCGGCTGCGAGACGGTGATTACAACTTTAGTTTGCAAATCGTCCGAATCGCTGTTATAATTCTATCATGTGCGTTCCGGAGGTTTTGTCCCGGAATATTAACTCTGTTTCCGAATTGGATTCAGGGCGGAAGGAGATGACAGACATGAAAGCAGGAATTCATCCTAATTTCAAAAAAGCAACAGTCAAATGCGCTTGTGGAAACGAATTTGAAACAGGTTCAGTAAAAGAAGAGGTACGCGTTGAGATTTGTTCTGAATGCCATCCGTTCTACACTGGCCGCCAAAAATTCGCTTCTGCTGATGGTCGTGTTGATCGCTTTAACAAAAAATACGGTCTTAAGTAATAATAGATATGATAAACAGGCAGGAATCTTCTTGCCTGTTTTTTACATGCCATAAACTGCTCGAGAGGGGTTAAAGAGGATGTACATCATGAAGCAAAGCGGCTGGCTTGAACTCATATGCGGAAGCATGTTTTCGGGCAAATCAGAAGAGCTGATCCGCCGAGTCAAAAGAGCAACATTTGCCAAGCAGGAAGTCAAAGTGTTTAAGCCTGCCATTGACAATCGTTACAGCAATGATTCGGTTGTGTCGCATAATGGGGCCTCCATTGTGTGCCATGCCATTACATCTCCGCAAGAAATATACAAATACATAAGTGTCAAAACAGATGTGATCGCTGTCGATGAAGTGCAGTTTTTTGACAAAACGATCATCGGTACTTTAACCGCTCTGGCTGATCAAGGCTATCGAGTGATTGCCGCAGGGCTTGATCAAGATTTTCGCGGAGAACCATTCGGCGTCGTTCCGGACTTGATGGCTTTGGCGGAAACGGTGACTAAACTGCAAGCGGTATGTTCTGTCTGCGGTTCCCCGGCAAGCCGGACACAAAGACTGATCAACGGAAAACCGGCTTCATATGATGATCCGGTCATTTTGGTGGGGGCTTCTGAAGCATATGAAGCACGCTGCCGTCATCACCATGAGGTGCCCGGAAAACCTGAATAAATCGCAAGTAAAAAGCGCCTTAAAACACTTGGTAAAAACAAGTGTTTTTTTTATTGGGTTCTTTTTTTAGAAATTAATGTAATTAAAAAACTTAATTAAGAATACGAAAAAATTATCTAATTTTCATCGCTTGAATTTTGACAATAGCAGGCATAAAATGACTTACTGTAGTCAGAAAAAATGTAAAGAGGTTTTCGGTATTGTTCAGATTTTTGTCAAAAACGCGCGTACATATTTGACAAATCAATGCAAGAAGGCAATGTCTTAATCATTTATCGTAATTATTTCACCTTATTAACATTTTAAGAAAGAAGGTAATTAGTGTGAATAACATGAAAAAAACGAAGGAAGGAAATTTGGAAACTTCTTTAAGAGGAAAAGATGTTTTATCAATTCCTGCTTTAAATAAAGGGGTGGCATTTTCTCTTGAAGAAAGAAAGAACCTCGGCCTTGAAGGACTGCTGCCGCCGACTGTTCTCAGTCTTGACCAGCAGGCGGAACGGGCTTACGATCAATTTTCAGCTCAGCCTGACCGCCTTCGCCAAAACGTATATTTAAACGACCTTCAAAACAGAAATGAAGTGCTTTTCTATAAATTATTGCAAAATCACCTTCGTGAAATGCTTCCTGTCGTTTACACACCGACTGTCGGTGAAGCGATTCAGGAGTACAGTCATGAATACCGCAGACCGCACGGACTCTACTTGTCTATTGATGATATAGAAGGAATCGAAACGGCGTTTCGAAATCTCCAGGCATCAGAAGATGACATTGATCTGATTGTTGCAACCGATTCTGAAAGCATTCTTGGCATCGGCGATTGGGGTGTCGGAGGCATCAACATTGCGATTGGTAAACTGGCTGTTTATACGGCAGCGGCAGGAATCGATCCTAAGCGCGTCATTCCGGTTGTCTTGGATGTCGGAACAAATAATGAAAAGCTTCTTAACGATCCGCTGTACATCGGAAACCGTCATCCGCGAGTTGAAGGTGAGCGTTATGATCAATTCATCGACGCTTATGTCGAAACAGCATTAAAATATTTCCCTACAGCACTTCTTCATTGGGAAGATTTCGGAAACAAAAACGCCCGTAACATTATGGGTAAATATAACCATAAAATCCCGACGTTTAATGATGATATCCAAGGAACTGGAGCGATTACGCTGGCTGCGATTTTAGCGGCTGTTAAAAAGACTGGAACATCATTAAAAGATCACCGCGTCGTCATTTTCGGACCTGGTTCAGCGGGAATCGGCATCGCTGATCAAATCCGCGACACCATGGTTCTTGAAGGGCTGTCGGAAGAAGAAGCAAACAAAGCGTTCTGGACAGTCGATTACAGAGGTTTATTGATGGAAGGCATGGACAATATTCTCGATTTCCAAAGACCATACTTGCGCAGTACAGAAGAAGTGAAAGATTGGAAACGCAATGAAAAAGGAGAAATTTCTTTCGAAGAAGTCGTTCGTCAAGTGAAGCCATCCATTTTGATCGGAACGTCAGGTGTTGCCGGCGCCTTCACAGAAGAAATTATTAAGGAAATGGCGGCTCATACCGATCGCCCGGTTATTTTACCGATGTCCAATCCTACTCCGCTTGCTGAAGCTGTTCCTGAAGACCTGTTCAAATGGACGGATGGAAAAGCATTGGTTGCGACTGGAAGCCCGTTTGAACCTGTTGTTTACAATGGCGTATCGCATGAAATCGGACAATCAAACAACGCTTTTGTTTTCCCTGGATTAGGACTTGGCACAATCGTTTCACAAGCAAAAGAGATCACAAACGGAATGTTTGCTGCATCCGCAAATGCGGTTGCCAATATGGTTGACCATGAACAGCCTGGTGCAGGACTGCTTCCGAAAATTGATGATCTTCAAGACGTATCTGTTCAAGTGGCGATTGATGTTGTGAAAGCAGCCATTAAAGACAGAGTGGCGCGCGTTCAGCCGGATGATGTCGAAAAAGCAGTACGGGATGCAATGTGGCGTCCTGAATATAAAACGATTGTGGCAAAGCGCGACTAATATTTCAGGCTGAGGAAACGATAAAAAAATGGCGGCCGATGGCGGAGGTGAAAGAGCCCGCAGGCCGCAGCGATAAACTGGGGGCCGGCGGCTCAACCGAACGTTCCATACAAAGCCGCCGACATCATGTCCTGAAAAAATGGGACAACATAGAGGAGGAAACAGCTTTGAGCTTTTTAAATATTTTAATCCTCCTTGCGCCAATATTTTTCGTTATTGCGCTGGGATGGTTTGCAGGTCATTTTGGAAGTTATGATGCTAAATCAGCAAAAGGGGTAAGCACACTCGTTACGAAATATGCGCTGCCGGCTCACTTTGTGTCAAGCATCTTGTCAACGCCAAAGGATAAATTTTATAGTCAGATTCCATTAATGGTATCGTTGGTTATTGGGATTGTAGGATTTTACGTTATTATTTTGATTTTTTTAAGATTTTTATTTAAGTATGATCTAACGGATGCTTCAATGTTTTCATTGAACTCTGCACAGCCGACATTTGCCTTTATGGGAATTCCGGTATTGGGAAGCCTTTTCGGCATGCAGGAGGTAGCGATTCCGATCGCGATCACAGGAATCGTCGTCAATGCAATGCTCGACCCATTGGCGATCATTGTAGGTACTGTAGGCCGGTCATCATCTAAAGACCAAAGCGAACAAAGCGAAAGCATTTGGAAAGTGACAGGGAAATCCATTTTGCACGGTTTATCAGAGCCGCTTGCATTTGCGCCGCTCGCAAGTATTATTCTCGTTTTATTCGGTCTGCAAATTCCTGAACTGCCGCAGAAAATGCTTAACATGATCGGAGATACGACTTCTGGGATCGCCCTTTTCGCAGTCGGGGTGACAGTCGGTATCCGCAAAATCAAATTCAGCGTGCCGGCTTTGAGTATCGCCTTGTTGAAGGTTGCTGCCCAGCCAGCATTAATGTTTGTGATTGCGATGGCTGTCGGTTTGTCTTCCGCCGACTTGACAAAAGCGGTTCTGCTCGTAGCATTCCCTGGTTCCGCCGTAGCGGCGATGATCGCTACAAACTTTGAAAGACAGGAAGCGGAAACGGCGTCTGCATTTGTTATCAGTGCGGTTCTATCCATTATTTCACTGCCGATTTTAATAGCCATCACCGCATAAGAAAAAGCTTGCAAGTTGCCGTTTCGACAGCACTTGCAAGCTTTTTGTGTTTAAAAAGAGAAAATGGATTTGAATTTGCTTTTCGGTTTTTCTTCTCTTTTGACAGCTGGTTCTTTCTTGTCTTTGCTGTTTTCCAATTCACTGATTTTTCGCTCAAGATTTTTAATTTGCTGCCGCTCTTCTTCAAGCTCGCGTCTTTGCTGAAGCAGCTGATAGGAGACGACTTCATCCGCTTTTTGCTCCAGCTTCCTTTCCAGCTCGGCGATTTTTTTTTGAAGCAGCTCGCGTTCAAGCTGTTCATGCTGCAAGAACTGCTCCAGTTTTTCTTCGATTAACGCGTTCAAATGCTCCGGGGCTTTCGCTTGGACAGTTTCATTTTTCTTGATGAAGAAGGATTTTTTCGGCCGTGCAACTGTGACATTCTGCATTGGGGTTCCCTTTTTCAGCTGCTCCTTGACTTCCTTTAAAACGGCGATGTCTTCGTCTGTGAAGAAGTAGTGTCCAAGCTCATTCCGTGAAGCGGGCAGTTGCAGCTGTTTGACCCAGCGCTGCACCGTTTTTGTGGAAACGCCGAGTTTGTTTGCCGCATCAGTTGTATTCATTTTGGATACCTCCTTTTAACCTGTAACTAAAACATCTAAAAGGGGTATTCGACCCGGATCGAAAGCTTCCTTCCTGTTAGACAAAAGAAGAAGGGATTCGGCAAAGAAAGCGATATTTCCCCAGACTGCCCGCTCAACACGTATAATTTAGCGTTATGGTTCATAAAGCTCTAAAGGCAGCCCGTCGGGATCGGAGAAAAAAGTAAACCGCTTACCAGTTCCCGGGTCGATGCGGACCGGCTCTGTCGATACGCCTTTTTCGCGAAGCTTGCTGACGGCATGATCAAGGTCGTTTACGGTGAACGCCAAATGGCGGAGACCAGCTGCCTCCGGCCTGGTAAGGCGTTTGGGCGGATTCGGGAACGAAAACAGCTCAATGACGTACCGGCCGTTTAAAGAGAGGTCCAGTTTGTATGAATCCCGATCCTTTCTGTAGGTTTCGCTGAGGATCTCAAGGCCGAGCTTGTCGACATAAAATGATTTGGATGCTTCATAATCTGAGCAGATGATCGCAGTGTGATGGATCGATTCAAGCATATAGCGGCAAACTCCTTTTTTCTTAAAAGTATACTAAAAAGCGCAATCTGCCAAGTTGTTTTGACTGGGAGCAGTCCCTATACTATAATTAGAATGTTACGCACAGCAAACAGAGGTGAAGACCGTGTTAGACCGTTTAAAATCGATAGAAGATCGGTATGAAAAATTAAATGAGCTCTTAAGCGACCCGGAAGTTGTCAATGATCCGAAGAAGCTTAGAGAATATTCAAAAGAGCAATCTGATATACAGGAAACAGTTGAAGTATATAGACGTTATCGGAGCGCAGCAGAGCAGCTTAATGATGCAAAAGCGATGCTTGAAGAAAAGCTCGATAGTGAAATGCGCGAAATGGTCAAAGAGGAGATTTCAGAGCTGCAGGAAGAAACCGAAACGCTGACAGACCAACTGAAGGTATTGCTTATCCCGAAAGATCCGAACGATGATAAAAACGTTATTATGGAGATCCGCGGGGCGGCAGGCGGCGAGGAAGCGGCATTATTTGCCGGAAACCTTTACCGGATGTACAGCCGGTATGCCGAACTGCAGGGCTGGAAAACAGAAGTGATGGAAGCCAATACGACAGGCACAGGCGGCTATAAAGAGATTATTTTTATGATTAATGGAAACGGTGCATACTCAAGGATGAAATACGAGAACGGTGCGCACCGCGTGCAGCGCGTACCTGAGACGGAATCCGGCGGGCGCATCCATACGTCGACGGCTACGGTTGCCTGTCTGCCTGAAGCAGAAGAAGTCGAAGTTGAAATACATGAGAAAGATATTCGCGTCGATACGTTCGCTTCAAGCGGTCCAGGAGGGCAAAGCGTAAATACGACGATGTCCGCCGTGCGGCTGACACACCTTCCGACCGGTGTTGTCGTTTCATGCCAGGATGAGAAATCACAGATTAAAAACAAAGAAAAGGCAATGAAGGTGCTGCGCGCAAGAATTTATGATAAATTTCAGCAGGAAGCACAAGCTGAATATGATCAAAACCGAAAATCAGCCGTCGGTACAGGAGACCGCTCTGAGCGCATCCGCACGTATAACTTTCCGCAAAACCGCGTGACAGATCACCGGATCGGTTTAACGATCCAAAAGCTCGACCAAATACTTGAGGGCAAGCTTGATGAAGTCATTGACGCACTGATCGTAGAAGATCAGTCAAGCAAGCTTCAGCATGCGGAGAGCTAAAGATGAAAACGATTTTCGAAGCCCTTCATTGGGCTTCTTCTTATTTAACTGACGCGGGAAGAGACCGAAATGCCGCAGAAATTTTGCTGGCTGACCAGCTTAAAATGGAACGCAGCAAACTGTTGGCCAGCTTTCATGATGCGATGCGTGAAAACGATTTTCTGCAATTTAAAAAGTCTGTTGAGATGCACCAATCAGGTGTACCCGTTCAATATATCACCGGAAAGGAATGGTTTTACGGCCGGGAATTTTTAGTCAATGAACATGTTCTGATTCCCCGTCCTGAAACGGAAGAAGTCGTTGAAGCCGTCCTTTCTGAGGCCCATCAGGTTTTTCCTGAAAAGGAATGCCTTGAAACCATCGACGTCGGTACGGGGAGCGGAGCTATCTCCGTTACCCTTGCACTGGAGAGCAAGCGCTTCTCCGTAACGGCCACAGACATTTCTGAAGAAGCGCTGAGAACAGCGGAGAATAATGCAAAAAGGCTCGGAGCAAAAGTGGATTTCATCTGCGGCGATTTGCTGCAGCCGCTGATGATGCAAAGCAAAAAAGCGGATGTCATCGTTTCGAATCCTCCTTATATATCAGAGGAAGAGATGCGGACGCTGTCAGATGTCGTCCGCCTGCACGAACCTGTCGGAGCCTTGACGGACGGAGCCGACGGCTTGCGGTTTTATTATCGCTTGATGAAGGAATTGCCCGAGGTCATTGCGGATAAAGCATTGATTGTTTTTGAAATTGGCTGGACACAGGGAAACGCCGTTCGGGATATGTTTCAACAGTTCTTTCCGAAAGCGGAAGTTCAGGTGAAGAAGGATCTCAATGGAAAAGACCGCATTGTATGGGCTGTAATCGAACATTGCAGCTGAAAAAGAACAGCCGGAGCCAGGCTGTTCTTTTTTGTTATCCAGTCAACTTAGTTTAAAAGCTTAATAGATTTTTTGCCGGACGCCGTTTAAACCGTTTCATTTTTGACCATAATGTGGCTAGAAAAGGTTGAAGAACGGAGAGGAACGGTGGGAAAAATGAAGAAATCATTTATGGCTTGTGTTTATATATTTCTTTTATTAATAGGAGCGATTGCCAACCTTGCGACAGAGGAGACGGCACAATCATCCGGCGGGGAGCCGGCCGTCATTCCGGACGAAGCGATTCGCTTGCGGATTTTGGCAAACAGCGACAGTGAGAGCGACCAAAACCTTAAACGCAAAATCAGAGATGAGGTCAATCAAGAGATCACGAAATGGGTAGAAGATTTGACTTCGATGAAGGAAGCGAGACAGGTCATCCGTTCAAAACTGCCTGAAATTAAAAAAATCGCAAAGGATGCCATGAAACGCGAGAATGCAAGTCAGTCAGTAGACGTCAACTTTGACAAAGTTTCATTCCCGACAAAATTGTACGGTAATATGGTCTATCCGGCCGGAGAGTATGAGGCTGTGTTAATTACGTTAGGAGAAGGTGAGGGAGCCAATTGGTGGTGCGTCCTGTTTCCGCCGCTGTGCTTTCTTGATTTTTCGAATGGAGAAGCCGTTAAATCACCTGATGAAGATCAAGCAGAAGAAGAAAAAACGACTGAAACGGATGCTTTGGCATTATCCGGTGAAGAAAAGGAAGAAGATAAAGAAGTGAAATTCTTTCTTGTCGAATGGTTTACAGGGCTTTTCTCGTGAAAAAGGCCGCTCCTTGCAGCTTAATCGGCAGGGGGACGGTCTTTGTTTTATTTGAACCATCTCAGTTTTTCAAGGATATTGATTTGTATGACGGGTGGTTATTCATGCGTATGCAATATGATATAATTTTCCAAAACGGCGTCGGGATTGAATTTGGCAGAGTCTATTCTTTGCATTTGCTGTGCGCCTTTCAATGACACGGCAGAAGCGAATGAAGGAATTTTAAGAAAATGGTTTAACAGCAGCGGAAATCTTTATTTGTATTTTCCAATGGTTCCTGCTAATCAAAATTGACATAAGGGTAGCCGGGTTTCTTGCGAATCAAAAGGTATATTTTACTGTCGCCCTCATAGATTGAATAGAGAAGCTAAAAACGGGGTGAAAAGATGTTCTATCAATTGAGGTTAGCAGAAGAGAAAGACATAAATGTGATTGAAGCTTTCTTAAAAGAAGCTGGGACGAGCCATAAAGGAATTGAGGAAAATAGGAGTCAGTTTATTATGATGGAAGATCCCCCAAACAAAATCGTCGCCTGCCTCGGAATGGAGGAATTAGAAAATGAAAAAGGGCTCTTGCGTTCTCTTGTCGTGTCTGACAAGCTGAGTCAAGGCCATATCGTCTCCCTGTTTCAAGGTATGCAGGTATTGTGCGAGAAGCGGGGGATTCATACATTATATCTGGTTGCCAACAACGGCACATCAATGGATTTCCTTGAAGTAATGGGGTTCAAGCGAGCAGGAAGCCTCCCTGAAGAACTTTGTGGATCTGAACACGTCTCAGATTCACTTAATGTAAGCGGAGCCGTTTTAATGGTGAAAACGCCGGGTTGACCATTTGACTTATACACAGAGATATCCACGGTTTCAAAAGCGTTATCCACAAAATGTGGACAACGCTTGTTTTCTTTTCCTTCATCTTTTATACTTTCAACAGGATTTACATGAAAAATTAACGTTTTTAGTGTTTTGTTAAGGGAGAATTGATGTTGATGAATACAAAGTTATGGACTGTGGATGTAAAAGAAGATTTGTCCACAAACTATCCACAAATTACACAAGCGGCCCGGCTGCTGCAGCAGAATGAAACGGTCGCATTTCCGACAGAGACCGTTTATGGGCTTGGGGCAAACGCGAAAAATAATGACGCCGTTGCCAAAATATATGAAGCCAAAGGGCGTCCGAGCGACAATCCCCTTATTGTCCACATTGCTGAAATCGGGCAGCTCAAAGAAATTGCAGAGGCGGATTCAGCTCAGGCTGAAACGCTTATGAAACACTTTTGGCCGGGGCCGCTGACAATTGTTTTACCTTGCAAGAAGGGCGTGTTATCCACAAGAGTGACAGCAGGTCTTGACACCGTGGCAGTCAGAATGCCTGATCATCCGGTAGCGCTTGAACTCATCAAAAGAGCCGGTGTTCCTGTGGCTGCTCCGAGTGCGAATTTATCAGGCAAACCAAGTCCGACCAAGGCGGAGCATGTCATCCACGATTTGAACGGCCGGATTGCAGGAGTAGTCGACGGCGGCCCCACCGGCGTTGGGGTGGAATCCACAGTTGTCTCCTGCACAGGAGATGTCCCGGTCATTTTAAGACCCGGCGGTGTGACGAAAGAGCAGCTCGAAGAAGCGGCTGGTCCAGTTTTAATTGATCAGGGAATCACGGACGAAAAAAAGGCCCCTTTGTCACCGGGGATGAAATATACTCATTATGCCCCGGAAGCGCCGCTCGCCATCATAAAGGGGAGCCTTAAAAACATACAGCAGCTGATTGAGCAATATCAGAAAGATGGAATGAGAGTAGGGATTCTCACCACTGAGGAGCGGGCCGGCGCCTACCGTGCGGATGTCGTGCGAATTTGCGGCAGGAGAGACCGCTTGGAAACCGTTGCTGCCGGACTATATGACAGTCTCCGCAGTTTTGATGAAGAGAAACCCGATTTTATTTTCGCTGAGTCTTTCCCTGAGGAAGGCGTAGGCCGTGCGGTGATGAACCGATTGTTAAAAGCGGCCGGGCACCGTGTGATCGAGGCGTAGGGCGCCCTTCGTTTGTTCTATCCCTCTTTGGACGTGCATAGGCTAGAAAAGCTGGCGTGTCCAAGGGGGAATCTCATGAATGTAGACGTGTTAATAGGTGAAATTCTGACACTGAGTATCATGGCCTTTGCACTTGGCATGGATGCTTTTTCAGTGGGACTTGGAATGGGGATGGCCAAGCTGAGAAGAAGTCAAATTTTTCAAATCGGCGTCATCATTGGGCTATTCCATGTCATCATGCCGCTTGGCGGTATGATTGCAGGACAGTTTCTATCTGATGCGCTTGGAGCGCTTGCGGGTTATATTGGCGGAGCACTATTGCTGGTGCTCGGCATTCAGATGATTGCCGCATCTTTGAATAAAAGCGGAGAGCAGATGATTTCTCCAAACGGTTTCGGCTTATTCATTTTTGCTGTCGGCGTCAGTCTAGACAGTTTTTCGGTCGGCCTCAGCCTCGGTCTCTACGGAACGAAGCCGATTTTAACGATCTGTTTATTCGGACTTTTCAGCATGGTCTTAACATGGGCGGGACTTTTGCTCGGAAAACAAGTCCAGTCATGGATCGGCGCATATAGTGAAGCGCTGGGCGGTGCGATTTTGCTCAGCTTCGGGCTGAAGCTTTTGCTGCCCATTTAAGCCGAATATGCGAAAGTCATCTTTCGTTTTGCCATAGTATAATGCAGACTCGGGAGAAGAGGGGGGGGAACCCCTCTTTTTATATTTCTGAAGCGGATTTTATTATTTTTTGTCCAAATCCATTATAATAAAAGAAAGGAGTGAACGAGATTGAACATCTTATTTGTCTGTACAGGAAATACATGCCGCAGTCCCATGGCTGAAGTGCTTTTTAAATCGGCGGCATCCCGCAAAAAATTGGATGTCTCTGTCAAATCCGCCGGATTGTTTGCTCCTGAAAACGGAAAAGCTTCTTTATATGCAGTCGAGGCCCTTTTTGAGAAAAATATTGCCCTCAATCATTCATCGGCGAAGCTTTCTAAAGAAAAGGTCGAATGGGCTGACCTTGTTCTGACGATGACAGAGCAGCACAAACATTTGGCTGAACAGGAATATTCGGAGAGCAAAGACAAAATCTATACGCTGAAAGAGTATGTCAAAGGCGAAAACGGGGATATCTCTGATCCGTTTGGCGGCTCGCTCAGCGACTATCAAAAAACAAGGGATGAGCTTGGGCATTTATTAGAGGAGCTGGCAAAAAGGCTGTCTCGGAAATCAAAATAAAAGAAGCAGGTCAGGCAGCGTTTGCAAATCAAACTGCAGCGGGTAAAATAGACTTAATCAAAAATGAAGTCAGAGACGTTCTCAGACACAAGCTGCGAACAGTCTCCGCAGACTCTTGGCGGCACATAAAACAAGGAGGAGTCATCCCATGAAAGTACTCATAGCTTCAGATCACGGCGGAATCAATATCAGAAAAGAAATTACTACTTTAATGGACGAATTGAACATTGAATATGAAGATTTAGGGTGTGAATGCGGTTCAGGGTCTGTGGACTACCCGGATTATGCATTTCCGGTCGCTCAAAAAGTAGCAAACGGGGAAGCGGACAGAGGCATTTTAATTTGCGGCACAGGAATCGGCATGAGCATTTCCGCCAATAAAGTAAAAGGCATCCGCTGCGCTCTTGTCCACGATGTATTCAGCGCCAAAATGACGAGAGAGCATAATGACACAAATGTTTTGGCGATGGGTGAAAGGGTAATCGGTCCGGGGCTGGCCCGGGAGATTGCGAAGGTTTGGCTTACCACGGAATTTTCTGCAGGGCGGCATGCCGTCCGCATCGGAAAGATCGCTGATTATGAAGACAAGAATGTATAAAGGGTGTCATGAAACATGGAAAATCTCGAACAGACATGGCGTTCTATTTTAGAGGAATTTGATAAAGAAGCGAATTTGCGTGCCGGTCAGATTACTGTCATCGGATGCAGCACAAGCGAGGTGGCCGGAAGGCATATCGGTACATCCGGAAGCGAAGAAATCGCAGAAACGATCTACAAAGGCCTTGAGGAGCTTCAGCAAAAAACGGGTGCTGCGCTTGCTTTTCAATGCTGCGAACATTTAAACAGATCGCTGGTTGTTGAAGAAGAAACGGCCGCGGCTTGGGGCCTTCCGATCGTTTTTGCCGTTCCGGTGCCGAAGGCGGGAGGATCGATGGCTTCATACGCGTATAAACATATGAAAGCTCCGGTGCTTGTCGAGCGGATAGAGGCTGATGCAGGCATCGACATAGGGGATACGTTCATAGGCATGCATTTAAAACCTGTGGCAGTTCCCGTCCGCGTATCAGAGAAGCAGCTTGGTGAAGCTCATGTGACACTTGCGCGGACAAGGCCTAAACTGATTGGCGGGGTGCGCGCCGTATATGAAGCGGAGTAGCTGAAAACGCCGAATGCGGAAAGAGAGTCGGTTATCCGGCTTTTTTCTTTTTTGAAATAATATTCTTAAAAAATGATATATCGAACTATATGAATCGTATAATCTTTTAATATTCGGTTTTTATCAAAATAAAAAACGATTTTCAAAAATAATCCCTTACATTTGCATGAAAAACCGTGTACAATGAGATGGTATAATAAACGAAATGGAAACAGATAGGAGAGGATCTCGCTGATGAAACATTTACCTGCGCAAGATGAACAAGTATTTAGCGCCATTCAAGATGAGCGGAAACGTCAACAGTCGAAGATTGAGCTGATTGCTTCGGAAAACTTTGTAAGTGAAGCGGTCATGGAAGCTCAAGGCTCCGTCTTAACAAATAAATATGCAGAAGGATATCCCGGGAAGCGTTACTATGGCGGATGTGAGTATGTAGACGTCGCAGAGGACATCGCACGGGACCGCGCGAAGCAAATTTTCGGCGCTGAACATGTGAACGTCCAGCCTCATTCCGGTGCACAAGCGAACATGGCCGTATACTTTACCATTTTGGAACACGGAGATACTGTGCTGGGAATGAATCTTGCCCACGGCGGACATTTAACGCACGGAAGCCCTGTTAACTTCAGCGGTGTCCAATACAACTTCGTAGAATACGGCGTTGACAAAGAAACGCAATATATTGACTACGATGATGTCCGCGAAAAAGCGCTTAAACATAAGCCGAAGCTTATCGTTGCCGGAGCGAGCGCATATCCTCGCACCATCGATTTTAAAAAGTTCCGTGAAATCGCAGACGAAGTCGGAGCCTATGTGATGGTTGACATGGCGCATATCGCCGGACTCGTGGCTGCAGGTCTTCACCCGAATCCTGTTCCTTATTCTGACTTTGTGACGACAACTACCCATAAAACACTGCGCGGACCGCGCGGCGGTATGATTCTTTGCCGTGAAGAGTTCGCAAAGAAAATCGATAAATCGATCTTCCCTGGAATTCAAGGCGGACCGTTGATGCACGTCATCGCGGCGAAGGCTGTTTCTTTTGGCGAAGCCTTAAAAGACGAATTCAAAACATACGCGCAAAATGTCATCGACAATGCGAAGCGCTTGGCTGAAACATTGAAAAAAGAGGGCGTTCAGCTCGTATCAGGCGGCACAGACAACCATCTTGTGCTGATCGACTTGCGTTCTCTCGGCCTTACAGGAAAAGTGGCCGAAAATGTGCTTGATGAAGTCGGGATTACCGTCAACAAAAATGCGATTCCGTATGACCCTGAAAAACCGTTTGTAACAAGCGGAATCCGTGTCGGTACAGCGGCGGTCACAAGCCGCGGCTTTGACCTGGAAGCAATTGAAGAAGTGGGAGCCATTATCGCGCTCGCTCTTAAAAACTACGAAGACAAAGCAAAGCTTGAAGAAGCAAAACAGCGTGTAGAAGCATTGACAGACAGATTTCCTTTATATACTGGATTAGATTATTAAGAAGAATTCCGGCCGCTCCTTGTGATAGGGGCGGCTTTTTGTCATAAATTTGCATCTTGATTTTTGTTGAAACCTGCCGTTTTTTTATGTAAAATCAATAGAAGTGTGAAAAAAAGGAGCTGAAAACGGATATGGGAAAGGTATACGTGTTTGATCACCCTCTTATACAGCATAAGCTTACATATATCCGGGACGTGAAGACCGGAACAAAAGAATTCAGAGAGCTTGTTGATGAGGTTGCAACACTGATGGCTTTTGAAATTACGCGCGATCTTCCGCTCCAGGAAGTCGATGTGGAAACGCCTGTTCAAATGGCTAAATCAAGCGTGATCGCCGGGAAAAAACTTGGGGTTGTTCCGATTCTCAGAGCCGGGCTGGGAATGGTGGACGGAATTTTGAAGCTGATTCCTGCAGCAAAAGTCGGCCATGTCGGACTTTATCGTGATCCTGAAACATTGAAGCCTGTTGAATACTATGTCAAGCTTCCATCCGATGTCGAAGAACGTGAATTCATCGTTGTCGATCCGATGCTTGCAACCGGCGGTTCAGCAGTAGAAGCGCTGAACAGCTTGAAGAAACGCGGCGCGAAAAATATCCGTTTTATGTGCCTGATTGCTGCCCCGGAAGGTGTGGACGAATTTCAGAAGCATCATCCTGACGTTGACATTTACATTGCAGCTTTGGATGAAAAACTAAATGAAAAAGGATATATCGTTCCCGGTTTGGGCGACGCCGGAGACCGGATGTTCGGAACGAAATAATCAAAAGAAAATCCTGAAAAAGGGTTTTCTTTTTTTGTGATTTATACCATAATTATACATGTGTGTCTTGAATAAGGCATATTTGTGAACATTTTGTGAGAAGCTGTCTGATTATGAATATTTTTTTAACTTTAAACAGATTGACACCTTAGGGGGGCTATTGTATGCTAAAATAGGCTATTATGATAAGGTTTTCATAGCGGTTATCATAATGACCAGTCCTCTGTGAAAAATCCTTTGAAAACCCCATATTGGCAGGCGACAGACAAAATATCGGCTCGTGCATTATCGGGTTGTGTGAAGTCTTGAACAGAACGCATTGTTCTGTAAAATGGTCAACCGCCTAGTTTACCGTAATCGTAAGATAGATTTTTAAAAATTTTACATCAGGAGCGTATTTGATGACCGATGCGAGTCTTTCATTCCGTAGGCAACAAAAATATATGATATATATTTTAGCAGTCTGCGTGTTAGGCTATGGAGTTTTGCCATACCAGGCGATTTTTTTAGGCTTGATTACCGGCACTGTTTTCAGTTATTTCAATCTTTGGCTGCTGACGAAAAGAATGCAGGCTTTTGATAAAGCAGTGGCAAAAGGCAAAATGATCCGTTCTCTCGGGACTGCCTCCAGGCTGTGCAATGCCATCATCGCGGCGGCCATTGCCTTTAAATATCCTGAATATATTCATTTGGCAGGCGTCATTGTGGGGTTGATGACAATTTATCCTGTCATTATGATAGATTCCTTTATCCAGCTAAAACGTTCATCAATGGAAGAGAGGTGAAGACCCTTTGCACGAATCAAGAGTTGTTAACTTTTTAGGCCTTAACTTTGATGTATCAAGTATCTTAATGATTACTGTGACAAGCATCATCGTCTTTCTGATAGCGGTGCTGACCACAAGAACACTCGCGATCCGGCCGACGAAAGCTCAGAACTTTATGGAGTGGATTGTCGACTTTGTTCGCAATATTATCGGCAGCACAATGGATCTTAAAGTCGGCAGAGACTTTCTCGCCCTTGGCGTAACACTGCTGATGTACATATTTGTTGCCAACATGCTCGGCCTTCCGTTTTCCATTACAGTAGGCCATGAATTATGGTGGAAATCCCCGACAGCCGATCCGGCGGTTACTTTAACCCTCGCCGTAATGGTTATGGGGCTCACTCATTATTACGGAGTAAAAAGAAAAGGGGTTGGGGAGTATACCAAAGAATTTTTCAGACCGATTCCATATTTAGTGCCGCTGAAAATCATTGAAGAATTTGCGAATACATTAACATTGGGATTGCGTCTTTACGGTAATATTTTCGCCGGCGAAATACTGCTCGGCCTTCTTGCCGGACTGGCAACCAACTTCTATTCTCAAAGCATTTTCCTGGGGCTGGTTGGAACCATTGGTGCGGTTGTGCCGATGCTTGCATGGCAGGCGTTCAGCTTGTTCATAGGTACAATCCAGGCATTCATTTTTACGATGTTAACGATGGTTTACATGTCCCACAAGGTTAGTCATGAACATTAAAAAAAAGACATATCCGATAAGGATAACAATTAAAGGAGGAACTTTTTCATGAATTTAATAGCAGCTGCAATCGCAATTGGATTAGGTGCACTTGGTGCAGGTATTGGTAACGGATTGATCGTATCACGTACAGTAGAAGGAATCGCACGTCAGCCTGAGGCTGGAAAAGAATTAAGAACGCTTATGTTCATCGGGGTAGCATTGGTTGAGGCCCTTCCGATTATCGCTGTTGTTATCGCGTTCTTAGCATTCTTCGGCTAAAAACTTATATAACTAGTAAAATGGCGAAGATCACTGCAAGAGGCCTTCGCCATTGCTTTATGGTTGCTTGAACTGTCATAACGGCCGGAAGAAACACCCTCCTGAAAAAAGAGGGAGAACATTTTTCGATGGCCTCGGAGAGATAATCTGCAAGAAGGGAGTTGCCGTATTCGATGTCTTTTTTACCACAGGTTATGGGTGCTGGAGTAGGGTTTAACGCCGGAACAATGCTGTTCCAGCTTGTTGCCATGCTGATTTTGTTAGCGCTCTTGAAGAAATACGCTTTAGGGCCGCTATTAAATATAATGAAAGAGCGTGAAGACTACATTACCGGAGAGATCTCCTCTGCCGAGAAAAAGAATGAAGAAGCGAAGAAACTCATTGAAGAGCAGCAGGCGCTTTTGAAAGAAGCACGTGTAGAATCCCATTCGCTGATTGAAAATGCGAAAAAACTGGGAGAACAGCAAAAAGATGAGATCATGAAGGCTGCGCGTCAGGAAGCTGAACGCATGAAAGAATCAGCGAGAAGCGAAATCGTCAAAGAAAGAGACCAGGCAGTCAGTGCCCTGCGTGAGCAGGTTGCTTCATTGTCTGTGATGATTGCTTCAAAAGTCATTGAAAAAGAACTGGACGAACAAGCCCAGGAAAAATTGATCCAGGATTATCTTAAAGAAGTAGGAGAAAGCCGATGAGTCAATCAGCTGTCTCCAAACGCTATGCAGCCGCTCTGTTTGACATTGCGCTTGAATCCAAGCTTGTCAATGAAATAGAGGAAGAGCTGACCGTCGTTAAGAAGATGTTTATTGATCATAAAGAGCTCAATGCCGTGCTGAGCCATCCTAAAGTACCGACAGAAAAGAAAAAGCAGATTTTGAAAGACTCGTTCGGATCTGTTTCGACCGCAGTCTTACATACACTTTATCTCCTTGTCGACCGCAGCCGCACGCCGATCGTCCCGGATCTGGCGGACGAATATGTCAAAATGGCAAACCGGTTCCGCCAGACGGAAGATGCGATTGTGTATTCTGTAAAACCGCTCAGTGAAGAGGAGATTTCCTCTTTTTCTAAAGTGTTTGCAAAAAAAGCCGGAGCCGCTTCCTTGCGCGTCAGGAATGAAGTGAATCCGGATCTCATAGGCGGAGTGAAAATCCGCATTGGAAACCGCATTTATGACGGCAGTATCAGCGGAAAGCTTGCCCGCATCGAACGTCAACTAGCAGGTGAAAATCGAAAGAAGGGGTGAAACCTAAGTGAGCATCAAAGCTGAAGAAATTAGCACTCTTATTAAACAGCAAATTGTAAATTATGAGTCTGAAATAGAAGTTCACGACGTAGGTACGGTTATTCAGGTTGGTGACGGCATCGCACGCGTACACGGCCTTGATAACTGTATGGCAGGTGAGCTTGTCGAATTTTCAAACGGTGTGATGGGCTTGGCTCAGAACCTTGAAGAATCAAACGTAGGTATCGTTATTTTAGGACCTTACAAAGAGATCCGTGAAGGCGATGAAGTCAAACGGACCGGCCGGATTATGGAAGTTCCTGTCGGTGAAGAGCTGCTTGGCCGCGTTGTCAATCCGCTCGGTCAGCCAGTAGATGGACTCGGTCCAGTCTTAACAAGCAAAACGCGTCCGATTGAAAGTCCGGCGCCGGGTGTTATGGACCGTAAATCCGTCCATGAACCGCTTCAAACCGGAATCAAGCCAATCGATGCGTTAATTCCGATCGGCCGCGGTCAGCGTGAGCTGATTATCGGGGACCGTCAAACGGGAAAAACATCGATTGCGATTGATACGATCCTCAACCAAAGAGATCAGGATATGATTTGTATCTATGTTGCGATCGGACAAAAAGAATCAACAGTCCGCGGTGTTGTTGAAACACTTCGCAAAAAAGGCGCTCTTGACTATACCATCGTTGTGACAGCTTCCGCTTCACAGCCTGCTCCTTTATTGTATCTTGCGCCATATGCAGGGGTAACGATGGGAGAAGAATTTATGTACAACGGCAAGCACGTTTTGGTTGTGTATGATGACCTTTCAAAACAGGCAACTGCATACCGTGAACTGTCCTTGCTTCTTCGCCGTCCTCCAGGCCGTGAAGCATTCCCTGGGGATGTATTCTACCTGCACTCCCGCTTGCTCGAGCGCGCTGCAAAACTGAGCGACGCAAAAGGCGGAGGATCTTTAACGGCATTGCCGTTTGTTGAAACACAAGCCGGCGATATTTCTGCTTATATTCCGACAAACGTCATTTCAATCACAGACGGACAAATCTTCCTGCAATCTGATTTATTCTTCTCAGGTGTACGTCCGGCCGTCAACCCTGGTTTATCGGTATCGCGTGTCGGGGGATCTGCGCAAATCAAAGCGATGAAGAAAGTTTCCGGTACCCTTCGTCTTGATTTGGCTTCTTATCGTGAGCTTGAATCATTCGCACAGTTTGGATCTGACTTGGATAAAGCGACACAGGCCAAGCTGAACCGCGGTGCCCGCACAGTTGAAGTACTTAAGCAGGATCTGAATCAGCCGCTTCGCGTTGAAAAGCAGGTCGCGATTCTTTATGCCCTGACAAAAGGATTCCTTGATGATGTGCCTGTTGAGGACATCAGACGCTTTGAAGAAGAATTCTTTATGTATCTCGATCAAAACCATAAAGAAATGCTCGATTCAATTGCGAAAACAGGAAACCTTCCTGCGGACGAGGAAATGACAGGTGCGCTCGAGGGCTTTAAACGCACATTTGCACCAAGCAACTAAAAAATAAGAAGTGAGAAAAAGATTTTCTTTTTCTCTCTTTTTCACGTAAATTCGAAGTGAATTTGAAAACAAAAAGGTGGTGAAACCTTTTGGCATCATTACGGGATATTAAATCCAGGATTACTTCAAATAAAAAAACGAGTCAAATCACCAAAGCCCAGCAAATGGTTTCTGCTTCAAAGCTGAACCGGGCTGAGAACAACGCTAAATCATTCGTTCCTTATATGGAAAAAATGCAGGAAGTCGTTGCGGATATTGCGCTTGGATACTCTGGAACACATCCGATGATGTCCAGCCGACCTGTCAAACGGACCGGCTATCTTGTGATCACATCTGACCGTGGCTTAGCCGGAGCTTTTAACGCAAACGTTCTCCGCAAAGCTTATCAAAAGATCCAGGAGCGTCATCAATCAAAAGATGAGTATGCGGTTATCGCCGTCGGAAAAATGGGCCGGGATTTCTTTAAAAAACGCGGGATTCCCGTCATCTCTGAAATAACAGGGATCAGGGACGAAGTTTCATTCCCTGAGATCAAGGATTTGGCAAACAGTACGGTACAAATGTTTATCGATGAAACCTTTGATGAACTGTATTTGTTCTATAACCACTATGTCAGCGCCATTTCCCAAGAGGTAACGGAGAAAAAACTATTGCCTCTAACAGATATTGCACCAAACAAGAAAAGGACTTCATACGAATTTGAACCGGACGAAGAAGAAATTTTGGAAGCGCTCCTGCCTCAGTACGCTGAGAGCTTGATTTTTGGCGCGATTCTAGACAGTAAAGCGAGCGAACACGCTGCGAGAATGACAGCGATGAAGAATGCGACGGACAATGCGAAAGAGCTTATCGCTGATCTTGAACTGTCATACAACCGCGCCCGTCAGGCGTCGATTACACAGGAAATCACGGAAATTGTCGGCGGTGCAGCTGCCTTAGAATAGAAAAAGTTTGTCAGGAGGGATAGAGATGAAAAAAGGACGCGTTAGCCAAGTAATGGGACCAGTCGTTGACGTTCGTTTTGAAGACGGTCACTTACCTGAGATTTATAATGCGATTAAAATTTCACATAAAGCGCAGAACGAGAATGAAGTAGATATCGAACTCACCCTTGAAGTTGCGCTTCATCTGGGTGATGATTCAGTACGTACGATTGCGATGGCTTCTACTGACGGTGTTACACGCGGGATGGAAGCAGTCGACATGGGAGAACCAATCTCCGTTCCGGTTGGAAATGTGACACTCGGACGCGTATTCAATGTCCTCGGAGAAAACATTGATTTGGATGAACCGCTCTCAGCTGATACTTCCAAAGATCCGATTCACAGAGAAGCTCCTACGTTTGATCAGCTCTCAACAGAGGTTGAGATTTTAGAGACGGGGATTAAAGTTGTCGACTTGCTTGCACCATACATTAAAGGCGGAAAGATCGGTCTTTTTGGAGGTGCGGGAGTTGGTAAAACCGTATTGATTCAGGAGCTTATCAACAACATCGCTCAAGAGCACGGGGGTATCTCCGTATTCGCAGGTGTCGGAGAGCGTACACGTGAAGGAAATGACCTTTACTATGAAATGAAAGACTCCGGCGTTATCGAAAAAACAGCGATGGTTTTCGGTCAGATGAACGAACCGCCTGGTGCGCGGATGCGCGTTGCCCTGACCGGATTGACAATGGCCGAACATTTCCGTGATAAAGAAGGCCAGGACGTATTGTTCTTTATCGATAATATCTACCGGTTTACTCAAGCCGGATCTGAAGTATCCGCTCTTCTTGGCCGCATGCCTTCAGCGGTTGGATATCAGCCGACGCTTGCGACTGAAATGGGTCAGCTTCAGGAACGGATCACATCTACCAACGTCGGTTCTGTTACATCCATTCAGGCGATTTACGTCCCTGCGGATGACTATACTGACCCGGCACCGGCTACAACGTTCGCTCACTTGGATGCGACGACAAACCTTGAACGTAAGCTGTCTGAAATGGGAATCTATCCTGCGGTTGACCCGCTGGCTTCAACTTCCCGGGCGCTTGCACCTGAAATCGTCGGAGAAGAGCATTATCAAGTGGCGCGTCAAGTTCAGCAAATCCTGCAGCGCTATAAAGAACTTCAGGACATCATTGCGATTCTCGGAATGGATGAGCTTTCTGACGAGGATAAGCTTGTCGTAAGCCGTGCGCGACGCGTACAATTCTTCCTTTCGCAAAACTTCCACGTAGCTGAACAGTTTACAGGACAAAAAGGTTCTTATGTCCCTGTCAAAGAAACTGTAAAAGGCTTTAAAGAAATCCTTGAAGGTAAGTATGACAACCTTCCAGAGGATGCTTTCCGTCTTGTCGGCCGAATTGAAGAAGTTGTCGAGAAAGCGAAAGAACTGGGTGTAGAAGTCTAATCTGGTCCTAGGAGGGTAAAAGCATGAAGACCTTAAAAGTCAATATCGTTACTCCCGACGGCCCAGTATACGATGCGGATATAGAAATGGTAAGCGTACGAGCAGAGAGCGGTGAGCTTGGTATTTTACCCGGCCATATCCCGACGGTTGCTCCGCTAAAAATTGCTGCAGTCCGTCTAAAAAAAGACGGTCAAACTGAGCTGGTTGCCGTCAGCGGGGGAATAGTGGAAGTGCGCCCTGATCATGTCACCATTCTGGCCCAGACGGCAGAAACATCTGAAGATATTGATAAAGAACGTGCCCAGGCTGCAAAGCGGCGTGCTGAGGAACGTTTGCAAAAACAATCGCCAGATATTGACATTGTTCGGGCAGAGCTTGCTTTAAAACGTGCGATTAATCGATTGGATATTGCGAAATAACAATGTGGATCCTTCCCATGGGAAGGATCTTTTATTATCATGATAATTGTTGAAAAAAGTTCACAAATTGTTCACCTTTTTTATCTGAATCTATCTATAATCAAAACTGTAAGCTATTTTCTCTTCCAACTGCATGAGGAAGTGAGATGCATTTACTTGGTGCTCACAAAAAGAAAACACTCCTAAATACACTCCTCAGGTAACAGGGGATCACTCCACCTATGGAAAAATGTTCTATGCATCATTGTATTAACATCAAACATCAAAACTGATAAAATGACTTGAAATGATCAGCATGATTCCTTATCCTACAGCAGAAGAGACTAGGACGCCGGACGATTTATAAAGCCGGCTTCAACATAAGGAGGTGTCATCAATAATGGGAGAGATTGGACAACAGGCTGCTGTCAGTATCTTCGTTCATCTTTTTTTTATTGCACTGACTTGGTGGGCTCTTCTGGCGGTCAACATCGATCCGCTTATCAGGAAAGGAAAAATCATTCAGGCGAGGCTATTGATGATCTTGATTACGATAGCCATCGGCTCCACCGTCAGTAATTTTTTCTTGGATTATCTTTATTATTCAAGACAGCTCCAAAATTTATTTTCATGATTGAATAATACAATATTTGGGAATGGACTAATGTGGGATAAAACTGCAAAAATGCGGGCTGACCTTGTTTTTCCACGTATGCTTTTCCTGCGATCCGTCAAAAATGGTGAGTAGGAGAGGATGATGCGAAATGAAGAAAAAACATACGGTTCACGCCCTCATTTTTATTGTGGTTTTATTTATGATCGTACATGTCTTTCAATCGCTTGATGCCGCGGGAAATACGCCGCTTGGACAGCTGGCGGAAGGGTTAAACCGCCATGACGTGAAGCTTGAGCAATGGACGCTTCACACAAAGAAACAGCTATCTCTGACTAAGGAAGATTTTTTTGCAAAAGTGAAACATTTCAAGAAGCAGCATCGACAATATGAATGGACTTTAACACAAGAAGACAGCACATTAAAAGCGACAGGCGTATATACTGACAAAAAAAATCAAGTCAGATCAAAAATACATTTGGTCACTACCCACAAAAACCAGAGACTTGTTTCGTATTTATTATATGAGCAAAAAGGTGCGGGATCACGGGAAAACTGGAACGATACATATAAGCAGTTTGAACGGAATGCATTCGACATCATGCGAGAAAAGACCGCAATTTTTACTTGTCTAAAGGGCCAATTAAATGGTATGATGGATGTTGTTTTGCAAAAAAAAGCTAAAGAGCTGGTCAGTGAATTTAACGCAAAGACAGTTGAAGATTTAATCGAACCAAATTTCGTATCTGTTTCTGCCTATACTAACGAGTGGAAAGAATCCATCAAGACAGATAAACATCAAATGAATTTGCAAGTCTCGCTTAGAAATGCGGGAATGGGCGAAAAACTTACCGTCACGGTTGGCACACCAATCGTCACGATTGAATATTAATATAGAGAAATTGGGACGCGGAGGGGAATACCTTGGAAAAAATCATCGTCCGCGGCGGTCAAAAGTTAAACGGCACAGTCAAAGTTGAAGGAGCAAAAAATGCCGTTTTACCAGTTATCGCTGCATCTTTATTAGCCAGTGAAGAAAAAAGTGAAATATGTGATGTGCCTACGCTCTCCGATGTATATACGATTAACGAAGTGTTACGTCATTTAGGCGCAAATGTACATTTTGAGAATAATACAGTAACGGTTGATGCATCTCGCACTTTGTCAACTGAGGCTCCGTTTGAATATGTCAGAAAAATGCGCGCATCTGTATTGGTAATGGGCCCGCTTCTTGCCCGCACAGGTCATTCGAGAGTGGCGTTGCCTGGTGGATGTGCGATCGGCTCAAGACCGATTGATCAACATTTGAAAGGCTTTGAAGCAATGGGGGCGACAATTAAGGTCGGAAACGGCTTTATTGAAGCGAAAGTGGAAGGCCGCCTTCAAGGAGCAAAAATTTACCTTGATTTCCCTAGTGTCGGAGCGACCGAAAACTTGATTATGGCTGCCGCTTTGGCAAATGGCACGACAACGCTGGAAAACGTTGCAAAAGAGCCTGAAATCGTCGATTTGGCTAACTATATCAATGCAATGGGCGGTAAAATTCGGGGTGCCGGTACAGGCACCATTAAAATTGAAGGTGTTAAAACGCTTCATGGCGCCAAGCATACCATTATTCCTGACCGGATTGAGGCAGGAACTTTCATGGTTGCCGCAGCGATTACTCAAGGGAACGTTTTGGTGCAAGGGGCTGTTCCTGAGCATTTAACATCTTTAATTGCGAAAATGGAAGAAATGGGCGTTCAGATTTTGGAAGAAGCCGACGGTCTTCGGATTATCGGACCTGCTGAACTGAAATCGATCGATTTAAAAACGATGCCTCATCCAGGTTTTCCGACTGATATGCAGTCACAGATGATGGCGCTTTTAATGCGCGCAAATGGAACCAGCATGATCACAGAAACCGTATTCGAAAACCGCTTCATGCATGCGGAAGAATTCCGCCGTATGAACGGAGATATTAAAATTGAAGGACGCTCTGTCATTATTAACGGTCCTGTACAGCTTCAAGGCGCCGAGGTTGCCGCAACCGACCTGCGGGCTGGTGCAGCTCTTATTCTGGCAGGACTTGTCGCAGACGGCCATACACGCGTGACAGAATTGAAACACTTAGATCGTGGATATGTCAACTTCCATCAAAAACTTGCAGGCATTGGTGCTGATATTGAGCGTGTAAATGATGAAGAAGCGGTCCACCTTGAAAAAAAAGAAGTGGTAACAGATTTAAATGCATAAACGAACACGAAATCAGTATGTCATATGGCATACTGATTTTTAATTTCAAGTATTCTATATCAGTATGTCTCCTCTATCTATCATTATGCACAAAAATTGCATTGCAAATACATATGTTCCGCTAAAAAGTGCAGTCATAATAGCTTGTCCCCTCCCATAAAATGAAAGAGACAAAACAGAAATGGGGGCAGCTAATTTGAAACAGCTATTTATTGTACTAGGAGGAATATGCATGCTGATTTTACTCGTACCAACACTGCTTGTTCTACCTTTTCAAGGAGAATCCGGGATGCCAAAAACAAACCAGAACACTGTACAAAAGGAGGAAAAAAAGACAGCAACTTTAAAAGAGTCTCCCGTTTCGATTCCGGTCTACAGAACGGCTGACCGCCAAGTAGAAGACATTCCCCTTGAGGAGTATGTCATCGGGGTTGTCGCTTCAGAAATGCCTGCTGATTTTGATATGGAAGCCCTAAAAGCACAATCGCTTGCAGCCCGCACATATATCGTGAGGCAGATGGTATCAGATCAGGCTGTGCAGCCGCCAAAAGGTTCGCTTGTCGATGATACTCAAATGTTCCAGGTGTACAAAAGCAAATCAGAGCTTCAACAAATCTGGAAAAAGGATTATGATTGGAAAATAAAAAAGGTGACAGAAGCTGTTGCGAGTACACAAGGCAAGATTTTAACCTACGATCAGAAACCGATTGACGCTTCCTTTTTTTCCACCAGCAATGGCTATACAGAAAATGCCGAAGCCTATTGGACAAGTGATATTCCGTATCTTAAAAGCGTGAAGAGCTCCTGGGATAGAAAATCACCAAAATTTTTAAACCATAAAACGTTTACGGCGTCAGAATTTGAACAAAAACTCAGCGTCACGCTGCCAAACTCGAATGGTATCGGTGAGATTACCGAACGGACACCGGGAAAACGCGTGGCAACCGCCGTTATCAACGGTAAGAAGCTGGAAGGAAGAGACATCAGGGAAAAACTTGGGCTCAATTCGGCTGATTTTGATTGGAAGCGTAAAGGAGATCAAATTGTCGTGACCACGAGGGGTTATGGCCACGGAGTGGGAATGAGCCAATACGGAGCCCATTATATGGCGAAAGAAGGAAAGAAAGCCGAAGACATTGTCAAATATTATTACAAAGGAACGGCGATTTCGAATGCTGATCAATTTTTAAATAAATACATGGCGAAAAAATAAAAGGCGCCCTCATGAGGAGCGCCTTTTTTTACTTGCATTTCAAATGTGTCATCATCATGAACGTACAGACATTTGTTACGCGATACAAATATTTCAAAAATAATAAGCCCGAGGACTCCCCGAACAGCGCCAAAAGACCGTTAATGATTCATAGACTGAAGATCATTCAGGTGATAATGACCATTTCAGATATTTGTTGTGTGCGGAAATCAATAACAAGGAAAAGGAGACATGCCCTATTTATTTCTTTCTAGTGTTCTTCTACGATAATAATGTGTTTAACGACCTAAAAATGAAAGGGGAATGGGAGAATGAGAAAAAAACTGACATTAGGGATTTTGACCGCGATGGTTTTAAGCCTGGGATCACCTGCGTTCGCAGCGGAAAAGAAACAGGAAGTAACTGTTGCCAAAGATGCACCTAACATTGCGATTATGCTTGATGCAAGCGGCAGTATGGCTAAAAAAATGAACGGGGTATCAAAATATGAGCTTGCCAAAAATGAGGCATTCAGCTTTGGCTCCAAGCTTGAAAACACGAATGTGCTAATGCGGGTTTTCGGTTCAGAGGGAAACAATAAAAACTCAGGAAAAGTACAATCCTGCAATGCAATCAGAGGTGTATACGGCTTCCAAATGTATGATGAACAAAGCTTCCGCAATTCATTAAATGGAATCGGACCAACAGGCTGGACACCAATTGCAAATGCACTTCAAGATGCAAAAAATGCTTTTGACCAGCTTAACAGCAACGGGAAAAACATTGTTTATCTGCTGACAGACGGTGAAGAAACTTGCGGCGGAAATCCGGTAAAAGTTGCAACAGAACTGCGCAAATCGGATCGCGACACAGTCGTCAATGTGATCGGCTTTGATTATGAAGGTGACTTCCACGGACAGTTGACAAGCATTGCAAAAGCTGGCGGCGGAGAGTACTTCCAAGCGAAAACCAAAAACGACATCAAAAAGATCTTTACTCAGGAAGCGATTGAGCTTTCTAAATAAATTGGAAAAAATCCGCGGACAGCTTCCGCGGATTTCCTATTGGTTCAAAAACTTGATGAAAGTCAAGTAAAACACTTTACAATTATTAAGTTACTGTGTCAGAACGATGAACCCCCCTGCATCCTTTGGAGGGGTTATTTGTCGAAACTGTTGTTTTAATGGGAAGAACATGCCCTTTTAGCAGACTTTTTTGATAGGTCTTAAGTGAAAGTGCCGTTCTATCATCGCATGTATTATGAAAAATTTGTGAATTTGAAAAGGAGATACGGCCTATTTATTTCTATCATGCCTTCTTTTACGATGTTGATGGACTTGTTCTGACGGGAACGGCTGGTCCAAAAACAATTTTGAAAGGAATGTGATGATGATGAAAAAAAGGTTTACACTATTGACGACGTTCACCATGCTTTTGTCTTTAGCGCCAGCAGCTTTTGCGGCTGAAGACGGGAATGCTGCGGACAACAGCAAAAAAGATGTCAATGTTGCGGTTGTGCTTGATGCAAGCGGAAGCATGGCACAGAGGGTTGAAGGAGATAAGAAATTCGATATTGCCAAAGAATCCGTTACCGATTTTGCTGACCTGCTTCCAAGCGATGCGAATGTCATGCTGAATGTTTTCGGACATAAAGGCAACAATAAAAACTCAGGTAAAGAAGAATCGTGCGGTACAACTGAAACATTGTATGATCTGCAGCCGTTTTCAGCAAATGGATTTCAAAATTCTTTGAGCGGAATTAAGCCTACAGGATGGTCTCCGATCGCCAAATCTCTTTATGATGTAAAAGATGATCTTGCTGACAAAGACGGAAAAAATTATGTGTACATCGTGACAGACGGTGAGGAGACTTGCGGAGGAGATCCCGTTCAGGCGGCAAAAGATCTGCGCCAGTCCAATATTAAAACAATCGTGAACATCGTTGGTTTAGATGTGAAAACGGTTAAAGAAAAAGAAAAACTGAAAAAAGTAGCTAAAGCCGGCGGCGGCAAACTGATTGAGGCTGAATCAGCAAACGACTTTAAAAAAGTATGGAAAGAAGAAGGCGGGAAAATGTCCAAGTAATTCCGCGGGAAAGAGAGACGGATCAACTGTGCCGTCTCTTATCCCTTTTTCCGATGCTGATATCCTCTTTAATCGATCGTCATTTCAAGCTCTTCAATCCGTTTTTCTCTATAGCGCCGATCTTTTCTCGAATGGAAGGTTTCGGCCTTTTCAATCATGACCATTGTGTTGTATTCCGGAATTTTGGCATTGTTTTCATATACGCCTTTAGGAATCAGGACATTTCCCTCTGGCCAGTAGACCGCTGTATTTCCGCGCTTCACATTTGCAAATTTGGCGCGTCCCTGGAAGGTTCCGAAGCGGTTGAACAGGACGATGGCCTCTCCCTCGCTAATATAGAGTTCCTCTGCATCTTGTTGATTGATCATCACATCGCAGCGATCTGCTGCATTAAAAGGATCTTTGTCACTGTAAATCATGGAATTGAACTGTTTTCCCCGTCTTGTCGTGACATAAAAACGGCCTTCCGCCTGTCTGTTTTCCGGAAGTTTGGCGGGAATCAAACGGCCTCTGCCGTCTGCTGTCGGACAAATGCCGGCTTCACAAAGCCAGGCTCCGCCCCATTGAAAGACATCTCCGCGTTCGTTCAAATGCTGAATGCCGTCATAATTCCGGTTGGCTGCGGCAATTTCATTGCGGATGTCTGCTGCGCTCGCAACATCAATCAGCTCTTTGTCTTCCGGCCGTACACGTTTGGCCAGATCGACATAAATGTCCCATTCCGGCCGGGCTTCACCGATACGCGGCCCTTTGATCTCAGGGCTGAAATAGACCATCCGCTCCGTACTCGTCGAGGTTCCGCCGCCAGGCTGTTCATATCTTGTCATTGCGGGAAGCACGATCACTTCCTCTTTCGCATCCACCAGTGTCGATGTGTTGAAAATGATGTCCTGGTGCACCCTGAGTTCAACCTCCTGCAATGCTTTCTCGATAAAAGCGGGATCTGGCATCGTTTCTAAAAAGTTGCCTCCGCTCGTATAAAACGCTTTTACCTTTTTCCCGCTTTCGTCTGGAAGAAGCATGTTTTCAATCGTCTGACCAATCGTATCACCTTGCCATCGCGGAATATCAAAGCCCCAAATCTTCTCTATCCGTGCAGCATTTTCTTCATCAAAGTCACCGCCGGGGAGAACGAAGGGATCGGCTCCCATTTCTCCAGAGCCTTGAACACCGCTGTGACCCCTGATGGGCATGACGCCGCAATGTTTTCTTCCGATGAATCCCTGCAATAGAGCGAGGTTGGCAACCTGTGAAATGTTGTCTGTCGCAAAGCGGTGCTGGGTGAGGCCCATGCTCCAAATGAAAACACCGGTTTTCGCTTTGGCAAGCAATACAGCAAACTCTTTCATTCTTTCCTTCGATAAACCGGATGACGTTTCAAGCGCCTCCCAGTTTTGGCTTGCGATATGCTGCTTCAGCTCTGTGAAGCCGTTTGTGTGCGCATCGACAAAGGCGCGGTCCATGGCTGACCCGGGCGCTTCCCGTTCCATTTCAAACCAATGTTTCATTACTCCGTTCATAAAGGCGATATCACCGCCGATATTGACCTGATACACATCATCAGCGATTTTCGTGCCGAAAAGGGCGCTTTCAGGTATTGACGGAATCCAATAGTTTTCCATGGCGGGTTCTCTGTAGGGGTTGATCATGATGATTTTGGTGCCTGCTTTTTTAGCAGCATACATGTATTTTGTCGAAACAGGCTGGTTATTGGCGGCGACAGATCCCCAAAATACGAGGACATCTGTCCCGATCCAGTCTCGATAGCTGCAGCTTGAGGCGCCGATTCCCAGCGACCTCTTTAAAGCCGTTTTACTTGGGGAGTGGCAGATCCGTGATGCATTGTCAATGTTGTTCGTACCGATGAAGCGGGCTGCTTTTCCCGCTGTGTAATAGACTTCATTCGTGATGCCCCGCGCGGTTAAATAAAAGGCGAGCTGTCGTTTATCAATCGACTTGATTTTGTCTGCGATTCGGCTGAGCGCTTCATCCCAGGAGATTCTCGCAAAAGAGGCTTCGCCTTTTTTTCTTGATAATGGGTAAGGAATGCGCCCGAGTCTTCTAAGCTCTGTGCTGTCCAGCTTGCGGAGTTTTTCAATGTCTGCAAACAGCCATTTGTCTTCAATTTCAGGCATTGTGTTTAAACGGAGGACATTCAGTCTTGTCGTACATAGATGAGGTCCTGTGAGCGTCTGATCGCGCAAGCCTGACACACCGAGTGCACAGCCGTCGCAAACGCCTTGCGTTAAAATTCTGTAGGCATACGATAGGTTGTCTTTATTGTCCCAAGCGGCTTTCATCGTATCTCTGATATGCTTTGGTTTTACTTTTCCAAGACCCATCGGCGCCCAGGATGCCCACAGTTTTGGAGCAGGCCTTTTATTCAGTTTCATTGGACCTTGGTGCTTCGTTTTTCCCATTTATTCGCACTCTCCTTTCCTACAGAAAAACATCTGTCATCCTTTTAACGAGTTTGAGAATGGAACTTCGGTTTTTTTCTCAATTGCTTCATATCCATTCTGATGAATACTGATAGGAACAGGCCGACCCCGAACAGTATGGAAAATACCGTCAGACTTTGGCTGTAGCTCCCTGTTGCATCGCGAATCCATGAAGAGAACATCGGCCCCACAAGTCCGGCTGCCGCCCACGCGGTTAAAATGTATCCGTGGATGGCGCCAAGCTGTTTTGTGCCGAACAAATCTCCAATATAGGCCGGAATTGAAGCAAAGCCGCCTCCATAGCAAGTGTAGATCAGCGCCATCAAAATAGAGAAAATGACTTGGTCTCCAACAAACGGTAATAGCGGAAAGGCGATCAGTTGAATAGCAAAAAAAGCGGTATACGTATTCGGCCGTCCAATATAATCTGATACAGAAGCCCAGCCGATGCGTCCGAAACCGTTAAACGCACCTAAAACGCCAACGAGCGCAGCAGCAGCGGCGGCGGACATTCCTGTACTTTCCTGGGACAGCGGAGAAGCGATCGAGATGATGGCAATTCCGCATGTAACGTTAATAAAAAGCATAAACCATAAGTAATAAAACCGTTTCGTTTTAACAGCTTCGTTTGCTGTCAGCTGGGATAAATCCATGTTTTGCGCTTTACCGCTTTTTTTGGCAGAAAATCCTTTTGGGACCCAGCTGTCTTCAGGGGGAGCCAAGTAAATGGAAGAGATCATCATCACCAGAAAGTAGCAAATGCCGAGAATAAAGAAGGTATTGGCAATGCCGACATTGATTATCAGCATCTGCATGATCGGACTGCTGATCAAAGCCGCAAAGCCAAATCCCATAATGGCAAGCCCTGTAGCCAGGCCGCGGCGGTCTGGAAACCATTTGACAAGGGAAGAAACAGGTGTGATATAGCCGACACCAAGTCCGATGCCGCCAAAGACGCCGTAAAACAAATAGAGCAGAGGGAGGGAGCCGAGCTGAACAGCCACCCCGGAAAATGTCACACCGATGCCGAAAAAGAGGGCGGCGAGCATGCCGGATTTTTTCGGGCCGTGCTTTTCAACAAAGTGTCCTAAAAATGCAGCTGACAGGCCAAGGAATAAAATCGCGATACTAAACGTCAGACTAATTTGGCTCAGGCTCCAGCCGAATTGTTCTGCGAGCGGGTTTGTAAACACGCTCCATGCGTATACAGATCCGATAGATAAATGAATACCGACTGCGCATAGGGCAATGAGCCATCTGTTTTTCACTTTTTTCATTTGTAGTCCTCCTGTGGAAATAAAAAGGCTTTCTTCATATTGTCCTTTAAAAGAAGCTGCCTGAGGGTGAGGAATTTGGAAGCGTTTTTGCTGATTGGTGCAATCGCGGGCAGTTGAGTGAAAAGTGTCTATTTTTTGAACTTTTAAAAAATAATATCATATTTTCAAGCTATCAACAAGATGAAGCTTCCAAATTTGACCTAGCAGTTGTGAAAAATCGTGATGGACGAGTATAGTAATAGATAATGACAGATACAAAGGGCGGGGTTATCAATGGGGAAAAACATCACAACAAGCCGCAGCGTATTCCGTTATGATAATGGAGAGCTGACACAGCGAAAGGATCAAATGGCGACAGAATATCCCCTGACTGTGATGGTCAACGGCGAAGAGTTTGTCACCCTTGTCTGTTCGCCTGACAGCTTGGAAGAACTTGTGATCGGTTTTCTAGCTTCTGAAGGGGTTATTCGATTTAAAAAAGAGATTAAAAGGTTTACAATAGATGAAAGTCTTGGGTTCGCATATGTCGATCTCGTCAGCTCAAATCAGCTTCGGCTGCAAGATTACACGAAACGCGTGATTGGTTCGTGCTGCGGAAAGGGGCGGCATTTTTATTTCCAGCAGGACGTCAAAACTGCAAAAACGGCGCTTCATCATCTAACAATCAAACCTGAGAACTGTTTGGCGCTTATGCGTGACATGCAGAAAAACAGCAAGCTTTTTCAGTCTACGGGGGGCGTTCACAATGCCGCTTTGTGCAGCCCTGAAAAAATGATTGTGGCGAGATCAGATATTGGAAGGCATAATGCGCTGGATAAATTGTACGGATATTGTTTATTGCATCAGGTTCCGGCTCGCGACAAACTGATCGTATTCAGCGGCAGAATTTCCTCTGAGGTGCTTCTCAAAGCCGCGAAAATCGGTGTTTCCGCGGTCATTTCCAAGTCGGCTCCGACCGAGCTCGCCATTCAGATGGCAGAGGACCTGAATATCATGACGATTGGGTTTGCAAGAAACCGGTCATTTAATGTATACACCCATCACGAGCGATTACAGCTATCATAAAAGGAGGCAATGCACATGACCGCCAACAATGAACATGTTTTGGATCAGAAAGACCGCCCCCTTCGAGACTTGAGAATCTCCGTAACCGACCGCTGCAATTTCCGGTGTACGTATTGCATGCCTGCCGAAATTTTTGGAAAGGATTATCCATTTCTGCCAAAGAGTGAACTCCTTTCCTTTGAAGAGCTTGAACGCTTGGCTAAGCTGTTTGTCCATACGTTCGGCGTTGAAAAAATCCGACTTACAGGCGGAGAGCCGCTGATGAGAAAAGATATGCCCGAATTAGTCGGAAAGCTGTCCCGCATACCGGGACTTCGAGATATTGCGATGACAACGAACGGCGTTTTGCTGCCCGTCTATGCGGAAAAACTTAAAAAAGCAGGGTTAAAACGAGTCACGATCAGCTTGGATTCACTTGATGACGAGCGTTTTAAAACGATAAACGGAAGAGGGGTCTCCGTCAGTAAAGTCCTTGATGGAATCGAAGCGGCAAAACAAGCAGGGCTGGGCATCAAAATCAATATGGTCGTCCAGAAAGGCGTCAATGAAAAAGATATCCTGCCGATGGCCCGCTACTTTAAAGAAAAAGGCCATATTTTGCGATTCATAGAATTTATGGATGTCGGCAATACAAATGAATGGAATCAAAAGTCAGTGGTCACAAAAGCTGATATCATCAGGATTCTCAATGAAGGGATGCCGATTGAATCAATCGACCCCAATTACAAAGGAGAAGTCGCGAAACGATATCGCTATCAGGATGGCTCTGGAGAAGTCGGGTTTATCTCTTCGGTATCTGATGCTTTTTGCGCGACATGCAATAGAGCACGGCTGTCGGCAAAGGGCGAGCTCTTCACATGCCTTTTCGCATCAAGCGGCTTTGATCTGAGAAAACTGGTCAGAAGCGGACAGTCTGATCAAGAGCTTGTCGAGGCGATCGGCACCGTCTGGAGAAACCGGGATGACCAATACTCGCTTGACCGGGCACAGTCAAAAGCGGCGCCGAGGAAAAAGGTCGAAATGTCTTATATAGGCGGGTAGCACAGAAGGTTTTAGAAAAGTAAATGAAGGGACTCTGACCGACTATAATTGAATATTATCGTCGGTTTTTTTGTTTGCCATTCTTTCAATATGGAGCTGGTTCATGAGTAGGCCGCTATCACATCATGACACTGATAGAAGCTGTTTGTTGTTCCTGATCGTGATCTATCAGAACAGCTGCCTCACAGACACGGCCGCTACAGGAAAACGATGGAGGATTCAAAGACATTTTTGCGCTATTGACATATTTACAGGTTTGAATAGCGTAAGATGCGGCAATTTTTTATAAAAACAGAAAGGGTGATTGGATGTTCGGACTTCAGGATATCGCAAAATTCTTTTGGTCCTTTTTGCTCGTTTTTCCTGCCGTGTCGATCCTCCATGTTTTGGGCCACAGCTTCATGGCGGTGATTTTCGGGGGCAAGTCTTCCCTTGAGATCGGCATGGGGAAAAAGCTTGTCAAAATAGGGCCGATTCAAATCAGAAGCATTTATTTTATGGATTCGTTTTGCAATTACGGCGAATTAAAATTTGATAATCGATATACGAATGCATTGATTTATGCCGGAGGGGCGATCTTTAATTTAGTATCTATTTTTATTGTGAATTCGCTGATTATCAATGATATTTTGAAAGAAAATATTTTTTGCTATCAATTTGTTTATTTTTCAACTTATTATGTGTTTTTCGCCCTGATTCCTGTGAGATATTCCGAAAATCATCTTTCTGATGGAATGGCGATTTATAAAGTGTTGAGGTATGGGGAAAAGTATGAAATTAATAATTGATCCACGGGTGCCGGAGGTGAGGACTTCCGGCATTTTTAAACATGAACGCTGCCTTCGGGCAGCTGTTTTAGCTTTTGCACTGCTTCGATGAATGTTTCGAGACGATCACAGCCATTAACATATTGAAAGTCTTCGCGCTCGCCGTTGTTCATCACAATGATATGATCACCGCCTAAGATAAGTCCTTTCTTACGGCGGAAGGAAGAGACGGCTTCATAACGGATGTCAAGATGAAATGGAGAGCCGAACAGCGAAGAATAAAACAGCAGGCGTTTGTTCGTCGCTGCCAGAATGCCTCTGTATGGGGTGTATCGTGCCGACATCTTTGCATTATATGTGCAAAGAATTGAAGACTTTACTTCTTCATCTGGTTCAAGCTGATTTTTTATGGCCGCTTTTCCTTCGGATATCTCCTTCATGAAAAAACACTCCTTTCGATTGTTTCTACGAAATTGTTGAGAAAAAGTTCCAATTGGTATAGGATAAAAAAATAAATATTTATCCTTTCAAAAATAAAGGATATGATAGTAGTTGACAAAAAACACACCTGTAACTATAATTATTACATCGGTGGTGAAATCATATGGTGAACACCCGTCTTTCAGTGGCCATTCATATTTTATCCTTAATCGCATCAAACCCGCGGGAATCTTCAGAAATGATCGCCGGAAGCGTCAATACAAATCCGGTTGTGATCAGGCGCATGATCAGCCAGTTGAAAAAAGCGGATATTTTGACATCGCGGCCCGGAGTAGCCGGAGCAAGCCTGAAAAGAGATCCCGCAGATATTTCTCTGCTTGATATTTATCGGGCGGTTCAGCAGCAAGAAGAATTATTCGCGATTCATGAAAAACCGAATCTAAACTGTCCGGTTGGGAAGCAGATTCAATCAACGCTTGATCAAACGTTTCTCAGCGTCCAGCAGGCGATGGAGCGTGAATTGGCCAGCAAGTCTCTTAAAGACGTATTAACTCATCTCTTTTAAATAAGAGATGATGTTTCACCGCCTGCATGTAACTTTGTTTGTTACAAATTAAAAATCGGAGGAAGCGAAAATGAAAATTGGTATAATCGGAGCAAGCGGTAAAGCGGGCAGCCTTATTTTAAAAGAAGCGGCAGGAAGAGGGCACGAAGTGGCCGCGATCGTCAGAAACGCATCTAGAGTCGCAACAGAAAGCGGAGCAGCTGTCATTGAAAAAGACGTATTTGATCTGACGCCGGGAGATATGAAAGGTCTTGATGTTGTCGTCAATGCATTTGGAGCGGCCCCCGGACAGGAGCACCTTCATGTGGAAGCAGGAAGAAAACTGATCGAATTGTTTAAGCAGGTTCCTGATACAAGATTAATCATCGTTGGAGGCGCTGGCAGCCTTTATGTCGATGAAGAAAAAACAACCCAGCTGTATAACACCCCTGAATTCCCTAAAGAGTATCTGCCAACGGCAAAAAATCAGGGCCAAAACCTGCAGGATTTAAAAGAATCCAGCGGTTTGAAATGGACATTCATCAGCCCTGCAGCCTTTTTCAATCCGGAAGGAAAACGTACGGGATCATACAAAAAGGGACAAGAAAACTTGATTGTAAATGCCGCTGGAGAAAGCTACATCAGCTATGCCGACTATGCTATTGCGGTTGTTGACGAAGCTGAAAAAGGCGAGCATGTTAATGAACGGTTCACCGTTGTTGGTGAAGCAGAATAAATAAATGACGGCCTATTTCAGGCCGTTTTTGTTTTCAAGCGAAGTGCTAAAGTTCAGCTCGGAAAAAATTCCTTAAAAGACAAGAATAAAGAGGGCGGCCATTCCTAAAATAATGATGGCGATCACTGTCGTTAAATGAAAAAAATGACATTTCATAAACTTGGCATAGCTATCCCTTTCCGTTCATCTCTTAATACATGAGTTAAAAGTATATTAGTATGATAAATAGTATGCCTTTGAATGACGGCTGCCCGGCATAGTTATTTCACAATAGAAGCGATTATGTTATAGTAAATCTAAAGCAGCATGTTCAGCTATATTTGATGTTAAATGCACCTCGCAAACTGGTATTTTGTGTTGTCACACCTGCAACCAATTTACCATATTTTGTTCAGGGGCATTTTTAATTTTGGGGTGAAATTTATTGGTTTTCAGAAAGGCGGTTTTTCCATGAAATCCTCTTATGTCTATCGTCTCTTGCGAATCGATCATATAAAAAAAACCGGCGACCTTCCAAATGAACAGCAGCTTGCTGATTCTTTCGTCTTTATTTTTCATTTGAAGGGTGAAGGTAAAATTGATATTCAAACGGCGGGCCGTCCGCTTCAAAAAGAAACGCTCTATATCTGCCCTCCTTATGGAACATTCGGGATCACGGCTTTTTCGGACGAAATCAGCGTTTACCTCGTCAGGCTGCAGGCGTATTTCTACGATGAACAGCGGCAAACACTGGTTGCCGAAACGAATCTTGACGCCTTTTCTGGTCTGCAGATGATGAATGTTCATTCTGTTGGACATCTTGCCTCCCGTCTTCAGGAACTTTCCGCTTTATGGCCGGCTTCAACGGCGCTTCAGGAGATGAAATGCCAGGTCGAACTGCAGCATCTTCTATATGATATCTACTCGGCAAAACTGGTTCATCCCGCGGATACTTCATCAGCCATCGCCAAAACAAAAGAGTATATTGAAGTTCATTCAGATGTTCAACTCACGCTTGATCAGCTCGCGCAAATGGCCGGGATCAGTGCAAAGCATTACAGTGAAACATTTAAAAAGCTGTACGGGCAAAGCGTGACAGAATTTATCGCGGAAACGCGGATGACAAAAGCGAAGCAGCTGATGGCCAAAGCCAGCTACAAGCTAAGGGAAATTGCGAGCTTGACCGGCTATCAAGATGAATTCTATTTCAGCCGGACATTTAAAAAGCATACCGGTTTATCTCCTACTGTTTACATGAAAAAAAGGCGCAGGAAGTTGGCTGCTTACGGTCAAAACACGATCGGACAGCTCATTCCGCTCCATCTCATTCCTTATGCCGCTTCGCTCCATCCGAAGTGGACATCCCATTATTACAAGCATTATGCGGCAGATATCCCGGTTCATCTCAGCGCATACCGTTTTCATGAACCATGGGAAGAGAATTTGAGCACATTGTCAGATGCTGCTCCTGAACGGATTGTCAGCATGGATAGCATTTCGAAAGAAGAACGGGGGCGGCTGAATCAAATCGCCGATGTCATCTATCTCCCTTCACAGGAAAATTGGCGAACGCATTTTATGCTGACCGCTTCGCATCTTGATGAAGAGGAAGAAGCCCGCAAATGGATGGCGTCTTATGAGCGGCTGACCGAGTCGGCAAAAGAGGCGCTTTACCCGGTGTGCGGGAAGCAAACCTTTTTGTTCCTGCGGCTGCATAAACATGAAATTTATTTTGCTCACAACCGATCTGTCCAGGATGTGTTTTTTGGCGACTTGGGCTTGGAATCGGCTGTTTCCTTGGATGAACCGACTGATCGGGCAATCTCTCTCGAAATGATTGCGGCATATCAGCCGGACTTGATTATGATCTTCGTTTTCAAAGAGCAGGAAACACTGGCGTTCTACCAGCAGCTTCAGCAGTCAGCCCAATGGCAGGATTTAAAAGCGGTGCGACATCAGCGGGTTTATCAAGTGAAGTCTGATCCTTGGCGAGAATATACGGCTTGCAGCCATGAACGGATCATTCGCCAAGCGGTTCCACTGTTGTCCGGAAAAAATCCATTTTAATTGCCGGATATTGTCCATGGTGTTATCGAAGAGGCTTACCTATAATTTTAATTGATAATAGTTATCAATTAAACAGGGGGTCTCAGATAGATGAGAAAAATGTCGATCTTTTTATTTATTCTGCTTCTTGCTTTTGCCGCAGCAGGATGCGGAAACAGCAAAGAAAAAGCGGGGACTGATGCAAAAAGCTCAGAAACAGCTGAGAAAAGCGTCCAATATCTCGATCATACATACAAAGTGAACGTTCCAGCCGAACGAATCGTGATCACGGGAAGTGTTGAATCGATGGAAGATGCAAAGCTTCTGGACATTCATCCAATCGGCGCGATTTCCTTCTCAGGAAAGTTCCCGGATCTGTTTAAAAGCATTACTGATCAAGCAACTGCAGTCGGCGAAAAAACAGAACCGAATCTAGAAAAAATCCTTGAGCTTAAACCGGATGTCATTTTGGCTTCAACGAAGTTTCCCGAAAAAGTGGTGAAAAAGCTTGATAACATTGCCACAACGATTCCCGTATCCCACGTTTCATCAAACTGGAAAGGTAATTTAAATCTGCTTGCTGAACTGACGGGTAAAGAAGATAAAGCCAAACAGATTATTTCAGATTATGAAACCGATCTTAAAAACGCAAAAACCAAACTGGAGAAAACGGCGAAGGATACAAAAGCGCTCATTGTCAGAATCAGACAAGGCAATATCTTTATTTACCCGGAAGACGTCTTTTTCAACTCAACATTGTACGGTGAATTAGGCTTCACAGCTCCTAAGGAAGTAAAAGCAGCGAAAGCCCAGGAACTGATTTCTTTAGAAAAATTAAGCGAGATGAATCCGGACTATATGTTTGTTCAATTTTCTGATGATGAGAATGCGGATAAGCCGAATGCACTTAAAGATTTAGAGAAAAATCCGATTTGGAAAAGCATATCAGCAGTAAAAGAGGACCATGTATTCGTCAATGCAGTAGACCCGCTTGCACAGGGAGGAACAGCCTGGAGCAAGGTTCAGTTTTTAAAAGCTGCAGCTGAAAAATTAACACAAAACTAATCAATAGAAAAGGTTTTTCATTATGCATTCAAAGCAAATAACCCGCATCATCATAATTACTGCTCCGTTTGCCATGATACTGTCTGTTTTTCTGTCCGTCTGCTACGGCGCAAAGCAGCTGGATGGTGAAGTGATTTTTTCGGCATTGCTGCATTTTGATCCAGGAAACACAGATCACCAAATCATTTGGCATTCCCGGCTCCCTCGGGCCGCCGGCGCTCTCTTGATCGGGGCGGCGCTGGCCGTGTCCGGGGCTCTGATGCAGGGCGTCACCCGGAATTATCTCGCTTCACCATCGATCATGGGTGTTTCCGACGGTTCGGCGTTTATCATCACACTCTTGATGGTGTTGATCCCGCAATCAACATCTCTTGAACTGATGGGATACTCATTTATCGGCTCAGCTGTCGGAGCGGCCCTTGTCTTCGGTTTGGCTTCGGTGATTCCGAACGGTTTTATGCCCGTTCAGCTTGCGATTATCGGAACAGTTACAAGCATGCTGCTCAGCAGTTTATCGGCAGCGATGTCAATTTATTTTCAAATTTCTCAAGATGTCAGCTTTTGGTACAGTGCCAGGCTGCACCAAATGAGTCCGGAACTTTTGATATATGCCGTCCCTTTTATGATTGTGGGCATCATCCTGGCTCTTTCTCTCAGCAAGAAAGTAACGGCTTTATCACTTGGGGACGATATTTCTGAAAGTCTTGGGCAGCAGAAGAAGACCGTCAAAATCGCAGCGATGGCTGCGGTTGTGCTTTTGACAGGAAGCTCTGTCGCCTTGGCCGGGAAGATTGCCTTTGTCGGCTTGGTCGTTCCGCATATGACGCGGTTTCTCGTCGGTTCGGACTACAGCCGGTTAATACCTTGTTCCTGCATCATCGGCGGAGTCTTTTTGACACTGGCCGATCTTGTCAGCCGGCTGATCAATTACCCGTTTGAGACACCGATTGAAGTCGTCACTTCAATCATTGGCGTTCCTTTCTTCCTTTATTTGATCAAGCGAAAAGGAGGGGAGCAGCGTGCCTAAAAAAGTAGCGGCCATCTATGCTGTATTTATTGTGCTGATTCTTGCGGTCTGTTATGTCAGCCTAACGATAGGGTCTTTCTCCGTTCATCCGGCGGAGCTGTTATCAACCCTTTTTCAAATCAATCCGAATGAGCAATACAGCATTTTGCTCTTTGAATTAAGACTTCCCCGCATCGTGACGGCCGCTTTGGTCGGTCTTGGACTCGGCATTGCCGGCTCTGTGATTCAGGCGATGACAAAAAACGGTTTGGCTGATCCCGGTATACTGGGGATTAACGCGGGAGCAGGGGCAGCGATTGTCGGCTATTTACTTATTTTTCAAGGCCAGACCGAAACGACGAGCCTCCTGGCTGCAATGGGAATGCCTTTCTTCGGCTTGATCGGCGGAATTTTGGCGGCCGTTTTTATATTTATCTTTGCATGGCACGGCGGAAACCTGGATTCCGGCAGGATTATTCTGGTTGGAATCGCAATCAATTCGGGTTTCAGCGCTGTCTCGCTGTACTTATCGTTAAAGATGAATCCGAACGATCATGAAATGGCGATGGTTTGGAAAAACGGGAGCATCTGGTCGGCGAACTGGACATATATTCAAGCCGCACTGCCGTGGCTTTTGCTTTTGATTCCGTTTCTGCTCGCAAAGAGCAATTTGCTGGACACGATTCGTTTTCATGAAGATACCGTCAAGAGTCTGGGCGTGTCTTCCAATACAGAAAAAATGGTGCTGCTTACCGCTTGCGTCGGCATTATCAGCGCTTGTGTAGCGATTTCGGGAAGCATGGGATTTGTCGGCTTGATTGCTCCGCATATTTCTCGGAGGCTGGCAGGGGTGCTGCATCGTCACTCATTGCTGTTAAGCGGACTTGTCGGCATGTTTCTCGTGCTATGCGCCGATTTTGCCGGCAAACTGCTGTTTCAGCCGTCGGAAGTTCCCGCGGGTATCATTCTCGCCATTTTCGGGGTGCCTTACTTTTTATTCTTGCTTTTTAAACAAAAAAAGGCGGTGCACTAGACTGCCTGATTTCATCACAGAGGGGGAGGGAGAAATCAAATGGTTCAAGAAAAACATGATCAGGCTGTCAAAGCTTCGCCCGTTGCTATCCCAGGCACAGAACAGCGTCTCATGCGTTCAAAAGACGGAAAACGCAGCTACCGGATTTTTATTGGAAGGCCCCATGGAGAACCGCCTCCTGAGGGATATCCGGTTATCTATCTGCTTGATGCCAATTCAGTATTCGGAACGATGGTCGAGGCGGTGCGGATGCAGGGGCGCCGCCCGGATAAAACGGGGGTTGTACCGGCTGTTATCGTTGGCATCGGCTATGAGACGGATGCTCCGTTTGATCCGGGGCGCTACTACGACTTTACGCTGCCTATGCCAGGCAGAGAACTGCCTCAAAGGCCCGATGGGACAGATTGGCCTGAACCGGGCGGTGCGGAAGCCTTTCTCTCATTCATCGAGGAACACTTGAAGCCTGTGATCGAACAGGAATTCAACATTGATGCGAAGAGGCAGGCCATCTTCGGCCATTCCCTCGGCGGTCTTTTTGTCCTGCAAGTTCTGTTTACAAAGCCCGCTTTATTTCAGACATACATCGCAGGCAGTCCATCAATTCATTGGAATAAGCTGTTTTTTGATGAGGAGCATGAATTTGTTTCCCGCCTGCAAGAAACTGATGTCAAAGTCAATGTATTACTTGGAGCGGGAGAACTGGAGAAAACGCATAAGAGCAGGATGAACGACAATGCAATAAAGCTGGCAGAGCGCTTATCAGCTCTTGAACACTGCGGGGTCAGCGCGGAGTTCATTGAATTTAAGGAGGAAGGCCATATCTCGGTCTTGCCTGTATTGATCAGCAAAGCATTGCGATTTGCCTTAAGTCCTGATGGACAAGGCTGATATGAAGCAGTGGGCGAGCTTTATCGCCCATGCTTTTATAAAAAGAATAATCGACATAAAAAGTCAATATACCATAGCAGTTACGGAGTTAAAATCGAAAATGATTTGACCGTTAGCATTTATTGGTATATTATATTTTTGAGCGATAATGATTATCATTATCAATTAGTTTTAAGGATTCGGATTTCAGGAAAGGAAATGATGAGAGTGAAAGGCAAGGTTGCTTTAGTAACCGGAGCTTCCCAAGGGATTGGTGAAGAGGTAGCCCGGGTGCTTGCAGAACTTGGAGTGTTTGTTGCAGCAATAGATCAAAATGGGGAAGGGCTTCTAGAACTCGTGAAAGATCTGAGGAAAAAAGGTCTGCAAGCTGCCGATTTTGTCGTTGATGTGGGTGACAGCACCGCTGTTGATCAGCTTGTGGACAAAATCGAGCGCGATCTCGGCCCGATAGACATGCTGGTCAATGTTGCAGGTATTCTACGGACCGGTTTGATCACATCTTTAAGTGATGAAGATTGGGTAAAGACGTTCCGCGTCAACTCTACCGGGGTTTTTAACGTATCCCGCTCAGTAGCAGGCCGCATGATTCCGCGCAGATACGGTTCAATCGTGACCGTTGGATCGAATGCAGCGGCGGTGCCGCGCATGCAGATGTCAGCTTATGCGGCTTCAAAGGCAGCGGCTTTAATGTTCACGAAATGTCTTGGGCTTGAGCTGGCCGAGTACAATATCCGCTGCAATATCGTATCGCCCGGGTCAACGGATACTCCGATGCAGAGGTCGCTTTGGCGGGGGCAAGACGCTGCTCAAAGCGTGATTGCAGGATCACTCAAAACATTTAAGACAGGCATTCCGCTCGGAAAATTAGCGATGCCGGCGGATATCGCTAATGCCGTTGTTTTCTTGCTGTCAGACAGCGCCCGCCATATCACGATGCATGATCTGCGCGTAGACGGGGGAGCTACTCTGGGCGTTTGATTCAATTTTAAAGGAGGTTTTGCTTTATGATGGAACGTCATATAGTCACGGAATCGCTTGCTGTACAGCTTCTAAAAGAATATCGAACTGGGGCTTCATTCTTCTTTTCTTCTCCTGAACGAACCATTCTGGCGGAAGGCGTTTTTGCTGCCGTTCCTGAAGCGGAAGGTCTGAACCAGATGGAGAACTTGACTCAGCGAGCTGATGCGGTTCTCAGACAAGCCAAACAGGCTGGCCAGAAAAGGCCTATCGTTGTCGGTGCAGTGCCTTTTGATGAAACAAAGCCTGTGCAGCTTACCGTGCCTGACGAGGTTTGGCATGCGGGTCCGCTGACATTTGATCAGGACGAGCCAAAACAGCCGGAGTGTGCAACTTTTGGCTATGACATACAGCCGGTGCCAGCACCGGAGGAGTATATGAACGGAGTAAAACAGGGATTGGCCGGTATAGCCGCCGGCGATTTCAGCAAAATCGTACTTTCCCGGTCATTGCATTTGACGTCACCGATAAAGATCGATATCGGCGATTTGCTAAACAGTCTTGCCCGGCACAATTCCCGCGGTTATACCTTTGCTGTCGATGTGTCCGAACGGGCAGGAGGAGAGTCTGAAACCGTGCGGAGAACCTTGATTGGAGCCAGTCCGGAGCTGCTTGTTTCAAGATCCGGATTTCGGGTTTCTGCCAATCCTTTAGCAGGATCAAGGCCCCGAAGCCATGATCCGCATGAGGATCAAAGGCGGGCAGCCGAATTGCTTGCTTCTGCAAAAGACCGTCATGAACATGCGGTTGTGGTTGAAGCGGTCGCTTCCGCTCTCAGACCATTTTGCAGGACGCTGGACGTTCCGTCAGAGCCATCGCTGATCACTACGGAGACGATGTGGCATCTATCTACAGAAATCAAAGGAGAGCTTACAGACCTTTCTATATCATCATTGGAGCTGGCAGCGGCTCTTCACCCGACTCCAGCTGTCTGCGGCACACCGACGGATCTCGCAAGAGCGGCAATTAAAAAAATTGAGCCGTTCGAACGCGGCTTTTTCACAGGTATGGTCGGCTGGTGCGATTCTGAAGGCGATGGAGAATGGGTGGTGACGATCCGCTGTGCTGAGGCGGAAGAACGCGCCCTTCGTCTGTACGCTGGAGCAGGCATCGTAGCCGGATCAAAGCCGGAAGATGAACTGGCCGAGACATCAGCAAAGTTTCGCACAATGCTTCGTGCAATGGGAATGAACAGTGAATAATAGGGGGAGATGAACATGCTGACGGGATGCCCGGCATGGCCGAAAGAGTTTGCAGACAAGTATCGGAAGGAGGGATGCTGGAGAGGCGAAACATTTGGAGGAATGCTGAGGGAACGCGCTGACAAACATGGCAGCCGCATTGCAATAACATGCGAGGACACCCATCTGAGCTACAAAGAATTGGATGAGAGAGTCGATCTTTTGGCAGCAGGTTTTTTAAGGCTTGGCATTCAAAAGGAAGACCGTGTCGTCGTGCAGCTGCCAAACATCATCGAATTTTTTGAGGTTTGTTTTGCGCTGTTTCGAATCGGTGCGCTGCCTGTGTTTGCTCTTCCTTCGCATCGGCACAGTGAAATCACTTATTTTTGCGAGTTTTCTGATGCGGCTGCATATGTGATCCCGGATGTTCACTCAGGGTTTGACTACCGCCGGCTGGCGAGAGAGGTTTGTGATAAGGTTCAAGGATTGCGCCATGTCATTGTCGCCGGCGATTCGGAAGAATTTAAGGCGCTTCGCGATCTGCAAGCCGGTCCGGCCGGTTATCCAGAGGTGAGTCCCGGCGATGTGGCTTTTCTTCAATTGTCCGGGGGAAGCACTGGACGATCCAAGCTGATACCGAGAACCCATGATGATTATATATACAGTCTGAGACTCAGCGCTGATATTTGCCGCCTTGATCATGACAGCGTGTATCTAGCCGCTCTTCCGATAGCACATAACTATCCGCTTAGTTCACCAGGTGTGCTTGGAACATTGTATGCGGGAGGGAGAGTCGTTCTTGCGCAAGGATCAAGTCCTGATGAAACCTTTCCTTTGATTGAAAGGGAACGGGCTACAATAACAGCGCTTGTTCCGCCGCTGGCTTTAATCTGGCTTGAAGCCGCCTCGTCGCGCCGCAATGATTTCTCAAGCCTTCAAGTTCTTCAAGTCGGCGGAGCCAAATTCAGCGCTGAAGCTGCCGGACGCGTAAAATCAGTGTTCGGCTGCACATTGCAGCAGGTGTACGGCATGGCAGAAGGTCTGGTCAACTATACCAGACTTGATGATCCGGAAGAAATCATCATCAGTACACAAGGCAGGCCGATGTCTCCATTTGATGAGATTAAGGTTGTAGATGAGAACGGATGCGAAGTCGAACCCGGACAAACCGGCGAACTGCTGACAAGAGGACCTTATACGATTCGCGGCTATTACAAAGCTGAGGAGCACAATGCTAAAGCTTTTACCGCAGATGGATTTTACCGAACAGGCGACCTGGTCAAGGTAAACTCATCAGGTTATCTAATTGTTGAAGGTCGTTCTAAAGACCAAATTAACAGAGGCGGAGAAAAAGTCGCGGCGGAGGAGGTAGAAAATCATCTGCTTGCTCATCCTTCCGTACATGATGCCGCGGTTGTCTCAATGCCTGATAAGTTTCTTGGAGAAAGGACATGTGCATATATCATCCCGCGCAGCACCCCGCCTGCTGCCGCAGAGATAAAAGTGTTTCTGAGAGAACGCGGGCTTGCAGCATATAAAATACCTGACCGGGTGGAAATAGTCGAAGCATTTCCACAGACAGGTGTAGGAAAAGTCAGCAAAAAAGCATTGCGTGAGGCAATTGTTGAAAAAATGATGTCAGCCGCCGACGCGCGGCAATGATAAAAATCGAGAGGATGTGATTTGATGGCCATTCCTGCCATCTTACCGTACCAAATGCCAACAGCGTCAGATCTGCCGAAAAACAAGGTGTCCTGGACGCCTCATCCGAAGCGTGCCGCACTTCTCATCCATGACATGCAGCAATATTTTATCGATGCCTACAATTTAGGCGAATCTCCGATGACAGAGCTTTTCGCAAATATTAAAATGCTGAAAGAACAATGCGCAGAGCTTGGCATACCTATCATCTATACGGCTCAGCCTGGCGGACAGACACCGGAAGAGCGGGGGCTTCTTCAGGACTTTTGGGGATCTGGAATCGGACCGGGTCCAGATGGGCAGAAAATCGTGGAGAAGCTTAAACCGAATGAAGGCGACATCGTTCTGACGAAGTGGAGGTACAACGCCTTTAGAAAAACCAATCTCTTAGGCATTCTCCAGGAACAGGGCCGCGATCAGCTTATCGTCACGGGGGTTTATGCGCATATCGGCTGTCTCATGACGGCATGTGATGCGTTTATGCAAGATATAGAGACGTTTTTTGTAGCGGATGCGGTCGCGGATTTCTCTTTAAAACATCATGAAATGGCGATCTCTTATGCAGCTGACCGCTGTGCTGTCACCGTCACCGCCGAAAACCTTCTGAACGAACTGAAAAACGGGCGGGATTCTGCAAATGACGAGGGCGTAAGAGAAGATGCAGAAAGGCTGTCAAAACAAATCATACGCGAACAAATCGCCGCGCTTCTCCTTGAATCACCAGCCGATATTAGCGACAGTGAAAATTTGATTTATCGCGGGCTCGATTCAGTCAGAATAATGAGTCTTGCCGAGCGCTGGCGGCGTGCCGGGGCAGAGGTGACTTTTGTGGAGCTGGCCGAGGAGCCGACGATTGAAAACTGGTGGAGACTGTTGTCTTCCTCTAAAGAAACATCACTGCCAAATGCAGACTATCAATGAAGGAGGTTGCCATAAATGCCTGAATGTCAAGAAAACCGCAGGCCGTTAACCGGAGCACAGGCCGGCATTTGGTATGCACAGCAGCTTGATCCGCAAAATCCGGTCTATAATACCGCTGAATACGTAGAAATCAGCGGTCCGGTTGATCCGGAGCTATTTGAGAAAGCGCTTCGTCATGTCATTAAAGAAGCTGATACATTGCATGCCCGATTCGGGGAAGATAAGGAAGGGCCATGGCAGGTGATCGAGCCATCATCAGATTTTCCGCTTCATTTCATTGATGTCAGTGCAAAGCCGGACCCGAGGAAGGCGGCTGAAGCATGGATGAGGGAAGATCTTTCCCGGCCGATCGACCTGACCCGCGGGCCTCTTTTTACAGAGGCGCTTTTTAAAGCGGCACCCGACCTGTTCTACTGGTATCAGCGAACACATCATATCGCAACTGACGGATTCAGTTTTACACTGATAGCCGAACGGCTGTCAAAATTGTATACCGCACTTGCACAGGGGAAGTCTGATCATGACAGAGCCTTTGGGCCTCTTGATTCGGTTCTCAAGGAAGATTCGGTATACCGTTCGTCAGATCAATACCAAAAGGACCGCCAATTTTGGCTGGAGCGCTTTAGTGATGAGCCGGAGGTGGTCAGCCTTGCCGACAGAGCCCCAAGGACTTCTTCCAGCTTTCTTCGCCGTTCTGCACATCTTCCTGCGGAAAATGCCGATCGTCTCCTGTCTGCAGCAAGCTTGACGGGAGCAAACTGGCATGAAGCGGTAATCGCAGCAGCCGCCATTTACGTCCATCGTCTGACAGGCGCCAAGGATGTTGTTCTCGGATTGCCGATGATGTGCCGTTTAGGTACGGGTTCTCTAAATATTCCCGGTATGGTCATGAATCTCCTGCCCCTTCGTCTGTCAGTGGGGCCGGAGATGGGGACGGCCCAGCTTATGAAGCAGGTATCAGAGGAAATTGTTCAGATTCGGCGCCACCAGCATTATCGCCATGAAGAGCTGAGGCGCGACCTTAAACTGCTTGGTGAAAATCAGCGGCTGTTCGGTCCGCAGATTAATCTGATGCCATTTAGCGATCATTTATATTTTGCCGGTTATCAAGGGGTTGTTCACAATCTTGCGACGGGGCCTGTGGACGATCTTTCGATTAATATTTACGGAAGGCCCGGCGGTAGCGGCTTAAAGGTGAACATGGACGCAAATCCCGCCGTGTACAATGTCAATGAATTAGATCAACACCTGCACCGTTTTCTTATTCTTCTGAAAACAATCGCCGATGCTGAACAAGATATGCCGATCGGAAAAATAGAGCTGCTGCTGCCTGAGGAACGTCATCAGGTTCTTACCAAATGGAATAAAACTGATCAAGTGCTCCCTGAAAGCACACTACCTCAATTATTTGAAATGCAGGTGAAAGAATACCCGAATTCGCCGGCAGTGGTGTTTAAGGACGATGTACTCAGCTATTCCGAATTGAATGAACGGGCGAATCGGCTGGCCCATCTGCTGATGGAAAGAGGGGCCGGACCGGAGCGGTTTGTTGCTTTGGCTCTGCCCCGATCAGCGGAAATGGTGATCTGTATGCTTGCCGTGCTGAAGGCTGGGGCTGCTTATTTACCTATCGATCCAGAATATCCGGCTGACCGGATCGATTATATGCTCAGCGATGCACAGCCGATGCTCGTCATAACGAGCAGGGAGGCCGCAGTTCATATTCCCGAAAATCCAGATGTGCCGAGAATGATCATTGATGAACAAGACGCAGTCAATAAAATCAACGATTATTCCGCCGAAAATCCGGTTGATGTTGATCAACATGGCAAGCGGTTATCTCTTCAGCCTGCGTATATGATTTATACGTCGGGTTCGACCGGAAGGCCTAAGGGAGTCGTTGTATCAGCTGAAAGTTTATGCAATTTTCTTTTGTCGATGCAGGAGACTTTTTCCCTTCAGAGGCATGATCGTCTCTTGGCGGTCACAACGATCGCCTTTGATATTTCAGCATTGGAAATTTACCTGCCGTTGATCAGCGGCGCCTGTTTCATTATTGCTGATAAGGAAACCGTTCAAGATCCCCCTGCTTTGGCGGGCATGCTTGAAAATCAAGACATCACGATCATGCAGGCCACACCGACACTATGGCATGCATTGGCGACAAGCGTCCCTGAAAAGCTGCGCGGACTCAGGGTGCTTGTCGGAGGCGAGGCACTTCCAAGCAGTCTTGCACTTCATCTGCAAGAACTAGACTGTGAGATTACAAATCTATATGGTCCGACTGAAACAACGATCTGGTCAACGTCTGCTGCGCTCGTAAACGACGGCCGAAAAGAAGCCCCTTCAATCGGCCGTCCGATTTGGAACACACAAGTCTATGTTTTAGATGCTGGCTTGCAGCCTGTTCCGCCGGGAGTGGCAGGCGAGCTCTATGTGGCCGGGGCAGGAGTGGCGCGCGGCTATTTGGGTCGGCCTGGACTTACAGCTGAGCGTTTTATCGCCAATCCTTACGGGGCGCCGGGATCTCGGATGTATCGGACAGGCGATCTTGTAAGATGGCGTTCAGACGGTTCTCTGGATTATATCGGGCGGGCAGACCATCAAATTAAGATTCGGGGATTTCGCATCGAAATGGGAGAAATTGATGCGGTGCTTTCCAGCCATCATGATGTTCAGCAGTCTGCTGTTATCGTGCGCGAAGACCAGCCGGGAGATCCCCGCTTGGCTGCCTATATCGTTCCGGTTTCTGAAGCGGCCCCTCATCCGGATGAGCTTCGCCGGCATGTCAGAGAAACGCTTCCTGATTATATGGTGCCATCGGCATTTGTCATTCTGGAAGAGCTTCCGCATACTCCGAATGGTAAGCTTGACCGAAAAGCGCTGCCGGCACCCGTGATGAGTGCGCAACCCTCCGGACGTGAGCCGAGGACGCCGCAAGAGGAGATTTTGTGTGATCTGTTTGCTGAGGTTCTGGGGATATCACGTGTCAGCATTGATGACAGCTTTTTTGATCTTGGCGGGCATTCGCTGCTTGCCGGCCGGCTTGTAGGCCGTATTCGTGAAGTGTTGGGAGCCGAGCTGGGAATCGGGCGTTTATTTGACGAACCGACGGCTGCAGGGCTGGCCAAACAGCTTGACCAGGCACAGAGCGTCCGGCCGCCTCTAGAGAAAGCCGAGCGCCAGGAGGAGATTCCCCTTTCATTTGCCCAGCGCCGTTTATGGTTTTTACACTGTTTGGAAGGGCCAAGCCCTACCTACAATATTCCGGTAGTTGTCAATTTGTCCGGTATGCTGAATCGAGAAGCGCTTGAAACGGCTTTAGGTGATGTCGCAGAACGTCATGAACCGCTGAGAACGATTTTCCCCGAAAGGCAGGGGACATCGTGCCAGCTTATATTAGATCCCGCCAAGGCACGCCCTGAACTGCTCGTTTCTCATGTCGGCGAAAATGAGCTTGAGGAAGTGCTTGCTGAAGCTGTAAGTTACAGCTTTAACCTAGCAGAAGAGCCGCCGTTTCGCACGCAGCTTTTCGTGCTCGGGGAAAACAAATATGTTCTGCTGCTTCTTCTGCACCATATGATCGGTGATGGATGGTCTTTGACACCGCTGACCCGTGATTTGGAAGCTGCCTATAACACCCGCTGCCAGGGCGCTGCTCCGGAGTGGGAGCCGCTTCCCGTACAATATGCCGACTATGCTTTCTGGCAGAAAAATCTGCTTGGCAGTGAGAACGACCCGGATAGCCTGATTGCAAGGCAGCTGACATTTTGGACGAAGACGCTTGACCATTTGCCTGACCAGCTTGAGCTTCCGACTGATTTCCCAAGGCCTGCTGAATCAAGCTATCGCGGCGACACGATTCAACTCAAGCTTGATAAGGAGCTGCACAGCCGTCTGCTCGACTTGGCCCGCACTAGCGGAGTCAGTCTGTTTATGATTTTGCAATCGGGTCTTGCCGCATTGCTTACAAGAATGGGAGCAGGAAGCGACATTCCGATCGGCAGCCCGATCGCGGGAAGAAGTGCTGACTCATTGGGCGGGCTTATCGGTTTATTCATCAATACGCTTGTGCTGCGGACTGACACATCAGGTGATCCCAGCTTTCGCGATCTTCTCGCCAGGGTAAGGGAAGTCAATCTTCATGCTTATGAACATCAGGATCTTCCTTTTGAGCGTCTTGTTGAAGTTCTCAATCCTGCGCGGTCGCGCGCCAGACATCCGCTCTTTCAAATCATGCTGGCATTTCAAAACACGCCTGAACCCGTGCTTGAACTTCCGGGACTACAATCCGCCCTTGAGGTTCGAAGCGTTGGTGCCGCGAAGTTTGATTTGACGATTGAACTTCGCGAACATCGTAATGCAGACGGAATACCGGCCGGCATTACGGGATTCCTTGAATACAGTACAGATTTATTTAAGCGTGATACGGCTGAAGCATTCACTGCAAGACTAGTGAGACTGCTGGAATCCGCCGCATCTGCTCCTGATCAGCCGATTGGGCGGCTTGACATCCTATTGCCTGAAGAACGCCAAATGATGCTGGCTAATTTGAACAAAGATTCACTGAAATTGCCTGAGGCAAGTTTGCCGGTATTGTTTGAGAAGCAGGCCGCTGAGAAACCTGAAAACATTGCTGTTGTATTTGAAGATGAAGTTCTAACATACGGCGAACTCAACAAGCGGGCGAATCGGCTGGCTCACCTGCTGATTGCCAAAGGGATCGGTCCTGAACAATTCGCAGCTTTGGCGCTGCCAAGATCATTGGAAATGGTTGTCGGTCTGCTGGCTGTGCTCAAAGCAGGAGCGGCATACGTTCCGCTGGATCCGGACTACCCGGCTGAAAGAATCGCTTTTATGCTTGCGGATGCCCGGCCTGCCTGCATCATGACAAATTCAGAGGTGGACTCACACCTTTCTGATGCAGGAGCTGTTCCGCGAATTGTGCTTGATGACCCTCATATAAAAGAAGAACTGAAAGAGTGTGCTGATACGAATCCGAGTGATGCCGACCGTCTTGAACCTTTGTCACCTTTCCACCCGGCATATGTCATTTATACATCAGGTTCAACCGGTACACCAAAAGGGGTGGTGATCCCGCATCAGAATGTTGTCCGGCTTTTTGGAGCAACGGAACAATGGTTCCATTTTAGCGCAGATGATGTTTGGACGATGTTTCATTCTTATGCCTTTGATTTTTCTGTTTGGGAAATTTGGGGCCCGTTGCTGCATGGAGGGCGGCTTGTTGTGGTTCCTCATGCCGTCAGTCGCTCACCGAACGAATTTCTGCGCCTGCTCGTAAATGAAGGTGTGACTGTGCTCAACCAGACTCCATCGGCATTTTATCAACTGATGCAGGCGGATCGCGATCATCCTGAAATCGGAAGGCTTCTTTCTCTGCGATTTGTCATCTTTGGCGGAGAAGCGCTTGAGCTGAGCAGGCTGGAAGACTGGTATCAGCGCCATCCGGATCATTTCCCGAGATTGGTCAATATGTACGGCATCACGGAGACGACGGTGCATGTCAGCTACATTTCCCTTAATCAGAAGATTGCGGCTTTAAAAGCCAACAGTCTGATCGGCCGCGGGATACCTGATCTTGGTGTATATGTGCTTGATGCATGTCTTGAGCCGGTTCCGCCGGGAGTGGCCGGAGAGCTTTATGTATCCGGAAGCGGACTTGCCCGCGGTTATTTGGGAAGGCCGGACTTGACGGCTGAACGATTTGTCGCTGACCCGTATGGACCGCCCGGCATGCGGATGTATCGTACGGGTGATCTGGCCCGTTGGCGCCCGGATGGTTCTCTTGATTATATGGGACGCGCTGACCAGCAGATTAAGATTCGCGGCTTCCGGATTGAACTGGGTGAAATTGAAGCCGTGCTTGTTCAGCATGATGGAGTGGATCAGGCTGCTGTCGTTGTACGGGAAGACCAGCCGGGGGATAAGCGCTTGATCGCCTATATAGTACCTGCATCAGAAACGGGAACAGATCCCGCTGAGCTGCGCCGGTATGCTTCTGGTACTCTGCCTGATTACATGGTGCCTTCCGCTCTTGTGGAAATTGATGTTCTGCCATTGACTCCGAATGGCAAGCTTGACCGTAAAGCACTGCCTGAACCGGAATATACAGCAGCGGTCAAAGGACGCGGTCCCCGCACGCCGCAGGAAGAGATACTGTGCGATCTCTTTTCAGAAATTTTGAATTTGCCTCGGATCGGCATTGATGACGGATTCTTTGAGCTTGGAGGACATTCTCTGCTCGCCGTCCAGCTGATGAGCCGCATTCGCGAAGCACTTGGCGTCGAACTTGGTATCGGTGATTTGTTAGCAGCGCCTACTGTCAGCGGCCTTGCCGAACGCATTGCGGCAGGCAGCAGCCACAATGCGCTAGATGTCCTGCTTCCGCTGAGAGCGGGCGGCAGCGAGCCGCCTCTGTTCTGTGTGCACCCTGCGGGAGGCTTGAGCTGGTGTTACGCCGGTATGATGACGTCTCTGAGCAAAGAGTACCCGATTTATGGTCTTCAGGCCCGAGGCATTGCAAGACAGGAGGCATTGCCACAGACATTGGATGAAATGGCTGCTGATTATATTCGCCATATTCGTACGATTCAGCCAGCCGGTCCTTACCGCCTTCTTGGCTGGTCTCTCGGAGGCAATGTTGTTCATGCAATCGCAACTCAGCTGCAGGAACAGGGCGAAGAAGTTTCTCTTCTCGTCATGCTTGATGCTTATCCAAATCATTTCCTTCCGATTAAAGATGCTCCTGACGAGCAGGAAGCGCTTATTGCCCTCTTGGCTTTAGGCGGATATGATCCGGATAGCCTTGACGGGGAGCCGCTCGAGCTTTCCAGCGCGATCGAAATTTTGCGGCGTGACGGCAGTGCGCTAGCAAGTCTTGATGAATCGGCAATATTGAACTTAAAGGAGACCTATGTGAATTCGGTTCGCATTTTAAGCGCCTATAAGCCTCAGCCATATCACGGGGATCTTCTGTTCTTCAGATCAACCGTCATACCGGAATGGTTTGACCCGATTGAGCCGGAAGCATGGCTCCCTTATCTTCATGGAAAGATTGAGAAGCATGATATAGACTGCCGGCATAAAGATTTGTGCCAGCCGGGCCCGCTTGCCGAAATTGGGCGCGTCCTTGCGGAAAAATTAGATGCCTTTAAAGTAAGCCGATAAAGAAAGAAGGGAGAGAGAATGATGACGAATCCTTTTGAAAATGAAGGCGGCACATATGTTGTTCTGATGAATAGCGAAGGCCAGTACTCGCTCTGGCCGGCCTTTCTTGATGTGCCGTCCGGCTGGACTCCTGTCTTTGAGGAAGCGAGCCGAAGCGAATGTATTCAATATATCAGCTCGAATTGGCGCGATTTGCGGCCGAACAGTCTGAAGCCCGCTATTGGGGTTCACGGCGGTGACGAGTGAAAATGAGACCGTTCAATCAGAGGACGGTTGTCAGTATCGTATATGTCTCGGCGATGTTTATGGCCGCAATGGACGCAAGCGTCATCAACATGGCGCTGCCGACAATCATTCAAGAATTTCAGACGTCCCCGTCAACGGCCGGCATTGTCAATATCGGATACTTAGTCAGTCTTGCTGTATGTCTCCCGATTGCCGGCTGGCTCGGCGATCGCTGGGGGACAAAGCGGATTTTTCTCATAGCGATTGGTATGTTTACGGCGGCATCTGCCTTATGCGGACTTGCTGATCATCTTGCTGCTTTAAATTTGTTCCGCATCATCCAGGGAGCTGGCGGAGGGCTTCTTACACCGGTGGGAATGGCGATCTTGTTCAGGACGTTTCCTCCGCAGGAAAGGCCGAAAATCTCTCGTGTTCTTGTTCTTCCGGTTGCCGTGGCTCCTGCGCTCGGGCCGATCATCAGCGGTATTTTTACGGATCAGCTGTCATGGCGCTGGATTTTCTACATTAATATTCCAATCGGAATCGTGATTCTGCTGTTTGGTTTATTGTACCTTGACGAACATATTGAATCAGAGGCAGGGAGATTCGATCTTCCAGGGTTTCTTCTCTCAGCACCGGGAATGGCGTTGACGGTTTTTGCACTCAGCCAGGGCCCTGTGCGGGGATTCAGTTCGCCTGATGTACTTGCTGCCGGAATCGGAGGGCTTGTTCTTTTGACCGCCCTCGTGTTTGTAGAGCTTCAGGTTAAAAAACCGCTGATCGATCTTCGTTTGTTCGCTGATCGGGCTTTTAAAACGATGAGCATCATATCGCTGTTCTCTGCCGCCGGATTGCTTGGCATGCTTTACGTCTTTCCGCTGATGTATCAGGAGGCGCTGAATTACTCGGCGCTGGATACAGCGCTGATTACGTTTCCTGAAGCGCTTGGACTGATGCTCGCTTCTCAGCTGATGCCCAGATCGCTTTCAAAGCTGGGGCCGCGCCGGCTGATCTCCGCTGCATTGTTATGTGCAGCTTTGATGTTTGCGCTGCTTAGTTTAACAGGATCTGGGTCAAACCCGTGGTTTTTGAGAATGCTGCTATTCCTAGCGGGTTTTTTCCTGGGGCATGCGGTCGGTGCAGTTCAAATCGTCACTTTTGCCAACATTTCCTCGGCTTCAATGGGGCGGGCAACGACATTATTTAATGTTCAGAATCGGATCGGCTCTGCTTTTGGTGTCGCGATCATGTCCTGTCTTCTCGCCGTCATGAGCCGACATGCGGACAATTTGCAGCCGGATCTTACGGCTTACCGGACGGCTTTGCTCGGTGCGGCCGGATTCCTTTTAACTGCTTTATGCTTTGCACTCAGGATGCGGGATGCAGACGCCTCCGTGCATTCTTCATCTTCTACTCGGACCGCGCCGGCTGCGGGGAGCAGGCAGTAGAAAAAGCCCCTGGGTTTTCTCAGGGGCTTTTGTTTATAAACGCCGCAGGTTCGCGTTTTTCTATAAAATTGGAGACAGCAAAATTGAAATGGCTTCTTTAAAGCGAATTGACCTGTTTCGGTTTTGATACTCTTCAAATGTGAGCTCTCTCGAAACTTGCAGGTCTTTTTCGAATGATAGGACAAGGCTCCTTGCAATTTCCTCGTCATATAAAAAGGCATTGACTTCAAAATTCAGCTTGAAGCTGCGCATATCAATATTTGCCGTTCCCACTGATGCAATTTCCTCATCTACTATAATCGTTTTTGCGTGAATAAAGCCATTATCATAAATGAATACTGATGCACCGGCTTTAAGAAGTTCGCCGATATAAGAAAAGGTCGCCCAGTATACAAAAGCATGGTCGGGCTTGTTGGGAATCATGATTCTGACGTCAACTCCCGAAAGGCAAGCGATTCTGAGAGCGTCAAGAAGGCTGGCGTCAGGGATAAAATATGGCGTTTGAATCAGAATTGACCGTTTGGCTGTTGAAATCATCTTAATATAACCGTTTTTGATCTGTTCCCATTCCGAATCCGGACCGCTTGTGACAATCTGCATGCCGATGTTTCCGTGAGAGCCGATTTCAGGGAAGTGATTTGGCACATATGTAATGTCATGGTGATGCGAGGCCTGATTCCAGTCAAGGATAAAACGCGTTTGAATCGAGTGGACGGCGGTTCCTTTGATTCTAAGGTGCGTATCCCGCCAATACCCAAAATCCGGGTTCAGACCGAGGTACTCGTCCCCGACATTAAATCCTCCGACATATCCGATGAATCCGTCGATGATGACCAGCTTGCGGTGGTTGCGGTAGTTCATGCGCAAGTTGATAAATTTAAACCGCGATGGGAAAAAGACTTCAACATATCCGCCTGCTTTTGTCAGCTCTTTAAAAAAGCTTTTTCGCAAGCTTCTTGATCCCAATTCATCGTATAGAACACGGACTTCTACACCTTCTTTGGCTTTTTTGATGAGCGCGTCCCTCAGCTTTTTACCGATTTCATCCCCTTTATAAATATAATATTGAAGATGAATATGGTCTTTGGCGTTTTCAATGTCAGAGAGAAGCCGGTCAAACTTCTGGCGCCCGTCCGTCAGCAATTCAACGGCATTGTCTTCTGTGAAAACGGCATGATTATTAAGAATATGCATATAGATTAGATCTTTGCTTTCTGCAGTCGCCTTGTTGCGAAATTCGAATTCGCGGCTTTTCAGCTTCGTAAGCTGCTGTTCCAATATTTTCTCAATCCCGATTCTTTTCCGGTCTTCCCATTGAAAGAGATGATTGCGGCTCAAATTATGGCCGAACAGCAAATAAAGGATGAATCCGAGAACGGGGATAAAGAAGAGAACTAAAAGCCAGGCCCAGGATGCGCTTGCATCGCGGCGTTCCCTAAAGATCACAACGATTGCCAAAAGCGTATTTAAAACTAGTATAAAACCGAGAAATATCGATGTGATACTAATATTTTTAATAATATCCATATAGAACCTCGCAAGACGGATTTGTTTTTATACATTCCATTTATATCAGTTACTCCCTCTTCAAGCAACTATCTCTTGTTATACGCAAAAAAAGCAATAAAGTTTCTAAGAAAAGAGGAGATAAGGCAAAAAACTGTAAAACATGTTAGAACTAAGTTACGATATAAATATAAAAAGCGTGATTTTATACTGGAACAAGGTCTCTTAACTAATCCAGGAGGGATTATTATGGATATTGAAACATTTAATCAAATGCCCGCCTTTATGAAGGAAGAAATGGATAACCTCAAGCGGGTTGCTGCGCCGATCTTAAAGAAAAGGCTGATTTTTCTTTTTATAGCCATTCCGCTGATCTTAGGTTCGCTCATTTATCTTTCAACTTTCTGGAGCCAGTCGTCATACATGAAAATTGGCATCGCTGCAATTGCTGCCGCTTTTGGAATGGCATTGCTCAAAGAATCATCCCATCAAAAAAGAAATGTCCAGCAAACGGTGATGAAATATATTTTGGAACGGATGCAAAAAAGCGAAGTGCTTCCCGATGAGCGGAAAAACCGTTACGTTCGGGCGGTCAAAGAAGAGCCGTTTACTGTGATGAGGAATTTTATGGCGTTTTTAAATGAAGAAGAAATCCGCAGGCAGCGATTAGCTGAATGATAAAGGAAAAAGAGAGCTGTATGCCAGCTCTTTTTTCGTGCCATGTGATCAGCCTTCATTTAATTCTTTCCCCAGTATTTTCAAGCTGTACCGATTCCCGTCCATCTCCGCGATGCCCGGGAAATGTCCCCATTCAGCAAAACCGTACTTCTGGAAAAGCTTGATGCTTGGTTCATTATGGGCAAAAATAAAAGCCATTAAAGAACGGATCCCAAGCTTTGGAGCGGCTTCAAGCGCTTTTTCCAATACGGCAGAACCCGCCCCTTTTCCTCGGTGGGCTTCATGAAGATAAATGCTGACTTCGGCGGTTTTGGCATAAGCGGGCCGTCCGTAAAACGATTCAAAACTGATCCAGCCCATTATTTCCTGTGCTTCGTTTTCAACAATATAAAGAGGCCTTGCTTTAGTATGCCCCAAAAACCAATTCATTTTTTCTTCCGGTGTCACAGGTTTGGTATCTGCCGTGACCATTCGTGAAGCAATTGTGGAGTTATAAATATCGACTATTGCCGGAAGGTCTGCTTGATTGGCGATGCGTAATTTCATGATTTCTGTCCTTTCTACATCCATTTTTACATTCAAAAGGGTAACGGCTGCTATTCCCCGGAATTCGGCCTTATAGTATCGGTGGCCGCTTTTTCTGCTGCTTTATTACATATTCATGAAGCGGTCTGCAAATACTAAACAGAAAAAAAGTTTTTTGTAAATGTATATATTTTCTGAAAAGTGTTCAGAATGTTGCTGAGGTGATGAAGCATGAAAGAGGAAGAAAAGAATCGTACTTCCAAAATCACAAAGATGCAACAGTTTTTTCGTAGACGCTGGGTATTTCCGGCCATCTATTTAATCAGTGCAGTCGTTGTTTTGACAGCGGTTCTCTGGTATCAATCAGCATCAAACAACGATGTGAAAGACAAGCTTGCAGATGATGGTAAGAAATCAGCCTATGATAACCGTGATGATGCGGTAGAAGTAGGAAAACCAGTGGAAAATGTCGCAATGCCGGTCATTGATTCTGAGAATGTTTCTGTCGTTAAAAAGTTTTTTGAAACTGACGCACCTAAAGAAGAGAAAGAAGCAGCACTTGTTAACTATAATAACACGTACAGCATGAGCAAAGGTATCGACTTGGCTGAGAAAGATGGAAAATCATTCGATGTTTCCGCATCTCTCAGCGGTACGGTCATTAAAGCTCAGAAAGACCCTGTGCTAGGTTATGTTGTTGAAGTTGAGCATGAAGATGGTTTATCAACTGTTTATCAATCTCTTTCTGAAGTGAGCGTCAAACAAGGCGATAAAATTGAGCAAAATCAAGTCATCGGAAAAGCAGGCAAAAACCTTTATAATGAAGAAGGCGGAAACCACGTACATTTTGAAATCCGCAAAGACGGAGTTGCTCTAAATCCGCTGAACTTCATGGACAAGCCGGTTTCAAACATTGAAAAAGCAATGGAAAAGCAGGCGTCTGAAGAAGTGAAGGAACCTGCACAGCCTTCTGTCGAAGAAAAACCAAAAACAGAAGACAAAGCCAAAGATAAAACAGATGGAAAAGACGATAAAACCAAACGGGATGATTCTTCTGAGGATTCAGGAACTCAGGATGAGGGCCAGAGCCAGACAGAAGATTCAAAACAGCAGTAAGGCACGCTGTTTGACGCCTATCATATATGATAGGCGTTTTTTTGTTACAATATTTTAAAATCCCCGTATCAAATCGGCGGGGCCAGCCGTTTATTAAAGTAAGAGGCCTCTTTTAAGGAGTGTGAATTCATTCATGAATGAATTAAATCAAAAAGCGCTGATGAAGTACTGTTTGAGAATCACCGGCGACAAATGGGATGCCGAGGATTTAGCTCAGGATACAATCCTGAAATTAATGGAAATCAATCGGACAGACGCCTCACATGCTTATCAAAAAACGGTGGCGAAGCACAAATGGATTGACCAGCTTAGAAAAAGAAAGCGCGAATGCTTTCTCGCGGCGGACAATCCGGCAGGCGGACAGACAGAAAACATGAAAGCAGCGGATGAATTTGAGCACCTGCTGAAAAAGCTTTCAAATATATTAACACCGAAGCAATTAACGATTTTTCTGCTCAAGGATGTTTTCTCCTTTCAGCTGCATGAAATTGCCGAAACGCTCGATAAACCAGAATCATCGGTTAAATCGCTTTTATTCAGATCCCGCCAGCGTTTAAAAGGCCTTTCTCCCGATGTGCTCCATCGGGATGCGGCGGAAGGGGATCATGAAGAACACAGCAGGCTGCTTGTTCAAGCCATACGGTTTCATAATCCTGATCATCTGCTGGAATATGCGAAAAAGACTTGGCTTCCGGGCGCTTCACAGCCGTATTGCGGAAGCGTGATGAGGTGTGCTGCCTAGGAGGTAGAGGCGATGAACACCATTCCTTATGTCATTGAGAGAACAGCGGGGGGAGAAAGGTCGTACGATATATTTTCAAGGCTTCTAAAGGACCGGATCATTATGATCGGCTCTGAATGTACGGACGATCTCGCCAACCGTGTCACCGCCCAGCTGCTGTTTCTGTCAGCGGAGGATGATGAAAAGGATATTTCGATTTATATCAACAGTCCCGGCGGTTCAACCTCAGCCGGATACGCGATTTTAGACACAATGGAATATGTGAAACCGGACATCCGCACAATCTGTGTCGGAATGGCGGCTTCAATGGGAGCGATCCTGCTCACAGGCGGAACGAAAGGAAAGCGATATGCCCTCAAAAACAGCGAAATCATGATCCATCAGCCGCTCGGCGGTGTCAAAGGCCAAGCGACTGACATGGAGATTTCAGCCAAGCGCATTATCAAACTGAAGAAAAAAATCGAGCAGTTTTTTCATGAACGGACGGGTCAGCCCATTGAAAAGTTAAGAGAAGACATGGAACGCGATTATTTTATGAATGCAGACGAGGCAAAAGAGTACGGCATCATCGATGCCATCTTATAAAATGCAGAAAAGCTCCCGCGCAATTTTGCGCCGGGAGCTTTAATCATGATTTATAAAGCGTCAGGACCTTCCTCGCCTGTACGAATGTTGATGGTGTTTTTAATTTCGGATATAAAGATTTTTCCGTCCCCGGGTTCTCCGGTTTTCAGTACGTTCTGCGCCGTCTCGGCCACTTTTTCAACAGGCACATTGCTGACGACGATTTCCACTTTTAATCTTTCATACACATTGCTTTCGCGTTTGACGCCGCGGTAAAGTTCTGTATGTCCTTTTTGCAGGCCGCATCCGTGTACATTATAAAACGTAATCGAAGTGACCCCGATTTTGGCCAGCTCAGTTTTCAGCTTTTCAAAGTTTGTAGGACGAGTCACAATTTCCACTTTATACATTTGACCGCTCATACCACCACTCCCTGACAAATTAATCTTGATACGCTTTTTCACCATGCATCGTCAGATCAAGGCCTAACGATTCTTCGTCCTCGGACGCACGGAGGTTAAAGAAGATGCTGACTACTTTAATAATAGCGTAAGTGACGATTGCAACAAACAAATATGTTGCAGCGATGGCAATGAACTGTTTCCACAGCAGGCTGAAGTCACCGTAAAAAAGCCCGTCGGCTCCGCCTGAATTGACTGAAGTTGTGGCAAACAGCCCTGTCGCAATCCCGCCCCAGGTTCCGCCGATGCCGTGAAGACCGAAAGCGTCAAGCGCGTCATCATAGCCGAATGTTTTCTTGAGAGAAAACACGCCCCAAAAACAGACAGCGCCTCCGATCAATCCAATAAACACGGATGAGAAAGGAGTAACAAAACCTGCGCCGGGCGTAATGGCGACGAGCCCGGCGATCGCTCCTGAGACGGCCCCGAGCATTGTCGGTTTTTTATTGATCAGCCATTCAGCCAAAAGCCAGCCGATCAGTCCGGCCGCCGCCGCGGTATTGGTGTTGATGAAAGCCGTCATTGCGACTTCATCGATCGTCAACGCGCTTCCGACGTTAAATCCGAACCATCCAAACCAGATCAGTGTTGCGCCGAGCAATGTAAGAAGCAAGTTGTGCGGCGCGGTGTCGCTGATATTTTTTCGTTTGCCGAGCACAATCGCGACAACCAGCCCGGCTACACCTGATGAAATATGGACGACGTTTCCTCCGGCGAAATCAATGGCGCCCAGCTTGTGAAGCCAACCTCCGCCCCAAACCCAGTGGGCGACAGGAGAGTAGACAAGCACGACCCATAGCACCGAAAAAAGGATAAATGCCGGAAAACGCATGCGTTCAGCAAAGCTTCCGGAAATAATCGCCGTCGTAAGCACGGCAAACGTCAACTGGAACATCATATAGAGGGTATGCGGAATCGTCTCTGAATAATCAGCATTGGGTTCAAAGCCCACGCCGTGCAGCCCGATCCAATCCAAGCCGCCGATCAATGGATTTCCCGGCGCAAAAGCGAGAGAATAGCCGAACAGAATCCATATGATGGAGACGATCGCGATCGATGACAAGCTGTGCATGACAGTGCTCAGCACATTCTTGCTTCTCACCAGCCCCCCGTAAAATAAAGCGATGCCCGGCGTCATCAGCCATACGAGCAAGGCGCAAAAGAACATAAATACTGTATCCCCCATCTGCATGTTTCATTCCTCCGTCGTAGTTCAAATTCTTTTATTCTTTCATTATAGTGACAAAAGAAAGATATCATGATGAACATGTCAGATTTCCTTACATGGTTTTTGGGGAGAAAAGCAGACAGGGCGGGGCTGAAATAAACGGGATCACCGGGCTCATGCGGCTTTTGTCACTTCAATCCACACAATCCGATGGCCATCCATTTCTTTCACTTTAAAAAGATATCCTTCACTTTCGATTTCGGTTCCGGGCCTGCTTTCGATGTTTTGTGTGAGAAACCAGCCGCCGATTGTATCGATTTCATCATCGGTTAAATGAATCCCAAGCAGGTCGTTTACATCGCTGACCAGTACTTTGGCGTTCATTATATAATGATGTTCTTTGAGCTTGCGAATATCGGCAACTTCCTCCGTATCAAATTCATCACGAATATCGCCGACAATTTCCTCCACGATATCCTCGACGGTAACCAGGCCTGATGTTCCGCCGTATTCATCCACGAGAATGGCCATCTGTGTATGTTCTTTCTGCATTTTGACGAACAGCTTGTATACGGGAATGGTTTCAATGGCGTAGATGACGGAATGGATATACGGCTTTAGCTTCTCGGCTTCCATTGTGAAATCGCCTGCAAGCTCGGCCAGAAGCAGCTCTTTTATATTGATCATTCCGACAATGTGGTCCTTGTCTTCCTTCATAATGGGGAAACGGGTATGCTTCGTTTTTTTGATCAGGTGCTTTACTTTTTTCATGCCGTCTTCAAGAGATAAGACGGACATTTCATTTCTCGGCACCATGATTTCCTTTGCCATTCGCTCATCAAATTTAAAAATATTGTTCACATATCTCAATTCATTTTGGTTGATTTCCCCGCTTTGATAGCTTTCGGACAGGAGCGTTCTCAATTCTTCTTCCGTATAGGCCAGTTCATGTCCTCCGGTCGGCTTCATTCCGAAAACCCCGGTGATCATACGGGCTGAATGGTTAAGCAGCCATATAAACGGAAACATCATTTTATAAAACCAAATCATCGGTTTTGAAAAAAGCAGTGTAACGGCCTCCGCTTTTTGAATGGCGACGGTTTTAGGCGCCAGTTCTCCGACGACGACGTTCAAGTAAGTGACGGATAAAAAAGCGATAAAAAATGAAAGGACGTGTGTTGCCGGTTCATTCAAACCGAGTTTCGAAAAAAGGGGATGCAATAAGCTTTGCATCGTCGGTTCGCCAAGCCAGCCAAGACCAAGCGCCGTCACCGTTATGCCGAGCTGGCAGGCTGATAAATATTCATCAAGGTGTGAAGTCACTTCTTTTGCAGCAAGCGCGCCCTTTTTTTTCTGAACGATCAATTGGTCGATCTTTGTCCGTCTTACTTTTACGATGGCAAATTCAACCGCTACGAAAAATCCCGTCAATGCAATTAAAACGGCTACGGCGATCAGCTTCAAAAATTCCAATGCCAGGCCTTCTGAAAAAAGAAGGCGCACACCTCCTTTTCTATGAAAACATCATACTCGCTTCATTCCACATGCCCGCAGGCGGCAAACATCATGTTTATTTATGCTGAGGGCGGGCAAAGAAATAGAAAGCAAATGAGCCGGATGATGAGGAGGATATGAAAATATGAGAGTATTTCAGGGAGAGGGCTGGACATGGTATCAGCTCGGGCCTCACGAAAAAACAAAGGCACAAGGGCTGATTCAACCTGATCACTGGCCGGGATGCCGGAAATGGTTTCAAGGCGTTCCTTCAACAAACATCAATTGCTTGGATTTCAATGTTGCCGCCCAAGACAGGGAAGCCCTCTACGGTTCGTATATTTATGATCAAGCACCAGAAGAGGAGCAGAACCGCTCAGCTTTTCATTTTTATTTAACAAAAAACTATTTTTTTACGATGAATTTAGATTTGTCCGTTTTCGAAGAGCTTGGCAGCCGGCGGATGCATGAACAACTTATGAGATGCGATGACGCAGCAGAGGCGTTTTTGGTATTATTGGGAGAATTAATGAGAGTGTACTTGAAGGAACTCGAGCACTTTGAAGTTCAGCTTGGAAAACTAAGATGGGGATTTCATCATGATAATAACAAAAGCATTATTGAACTTATTCATAAGCGGCGCCATGAGTTGTTGATCATGAGAAGTTTGATTTTATCCATGAAAAAAATAGGAATGGGAGTCAAAGAAGCATTTGTTTCAAAAGATTTTGATGCAACTGAACAGCGCCGCACCTTTTGCGAGATCGACAGAGGGATGGGATTGATCAAAGAATATGCCAATGAAATCAATTATCTGCTCCATTCAGAAGAAGTGGTGACTTCCCACAGAGGGAATGAGATTTTTAAAGCCCTGACCATTTTTACGACGATCTTCACGCCGATGACATCCTTCGGCGCCCTTTGGGGGATGAACTTTGAGGTGATGCCTGAACTATCATTAAAATACGGCTACTTGTTTTCGCTTATACTAATCTTTTCATCAACGGTTCTGGTTTATCTCTATTTGAGAAAGAAGGGCTGGACGGGTGATTTATTAAAAGACAAAAAAAGATATATGAAAAGGAAGGGCTTCTTTTAATGATGTTTAACTCCCGGATTTTTCGGAAAAGCACATACTACACCGCTGATAAAGGAGGAATCCCAAATGAAGCTGAAAGACGTGATGACAACCGATGTCGAATGCTGCGAACCATCCGCATCCGTAGCAGAAATTGCAGGCAAAATGCGTGATCAAAATGTCGGTTCAATCCCGGTTTGTGAGAATGAAAAATTGCTGGGGCTCGTGTCAGACCGTGATATTGTGATCAGGTGTGTAGCTGAAAATGTTATTGACGCATCGGCCGAAGATGTCATGAGCACCGAGATGGTCACCGGTCATTCGGATATGTCGGCTGAGGAGGCCAGTGATCTGATGGCAAAACACCAAATTCGCAGGCTGCCGATTGTTGAAGATGGCTATTTAGCCGGAATTGTCGCTTTGGGTGATCTTTCCGTCACAAATACTGCAGATGAGAAAGCCGGGGAGGCTTTAAGCGAAATTTCAAAGCCGGCCTGAGCAGTGAGGAAGAGCGTTTTGCTCTTCCTTTTTATTGGTGCAATGCCTTCAGTTGTTAATGAAAATGAAGGCGTTTAAAAGAGCAGCGTCTTGAACAGTATCCAAAACGAGGTTAAAACGGAAATGCCGGCCTCCATTAGCCAGCCGCTCATGCAGCGCCCAAGATCGGCGCTCCGCCAGAGGGGGAAATGAACGTTCATCTAGAATGTTTTTATTAGTGATTAATCAATAACTAATCTTCCTGCCGTTGGAGTTTGAATTTTCATTCTCTGCTTTATTTTATTTTCCCATTAAGAAATGTAGTGTTTCTTTTAACCCATCTTTATAAGGTGTAGCTACAATTTCACCTATTCTATTTTCATATTTTTCTCCGCTTAGCATAAATGCTTCTTCTGTAAGATACATGATTTCGACCACTTCCTTCATAACCGGATCAAACAATCCGCTTATACGAATAGCATTTTTATTCAATGGAATCACTAATTTTGTATTCCCGGTAATTTCACGCGCCATTTTTATTATCTCTTTTCCTGAAATCAATCCAGCACCGGGGATATTCCAATTTTCTCCGTAAGAATCGTCTTTGCTTGCTATTTCCACAATCATCTTAGCGGCATCAGGCAAATAAACATATTCCCGAGGTGTTTTTAGATTACCGATAAAAACCGCTATTTTATTTGCTGCCATTCCCGTCAGTGTAGGCTGTAAATAAGAATTCTGTGACGTTTTCCCATAATAGTCCGGCAACCTAACAATTAATGATTTTGCATCCTTCCATTTATTATCGAATATTAAATTTTCAAATTCCACTCTAATCTTCCCTTTTTTCGTATGGGGGTGTTTAGGGTGATTTTCATCTCCTTTAGCTACTTGACGGCCGTAAACATATATTCCGTCTACAATAACGATTTTCTTGCCTAAAATATCCGCTGCCTTCATTACACTTTCTCCAAGATGCAGGAGTTTCTCTTCCATTTCATGATATTGAACATTTGCACATTGGAATATGACATCTGCATCTTTTGCTGCCTCTACGATGGTCTTGTAATCAAAGACATCGCCCAGCTTATAGGTTAATAGCGGTGTAGAACGATGCTCCATCATTAATTTTTTTAATTTATTTTCGGAACGTCCGAAGGCGATCACCTGTTGATTTCTAGACAACAATTCTGAAACAATTGCTTGACCCGTTCCACCCGTTGCTCCTAAAACAATTGCTTTTTCCATTGTATACTTCCTCCTCGTAATAGTTATTGATTGATCAATAACAAAACCTTGAAATAAAAAACCGACACGAATCGGTTATCTATTTTGGTTCGCCATGAATCATCTCGGGTAAATCTAAGAAATAGGAAATGTTGCAAAGGATTCCCCTGGCCAAGAAGGTTGTGACCTCCCTTTCTGCATTCGGAACATTCGCTAATTGGAACCGTTCCAAAGTATAGCTTCTAATCCGAGATAAGCCCATTTTCGTACAATTTTTTATTGATTCTTCTGTAACTGAAAGTCCTATGACCTGCAAGGCAATTTCATTAGGATTCGATACAGACAATTCTTCATACGCCTCGACCATTTTGGCAACGATTTGCTCTGAGCCGGCTTCTACATTTTTAAATGTTTGCAGTATCCTTTCAAAGGCTCTCTCTAGAGCTGCAACGAACAACTCTTCCTTCGTCTTAAAAAATCTAAATATATAGGGCTGGGAAATTCCGGCTTTTTCTGCAATTAATGCTGTCGTGGTATTATAATAACCTTTTTCTGCAAACACCTCCAAACCGGCTTCAAGGATTTCTTCCTTTCGATTTTCCTTTGTCTGTCTCATGGTATGCCACCTCCCTTCAATTTGTTATTGATTGATTACTTACTGAGACATTAACACATTCCTAGTTAAGATTCAAGATAATATTTAAATGAATGTTTTGGGAATGTATTCTTTTTCCTCTCCCTTAAAATAGTAGGCATTGCTTTTTCTGCATCCGGAAGACGATCGTTATACAAAGCTATATCCTTGACTTGATCAGAGGATATCTCCTGCATGTAAATATCGGATTCATGATATGTAGCTTTCATTCAATTCCATCATTGAACCCGCCGCAGAGGCCAGAATAAGACGTGCTGCCTTTTGGCGTAATGGAGAAGCGGGGCGGTATCAGGCAATATGAGGCCGTTTGCAGCCGCCGCCGTATTTTGCTGAAATTCGGTTTCTGCCTGCTGAAGCGCCCATTGTGAATGATGGATGTCTTCATAGTAGACCCGGCTGTTGTGTGTAGTGTACAGCCGATATCTTTCCGTCAGCCAGTATTCGATCGTTCCTTTTTGGGCGGTGAAGGGATCTGACAGCGGACCGTAGCGGGCGTGAAAGACCGCTTTTGAATCAGCCCTTCTGCTGGAGAATTGTACTCGGCTTTCTTCTTTCTCAAAGGCTATGTCTGCGCGAAAATATGGCAAATGGAAAAATCTGCGCGCGCTCAAGACGGCTAAGCGCGAAGCGGCATCAAGACTGAAAAAATAAACCCCTGGTACGCCCTTATATGTGACATACGTTCGGACATTCAGCTCAGGAAATCTGCTGATGCAAGGAAGGGGCGGCAAAAAGCGGGCCCGCAGATCTGTCAGCAGAAAAGGAAGAATGCCGATCCAAGCCTTTCCGTTAAACGTCTCCAGCTCCAAGGCCGCCGGTATTTTTTCTTGAATGGTTTCAGGTTCAACCGGCCAATGGGCGAACAATACATCGTTCCACGTCTGCGCCATGAGCCAGAGCCCTTTCGGGAGCGGAAAGGGCCGATGTGAAGTATTGGTGATCTTCATCTGAAAACGCTCCTTTTTGTTTTATTATGCTTAAAAAATCCATCTGCAACACATTGGGCGGCATATTGCAAGGTTTGATGATCAGCCTCTCCGGTTAACTCAAAAACAGCAGCATAAAAAAGAGGAGTGTTTCATTTGTTCAAACATTCGAAGGTTCTGCAATACCCGGCTAAGCCTGAAAGGCCGGACCCTGTCTTTGCAAAGAAAATGCAGGAGATTCTCGGCGGCCAGTATGGCGAAATTTCGGTAGCTATGCAGTATTTGTTTCAGGGCTGGAATACGAGAGGAAATGAAAAATACAAAGACTTAATCATGGATACTGCTGCTGAAGAAATCGGGCATGTCGAAATGATTGCGACGATGATTGCGCGGCTGCTGGAAGATGCTCCTGTTTATGAACAGGAAGAAGCGGCCAATGACTCGGTCATCGGTTCAATCATGGGCGGGATGAACCCTCATCATGCGATCGTTTCAGGCCTTGGAGCTATGCCGGAAAACAGCACAGGCGTTCCATGGAATGCGGGCTATATTGTGGCCAGCGGCAATCTTCTCGCTGACCTGCGTGCGAATGTCAATGCAGAATCACAAGGACGGCTGCAAGTCGCCAGGCTGTATGAGATGACAGATGACAAAGGTGTAAAAGATATGCTGGGCTTTCTTTTGGCCAGAGATACCATGCATCAAAACCAGTGGCTGGCCGCGATTCGGGAATTGGAAGAAAAAGAAGGTGTCGTCGTGCCGGGCACGGTTCCTCAAGGGTATGAGAAAGAAGAATATGCGCACACTTTATACAACTTTTCAGATGGAGAGGAAAGCGCACAGTTTGATTGGCTGCAAGAGGAGGCGCCGGACGGAGCTAAATTCCAATATGAGAGCGGCCCGGTCGCTTACGGAGAAAAACCTGTCTTAAAGCCGGCGCCGAAACAAAGCCACAATACACCTGACTATGGAGATTAAAAGAGCCGAACGGCTCTTTTTTTATTTTTTAAAATGACAAAACACTTCGTAAATATTAAAATTAATGACAGGTTTGCAGATTTTTTTATTGTCAGGTAAGCTTACTATAAAAACAAAAGTAAGGAGTTATATCATGAGCAAAGTACTTATTTTTGGCCACAAAAATCCGGATACGGATACGATTTGTTCAGCGATTGCATATGCTGAATTGAAAAACAAGCTCGGACTTGATGCAGAACCTGTCCGCTTAGGGGAAGTCAACGGGGAAACCCAATATGCGCTTGATCAGTTCAATGCAGAAGTTCCGCGTCTTGTAGAGACTGTAGCTAATGAAACAGACAGCGTCATTTTGGTTGACCATAACGAACGCCAGCAGAGCGTCAATGACCTGGACCAGGTTCGCGTGCTTGAAGTCATCGACCACCACCGGATCGCCAATTTTGAAACAAGTGATCCTTTATACTATCGCGCAGAGCCTGTAGGATGTACGGCGACGATTTTAAACAAGCTGTATAAAGAAAACGGTGTTGAAATTAAAAAAGAAACGGCCGGACTCATGCTGTCAGCCATCATTTCAGACTCCCTTTTATTTAAATCTCCGACTTGCACGGAGGAAGATGTTAAAGCGGCAAAAGAATTGGCTGAAATCGCCGGCGTTGATGCTGAAAGCTATGGACTGGAGATGCTGAAAGCGGGCGCCGATCTGAGCGCAAAAACGATTCCTCAGCTTCTCTCGCTTGATGCGAAAGAGTTTACGATGGGAAGCCATAAAGTGGAGATCGCTCAGGTGAATACAGTCGATACAAATGATGTCCTTTCCCGCAAAGAGGAAGTAGACGCGGCGCTTTCAAAAGTAGTTGCTGAAAAAGGATTGGATTTATTTGTCTTCGTCGTCACCGACATCTTAACGAACGACTCTGTCGTCGTCGCTTCAGGACAAGCTGCGCAAGCAGTGGAAAAAGCGTTCAACGTTGAACTGACAGATAACACGGCGACGCTGAAAGGCGTAGTGTCCCGTAAAAAACAAATCGTTCCGCCATTAACAGATGCATTAAAATAATGCAAAAAGCCCTGACAGCCGGATACCGCCGTATCCCCTGCCAGGGTTTTTGCATTTTCGGAAACTATCTGAAAATCGCTTTTTTAAATCGGTGCATAATAGAATCGTAGAGGGAAATGATCCAAGTGAAAAGCGGATTTAAGTATTTGGAAAATCTGAGCACAATCAGAGAAGCCAAGACAGCTACCAATATGCTTCCTAAAACATCAACCGGATAATGGTGCCCTACCCAGATGCGGGAGAAGCCCGTCAATAAACCAAAGGCGATCATAAAGCTGCCGATTTTACGGTGGAACAACCAAAAAGCTATAGAAATAGCCAGAGCTCCTGTCGTATGATCGCTTGGGAAGGACGCATCAGCGGCATGATGAATCAATACATTGACATGGTGAGCGATGAAAGGACGCGGCTCGAAGTAAATCAAGGTAATGAGATAATTGGCCGCCAAGCCTAAAATGCCTGTGAAGCCTGCCTGAAGAACGCTTTTTTTATAGGAATGGCCTCCGAAAAGCCATATGGCTAACAACGCCAGCGCATACAGGTAAATCGCTTTTTCCGTAATGAAAATCATGAAACTGTCAAGAATATTGCTGTGGTGTGATAGATTATGGATTGCGTTGAATAATTCGTAGTTCACAAAATCACCTTTCAGTATTTATTAATAGAATTCTATTTTTCTCAGACAGTTAGGGGACGATATGACATTCATAAAGGTTTCATTTTAAATCAAGATTTGAGCTGTGTAATCAAAAAAGCCGGGCCCCTTTTTATGCCCGGCAAAATGATGAAGGATCAATCCGCTATTGATATATTTCTTTTTTCCTTTAGGAATGCAGGCTTCCGGCTCCAAGTATAGAGGAACAGGTTGACAAGCACGAAAATACCCGAGAATAAATAGATGTTTGAAAAGCCGGTTTGGGCGACAATTAAGCCGAACACATAGGACCCGACTGCAATCCCGGTATCAAAAAAGGTAAAATAAGTAGCCGTTGCATAACCGCTGCGATGAGGCGGTGAAGCCTGGATCGCAAGTGTTTGCAGACAAGGTGTAATCGAGCCGTAGCCGATGCCGATGACTGCCCCTGAAAGCAGCAGCATCGCACTGCTATTTGTAAAAGCAAGCACGCAAAGCCCGATGCAAAAAATGATAATAGACGGGTAAATAACGATGCCAGGGCCGATTTTATCATACAGTTTTCCGGTAAACGGCCGTGTGATCATCATCGTCACTGCGAAAATCAAGAAGAAATAGCTGCTTGCTTCAATAAGTCCGAGAGACTTTGCATAAACCGAGATAAACGAAATGACGCTGGAATAGCAAAAGGAAACGAACAATCCGACAGTAGCAATCCGCAGTGCACCTTTTTCAAACATATTGGAAAAAGATAGTTTGAAAACTGCTGATACCTTGTCATTCTTTTTAGGAATCCGAACCAAGGCGGTACAGAGAATGCCGATGGTGACGATCGCTGAAAATAAAGTGAACAGCGCCGGAAAGCTCATTTTATCCAGCAGGTTCAAGGCGATAAACGGTCCGATGACAACAGCCAGATTCATTGACATGGCAAAGTAGCCAAGCCCTTCCCCCCGGCGCGCCGACGGAATCAAATCAGCGGCAATGGCACTCGTTACTGTTGTAATGATGCTGAACCAGATGCCCTGGAAAAAGCGCAGACCCAGCAGTACATAGATATCCTGGATGATGACATAAAGAAATGATGAAAGAGTGAATAATACGACGCTGATTAAAGCCATTCTTTTTTTTCCGAACCGTTCGATGACCGCTCCCGAAAATGGTCTCGCAAAAATCGCAGACAGCATAAACCCGCTGATCAAAAGCCCGCCTTCTGACTCGGAGCCTCCGAGCTCCTGCATCGTATAGACGGGAAGGACTGTCAGCAGAGCATAAAAATAGACAAATATAAACAAATTAATGAGAACAACCATGATAAAATCTCTTGTCCAAATCGGTTCAGATTGTTTCATAGGCTACAACTCCTTCTTATTTCCTGCTATGAATTGATGTAATAAACGCTGAAATGTTTTTTTATCGTTGTCTTCAAATACAGAAAGCATTTCCTCTTCGAATTCTTTCATTTTTAACTGAATCTCATCATATTTAATTGCGGCTTCATCCGTCATCTTGACGACCTTTTCCCTTTTGTCCTCGCCTGGGACTCTTTGCACCCAGCCGTTTTTCTCAAGACGGTTGACGGTTCGGGTCACTGTCGGTGCCTCAACGTGCAGATAAGTCCATATATCTTTTTGAGTCATCTGGCCAAAGGTATGAAGACAGTACAAAATTGACCACTGAGCACCGTAAAGGCCGTATGATTCGAGCTGTTCATTCGTTTTTTTGGAAATCATCCGCGTGCTTTGATTAAGTTGGTGGATAATCATTCGATTGATATGTTCCATATGAACTCCTTCAAAATATTTACCTAGGTAAATAATAAACTTTACTCATTTTACTGGATGTACTGAATACTGTAAAGTAAAAATTTTTGAAACCCGAAATAAATTTGCCTGATAAACCCCTTGTCCTCCTTGAGTTTTTAGCATAATCCCATTTAAATGCTAATACACTGATACAAACCTAACAAAGAGAGTGTTTGAGGTGAGGGATCGTGGGCGTATTTCAAAATTCTACTTGGAAAAGCATAAAACGGAGAAACAGCGCAAATAGTGATTTCTTTCATAAAACGGATCTCATTTCACACTTCTCACATCCATTTTAGGGAGGTCGAGTGGTGTGCACGATTACATCAAAGAGCGAACAATCAAGATAGGGAAGTACATCGTGGAGACGAAAAAAACGGTTCGTGTAATAGCGAAGGAGTTTGGTGTTTCCAAAAGTACCGTTCACAAGGATTTGACAGAAAGGCTGCCTGAAATTAATCCTGATTTAGCCAATGAAGTAAAGGGAATTCTTGATTATCATAAATCAATCAGACATTTGCGGGGCGGAGAAGCAACAAAATTGAAATATAAGAAAGATGAAATCCTTGAAAGGGAGCCTGTCCAATAAGGAATAATGAACCAGATATGAGCAATGTTTTTCAGAATTTCCCGGTATCCTCCGTAAAAAGCCACAAAATTTTGTGAAGAACTTTAACAATAACGCTTTTTTTTCTAATATTTATGATAAAATATATAATTAGGGCAGAATGTGGATATTGCTGTGAAACAGATTTCGAGGAGGATATAGATAGATGTTTGCAAGGGATATTGGTATTGACCTTGGTACAGCAAATGTGCTGATCCATGTCAAAGGAAAAGGTATTGTCTTAAATGAACCATCAGTCGTTGCTCTGGACAAAAACAATGGTAAAGTGCTCGCTGTTGGTGAAGAAGCAAGGAGAATGGTAGGACGTACACCTGGGAATATTGTTGCGATACGTCCATTAAAAGACGGCGTTATTGCAGATTTTGAAGTAACAGAAGCCATGCTGAAACATTTCATTAACAAGTTGAATGTAAAAGGTCTTTTCTCAAAGCCCCGCATGCTGATTTGCTGCCCTACAAATATTACGTCTGTCGAGCAGAAGGCTATTAAAGAAGCTGCTGAAAAAAGCGGCGGAAAGCATGTGTACCTTGAAGAAGAGCCAAAGGTAGCCGCAATCGGCGCAGGGATGGATATTTTTCAGCCAAGCGGGAATATGGTAGTGGATATCGGCGGTGGAACGACAGATGTCGCAGTCATCTCAATGGGCGATATTGTCACCGCCTCTTCTATTAAAATGGCTGGGGACAAGTTTGATCTTGAAATACTAAACTATATCAAACGTGAATACAAACTGTTAATAGGTGAACGGACAGCTGAAGACATTAAGATTAAAGTCGCAACTGTTTTCCCAGACGCACGTCATGAGGAAATCTCTATCCGCGGCCGTGACATGGTCTCTGGCTTGCCGAGAACTATTACGGTAACGAGCAAAGAAGTTGAAGAAGCGCTTCGCGAATCTGTATCTGTTATCGTGCAGGCTGCCAAACAAGTGCTTGAAAGAACACCGCCTGAACTTTCAGCAGACATCATTGACAGAGGCGTTATCATCACAGGAGGCGGTGCACTGCTAAACGGTCTTGACCAGCTTCTTGCAGAAGAGCTTAAAGTTCCGGTGCTCGTTGCTGAGAATCCGATGGATTGTGTGGCGGTCGGTACAGGCGTCATGCTTGATAACATGGACAAGCTTCCAAAACGCAAACTGAGCTAATCAAAGGGCCTCATTCTTTTAGAATGAGGTTTTTTGATGTAAAAGCTTTAAAGGAAACGAAAAGCTGCCGATAAAAAGAATAGATATTTGAATGTTATTATAGAACAAATGTTCCTGATCGGCAAGTGAAATTTTCTCCAACGAGCCAAGGTTATAAAAAACTCTTGGTTTTCCTTACAGCTCCAGGCTCTTCATCTGGAGTCATTACACATATTTGAGGTGAAATGATGTTAAAAGGACTTTATACAGCAACTTCCGCTATGATCACCCAGCAGCGCCGTACGGAAATGCTGACGAATAATATAGCAAATGCGAATACACCGGGTTATAAAGAAGACCAAGGCTCAATTCGCTCCTTTCCTGACATGCTTCTGAGCCGGATGGAATCAGATTCTGTTCAAATGGGCAGCGGCTCCCGTTCATTTTCAAAACAGACACCCATCGGATCTATCAACACTGGCGTTTATATGCAGGAACTGAAGCCGCAATTTTCACAAGGCGATCTGCAAAGCACAAATGAGCCGACAGATATTGCGATCAGTGAAGCGGAAATCCCGGTCAATGAACAAACGAACGATAAAGCCGCCTTGTTTTATGCTGTCCGGCTCGAGAATGGAGATATTCGCTATTCACGAAGCAGCCGCTTTTCGCTAAATGAAAATAATGAACTGACGATTAACGGACATGCCGTTCTTTCCACAGACGGCCGGCCGATCACCGTGGGAAGCGAGAACTTTCAAGTTGCTGAAGACGGCACTGTGTCTGAAAACGGACAAAACCTTGGAAGAATTGATGTGAGAATCGCGCTCGATACAAGAAATGTAGCAAGAGAAGGAAATGATTTGTATCGGACTGAAAATGGAGGAGAGCTGCCGAGCGCAGCTGAAAACCCCAATGTCAATTACTCCGTCAAACAGGGGATGACGGAACGGTCGAATGTTGATATCACAAGAGATTATACGGAAATGACTGCTGCTTACCGTTCGTTCGAAGCCAACCAAAAAGTCCTTCAGGCTTATGATAAAAGCATGGATAAAGCGGCGAACGAAATTGGAAGGATCGGATAAGGCGAATGAGCTGTTTCCAGCGAACTAAATGGAGGATGTTAAAACACAATGCTTAGATCCATGATAACGGCTTCAAACACAATGAATCAGCTGCAAAAACAGATTGATCATATCAGCCATAACCTTGCAAACACAGACACGACGGGATATAAAGCGAAAAACACGAGCTTTTCGGAGCTTGTCAGACAGCAGATTGAACAGGTGAATGAGAAAAACAATGAAGTGGCAGAAAGCAGAAAGACGCCGCCGGGACTTCGGGTTGGCGTCGGAGCTGTGTTGACAGACCAGTTGACACATAAACAAGGGAGCATAAAGGAAACGGGACGAGAGCTTGATATCGCTCTGACTTCCCCTTACCAATACTTCCAGGTTGATGTCGACGGAGAAGTCCAATATACAAGGGATGGCGCATTTTATTTGGCACCTGCAGCTGGAAATGCCGACCAGCTGCAGCTGGTGACGAAAGAAGGGCATCCTGTGCTCGATGAGAACGGCAATGCCATCCGCTTCAACCAGCGCTACAAAAATTTTCAAATTGACGGAAGCGGGACGGTTACCGTATCATCAGGCAATCAAAACGAAGCGCCTTTAAGCTTCAGCTTAGGCATTGCCCAGGCAGTCAAACCTCAGGCTCTGGCAGAGGCAGGGAGCAATCTTTTTTCTGTCCGCGATGATTTGAGAGACACGGCTCTCATCAATTTAAACGGGGCGGGACGGCAGGATGTCTCGATAAAACAAGGCTTTCTTGAATCGTCCAATGTAGATGTTTCAAAAGAAATGAGTGATTTGATTTCCTCGCAGCGGTCTTATCAAATGAATTCGCGTGCGATCTCGATGGGTGATCAAATGATGGGACTCATCAATTCAGTGCGCTGATATATTGAAGAAAAGAGCAGACGCGGGTCAGGCCCGTCTGCTCTTTTTTTGTTACGGCATGCTGTGCCTGTGTTTTTGAGACGTTCGTGATCGTCTTGAAAGAACGGACAGCTTTATCCCGAGAGAACGGTCCGGGCCTTTTGAAGCCGGCTTTTGGCGGTTAAGCCTGGGGCTCGAATCATTCAAACGCCGCCTTCAAACAGGGTCGGCAGAGCTTGTTTGACATCTTCTGTTGAAAAAGATTCCGTTTCATAATATACTTCCAGATGTACAGAATGAGGCACCGAAACATTGTTCTATACATATTTCTCAAAAAAGGAGATGTCAAGGCGATGCTTGATGCTCAGCAAATTAAAGAAATTATTCCCCACCGTTATCCCTTTTTGCTCATTGACCGGGTGACAGAAGTAGAGGAAGGGAAGCGGGCTGCAGGTTATAAAAATGTCACGGTTAATGAAGAATTTTTTAGCGGCCATTTTCCGAATTATCCGGTGATGCCGGGTGTTTTGATTGTTGAAGCGCTCGCGCAAATCGGAGCTGTGGCGCTTCTGATGAAGGAGGAAAACCGCGGAAGACTCGCGTTCTTTGCGGGGATTGACAGCTGCCGTTTCAAAAAGCAAGTCAAACCGGGCGACCAGCTGCACCTTGAACTTGAAGTGCTCCGTTTCCGCGGTTCAATCGGCAAAGGAAAAGGCGTCGCAAAGGTAGACGGCGAAGTCGTTTGTGAGGCCGAGCTGATGTTTTCTCTTGGAGAAAAACAGGAATAATACTGAGCAGATGGGTTTAGCATGAACCCATTTGTTTTTTATAACGAAAGGAAAAGGTGATCCTTTTATGTGGAAAGATTTTAGAAGCTTTGCGATCCGAGGAAATGTAATCGATCTCGCAATAGGGGTTATTATCGGAGGCGCCTTTGGGAAAATCGTGACTTCGCTTGTCAATGATTTGATTATGCCTATACTGGGTCTTCTGCTTGGAGGTTTGGATTTTTCGGAGCTTTCATTTACATTTGGCGATGCTGATGTAAAGTACGGGCTATTCATTCAGTCGATTGTGAACTTCTTTATCATTTCGTTTTCGATTTTTCTTTTCATCCGCTATATCTCAAAATTGAAGAAGAAGGAAGACGCGAAGGAAGAGGAACCTGTGCCAGATCCTCAGGAAGAATTGCTCAAAGAAATTCGCGATCTATTAAAAGAGCAGTCGAAGCAATCTTAAAAAAACGCGGACAAAAAGGCTGTCGTTTCCCAGACAGCCTTTCCTATATATTTTGTTTGAACGCTTCTAGAAGCCGATCTCCGGAATATCCTTCCTTCATCAACCCTTCTAAAATCTTGTCGGAATCCTTCCTCAACTTGGAACTGACCATTTTGCCATCCAATAAAACGGAAACATGTTCACCGAGAACCGTGATGTTTTTAACCTTTGCCAGAAGCTGTGCCGGCCGATTGCTTTTTTTAGTAATCGTCACATATGCTTTCACTTCTTTGCCTTCCTGCAGAAGGTATTCAAAAAAATACCGGTATTCCTTTGAGACAAGCCCCTCGGCCATCCAATGGTTTTCTCCGTCTTCCTTATTAATAATCAGGCCGTCGATCAGCGGGAACTCCTCGAGCCGTTTTGATGTCTCATCCTGGCGGACGATTTTTAAATCAATAAGCCTAAAGGTTTTCATCCTATCACCTCACAAGCTTCCTTAGTTATATAACCATTATATCACATTCAATATGAGAGCTCCTAAACAGCGGCTGCATGATTGATCCTCTTATTTTAAATTTTTCAAAAAGTATTTTATAATGCTTTGTTTTTATTTATACTTTAGGTGATATTGAGCAGGAGGTGACTTATGAACCATTTTTACTTAAAGGAAGTATTGGTGATAAACAACAATCCAGCTGCTGACTGTCTTCAATATAGACCTTTGATTCGCTTTTTGGCCGGAAACAAAAAGTATGAGATTGATATGCGTGACCATGAAAGCATTGTCTTTCGTTATGTGACAAAGGATAAGATGGAGATATACGAATTTCACGCCGCATTTAAAGAAAAAGAATTGTCATTTCGGCAATACGCTTGGGACGGAGGCTCATATGTCCGCTTGTATTCTGATCAGTGGCTGGCATCTCCTGTTTTCTTGCAGTTTTTAAAAAATACGTATTTCTCAAATAAAAAAGAAATGATGTTCATAATTAGTGGGAAGAAAAAACAAAAATTATAATAAGAAAGCAAGTTTTGATAAACTATTTTCCTTTTATCTGCATTTTTCTTGAAAGCTCTTCTCTTATAAACTGGGGATATCGAATATGAAGGGAGGGACAAAATGTTTAATCAGATCATGCTGGTCGGGCGTTTAACAAAAGACCCGGAGCTTCGCCATACATCTAACGGTGTCCCGGTTGCGAATATTATCTTGGCTGTCAGCAGGCATTTCAAAAATGCCGGCGGCGAAATTGAAACGGACTTTGTCAATTGTACACTGTGGCGCAAAACGGCTGAGAATACAGCCGAATATTGCAGAAAAGGATCAATCATCGGTCTGAATGGAAGAATTCAGACCCGAAATGATGTTGATTCAGAAGGGAAGCGCGTCTTTAAAACAGAAGTTGTTGCCCGCTCAGTACGGTTTTTGGGTGAAAAGCCCCGTGAATCCGCTGACGCTTAGAGAAGTAAAATGATGCCCTCTATACCCCCTTTCTTATATAAAATCAATCAACTCCCCGTTTTATCCCCTTTATAGCCGGTCTTTTACGACCGGTTTTTTTATTTGGACAAAAAAAAGACAAATTTAAATTGACTCAGAAAATTCTCATATGTATAATGTAAGCGAATACACAACAAATGTTCAATATTTGCACAAATGTGCAATGGAAAAGGGTGATCATATGGAAATGAAGGATGATAAACGCCTTTTGATTAAAATTTGCAAAATGTATTACGAAGAAGATCTGACACAAAGCCAGATTGCAAAAGCGACGGGAATATACAGGACAACTGTCGGGCGCATGCTGAAAAAAGCGAGGGAGGAAGGGATCGTCAAAATTACAATTGATGATCATGTCGGAGCACATTACGATTTGGAACGCCAACTTGAACAGCTCCTGGGACTTAGAGAAGTATACATTTGTGAGACGAATCCAGGGCAGGCAGAAGAAGAAAAGAAAAAAATCGTCGGCAAAGCAGGCGCAGATATTTTAAAACGCGTCGTTAAAGACGGAGATACAGTCGGTTTTGCCTGGGGGACGACGATGGCGGGAATGATCGGAGAATTCCACGGCGTGAAAAAACGGAGCGCTTCTTTTGTTCCGCTTGTCGGCGGTCCCGGAGCAATGGATACGAAATATCATGTGAACAGCATCGTTTACTCTATCGCCAGCGACTTTGGAGGCACCCCGCACTTTATCGATGCGGCGGCAGTCGTTGAAAAAAAGGAAACGAAAGACGAAATCGTGAAATCCCACTATTTCAAAAAAATCGAAAATCTATGGAACAGTCTTACCGTGGCAGCTGTGGGAATCGGAGCGCCGCTTAGTTCTTCGAACATGATCTGGACCGGGTTTTACGGGGATCAAGATATGGAGTGTTTAAAAGAGAAACATGCTGTCGGAGATATATGCTCCCGTTTTTTTGACCGTACAGGACAATTAATAGAGACGGAGATTAATGACAGAACCATCGCAATAGACATCAATAGGCTGAAGAATCTGGAGTATTCTATCGGTCTCGCTGAGTCCCATGAAAAGGTTCCTTCAATTATAGGAGCGGCAAAAGGCGGCTATATCAACATATTGGTGACAACTGCCGAAACAGCGAGAGAAATCGCCGAGGAGGTGAAGAATCAAAAATGATCTTTTATTTTATCATCACCATTGGGATAGCCTGGCTTCTCCAAAGCATCTTTGGTTTTTGGCAAATCAGGCATTTTAATCAAACATTTGCGGAATACAGGAAGTTGGGAAGGGTTGCTGTCGGAAGGCGGACCGGGCTATTCAGAGCCGGTACGGTCGTTCTGTTTGTCATTGATAAGCGAAACAAAATTCTTCGGGCATCCAAAATGCAGGGAGTGACGGTTTTTTCAAGGATCAGGCCTTTAAAAGGATTTGAGGGGAAATATTTGCTCAAAATCGGGCCGGATGATATTGCTCCGCATGACCGTCTGACAAGACTTGCAATAGAAGATGCCTTGAGAACATTTGACATCATCACTAAAGGGGGTGATATTCCGCCAAAGAAATCATTGCTTCAAAAAATAATGAGTGTTCATACGAAAAAAAGAGGTGAAATATGAAAAACGTAACAGGGCTTGCAGAGAAGTTTATGGATTTGTTCAGACATGGCGGAGAGGTTTTTGTCAGCATGCTTACAGACATCGTTCCTTTATTAATTATGCTGCTTGTCGCCATGAATGCGCTCATACGTCTGATTGGAGAAAGACGCGTTGAAATGCTTGCCAAAAAATCCGGAAAAAACCCTTTGACAAGGTATCTGGTTTTGCCGGTCATCGGTACCTTTATGCTTGCAAATCCAATGACGCTGTCGCTTGGAAAGTTTTTGCCGGAGAAATATAAACCAAGCTATTATGCGGCTGCTTCTTATTCTTGTCATACCCATAACGGACTCTTTCCCCATGTAAATCCCGGCGAACTTTTCGTATTTCTTGGGATTGCCGCCGGCATTACGACCTTGGGGCATGAAACGACAGAGCTTGCTCTCCGCTATTTTTTAGTCGGTATTTTTACAAACTTTCTGAGAGGCTGGGTGACGGATTTGACGACAGCATATGCAGCTAAGCAGCAGGGCATTCAATTGAAAGATTCGGTAGATCTTAAATAAGGAGGGCGGTTGATAACATGAGTTCCTATCGTTCAGTTGTCGTTTCAAAAGGACAGGGAGGATTTGGCGGACCGCTTTTGATCACCCCTGATGAGCAGAAAAATAAAATCGTTTATGTGACGGGAGGAAACAAGCCGGAGATCGCTGACTATTTAGCAGAGCTGACAGGGTGTGAGCTTGTCGACGGTTTTAAAACGACGGTTCCTGAAAAAGAGATGGCCGCCGTGATCATTGACTGTGGGGGAACACTGCGCTGCGGTCTTTATCCGCAAAAACGAATTCCGACAATCAATCTCATGGCAACCGGAAAAAGCGGACCGCTCGCTGCCCATATTACAGAGGATATTTATGTTTCAGGCGTAAAAAAAGAGAATATCAAACTGCAAGAGGCTGAAGAGGAGCCGGAACAGTCCAATATTCTAAAAGAAAATCATAATGTAAATAAACAAAACCATTATAGCACAGAGAAAAAAATTAGTGAACAACAAGCCCCAAAAGGCGTTATGGCTAGAATCGGGATGGCGATGGGGTCCGTTGTCAGCGTTTTCTACCAGGCGGGCCGGGAGGCGATTGAAACCGTTATCAAAACGATTCTTCCATTTATGGCCTTTGTCGCTTTGTTAATCGGCGTGATTAAGGAGTCTGGAATCGGCGACATTTTTGCTCAATTTCTGTCTCCTTTTGCAGGTTCTCTTCCCGGGCTCCTATTAATCTCGCTTGTTTGTTCTTTTCCGCTGCTCTCTCCGTTTCTCGGGCCAGGGGCGGTCATTGCTCAGGTTGTCGGTTCATTGATCGGCGTAGAGATCGGAAAAGGGAACATCCCGCCGAATTTGGCGCTTCCGGCGTTATTTGCCATCAATTCACAAGCTGCCGCAGACTTTGTTCCCGTCGGCCTCGGACTTGCGGAAGCGGAAGTCGAAACCGTTGAAGTCGGAGTGCCATCGGTGCTGTATTCGCGGTTTTTAACGGGGGCGCCGACTGTATTCATTGCTTGGCTGGCAAGCTTTGGACTATATGACAGCTAGATTTTCTAAAGGAGTGAGAAATGATGGTCATGCTGTATGAAACAAAAATAAACAAGATTGGAGCTCTGTCATCTGCTTTCTCAGGTGACAACATGCTCATCCTGTTCGGTGACGGGGCGCCGGATGAATTAAAAGATTACTGTTTATCCATTGACATAGAGCCTGTGGAAGGCGACTTCAGAGAAGGCGACGAACTTTTGCTCGGCGGAGAATCTTACAGGGTGACAGCCGTTGGAGAAGCTGTCGCAAAAAATCTGGCAAGCCTGGGTCATATTACGCTGAAATTTGATGGCTCAAAATCTGCTGAATTGCCCGGAACACTGTATCTCGAACAGAAAGAATTACCTGAGGTTTTGGCTGGAGACAGCATTCAAATCAAAAGATGTTGTTAAGGAGCGGGTGCAATATGGAAATCAATAAAGGAAAAGCGGCTTTGATTTGCGGCGGGGGACAAAGCTTGGGAGAAGCGCTGTCCTATCGCATGGCAGAAGCCGGATATGATGTTGCGATTGCAGATATCAACGGTGAAAACGCCAAAAGGACTGCCGATCAAGCGGCTGAGAAATACGGTAAAAAATCTTTGGCCATTCAAGCGGATTTTACGAAAGAAGCAGATGTGAAGGACATGATTGAGAAAGTTACTGCAGAATTCAACACAATTGATGTGATGGTTTACAGCGCGGGGATCGCCACAAGCAATAAAATCACCGATTTTCAGCTGAAGGATTGGGAGCGGACTCTTGATGTCAATCTTACAGGATACTTTTTATGTGCAAGGGAGACGTCAAAAGTGATGATTGAGCAGGGAGGCGGCTCAATGATTCAAATCAACTCGAAATCTGGAAAAGTCGGCAGCAAACATAACACGGCTTATTCAGCTTCAAAGTTCGGAGGTGTCGGGCTGACTCAAAGCCTGGCGCTTGACCTAGCTGAGCACAATATTCGTGTGAACAGTATAATGCCGGGGAATCTATTGAAATCCCCGATGTTTCAAAGCTTAATTCCGCAGTATGCGAAAAAACTCGGCATTCCTGAAAGCGAAGTGGAACGCGTTTATACGGAAAAAGTGCCGCTGGGACGGGGCTGTACGTATGATGACATCGCCAATGCCATATTATTTTACGCATCTGATAAAGCTTCCTATATGACGGGACAATCGATTAATGTAACCGGAGGACAGGTCATGCATTAAATCAGAGGGGGTGAACAGGATGAAACTGCTGGTGGATTCCGCTGATATATCCGAGATTGAAAGTTTGCTAGCTTCGTTTCCCATTGACGGTGTGACGACAAATCCCGTCTTGATTGCAAAGGAAAAGCGGCCTTTTAAACAGCAGATCCAAGAGATTCGCCATCTTCTTCCCGATCGCCTGCCTCTTCACGTCCAAATCATTGCGGATGATTGTAAAGGCATGATTGATCAGGCAAGAACACTTTATGACTGGCTGGACGGAAATGTATGGATTAAAATTCCTGTGAGCAAAGAAGGCTTGCGTGCAATACGGGAGCTTTCAGCAGACAGTATCCGCACCACAGGGACAACCATTTATACTCCTCTACAGGCAGTTCTTGCGGCAAAGGCCGGAGCCGGCTATGTCGCACATATGTCAACAGGATTGATCATGAATACGGTGATGGGGCGGGTGTTGTCAAAACGATTGCCGATTTTTTCAGATCATACGGTTTTAACTGCAAAGTGCTTGCGGCAAGCTTTAAACATAACAGCCAAATTCTCGCCGCGATGGAAGCGGGGAGCCATGAAGCGACGATCAGCCCTGAGCTTTTAAAACATTTGGCTGACCACCCTGCTGCAAATCGCGATATCCATGGATTTCGTCATGTGTGGCAATCTCAATATGGAACGTTCTCACTATAGCATGATAGCCTGAGTGGTGCTGGAATATCAATTCAGCCCTCAGGCTTTTTTTTGCTTAAAAACACTTATATAAACTTGATTTATTTATTTTTTAAACTTATAATTACTTATAGATAATGATGATTACTTAATTACTAAAGGGATGATCCAGTGTATCAAGAGGAAAGGCTAATTTCCATCATTGACTATTTGAAGGAGCATCAACGGATTTCCGTAGAGCAGATTTGTTCTTTATTCCAGGTTTCAAGAGATACGGCGAGGCGCGATCTTGTCAAGCTGAATGAGCAGGGCGCGATTATCAGGACGAGAGGCGGAGCCATTCTGCCTACCATTCATGATGAAATCAAAGATTATTCTGGAAGGCTGAATATCGTGTCAGAGGAAAAGAGCATGATCGGTAAAGCAGCCGCTTCTTTAATCAGAGAAGGCGACCGTATCATTTTGGATGCTTCCACCACTGTTCAGTCGTGTGCTGAGCATTTGCCTGATATCAATTGCACGATTATTACCAACTCGATTAACCAGGCGGAGGTTCTTTCGTCAAAACAGGGGGCTTGCATTCATCTCCTTGGCGGAAAACTTCAGAAAGAGCACCGATTTTTATATGGGGCTTCTGTTACTGAAAAGCTGTCGTGCTATCATGTTGATAAAGCGCTGATCGGTGTAGTAGGGATCTCTGAGCACGGATTGACCATCGCTCATGAAGAGGATGGAATGGTGAAGCGAAAAATCATTTCCCAGGCAAAACAAGTGATTGCACTCGCCGACCATTCGAAAATCGGCAGGACGGATTTTTATCGGTATGCTGAGCTAAGCGATATTGATCTTCTGATCACAGACCGGCTGCCGTCAGAAGATTTTCAGAGACTGCTTGATGAACACGGGGTGGAGCTGCTTGTGGCAGAGCATGAAGGAACTTAAGAGGGGGAATACAGAAGATGAGAATGATCGCGGTAGATTTGGATGGGACACTGCTAAACAGTGAAAGCAAAGTCGCAAAGGACAGCATAGATGCGATTAAAAAAGCCCGGGACAACGGGATTGAAGTGGTGATTGCCACAGGAAGGGCTTCATTTGATGTGCAGGCGATTTTTCAGTCGACCGGTATTAAAACATGGATCATCAGCGCCAATGGAGCGGTGATTCACGATCCTGAAGGGCGCCTTTATCATGCCGTGCCGATAGACCCTAAGAAGGCAGAAGGAATTCTCGAGTGGCTTGAAGAAAAGAATTACTATTATGAAGTATTCAGCGACGATGCGATCTTTACTCCGCAAAATGGAAAAGAGCTGCTCGAGATCGAATTGGATCGACTGAAAAGCGCAAATCCCGGCGCTGATTTTTCTAGGCTGGAGCAGGCCGCCGAACAGCAGATCAGCCAGCATGGATACGCATATATCCGCTCCTATCGGGAGCTCTATCAGCCTGATCGAAGCGTAAATGTATACAACATCTTAGGTTTTTCTTTTGATCAAGAAAAGCTTGAGGAAGGCTGGCAGCGTTTTAAAGATGCAAAAGATATCACGCTTGTCACTTCCGCAGAGCACAACTTTGAGATAGAGCATCTTCAGGCTTCAAAAGGGCTCGCTCTAGAAAAGCTTTCTCAAAAGCTCGGCATTCCGCTTCATGAAACAGCTGCTGTCGGCGACAGCCTCAACGACTGTTCCATGCTGAAAATAGCGGGAAAAAGCTTTGCTATGGGAAACGCACGCGAGGACATTAAAGAGCTGGCAGATGAAGTAGCGCCGACAAATGATGAGAATGGCGTGGCACACATCCTCCACAAGCTTATTGAACAAAATGTAAAATCGGTTTAATTCGCACATCCTTTACTATCGGCGTGATGCCGGAGCTGGAAACCGGCAGCGTAACGATGAGGGAGTGCGATTAAGCAGCGGGTTGTTCTTTTCTGAGAATGACCCGCTTTTTTAATTCTTTCAAAATGGGATGTTTGAAAACGGCTGAAAACGGGAAATTCACCAACGGATTCCGGCCACCAGACGATGTAGAAGGAGAGAGTAATGAATGCATCAAACATCCGCTAATCTGCTGTACAAGCTTAACCTGCTGAAAAAAGCGGTCGACCATATGAAGATGGGTTTGACGATTACAGATCCGTCATTGCCCGATCATCCCATTATTTTCGTGAACAAGGGCTTCTTGCAATTGACCGGTTATTCAGAGGAGGAAGCGGTTGGACGGAACTGCCGCTTTCTTCAGGGGAATGATTCCAATCGATCCGAATTGGAAAAAGTCAGAAGAGCCATTAAAAAGGAAGAAAGTGCTGCGGTTCAGCTGAAAAATTATAAAAAAGACGGCACTATGTTTTGGAACGAAGTGGTGATTGAGCCTTTGCGTTTCACAGAGGGCGGAGAAGAGAAGCTTTATTTTATCGGTTTTCAAAAGGATGTGACATCTGAAAGAGAGCAGCAAAAGCAGCTGTCGAATTCGCTTGATGAAGTGCTCGCCATTTCAACTCCCATCGTCCCGGTGAAGGATGGCATATCAATTCTGCCGGTGATCGGAACATTGACAGAGCAGCGCTTTCAAAATATGCTTGAAAAAGTGTCTACATATATCATGCATTCAAAAGATGACTACTTTATTATCGATTTATCAGGACTGCTGGGTATTGATACGTTTGTCGCCGACGCCATTTTCAAACTTCACGATCTGATTTCGCTTACGGGAACAGAGTTTTTGGTTACGGGAATTCAAACAGATCTTGCCATGAAAATGGCCGAGCTCAGAGTGGATTTCGGCGGTTTGAAAACATATATGAATGTTAAAGCGGCACTAGAGCATATTCAATTTTAAGATGCTGCACAAAGGAGGGATTCAATGGAATTCTGGCTGGTGACCATTTGCTTAACTGTGGCGTGTATGGGGATTTCCTTTATCTTTGGAAAAAAGCGGTCGGCACTGCAGTTTGGTATTCCGGCTCTTTTGATGATGTTGAGTGTTGTTGTGATCATCGCCAGCTTTGCCGTCGGAAGATGGAATGGAATGATTTTGGGCGGTGCAGGTCTTTCATTACTGCTCGCTTCTACCTTCTCATTGATCATGTTGAGCTTATTTAGGATGATTAAAGGGTAAAAAAACAGCTGTCGCTTGAGGCAGCTGTTTTTTAAAATTCAACCCGTAATCGCAGAGGTGTTCAGTGTGAATAATTCTTCGAGTTCATCTTCCGAAAGCTCTGTGATCCAATTCTCACTCTGAATGATCTGATCATTCAATGATTGCTTGGATTCAAGCATTCGGTCGATTTTTTCTTCAATCGTACCGGTGGTGATGAGCTTATGAACATGGACAAACCGTTTTTGACCGATTCGGTATGCGCGGTCTGTTGCCTGGTTTTCAACCGCTGGGTTCCACCATCTGTCATAGTGTACGACATGATTGGCAGCCGTCAGATTCAAGCCTGTTCCTCCGGCTTTTAAGGATAAGATCAGGATGGGAAACTCCTTATTTTGAAACTGCTCCACCATTTTGTCCCGGTCCAGTTTGGATAGGCTTCCGTTTAAAAACTTAACTGGTTCGCCAAATGTTTTTTCAAGCAGGCGTTTCATCATTTCGCCCATTCCGAGGTACTGGGTAAAGACGAGGCAGCTTTCATCACTTTCGCGAATATTTTTTGTTAATTCAAGCAGTTTTTCCAGTTTAACAGACCTGCCGTTAAGAAGTTCTGACCCGAATTCTTTTAAATAAAGGGCGGGGTGGTCGCAGATTTGCTTCAGCTTGCCGAGCATGCTGAGGATTAAAGCCTTCCGCTGCATTCCGGCTAGGCTTGACATATGTTCAAACGTATCTTTTACAAGCTGTTCATACAGGGAAGCCTGCTCGGCGGAGAGCGGTACGAATTCTTTTTCTTCTTGTTTTTCAGGCAGGTTGAGTGCAACCTCTTGATCCTGTTTTGTCCGCCTTAATAAAAACGGTTTTATCAGCTGCTGAAGCTGTTCAATCCGTTTTTCATCACGATCTTTTTCGATCGGCAGGACAAAGCGTTTATGAAAGCTGCCAAGGCTTCCGAGATAGCCTTTATTCATAAAGTCATAAATGGACCAAAGCTCTGTCAGGCGGTTTTCCATCGGAGTTCCGCTGAGCGCGATATGGTGAAGGCCTTTCAGCTTTCTGATAGAACGGGATTGTTTTGTATGCGCATTTTTTATATTTTGGGCTTCATCAAGGCAAATGCAGTTCCATGTCACACTTTGGAAATCATCAAAATCGGATTGCGCAAGACCGTACGACGTCAAAACGATATCCGTATCTTGGTAAAATTCCTGAAATGCTTCTCCTTTAGGGCGTTTTGGCCCGTAATGGAGCGCAACCGACAGGCCGGGTGCGAATGTTTGAAGCTCGCGCTGCCAATTTCCGAGAACAGACGTCGGTGCAATGATAAAAGACGGCGTTTTTTGCCCCTGCTCTTTTAAATAGGCAAAATAAGCAATCATCTGAATGGTTTTTCCGAGCCCCATATCATCTGCAAGACAGGCGCCGAAGCCGCAGTTTCGCAGAAAGATCAGCCAGTTTAAGCCGTCCTCCTGATAAGCCCTGAGCTTGCCTTGAAAGCTTTTGCTGACAGGATAGACTGGAAGCTCATCCCTTTGGCTCAGCTTTCTGATCATGCTTTTCAGCTGATATGACAGTTCAAACCGTACATCACTGAAAGCGGAGGCATCAAACAGATCGTCGTCCTTCTGTTGATCGCTTCGGTCTGTCAGCTCACGCGCCAAGATATCTGACATGTGAAGGCCTTCAGTTTCTGCGCGTTCCATCAGCTTTTTCATTTGTTTGATAAAGTTCGGATCGATTTTGATCCATTGACCGCGAATATTGACCAGCCGCCTTTTATTAGCGACGAGCTGGTGAAACTCTTCTTCTGTGAGTTCAATTCCATTTGTCGCAAACCGCCAGTTGAAGTCCATTAAAGCGTTCATTCCGACAAACGACTCGCCGCGGGGGCCTGACGACACTTTCGCTTTCAGGAGCATATTGCTGTCTTTGACAATTTGCCACCATGACGGAAGCAGGATTTCAATCCCCATGCTGATGAGTGTTTCGCTTGCTTCCGATAAGAAAATCCAAGCTTCTTCTTCCGACAGCAGCGTCGTGCCCGATTCGATCGTCAGCCACGGAACGACTTGGCGGAACCGGTCTTGCTCCCGGGCGATTTTATCGGCGTATGTCTGCCATGATTTTTTCAGTCTATTCAAACCATCAAAAAAGCGAATTTCTCCGCTTTTTTTATCGCGCAAAAACAATTCGATTTTCCAATCATCACCGTCAAACTCAGGTTCATTTAAACGGAGGCCGACGGTGAACGGCACGGGGTTTTCGTGCCAGCCGATCGTTTCAAGAAAATCTTCTTCATCAAGAAAATGTCCCTGGAATGTGGTGACCGCCGGGGAATTCTCCACAATCGATTCCCATTTTGCTTTTAGCTCATCATTGTAGTTGATGTAGTCTTCGACAGCGCGGGAAAACCATTCTGCTGTATAGCCTTCCAAAAGCTCTTCTTGATCCTTCCAGCGCAGCATCCCTTGCTTCCATGCTTCATAATCGGGAAGAAAATCTTGATCTGCGATAAACTCATAAATCGTTGAAGCTGTTTTCATCAATGGCTCTGTTTCTTCAGTCAACAGGATTTCACTAAAGGAATTAAATGAATTTTTGCCGAGGAATTCAGCCGCCATCCATGGAGACAGCAGTACGGCCGGTGTTTCTAAACCCGCATCTTCAAGGAAAGTTCCATAAAAGGATGATTCATGCCACTGAAATAAATGCCTTTCCATTTCACCGCGCGTGAGCTGCTGCTGGTCTTGATCATAACAAGATAAAATGAATGTATAGTCCTCTGATTGCTCGACATGTATTACGATTTCTTTAAGACTCGCCATCGATCAACTTTCCTTTCTTTAGCTCCTCCTGGAATGCCCGCAGCCTTTTATGGCGGGCTGAAAGCTGTTCCATAAATCGGTTCCAGACATCTTGTTTTTTTAATTTTTTATAAAACGTACGCAGCTTTTTTAAATATTTGACGGCTTCTTTGTAAGCGGAGCGGTTTCTCTGTTCAATCAGCTCTGAAATTTCCCGGTGGTACGATGGAATCAGCGCTTCAGGTGCTGCTGCTGCGATGTCCTTCAAGGCATTCTGCCCGATCTCAGAAATGGAAAAACCGACGAGGCTGTGGATCTCCATCCACTCCATAAAACGCTTTTTGTTATATAGAAAGTGGCTGTATTCCGTAAATGTATAGGGAAGACATTTTCTGCTGTACCTTTCATAGATATGCTTGTCCTTTGTGTTTTTGCTGTAATCGCCGAGAAACAGAAAAAATTCGCTTAACACATCCCGTATTTCCCGGTATGGTTTGTCGAGTCTGCAAAAGCCTTCTGCGAGGTTTTCGAGATGTTCATACCATTTTTTCAGGCGTTTCCAGTCTTTTTTCGCCGTCATCACCCCGAGCCATTGAAACGTATACGGCAGAATGTCCGGCGAAAACGTATCGGCTTTTTCAAAAATCACATCGTCGTTTTTCAGAAGGAATTGAAGATGAAGCCGGCCGAATTGGATTTCGGGAGACGTCTTCAGTTCGTTTAACACTTCAAGCTCCTGTTTCAGCCATTTTGGGCGGGAGAGGAGTGCGCTCCATATCTCTCCGAAAATCCGCAGTCTTTCATATTGAAAAATGTCCTGTTTGAGCAGAAGCTCGCGAATCACCCCGAGTGTTTGCTCCAAAAACGGATCGAGGGAAAATGAAAGCGCATATGTTTTCAGTTCATCAATTGAACTGTATATCGTATCCATCAGCTGTTCGACATAAGGATTCAGCGAATAAAAATCTTTCTCCGGATCGATCCGGCCTTTTTCAATCAGTGTATGCATGGCAAGCCATGTCGCAAGAGCCGCATGAATCTGATACATTTTTTTCAGCTCAGGCTCCGGAGGCGTCCGCTTTTTTAAGCTTGAGAAATAGCCGTAATAAAGATACTGCATGGTTTGCTGGTTTTTAGGCGTGTGCTCTTCCCAGCGCCTGAATTCCTGTTTGAAAAAGCTGATCCAGCTGTGCAGCGTTTGCGTGCGGGAATTGAGGCCGCGCTGGATTTGCCCGGAAAGCATGTCATGACGCTCCCGTTGTTTTTGCGCTTCTTTCCAAAATTCTGTAAATGTTCCCAATCGTTCATATTGTGCATATACATATAAATAAACGGCAAGCACATGGCGGCAGGTGTTTTGAGCCGGGCATGCACATGTGCTTTTTTTGACATCGGAAAGGTCGATAGCGACCTTAACCGGAACAACATCCTGTACGTAGGCTGTAACCGTATGCCCGTTCAGCGGTTTGACCCGATAGACGGAATCCTGTCTGTATAAGATAAGGGCTTTTTTCAAAAGCTGAATGTTCTCATCAGTGCACGGCAGTACATGCTTAAACTGTTCAGCCGCTTCCATCACAACTGTTTTTGAGATCATATCTTGAAGCATGTCTATCGCTCCTAACCGAATGACTTTTAAAAAGTTTCCAATCTCTCTATTATAACTTAATCCACCCATCCAAAAAAGATTTTCTCTGGAAAAGGACATAAAAACAAATGGGTGTCGAATAATGTAATAGACTATGGCAAATCGATTCTTTACATCATATAATTTGAAGTATAAATATGAAATGTTTTAATTCATGGAAGCTGAAAGGAAAAGGATATGGATGACAAGGGATTGAACCAGGAAGAATTTTTGAAAATTCTTATGCACGCTTATGACATTGGTGAAAAGTCGAAAGACATTACGACAAAAGAACTTCTTGAAGATCTGATTCTTCATATTAAAAATGGATATACAACGTAAAAAGCTGCAAACTGTGTTTTGCGGCTTTTTTCTTTCAGCAAAAAAGTGCTGAATCCTGCAAAAGTCGATATGTAACACCATATAAAAACTCAGATTTCCCGGAATCTCCCGCTATTTGTCAGGAAATTTTTTCCCAAAGGCGAATCATCATATGTATAATCAAAGTAGTTGTATAATTTGCTGAAAATTTAAATAAATCCGCAAATCTTGAGGGGGCTTTTATGGGAGATAAAATCGGCTTTAAAGATGTGTTCCTCGTTTTAAAGAAAAGATTCATTCTCATTGCTCTGATGACGATAACGGCAGCTTTATCCAGCGCCGCCGTCAACTTTTTTATCCTTACACCAGTCTATCAGGCATCTGCTCAAATCCTCATCAACGGCCGTCAAACCTCAAACTTTACCGACATTCAGACCAACCTTGAACTGATCAACACGTATAACGTGATCATGAAAAGCCCGATCATTTTGAATGAAGTGAAAGAAGAACTCAGCCTTCAGGAAACGGCTGAAGAGCTGAAGAAAAAAATAACGGTTGTCAGCGAAAACGAGTCGCAGATTGTCAGTATTTCCGCGACTGACAAAGATTATTCCAAGGCGATGAATATCGCGAATACCGTCGTTTCCGTTTTTGCGAGAGACATTGAAAGCATCATGGGCGGGATCGCTGAAGTCAGTGTCGTGGCAAAAGCCATGCCGGATGATGCACCGGCTCCGATCAGTCCGAACAAAACGTTTAATATTGCCGGTTTTACGGCATTCGGCCTGCTGTTTGGGGCGGGGCTCGCTTTTCTTCTTGAACTTTTGAAAAACACAGTGAAAAACGAAGAGGACATTGAAAAGGAGCTGGAGCTATCCGTATTAGGAAATATATTATACACCAAACCGAAAAAAGGACAGGCTGAGCATTTAAATAGCTTCATCGGAAAAGATCAGTCGTTTTAAGGAGGTTCGGTTATGATCGATATTCATTGCCACATTCTTGCGGATCTTGATGACGGAGCAAAGAGTGTGAATGACAGTGTAGAAATGGCTAAACAAGCCGTTGGGCAAGGGATTCATACCATTATCGCCACACCTCACCATCAAAATGGTGTATATATGAATCAAAAAGAGACAATCCTCGCAGCCGTCACAACATTAAAAGCCAGACTAGAGCAAGAAAATATCCCGCTAAGCATCACACAAGGTCAGGAAATCCGTTTATATGGCGGATTGAAGGACGACCTTGGCCGCGGAAAGCTGCTCAGTCTCGCTGATACAAAGTATGTCCTGATAGAGCTTCCTTACCACCATGTTCCGCGCTATGCGGAAAAGCTGCTGTTTGATCTTCAGTTAAACGGATATATCCCGATTATTGCCCATCCCGAGCGAAACATAGAAATCATGGAAAACCCGGGCATTTTATATCGGCTGGTCAAAAACGGCGCATGTGTACAGCTCACATGCTCAAGTCTGGCCGGACGCTTTGGGAGGAGCGTCAAAAGTGCGGCCCGCCGTTTTATCGAAGCAAACCTCGTCCATTTTATTGCATCAGATGCCCACAATCTCACCACACGTTCCTTCTTTTTTGATGCTGTAGAAAACGAATATGGCCGCGACTTCTTGAGTATGTTTATAGAAAATGCCGGGCTTCTCTTGAAAAATCGGGGGATTCATAAAGAACCGCCGCTTCCAGTCAGAAAGAAAAAGCTGCTGGGTCTGCTGTAAAAGATCTCCCGCCTTGCTCCGCAAAGCCGGCATTATTCAGTCAGAGGAGGAGCTGCATGAATATTTCGATTGTCGGCACCGGTTATGTCGGCCTTGTGACGGGGGTATGCCTTGCGGAAATCGGCCATCATGTCACATGCCTTGATATCGATGAAAAAAAGATTGCGTTGTTGAGGAGAGGGATATCGCCGATTTATGAGCCCGGCCTTGAAGAGATGGTCCAAAAAAATCTCACCCGCCGAAGGCTGGCATTTGAAACAAGATTTGATAAAGGCTTGGCAAATGCGGAGATGATATTCATTGCAGTCGGGACTCCGCAAAAAGAAAACGGCCAGTCCGACCTCCGCTTTATTGAAGGGGCGGCGGAAATGATCGGACGCCATGTGCAGCGCGATTGTCTTGTGGTGACAAAAAGCACTGTTCCTGTCGGCACAAGCGATCTGATTTCCGCGATCATCAAACGGCATTTAAAGGAAGGAATACGTATAACGGCAGCATCCAATCCCGAATTTTTGCGTGAGGGGTCTGCCATTTATGATGCGTTCCACGGCGACCGCATCGTGATCGGGGCTGATGACGACAAAACGGCTGATGCACTCGAACAGGTTTTTCAGCCCTTGCGCATCCCTGTTTTTAAAACGGATATAAGAAGCGCAGAAATGATCAAATATGCATCAAATGCATTTCTTGCCACGAAAATCAGTTTTATAAATGAAATATCAAATATTTGCGAGAAAATCGGTGCCGATATTGAATCTGTTGCATATGGAATGGGTCAGGACAAAAGAATCGGCCATCAGTTTTTAAAAGCGGGGATCGGATACGGAGGCTCTTGTTTTCCGAAGGATACAAATGCGCTCGTCCAGATTGCCGGACATGTAGAGCATAATTTTGAGCTGCTTAAATCTGTGATTAAAGTGAATAATGAGCAGCAGAATCTTTTGGTTCAAAAAGCGGCCGATCGTCTTGGCGGATTAAAAGGCAAGACGATCTCCCTGCTGGGCCTTGCCTTTAAACCGAATACAGACGATATGAGGGAAGCGCCCTCCATCAATGTCGCCGAAAAATTAGTTGAGATGGGCGCTTCCATTCAAGCATTTGATCCGGCTGCGATGAAACATGCAAAACAGGTTTTGCCAAGCTCTGTTCAATATGCAGAGACGATTGAAGATGCGATAAAAGGTGCAGATGCAGTGATGATTTTAACAGATTGGGAAATGATTAAAACCTTCCCTCTAGATTCTTACAAAACGCTGATGGATGAACCGGTTGTTTTTGACGGGAGAAACTGCTTTGAGTTAACGGAAGCTGCAGAAGCGGGAGTCGAATATCACTCGATAGGAAGACGGCAGGTTGTCCCGCTTCATATTTGACAGCCTCCGCCTCTCAGTCCGCTTCTTTAAAGCAGCGGCATGACCAGTCCGCCGTAAGCGAATGCCGCTGCAATGAGAAATGCGGGATGAACGCGAAATTTCGTTAATGCGGCTAATGATATCAGGGCAATCACCATCGATTGGATCAGACCGATAGAATGAACCGCATCACCGCCGATTTCCCATGTCAGCAAAAGCATCATCACGGCAATCACGGGCTGAACGGACAGTGTCATGCCTTTGATAACTGGTGACTGGCGAAAGCGGCGGATCAGTTTAAGCAGCAAAATCAGCGCGATAGCCGAAGGCAAGACGGTGGCGATGAGAGCGATGATGACACCAGGCCATCCGAGGACACTGTAGCCGACGAAAGCGGCAATTTTCGTGGCGATCGGGCCGGGCAAGGCGTTCGCAAGCGCGAGCATGTTTGAAAATTCGTCTTTTGACAGCCAATGAAAGTGCTGAACAATCTCTTCAAAATTGAGGGGAATCGAAGCGGGACCGCCGCCGTAGCCCAATAGATTGGCAATAAAGAAAGCCCAAAACAAATATAATACGATCATGGAGCGGACACTCCTTTATCCTTTTCCTGCTCCGAATTTCTTTTTAGCTTAAAGTGGAATGTGCCGTACGCTAAAAAAATCACGACAATGATGCCGGGGTGTATGGAAAACACCTGAAGGCCCAAGAACGCAAGAATGAAGAAAAGGACGCCTGTAAACACGCCAAATCCCTTCAATGCTTTTTGGCCAAATTCATAAGCCATAATCCCGAGCATGACGGCGATGACAGGGGTGACCGCGCCGATCATTCCGCTTACGACTTTTGAATGGCTGAGCACATTGACGGCCGCAAACAAGACGGCCATGGCGATACAGGTCGGCATGATATGCGCTGCTGTTGCGACGACCGCTCCTGGGACGCCTTTTACTTTGTGCCCCAAATAAGCCGACATTTTCGTTGCAATCGGTCCGGGGAGCGCGTTGGCGATCGCATATATTTCTCCGAATTCATCATCATCTATCCATTTAAATGTCGCGACGGCTTCATGCCGGATCAGCGGAATGACGGAAGGCCCTCCTCCAAACCCCAATATACCGGTTCTCACCATAGCAATGACCAGTTCCCGATAAGGATGCTTCATATGAGTTTCTCCTCCTGTTTTAAAGCTTCATTCCCATGCGGCTTTTATAGCGCTTGATCAGCATCTGGCAGTCAACGCTGACGACTCCTTTCAAAGGATAGAGCCGCTTAGTCAAAAATTCTTCCATTTCTTGATCATTGGCAAAGATTCCATGCATATGGAGTTTGCTCGGACCTGTCATATGATAGAGGCTTGTGACGGCAGGTTCTTTTTCCAAGGCGGCGGCGACAGACTCTAAATATTGAGGCTCGACTTCAACATTAAAAAAGACTGATACATGAATGCCTACCTTTACAGGGTTGATAACAGCTGTGAACCTCTCAATGATCCCTTCCTCGATCAAGTTGTTGATTCTTGTCTGAACGGCAACTCTTGAGAGGCCCACACGCTTCCCTAAATCCGTATAGGAAATTCTTCCTTCCTCATGTAATATGGAAAGAATTTTTTTATCTGTCTCATCAAGAATTAAATTTGGCATATGGTAATCAAGGCTCATAAATGGCACCTTCCTTTCACACTGTAGAAATCTCTTGCGTTTGATTTAAAACGAAATGAATTCTGGTTTTAAAATAACGTTTTGTAAATTGTATCATAACTTTAATTTCGATATGAATGATTTTATCTCCTTTATTAATCTTAATGACAAAAGTTATGAAGGCTTTCGCTAGCATCAAGGAATACAAGCCGCGATATGTCAAAAGACCAAAAGGGGTTTGGCCTGTCAGCCCGCATGATCTCGCTTCTCTTGCAGGGTACAGCTTGCTGGAAAGAGGAGGGAGTGCCTTTGATGGGGCATGCGGCAATCATCCAGATTGGGGAACCGATCCTTGAAGCGACTGGGCCGCTATTGGAATGTGACCGGGAGAACCCCGGTTTTTTCATCTTTCAGAACGCGTGAAAATGTATCAATAATCAAACAAAAATCCCCCTCGACCATTCGTTGAGTCAAGGGGGATTTTCTTGTTTTCTACCAGTCTATGAATTTGAACGGTGGTTCGAAACATCTATAAAATGTCTCAAAGCCGGATTTCGGTTGTCTTTTCTATAGGCAGTGACCCATTCAGCACGAAGCGGCAGATCTTCGATTTCTTTGTATACAACGTCCAAATTAAATAGCCGTTTGGCCGCCGTCGGAACGACCGCGATCCCCATTCCGGCCGACACCAAACCGATCACCATCTGGTATTCGGTAGCCTCTTGAGCGATGTTTGGGATGAATCCGGCCTTTTCACACAAAAAGTTGAATTCGGTGTATAAGGAGGGCCAGGATTCTTTGGCAATGACGATCAGTGATTCTTCTTCAAGATCTAACAAATCAACCCGGGTTTTTTTGGTCAGCGGATGTTGTTTTGGAAGCGCGAGTACGCAATGGCTTTTCTTCACTGTATTTGTTATCAGCTCATCGTTTCCCAGCGGGGGGTGCAGTACACCGATGTCGATATGTCCGTTTAATAAAGCTTTGACTTGATTTGGAGTTGAAAGCTCCCTCAGCTCAATTTTGACCGAAGGAAACTGGTTTCGGTATTCCCTGATGATGGGAGGCATGATCTCAAACGTCGCAGAGCCGACAAAGCCGATCACGAGCCTGCCCAGCTCACCTCTGGCTGTACGCTGGGCCATGTCGACCGCCTGGTCAATCTGGGAAAGGCCTTCCTTGATCTGTTTTAAAAAAACACCGCCTGCCGCCGTCAGTCTGACGGCTCTTTTTGATCTCTTCAGCAAGGTTACGCCAATTTCATTTTCAAGCTGTTTAATTTGCTGGCTGAGCGGAGGCTGGGTCATTTGCAGCCGAAGAGCTGCCTTTCCGAAATGCAGCTCTTCGGCTACAACCATAAAGTAACGAAGGTGGCGCAGCTCCATTATTCACTCATTCCTTTCTGAATGCGATTTCAGTCGTTTTACATATTAATTGTAAGACAAAGAAGTATTGGAAAACAATTTCCACAAGATGTATATTTAATAATACAATAAATTTATTAAAAATTCATTGTAAACGAATGAAAATGAAGGAGTGAGGGGCTTTGAATAATGTAGCCGCTAAAAATGAAACTCTTACGGTAAGAGGAGCAGAGCTTGTGGTGGACAGTCTCATTCAGCAAGGTGTCACTCATGTTTTCGGTATTCCGGGAGCAAAAATCGATGCGGTATATGACGTGTTGAAAGACAAGGGGCCTGAATTGATCGTTTGCCGGCACGAGCAGAATGCAGCATTTATGGCGGCGGCAGTCGGACGATTGACTGGAAAGCCCGGTGTTTGCCTGGTGACTTCAGGTCCGGGAGCGTCTAATTTAGCTACCGGTCTTGTAACAGCCAATACAGAAGGAGATCCGGTTGTTGCCCTAGCGGGTGCTGTAAAAAGAGCGGATCGTCTCAAGAAAACTCATCAGTCGATGGATAACGCGGCGTTGTTTCAGCCGATTACAAAATACAGCGCAGAGGTAGAGGATGCTAATAATATTCCTGAAGCCATGACCAATGCGTTCAGAGCGGCGGCTTCTGGACAGGCCGGCGCAGCCTTTCTCAGCTTTCCGCAGGACGTGACATCAGGTCCGGCAACCGCCAAACCGGTGGGAACCATGCCGGCGCCGAAAATGGGTGCGGCTCCAGATAAACAAATCAGCGCGGCAATCGCGAAAATCCACAATGCAAACCTTCCCGTCGTACTTGTCGGCATGAAAGGCGGAAGACCTGAAGCAGTGGAGGCGGTACGCCGATTGCTGAGAAAAGTGAAGCTGCCGTTTGTTGAAACATATCAGGCGTCTGGAACGCTTTCACATGATTTAGAAGACCAATACTTCGGACGAATCGGCTTATTCCACAATCAGCCCGGAGATATTCTCTTGGAAAAAGCCGATGTCGTACTCACGATCGGTTATGATCCGATTGAATACGATCCGGTATTGTGGAATGGAAAAGGTGAGCGAAGCATTATTCACCTGGATGAAATTCAAGCTGACATTGATCATGACTATCAGCCTGACATTGAGCTTGTCGGTGATATTGCGACAACGCTGGATCATATTGAACATGATTCTCTGCCGGTTTCAATTGACAAATCGTTCGTAACGTTGCTTCAGCAATTACAGAAAGCACTAAAGGAACAAAGCGAGCCTCCAAAAGAGAACAAAGCGGATCTCGTTCATCCGCTGCAAATTATTCAGGATTTGCGCAATTTAGTGAGCGATGATATCACTGTCACATGTGACATCGGCTCACATGCCATTTGGATGTCGAGATATTTCCGCTGCTACCGTCCGCTCGGACTGCTGATTTCAAACGGTATGCAGACGCTTGGCGTTGCTCTGCCTTGGGCGATTGCTGCAACCCTTGTCAATCCGGGGCAAAAAGTCGTGTCTGTTTCAGGCGACGGCGGCTTCCTGTTCTCAGCGATGGAGCTGGAAACAGCGGTCAGATTAAAAGCGCCGATCGTTCATCTTGTCTGGAATGACAGCACATATGATATGGTGGGATTCCAGCAGGAAATGAAATACAACCGGACGTCCGGAGTCGACTTTGGCGGAATAGATATTGTAAAATACGCTGAAAGCTTTGGTGCAAAAGGTCTGAGGGTCAATTCTCCTGATGAGCTCGCAGATGTGCTTCAAAAAGGTCTTGATGCAGAGGGGCCTGTTGTCATTGATATTCCGGTTGATTACAGCGACAATGTTCATTTGGCTGACCAGCGTTTTCCAAAAGCATTTGAGGAACAAATAAAAAAACAAACCTCTAATCAATCTTGATCACAGCATGTCCAGTCATCATAAATCAATCAAGGGAGTGAAAAGAGGAAAATGAAAAGTATAAGCAAGCAAAAAGTCATTCAACCGGTCGATAAAAATCTCGACCAAGTCTATCAGGTTTCAACAATGGTTTCCTTGCTGGACGGCATTTATGACGGTGATTTTTACATGTCGGAAGCAAAGGAGCACGGCGATTTCGGGATCGGCACGTTTAATCAGCTGGACGGGGAACTGATCGGATTTGACGGTGAGTTTTACCGCCTCCGTTCAGATGGAAAAGCCTATCCTGTTCAAGAAAGCGACTGTTCTCCATTTTGCTCGCTGACGTTCTTCCGTCCGGATGTCTACCATGAGATCAAACAGCGGATGACCCTTGAAGCGTTTGAAAAAGAGATGAACCTGATCATGCCGAGCGAAAACTTGTTTTATGCGATCCGTCTGGACGGAGTCTTTAAAAAAGTAAAAACGAGAACGGTTGAATTGCAGGAAAAGCCATACGAGCCAATGGTTGAAGCGGTGAAATCCCAGCCGATCTTTGATTTTAACGACATCAAAGGGACAATCGTCGGCTTCTGGACGCCGCAATATGCCCACGGCATCGCCGTATCGGGCTTTCATCTTCATTTTATTGACGAAGAGCGCAATGCCGGCGGCCATGTATTTGATTATGAAATTGAAGAATGTACGGTTCAGATTTCCCAAAAACTGAACATGAACCTTAGACTGCCGAATACGAAGGATTTCTTAAAAGCGGACTTAAGCAGCCATGATCTTGTGGCTGGAATTGAAGCTACAGAAGGAAATCCGGAATGAAAAAAAGCCCTCTGCTGTAAGAGGGCTTTTTTTCGTCGGTCAGCGTTTTCTCCCTGAAATCAATATCCCTTTCAGTTTGAAAGAGAGCGGATGGCCGTTTTCGCCGTGAACAATTTCAAACTCATCACGGCATGCCCGGGATGCTTCCGCCAAATGAGCGATCATTTTCGATTTTCTTTCTTCCGGGACGGCTCCGCGGCGAATCCAGTTTTCATATTCAATAGGGATGTTCCACTTCTGCTTTTCGATGTAGTCCAGCCCGTTTTCTTCAAACAAGCTGTTCCATTCGGCAAGAGCATATTCCCGTACATGTGACGGATCTCTCATTTGATTAAGCCGATTGATAAACTGATCGAGGGCCTTGTCTTCAGGTGCATAGTGATCCACCAGAATAAAGCTTCCGCCTGGTTTCAAAACGCGGGCGATTTCGGTCATTGCCCGGCGGACGTCAGAGAAATGGTGCGCTGCAAAACGGCATGTGACGATATCAAAAGAAGCATCATCAAAATCCAGCTTTTCAGCATTCCCCTGAAGAAATCGCACATGGCGGGCGTTTTTTTCTTTGGCAAAAAGGGCAGCGGTCTTCACCATTTCTTCGGTAATATCGATCCCTGTACAATGCTTCACAAGGGGTGAAAAAGCAAGGGCCGTATGTCCCGCTCCTGTTCCGACATCAAGCAGGGCTTCATCTCCTTTAAGAGACACACTGTTGACCATTGCTTCAAGGTCCTTTCCCGCTGAAAATAACGGTTCATCCCGATATTGGTCAGGGTTTTTCGAAAATTGCTTCTGAGCGCTCGTTTTCATGAATAGCATCCTCCCTTTACGGTTATGGTTTCATGGTAACGAAATCGACATATATAAGTCTAGGATATAAAATATATGAAAATGATAGCCTGAAACTATGGAGGTGAGGAACATGGACATGAGGCTTTTTGAATATACAGCTGAAATCTATAACAAAGGCAGTTTTACAAAAGCGGCTGACAGCCTTCATATCGCTCAGCCCTCGCTGAGCCAGCAAATCAAAAAATTAGAGAACGAGCTCGGCTTTCCTCTGTTTTACCGGAAAAGGGGTGGCGTGTCTCCGACTCCCCAAGGAAAACGATTTATTCGAAGAGCCCAAGAGATATTGCGGGCAAGGGATGATCTGCTGCGCGAAATGCAGGATCAGCTTCAGGAAATGGGGACAGAGCTATCGATCGGCATTCCAGCAGTGACGGGTGGATATCTCCTTCCGCCGCTGTTAAAAACGTTTTTGGAGAAGTATCCGAACGTGCACATCCAGTTGATAGAAGAATCGCCTGCGGTATTAGAGCAAATGACAGAAAACGGTGAGATCGATCTGTCGATTTTGCCGCTGCCCATCGACAATGAACGGCTGGCCACCGTTCCAATATTGACAGAGCCGCTGTTTTTGGCCATTCCATTTGAGAAGCAAAGCTGGATGACTGAACAAATGCAATCATTTATTTACTCCGTTCGCAAAGAAACGGAAAAAACGGCCGTTCCATTAAAGGCGGCCGAAGATGTTCCCTTTATTTTATTAAAAGAAGGATACGGATTCCGCAGGACGGTGCTTGATTTGTGTGCAAAAGCGGGATTTAAGCCGAAGGAAACATTCAAAACAAGCAGCATCGAAACCGCTCAGTCGCTTGTTGAATACGGTATGGGTGTAACGATCGTGCCTCAGATGGTCATCAGAGAAGCATCCGCAAAGATCGGCTATGTCCCGTTAGAACCCGAACCAACCCGGACCCTTGTGTTTGCTTATTCAGAATACTGCTATTTAAGCCTGGCTGCAAATGCGTTTATGGAGACTGTTGAAAAGCTGTTCGCACATGAAAATCAGACCTCCTTTCACCAAGAGGTCTGATTCGCTCTGTTTATTTTTTCGCCTCCAGCTTCAGCGGCGCCGGGATGGTTTTGTCTATCTTTTCGCCGTTTAGAATGTCCCTCGCCGCCTGGACTGCGAGCTTTCCGATTAATTCCGGCTGCTGGGCGATCGTGGCCGCCATATCTCCCGCTTTAACGGCTTTGACCGCATCTTCATTTCCGTCAAATCCGACGACAAGGATGTCTTTTCCGGAGCTTCTGATCGCTTCAATCGCACCGAGGGCCATTTCGTCATTATGAGCGAACACGGCCTGAATATCCGGGTTTCCTTGCAGAAGGTTTTCCATGACGTTTAATCCCTTTGTTCGGTCAAAGTCTGCCGTTTGCTTTGCAATGACATTCAGCTTTTGATCAGCTGTTTTATGAAAGCCTGAGCCGCGTTCCCGCGTCGCCGACGCTCCGGGTACACCTTCCAGTTCAGCAACTTTTGCGCCTTCTCCGAGCTGTTTCATGATATAATCGGCTGCCATTTGTCCGCCTTTTACATTATCTGAAGCGACAAGCGTTTCCACCTTTCCGTCTTCAGCGGAGCGGTCAAGGGTAACGACCGGAATACCGAGCGAGTTGGCGGATTGAACTGCCGTAGAAATCGCCGAGGAATCCGTCGGATTGATCAATAGAGCGTCAACGCCTTGCTGAAGAAGGTCTTCTACATCGTTCGTCTGTTTGGCTGAATCGTCCTGTGCATCAACGACGATCACTTCGATGCCCTGTTTTTTCGCTTCATTGATGACACCGTTTTTTAAAGAAACGAAGAACGGGTTTTTCAGAGTTGAGACGGATAAGCCGATTTTAATATCTGTGCCTTTTTCTTTTTTGGGCTTTGCCCATTCCGGCGGCTCCAATGAACAGGCTGATAGAAACAGAAGCATCAATGCTGTAAGAGCCGTTAGTACTTTTTTCATCAATATAGCCCTCCTTATGCGGATTTCTTGCGGTCGAGCAAGACTGCGATCAGTATGACAATACCTTTGACGACCATTTGGAAAAAGGACGAGACGCCAAGCAGGTTCAAACCGTTGTTTAATGTTCCGATAATCAGTACGCCGATCAGTGTGCCGGCAATCCGGCCCCTTCCTCCGGCAAGGCTTGTTCCGCCTAAAACGACAGCGGCGATGGCGTCAAGTTCATAGGAGGTGCCCGCCGTCGGCTGGGCTGAGTTCAGGCGCGATGTCAAAATGGCTCCTGCCAAAGCGGATAAAAGGCCGGCAAGGGAATAAATCATAATCTTGACCCGGGACACTTTAATTCCTGAAATCATCGCTGCTTTTTCGTTTCCTCCGATCGCATATGTGCGGCGTCCGAAGGGTGTTTTATGAAGAATCACCCAAAGAATGATAAAGGCTGCCGCCATGGTGATGGCAGGGACGGGAATGCCTAAAAAGTATCCGCGGCCGAAAAGCTGAAAGCCGTAATGATTGCCGAGCCCTGTAATCGGATTTCCGTCTGTATAGACCATCGTCAGCCCGCGGAAAATTGTCATTGTGGCCAGTGTTGCGATAAATGGAGCCATTTTGCCTTTTGTGATCAAGAGTCCGTTTACCATTCCAAGCGCGGCTCCGATCAGGCAGCCGATGATGATGGCGAAAATAGGATCGATGCCCCCGACGGTCATTCCCGCGATTAAAGCGCTTGATAATGCGAGAATCGCACCGACGGATAGGTCGATCCCGCCGGTCAGAATGACAAAGGTCATGCCGAATGCGATCAGTCCGTTGATAGCGACTTGTCTTAGCAGGTTTAAAATATTTAATGGTTCTAAAAAGCTCGGATTTAATATTGATACGATGACAACGAGAATAATCAGGCCGAGAAACGGGCCGAGCTTTTGCAAAACAGAGTCGACATTAAGGCTTTTTCCAATATCTTTAGCCGGTTGATGATTCATGTTACCGCCCTCCTGTAGCGAGTGTCATAATCCGTTCTTGAGTCGCGTCTTTTCTTGATAATTCACCGCTGAGCGTCCCTTCATGCACCACGAGCACACGGTCGCTCATTCCGAGAATCTCGGGAAGTTCTGAAGAGACCATTAAGATGGCGACGCCGCAGTCTGTCAGCTCATTCATCAGCTGATAAATTTCCCTTTTTGCACCGACATCGACGCCTCGTGTCGGCTCATCCAAAATGAGCACCTTCGGACCGATGCCGATCCATTTGGCGATGACCACCTTTTGCTGGTTTCCTCCTGAAAGGTTGCGTACATGGATTTCTCGTGAATCCGCTTTGATCGTCAGCCGTTTGATCATGAGATCAACGAATTCCTGCTCGCTTTTACGATCGATCCATCCCTTCGGAGAAAAACTGGCGAGGTTAGGCAGGGCAATGTTGTCCCTTATGGATGCATCAAGTACGAGCCCTTCGTCTTTCCGGTTTTCGGTGATAAAACCGAGTCCTTTTTGAACGGCGTCGCCCGGCTTTTTGATCGCGGTTTTTTTGCCGTTGATCAAAATGTCTCCTGAATCAAGCGGATCAAGGCCGAAAATGGCTCTCATCATTTCTGTCCGTCCTGAACCCATCAGTCCGGATATCCCGACGATTTCACCGGCGCGTACACTGAAACTGATATTTTGGAAGACGCCTTTTTTAGATGCATGCTTGACTTCGAGGACAATTTCTCCCGGGTTTGGATTCCTTTCAGGATAGCGTTCGGTCAGCTCCCGGCCGACCATCTTTTTCACGACTTCATTAAAATCGGTATCGGGTATTTCCTTTGTATCCACCGTTTTTCCGTCCCGCATGACTGTAATCCGGTCGCAAATCGTAAAAATTTCTTCCATGCGGTGGGAAATGTAGACGACGGAGACACCATTTTTCTTTAATGATGCGATGACTTCAAACAGCTTTTTGATTTCTCTTTCCGTCAACGCAGCTGTCGGCTCATCCATAATGATCACTTTTGCGTTTGTCATGAGCGCTTTGGCGATTTCTATCATTTGCTGCTGGCCGACGGAACAGAGTCCGGCTTCTTTTTCAAGAGAAATTGAGACTCCCAGTTTATCAAGCTGTTCTTTTGCTAGCGCTTTCATTTTTTTGCTATTTAAAAAGCCAAGTTTAGAAGACAGCTCACGTCCGATAAATAAATTTTCCAATACGGTCATTTCGGGCCAAATGTTCAGCTCTTGGTGAATGAAGGCGATGCCGTTTTGCTCAGCTTGTTTCGGATCGGTGAAATACGTTTCCATTCCGTCGACCTTGATTGTCCCGCTGTCTAGTTTATGAAGCCCTGTTAACAGATTCATTAAGGTTGATTTACCTGCACCGTTTTCTCCCATTAAGGCATGGATTTCACCTTCCTGAAGTTCGAAGGATACACCCGACAAAACCTGGTTTTGACCAAATGCCTTATAAATACCTTTCATTTCAATATGCATTGGCTACCCCTTCTTTCCAGATGTAAGGATAAGAACATCTAAAAGATCACTCCTGCGTGCAAGATGCAGTTTGCATAAGGTGTTGCTTCACCTGTGCGAATCACTGCTTTTGCTCGATTTGTCGCCTTTTTAAATGCTTCATGTGAGATATATTCAATCGGCTGGTCAGAAAACCGCTCTTTTAAAAAATCGGCCTGCACCGGATTGGCGGTTTCAATTTCTTTGGCAGCGGTTACTTTTTCCACAGCGATCTCTTCAGCGACAAGCCGTGTCACTTCTTTAAAGCTTGGCGTTCCAAGTTTCAGAGCAAGGTCTATTTTAGGAACGCCGGGAGGCACAGGCAAACCGGCGTCCGCGATGACGATGATATCGGTATGTCCGAGGTCGGCCAGCAGTTTTGCAATATGGCTGTTTAATATGCCGTGTTTTTTCATGACAGTTCACGCTCCACTTCTTCTCTTTTTGGCATGCCGCCTTGTGCGCCGAATTTTAACACTGACAAGGAAGCTGCCCGGTTTGCAAAGCGCAGGGCGGATTCAATGTCTTTTCCTTCAGATAGGGCGATGGCAAATCCGGCATTAAAGGTGTCCCCGGCTCCTGTTGTATCGATCGCCTCCACGGGAAATGCAGGGATGAGCTTTTCTTCATGTCCATTGTGATAACGGACCCCATTCTTGCCTTCTGTAATAAACAGTTTTCCGGGGTAGCGCTGTAATGCCTCTTCCTGAGAAAGTCCTTTGAAGAGAATGGACGCTTCGTGTTCATTCGGCGTGATATAGGCCGCGTTTTCAATTGTTTCGCGGCGAAGCGGCCGGGCGGGAGCCGGGTTGAGCAGGAGGGGAATGCCGAGAGTCTTGCACAGCCCGCTTACATAATCAACGGTTTCCTCTGGAATTTCTTGCTGAATCAGGACGATATCTGCCTCTTTTAACGCAGGCTGTGCTTGTTGAACATATTCAGGTGTGACATGATCATTTGCGCCTTTGACGACGATAATGCTGTTGTCTCCCTCGGCGAGTACGATATGAGCGGTGCCGCTTTCTTGACCTGTAACCGGTTCCACATAGTCTGTCAAAACGCCATTGGCTTTGAAATTATCGAGAATGTCTTTTCCGTAATGGTCATCACCTACACATCCGATCATACAAACTTCAGCACCGAGTCTGGCGGCAGCCACAGCCTGGTTAGCTCCTTTTCCGCCGGGAACGGTTTTAAATGAATCTCCAAGCACCGTTTCTCCGGCTTTCGGTCGTTTCTTCGATGTTACGACTAAATCCATTGAAGAGCTGCCAATCACGCATATTTTACTCATTGTCATCCGCCTTTCGAGTCGTTTGTCTTTCAATAAAAGCGACCGGCATTTGTACAGCCGATTGTTCAATATATTCATGTTTCATTAATCTTAACAGCAATTTTGCGGCTTCTATTCCCATTTGATATGCCGGCTGTCTGATTGTCGATAAGGGAGGGAAAAGCAATTCGCTTTGCGGAATATCGTCAAAACCGATGATCTGCAGGTCGTCGGGAACTTTGATCTTCCGCTTTAGCGCTTCATGCAAAACGGCAGTCGCCACAATGTCATTGCTTGCAATGATACCATCTGTCTCAGGATAGATGGAAAATAATTCAGCCGCCCGCTTCTGTGCTTCTTGAAAAGAAAATGTTTCGGTTTTCATGACATGAAAATCAACGTCTGCTCCGCTTAAAACCTCAAGCGCTCCGTTAAAGCGGTCTTTTGCAGTCTGCAAGTGGCCCGGCCCTTTGATCAGGGTGATGCGTGAGGCGTTTCTTCGGATGATTTCCGAAGCAGCGATCCGGCCGCCTTGCTTGCTGTCCGCAAACACGGAGGGGGCATTTTCTCCGGTTCGGTCAAGAAAGACGATCGGCATCGACAAGTCTTTGTAGTTTGATGCATCAGGATAATTCGTAGCCGAGATCACACCGACGACATGATTTTGCTTAAATGTCTGCAGGTAATCCAGTTCTTTCTCCAGATTTTCATCGCTGTTTCCGAATATCAGCCTGAATCCGTTTCGGTGGATTTCATCTTCAACCCCCCTGGCCAATTGAGGGAAAAATGGGTTTGTAATGTCGGGAAGCAGCAGTCCTATCAGTCTGGATTCTCTTTTATAGAGAGACCTGGCTACCTCATTCGGGCGGTAATTCAATTCTTCCATCGCTTTCATCACACGGGTTTTCGTATCCTCATGGACATATCCCGTCTCGTTTAAAACACGGGATACCGTAGCAACGGATACTTTTGCAGCAAGCGCGACGTCTTTAATCGTAGCCACCGAGGTCTTTCTCCTTCCTTGTGTAACCGTTTACATAAAGATTATCACGATCTATATCAAATAACAATGAAAAAAATGCTGTATCGCGAATTTTATTTGTCATGTGTACACGCCTTTATTTGATAGAAAGAAGCGGCTTATATTTAGGGAAATCGAAGAGCGTTCATCATTGTAAAACAGTCCAGGAATACAAGAAGAGTAATTCCGGCAGAAACCGTCTCAATCAATTCGTTATCTTATTCAATAGAAAAAACCTATTCATTTAATCAAAATGTCCCGAGAATGTGCTGATCAATTATAAATTTGTCGAATAAATTAACAATATGAATAATGAGAAAAATTAAAAATGTTAAAGTTTGATGAATTATAGTTGAAAAAAATTAACGGCTTTTTAAATCCTAGGATTATAACCTAAAAACGAAAAAAATAAGGTGAATCGAACGGCTTAAGAATTGTTTGGATTTGTTAAAGAATCCCGACCTGCAAAGAAAGAGATTTTAAGATTTTAGTATATAGTCTGAATATCATAGGACGTCTATATTTTAAACAGGGATGATTGATGACTTTTTGACCCGTAGAAAAATAGTGAAAATAGATAAAGGCGGCAGCGAAGCCTATTGTTTTCCCATCTGTAAAGGAAGGGGCGACATATAAAGATGGACCCGAGAATCATCTTTTAGCCTTTCATCAAAATAGGGAGAAAAGTATAGAATCAGATTTGCTGATTTTTGAAAGCGCATTCTTAAACATGTTATAAAAAATTAGTAGGATATAAGAATGACCGATTTCCATATTTATCAACGGAAGGATAGGAAATAGTGACGTAAGCGAGGGGATCTTTGTCACGGAAAATTTAGTCGTCTTCTGTTACATAATGCCGATTGTGATTTCATATTGAACCTATATACTGATGAATGAATTTACATATCAGATTCCAAGAAGGAGATGTAGACAAACAATGTGGGTAATGCTATTAGCCTGTGCGGTCGTTGTTGGGATCGGCATTTATGAAAAAAGGCGCCATCAGCAAAACATCGATGCGCTGCCAGTCCGAGTGAACATCAACGGGATACGCGGAAAGTCCACGGTGACAAGATTGACAACAGGAATATTAATGGAAGCAGGCTACAAAACAGTGGGAAAAACAACCGGGACTGATGCAAGGATGATCTATTGGGACACACCGGAAGAAAAGCCGATTAAGAGAAAGCCTCAAGGGCCGAACATCGGGGAGCAGAAGGAAGTTATGAAAGAGACGGTGGAAAGAGGAGCCAATGCGATCGTCAGTGAGTGTATGGCCGTCAACCCTGATTACCAAATCATCTTTCAGGAAGAATTGCTTCAGGCTAATATCGGCGTGATCGTCAACGTACTTGAGGATCACATGGATGTGATGGGACCGACTTTGGATGAAATCGCAGAAGCTTTCACGGCAACAATTCCTTATAATGGCCACTTGGTGATTACTGATAGTGAGTATACCGAATTCTTTAAAGAAGTTGCAAAAGAAAGGAACACAAAAGTCATTATCGCGGACAACTCTAAAATATCTGATGACTATCTCCGCCAGTTTGAATACATGGTGTTTCCTGATAATGCGTCGCTCGCTCTCGGTGTTGCACAAGCTTTGGGAATTGATGAAGAAACGGCCTTTAAAGGCATGCTGAATGCGCCGCCTGATCCAGGAGCGATGAGGGTTCTGCCGCTGATGAATGCCAAAAACCCCGGCCACTTCGTCAATGGTTTTGCAGCCAATGACGCATCTTCTACTTTAAACATATGGAAGCGCGTGAAAGAAATGGGCTATCCTACAGATCAGCCGATCATTATCATGAATTGCCGCGCCGACAGGGTAGACAGAACACAGCAATTTGCGGAAGATGTTCTTCCTTATATAGAAGCCAGTGAACTTGTGCTGATTGGCGAAACGACAGAGCCGATCGTCAAAGCGTATGAAGCAGGCAAAATTCCTGCGGACAAGCTGTTTGATTTTGAGCACAAAACAACAGACGAAATTATGTTCATGCTAAAAAATAAGCTGGAGGGTCGCGTCATTTACGGAGTCGGAAATATTCACGGTGCGGCGGAACCTCTCATTGAAAAAATACAAGATTACAAGATTAAGCAGCTTGTTAGCTAGGAGGAAGAATACACAATGTTTGGATCAGATTTATATATCGCCCTCATATTAGGAGTCTTACTCAGTTTAATTTTTGCAGAAAAAACAGGAATTGTACCAGCGGGCCTTGTCGTACCAGGTTATTTAGGACTCGTGTTTAATCAGCCGATCTTCATGCTTTTGGTTCTCTTTGTCAGTCTTCTGACATACGTCATCGTCAAATACGGACTTTCAAAGATCATGATTCTTTACGGACGCAGAAAATTCGCAGCCATGTTGATTACCGGGATTCTTTTGAAAATCGGATTTGATTTTATATATCCGGTGATGCCGTTTGAAATTGCGGAATTCAGAGGAATCGGAATCATCGTTCCAGGTCTGATCGCAAATACCATTCAAAGACAGGGGTTAACTATTACGCTGGGAAGCACGCTTTTATTAAGCGGAGCAACATTCGCCATTATGTATGCTTACTATCTAATCTAAAGTTAGGTGTGTCAAAAAGATGAAAAAACAACTGAACTTTCAGGAAAAACTGCTGAAGCTGACAAAGCAGGAGAAGAAGAAAACACATAAACACGTGCTTATCGTATTGCCCGCTATTTTTTGTCTGATGTTTGTCTTTACTTGGATCGGAAGCGCCAAAACTCCTTCACAAATGGCCGAAAAAGAGGATGCCAAGCTTACGGCTACCTTTGTCGGAGATATCATGATGGGAAGAAATGTAGAAAAAGTAACGAACTTGCATGGTCCGGAAAGTGTTTTCAAAAATGTAAAACCATATTTTAATGTGTCAGATTTTATAACAGGAAACTTTGAAAATCCCGTAACCAATGAAAGCGACTATCAGCAGGCAGACAAGAACATTCACCTGCAAACCAATCAAGAATCTGTAGAAACATTAAAAAAGATGAATTTCAATGTGCTGAATTTCGCCAACAACCATGCGGTGGATTATGGACAAAACGGTTTGAATGATACGCTTGATAAGTTTTCACAAGAGGATATGGATCTTGTGGGAGCCGGCAAAAATCTAAGCGATGCGAAGAAACATGTATCATACCAGGATGTGAACGGCGTAAAAATCGCAACGCTTGGTTTCACAGACACCTATACAAAAAACTTTACAGCCAAAAAGAACAGAGGCGGAGTGCTGCCGCTTAGTCCGAAGATTTTTATTCCAATGATTGCAGAGGCATCGAAAAAAGCGGACCTTGTCATTGTCCATGTTCACTGGGGACAGGAATATGACAATGAACCGAATGACAGGCAGAAGGACTTGGCTAAAGCGATCGCCGATGCCGGAGCAGACGTTATTTTAGGCGCTCATCCCCATGTTCTTGAACCGATTGAAGTGTATAAAGACACTGTCATTTTCTACAGCCTGGGCAATTTCGTATTTGATCAGGGCTGGACAAGAACACGCGACAGCGCGCTTGTTCAGTACCATTTAATGAACGATGGCAAAGGCCGTTTTGAGGTAACGCCTCTCAATATCCGAGAAGCAACGCCGACACCTTTAGGCAAGAACGATTTCTTACAGCGAAAATCGATTTTCCGCCAGTTGACAAAGGGTACAAACCTCGATTGGAAAGAGGAAAACGGAAAATTGACTTTTGAAGTCGATCATACAGACAAACTGAAAAATAATGAAAACGGAGTGACGAAAAAATGAAATTTGTCAAAGCGATATGGCCGTTTGTAGGATTGGTACTGATCATGGCATTCATGTCCGCTTTTAAATACTCTGATGAACTGACAAACGATGAAAAAACAAAAATTTCAACTGAGATTCAAAAGGTAAATCAGCAAGATATCACAGAAGGAAGCAAACAATAGACAGGAGAAGAGAGTGCAAGGACTCTCTTCAGCGTGTCGACAAACCCTCGCATTTGTTGTCAGGCCTGCTGAGTCAGTGCTCACGTTCAAGGAAGGAACGGCGGCTAATCGCTCAGGCGTCCTGCCTGAACGCCGCCGTCATCACATCTAAAAGTAAGGAACGACGGTTAAGTGCGCGGACGTCCTGTCCGAACACCGTCCTCATCACGTCCTGTGAAAGCCCGATGCTCCCCCTTCCTAGACTGCAAAGGTTGCGGGTCACGCTGAAAGGATGACCAAATCCTAAAACTTTAAACCGCTTTAGGATTTGGTCAACAATCTGAAGAGAGTGCAAGGCACTCTCTTTTTTGATGATGGGATTTTTTGCGTGCGACAGTGCCCCAAGCCTCACCCAGCCTTCGGGAATCTCAGGTGTGCGACAAATTCCTTAACCAATCAGGGAAAAAAGTTTTACAGAAATTCAGGAGGATATATGTACGGTTTTGGGGTTGGTTATAGGCGATGTTTATTGTATTCTTTTTAAGGGATGAAAACTGAACTTAAAGTAAGAAGAAATTGCGGCAAGTGCTAAATAAGCGATCAGGCTTCTTTTTTTTGAAAAAAACGCATGCAGCACCTTTTTTTAATCAGGATGGAACAACACCACATGTATATGACCTTCTTAAGAACAAGTCCCTTCGTTATGATTTTTTCGTTTTTAGTTTGTCCACAAAAGCTAAAGCATAAGTGTCTCGCGTTTCTTCTCATCATTCGTTTGACATGCTGAAAAAGCTGCCCCTTTAAATATCCCAATTCACTGCCGATGAAAGAGAAAAGAAGAGGAGGAACAGATCAATTGAAGAAAAAAACGGCAAACAAAAAGTTGTTTTTGCTATTTGGAGTTGCGTTGTTTTGGATTTCTTCGTTTTTGACAGGTGGAAAAACTGTACAAGCCCATACAACCGGTGAATATATTGCTGAAACCGCAAAAGAGCTGGAAGGCGTTAAATACAGATATGGCGGGGAAATGCCTAAAACCGGATTTGATTCATCCGGTTTTGTACAGTATGTCTTTCAGTCGCTGGACATTTCGCTTCCGAGAACGGTAAAAGAACAATCGAACCTCGGGATAAGCGTGAGCCGTGACAAGCTCGAACAGGGCGATCTTGTCTTTTTTAAAAACGCCGCCCTTGAATCAGACGCCCCGACCCATGTCGCTATCTACTTAGGGAATGATCAAATCATTCACAGCACAAAATCGAACGGGGTTTCAATAACAAAGCTGCAAGGCAGCGCCTATTGGAGCTCCGGCTATGACGAGGCAAAAAGAATAACAAAAGAACCGGCGGTTTCAAAAGATCCCGTTGTTCAAAAAGCGCTCGATTACATCGGGGTTCCGTATGAGTTTGGAAGTGCTTCTCCTGATCTTGGCTTTGATTGCTCAGGGCTGACTCAATATGTCTTTCGAGAGATGCTCGGCGTGTATTTGCCGAGATCGGCAGAACAGCAATGGGCAGTCGGCCGAAAAGTGGAGCTGGAAGATATACAGCCCGGAGATGTTGTGTTTTTCAGCAACACCTATAAGCCGGGAATTTCCCATAACGGTATTTATGCCGGGGGCGGCCGGTTTATTCATGCAAGCCGTTCAAATAAAGTGACGATCTCTTACTTGTCTGCTTCATACTGGCAAAAGAAATTTACGGGCATCCGCCGTTTTGATCGTTTGTCCTTGCCGGATAATCCAATTGTTTCTGAAGCCATTAAGCATATTGGCGAAGTTGACTACAAAAAAGGCGGAACAACGCCTCAGGATGGTTTTGATACAGCTGGATTCATCCAGTATGTGTACAAAACGGCCGCGGGAGCTGAGCTTCCCCGTTATGCCGATAAACAGTACAATGCAGGCGAGCGGATCACAAAACAAGACCTCGAGCCGGGAGACATCGTTTTCTTTAAAGGGACCACCGTCCTTATTCCCTCCATCTACATCGGAAACGGACAGGTCGTTCTTGTCACCTTGTCTTCCGGTGTGACGACAGCAGATATGGAGACAAGTGCTTATTGGAAAGATAAATACGCCGGAAGCGTCAGAATTCAGTAAAATATGCAGCCAAAACCGCTTGAGTCTTCTCAAGCGGTTTTCTGCATTAGTGATATTCATTTTCCAGCAGTTTATTGATGAAATAAGCGACACCATTTTCATCATTGCTTTTCGTGATGAATGTGCTCATATGTTTTAATTCATCGATTGCATTCCCCATCGCGATCCGGTGGCCGGCTTCTTCAAACATTGATAAATCGTTCGGGCTGTCGCCGATGGCGTAGATGTCTTTTTTCTCGATCCCATAGTGCTTGGCCAGTTTTCTTAAAGCATGGCCTTTGCCGGATTCATCAGGCAGAATTTCGATAATATGCTTTCCGGAAGAAGTGAGTCCGAGTTTGGAATAAGCGGATAAGTCTTCTTTCGCTTTTTTGAGTTTCTCCAAATCAAATGAAAAGCACAGCAGCTTATAAATATTTTCGCTTCCGTTAAAAACGTCGCGTATATCAGGAACCGGTTTAATGCCGAATTGTTTGAACTGAGTCAGTGCGCCCTGCCAAAGCGTATCCCTGTCTTCATTCGGATTGGCGCTTACTGCAATATCAAGCTCGGCCTCAAGCTTCTGGCGGCCGTCAAAAGGAGATAAGAGGGCATCATCCGTATATACTTCAAAATAAATATGATGGTCTGTTAAGTATTGAGCCGCCTTTTTTCCGGTCTCCCGATCCATTAAGGTCCGGCTTAACAGTTTATAATTAAAATCATGAACCGTGCCTCCGTTGGCGGCGATAATCGGAATATCCAAATCATTCAGAAGCGCTTTTACATCAAAGGTTGCTCTTCCTGTACAAATCGTCACAATGCAGTCGGAGATGAGCGCCTTTTTAATAGCCGCCCGATTTTCAGCAGAAATTTTGCTTTCAGTGTTTAAAAGGGTTCCGTCTAAATCGATCGCAATTAATCTCATTATGTAAATATAACCTCCTATAGGAGCAGTTTACCGTTTTTCAAAGGCGAAAAACAACTATCTCTCCCAGCAGTATTCCCTGAATGATATATTATGTAAAAGGCTAAACCTAAATTTAAATTTTTTCAATAGTAAATATAGAACAGAAAAAAGGATGATGCGTGATCATCCTTTTTTAAATCAATAGTCCAGCTGCTGTTTTAATTCTTGTTTGATTTCCGCAAGGCTTTCCTGATCAAGCTGATAATAGTAAACTTTCCCCGGTTTATAATCGCTGCCTTTCAACTGCAGAGTCTCGACTGATTCGAGCGATGAGACGAACGGAATCAGTCCGATCAGATCATTCAGCGACAGGTTCATCGACACGTTTTTCCCGACTGTATCCAGGATATCGTCGTATGCAGGAATTGATGTCAGCGATTTGGATTTATTGATGACCGCTTTGATCACTTCCATCTGCCGCTGCCCACGCATTAAATCGGTGTCGGCTTTTCTCGTTCTGACATACGCCAAGGCTTCTTCGCCGTTAAGCATCTGTTCGCCGGTTTCTAAATTAACCTTCCCTTTTGTATCTTTTGTAATTTGCTTCACGATATATTCCTTTTTAATGTTGACCGGAACACCGCCCAGCTCATCGACGACTTCTTCAAAAGCCGAAAAGTTTCCATCAATGACATAATCGACAGGAATGTCGAGCAGATTCTCGACGGTTTCCACGCTCAGGTCACGTCCGCCGAGCGAATGGGCATGGGTGATTTTATCATAGCCGCGTCCGGGGATATTCACATATGAATCCCTTGGAATGCTCAAAAGCTTGACCGATTTGTCTTTTCGATTGAACGTAGCCAGGATCATTGCGTCGCTTCGTTCCTTATCCATGCTCTGTCCCGGACGTGCGTCAATCCCCATCATCAGAATGGAGAAGTTATCTTTTTTAGGGTTGAACTCTTTAATCCGTTTAACAGACTGTTTTCCCCTTGAAAGGCTGACCTGTGCTTCGTTTGAAGCACTGGCAATTTTATAGTAGGCATAGCCGCCTGCGGCCGCTGTCGCCGTTAAAAGCAAAACAATGAAAAATAGTGAGTATTTGACCCATTTCTTTAACCTTTTTTTCTTCGTTCGTTGCGATCGTAGCATTCGATAAACTCCTCTTTCAATTTATTGAAACGTACCATTATTACTAAAGTAAGTGAAAATTATGATATGAAAGTTAATTGGTTCCTAGTCTTGGATTTTACAGGATTATTTCCATCTTGACCATGGGTAGTCTCTGGAAAATGGCTTGGCAGTTTAATTTAAGCCGCCTTAATATGACGTTATAGCTCATAAAATGTTTCATTTTATTTATCTTCCTTTTAATGGAATTGAAAATTTGATGTTTGAAGAGTGAGAGATGAGGTAAAAGATTCATAAAAGCTGAGGCGCTGAAGGAGGATTTATTCATGAAGAAAAAGAGGTCGAATGCCTGGCTTTATTTTTTTGGAGCCTTGGGCGGAGTGCTTTATGGATATGACACGGGTGTCATTTCCGGGGCGATTCTCTATATGAAAGAGGAGCTTGGGCTGAATGCTTTTACCGAAGGGCTGGTTGTCAGCTCTATTTTAATCGGGGCGATTTTCGGCTCCGGTTTATCAGGCAGGCTGACCGACCGCTTCGGCCGACGGAAGGCGATTATGTCAGCCGCGGTGCTGTTTTGTATCGGCGGGCTTGGAACGGCGCTGGCGCCGAGCACGGAATATATGGTCGCTTTCAGAATCGTGCTCGGCCTTGCAGTAGGCTGTTCAACGACGATCGTTCCTTTGTATCTATCAGAACTTGCGCCAAAAGAATCCCGCGGCGCTCTTTCATCATTGAACCAGCTGATGATTACGATTGGAATTCTGCTTTCCTACCTGATCAACTACGCTTTTAGTGATGCTGGGGCTTGGCGCTGGATGCTCGGCTTGGCGCTTGTACCGTCAATCGGTCTCTTGATCGGCATTTTTTTCATGCCGGAAAGTCCGCGCTGGCTGTTGTCAAAAGGAAAAGAAGAACAAGCGAGAGCGGTGTTGAGCAGGATGAGAGGAGAAAAACGAGTTGAGGAGGAAGCAGAGGAGATCAAGGAAGCGGAAAGGCAGGAGCAGGGAGGTCTAAAAGAATTATTGGAGCCATGGGTGCGTCCGGCATTGATTGCGGGGCTTGGACTTGCCTTTCTTCAGCAGTTTATCGGAACAAATACGATCATTTACTACGCACCGAAAACGTTTACGAATGTCGGTTTTGAAAATTCGGCCGCGATTTTGGGCACGGTCGGAATCGGGACAATAAATGTTCTCATGACGTTGGTGGCCATCCGCTTTATTGACCGGATCGGCCGGAAACCGCTCTTATTATTCGGAAATGCAGGGATGGTCATCAGTCTGATCGTGCTATCGCTGACCAACATCTTTTTTGGAGATACGATTGAAGCGGCATGGACAACGGTCATTTGTTTAGGGGTGTTTATTGTAGTGTTTGCGGTCAGCTGGGGGCCGATCGTCTGGGTGATGCTGCCTGAGCTATTCCCTCTCCGTGTCAGAGGGATTGGAACAGGGGTCTCAACGTTAATGCTCCATACCGGCAATTTAATTGTGACTTTGAGCTTTCCGATTCTTCTCGAAAAGATAGGTATCAGCAGCTTGTTCCTTTGCTATGCGGCAATAGGAATCGCTGCATTCCTGTTCGTTTTCTTTAAAGTAACAGAAACAAAAGGAAAAAGCCTTGAGGAAATTGAACAGGATTTAAAGGACAAGCACAGAGGCAGTCTGAAAACCGAGACACGAACGGCTGAGCAGTAAAGAGGATGGTTCCGCCATCCTCTTTTGTCGGCAAACGGGTGAATTGCATTCTGTCATGACTCATCTTTTCTTTCCTCATCTTCCGGCGGCTGGTCATCATGACGGGGCAAATGGCCCGATTTGATTCCCCTGAACACCAGAAAGAAAACAATAAAAACAAATAATCCCCCGACTAATATTTGCAGCAGCATCATAACACCTCCGTTTCTTTTATTTATGAATGGCCATCGCCGATGATTCAGCTTTTTTCTGTGTGCCGTACGGGAGAGCCTCTGTTAATGAAACGTTTGTTTAAAAATCTGAATAAGATCACAGCTTTATGCGACACTATCAATAACTGAAATGAAGGGAGTGTGACCGGTTGAAGGCTGTAACGTTTCAAGGGCCTCAGCATATTGAGGTCAGTCAAGTGGAGGACGCCAAAATTGAGAAAAAGGACGATATTGTCGTTCGGATTACATCTACGGCGATTTGCGGGTCTGATTTGCATCTCTATCAAGGGAATTTTCCGCTTCCTAAAGGCTTTCAGCTTGGCCACGAGCCGATGGGAATCGTTGAAGAAACAGGATCTGACGTGACAAAGGTGAAAAAGGGCGACCGGGTTGTCATACCGTTTACCGTCGCTTGCGGGCATTGCTATTATTGTGAAAACAAATTGGAAAGCCAATGTGACAATTCCAATCCACACTATGATTCAGGCGGATATTTCGGCTATTCGGAGAAGTTCGGCAATCATCCGGGAGGACAGGCAGAATATTTGAAGGTTCCATTCGGCAACTTTACGCCGTTTGTCATCCCCGAATCGTGCGAGCTTGAGGATGAATCTCTGCTTTTCTTATCAGATGTCCTGCCTACCGCTTATTGGAGCGTGATTCATGCGGGCGTCAAAAAAGGGGATACCGTCATCGTGCTCGGCTGCGGTCCGGTCGGATTAATGGCGCAAAAGTTTGCCTGGATGGAGGGAGCAAAACGGGTTATCGCCGTAGACTACTTAAGCTACCGTTTAAAGCAGGCCGAAGCATTAAACCGTGTTGAGACATTTGATTTTACAAAATATCCTGATATGGGGGAGCATTTGAAGGAAATCACCAAGGGCGGAGCAGATGTTGTCATTGATTGTGTCGGCATGGATGGGAAAAAATCGCCGCTTGAATATCTTGAACAAAAATTAAAGCTTCAGGGCGGGACGCTCGGGCCGATCCAGATTTCAACAAAGGCGGTGCGGAAATGCGGAACGGTGCAGATCACAGGTGTATATGGAAGCAACTATAATATGTTTCCTCTCGGAGCGTTTTTCGCCAGGAATGTCACGCTGAAAATGGGGCAGGCGCCGGTGATTCATTTAATGCCTGAGATTTTTAAGAAAATTGAAGCGAATCAATTTGACCCGAAAGAAATCATTACACATCAGCTTCCGCTTGAAGAAGCGGGACGGGCCTACCGCTTGTTCAACGATCATGAAGATGATTCCATAAAAGTCATTTTAAAGCCATAGGAACTTTCGGCGGCATGAAAGGCCGCCAGCCATTGCCGGCAGCCTCGAAAGTTTATCTTGCCAGCCATCCTCCATCAACGGCTAACACGTGTCCGTTTACATAATCTGAAGCCGGAGACGAAAGGAACAGTGCTGCACCGGCAATGTCATTCGGCTGTCCCCAGCGCTCCGCCGGAATTCGTTTTAAAATTTCCTCATTGCGGTTTTTGTCTTCGCGGATTTGTTTTGTATTGTTGGTTGCTATATATCCCGGTGCAATCGCATTCACCTGAACGTTGTGAGCGGCCCATTCATTGGCGAAAGACTTGGTTAGTCCGGCTACCGCGTGTTTGCTCGCCGTATATGCCGGAACGAGAATACCGCCTTGAAACGAAAGAAGAGAGGCGATGTTGATGATTTTCCCTTGTTTGCGCTGGATCATCTTCCGACCGACGGCCTGTGTCAGCAAAAATAGCTGTTCAAATTGACATTGATCACCGTTTCCCAGTTGTCCCGGGAAAACTCAGCCGCTTTTTCCCGGCGGATCGTTCCGGCATTGTTGACCAGAATGTCGATTTGATGACGGTCAAGAACTTCTTTTGCAAAAGACTCAACCTCGTCAAGGTTCCCCATATCAAGCTGATAAGACGTAAACGTCCTGCCGGCATCTTCAATGAGCCGTTTTGTTTCATCAAGTCCGCTCGTATGGGCCGTACCGATAATATCGGCCCCAGCTTTTGCGAGAGCTGTAGCGATGCCTTGGCCGATCCCTGTGCCGGGCCCTGTGACAAGCGCTGTTTTGCCTTTAAGAGAAAAATATGATTCAGGATGTCCCATCTCACTTCACATCCTTACCGTATGACATTCATCGGGACAGCATCCATGTCCTTAAATGTGTAGTTTTCACCGGCCATTGCCCAGATAAAGCAGTAATTGGAGGTGCCGGAACCTGAGTGGATAGACCATGCCGGTGAAATGACAGCCTGTTCATTTCCGACTACAAGATGGCGCGTTTCCTCCGGTTCCCCCATAAAGTGAAACACCTTGCTATCCTCATCAAGGTCAAGGTAAAGATAAGCCTCCATCCGCCGGTCATGTACATGGGCCGGCATTGTGTTCCACGTATTATTAGGCTCAAGGAAGGTGATGCCCATCATCAGCTGACAGCTCTGAATGCCGTCTGCATGAATCACTTTATAAAGATTGCGGACGTTCGAGGAGGCATCTTCCCCCAAATGGTCGTATGGCAGTTCGGATAGCGAAGCTTTTTGGACGGGATAATGTTGATGCGCTGTCGCCGAGACAAAATAAAACTTAGCTGCGCCTTCATCCAAGCTTGAGAAATAAACGTCTTGAGTCCCCATACCGATATACAGAAAATCCTTATGTCCCAAAACATGTTCTTCATCACCGATCTTTACCGCACCAGGTTTGCCGACATTCACAATCCCGATTTCGCGGCGTTCAAGAAAATACTCCGTTTTTAGGAAATCACCGGCATCAAGCTGAATCGATTCTTTTACAGGAACGGCTCCGCCGATCACAACTCTGTCTTCATGCGAATAAAACATGTTCAGCCGATTTTCAACAAACAATGACTCTATTAAAAAATGCTCGCGAAGCTCTGCGGTTGTGAATCGTTTCGCTTGTTCAGGATGAACAGAGTAACGATTTTCCATACATTCTCCTCCTTGGATAGGGCGTTTTCATTTAACTTGAATGAAGCATCAAAGTTTTTGGTAACGGTTTCAAAGATGAATTGTAAAGAAAATAATGGTAATCGTCAACAGCCTTTTCATATTTTTCTGAAGTTTGCGGGTGCAAATCTAAAATTTTCAAAATGCCTCTTCCAAAATTTCGCTGATGTGATATGCTAATGTTATAAGGTTTTTGAAATCGGTTTCAAATTTAAGGCGTATAGGAGTACTTGAATGAAGGATAAACAGGCAGCAAAAGTAACCATCAACGAAGTAGCCGCACATGCGGGCGTTTCAAAATCAACGGTTTCCCGCTATATCAATGGGAAGCTTGATGCCATTTCACCAAAAAAGGTTCAAAGCATTAAAAAGGCAATCGAGGAGCTGAATTACCGCCCCAGTCAGATGGCCCAAGGTTTGAAGGTGAAAAAAAGCAAAGTCATCGGCTTTTTAGTAGCCGATATAACAAACCCGTTTTCAGTTGCGACCTTGAGGGGCGTGGAAGAGGTTTGTGATCAGTATGGATACAGTATTATGGTCTGCAATACGGATAACAGCCCAGAGAAAGAAAGAGAAATGCTTTATAAGTTGAAAGCGCACTACATTGAAGGGCTGATCATTAATACCACCGGCCAGAACAACGATGTGCTAATGGATTTGATCAGCCAGGACGTATCCATTGTGCTCGTTGACCGGAAAGTGCCCGGGCTCAAGCTTGATGCAGTCACAACAAATAACCGCGACGTCACAAGTCAGATCGTTAATATGATGTATGATAAAGGCTATTCTCATGTCGGCTTGTTTACCGAACCGATGAAGGGGATCAGTCCGCGGGAAGAAAGAGTTTCAGCCTACACAGAGATTGCGCTGGAACGCAATGCCGGGCGCATTCCTTTCGTTTATGAAGTCGACGCCAAAGACAAAGAGGCACTTTTACAGTCTGTCAACAGCTTTTTGACGATGAATGAAGGGAAAAAAGCCATTCTCGGAAACAATGGGCTTTTGATGCTGAAAATCATCAGCTGCCTTTACGAGCTGGGCGCATCCATTCCCGAAGACATCGGGATTGCCGGTTTCGATGATACAGAATGGTATAAGTTAATCGGTCCGGGAATTACAACCATCGCTCAGCCGTCGCATGAAATGGGAAGGGTCGCCATGGAGCGGATCATCAAACGGCTTGAAGGAGACGAAAGCGCTCCGCAAACGATCGAGCTCGAGGCGGAATTAGTCCTCAGACATTCATTATAAGAAGAACGTCACTTTCAAAAAAACACTCGCCCCTCCCGGTATCCGGGAGAGAGTGTTTTTCTAACAGTACATTTGAAACCGGTACCATTTTGAATAGGGGGGGAAAGAATGACAATTGATGTCATGACATTCGGTGAATCCATGGCGATGTTCTACGCTAATGAAGCAGGTGAACTCCATGAAGCGTCTTCATTTTCCAAGGCGCTCGCCGGAGCTGAGACGAATGTTGCTGTCGGGCTTGCCCGCTTAGGCTTTCGGATAGGCTGGATGAGCAAGGTCGGGGATGATTCACTCGGAACGTTTATTTTAAATGAACTAAAAAAGGAACGAGTCGATATTTCGGAAGTCAAACGCACGGCAGGCAGACAGACGGGGATACTGCTCAAATCAAAGGTTGAAAACGGAGATCCCGATGTGACGTATTACCGGAAAGGATCTGCCGCAAGTACGATGAGTATACACGATTATCCCGCCGAGTATTTCAAGCAGGCGCGGCATATGCATATGACGGGTATACCGCCGGCATTATCAAAAGACATGAAAGAATTTACACACCATGCTGTTCAGCAAATGAAGAAAGACGGAAAAACGATTTCGTTTGATCCGAATCTTCGCTTCCAGCTTTGGCCCGATCAGCAGACAATGGTTCATACGATCAATGAAATCGCCGTCCAGTCTGACTGGTTTCTTCCCGGAATCAGCGAAGGGAAGCTGCTGACGGGGTTCAACACACCTGAAGAAATCGCGGAATTTTACTTGAATCAGGGAGTCAAGCTTATCGTCGTCAAGCTTGGAAAAGAGGGGGCTTATTACCGGACAGCCGAAAAAGACGGCTATGTGCCCGGTTATGCCGTTGAGAAAGTGGTCGACACCGTTGGAGCGGGGGACGGCTTTGCCGTGGGGATCATCAGCGGACTTTTAGACCGGCTTCCATTGGAAGAAGCTGTGCAAAGAGCAAATGCGATCGGAGCGCTCGCTGTGATGGCTCCGGGGGATATGGAGGGCCTTCCGTCGAGAGATCAGCTGAAAGACTTTATGACGGCCCTGGGAAACAATCAAAAAATAGGGGGTTAACCATAATGGAAATGTCCATGATCGAAAAAGTGCAGGAGCATCTTGCAAAGGCCGGGCTGATCGCTGTCATCCGTGCGAAAAATATGGAAGCGGCTGAAGAAGCGATTGAGCGTCTGATCGATAAAGGAATTACTGCGATTGAAATCACATATACCACGCCGGGTGCGTCGCTGCTGATCGAAAAATTGGCGAAAAAAGACGGCATTCTTGTGGGGGCGGGAACGGTTATTGAAAGCCGGCAGGCGCGGGAAGCCGCTGCAGCAGGGGCGAAATTTATCGTCAGCCCGGGGTTTTCTGGAGAATTGGCCGATGAAATTGAATCATTGCATACATTTTTTATACCGGGCGTGATAACACCAAGCGAAATTATGGAAGCGGTCTCAAAGGGATTTCGCATTCTTAAATTGTTTCCCGGCGGAACTTCAGGAATCTCCTATATGAAAAATCTCGCCGGCCCTTTCCCAAATATCCGCTTCATTCCGACCGGAGGAATTCATCCGGGCGAGGTGGAAAAATGGCTTGATGCCGGGGCTTTGGCCGTAGGAGTGGGAAGCCAGCTGGATAAAGTTTCAGAAGAGGATCTTCAGCACATCTTGAATAGAAAGGTCAAACAAAAATAAACCATACTGCAGCGTGAAGATCATTCGGGTTTTGGTAGATCAATAGCTTTGTGTTTTCATTACTTTAGAATGGGAGATTAAATGATGAAAATTAAAGCAACGATTGAACGTGTGCCGGGGGGCATGATGATTATTCCGCTGTTTCTTGGCGCAACGCTGAATACGTTCGCCCCCGGAACGGCAGAATTTTTCGGCGGATTTACGGGTGCCCTGATTACTGGAACACTGCCGATTTTAGGCGTATTCATCTTTTGTGTGGGGCCACCATTGACTTTCGCTCTTCAGGCTATATTGCCAGAAAAGGTTTGACGCTTCTGATCGGCAAGATTGGTTTTGCTGCTGTATTGGGATTGATCGCTTCGCAGTTTATTCCCGATGAAGGAATTCAAACAGGATTTTTTGCAGGATTGTCGGTTTTGGCGATCGTTGCGGTCATGAATGAAACAAACGGCGGGCTGTACTTGGCGTTAATGAACCATATGGGGCGAAAGGAAGACGCCGGTGCTTTTGCTTTTATCAGCACCGAATCAGGCCCGTTTATGACGATGGTAACGTTTGGTGTAACAGGGCTGGCGGCATTTCCATGGGAGACGCTTGCTGCAACCGTGATCCCGTTTTTGCTTGGCTGCATACTTGGAAATCTTGACCCTGATCTGCGTGATTTATTTGGAAAGGTCGTCCCTGCGATTATCCCGTTTTTCGCATTTTCTTTGGGAAACACGCTCGATTTTAAAATGCTGGTTCAATCCGGTCTTTTAGGTATTTTTGTCGGTGTATCGGTTGTCATTTTATCCGGAACCTCCCTTTATTTACTCGACAAGTTTATTGCGAGAGGAGACGGGGTGGCCGGGGTGGCGGCGTCATCAACCGCCGGGGCGGCCGTAGCCGTCCCATACGCCCTGGCGGATGCAAACCCGATGTTTGCCCCTGTGGCAGAGTCAGCCACGGCTATTATTGCCACAAGCGTCATTGTCACTTCACTTCTGACACCGCTTGCGACCGTTTGGATAGAAAAAAGAACGAGACAGAGAAAGCCTCCAAAACAAATAACGATTGACTATAAATGATTCAGGCTTAAAAGCGCCGCGGGACTGTCCAGATCCGCGGCGCTTTTTTTTTCGGCGTTTTCAAAGAACGTCACCAAATTGTTGAAATTTACGACTGAAATCCGTGCTAATATCAATATGTAGTGTTTGTATATATACCTAACTCAATATATGGTTTTAATAGGAGAGATCAGGATGACAACAGGCAGTAAAGAACAAGGATTATCACAACTGACAGAAACGTTTCACGACATCGTCGGGTATGGAAACCATGATATTATGCAGGAAAATGCCAATGTAGACGGCCGATCCCCGATGGGGCAAATGAGCCGGTTTGCATCCGAGAGCTCCAGACATTATGCGCTTCATTACTTAATGTCACCGGAAATAAAGAAGGCGGTCGATGACAATGTGTTGTATCCGCACGATTTGGATTTTATGGCGAGCGGGACAACGACTTGCTGCCAAATTCCTTTAGGGCAGCTGTTAAAAGGCGGGTTTAACACAGGCCACGGCTCCCTCAGGGAACCAAAAGACATTATGAGCGCCCTGTCACTCGCATCTATCATTTTTCAATCCAATCAAAATATGCAGCATGGAGGCCAGTCATTCCCGATGTTTGATTATGACCTGGCGCCTTATGTCCGCAAAACCTTTGAAAAACATGTCAATCGGATCAAACAATATCCGACTTCATTAACTGAAGAGGAAATAAGGGAAATGGCATGGGAAGAGACGGACCGGACAACCTACCAGGCGTGCGAAGCTTTTATACATAATGCCAACAGCATGCATTCCAGAGGCGGCGGACAGGTTCCGTTTGTCTCGATTAATTACGGGACGGATACATCAATGGAAGGGCGCATGCTGATCAGAAACGTTCTCAAGGCGACAAAAGCCGGCCTGGGCAAAGGGGAGACGCCCATTTTTCCAATCCAGATTTTCAAAATGAAAGAAGGAATCAACGTCCATAAGACAGACAAAAACTATGATTTATATCAGCTGGCATTAGAAACGAGCGCAGAAAGGCTGTTTCCCAACTTCAGCTTTATTGACTCTCCGGTGAACAAGCCTTTTTATGACGGGACACCGGAAAGTGAAATTGCTTATATGGGATGCAGAACGCGTGTCATGTCTAATATCCATGGAAAAGAAAACAGCATCGGCAGAGGAAATTTGTCATTTACGTCGATCAACATCGTCAAAATTGCGCTGCTGAGCGAAAACATAGAACAGTTTTTTACTTCTTTAAGCCATTATATCGATTTAACGATTCAACAGCTGCTGGAACGGTACGCCTTTCAGTGTAAAAAAAGAGCGAAAGACTTCAAATTCCTGTATTCGCAAGGCATTTGGCATGAAAGCGGGCAGCTCGGTCCCGACGATACGCTTGAAGACGTTTTAAAGCATGGTACGTTGAGCATCGGGTTTATCGGACTGGCTGAAGCCTTGACAGCATTGACGGGAAAACACCATGGGGAAAGCGAAGAATCGTTTGAGCTTGGGAAAAAAATCGTGCAATATATGAGAGACAGGGCAGATGAAGCCACAGAAACATACAAGCTGAACTTTTCGCTGATCGCTACACCTGCAGAAGGGTTGTCAGGTAAATTCGTGAAAAAAGACAAAATCCAATTCGGCTCCATTCACAATGTAACAGACCGGATTTATTATACGAATTCGTTTCACATCCCTGTCCACTATAAGCTGACTGCAATCGAAAAAATCAGAAAAGAAGCGGCTTTCCATCTGATGTGCAACGGCGGGCACATCAGCTATATCGAGCTGGACGGAGATCCAAAGAAAAACATTAAAGCGATGGATACACTTGTCAATGCGATGCGCCAAGAAGGCATGGGATACTCATCCATCAACCATCCCGTTGATCATTGCAAAGCCTGCGGGTTTACCGGCATCATTGATAATGAATGCCCGCAGTGCAAAAACAGTGATGAAGCATTCATTGAACGGATCAGAAGGATTACCGGGTATTTAGTCGGAGACATGTCAAAATGGAATTCTGCCAAAAGACAAGAAGAAAAGGACAGAGTGAAGCACCTATGAAAGTGATGAATATAATTCATGACAGCATCGTAGACGGAGAGGGCCTGAGAACAGTTGTATTTTTGGCAGGCTGTCCGCATATGTGTGAAGGCTGTCATAATAAACAGAGCTGGAACATCAATAACGGATTTGACATGAGCGTTGACGAAGTCTTTGAAGAAATCATGAAAAACCCTCTCACAAATGTGACGTATTCAGGAGGGGAACCGCTCTTGCATGCTAGCGAGCTGATCGAGCTGTCGGAGAAAATAAGGCAGCACTCGGAAAAGGATATATGGCTGTACAGCGGATATACGTATGAACAGATTTTAAGCAATGAAAAGCACAGCGCTCTATTAGCCTATTGTGATGTATTAGTAGACGGTCCGTTCGAGATTATGAATAGAGATTTGACTTTATTGTACAGAGGAAGTTCCAATCAAAGGATCATCGAGTTAACATAAGCAGAAGCCTTCGGGTTTCTGCTTTTTATTCGGAAACCAGCTTTTTCCTTATCGGCATTGACTTCTTTTGAGATAACGTCATAATGAATATGAAAAGGTTTATCATTTTTAGCGTATGTCAAACGATAAAAGAAAGCGTTTTATTTACATAGTCGAACATTGACCAACGGCTAGAAGACAACAAAGGGGGAGAGGGCTTCATGACGCAATCGCCAATATTTTTGCAGCCTGAATTTAAAGAGAGGATATGGGGAGGAACGGCTTTAAGAGAACAATTCAGCTATCATATCCCTTCAGATTTGACAGGTGAATGCTGGGCGATTTCCGCCCATCCGCACGGACCGAACCTCGTGGCTTCAGGACAGTATAAAGGAAAAACGCTCGCCGAGCTTTGGGACAAGCATCGCGAACTGTTTGGCGGCATAGAGGGCGACCGTTTTCCGCTTTTGACGAAAATTCTCGATGCGGCTAAAGATCTTTCGGTTCAGGTACATCCTGATGACTATTATGCCGGAGAACATGAAAATGGTGAATTGGGAAAGACGGAGTGCTGGTATATCATCGACTGCAAAGAAGGGGCAGAGATCATCTACGGCCATACCGCAAGGACACGGACAGAGCTTGTCACAATGATGAACAGCGGCGATTGGGACAATTTATTAAGGCGAATCAAAATCAAACCGGGCGACTTTTATTACGTGCCGAGCGGTACAATCCACGCCCTTTGCGAAGGCACGCTTGTTCTTGAAACTCAGCAAAGCTCTGATACGACATACCGGGTATACGATTATGACCGGACGGATCAAAATGGAGAAAAGCGCGAGCTTCATCTTGGACAGGCGATCAATGTCACAACAGTCCCGCATGTTGACGGATACACGGATGAATCAATAGAAACCCGAAAAGGTATCACCATTAAAACATTTGTAGAAGCAGAGTATTTTTCAGTATACAAATGGGATGTCGACGGACTTGCCGAGCTGACTCAAGATTACCCCTTCCTTCTATGCAGCGTCATTGAAGGAGATGCTAAGCTCACCCAGGGCGGTGAAACATTTTCGATCAAAAAAGGAACACATTTTATCCTGCCGGCAGAAACCAACGACTTTACAATAGAAGGAACATGCGAAATGATCGTTTCACATATTTAAGAAAAAGCTTAGGCGGCCTGAAAAAGGGCCGCTAAGCTTTTTTTTGTGAAAAAACGGTGTCGGCTTGCCGATATAGAGAGAAAGCAAGTTTGATAAACTAGGAGGCTTTAGGCGAGGGGAGAAGACAATGTGAATAAGTCAATCAGAACAGCCGTTTTTTTCGCTGCGGTTTTACTTTTCATACATGCAGCAATCCCGGCGAACCATGCTCTTGCAGTATATACGGACACCTCCGTATACAAGATTGAAACAGGAAAAGAGTTTCATAGTGAAAGCGAAGCTGTAAAAGCGGTTGAGAAACTGAAAAAAGATACGGGATGGAAAGCAGAGCATCAAGTTTCTGGAAAAAACAGAACGACATATGAATTGACAACAGGCGGGATTGAGGGAGAAAGCAGGACAAAAAGCCTTCATCTTCAGTTTGAAAAGGAAACCGGCCTTAAAGGAACATACAGTCCTCTTGGACAGCGCGAGCCTTTAGCAAAAGCTGTCTCACAGACGTTTGCAGGGGAAGCGAAAGCGAAAGAATGGGCTCTCCAGCTTGCAAAAGAAACAGGTTTGAAAACGTCATATACACCGGCAGGAAAACAAGAGCCGTACGTAAACGTGGTCACTGAAGCGGTCAAGGGTGAAGGAAAAACAAAAAGCCTGCTGAGCCGTTTTGAAAAAGGGACAGGATTAAAAGCGGCATACCGCCCATATGGAACCGGACAACCAACAGTAAAGCTGTTATCCGGGGAAATTGCAGGAGAAAGCAAAGCAAAAACGATGCTCGCGCAATTTGAAAAGCAAACCGCGCTAAAAGGGTCGATTGAGCTATTAAAAAAACAGCAGCCAAAGTATAACATCACGACAGGCGCGATCCAGGGAGAAGCAAACGCTAAAAACCTAATGAAGCAGTTTGAAAACAAGCTGAAGATCAAAGCGTCATATGAAGCCGCCGGAAAGCCCGAACAGTTATACAATGTAAAATCGGGCTATTTTAAAGATGAAAAAAGCGCCAAAAACGCCGTCAGCCAGATTAAAAAAAATACAGGCGTCTCCCCGGGCATTGAAAAAGTGAAAAGGACCCGTTTCTGGATTGTTACCATGAAAAACCTGAACGGTAAAAGCCTAAGTCAAGTAAACGCTTTTTTCAAAAAGAAAACGTGGCGCTACACTGCATCAAAAGCGGGAAAAAAGCAGACGGCGTTTCGGATTGTCACCGTTCCGGTTTCCGAACAAAAGAAAGCAAACGACGCGCTCAATTTCTTTAAGAACAAAAAAGTGCAGGCTTCAGCCCAAAAGGCAGGCAGCGTGATAAGCAGCCGCTATCGGATCGTTTCAAGCGAAACATCTGTACAGGAGAAAATCAGCAAAGGGCTGGACTTCTTTAAGAAAAATGGTGCCGCCGGTACAGCTGCAGCAACGGGGAAAAAGGTGTACAGCCATTTTCAGCTGACATCAGAAGCCGTTTTTGAACAGGAAAACATCACGAAAGCGCTCAGCTTCTTCAAGGCCAACGGCATTCATTCCGACGCCGTCAAAACAGGCCAATTGTACAGCCGATACAAACTGAGTACGGAAGCTGCGGTCAATAAAACCAAATTAAATCAAGCGCTCGATTTTTTCAGGAAGAGAAATATAGCGGGCACGATTCAGCAAACCGGTCAATACGGCTACAGGCAGTATCGGATGACATCAGGTCCGATCACAAGCAAATCAGCACTTGACAGAGGCCTCGCTTTCTTTAAGAAAAACACCGTCAGCGCATCTTATCAAACGAAGACGATCAGTCTCTTTAAGATCGCCATTCACGAGCACTTTACAGGAAAAGACCGGGCTGCGGCAGCGGCGAATCAGGTTCAATCAAACTACGGATGGCCGGCGAATATCGTCAAAATCAAAAACGGTCCGCAAATGATGACGACCGACTACGGGATCACACTGAACCAGATGGTTGATAAACAGGTGAAAGTCAGCCCGCAAACCGATGCAGCCGCATATGTCTCTTTAAGCTATATCAATACAGTCAATCAAACTGTAACCGCTGATTTGCTGAATGTCAGATCAAGCCCCCGTGTGATAAGCGGCAATCTCATCGGCCAGCTGCAAAAAGGAGATAAAGTCAGCATCATCTCCCAAGAAAACGGCTGGGCCAAACTGAGAATGAATTGGAGAAATGCCAGCAGGGAAGAAGTGAAGAAATATGTTAATCCGAAGAATTTCACACAGGGCAGTTCAGCTTATTTTCAATTTCTAAAGCTTTCCCAAACAGCCGGTTTGAATGCAGCAGAGATCAATGGGAAAATTCTTTATAACAAAGGGATTCTGACAGGGAAAGGCCAAGCGTTTATCGATGCAGCCAGAAGGTACAGCATCAACGAACTGTATCTGATTTCACACTCGCTCCTCGAAACAGGAAACGGCACCTCTTTATTGGCAAAAGGAACGAGCTTCAACGGCAAAACGGTTTACAATATGTACGGAGTCGGAGCTTATGATAGCAATCCGCTCTACTATGGCGCAAAATACGCATATGAACAAGGCTGGTTCACACCGGAAGCCGCTATCATGGGCGGAGCCAAATTCATCGGCGAAAAATACATTCATCATCAAACCTACAAACAAGACACTCTCTATAAAATGCGATGGTCGCCGAACGCCGTCCATCAGTATGCGACAGATGTCGGCTGGGCTTATAAGCAGGTGGGGAGAATGTACAGCCTTTATGCTTTGCTTGATGATTATACGCTTTATTATGATATACCGGTTTATCGGTAGGAAGCAGGGAGCAGGGACCTGCTTCCTATTTTCGTAGGCGTAATTTCCTAAAAAGGAAAAGAGAATTGTGTCGAAATTCGCCAACTCCTGTTGCAATTGTCGTTTTGTAAATATTATAATCTTAGATAGACTTACAGAATTATATGAATCTGTTTCATTTGGTGGTTTGCTTGCATAATTGTTATTTTGCGGTAATGCTGGCAATCTGATTCAAACGCAGAATTCATATTTTAATTTTTTGTGGAAGTGCGGGGAGTTTATTTGAAAATTTTAATCATCACACAAAATTTTTATCCTGAAATCGGCAGTGCGGGTAATCGTATGAAAACCATCTTCCTTATGCTTAAACAAAAAGGTTACCATGTAGAAGTTTTAACCACAGAGCCGACGTATCCTTCCAGGGACATTTATTCTCAAGACGGTTTTTGGAATGAACGAGATATCGATTTAGACCGAAAACGAATTACTCGATTGTCAGTTCGAAATAAAAAGTATTCTTCCAACTTCTTTAGCCGCCTTTTCTATTATCTTGAGATCATGTTAAAAATGTTTTTTTACGTTAAGAAGGATAAAAATAAATATGATGTTGTGTTTGTTACTTCTCCGCCTATTTTTGTAGCCTTTGTCGGTTTAGCCGCTAAATACCGTTACAAAGCTAAACTGCTGCTGGATATCAGAGATTTATGGCCTGAATCATTAAAAGGTGTCGGTGTATTTAATCGTTCCTTTATTATTTGGTTGTTTGAAAAAATGGAATCTGCTTTATACAAAAAAGCGGACCGCATCATTATCAACAGTGAAGGATTTATAGACCATTTTAAAAATAAATCTGAGGGATTAACAAAGAAGCTGATGTTTCTCCCGAATGCAGCAAGAAGAAAAGAGATCGTGTTAAGAGAACGCGAAGATGATTCCGTATTTAATGTAGTGTACGCAGGCAATATTGGCCTGGCTCAAGATGTCACAATGCTCATGCAGCTGGCAAAAAAGCTTGGTGAACATCATATTTCACTAAATGTTATCGGCTACGGGGTGCAAAAACAGACTTTTACAGATTTTGTCCGCCGCCATCATCTAAAAAACGTAAAGTTTATCAAGCCGATGGGAAGACAGGATTGTTTAAACCGGATGTCGCTTTGTGATGTGGGAATTGCAACACTCAATAATTCCAGGGTCTTTGAAACGGTGCTGCCGGGCAAGATCATTGACTATTTAACATGCAAACTTCCAGTTGTCGCATCGTTGTCTGGATATCCTAAAAAACTGATTGAAAATGAAAAAATCGGATTCGTAACAAGCAGTCAATCAGTTGATGAAATGGTAAATCATATTTTAAAGCTATATCATGATCCTAAGCTATTACGGGATATGCAGTCAAATTGCGGGAAATTTATCGAAGAAAATTTCTTGTGGGAAAATAACATTAACAAATTAACAAATTTGTTAGATCAAATTGCTAAAGGTTGATTATGATGAGAACGAAAGTTTGTATGTTTGTTTGGAACCATTTCACAAATGACGCTAGGGTTATGAGGGAATGTACAGCTCTGTCCGAAGAAAACTACGATGTTGATTTGATTTGTATACACGACCCAAAAGACCCTAATCTTAAGACTTTTGAAGAATACAATCAACATTTTAGGGTGCATCGTGTAAAAAGATATCCGGAAAGCCTGCTGTTTTTTCAAATGATCAGTAAGCGTCTGAAGCGGCATAAATTGTTATTGCTGCTGGCTGTCCTTCTATGGCTGTTGGCAGCTTATTTGATGCCAATTCCTGTCATCATTTGCACTTTTTTTGCTTTAGCTGTTCTCAAAACGAAACTCAAAACAGCTATTGTCAGAGGAAGCATCATTTTAAGAATGATTTTAAAAGGGGCAAAGAGGACATACGACATTTATCATTCAAATGATTTAAATACACTTCCGCAAGGCTACATTTGTTCAAAATTACGCCTGAAGAAAAAACAGCTGATTTATGATTCCCATGAAGTTCAAACGAGCAGAACGGGATATAATAGCAGTTTTTACGGGAAGCTGGAAGCTTTCTTAGTTCATAAAATAGACGGGATGATTGTCGAAAACCATACAAGAGCAAAGTATAATGAGGATCTTTACGGTTTTTATCCGCATGTTGTGCACAACTATCCATTTAAACAAACAGAAGAATTCAGCGAAAAAATCGATCTTCACAGCCTGCTGAACCTGCCGGAAAATGAAAAAATCCTTTTGTATCAAGGGGGCATACAAACCGGAAGAGGACTCGAAAACCTCGTTAAAGCAGTTCCAAAATTTAATGAAGGAACACTTGTATTGATTGGAGACGGCCGTATTAAACCCGAATTGGAAAAAATGGTTGATGAAATGGGGATCGGGGACAAGGTTAAATTTTTGCCAAAGGTCCCATTGGCAGAGCTCCCTAAATATACGCGCAATGCATATTTAGGTTTTCAGGTTTTAAACAATGTATGTTTTAATCATTACTCAGCTTCTTCGAACAAGCTGTTCGAGTATATGATGGCCGGTGTGCCGGTTGTTGCTTGTGATTTTCCGGAAATCAAGAGAGTTGTTCAAAACGAAAAAACGGGAATTATAGTAGACTCTCATAATCCTGGCTCCATAGCTGAAGGGGTCAATCATCTCCTTGCAAATTCAGTCCTTAGAAGTGAATTGAGTGAAAATAGCAAAAAAGCAAGTGGAATATATAATTGGGTGAAGGAAAAAGAGAGGTTTATAGAGATTTATGAAACAATGAGAGGGAGAAAGGCATGAAAAAAATATCCCAAGGTACTTCAGAAACCTCAAATGAATTTGAAATAGAAGATCTCAAGTCTAAATTGGATTTTGTGTTAAATGAATTGGATAAACAGTTTAAATTAAGAGAAAGGGAATTGCTTGAGCTGAAAAAAATGGAAGAGAAATATGCAAACTTAGAAAAGAGATATCACTCCTTGAGAAATTCCTTTCTTGGGAAGTTGACAATAAAGTATTGGACGTTCAGAAGAAAGTTAACTAAAAAAAAGTAAGATGTTAGGGGGGAGTAAATTATGAGTAATAAAATCGAGGAGAAACTCAATTCCTTGTATAAACAGAGAGCATTAATTGAGAGTTTCGTTGCTACTTCGTCAGCGGAAGAGAGTATAGGTAGTTGGTATTTACCGAATAACCAAAATATAACGGTTGATGAAAATTATAAGATAAAAAAAGATGATTCGGGAGTAACCTATCTTTCTTTCGATGAAAAAAATAGAGATTTCACATTTGGTCCAAATAAAAATCCTTTTAAATTGGATAATGACACATATTATATTTCTTTTGAGGGAATAAAAAGTGAAGGAATCGAGGCTACTTTCTTTGTATTATTCTACAATAATCAAAAAGAAAAAGTTAGAACAGAGTCTTTATTACTAAATGAATCGAAAAGCATAACAGTTGATAATGAAGAAAAATTTGTTAGATTTGCCATTCGTCTTAAAGGAAAAGGTTTTTTAGATATAAAAAAATTAGCGGTTAATAACACTGTGCTTTGGAACAATATAAAAAAAACAAAACTTAAATATATTGATAATACACTATGGTGTATACCTGCTCTTCCAAATATCAATTATAACAAACTAAATAAAGAACTCAAATTCCAATTAAAGAATGATCAACATATCTATCTTTCATATAAAGAGTTAAATGAAAATTTTGATGTTAAACCAAACTTCCCTCTAGAGTTGGAAGGGGAAGCATTTTTTGTTTCATTTAAGGGAGAAAAAGATAGAACATTAGACGTTAATCTATCTATTATTTTTTATAGCCATCAAAAGAAAATATGTGTGGAGCAAGTCGCTTTAAACCAAAATAAAAAAATAAATGTCCCAAAAGGGTCTATATGTGCACGGCTTGCGATTAGAGTCGCTGGCTCTGGCAGTGTGAGTTTTGAAAAAATCTCAATTGACGGTAAAGAATTCTGGAATCCCTATTTGTTTGAACAAAACCCCATGAGTGAAATTTTTGATTATAATGTCAAAATCAATATGAATATGTTTAGAAGCAAATTAGATAATATGGTTACGTATAATCAGGGGAAAGATGTAATTTCATCTTTTTTGATTGGAGAACAGTATAAACAATTTTATATTGAAAAAATAGCATTTACTGATAGTGACGGCGATTTAGATGTCAAACAGAAGCATACTTATGAATTCTTTTTGGGCGCTTCTATCAAAGGCGATTTAAGGTTGGACCTTTTTGTGGAGGGCTATGATGATTATGATAGGATTGAAATCCACCAGATAAAGGCAAACCAAGCAACCAAGGTACAATTTAATGATAATACAAAAAAAATCAGGTTGTTTTTCCGAGTCCAAGGCAAGGGTTACTTAACCAATATCTCTCTCGGTATAAATGAGAGAGAAGTGGAATATACAAAACGCCTCAAAGTAGCTCTTGATCCGAAAGATTGGTTTTACAGTAAAAAAAGTTTACTTCTAACAAAAAAAGAAGATGAATTAATTGGAGAGATCACTAAACAAACTAATCAAAAACAATATCTATCTTATAAAGAAAATAATAATAAATTTAGTATTCCTCCGAAAAATAATTTGATTGATATAAAAAGTGAATATAAATATGAATTTTATTTCAGAGCACAAATGAGTGAAGGAATCGAACTCATTC
>NZ_MRBK01000039.1 GCF_001969815.1 Bacillus swezeyi | reverse complement strand
AACAAAGAAAAGTCCGTCTGCCAAATATTTTATGCAGCCGCACAGTTTCTTCAATATATTTACAAAAACAAACAAGTCTGTTATAATAAATTGTTTAAAGAAATCAAATACCTTTATTGATATAAATTAAAACCATAAAAGGAGGAAAAACAATGGCTAAAACCGCAATGATCGTCAAACAAAAACGAGATCAAAAGTTTAAAGTGCGCGAATACACACGCTGTGAACGCTGCGGCAGACCGCATTCTGTAATTCGCAAGTTTAAGCTTTGCCGGATTTGCTTCCGCGAACTTGCCTATAAAGGCCAGATTCCCGGCGTGAAAAAAGCAAGCTGGTAATACAAGATTTAAGTCAGCCTGATTTTTGAGGCTGGCTTTTTTTAGTTAGCCGAACTTTGTACTGCAGACCGGCAAACAGCCCCAAAACGGCATTCGCGGCGAGAAACAAATGGACGAGTCCATTTCTTCGCAGCAAAGATATCAGGACTGGGATCACGGCCGCCGCAGCTTGGCCGCTGGAATCAAGGTTTTTCTAAGATAGCTGACCACAGAGCTCTAGGAAAGCTTCCCATGGATTGCAGACAACCTGTGGGGAAATGGCTGGGAACCGGGGATTGCACCATCGTATTGGCGGCCAACGCCAAAAAAGTCCTTTATACTCAGGTTCCATCGACTTCTAGAATTTGGACAAAACCATTCGTTCCATCCACTCTTATATAAGCGCCTTCCTTGATGATTTCAGTAGCTTTTTCAATTCCGACAACTGCCGGAATGCCATACTCCCTGGCGACAACCGAACCGTGGGTCATCATTCCGCCCACTTCCGTAATCAGCCCGACCGCTGACGTAAAGAGCGGCGTCCATCCGGGATCTGTATAAGGCGCCACTAAAATGTCACCCGGATTCAGCTTTGCATCCTCCAGTCTGGTGATGACTCTTGCTTTTCCTTCGATAACTCCTGCAGAAACCGGTGTACCTAAGAGCGCCCCTTCAGGACTTTTCGCATTGTGAAGTTTCCCTGTGATAACCTCCCCTTTACTCGTCATCACACGAGGGGATTTTAGTTTTTGATTTAGCTCATGCTGCCGTTTTCTTGTTTCTAAAATGTCTTGAATACATCCGATTTCACGGCTTTCTAATAATGCGATGAGTTCCTCCAAGGTAAAATAAAATACATCTGCCTCATCTTCTAGGATTCCTTTTTGAACAAGGCTCCGGGCTTCTTTTAAAATGGCTTTTTTATAGAGAAACATAAGCTGTACCAATGTGAACTTATGATGCTCGCGCATTCCCATTAGGCTGCGGTAGACGCGGACGAGCCGTGAAATGTATCTTTTTTGCGGGAAAGAAAATTGAGAAACGATCTCTCTTTCCGCCTGCTCCGCCTCCCTTTCACCTTGTTTGTATTTTTTTCTGTGGTATCCCGCGCCGGCTGTTTGAATGTTGCTGAGGATCAAAGGTGCGAGCTGGGCGGGGTCTTCAGACCATCTCGGCTTTGTGATATCGATTTCTCCGACGCACCGCATCCCGTATCGTCCCAGAAAATGGTCCAGCTTTTGTTTGAACGCTGCACCTCCTGGAATCTCCGTCAGCCCTTCGGCAAAACCCGTGCTGTCTGCCTGCTGCAAATAGCGGATCACCTCAGGATGCCGCCTTGCATGATCAGAGAGATCGCCCAGCGCCAGACCCATTTCGGTTGTCACATTGTGAGGCAAAGATTTATACAATTTGCTTAGCAAAACCGTACTTTGTTCATCACCAACCTTGTTTTTTAGCTTTTTTTCGAGATATCCAGATGAAACCACTCCGGTTAAAAAATACACTGCAACTTTAAAAACCACATGAGGAAGCATATTTCCCATGTCTTGCTGAATCAGGCGAATCGTCTCTGCACCGGAAGTCTCCTTGAGTTTTTCGGCTGTTTCCCTGACGGTTCGTTCAATGAAGGACCCGGCTTGTTTTTCGGCTTTTCCCGGATCTTTAATATACAGGTTCGCGGCAACTTTTAAAGCCGCCGGAATGAAAATCGGCGCCAATGTTTTGGCTATGCCTAACACCTTCAGTTTCCGCATGGTTTGATGTATGAATTCTTCACGTTTCACTGCTTCAGACACAGCGGTTGCCATCAATTGATCCATATCGTGTAATACCTTCAGCACCCTTTTTTGAATGGGTTTGATTGCAAGAGCGCCGGTAATATCAATAAAGGCCCTTCCCCCTGCCTCACGTGTAATGGACGGGTCTGTCGGGTCTTTCTTTAAAAAGTCGGGGATGCGGCTTAAAACGGATATGCCCAAAGGCTTCATCGAATCGGTCATCATTTGGATATAGCCTAGATTAATCAATACATGCAGCTTATCATCAGAGATAGATGGCACCGGATATAAAGATGTAATCGGCCGGCTTTGAAGAATATATAGCCGGCCGTCGGCAAAAGCCCATTCAATGTCTTGCTCTTGCCCGTAATGGGCCTCGATTTTTTGGCCCAGCTTCGCCAGCTCGCAAATTTGTTCATCCGGCAGAGCCTGTAATTCTTGTTTTTCGTGAGGGAGTTCTTTCGTGACGGTGCCGCCTTCGGGTAAAGAATATATCGCCGCTTCTTTCTTTGAAATTTGTTTATGGATGATGTCCCCTGCCTGAACCTGATACAGATCAGCCGTGACCAATCCGGATACCAGGGCTTCTCCCAATCCGAAGCTGGCGTCGATGGAAATGGTTTTGCGGTGCCCTGTGATCGGATCGGCCGTGAACATAATACCGGAAACGTCGGGAAATACCATTTCTTGAACAACAACCCCAAGAAAAACGGTGCGATGGTCAAAACCGTTTTTCATCCGGTAGGAAATCGCCCTGTCAGTAAATAATGATGCCCAGCAATTTTGGACGGCTTTGAGAAGCTGCTCCGGTCCGCAGACATTCAAATAGGTATCCTGCTGTCCGGCAAATGAAGCCGTCGGCAAGTCCTCAGCCGTCGCACTGGAGCGGACGGCATAAGCTTTATCTTTGCCTGTTTGATTAAGAGCCTTTAAAATCGTCGCTTGAATTTCCTCAGGCATCGACATGAAAGCAAGATGTTCCCGAATGCGTTTCCCTATTAATCGAATCTGTTCTAAATCATCATATTTAAGAGAATCAAGCTGATTGAAGAGGCGGTCCATCTCCCTGCTGTTTTTGATAAACATACGGTAAGCAAATGTTGACACGCAAAAGCCATGGGGAACGGGCAAGCCCGCTTTTGTCATTTCCCCGAGATTTGCCCCTTTTCCACCGGCTTCAGACAATTGGTCTTTGTCAATTTCATGAAAGTTCAAGACATATTTTTTCATCTTGCTCCCCCCTCATATGAAATCCTTTCTCCTGCTTTCTTAGAGAGATTCCGGCGTTTCAAAACGGAAGCCAGCAGGACCAAAAAACTCACAGACGCGATCGACAGCAAAACTGTAACAGGCTGATTCATGCTCAAACCTTTATCAAAGAACAGCATATCCCTGAGCCCTTCTGAGGCAAACCGCATCGGCAGCCAAGAGTAGAGCCAGTCGCGATATAAAGCCGGCATCAATTCAGGGGCCATTGTTAATAGCGGGGTTCCAAAGAAGAAAAGAAGACCGAACATTCCGGCTCCGGAAAATCCCACCCAAGCTGTTACGGCAGCAACCATTAAATAGAAACCGAAATAACAGACCGTGATAAATAATGCCGTATCATGAAATTGCGGAATGTTCATACCTACCCATTCACTGGCGATCCACACAAGGCCATAGCCGGCAGTGAACGCAAGCACGGCACCGATCAGTACTTGCAGCAGTCGAGACAAAAGCGCTTCGGTCCGGTTTGAGACTTGTATTTTTCTTACAGCTGCGAACATAAGCAGAGCACCTGCTATGCTCGCCATCCAAAGCGGCTGAACCAATGAGACCGGTGCATTTCCATTTGCACTGTAGGCTCCGGTTTCATTCACATTTTCTGTCTTTTTGCTGATGGGGGACGCCAATGCACCTGCCTGCTGCACATTGAGTGCCGCACCTTGCTTTTCAAGTGCTGCCAACGTATCTTCCCTGACACGTTGATTGATGTTTTCAACGACTTGATTCAACATTTGTCCTGCTGTATTCGCTGCCATTGTGTTTGCACCTTGGTTGATCAAGACCTTCACCTCAGCTCCAGCCGGATGTGCTGTTAGAAATGATGATTGTTTTCGGCTGAAATTTTTTGGAATGATCAGTGCAGCATAATACTTTCGCTCGTTGAGCTCTTCACGCACGTTTTTCTCATTTTTGACTTCTATCCACTTGACCGCTGACTCTTCAGCTTGTTGGGAATTCTTTATTTGAAGAACAATGTCGGCTCCCACATTTATTTTTCCCTGTCCTGGCAATTCCACCCCCTGATCTTCATTGACGATGGCAATCGGCAGATTTTTCGGCGTTGGGTGAACGGATGGAATCAATGTAAGTGAAAAAACCATAGTCACCAGCAATACGATAAGCGGTGCCAGTATGACAAGTTTTTCTTTTCGTAATTTCATAAGACAAATCTCCTTCGCTGAATATAAATGAACATCGTGTTGATTAATGTTCGTTGTGTTTATTATAATGGAATAAAAGCAAAACTCAATGAACAAGAAATGAGGAAATGTTAATTACTCAACATCAAGATGAACATTGTTTATTTTTTAGGGAAATAACTGAATGGAAGGCTGATAAAAATGGCAAAACAGACGGACAGAAGAATTAACCGTACAAAAAGGATGATCAGAGACGCTTTATCTGGGCTTATGGAAGAAAAAACGTTCGAGGAGATCACCGTCACAGATATTTCTCAGAAGGCGGATATCAACCGGGGCACATTTTATTTGCACTATCAAGATAAATACGATTTATTAGAACAAAGCGAAAGCGAAATCATCAAGGACATAAGGAACATCTCAAAACAATCGCTTCAATCCGTGAAAATATTGAATGGCTCTATCATCGATAAACCGCTTCCATTTGTAGTGAATATTTTTGAATACTTTAAAGAAAATGCAGTTTTTATGAAGGCAATTTTAGGTCCAAAAGGAACGGGTTCATTTCCGATTAAGTTCAAATCCGTTTTATCCGAAAACTTAAAGCGCATCAAAAAGACAATCAGGGCGGATACACTGGTGCCTGAAGAGTACCTGATCTCCTATATTGTAGGAGCCCATGTAAGCGTTCTTCAGCGGTGGCTGGCCAGCGGCATGAAAGAAACGCCTCATGAAATGGCGCTTATTTTATCAAAAATGACTGGAATGGGCCCTGCATATGCGGCTGGATTAAGAAAAAATGAAAGGGGGATTTGATGCCCCCTTTTTCTTTTTGCAGTTATTTCGTATAAGAAATCAAAAACAATCCAAAATATAGTGAAAAAGGTGGTGAGATCATGCAGAAGAAAGGCATCCAAAACAGCAGTATCGAACAGCTTAAAAATGACCATGAAACAGAAAGCGCATTCCAGCAGAAACAAAAAAACAGCAAACAGGAGAAAAACGACAGGAATCTAAAATAAAGCTAAAAAGGTGGATTAAACTTTATGAAGCATGTTAGAGCATTGTGTTTCAAGTTCATTGTCAGCCTTGTTCTTTTATATGTCATTCTAACTCTGTTTTTTGGCGTTCCATTTGGCGATATGTTTGTCCTTACTTTATTCTTGGGAGTCATTTCCTACCTGATCGGTGACCTATTGCTGCTTCCGAGAACGAACAACACGACCGCGACAATGGGTGATTTCGGCCTTTCCCTTGTATTGATTTGGGCGATTCTTGCCATGCAGAATAATCCTCCCTATGCTTCGTTAGCTCTGGCTTCGATCATTTCAGCAGCAGGCGTCACGGTGTTCGAATTTTTCTTCCACCGCTATATGGCAGCCAATGTTTTGGGCGATACGGCAAACGAAAAACGGGAAAACACGGGTGCGTTACAATATCAAAACGAAGCATCAGAAGAACTTTATCCGGTTACCCCTTCAAAAAAACGCGACAAAGAATAAAGCAAAGAACCTGCCGCGAAAGGCAGGTTCTTTGCTTTACCACGCGGCAATGTCCTCGCTTCAGTTCCGCCTGCCAGGACGCCGTTTTCATGGCGGATGAATCACCTGCCCCCTTCCAAATGATCCGGAATCAAGCGCCCATTCGACCTGATGCCCCTTTTCTGACAGCGCACGGGCAATATGCTGGGGAACGGACGTTTCAAGCAGCACGCTTCTCCCTCCCTGCCATTGCCAGCGCTGCAGCGGATTATATTTCATGTCTCCTCTCCTCCTGACATAACAGGTTCTCAATAAATGCAAATAAATTCTTCCTGTTAAAGGAAAACGAAGGTGTTTGGACGAATCTATTGTAAAAAAGGAGGAGGATAAAACATGAGGCACGATACACTAAAACATTTTGAATACCATAAATGGGCAAACCAAAAGGTGTTTGAACATCTTAAAAACCTGCCTGAAGAGCTGTTCACACAAGAGATCAAGAGCGTTTTTTCTTCTATTTCTGAAGTCGTCATTCATATGTGTGTCGCTGACGCGATGTGGCTAAAGGTTCTTTCCGGAGGCAGCTTCGAGCAATCAAAAAATTTAGCGATCCAGCTGAATCAAGAATTGAGAGGAAAAGGCATCGAAGGAATCACCGCTTTTTTTGAAGATACTGCGATTCAGTATCAAACATTTTTTGAAAGCCTTGAAGATCTCGATGCGGATATTACGGTAGAACACCCTTCCTTCGGCCGGATGAAGACAAGCTACAGCGAGTTGATGAACCATGTGATCAACCACGGCACATATCATAGGGGCAACATTTCAGCAATGCTTAGACAATTGGGGCATGCCAGCGTTCCGACCGATTATGTCTTTTATTTATTAAACCTGAATGAGACGACTTTATAAAAAAACCCCCTGTTCTATCGATTTAGAACAGGGGGTTTCCTCTTAAAATTCAGCTGCTAGCTTTTTAGCTTCTGCTAAGCCGTTTTCAATGATTTTTTGCGCTTCGTCCGGAACAGCGTTGTGTCCTTCGATGACAACGGTATGCAAGTCTTGAACGCCGAAGAAGCCCATAACGGTTTTCATGTAGTTCAGCGACATTTCCATTGATGCCATCGGTCCTTCAGAATAGAAGCCTCCTCTTGCATTTAAAAGAGCAACCTTCTTATCTCCCATTAGCCCTTTAGGTCCTTCAGGAGTGTATGTAAACGTAACTCCTGCGCGTGACAAGTAGTCGATATAAGTGTGAAGCACCGCTGGAACCGCAAAGTTCCACAAAGGGAATGCAAAAACAACTTTATCGGCTTTGACAAACTCGTCTAAGTAACGGTCAGCAACAGATGCAGCTGCTTTCTCATCCTCGGTTAATTCCATGCCTTTTCCTGCTTTAAATGTGCCGTTAATGGCGTTTCTGCCCATGTACGGCGGGTTTTCATTGTAAAGATCCAGCTCTGCGATTTCATCATTTGGATGATTTTCTTTATAGCTGTTAAGAAATGCATCATATAGTTTGACAGATACGGCTTCTTCAGCTGTACGGTCATTTGCTTTAACAAATAATACTTTAGACATTTTGTTTTCCTCCTGTGCTAACGTTTTATTATTTACTTACAAATAGTATGTTACTTTCTTTTAAATAGAAAGTCAACTAATTTATTTTGATGCCAAAATATGTTTCTCTCAAAAAGGCCCTGTTCATATTTGATAAAAAACAAACGATTGCTAATATCAGCAAGAACATTCGTTCGGATAATACAACATTATTTAAGTTCAAGCACAGAACTGGTTATGGCTTAATAAGTAATATGATAGTAGAAAGTTGTTTATTTCTACTCAATGAAACCTATCGCTCATTAAGAACGTATCAAGCTTTATGAATGAGTAAACACTCAAGAAAAAAACTTCATAATGGATTGAATAAATGCAGCCAGGCCTATTCTAAGACATAAGCTGATCTCAAGTTCTGATCCATGTTTGGATTTATATTTGAGATTAAACATTGTTTTTCCCCCTTTCTATTCAGTTAATCCTTTCTACACACTTTCAATATAAGATTCCGTCTAATAAATCGAACATTATTGGGAATTGCTTTTTCAAAGACAAAAAACCCTACTGATGAAGAAATCAGTAGGGTTTTTGTCGTCGCTCTTAATCTTTTTTTTGGGGCTTCATAGACTATTAATCCTGCCGCATCTAAAGCTTTATGCCAGCTTCCAAATCGCAGTGACATTAAGGCAGCTTGTTTCAGCTGCGATGGACCATTCTATTTGCCTTAATGACCTTATAAGTGATGAACAGACCTCTCTTTTTAAGATTGCAATTTTAATTCTTTGGCAGGTCCATATTTAGTCACAAGCTGTCTGAACGAAAGAAGCTCATTTTAAACTTTTATCAAGATCAACTGACTGCTGGACGTGTCAAGATCTTTATATGGTTGATAAGGTTATATGGAGTAGAGTTTTAATCGTTAAATATATCTTTCACCTTTTTTGGAACATACCAGAAACTTAAAATGTAGGCGAAAGTAAGCGATAATGCCTGTAATAACAATATGTTTTGGATTCCTATATTACTGCACATAACCAAAAATAACAGAGAAAAAATTTGAAGTACAAGTAAAGCGAAAACAATATATTCAAGTCCAAGTTTGACATCTCTGTTTGTTATTGGGTATGTACGGAAAATTAACGGATATCTGTTTGGCTTGAAATGATGAAGAACTTGCAATGTTGTTAGAAATAATCCCAACAGCATTATACAAACTGTTAAAACAGGGTATGTAGAGAATACTATAGCAATCAAAATGACCAGTGAGAAGCGAATATAGATGCCAAAAAACTCCCCATATCTTAAGGAAGAGCGAATCAGTAAATATAAAAAAGGTTTTCGGAAAATAAACGAAGACCTTTTAATCAAAAAGAACAAAAACTTTCTTTCTCTAACACGATGTTGCACACTTGGTATATCAATAAACAAGTTCAAATAAGTATAATATACAGACTGTCGCTTTTGTTCTTTGTTGATTTGGATAAACCACATATCGCTTGGCAATATATATGTTTGCCTGGTTATCAAAAGATAGCTTATGATTCCAACCATCAGCAAAAATAACAGAATGTGATAAAAGAAAAGATTCAGCAATAGAATATTTATAGTAAACTGAGCAAGAAAAAAAGATCCCTTTTTTTTCTATATAAAAAACGACATTCATATTTAAGTATTTTAAAAAGAGCAAGATTATACATGTTGTAAAAAACAGAATGTGATTGCCTGTCTTGCTTTGAAATAATGGATACAGAATAAGCATTAAAACAATAATTTTTAGAGCTTGGATAAACAGACTATAATAAAAAGCATATTTAAAATAAGGAGTTAACTCTGATTCAGCCGGCAACATAAAATAAATGTCTGTTTCACGCAAAAAAGTTGTAAGTGGATTCCTTGTTAAAAAACACCCCATTATAACAGAAAAACATATAATAAATTCAAACCTGCTTGTTATGATGAGATCAAACCATTTTAATAATTTTACATATAAATACATCAAAAATCCGATTATTATGAATATGCCGCTATTGCTGAATACTCGAAAAAGATAAATTCTTTCCTTTTCCCATTGATTCTTCAATCGTCTTATAAACAATTTACCCCATAGTGAACTCAATTTTTAACAACCCCAATAAACACTTCCTCTAATGAAACATCATTCATTTTCATCTGTTCCTGAATTTCCTGAAGGGTTCCTTGAACCCTCACTTTTCCCTCGTGCATAAAAATAAAACGGTCACAGTATTTTTCAGCCATGGTTAAAATATGAGTAGAAACAAGGATACCCATCCCTCTCTGTTTCATCTCAACCATTAACTCAATTAATGTATCAATTGCTAAAGGATCTAATCCAACAAATGGTTCATCTATAATAAAGAAAATAGGTTCAACCAAGAAGGCGCAAAGTATCATAACCTTTTGTTGCATTCCCTTCGAAAAAGTTTGCGGATAGTCATTTATTTTTTTTCCATCCTAAACTTTTTTTAATAGCTCGGCCGCTCTTAATTCGAATTTTTCTCTTGACATTCTATAAGCTGAAGCGGTGAATTCTAAATGTTCCCAAAGAGTTAATTCTTGATATAATTGGGGAACTTCAGGTATATAGGAAATTCGCGGTCTAAAATAGGAGGGGTTTTCTCTTATTGACACACCATCGAGTGTTATACGGCCTTCATCTGGTTTTAAGATGCCTAAAATATGTTTAATGATCGTACTTTTCCCTGCACCATTCAACCCTACTAAACCAACTATTTCCCCTTTATCAATTTGAAAAGAGATATTGTGGTTTGCCTTCTTGGTACGTTTATATCCCCCTGTAACTTGTTCTACGCGCAACATATAGAAACACCTCTGCTTTAATATTGAGAAAAGCATTCAATTTTTTTATTGAATGCTTTTCATTTAATTAACATTTTATTGCTTTAATAATACCATAACCTTCGAATGATCCATCCGTAATTTTTGAAACATTTGAAAAACCCTCCGTTTCCAACAATTCTTTCCACTCGTCAAAAGATCTGGCAAAAACGTGTGCTTCAACCCCCATAGCCATAAACGTTAACCAAGCACGACTGATCCCATCCGGTTTGTTTATACGTTCGAGAAGGTAAATTTCTCCTTTGGGTTTTAACGCATTAAACGCTTTTTTTAACAACATACATACAATTTCATCTTCCCAATCAACTAGAACCCTTGAAAATAAAATTTTATCATATCCTTGGGGAAAACTATCCCGAAGAAAATTTGCTGGAAAGACATTTATTTTAGACGTTGTATTCCATTTGTTTAAAGTATCTTCAATAATGGTACAGGCGCTAGGGAGGTTTAAAATATCAATGTATAAATCAGGTTGTTTCTTAACTAAAATAGAAGCCATAGTTCCGTCTCCCCCACCAACATCTAGCATGTTTGTCTCAATCCGTGAATTAGAAAGCAAATGCTGCGATAAAAAGGAAGCCAAGTAAGGTACTTCTGCTGTCATAATTGGTTCAAAATTTCTTGATTCTGTCTCATTTTTTGGTGGCCAATGAACCTCATCAAATTGGATATTTGTCTTTACCATCTCTGAAAACGTAGGGCCATACTTTTTTAAAAAAAGTCGTGTAAATCCGATCCTTGGCCATAGATAAGGTTCAAAAATATTTGAGGAAGGAATAAAAAACTTTTTCGTAAATTCCGTTACTTCTACTTTTTCTTTAATTGTAACGAGATCCATTTTTTCTAGCATATATACCAAACGATATACATTTGTTTTTGGAGCAGTGAGTCTTTCACTTAACTCCGGTAAATCCAAAGGAGTTTCATATAGGATATCAAACAGGTTCATTTCGACAGCAGAAAGCAGCAGATAAGTGCTTATAAAACCGTTCAACACAGCATCTGCTTTTTCACGTTCTCTATTAAAGATTTGCATATCCTTTTGAGATAACGAAGATGAATGGTCTATCCAGTATTCACAATGTTCATTCCAAAGATTAAACTTTTCTACAATATCTAAATTCTGTTTCATAAAATCATCTCCTTAAAGGACTTAAAAACTATAACGTTTCTTCTATTCTTTTTTGAGCCTCAATGTTTAAAGCGTGACACTAGTTAGGTGAAACTGAAGAAGCCGCTGACGGAAGGTAGCAAGGTTTTCTAAGGTCACTCGCCCGAGGAAAACTGTAGAAGCTACTGTAGTGATCCGGACACTGATGCCAAAACACTCTGCCTTCACGGTCGTCTGAGAACTTTGCAGCAGAAGGTGAAAATTAAGCTGGCGCAGATCTGAAAGCCCGTCAAACACATAGAAAGCAGATATGTAACTCAGTGACTATTGATGAATATTCGCTGGGGCTGAAAAACTTATCAGAACTGACTGATGATAATCACCAGCAAGGAATTGAAGATTTTAAAAAAATTTAGAGCAAAATGTTTTTTTGTGCCGAGTACTTGACTCCCCGTCGACAGTTGTAGGACATCTCTTTTAACAAACAGAGCCATAGAAAAAAGCACCCTGTTTTTGCGGGTGCTTATTTTGAATCCTGCTCCTCATCAAGACGTTCGTAAGCATATGAACGCTTTTGATCCATCGTTTCTCTGTTTGTCAAATCCTTCATTTTCCGTGTAATTTGCTCGTCATATCCTTCCGCCTCTTGATTTCTTTTTTCTGTTTCAGCTTGAGTCTCCGCGGTTTTTCTTGCATATGGAACGGCTTCGAGGCGCTCATACGGTATTTCTTGACCTGTTGCTTCACATATTCCGTATGTGCCGTCTTCCATCCGCTTGAGGGCGTCTTCCACTTCTTTTAATAAATTTCTGTCCGTCTGCCGGAAGGTCTGCTCTCTCATTCGTTCAAAATAAACGCCGGCATGGTCAGCCTGATGATTGTCAACTCCGTTTGAAAGCTCGCCCGTTTCTTCCGTCATCGACTGGTCTGTTCCTTCTGCAGGGGAAAGGCTTTGTTTTAAGTCGATTAATTTATGGTAGAGATGGTCTTTTTGTTTTTGTGTTAATGGCATGGCTGATCCTCCTCCTTTCTTCTTCCTTTCCCGATTTCCCGGGAGAAAAACCCGCCTTCCAAAATAAAAAGGCCGTTCAGACGCGGGCAAGCGGTGAACAGCCTTTACGGTTTATGCACATAAGTATTTTGATAAAAGCGCTTGGATTTCAAGCATATCGGTATCCTTGGTAAATTCGAGGTCAAAGATTTTGCTGCTTGTCATCAGTGAAAGAGAGCTGTCGGGATTGAACATGCTGACTTCCCTGATCGCAAAGCCTTCAATAGATTTGTAAGGAAGAAAGACGCGGACTTTCTTTTTTGTAAACAATTTATTGTCGAAAAAAATAACCCGCTTATTGGTAAAACAAATTTGATCAATTCTTAACCTGCATACAGATTCAATTTTTTCTCCTTCAATCAGCAGCGGTTCAAATTTTTTCCCGTCTGCAGTCTTGCTAGCTGAAAAAACGCCCAATCAAAACCCCTCTTTCTATGTGTCCGATTTATGTTTATGCACAAGGCAAAGTATGCTGTCAGCTACTAATAAGAATACGACAACCCTGTTTGATAAACAATTACGAGCAGATTACATTTCTTTAACTCTCTATGTTTGTTTTTTCTATTCATTTATACGCTCGCTGGACAAGATAAGTTTCATCTTTTTATCTGTTTTTTCGGATATTTTCGATAAACTTCACGTTTTTAAGAAATCGTTTTCATATAAAATGATAAAAAACACCCGCAGAAAGATTTCTCCTCCTGCGGGCCTTTTTACCGGTCTTCGTCTTCTATCGTGCCTTCCATATACGTGTCAGACGCCTGCTCTTCTGCCACAGCGATTCCTTCCGATTCGGTCATCCGGCTTTCTTGGCCTTGAAGATGTCCTTCATGAGAGCCGCGGTTTTTTTCACCTGCATTCACCATCTCCTTCGTGATCATCTTTATTATTGATGATCTTTGGGAGAATCATTTAGCATTTGTTTCTTCAAAGTATTCTTTGTAATAGCCGCCCACTTTATTTGTATTATCGATGATGAACAAAAACTCTTCCGTCTCATTTTTGACTTCATATGTTTTTCCGACGGTCAGTGCCCTGTTGACGATGTATTTTTTCGCATCGGTATGAACGCATTTTACTTTTTTTATGGTTTGATTGCTCTGCCATTTTTCATGAATCATGTTGATGTCCCCTTTTCAAAAAACGATGTATAGTTTCCATTGTAGCGTTTTTTGGCTGAAATGCAATGTCAGTTGTCAGTTTGCCGCCCGGCCGAAATGCAAATGAATATTGATTTCATTACATCCCCTGTTATAGAATGATGGTGTATGGTTCCAAAATCAGAAATATATCCCTCTTCTGTCAGCGCAATGAACAAACCACAAGATAAACCACCAGCAAGAAAAACTCACAAGAAGACAGACCAAAATTTTGAAGGAGGTTTGTTTAAAAACATGAATTCTTTAACAATGCAGGTCAGTAAGAAGCTGGAGTCATTTTTGCAGGGAACGAAAAAGCTTTACATTAACGGGGAATTTGTGGCAAGTGCTTCGAACAAAACGTTTGACACCCCGAACCCGGCTACGGGAGCAACACTTGCGACCTTGTATGAAGCAGGTCCCGAAGATGTCGACAAAGCTGTAAAAGCTGCAAGAGAAGCCTTTGATCACGGGGCATGGCGGACCATGAATCCGGCCGAAAGAAGCAGGGTCATGTACAAACTCGCCGATCTGATGGAGGAACATAAACATGAGCTGGCTCAGCTTGAAACGCTTGATAACGGAAAACCGATCAGTGAAACGACTGCCGGGGACATTCCGTTGTCGATAGAACATATGCGTTATTACGCAGGCTGGGCGACGAAAATAACCGGACAAACAATTCCTGTCAACGGACCTTATTTTAATTATACCCGGCATGAGCCTGTTGGAGTTGTCGGTCAAATCATCCCTTGGAACTTTCCGCTCTTAATGGCGATGTGGAAAATGGGCGCTGCCCTGGCGGCAGGATGTACGATCGTCTTAAAGCCAGCTGAACAGACTCCTCTTTCCGCACTGTATTTGGCAGAGCTGATCGATGAGGCAGGTTTTCCGAAAGGCGTGATTAACATCATCCCGGGCTTCGGTGAAACGGCGGGAGAAGCTCTTACTGATCATGACCTTGTAGACAAACTGGCATTTACAGGATCTACTGAAATCGGCAAAAAAATTATGGAGAAAGCGTCAAAAACCGTGAAACGGGTCACCCTTGAACTCGGCGGAAAATCGCCGAACATCATACTGCCTGATGCCGACCTAAAGAAAGCGATTCCGGGAGCATTAACCGGCGTCATGTTTAATCAGGGGCAGGTATGCTCTGCCGGTTCGCGCGTCTTCATCCATAAAGACCATTATGACAAAGTGGTAGATGAAATGGTCTCTTACTCCAAATCCCTTCGCCAAGGTGCAGGGCTTCATGAAGGGACACAAATGGGACCGCTCGTCAGCAAAGACCAGCATGAACGGGTGCTTTCCTATATTGAGAAAGGGCGCCAGGAAGGAGCAAAAGTCGCCGTCGGCGGAACATGTCCTTATGAAGAGGGATACTTTGTCTCTCCGACCGTGTTTACAAATGTCGAAGATGACATGACGATTGCACAAGAAGAGATTTTTGGCCCTGTCTTGGCAGCGATCCCTTATGAAACGGTTGACGAAGTCATTGAGCGCGCCAACCGGACGGAATATGGGCTTGCCGCAGGTGTTTGGACGGAAAACCTGAAAAACGCCCATTATATCGCTGACCGGCTTCAAGCAGGCACCGTTTGGGTCAACTGCTACAACGCCTTTGACGCTGCATCTCCATTCGGCGGTTATAAACAGTCAGGCCTCGGCCGCGAGATGGGCTCATACGCTTTGGATAATTATACAGAAGTGAAAAGCGTGTGGATTCATGTCGGCCAGTAATTTAATACAGTGATTTGAGAAAGCTCCAGACTGCAGGCTGACGACGATATTCAAGCGGCGTCAGCTTGTTTCGTTTTCTTCTCGCTTTCTCGTCGTTATCAAGACAAGTTCTCCAACATTGAAAGGGTCAGCTGATTTGCTCCGATATGAATTGCTTATAACCCATGGGATGTTATCTGATAACGCCATCACAGAAATGATCGACGATATTTTTTTACCGCTTGTCCGTTAACTATCATCGCACTACTTAAAAGAACCTCTTCTTCATTCCTCATCCGCAGGAAAACACTGTTCCCAAATTTACAGTTCTTTAGCATCCGTGTTTTCTGCATCCTCCTAAACCAATCACTTATGTTTCGGGCTCTTCATATTCGTGTTTCAGCATCCCCATGATGATTTCATCTGAATATCGATCGTTCATATGAAGAGCCTGTCTCAGCGTTCCTTCCTTTTTAAAGCCGGCTTTTTCGTATACTTTCACGGCGCGGATATTATGCGAAAACACTTCGAGCTGGAGCCGGTTTAATTGTAGCTCCTTAAAAACAAACCGCTGGACCAGTTGTACGGCTTCAGTGCCGTATCCCTTGTTGAAATGGTCTGTGCTGTGCAGCGCAATTCTGAATCCTGCTTTCCGGTTGACCCGGTCAATTTCCAAAATCGACAAATCGCCGATCAGCTCATCCCGGTCCAGCAAACAAATCGCGAAATCAAACCGTGTATCATCACTGGTGATCCGCTCGTAATGTTCATATAATTCGTCCATCGTAAAGACACGTTTTGTTCCGGTCATATACCTGATATCTTCATCGTGGACAGCCTTGTAAAAGCTCTCCATATCTTCTTTCCTGACGGGTCTTAAGTAAACGGTGCGACCTTTTTGCATATGCCCCCTTCCTTTCATCACGATTCAGTTTCCTGATATGCAGCAGACCAATGAAACGGCTGAATGTCTTTCAATGCTTTAAAGACAAGGCCGCCGGCTGGGACAGTAACAGCCGCTTTCACCTCAGGCCCCCAGTAAAAAAGTCTTTCCTGACATACCCCGCATGGCGTTAGCACTTTATATTCTGAATGTTCATCATCTCTTACGACGCAAATGGAATGCGTGATCCTCGTACCCAGCTTGTGCGCCTCTAAGATAGCGCCTGTTTCAATGCATAATTCTGTTGAAGCGTTGATGACTTCCGGTGCAACGCTCGTCAGAATTCTTTCATCTTCCGTATACATCGCGGCCGCTCCGCCCCATCCGGATGGATACCTCTTTTTTATCAATTCGACAGCAGCGTAATAAAGCTTCTTTTCAATCTTCATTCTGACACATCCCTTGGCAAAAGCTTAATTTGAATCTTCCTTTTTACGATACCCCATTTTTGGGATAAAGGTAAATGACGATTTTCATAGAAAACAGCCCCCGGACATTACTCAGTGCGCCTGATTTAATGATGATGCTCGCGGCCGCTTTCATCATCTTTTTTGTGTCCATCAAGGGATTCGAGTTCTTGATGAGATACATCTCCCACAATCACCCGTTTAATCGGCATCACACGCATATCGCCTGCTTTTGCATGGACTTGAATATCATAAACGCCATTTTCATGAAATATTGTTTCGGCGCTGTAGACGCCCTTTCCTTCGTGTTTGGCCGCGATTTCGCCAATCTGTTCGCCGCTGGCTGCTTTTGATATGGCAAATACGGCTTGATCCGCGCTTTTCAAAGCCTTGCTTCCTTGCGCCAGTTTAATCTTCAAGGTTGTTTTATGATGGGGATCAATCTCCTTAGGCAGCAGAAATTCAGTGCTGATCACTCTCGGCGGAACTTCTTCTTGATAGGATTTGCTTTGTGTAGCCGAGCAGGCAGACAATAAAAACACCAGAACCAGGCTCAGAACCCCCGCAAAACTCTTATTCATTTCTTCACCTCCCGTTACGCGCTGAAAAAGGACTTCAAGGCGGATACCCGCCTGATGACGAAGTGTTCCAACAGCCAGACCACGATCAGCGAAAGGCCGACCAGCGGAAAGAACAGGCCAAAAAAGAGCATGCTCCCGGCCAGGTACTTCATTGATTTTTTGTTTTTGGGAGCTGGCGGCGCTCCCAGTCCGCTTTTTGGTTTTCGTTTACGCCACAATATGAAGCCGCTCACTGAGACTCCGACGATGCCGATACAAATTGCCAAACCGATTAGCTGATTGATGAAGCCGAATTGGCTTCCTTTATGCAAAGTGATCCCCATCGCGATAATTTTCCCTAAAGCCCCGTAATCCTGGAAACGATAATCGGCCAATACACCGCCTGTATACTGGTCAATATGCACAGTAGCTTCATCCTGAGCGCGCGGAGAAAATACCGACAGTGAATAAACACCCTTTGCATCCTGTGGAAAAAAGACATTGTAGCCCGGGTGCACATTTCTTTCCTCTGCAATTCCGACAGCATCATCAATTGATATTTTCATATCTTTTTGCCGCCGGGATTCGGGAACCGCCATATGTTCAGCTGCCCAAGGAACATCGGCCACTTCTTTTGCCGTTACATCTGAAACAGGCTTTTCCCCTATCCAAATCGAAGGGGGATACCCGATTCCTGAATTTGTGGCGAGGTGCTGGACAGTATTTCCCCACAAGCCCGACCACGGCAGTCCCGTGATAATGAGAAAAAACATCCCGGCTGACAGCCAGAAAGCAGGAACAGCATGAAGGTCCCTCCATAATATTTTCTTTCCCTTTGAAAGGCGCGGCAGCAAAATTCCGCGCAGCTTTCCTCTTTTTCTCGGCCACCATAAATAGATCCCCGTGATGATAAGAATTATGGACCAGCATGCCGCTAATTCAACAATTCTGTCGCCGATCACACCCGCCATTAACTCTCCGTGAAGCGCTTCAAGCTGATTCATGAACTTTTGATTATCGTCGAGCTTCCCCATCACTTTTCCAGAGTAGGGGTTCACATATACGGTATAAGTCGAATCACCGGCTGCAATTCCGACTTCGGAAGAACGGGAAGCATGTTCTCCCGGTCTGTATCTGACAACTTTTCCATCAGGATAGCGGGTTGCGGCCACGGCCGTTTGCTGCTCAGGAGACAGCTTCTCCTTCTGAGGTTTCACATGATAGTAATCATGATAAATCAGTTCTTCGATCTGAGGTTTAAATAGATAGATTCCCCCTGTGACGGCCAGCAAGACCAAAAAAGGTGCAATGATTAAACCGGCGTAAAAATGCCATCTCCATAAAGTTTGGTAGATTGTTGGATTAAAACGCTTACCCGCATCGGCTGATGATGGCGGTTTGCTGTTAGCTTCATTCATCCAGACCGTTCCTCCTTATAAGCATCTCATTACATATAAGGATAGCGGGTTTTTAAAGCAGGAAGCAATATCACATTGTTGTAAATTGTGAAATTATGATGAATTATCACACCTTCCCTCACCACTCTCCAGTTTCTTAAAATCCCCATTGCAGCATTGTCCCGTATGCATGATACATATTTCCGCCGAATACATTATACGAAGGAGATGAAAAGGAATGCATTCTTTGCTGGAGGATGTCAAAGCTTTCAGGCAAAAGATGGTGGCAGAGCTTCAAAACAGACAGAAGCCGGGCGGATCTTGGCGATTTTGTTTTGAAGGACCGGTGATGACAAACAGCTTTTTCATTCTTTTGCTGACTTCTCTCGGAGATCATGACTCCTCGCTTATCACAAGTCTTGCCAAACGAATCCGGTCAAAGCAAAACGAAGATGGAACGTTTCGGAATTATCCTGATGAAGCGAAGGGCAATTTAACCGCGACTGTACAGGGCTACACCGGGATGCTTGCTTCAGGGCTATACAGCCGAAACGACCCGCATATGCAGAAAGCAGCAGCTTTCATCAGATCCGAAGGCGGATTAAAACATGTCCACTTTATGACAAAATGGATGCTTGCCGCAAATGGACTTTATCCTTGGCCGAGGCTGTATATTCCGCTCTCATTTTTAATGATCCCTCCCCATTTCCCGCTGCATTTTTACCATTTCAGTGCTTATGCAAGAATTCATTTTGTCCCGATGGCCATCACGTTAAATCGAAAATTCGCCTTAAAAAACAAACAGGTCGGTTCACTTCACCACTTGGATGAAAACATGTCGAAAAACCCTTTAGAGTGGCTCAGCATCGATTCCTTAAATGAAAGAAACTTTTATTCTTTCAATCTGCAATGGAAAGAACTCTTAAGATGGCCGGCTTATCTTCATCAGCTCGGGTTCGAGGCGGGCAGGAACTATATGCTGGACCGGATTGAAGAGGACGGAACACTGTACAGCTATGCAAGTGCGACAATATTCATGATTTACAGCCTGCTGGCAATGGGAATTTCAAAAAACGCACCTGTCATCAGAAAAGCAATCACAGGCATTAAACACCTGATTACTCCATGCGGCGGTGACGGCCTTTATTTAGAAAATTCAACGTCAACCGTCTGGGATACGGCATTGTTGAGCTATGCGATGCAAGAAGCAGGGCTTTCGCAAAAAAGCTCGGCCATCTCAGCCGCATCTGACTACTTACAAAAACGACAGCATATGAAAAAGGCGGACTGGGCCGTCTTCAATCCTCATGCAAGGCCTGGCGGCTGGGGTTTTTCACATATGAATACAAACAATCCCGATTTAGACGATACGGCCGCTGCATTAAAAGCGATTCCGTCCCAAAACCGTCCTGCCGACTGGAAGCGCGGGCTCTCCTGGCTTTTATCGATGCAAAACAGAGATGGAGGATTTGCAGCCTTTGAAAAAAACGTCAACCACCCTTTCATTCGATACCTGCCGATCGAATCAGCGGCTGAAGCAGCGGTTGATCCGTCAACAGCAGATCTGACCGGCCGCGTTCTTCATCTGCTCGGAATCAAAGCGGGGTTTACAGAAGATCATCCGGCTGTCAAACGCGCCCTCGGATGGCTTTTCCGCAGCCAGGAAGAGAACGGGGCATGGTACGGCCGCTGGGGCGTCTGCTATATATACGGAACATGGGCGGCGCTGACCGGAATGAAAGCGGTCGGCGTCCGCAGAGAACACCCAGCTGTAAAAAAAGCAATTGCATGGCTTCAATCCATTCAGCTTGATGATGGAAGCTGGGGGGAATCATGTAAAAGCTGTGAGTTGAAAACCTTTGCACCTCTTGCTTATGGAACCGCAGTTCAAACAGCATGGGCTCTTGAGGCTTTGCTGCAATATGAAGCTCCTGACGAACAGCTGATTCAAAAAGGGTTCCGTTTTCTCATCGATGACCGCCATCAGTCTAAACACTTTGATTATCCGACAGGCATCGGACTTCCAAAACAATTTTATATTCGCTATCACAGTTATCCTTTTGTGTTTTCATTGCTTGCTTCAAGCGCCTTTATTAAAAAAATGGAAATGAGGGAGAAACATTGAATCGAGAAGTATATAAAGAAGAATTAGCATCCTGGGCCAAGGACATAAAAAATCAGGTAAAACACGACGCTTCTTTAGAAAGCCGTTTAGAAGAACTCTTTCGTTCATTAGATGATCCTGATGCCAGTGAACAGGAGTGGTATGAACAAGCGGAAGCCGTGTATCAAGAAATTGGACGCCGTGCATCTCCAGACCATCAGCAGTACAGGATGGTGCCGATCGGGGGCCATCGCCTGCCAAAGCTGCCCTACTCATACTCGGCCCTTGAACCTTATATTTCAAAAGAAATTATGTTTCTGCACCATACAAAACATCACCAAAGCTATGTCGACGGTCTGAATAAAGCTGAGCGGGAGCTGCAAAAGGCGCGGCAGACAAAACAGTTTCAGCTTGTGAATCATTGGGAAAGAGAGCTTGCATTCCACGGAGCCGGACACTATTTGCACACGATTTTTTGGTATACGATGCACCCCAAAGGCAAAAGAAGACCGACAGGTGAACTGCTGGAGATGATCAACCGCTCTTTCGGCAGCTATTCTGCATTTAAAGAACAGTTTTCTGAAGCAGCAAAAAATGTGGAAGGCGTCGGCTGGGCCATTCTTGTCTGGGCCCCTCGTTCACACCGTTTGGAAATCCTGATCGCCGAAAAGCATCAGCTCATGAGCCAGTGGGACGTGATCCCTCTTCTTCCGCTCGACGTATGGGAACATGCTTACTATCTTCAATATAAAAATGAAAAAGCCAAATATGTTGATAATTGGTGGAATGTCGTTGACTGGAGAGAGCCGGAAAGACGCTTTGCTGCAGCAAAGCGCGTTCAATGGGAGCCTTTCTAAGCAAAAAGAGTATGGTTGAATAAGCGGACTTCAACATGTTGAAGTCCTGTTCTGTTTCAATGGGCGGAGGGCTTATCTTAATTGATAGTGCAATTCAGCAAATTGTTGATAACGTCGAACATCAACCAGCTTTAATTTATTCTCCAAATCCCCTGATATAAATAATGGGATTCCCCGCCCGATAATCGATGGTGCAATTTGAATCACAAACTCATCAACAAGCTTTTCCTGAAGAAGCGGATGGAGCACTTCCCCTCTTTTCCTTTCAAGGATTTACTGAAATCGGCAATATCCCCGTTGATGAAATTTACATATTCAGTAGATCCTGTCAATGTACGCGAAAAAACATAACACTGCTTATCCTGATACGGAAATTCTTGCGGCGAGAGAATCAAGATTTGATCGTAAGTCTTTCTGCCCATTAGTATAGTATCCACCGATTCATAGAAGTCTGAATAACCCGTGTCTTCTTCGCCTTCAGTCCCAATTAACCAATCCAATGAATGATTCTCACGCGCAATGTAGCCATCTACACTTATCGCTCCGTAAAATGTCAGTTTTCTCTGATGACTCATATCTCCATCCTCCACAATATAAAATTTTCATTGCTTTAAGACGTTCCTGCTTAATGTGCCAATAGATGTTAAAGGTATTAGCTGATGGCAAAGAGAACTGGCAGACACTGCATCAGCGCTTTCAATACGATTATAGAACATTTGTTCCTTTTTATCAACTATCATAATGAAAAAACCCCTAAACCTTTTGTTTAGGGAGCTCAGCTTGTAGAGAAACCTATGTTTTTCTACAAGCTTTTTTGTTTTAAATGGTTTTGATATGTTTTTCATCTTTATGAAAGAAACAGAAAAAGGCCTCCCACACCCCTAGCCTAGCTTCGCTAGGTGTGTGGCAATCTTCTTCATATTCTGGCAAGCGGCTGTGAGAAGAACTTGTTCGCTCACATT
>NZ_MRBK01000038.1 GCF_001969815.1 Bacillus swezeyi | reverse complement strand
AAAGAGCGGACAATTTAACTTTTCGGCTGTTTCCTGGATGCGGATGATTTTTTCGACGGTTCTCGCTCCCCATGAGCCCGCTTTAACGGTTGAATCATTGGCCATGACACAAACGGTTTGTCCGCCGATTTTGCCGATTCCTGTAACGACTCCGTCAGCCGGAAGTCCATCAGCCATACAATTGGCAAAAAAAGCGTCTTCAAGATCGAGGTCTTCGTCAAGCAGCAGCTTCAAACGGTCTCTGACAAACAATTTGCCTTTTTTTTCATTGGCATCATGATATTTTTGCGCTCCGCCCTTCTTGATTTGACGGATGCGTTCATTCAGTTCTTTTTCGGCCGGCATCGGCTGTCCCTCCGTTTCGGTTTATTCTCCTGTATAATAGGGCGTTCGTTTTTCTGCAAAAGCTTTCAGTCCTTCCGTTCTGTCTTTCGTCGGAATTGTCAGTTCATATGCTTTTTGTTCAATAGAAAGCCCTGTTTCAATGTTTGTCTCTAGCCCATGATGAATGGCAAACTTCGCCTGCCTGACGGCAACCGGGCCGTTTGCTGCGATTTTCAGTGCGATGTTTTCGGCTTTTTCCTTTAACGCTGATAAAGGAACGACATGTTCGATAAGGCCGATGTCTTTCGCTTTTTGCGCGCTGATGCGGCAGCCGGTATAGATCATTTCTTTCGCTTTTCCGGGCCCGATTAGGCGGGGCAGCCGCTGAGTCCCCCCCGCTCCGGGAATGATCGCGAGCGTTGTTTCAGGCAATCCGAGTTCAATATGATCGGCCGCGATTCTGATATCGCACGCTAATGCAAGTTCCAGTCCGCCCCCTAAGGCGCTGCCGTTAAGAGAGGCGATCACCGGCTGCGGCAGCTTTTCCATTTCATGAAATACGCTTTGGATCAAAGATACCGCTTGCTTCGCTTCTGAACGGTTCATACGTGCTCTTTCTTTTAAATCAGCGCCGGCGCAAAATGTTTTATCTCCTTTTCCGGTGATGATGACACAGCGGATGGCCGGATTGGCTTTTATATCGCGGAGAATGTGCTGAAGCTCTTCTAAGAGCGCGAGCGATAAGGCGTTTGCCGCCCGCGGCCTGTTCAGAGTTACAATGGCGATTGATTGTTGATGAATGGAACATAAGACATTGGACTCCACCTTTCTCCCTCCTTTTTCATGAAAAACAGTCCAATGATTTAGCTGTCTGCAAATTTCGGCTTGGCAGTTGTCTCCCTGCTTTTTCTTCGATCCATTTGGCTGCCAAAAGAAGTTTTCCGAGGTCAACTCCTGTTTCAATTCCCATCTGGGCACACATATAGATGAGATCATCTGTTGCGGCGTTTCCGGAGGAACCCGGTGCATAAGGACAGCCGCCCAATCCGCCGCATGCTCCGTCAAATGTAGTGATGCCCATGTCCATGGCCGCGATC
>NZ_MRBK01000037.1 GCF_001969815.1 Bacillus swezeyi | reverse complement strand
GCATTTTCAAATCAATGACTTATAATTTTATTATATGAGTTCATTTGATCTTATTATAACATGGAGGTTATTATGGGAAAAAGAATCCTTCTCTTTCTTTTATCGAACATCTTAGTCATTACGACCATCGGAATTGTCTTGTCGATTATCGGTTCTTTAACGGGCGTCGGGACGTATTTTACCTCTGACGGCGGCATCAATATAGGAGCGCTTCTCGTCTTCAGTGCGGTTGTCGGTTTTGTCGGCTCCTTTATGTCGCTCTTGATGTCAAGATGGATGGCAAAAATGGCGATGGGCGTTCAGGTGCTGAACCCGGAGAAACAAACGCTCAGCTATGAAGAACAGCAATTGGTTGACCGCGTTCATAAATTGTCGCGTGCTGCCGGTCTCACGAAAATGCCTGAAGTCGGGATTTACAATTCCCGTGAAGTGAACGCATTTGCGACAGGGCCGTCGAAAAAACGCTCACTGGTCGCAGTCTCTACCGGTCTTCTCCAGGAGATGGATGATGCTGCTGTTGAAGGCGTGCTTGCCCATGAAGTGGCACATATCGCAAACGGAGATATGGTCACGATGACATTGCTCCAGGGAATTGTCAATACATTTGTTGTTTTCTTCGCACGCATTGCCGCTTGGGCGGTTTCACGGGTTGTCCGCGAAGAGCTGGCCCCGATCGTTCATTTTATTGCGGTCATTGTTTTCCAAATCGTATTTTCCATCCTTGGCAGCCTTGTCGTTTTCGCATATTCGCGGCACCGCGAATATCATGCTGACAGAGGCGGAGCAGACCTTGCCGGCAAGGATAAGATGATTCACGCACTCCGTTCTCTCGAGCAGTATACGTCAAGAATCAAAGAAGAGCAGGCTTCTGTCGCGACATTAAAAATCAACGGCAAAAAGCATACATCGCTTTTCTCTACACACCCTGATTTAAATGAAAGAATCCGTCGTCTGGAAGCTAAATAAAATGGTCGGAAACCCCCTATAAAAAGGGGGTTTATCTTTTTTAATTTAAAAATACAAAACCGCCTGTACATCAGAGCATGTTTCCTTTAAAATGGAACACGTTATACAGAAGACGATGTTTGAAAACTAGTGATAACTAAAAGAAGAAGGAACGATTATGAAGGTTTTACTAAAAAAGCTTTTGCGCGTGCTGTCGCCTGTGCAGCTGATTGCGCTCTATTATTTTTTGGCGGTTACAGTCTCCGTTATATTATTGAGTCTCCCCGTTGCACATCAAAAGGATGTGGAATGGTCTTTTATTGACGCTTTGTTTACTGCGGTAAGCGCTGTGAGCGTAACCGGCTTGACGGTTGTCGATACCGCAGATACATTCAGCACGGCTGGGATATGGATTTTGGCGTTCGTGCTTCAGTTTGGCGGCATCGGCATTATGACCCTTGGAACCTTTGTCTGGCTCATTTTTGGAAAGCGGATCGGCTTGAAAGAGCGGCGCCTTATCATGACGGATCAAAACCAGACCAGTCTATCAGGTCTTGTCAAGATGATGAAGCATGTGCTCGGACTGATTCTTTTGATCGAGCTATTTGGCGGGCTGATTCTCGGCACTTACTTTCTAAAGTATTTTGATTCAGCAGGTGAAGCCTTTATACACGGGTTTTTTACAAGCGTCAGTGCCACGACCAATGCCGGCTTTGATATTACGGGCAATTCGCTGATTCCGTTTCAGCACGATTATTTTGTCCAGTTTATGGTCATCATGCTGCTTATATTCGGAGCGATCGGTTTTCCGGTGCTGATCGAGGTGAAGGATTTTCTGCTCAGCGGAGAACGGAAATTCACCTTCAGCCTGTTCACCAAATTAACTTCAGTCACATTTTTCCTTTTGGTGATTGGAGGAGCGATTGCCATATTTGTCATGGAAGCCCGCTATGCTTTTTTAGGAAAATCGTGGCATGAGATTTTATTTTACTCTCTGTTCCAGTCGACAACGACACGGAGCGGCGGACTTGCCACAATGGACATCAGCCAGTTTACGCAAGCGACCATATTGTTTATGTGCCTGCTCATGTTTATCGGTGCGTCGCCAAGCTCTGTCGGAGGAGGGATCAGAACGACGACCTTTGCTTTAAATCTGCTGGCCTTGTTCCACTTTGCCAGAGGGAACAAGTCGGTGAAAATTTTTAAGAGAGAGCTGCACCAGGCCGATTTAATGAAATCTTTGATCGTGACGCTGATGGCCGTGATCCTCGTATTTTGTTCAACGCTCGTCCTGACCGCAACGGAAAAACATTCCTTGCTGGAGCTGCTGTTTGAAGTATGTTCAGCCTTTGGCACAACCGGATTATCCTTGGGCATTACTCCGGATTTGAGCACCGTCGGCAAAAGCGTCATTATTATTTTGATGTTTATCGGACGAATCGGCATTGTGACGCTGCTTTATTTAATCGGACGAAAAGAAATTGAAGCGAATTACCATTATCCAAAAGAAAGAATTATTATCGGATAAGGAAGGCAGTCTAACAGGGCTGTCTTTTTTTATGATCTTAAAGTCGCTCACTGTATTTATTTGTATGATATAATGCTTAAATGGCGGACTTGAAAAAAAGGGGGAAACATGATGAAAAAGAGAATCGTCCATTTGTTTATGGCCGCCGGATTTCTATTGCTCGCCGGAGCTTGTTCAAACGAACCGACGGCAAAAGAAAGCATGGATCAATATGTAGACAAATGGAACAAGCAAAACTTTGAAGAGATGTATGAGCAGCTTTCATCTAAAGCGCAAAAATCCATTTCTAAAGATGATTTCATCGAACGCAATACATCAATTTACGAACAGATCGGAGTTTCCGATTTGAANNTGGAAAAGCGCTCGCCACAAATGCGACAGTGCCTGAAATCGGCGTTGTTCCGGGAGAGCTTGGAGATGATAAAGACGGTGTTTTGAAAAAGATTGCAAACATGCTTGATATGGAGAAAAAAGATATTGAAAAACAGCTGTCTGCAGGCTGGGTGAAAGATGATTCTTTTGTTCCTCTGAAAAAAGTGAAGCCGGAGAATACCGACCTTCTCAAAAAAGCGACTTCTTTACCAGGCGTTTTGAAACAAGACACACAATCAAGATACTATCCTTTTGGTGAGAAGGCCGCACATCTAACCGGATACATAAGGCCAATCACAGAAGAGGAATTAAAGCAGGATAAAGGAAGTTACAGTGAACATTCGCTGATGGGGATCGTCGGTCTTGAACATGTTTATGAAAAGCAGCTGAGGGGTGAAATCGGCTGGACGATTTCCGTACCTGAGTCAGGTGCAACGATCGCATCAAAGGATGCTAAAGACGGAACGGACATCCATACGACGATAGACATCAAAAAGCAGGAAGAGCTGTACAGCCAATTAAAAGATGATTCCGGCACGGCGGTGGCCCTTCAGCCGCAAACAGGGGAAACATTGGCGCTTGTCAGCGCACCTTCCTATGACCCGAATGGATTTTTGTTCGGCTGGAAAAAGGGAGAATGGGAAAAGCTCAACAAAGACAAAGAGGCGCCATTCACTTCCAAATTTAATAAAACGTATGCACCAGGATCAACCATCAAGCCGATTACCGCATCCATCGGCCTGAAAAACGGAGCGATTAAAACGGATGAGGCGAAAAAAATCGTCGGGAAAGAATGGCAGAAAGATTCGTCATGGGGCGGCTATAAAGTGACAAGGGTGTCCGATCAATTGAGCGAAGTCAACTTGGAAAACGCGCTGATCACATCAGACAACATCTACTTCGCGCAGACCGCCCTTGATACCGGGAGCGACAAATTTACCGAAGGGCTGAAATCATTCGGCTTTGAAGAAAAGCTTGGTTATGAGTTCCCGACCAAGGCTTCCTCGATATCAAACGACGGAATTGACTCGGAGATCCTTCTGGCCGATTCTGGCTATGGCCAGGGACAGATGCTCATGTCTCCGATACACCTCGCCGCAAGCTATACGCCGTTTTTAAATAACGGGGATTTGATCAAGCCTTACCTCATCAAAAAGGATGGGGATGAGAAGGAAATCTGGCACAAAAACGTTGTCCCGGCCGACGGAGCAGAGACGATTACAAAAGGTCTCAGAGGCGTTGTTGAAGATCCGCGCGGCTCAGCATATAAACCGGTTGTCAAAGGTCTTTCAATCGCAGGCAAAACGGGAACTGCGGAGCTGAAAACGAAAAAAGACGAAAAAGGCAAAGAAAACGGCTGGTTCACAGCCTACGACTATAAAAACAAAGATCTTTTGATTACCATGATGATCCAGGATGTCTCAGACCGCGGAGGCAGCTCATACGTCGTCAATAAAGTCAAAAATGTGTTCAAAAAATAAGCGCCGTTTATCGGTGCTTATTTTTTTTCCGGTAAATGGATGTGTGGTGTGTCTGTTTTAGGAAAGGATATCGAATGAAACGACAAATGAAAGGAATGTCATCATGAAAAGAAAAGTTGCCAGAAATGAAGCCGCTCTTAACAATAAGACACCTGCAGAAAGCATGCATGACCATCAATATATCACACAGTTTGATGCTGAAAACGGAGACAGGGGCGCCAACCGCAACTCGAAAAACGGCAAGCAGGGAGAATCGCGGCAGTGAAAAAGCACCTGAAAAGCAGGGAGCGGCAAAATCATAAAAAACCGATGAACAAAAAAGTTCTCCAAGAGGAATTTTCAGGTGAACTCGGTGATGTTAATGCTTTTAAGTTTATTGATGTGATCGAGCAGAATAAAAAAAAGAAAAAAGCTAATGATCAAAAAGAAAATAAACAAAAAGACTAAAGAAAATCCCCTCCGCAGCGGATTCGTGCTGTGAAGGGGATTTTTCTTGAGACAGAATGGACTTTATTTAAAATAGGCTTTATATAGGCTGCCTCTTTTGAGCCAGCGTATGAAGTTCGTAATCTTCAATTCGATGACCGGCTGGGCCACCGTTTTAACAAATCCGCTTGACAAGCAGAAGGTTAAGATTGCGGTTGCCGTCATCAAAAGGGTCAGGCTTTGATAATCAGCCAGCCATTCTTCTGCACCGGTTTTTCTGAATGTTTTAATGATAAAGCCGTGCAGTAAATAAACATAGAATGTCCTCGTTCCCCAAAGGGTAAAGAAATACTGCCTTTCAGGAACAAGCGCCAAGAACGCAAAGGTCGAGGCAAACGTTAAAACAAGAAGCGCTGCACGGTTCAGTCCGCTTTTCATCCCGACATCGCCAAACTCTGAATATGGTTTGGAACCAAACAGCCATGAATAGTCAAAATCAACGAAGAAATAGAAAACAAACGTTGCCATTAAAACCGCTAAAGCGACCTGTTTGCCTTTCCAGCCTTTCAGCATTTTAAAATGGTCTTTTTGCAAATAATAGCCTGCCAAAAAGACTGGGAAGAAGACAAAAGTCCGCGATAGGCTGAGCGTGTTGCTGACGGCATCGATATAACCGACAAGAACGGAGATGGCAAGACTTGCTGCAAACGCCCATTTTGCCGGAAACCTTGTAAATGGAAACAACAGCAGATTCCAAAAAAACAAGCTCAATAAAAACCAAAGCGACCATTGCGGTTCAAGCGGATTTGCAGCAGACAGACTTTGATCATCTATAAAGGAATAGAAAACCGTATAAATTCCTTGGAAAATCAAATAAGGAACCATCAGTTTCCATGCGATTTTTTTGACATATCCCGGACGGTTGAACCCTTTTGCAAAGTAACCGGATATG
>NZ_MRBK01000036.1 GCF_001969815.1 Bacillus swezeyi | reverse complement strand
CTCGCCATCACAGCTCAGCCTTTACGGGAAACGGATTTGCCTATTTCCCAGCCTAACTGCTTGGACGCGGATATCCAATACCGCGCTTACCCTATCCTCCTGCGTCCCCCCATTGCTCAAATGGTGAGGAGGTGGTACAGGAATATCAACCTGTTATCCATCGCCTACGCCTTTCGGCCTCGGCTTAGGTCCCGACTAACCCTGAGCGGACGAGCCTTCCTCAGGAAACCTTAGGCATTCGGTGGAGGGGATTCTCACCCCTCTTTCGCTACTCATACCGGCATTCTCACTTCTAAGCGCTCCACGAGTCCTTCCGGTCTCGCTTCACAGCCCTTAGAACGCTCTCCTACCACTGTTCGTAAGAACAGTCCGCAGCTTCGGTGATACGTTTAGCCCCGGTACATTTTCGGCGCAGAGTCACTCGACCAGTGAGCTATTACGCACTCTTTAAATGGTGGCTGCTTCTAAGCCAACATCCTGGTTGTCTAAGCAACTCCACATCCTTTTCCACTTAACGTATACTTTGGGACCTTAGCTGGCGGTCTGGGCTGTTTCCCTTTCGACTACGGATCTTATCACTCGCAGTCTGACTCCCAAGGACAAGTCTTTGGCATTCGGAGTTTGACTGAATTCGGTAACCCGGTAGGGGCCCCTAGTCCAATCAGTGCTCTACCTCCAAGACTCTTACCTTGAGGCTAGCCCTAAAGCTATTTCGGAGAGAACCAGCTATCTCCAGGTTCGATTGGCATTTCACCCCTACCCACACCTCATCCCCGCACTTTTCAACGTGCGTGGGTTCGGGCCTCCATTCAGTGTTACCTGAACTTCACCCTGGACATGGGTAGATCACCTGGTTTCGGGTCTACGACCACGTACTCATGCGCCCTATTCAGACTCGCTTTCGCTGCGGCTCCGTCTTTTCAAACTTAACCTTGCACGGGATCGTAACTCGCCGGTTCATTCTACAAAAGGCACGCCATCACCCGTTAACGGGCTCTGACTACTTGTAGGCACACGGTTTCAGGATCTATTTCACTCCCCTTCCGGGGTGCTTTTCACCTTTCCCTCACGGTACTGGTTCACTATCGGTCACTAGGAAGTATTTAGCCTTGGGAGATGGTCCTCCCGGATTCCGACGGAATTTCACGTGTTCCGCCGTACTCAGGATCCACTCAGGAGAGAACGAAGTTTTGACTACAGGGCTGTTACCTCCTATGGCGGGCCTTTCCAGACCTCTTCATCTACCTCGTTCTTTTGTAACTCCGTACAGAGTGTCCTACAACCCCAAGAGGCAAGCCTCTTGGTTTGGGCTGTTCCCGTTTCGCTCGCCGCTACTCAGGGAATCGCATTTGCTTTCTCTTCCTCCGGGTACTTAGATGTTTCAGTTCCCCGGGTCTGCCTTCTCATATCCTATGAATTCAGATATGGATACTGCTCCATTACGAGCAGTGGGTTTCCCCATTCGGAAATCTCCGGATCAAAGCTTGCTTACAGCTCCCCGAAGCATATCGGTGTTCGTCCCGTCCTTCATCGGCTCCTAGTGCCAAGGCATCCACCGTGCGCCCTTTCTAACTTAACCATTAAAAAGAATCACTACAGAAAATTCTTGTGAATGTCTANNTCCTTCAAAACTAAACAAGATCTAAACGCACCTGTCTATAAGACCGATAAGGTCTTATATTCCGTATAATATCCTTAGAAAGGAGGTGATCCAGCCGCACCTTCCGATACGGCTACCTTGTTACGACTTCACCCCAATCATCTGTCCCACCTTCGGCGGCTGGCTCCAAAAGGTTACCTCACCGACTTCGGGTGTTACAAACTCTCGTGGTGTGACGGGCGGTGTGTACAAGGCCCGGGAACGTATTCACCGCGGCATGCTGATCCGCGATTACTAGCGATTCCAGCTTCACGCAGTCGAGTTGCAGACTGCGATCCGAACTGAGAACAGATTTGTGGGATTGGCTGAGCCTCGCGGCTTCGCTGCCCTTTGTTCTGTCCATTGTAGCACGTGTGTAGCCCAGGTCATAAGGGGCATGATGATTTGACGTCATCCCCACCTTCCTCCGGTTTGTCACCGGCAGTCACCTTAGAGTGCCCAACTGAATGCTGGCAACTAAGATCAAGGGTTGCGCTCGTTGCGGGACTTAACCCAACATCTCACGACACGAGCTGACGACAACCATGCACCACCTGTCACTCTGCCCCCGAAGGGGAAGCCCTATCTCTAGGGGTGTCAGAGGATGTCAAGACCTGGTAAGGTTCTTCGCGTTGCTTCGAATTAAACCACATGCTCCACCGCTTGTGCGGGCCCCCGTCAATTCCTTTGAGTTTCAGTCTTGCGACCGTACTCCCCAGGCGGAGTGCTTAATGCGTTTGCTGCAGCACTAAAGGGCGGAAACCCTCTAACACTTAGCACTCATCGTTTACGGCGTGGACTACCAGGGTATCTAATCCTGTTCGCTCCCCACGCTTTCGCGCCTCAGCGTCAGTTACAGACCAGAGAGTCGCCTTCGCCACTGGTGTTCCTCCACATCTCTACGCATTTCACCGCTACACGTGGAATTCCACTCTCCTCTTCTGCACTCAAGTTCCCCAGTTTCCAATGACCCTCCCCGGTTGAGCCGGGGGCTTTCACATCAGACTTAAGAAACCGCCTGCGCGCGCTTTACGCCCAATAATTCCGGACAACGCTTGCCACCTACGTATTACCGCGGCTGCTGGCACGTAGTTAGCCGTGGCTTTCTGGTTAGGTACCGTCAAGGTACCGCCCTATTCGAACGGTACTTGTTCTTCCCTAACAACAGAGCTTTACGATCCGAAAACCTTCATCACTCACGCGGCGTTGCTCCGTCAGACTTTCGTCCATTGCGGAAGATTCCCTACTGCTGCCTCCCGTAGGAGTCTGGGCCGTGTCTCAGTCCCAGTGTGGCCGATCACCCTCTCAGGTCGGCTACGCATCGT
>NZ_MRBK01000035.1 GCF_001969815.1 Bacillus swezeyi | reverse complement strand
TTAGTTTTCAAAGAACTTCGCTGCCGCTCTCGAAGCGACTATAATATAATAACATTTATCCAATATGTCGTCAACAACTTTTTTCAAAAAAAATGATTCGCCGTTAGCGACGAATACTAATATAACACCTCTGCAGACAAGTGTCAACAAAATATTAAATTACGATAAACTTTTTAATGACAATCAGAGCCGCTACTCCCGGCACTCCCAATATCCCGCTGACTCCAGTAGTCACAAGATTAATCGGCACATGAATGCCCATGCTTTCTCCAAACAAATTCACACAGAACAAAAACAGAGCGCCGACAATAAATCTAACAGCAATCGTGCCCATCCATTTTAAAGGTTTAAAGGAAGCCTTTGAAAAAAACAGAAGGGCAACCAAAGCCACAATTGCCCCGATAATAATAGCAGATCCCATGAATTCTCTCACTCCTCGCCTTTTCTAGTACAAGCATATGAAGAGATTCATGCAAATAGACCTGCTACTTCCAGCCGCCGATTCTTAAGTTTCTTTTTTTGGCTTCCCGCAAATAAAAAAAGTATTTCGCCTCGGCTACGTTTAACTCATGGAGAACTTCAGCGGAAGGTTCAAGGCTGTGTTCAATCAGCCGTTTTTGCCTGTTCCATTCTTCCTTTTGCCGCATCAGCTGTTCAATTAGCTTGTTGTCAAATTCTTTTCTAAGCTTCTTTTTCCGAAGAAAACCCATGGTACTGCAATCTCCTCCCTCTACATTTCACGTCTGCCTTCAAGCGCTTTAGAAAGAGTGACTTCATCTGCATATTCCAAATCGCCGCCGACCGGAAGTCCATGGGCAATTCGTGACAGCTTGATACCAGATGGCTTTAAAAGCCTTGAAATGTACATGGCCGTTGCTTCTCCTTCTATATTCGGGTTTGTTGCGAGGATCACTTCAGTCACTTGATCATCCTGCAATCGCTTCAACAATTCGGGTATTTTAATATCTTCCGGACCAATTCCGTCCATCGGAGAAATTGCTCCATGCAAAACATGGTACAACCCTTCATATTCTTTCATCTTCTCCATAGCAATTACATCTTTCGGATCCTGAACGACACATATGACCGATTTGTCTCTTCTCGTATCTTCACAAATATAGCAGGGATCTTGATCCGTTATATGGCCGCAAACCGAACAATAAGTTAAATTGCGCTTTGCGTTTACCAGCGCTTTTGCAAAATCTAGCACAACATCTTCTTTCATACTGAGAACAAAAAAAGCCAGACGGACAGCCGTTTTCGGTCCGATTCCTGGCAATTTCATAAAGCTGTCAATCAGCTTTGATATTGGTTCAGGATACTGCATTCTTATTTTCCTCCTAGAATAAACCCGGCATGTTCATTCCTTTTGTAAACTTACCCATCGTTTCATTTGTCATTTCATCCACTTGTTTTAAAGCATCATTTGTCGCCGCAAGAACGAGGTCTTGAAGCATTTCAACATCTTCAGGGTCGACGACTTCTTCTTTAATGACGACGTCGATGATTTCTTTTTGGCCGTTCACTTTAACAGTGACCATTCCGCCGCCTGCTGTACCTTCAAGCACCTTTTCAGCAAGCTCCTCCTGTGCCTTTTGCATATCCTTTTGCATTTTTTGCATTTGCTTCATCATTTTTTGCATGTTTCCCATTCCACCGCGCATACTGAAAACCACTCTCTTTCATGTTTTATTCTTTAATTTCAATCAGTTCCGCTCCAAACAGCTTTTTAGCTTCTGCTATGAGCGGATCTTCCTCTACTTTTGATTCATTTGATTCTGATTCTTCCTGCTGATGATCCTGCAGAAATTCTTCTCTTATTTTACCCCATTGTGCTTCAGGAACGCCAACTATATCTATTCTCCCGCCGAGCATTCCGTCTAAAATCTGCTCCAGGTTTGTCCTGACTCCATTATTATCTTCGGCAACCATTTTACAGTGAATTTCATATTTAAATGAAAGGACGAATGCCTTTGAAGATGCCGCCACCGGTTCGCTGTCATTTAATAAGGCAGCATGTGAAACTTTATTTTGCTGTTTGAGCTGAGCAAGCAATTCTCCCCAGTAGCCCTTTAATTTTTCAAGGTCCGGTCTTGTAGCTTCTTTTAATATTTCATGGATCCGGCCGACAGGGGCCTTATAACCGCTTTTCGCGCTTTTTTGAGGGCGTGTTGCTTCTTTTGGCTGACTTGGAGCCGCGGAAACCTGCACCCCCGATGTTTTGAGCTGGGTAATTTCCTGTTCCAGCTGGCGCACCTTGTTCACGAGGTTTTCTACTTCAGGCTGTCCAGCCGAAGGCAGCTCGGTTTTTGCACCCTGGCAAAGCTTCACAACCGCAACTTCAAAAAAGATGCGCGGATGATTCGTCCATTTCATTTCCTGATGACTCTTATTTAAAATATCAATCATTTCATAAAGGTGTTGTGAGGGAATTTGCTGAGAGAGGTTTTGGAACTCTTCGTCCACTTTCACCTTTTCAAGTACGCCTTCTAGATCCGGCGCCGTTTGATAAAGAAGCATATCCCTGAAATAGAAAATCATGTCCTCGATCAGCTTGGCCGGGTCTTTCCCCTGCTGAAGCAGTTCGTTCAATGTCTCCAAAGCACCCGAAACATTTTTTTCATGAAGGGTAGACGCAAGCTTTCCTATATAATGCTGAGACACGGCGCCCGTGATCAGCAAAGCATCATCGACCGTGAGCTCCTCGCCGCTGAAGGATACTGCCTGATCCAGCAGACTCAAAGCATCCCTCATTCCGCCGTCTGCAGCTCCAGCGATGATTTCCAGTGCGCCTTCCTGCACCTTGAACTGTTCTGTTTCAACAATCTTTTTCATTCGGCCGACAATCGCCTGTGAGGTGATTCTTTTAAAATCAAAACGCTGACATCTTGAAATGATTGTTAAAGGGATTTTATGGGGCTCTGTCGTCGCGAGAATAAATATGCAATGCTCAGGCGGCTCTTCAAGTGTTTTGAGAAGAGCGTTGAATGCGCCAATAGAAAGCATATGTACTTCATCTATGATATATACTTTATACGTGACAGCAGACGGGGCAAATTTCACTTTATCCCGAATGTCGCGTATTTCATCTACACCGTTGTTAGATGCGGCATCAATTTCGATCACATCTGAAATTGCACCGCTTGTAATGCCTTTACACGCGGAACATTCGTTACACGGTTCACTGACTGGAGCATGCTCACAGTTGACAGCTTTGGCAAACAGTTTTGCAGCGCTTGTTTTCCCTGTCCCCCTCGGTCCGGAAAACAGGTAAGCGTGAGAAAATTTCTTTTGTAAAAGGGCATTTTGCAACGTTTTCGTGATGTGCTCCTGACCGACTACATCTTCAAACAACTGCGGCCTGAACACTCTATATAAAGCTTGGTAACTCACAAACACGCCCTCCTCTTAATATCTTCAATCTTATTATACATGAAGCGGCTTTCAATTCCAAAAGCTCTTCTTAAGAAAAAAAACTCATCTATCTGAAAATAGATGAGTGTTAATTTGATGATTGATTTACCGTGCACCTTCTGTCGATTCGCTACCCTAAGCGTTACTTAAGCAGTTAGCTCAGCCCAGGCAACCCTGCGGCACATGGAAGGTTCCACTTAATGCTGCTTCCTTCCGGACCTGACATGGTTCATGGATTCCCATTGCGCAGGACCCAAACGTCAACACCACTTGCTTAAGGCAGACCTTAAAGTAAACGAACCTCGAGAAAGGAATTCGGCCTCGCTCGAGCGGATTGCGAGTACAGGGCACCGCTACCTCCCCGCTTAGCACGGCAAAATAAATATCAAATTATAAAGGTCGCGTCTGTTTGTGACGCACTCAATAGTATAACTTGTTTCATCCTAAATTGCAAATATCCGTCATTCCGGTTTGTTTTGCTTCTCCGCTTTCTTTTTTGCGCGGAGATTCTTGAAAAAATCGCTGAGCAGCCTGCCGCATTCTTCTTCCATTACTCCGCTTACCACTCCAGCCTGATGATTAAACCTCTCCTCCTGAAGAAGATTCATCAAAGTTCCTGCACAGCCGCCTTTAGGATCAAATGCTCCAAATACAACTTTATCAATCCTCGAAAGAACAGCAGCTCCGGCACACATCGGACAGGGCTCAAGCGTAACGTAAAGAACCGCTCTTTCAAGACGCCATGTTCCCAGCTTCTTGCACGCTTCGTCTATGACAAGCATCTCTGCGTGTGCAAGCGCTCTTTGCTCTGTTTCCCTTAAATTATGGGCACGGGCAATGATTTCATCATCCAGAACAAGAACAGCGCCGATTGGCACCTCTCCCTTTTCTTCAGCTTTTTTCGCTTCGCGGATCGCTTCTCTCATATAAAGCTCGTCTTGTGTCATCTGCACGCACTCTTTCAATGTTTTTTCCCCATTCAGAAAGGCTAACATATAGATAATGAAATTTGAACCTGAAAGGAGTAAAAGCGACTTGTCCACTCCAGATACCGCCCTCATTATTGTAGACATGATCAATGATTTTCATTTCGATATGGGCGATGTCCTTTCCAAAAAAACAGAGGAAATGGCCGATGATATTCTGGCTCTGAAAAAACATGCCGAGAAAATGAATTGGCCTATCATCTACATTAATGACCATTTCGGAATTTGGCAAGCGGATATTGCTGCCATTATGAAGAAATGCAAAAATGACAGAAGCAAAAACATCATTGAACGGCTCGCACCTAAAGAAAGCGACTATTTTTTAATCAAACCGAAGCATTCAGCTTTTTACGGCACTGCTCTTGAAACTTTATTAAATGAACTTCATATCCATCATTTAATCATTACGGGAATCGCCGGCAATATTTGCGTTCTGTTTACAGCCAACGACGCCTATATGCGTGAATACGAAATCACGATTCCCCACGATTGTATTGCATCCAATCATGAAAAAGACAACAAATATGCATTGACTATCATGGAAAATGTCCTGTTTGCCAATATCACAGCCGCCAAACATCTCATTGCGGAAACTTAGAGCATGAAACACTTCCTTTTCTCATATAGTGATAGCAATGAGAAAGGAGGCGTTTCCCATTCAGATTTATGTCGTGAAAAGAGGCGATACTCTTTACAGAATTGCGAATCGGTACAGAACAACGGTCAATGAAATTGTAGAAACGAATGAAATTCCCAATCCAAATCGACTCGTTGTCGGACAAACCATCGTCATACCGATTGCCGGACAGTTTTATGAGGTGCAGCAAGGTGATACACTGGCTACGATCGCTGGGCGTTTTAATATTCCTGTTACAGAACTGGCCAGAATCAACCGCATTCAGCTAGGTGCCCTTTTACCTGTCGGAATATTGTTGTACATTCCGCCGCGGCCAAAGCGGAACTTAGAAACAAACGCTTATATAGAGCCGCGGGGAGAAAGCGTCAGCCCCGCACTTCAGCAGGCGGCGAGAGAGGCGGTTCCATACCTGACCTACCTCGGTGCTTTCAGCTTTCAAGCAAAGCGGGACGGCACGCTTGAGGAGCCGCCGCTCGACAATTTAAAAGAAATTGCCGACAGACAGCGGACTACCATGATGATGATTGTCACCAATCTTGAAAATGAAGCCTTCAGCGACGAGCTTGGCAGGATCATCCTGACAGACGAGAATGTAAAAAGCAAACTGCTCGATAACATCGTTGCCGCCGCCAGAAAATACGGGTTTAAAGACATTCATTTTGACTTTGAATACTTAAGGCCGGAGGATAGAGAAGCATATAATCAATTTCTGCGGGAAGCCCGGGACCGTTTCAGACGGGAAGGCTGGTTGATCTCTACCGCCCTCGCTCCTAAAACAAGAGCCGACCAGCCGGGACAATGGTATGAAGCACACGACTATCGGGCACATGGCCAAATCGTCGATTTTGTCGTACTGATGACGTATGAATGGGGCTACAGCGGAGGGCCGCCAATGGCGGTGTCGCCGATTGGTCCTGTACGAGATGTTATTGAATATGCGCTTACTGAAATGCCTGCCAATAAAATCGTTATGGGACAAAATCTATACGGCTATGACTGGACTCTTCCTTATACTCCCGGAGGAGAACTCGCCAAAGCGATTAGTCCGCAAAGGGCTATACAAATTGCCAGCGAAAACAATGCAGCCATATTGTACGATGAAACAGCCCAGGCCCCTTATTTCCGCTATACAGACAGCGCGGGCAAGCAGCATGAGGTTTGGTTTGAAGATGCGCGATCCATCCAGGCAAAATTTGATCTGATCAAAGAGTTAAATTTAAGGGGGATCAGCTATTGGAAGCTCGGCCTCTCATTCCCGCAAAACTGGCTCCTGATTGCCGATCAATTTAATGTTGACAAAGAGACGTTCCCAAGTTGACGGAACGTTTTTTTCATGGGCAATAGAACATGATGTGATACAATATGGATGGATCATAAATTATAAGCAAATGGCTTATCTGAGTAGGAGGACACCTATGAATACAGCCCCTTTCATCGCTGTCGAAGGTCCCATCGGGGCGGGAAAAACAACATTGGCCTGCATGCTTTCAGAAAGGCTTTCTCTGTCTTTGGTCAAAGAAATTGTCGAAGAGAACCCTTTCCTCGGCAAATTTTACGAAGACAAAGACGAATGGAGCTTTCAGCTTGAAATGTTTTTCCTTTGCAATCGCTATAAACAGCTTGAAGATACTGAAAAAAAGTATTTACATAAAAACGCGCCCGTCATTTCCGACTACCATATTTATAAAAATGTCATTTTTGCGGAACGGACGTTAGAAGGTAAAAAGCTTGAGAAATACAGAAAGATTTATCAGCTGCTCACAGAGGATTTGCCTAAACCAAATATCATCATCTACATCCGGGCAAGTCTGCCGACATTATTAAAACGAATCAAAAAACGCGGACGGCCGTTTGAACAGCAAATGGACGAGCTTTATTTGGAACAGCTGATCAAGGATTATGAAACTGCGATCAAGCAAATCAAAAAAGACGACCCATCACTGCCGATCATTGAAATAAACGGAGACCAGGAAGATTTTGTTTTATCGGAAGCCGTTTTTAATCGGATTGCCGATCAAGTAAAGGAGTATATAGGATGAGTGTACATAATATTCCGAAGGATGCCATCATTACTGTTGCAGGCACGGTAGGAGTGGGAAAATCCACATTAACTAAAGAGCTTGCAACAAGACTCGAATTTAAAACATCTCTTGAAGAAGTCGTCAATAATCCTTATTTGGAGGCTTTCTATCAAGACTTTGAACGCTGGAGCTTTCATTTACAAATTTTCTTTTTAGCAGAACGGTTTAAAGAACAAAAATATATTTTTGAATCAGGCGGCGGATTTGTTCAAGACCGCTCGATTTATGAAGACACAGGCATTTTCGCCAAGATGCATGCAGATAAAGGCACAATGTCAAAAGTCGACTACAAAACCTATACAAGCCTGTTTGAAGCGATGGTGATGACGCCATACTTCCCTCGTCCGGACGTCCTAGTATACTTGGAGGGCAATTTGGAAACGATTCTGGATCGCATCCAAAAGCGCGGACGGGAAATGGAGCTGCAAACAGACAGGGCTTATTGGGAGGAAATGTACACAAGATACGAAAACTGGATCAGCGGCTTTAATGCCTGTCCTGTGGTAAGAGTCAATATAGAAGAATATGACCTGTTCAACAACTCAGCCTCTCTGGACCCTATTATTGAGAAAATAAGCGAAGCCATACAAGGATAGGCATACAAAAAAGCGGGTTCCCCAATGGAATCCGCTCTTTTTTGCTGAAAAACACAAAAAAACCGCTACCCTATTCAGGCAGCGGCAACACAATCTCCAATTTATGCTTAGTCAATCACTAAAATGCAAATCAATAATGGCGGAGGAAGAGGGATTCGAACCCCCGCGGGCTTTGACACCCCTGTCGGTTTTCAAGACCGATCCCTTCAGCCAGACTTGGGTATTCCTCCGTATCGACAAGAATTAATATAACATGTCCTATGTTTTTGAGTCAAGAGATTTTTTGATAAAAATTTAATTTTAATAATTTCTTGCTTATAATGATCCTGCAAGAACCTATTATAGCAAAGGGTGATGAAAATGTGGAGACATTTGATCAGACGTTTATCCGAAGAATATACGTTTAACAAACCCTCTCAAACAGCAAGATTGGAAGAAATCAAACGAAAACTCAATATTCAGCTCCCAAATGAATTGGAAAGTCTGCTGAAAGAAACAGATGGAATAAACGATGAATTCGACTGCCCTCTCATTTGGTCCGCAGACCGAATCATAGAGGAAAATGAGGAGCTGAGAAATGGCGAAGTTTTTAAGGATATATACATGCCCTTTGACTGTCTCTTATTTATCGCTGATGCAGGAAACGGTGACTTATTTGCTTATTCCATTTTAAATGGCTCCATTCAAAAAGACGATATATATGTTTGGAATCATGAGGATGACAGCCGCACTTGGGTTGCCCCCTCTTTAAAACAGTTTATCGAATGGTGGATTGATGGAAAAGTTCAGATTTAAAAACAGGATATTAAATCAACTGACAGGAGCAGCGATCAATGAATTATCTATCAAAAGAACTGGCAGCGGAAATTGTCGACAGAACAATGTCGATTATTGGACATAACATTAACATCATGGATGGAAATGGAGTTATCATCGCCTCCGGCGACCGCTCAAGGATTGGCGATGAACATACCGGAGCAAAAGATGTTCTTTCAGCTAATAGCGGAATCAGTATCACACCTGAGGAATGTTCTGTTTTGACAGGAACAAAACCGGGAGTAAACCTCCCGATCGCATTTCACGATGAAATGATCGGTGTCATCGGCATTACCGGATCTCCTTCTGAAGTCAGCCATTATGGAGAACTGGTCAAAATGGCCGCGGAACTGACCGTTCAACAGGCGTTTTTGACAAAACAGCTGACATGGGATCAAAGACTGCGGGAAGAAACGGTCATCCAAATGATCCAGGGAGATGATTTGATGTCCCTTGATTTTCTGGAACGCGCAGAGCGTTTAAGTATTCCACTGGAAAGCAAACGCTTTTGCCTAGTTTTTGAGCTCCCATCCTCTGATATGAAGCCGGCATTTATCAAAAAACTTGAAAAGCAATTAAAGCCTCAAGATCTCTACGCCAATATTTCTTTAACGGAGATTGCTGTTCTTCTGACAGATGAGCCCGGTAAAAGCCGGTCTGAAATCTATTCAGCCTGGCACGATTGGCTCAGCCAATGGAAGACCGTCATGGGAGCGATGGGAGAGCAGGCGGAGCAGCTTCAACAGCTGCCTTTTTCCTACCAAAGTGCAAAACAAACCTTGAGGATCGCTAAAACGATGGGATTCCGACATGATTTCTGTGATTACCGGAATTTCGCGATTCCCGTCCTTCTTTCAAAGATCCAGCAGCCCGATCAGGAAATTCATTTCAAAAAAATCTGGGAGCGCCTTTCTCAAGCAGATCCGAAAGGCGAATTGGCCAAAACCCTTCTCTGTTACATAGAAGTAAACGGTGAAATGGCAGAGGCTTCTTCAAGACTGTTCATTCACCGCAATACATTAAATTATCGCTTGAAAAAAATCGAATCAGCGACCGGATGCAATCCAAAGCATTTGGAAGACTTGTTTAAACTATATACAGCTATCACGCTTTTTTCATCCTTTTGTGCAAATGAACAATTTTAACATGAGATAAAACAATAAAATCCGTATGTCTGAACAATTCTCCCTTCGATAGAAAGCGTTTACAATTGGACGTAAAGGAGGGATGCAGATTGGATATTCAAATACACGCTATAGGCGCCCTTTGTGCATTAGCCATTTCTATCTTTTTAATTTTGAAAAAAGTGCCGCCGGCTTATGGAATGATGGTCGGAGCATTAGCAGGGGGCCTAATTGGCGGTGCGGATTTGATAGAGACAACAGATTTGATGATGGCAGGGGCTAAAAACATGATTCCCGCTGTGCTCCGTATTTTGGCAGCAGGCGTGCTTGCAGGTGTGCTGATTCAGTCAGGTTCAGCAGCTGTCATAGCCGAAACCATCGTTCATAAAATGGGTGAGAAAAGAGCATTGCTTGCATTGACTTTGGCAGCGGCTATCTTAACAACAGTCGGCGTATTCGTCGATGTCGCGGTCATTACTGTCGCCCCGATCGCCCTGGCCATCGCAAAGCGGGTGTCAATCAGTAAAGCAGCGATTCTTTTGGCGATGATCGGCGGAGGAAAAGCGGGAAACATCATGTCTCCAAATCCCAATGCGATCGCTGCTTCAGATGCGTTTCATGTCCCTTTGACATCCGTCATGGCGGCAGGGATCATCCCCGCTCTGTTCGGTTTGGGGGCCACATATTTGTTAGCTAAGCGGCTTTCCAATAGAGGAACACAAGTTGCTTCTGACGAGATTGAAAGCAGCCCCGCTCAGCATCTTCCGTCATTTTGGGCAGCGATCAGCGGGCCCGCCGCCGCTATTTTGTTACTTGCTTTAAGGCCCGCCGCGGGAATTACGATTGATCCGATTATAGCTCTGCCGGCAGGAGGCTTCATCACAGCAATTGCTTCAGGGCAAGCAGCAAAGCTAAAGGATTTTGCCGCTTCAGGTCTTTCCAAAATGTCAGGTGTCGCCGTCATGCTGATCGGGACTGGAACACTTGCCGGAATCATCGCCAATTCTGAACTTAACGGATTGATCACAGACAGCCTTGTCGGATTGGGTCTGCCAGCGTTTCTTTTAGCTCCGATTTCGGGTATGCTGATGTCCATGGCCACAGCCTCAACAACTGCGGGAACCGCTGTCGCCAGCAGCGTATTTGGCCCGACATTGCTTGATCTTGGCGTCGCCGGCCTCGCAGGTGCAGCCATGATTCACGCCGGGGCTACTGTACTTGACCACCTGCCTCACGGTAGTTTCTTTCATACGACAGGAGGCAGTGTATTCATGTCGATGAAAGAACGCCTTAAACTTATTCCTTATGAGTCGGTCATCGGATTGATCTTAACCATCATTTCAACCTTGATTTTTGGAATTTTTCAATTCTTTATTTAAAAAGGAGCTGAAGCTATGAAAATCGTGATTGCACCTGATTCATTTAAGGAAAGCATGACCTCTATGGAAGCGGCTGTAAGCATTGAAAAAGGCTTTAAGGCCGTGCTTCCTGATGCCGAGTATATTAAAATTCCGGTTGCTGACGGCGGAGAAGGAACTGTTCAGGCTCTGGTTGACGTAACCGGCGGGGAATTGATTTACAAAAAGGTGACAGGGCCTCGCGGAACACCGGTCAAAGCCGCTTATGGGCTCCTTGGAGACGGAAAAACAGCCGTTATTGAAATGGCTGAAGCATCAGGCCTTCACCTTGTTCCTCCTAAACAGCGAAACCCGCTCCTGACAACAACAAGAGGAACCGGAGAACTGATCGCAGATGCCATAGAACAAGGCGCAGACAAGATGATCATCGGACTGGGCGGAAGTGCTACAAATGACGGAGGAGCCGGCATGGCCAGCGCACTTGGGGTGAAGTTTCTGAACCGTGACGGGAAGGAGATTCAAGATGGCGGCGGAAAGCTCTCTCAAATAGCTCAAATTGATATGAGCGGTCTGCATCCAGCATTAAAACAGATCAAATTTGAGGCAGCCTGCGACGTTGACAACCCGCTTACAGGTCCTCGCGGAGCATCTGCCATATTCGGGCCTCAAAAAGGGTCGACTGAAGAAATGGCCGCTCTTTTAGACCAGAATTTGAAACATTACGCCGAGATGATCAGGGATGAGTTAAACCTTGAGGCTGATTTGCTCCCTGGTGCTGGCGCGGCAGGCGGCTTGGGAGCGGGCTTGTATGCCTTTTTAAAAGCGGAATTAAAAAGCGGCGTTGAAATCGTCTTGGATACCTTATCTTTTTCAGAAAGGATCAAAGGAGCCGATCTTATCATTACAGGAGAAGGGAAAATAGACGGCCAAACCATCTACGGAAAAACGCCTGCAGGAGTGGCAAAACGGGCCGGTAAAGCAGATATTCCCGTGATCGCCTTCGCAGGCTCGCTTGGCGAGGGCTGTGAACTCGTTTATGACAAAGGAATCTCAGCGCTTTTTTCGATCGTCCCGGGAATCACTTCCTTGGAGGAATCTCTAGCCAATGGCAATGCATACTTGGAGCACTGCGCACGAAATATCGCCGCCGTCTGGTCGTTAAAATAAAAAAGGTGCGCCTCATGACGCACCTTTTTATGATGGTTTAATGACTTCTCTGTTCCCCATATAAGGACGCAGAACTTTAGGGATGACGACACTTCCGTCTTCCTGCTGATAGTTCTCCAATAAAGCGGCAACCGTTCTGCCGACTGCCAAACCTGATCCATTCAATGTATGGACATGCTCAGGCTTGCCTTTTGCTTCTCTTCGGAACCTGATGTTGGCCCGTCTCGCCTGGAAGGCTTCAAAGTTGCTGCAAGATGAAATTTCACGATACGTATCCTGGCTCGGAATCCATACTTCGATATCGTATTTCTTCGCGGCAGTAAACCCTAAATCACCCGTACACATGCTCATGACGCGGTATGGGAGTTCAAGCAGCTGAAGCACCTTTTCAGCCTGATTTGTCAGTTTCTCAAGCTCTTCATAGGAATCTTCGGGCTTTACGAATTTGACAAGTTCAACCTTATTAAATTGATGCTGGCGAATCAATCCGCGGGTATCCCGGCCTGCTGAGCCGGCTTCTGAACGGAAGCACGCACTGAATGCAGCATAATTGACCGGCAAATCGTCGGCGGATAAAATTTCATCGCGATGCAGGTTAGTAATCGGAACCTCTGCCGTCGGAATCAGGAAATAATCCTCTTCCCTGATTTTAAAGGCGTCTTCCTCAAACTTTGGAAGCTGGCCTGTACCTGTCATACTTGCACGGTTGACCATGTAAGGAGGAATGACTTCTGTATAGCCGTACTCATCTACATGGAGGTCAAGCATAAAGTTATATAATGCACGTTCAAGTCTGGCGCCAAGCCCTTTATAGAAAACAAAGCGGCTGCCTGTTACTTTTCCGGCCCGTTCAAAATCAAGAATGTTCAATTGATCGGCGATTTCCCAATGCGGCTTTGCTTCATAGGAAAATTGAGGAAGCGTGCCCCATTCGCGCACTTCTACATTATCGTCTTCAGTCTCACCAACCGGAACAGACTCATGCGGAATGTTCGGAATGGACAGCATGATCATGTCCAGAGAAGACTCGACAGTCCTCAAGCTTTCATCTAGTTTTTTAATTTGTTCGCCGACCTCGCGCATTTCTTTAATGATATGGTCGGCATCTTTTTTCTCGCGCTTTAAAGCGGCAACCTGCTGGGACACCTCATTGCGCTTCCCTTTCAGTTCTTCTACTTTGACAATCAATTCTCTTCGTTTGGCATCCAATTCCTCAAATCGATCAAAGTCTGTTAAATCTTCTCCCCTGTGGGCAAGCTTTTGTTTGATTTCTTCAAAATTTGCCCGCAGCAGTTTGACATCAAGCATCTGCCTCGCTCCTTTTACACTGATTTGACCGAAAAAAAGAGCCCTCGCTTCCCTAATATAAAGGGACGAGAGCTCTCGCGTTGCCACCCTGATTGAAAACAGGACGAGTGGTCCTGCTTTCCGCTTCCTTTTGATAACGGGTATCCCGTAAATGCCTACTTTCATTGTTCAGCATTTCGCTCAAGGATGGATTCGGACAGCATCTTTCACCGATTCGCACCAACCATCGGCTCTCTTTTGAAAGAAAGGCTTCCTACTGTTTCCTATCAACGCTTTTCGATCTATATTGTCTTATAAATGTACTACAAGTTTTCACAGCTTTCAACCGTTTTATACAACGGCTTCCTGTTTATGCTGTTCAGCCATCTCCACAAACAACTTTGTCATCCTGTGGTCATCCGTCAGCTCGGGATGGAAGGAGCAGCCGAGAAGATTTCCTTGTTTAGCAGCGACGATTCTTCCATTGTGTTCAGAAAGAACTTCTACCTTTTCGCCCGCTTTCAAAATGTGAGGGGCGCGGATAAACACACCTGTAAACGGTTCGTCCAGCCCTTTGACGGTTAGATTTGCTTCAAAGCTCTCTCTTTGTCTGCCGAATGAATTGCGCTCAACAGTGACATCGAGAACACCGATGTGAGCTTCATCGCTTCCGGCAATGTTTTTTGCCAGCATAATCAACCCTGCGCAAGTTCCAAATACCGGCTTTCCGGATGCAGCAAATTCCTGAAGCGGCTTCATAAACCGATACGTGTCAATGAGGCGCCTCATCGTCGTACTTTCGCCTCCAGGCAAAATCAAGCCGTCGATTTCCTTCAGTTCTTCCGGCCATTTAATGACTTTTCCGGCTGCACCGCATGCTTCAATTGAGCGAATATGTTCTCTTACTGCTCCCTGAAGTCCAAGTACACCAATTGTCAGCATGTCAATCCGTCTCCTTAATGATTACCAGCCGCGTTCTTGCATACGCTGTTCTGGCAGCAGATTTGAGATTTCAATACCTTTCATTGCAGTTCCAAGCTCTTTTGAAAGCTCGGCAATCAGCTTGTAATCTGTATAATGCGTTGTCGCTTCAACAATAGCTTTAGCAAATTTAGCAGGATTATCAGATTTGAAAATACCTGACCCTACAAAAACGCCGTCCGCGCCAAGCTGCATCATTAAAGCAGCATCAGCAGGCGTTGCCACACCGCCGGCAGCAAAGTTTACAACCGGAAGACGTCCGTCAGCTTTGATTTGCTGCAACAGCTCATAAGGAGCACCGAGGTTTTTCGCTTCTGTCATCAGCTCGTCGTCACTCATTCCAACCACTTTGCGCACTTGAGCGTTCACTTTTCTCATATGACGAACGGCTTCAACGATATTACCCGTTCCAGGCTCGCCTTTTGTGCGGAGCATGGAAGCTCCTTCTGCGATCCGGCGCGTTGCTTCCCCAAGGTCGCGGCATCCGCATACGAACGGAACAGTATACTCATTTTTATTTAAATGAAATTCTTCATCCGCTGGAGTCAAAACTTCACTTTCATCAATATAATCAACGCCAAGCGCTTCGAGAACACGCGCTTCCACGATATGTCCGATACGCGCTTTCGCCATGACCGGAACTGAAACAGCGTTCATGACTTCCTCGACAATGGTCGGATCTGCCATGCGGGCAACCCCGCCAGCCGCACGGATATCAGCCGGAACGCGTTCCAATGCCATAACTGCGACGGCTCCTGCTTCTTCTGCGATTTTTGCTTGTTCGGCATTGACAACGTCCATAATGACGCCGCCCTTCTGCATTTCTGCCATTCCGCGTTTTACACGGTCAGTACCTGTTTGAGCCATTTCAAGGATCCCCCTAATCAAAGATAGAATGTTCAGATTTAATCTTATTGTATCCTATAATTCCACAAAATCATATGGAAAAACACGAAGATTATTTCTATTTTTATAACAAATCGTTAGCATTCCTTTAGATATTACAATAAAGAGCCCTAGAAATAGAGCTCTTTATGTATTAAAACCAGCCGGTCACCATATCAACGACACTGTTCCATAAGCCGGCAAAAAACCCGCCGATGCTTCTCATCGTTAAAATAAACCAGTTTGCTTTTTCATCATTTTCTTTTGTCACCAGGTTTACACCTGACACATCGCTGCCAATAAAACCGTAGTCCTTCTCTTCTCCCTTATAAGAAGCTGTCAGGGTCCCGACTTTCTCACCTTTTTTAACAGGTGCGGTCAGCTCATCTTTATTCAGCGTCACTTTCGCCTTGTAGTTCTTTTCTTCACCGTTTTTCACAGGCATTGAAAAGGCCTTTTCAGTCACGATGCCGACTTCAGTTTCTTTACCTTTGTCAACTGTGATCGTTTCGTTGCCTTTTACTTGCGCGCCTTTTGCGTAAAACTCTTTCATTGTGAAGTGATCAAATGCATAATCCAGCATTTTTTTCGTTTCTTTAAAACGCGCCGTATGAAGGTCGCCTTTCGCATCAAGGACGACGGAAATGACACGCATGCCGTTTCTTTCGGCAGTTGCAGTAAAGCATGATCCCGCTGAATCAGTTGATCCGGTTTTCAGGCCGTCAACACCTTCATATTGCTGAACAAGGCCTTTCAGCATAAAGTTCCAGTTTGGCATGTCCATTTCATCATCTGTGCCTTCTCTGAACTTCGTTTTTGCAATGCTTGCCGTTTCAAGGATTTCAGGATAATCATTGACTAAATGGTCGGCAAGAAGCGCCATGTCTCTCGCAGATACTTCATTTTCTTCATCACCGCTTGTTCCGCTTGGATGTTTGCCGTGAAGATCTTTGTTTTCCAAACCTGTCGCATTTACAAATTTGTAATTTTTCATTCCTAGTTCTTTTGCTTTTTGATTCATCAATTCTACAAACTTTGATTCAGAACCGGCAATGATCTCAGAAAGTCCGATTGCCGCTGCGTTTGCGGAATAAATCGCAGTCGCCTGATAAAGCTCTTCTACAGTATAAGAGCCGTCTTTGCGAAGAGGGACGTTGGATAACGAACGGTCCTGGGAAATTTCATACACATACTCATCAGGAGTATATTTTTGGTCCCATTTCACTTTGCCCTCGTGGATCGCTTCCAAAAGAAGATACTCCGTCATCATTTTAGCCATGCTGGCAACAGGAAGACGCTGATCAGCATTTTTGCTGTACAAAATTTTCCCTGAAGAAGCTTCCACCAGTATTGCCGCTTTCGCATCAACACTAATTGGATCATTTGCAGCTTTCGCTTTTGACATAGGAGAAAAAGCCCCCACCGCCACCGCAAAAGCAACGACAAACATGATCAGCTGTTTTATTCTCTTGCTTTTCAAATCATGATACCTCCGCTTTTCATCAGACTAAAATCTATATCAAAGCCATAAAAGACATTTTTTTAACACAACATTATAAATTTTATCATAATGAAGCAAAAAAAAATAGACAGAGTATCACTCTGTCTACACTTTAATTTTTGTCATATTTGATTAGGAAATGGTATAGTTGGGCGATTCTTTGGTAATTTGCACGTCATGCGGATGGCTTTCTCGCAGTCCCGCACCAGTCATGCGGATGAATTGAGCATCTTCTCTTAACGCGTTCAAATCTTTTGTTCCGCAGTAGCCCATACCTGATTTCAAGCCGCCGACAAGCTGATAAATCGTATCGGCAACAGGCCCTTTGTAAGGTGTCCGGCCTTCAATTCCTTCAGGGACAAACTTCTTATTTTCTTCTTGGAAGTAGCGATCCTTGCTTCCTTTTTCCATTGACGCAACTGAACCCATTCCGCGGTAGACCTTAAAGCGTCTGCCTTGGTAAATTTCCGTCTCGCCAGGGCTTTCAGATGTACCGGCAAGAAGACTTCCCAGCATGACGGCATGTCCGCCGGCTGCCAAGGCCTTCACAATGTCCCCGGAAAACTTGATTCCGCCGTCTGCAATAATTGTAGCACCGTGCTTTCTGGCTTCAGTCGCGCAGTCATAAACCGCAGTCACTTGCGGGACGCCGACGCCGGCTACAACACGGGTTGTACAAATAGATCCCGGTCCGATACCGACTTTGACGACATTAGCGCCGGCATCAATCAGCGCTTTTGTGCCTTCAGCAGTTGCGACGTTTCCGGCAATAATATTTAATTCAGGATATGTGTCGCGGATTTTCTTGACTGTATCAAGCACGCCTTGTGAATGGCCGTGTGCCGTATCAATGACAATGACATCGACATTGGCTTCAACAAGCTTTCTGACGCGCGTCATTGTATCGCCGGTTACTCCGACTGCCGCTCCTACAAGCAGACGTCCATGCACATCTTTCGCTGAATTCGGGAACTCGATCACTTTTTCGATATCTTTGATCGTGATCAGTCCTTTTAAAACACCTTGATCATCTAAAAGAGGGAGTTTTTCGATTTTATATTTCTGAAGAATTTTTTCTGCTTCATCTAATGTTGTGCCGACAGGAGCAGTGACCAGCTCTTCTTTTGTCATGACATCGCTGATTTTCATGGAATAGTCGGAAATAAACCGAAGGTCGCGGTTTGTAATAATTCCAACCAGCTTCTGATCTTCTTCGTTATCGACAATGGGAACACCGGAGATTCTGTATTTGCCCATTAAGTGCTCTGCATCAAAAACTTGATGTTCGGGTGTTAGGAAAAACGGATTCGTAATAACGCCGCGCTCTGAACGCTTTACTTTATCAACCTGTTCAGCCTGCTGTTCAATTGACATGTTTTTATGGACGATGCCCATGCCGCCCTGTCTTGCCATTGCAATGGCCATTTGAGCTTCTGTGACAGTATCCATGCCTGCACTGATAATTGGAACATTCAGCTTAATAGATGAAGTAAGCTCAACCGATAAATCAACATCGCGTGGAAGAACTTCTGATTTGGCCGGAACAAGCAATACATCATCAAATGTTAAGCCTTCTTTCGAAAATTTGCTTTCCCACATAGTAAATCCCCCTCTTTTCGGCAAAATATTATATGTAGATTATCAACTTGAATACCGACTGTCAAGAAAGCGGGAAACAGTTGTAATTTTTAGAAAATAACCAAGAGGGAAGTGGAGTTCATGCAAAATAAAGGATGGAAGGAATTAGAGCTGTTTTATTCCGTCGAAACATCCCAGCATTTTCTTGAAATGGTATATAAAAATCAAGATATGGAGGATCCTAAAAGAAACTCTTATAAAAATGGAGAACGGTTTATTTTTTTTCTAAAACATGCGGAAGCCTTCTATAAACAAGCCAAAATCGCTTCTTTAGAAATTAAGCCGATTCTTTTATTTTATGGAATGGCACAGCTTTTGAAAGCCTGCTTATTAACGACAGATCCTTCCTATCCCAGCCATACGTCAGTGCTTGCACATGGCGTAACCACTAGGAAACGGAAAAAACAAAATTACCGATTTTATGAAGATGAAGTAAAAGTCCAAAGAAATGGCTTATGTATGCATGTGGTGCAATCTCTTTTTCAATTGCAAGGTTTGAGAGATGAACGTTTTAGCATGAAACAGCTCTTGTCCAAAATTCCGGAAATCAATAAAGTGCTGTCATTCCAAAGAAAACAAAACCCAATGGTAAAAGCAGTTGTCCAAGATGGTCTTATTTGGCTGCCCGATGACACCGCCAATGCTTACAATATGTCATCCAAACGATTTGTCGAACATGTTGAATATCATTTGAACTGGACATTTTGCCAAGAAAACGAGGGCTGCCTGATCTTTTCTTCAGAACAAAAGGAATATCAGCCAAGCACTTCAACTAGCTTGCTTTTCGAATTAGAAAGCGAGACATATTTTTTTCCCGCTGAGCGAGACCGCTTTTTAAAACTCCCTGAATTATTGGTTCATTATTTGATTGCCTACAACCTAAGCATGATCGCCAGATATGAAACAGAATGGTGGTATGACCTTCTCCTCCAATGTGCAAGTGACGACTATGTCCTCATTCAGCAGTTTTTACATACAGCTGAAGTAAAGTTTCCCTATTATATCGCTCAGCTGCTTCTTCAAAAAAAGACCTCATAACAAAAAAGACCAGCTGATATCAGCTGGTCTACCTAAGCGCTTGGCGGCGTCCTACTCTCACAGGGGGAATCCCCCAACTACCATCGGCGCTGAAGAGCTTAACTTCCGTGTTCGGCATGGGAACGGGTGTGACCTCTTCGCTATCGTCACCAAACTATGCCTTCAGG
>NZ_MRBK01000034.1 GCF_001969815.1 Bacillus swezeyi | reverse complement strand
TTTCCTTTAGGAAATCTGCTTTTTTATTTCCTCCCTTTTATAAAATCTCTTCGATTACATAATATAATGAATTTTAACAAATTGTTATCAGTTCCGAAAAACGGACCTGCTGACATTTTGAATAGCGCATGTAAGGCGGGGATAAAATGGCAACGTTATCAGATGTAGCAAAGAAAGCAAATGTTTCCAAAATGACGGTATCGCGGGTGATCAATCATCCTGAGACGGTGACGGATGAATTGAAAAAACTGGTCCATTCCGCGATGAAAGAGCTGAATTATATTCCTAACTATGCGGCAAGGGCGCTCGTTCAAAACAGAACACAGGTTGTAAAACTGCTGATACTTGAGGAAATGGATACGACAGAGCCATATTATATGAATCTGTTAACCGGAATCAGCCGGGAACTGGATCGCCATCATTATGCATTACAGCTTGTGACGAGAAAATCTCTCAATATCGGACAATGTGACGGTATTATTGCGACGGGGCTGAGAAGAGCGGATTTTGAAGGGGTGATTAAAGCTTTTGAAAAGCCGGTCGTCGTATTTGGACAAAATGAAATGGGCTATGATTTCATCGATGTCAATAATGAAAAAGGGACTTATATGGCAACTCGTCATGTCATTGGGCTGGGGATTCGGGATGTTGTCTTTTTTGGCATTGATCTGGACGAGCCTTTTGAATTGGCAAGGGAAAAAGGCTATATGAAGGCGATGAAAGGGAGCTTAGGCAAGCTGAATATGTTCCGGATGGCCAACAGTTCGAAAAAAAGTGAATGTCGTGCCAGGGAAGTGCTGGAGACCATGGAATACCCGGCGGCAGTCGTCTGCGCTTCCGATCGAATCGCTCTCGGCGTCATCCGGGCGGTGCAGTCGCTCGGCAAAAGCATTCCAGAGGATGTTGCGGTTACAGGATATGACGGCGTCTTTCTTGATCGCATCTCCTCGCCACGCTTGACAACGATCAGGCAGCCTGTGGTTGAAATGGGGGAAGCTTGTGCGAGAACCTTGCTGAAAAAAATTAATGAAGACGGCGCGTCTCAAGGCGACCAGTTTTTTGAGCCGGAGCTCATCGTGCGTGAATCGACGTTGTAAGAGCTTCAATCTGTTACCGTTAACAAGCTGAAAAGGATTGTTCCTGCGATTTTACCATGATAATTTCAAAATATGGCCGGTCAGCATACACCGGAATCAAAAGGAGGAGACATGATGGAATATGCAGCGATACATCATCAGCCTTTCAGCTCTGATGCTTATTCTTATGACGGGCGGACGGTGCATATCAAGATCCGCACGAAAAAAGGCGACGCCGATCAGGTTCGGCTCATATGGGGGGATCCCTATGAGCATGTTCCCGCAGAAGAAAGCAGCAGGTGGGCCGCACACGACATGCATATGAAAAAAATGGCCGAAACCGAAACGCATGATTATTGGTTTGCTGAAGTGGCGCCGCCATTTAGGCGTCTGCAATATGGTTTTGTTTTAACAGGCACAGATCATGAAGACATTTTTTTCGGAAGCTCAGGTGTCTGCCCCTATAACGAAAAAGCGTTGGAGACGATTCATGACTATTTTAAGTTTCCATTTGTTCATAAGGCGGATACGTTTCAAGCACCTGAATGGGTCAAATCAACGGTTTGGTATCAAATTTTTCCGGAGCGTTTTGCAAATGGCAGAGAAGACTTGTCTCCCGAAAATGCTTTGCCGTGGGGGAGCAAGGACCCAGAGGTTCATGATTTTTTCGGAGGGGATTTGCAAGGAATCATCGACAAACTTGATTATTTGCAAGATTTAGGGGTGGGCGGCATTTATTTAACGCCGATCTTTTCCGCGCCTTCCAATCATAAATACGACACATTGGATTATTACACCATTGATCCGCATTTTGGAGATCCGGAGCTCTTTCGTACATTGGTCAGCAGCCTTCATCAGCGGGGGATGAGAATCATGCTTGATGCCGTTTTTAATCATATCGGCAGCGCTTCGCCGCAGTGGCAGGATGTCTTAAAACATGGTGAACAATCCCGCTATAAAGACTGGTTCCATATTCATTCCTTTCCTGTTAAAGAAAACAATTATGATACATTTGCATTTACACGCGACATGCCAAAGTTAAACACGTCAAATCCTGAAGTGCAGACCTATTTGCTTGAGATTGCTTTATACTGGATCCGCGAATTTGACATTGACGGCTGGCGTTTGGATGTGGCTAATGAAGTGGATCATGCTTTTTGGAAGAAATTCAGGCAGGTCGTATCAGCTGAAAAGCCTGATGTTTATATTTTGGGGGAGATCTGGCATCGCGCCGATCCTTGGCTTAAAGGAGACGAATTTCATGCGGTCATGAATTATCCTTTCACAGAGCCGATGATTGAATATTTCGCGGACCGGACGATTTCAGCCTCGCAAATGGTCCACCGTTTAAACGCGCATTTGATGAATGGGATGCAGCAGGTCAATGAGGCGATGTTTAATTTACTTGACAGCCATGATACGCAGCGGCTTTTGACGAGGTGCCGCCAAGATGAGCAAAAAGCGCGCTCTTTGCTGGCATTTATGTTTGCCCAAACCGGATCTCCATGTATTTATTACGGCACGGAAATCGGGCTTGACGGCGGAAATGATCCATTATGCCGGAAATGCATGATTTGGGAAGAAGAGAAGCAAAATCAAGAGTTGCTCAAGTTTATGAAGCGGCTGATCGCTTTGCGCAAACAGGAACATGATGTATTGACTCACGGAAGCCTTGAGTGGAATCTGCTGGACGATCAAAGCGATTTGATCAGCTTCTCGCGGGCTGTCAGCGAAAAAAAGCTGATCTATTTCTTTAATCAGGGAAGCGAGGTCCGTCATGTCAGTTTGCGAGACTTGGATATTGAAAGCGATATGAAAATCTATGATGCGTGGACAGAAAAGGCGCTTCATCTTGCAGATGCGATTGCCGTCCATCCCGGTGAGTTTGTTGTTGTGGGGGCTTCGTGAATTCTGTTATCGGTAACAAGTTTGAAGCTATTGTTACCGCTTTCTGACGAGCATTACAATTGGTATAGATTCATGATAGAAGGGGGAAAAAAGATGGCACATTTAAAAAAAGGCATTGCACTATTTTTGGCGTTAGTCCTTACATTCGGCCTTGCCGCATGTTCAAGTTCAAAGGATGCGGCAAGCTCTGGCGGGAAAAAGGTGCTGACTGTATCAGTTGAAGAAACATATCGAAATTATGTTGAAAGCATTAAAGCAGATTTTGAAAAAGAGAATGATGTAACAGTAAAGATTGTTGAGAAGCCTATGTTCGATCAGTTGGAAGCGCTTCCCCTCGATGGTCCGGCAGGCAATGCGCCTGACGTCATGCTTGCTGCATACGACCGTATCGGCGGCTTGGGACAGCAAGGACATTTGCTTGAAATCGAACCGTCTGATACGAAAAGCTTCGGCGAAAAAGAAATGCAGCAGGTGACGGTTGACGGCAAAGTGTATGGGATTCCGCTTGTCATTGAAACACTTGTCTTATATTACAACAAAGACCTGGTGAAAACGCCGCCAAAAACATTTCAAGAGCTTGAAGATTTAACGAATGATCCGCGGTTTGCATTTGCTTCGGAAAAAGGAAAATCCACCGCCTTTTTGACAAAGTGGACTGATTTCTACATGTCATATGGTTTGTTGGCCGGCTACGGCGGATATGTATTCGGCGAAAATGGCAAGGATTCCAAAGACATCGGCCTCAACAACGAAGGGGCGGTAGAAGCGGTGGAATATGCGGGAAAATGGTTTAAAGAATATTGGCCAAAAGGCATGCAGGACAATTCAAGCGCTGATGATTTTATTCAGCAGACATTTATAGAAGGCAAAGCAGCGGCTGTCATCGGGGGGCCTTGGTCAGCTTCAAATTATAAAGAGGCCAATTTGGACTTCGGGGCGGTTAAAATACCGACATTGCCAAATGGAAAAGAATACGCTCCATTCGCCGGAGGCAAAGGCTGGGTTGCTTCAAAATATACAAAAGAACCCGAACTGGCTCAAAAATGGCTTGAATATGCAGCGAATGATCATAATGCCTACGTTTTTTATGATGAGACAAACGAAGTTCCGGCCAACTTGGCTGCAAGGGAGAAAGCTGATAAGCAAAACAGCGAGCTGACGTCTGCTGTCATTAAACAATATGAAACAGCGACACCGACTCCGAATATTCCGGAAATGGCTGAAGTGTGGACAGGAGCGGAAAGTTTGATTTTCGACGCCTCTTCAGGAAAAAAATCAGCACAGCAATCAGCGAATGATGCGGTAAAAGTTATCAAAGAAAATATTAAAGAAAAATATGTGAAATAAAACGGCGGGTTAGCGTCCGGAAGAATAGAGGGCGAAAAAATGAACAAAGACCAAACACTTGCAAAAGAAAGGCGTAAAGCAGGGCTTTTATCTATCATTCCAGGGGCTGGACAGATCGCGAATAACCAGTTTTCAAAGGGAATTTTGTTTCTGATCATCACAGCATTGTTTGCTTGTGAATTAGGTGTTTTCGGCATTGATGCGCTGTGCGGTTTGATTACGTTGGGGAGCGTTCCCGGAGAAGACCACTCGCTGTTTCTCCTGATAGAAGGCACTCTGCAATTGATTGTGACGCTGATATTCCTGATGTTCTACATTTTTAATATCCATGATGCACGAAAGATCGCAGAGATGAAAGCGGCTGGTTTGGAGACTAGTACGACGGCTGGGGACATGATCAGGAATGCGGGGGATAAAGGGTTTCCATATTTATTTACGCTGCCGGCATATATCATGATGGTGTTTGTGATTATTTTTCCGGTCTTGGTGACTCTGTTTGTCGCTTTTACAAACTATGATTTTTATCATATTCCGCCTAACAGTCTTATTGACTGGATCGGGTTTAAAAACTTCCTGAACATGTTTTTCCTCGGCTCCTATCGGGAAACATTTGCAGCTGTACTGGGCTGGACCATCATCTGGACGATCTGTGCGACAACGCTGCAAATTGTCCTTGGTATTGTGACGGCGCTTATCGTCAATCAGGATTTTATTAAAGGCAAGCGGATGTTTCGAATAATCTTTCTGCTTCCATGGGCTGTTCCGGCCTTTATTACGATTATGAGCTTTGCCAACATCTTCAACGACAGCGTAGGGGCCATGAACGCACAGGTCATTCCATTATTGAACCACCTGCCGTTTGTGGATCTGTCAGCAGTTCCGTGGAAGACCGATCCCTTTTGGACAAAGGCGGCCCTGATTATGATACAGACCTGGCTTGGCTTTCCATACATTTATGTGATGGTAACGGGTGTGCTTCAAGCGATTCCAGGCGAACTTTATGAAGCCGCAAAGATTGACGGGGCGACATTTATTCAGCGCTTTAAACATATCACATTGCCGATGATTTTATTTGCGACCGCACCTGTGATGATTACCCAGTATACGTTTAATTTCAACAACTTCTCGATCATCTACTTATTCAATGAGGGAGGACCGGGCAGTGTGGGAGCCGGTGCGGGGTCAACCGATATTTTAATTTCGTGGATCTATAAACTGACAACAGGCACATCACCGCAATATGCGGTTGCCGCTGCTGTTACGCTGTTAATTTCTTTCATTGTCATTGGAGTTTCCCTGATTGCTTTTAAGAAATCGAATGCCTTTGGCAATGAGGAGGTTATGTAGATGAGAGAGTTCTTCAAAGATGTGCGCACAACCAGGGTGCTTAACAAAATCTGGACCTATTTCTTTTTGGTGCTGTTAAGCATCGTGATCATCTATCCGCTATTGATTACGGCATCATCGGCATTTCGCGTGGGAAATGTAGCGGCTTTTAAGCTCGATTTTTCGGGTGACTGGACATTGGATCATTTTAGGCGGCTGTTTGCAGACACGCTTTATCTTACTTGGTATGGCAATACACTTGTGATCGCGATGTCGGTCATGGTATTCCAGGTTGCCATTGTAACGCTTGCCGGCTATACGTACAGCCGCTATCGGTTTGCAGGGAGAAAAAAGAGTTTGGTATTCTTTTTGATCATTCAAATGGTGCCGACGATGGCAGCATTGACCGCTTTTTATGTCTTGGCCATGCTGATCGGCGCTCTCGATCAATACTGGTTTTTAACAGCGATCTATATCGGCGGCGGAATTCCGATGAGCACATGGCTGATGAAAGGCTATTTTGATACGGTTCCGAGAGAAATCGATGAAGCAGCACGAATTGATGGAGCAGGACATCTGCGAATCTTCGCCTCGATTGTTCTGCCGCTTGTTAAACCGATGCTTGCGGTGCAGGCGCTTTGGGCGTTTATGGGACCATTCGGCGACTATTTGCTGGCGAAATTTTTGCTCCGTTCCCCGGAAAGGATGACCATCGCCGTTGGATTGCAGTCATTCATATCAAACCCGCAGCAGCAAAAAGTCGCACTGTTTGCAGCGGGAGCGATACTTGCAGCACTGCCGATATGTGTTTTATTCTTTTTTCTCCAAAAGAACTTTGTGTCCGGTCTGACAACCGGCGGAACGAAGGGATAGTCCATGAAGAACCGGCAAAATGAAAACTTCATCATCCGCTGCCTAAAAGCATCGGCATCTCCGTCAGGCGTCTGCCGCTACAGAGATACATTCAGCTGGCTGCAAATCTTTTTTCTATTTATTTTCTTGACGTCGTGCTTAGCGGCTCCGCTTGCTATTTCGTTCATGAAAATGGAGCGCTTCAATATCAGGTCTTTCATGCCGGCGGCCATTCAAGAGCTTGATCAAAGCTTTGCCGATCAATTAAAAGGCTACCAATTATCGAATGGAAAACTGACGGGATCGAAGGGGTTTGTTCGAGTTGAAGAAGGATCGACATTGCTGGCGGCCGATATGGAGTATGCGTTTCAAGCAGACGGTGAAAATGGACGGCTCAAGGTGAACGGCTATGCAAACGCGATCCTATTTCAGCCTGATCATCTGATCATCAGTGATCAAAATGGAACCGGGTTTTCTGTCCGTTATGTGAAAAGGGACGTCAAACTGAAAGAGATGACCGCTCATGATTTGGAAGCTTTTATCGGTGAAGCGTGGCTTGCTCAGTATAAGCCGATGATCATGATGCTGGCATTTTCGTTGATTTTCATCAGCCAGCTTTTCATGTCGGTCATGCTTGCGGGTGGCTTATGGATCACAAAAAAATCGAAAATGACCGGTATTGCATCATTCAAGGAAGCATCTGCAGCTGCGGTATGCGGATCGGCTGTTCCGGCATTTGCCGCAGCCGCGGCCGGTTTGATTTATTTTGATTTGATCACCGTGCTGTTGATCCATTCCTGCGGCGTCGTCTTGATGATTTCTTTTACATTTAGTCATTTGTCAAAAACCCGCCATCATAACGGGAAACTACAGTCAGGAGGAAACCATGACAAATCAGCGGCTATTTGAGATTGATGAATGGAAAATCAAAACCAATACATTTCAAAGGGAACATAAACGGCTTCAGGAAAGTCTGACTTCCTTGGCCAACGGCTATATGGGAATCAGGGGCAATTTTGAAGAAAGCTATACAGGCGACACCCACCAAGGCACATATATTGCAGGGGTGTGGTTTCCCGACAAAACGCGTGTCGGCTGGTGGAAAAACGGCTATCCGGAATACTTCGGCAAAGTGATCAATGCGATGAATTTTATCGGAATCGATGTATATTTAGATGGTGAAAAAGTCGACCTCAATCAAAACGAGATTGAATCATTTGATTTAGAACTAAATATGAAAGAAGGCATTCTGCGGCGAAGCGCTGTCGTCCGCATCCAGGATAAAATGGTCAGAATCGCATCTGAACGATTTCTCAGCCTTGACGTTGCACAGCTTTGCGCGATTCATTACGAAGCGGAGTGTCTGACTGATGAAGCTGTCATCACGCTCGTGCCTTATCTGGATGGAAATGTCGCGAATGAAGATGCCAACTATGAGGAACGGTTTTGGCAGGAAGAAGCGAAAGGAGCCGATTCCCACCAAGGCCATTTAGTGGAAAAGACAGTTGAAAATTCGTTTGGAACGCCGCGGTTTACCGTTTCTGCTGTAATGGCAAACATGACACAAGGCTTTGTCAGTGAAAGCTTTAAAACGGCCGGCATGTATGCGGAAAATCGCTACAGTTATGAAACGAAGCCGGGAATCAAAGCTTCTTTGCAAAAAATGATCATCGTAACGACTTCCCGGGACTTCGAGGAAACAGAGCTTTTAGTAAAGGGCAGGGAGCTTTTGGCGGATATTCTTCAGCAGGGCTATGAAGAAGCAAGACAGAGGCACATCGCCGAGTGGAAGGAAAGATGGGCAAAAGCCGACATTGAAATTCAAGGCGATGATGAACTTCAGCAAGGAATCCGCTACAACATCTTTCAATTGTTCTCTACGTACTACGGAGCTGATTCGCGCTTGAATATCGGGCCGAAAGGATTCACCGGCGAAAAATACGGAGGTGCCGCCTATTGGGATACTGAGGCATACGCTGTTCCGATGTATTTGGCAACGGCCGATCCGGAAGTGACGAAAAACCTGCTTTTGTATCGCTACCACCATTTGGAGGCTGCCAAACGAAACGCTGCCAAATTGGGGCTGAAGGGGGCTCTTTACCCGATGGTGACGTTCATAGGCGATGAATGCCACAATGAGTGGGAGATCACTTTTGAAGAAATTCACCGCAACGGCGCGATTTGCTATGCGATCTACAATTATATCAATTATACGGGCGACCGTGACTATATGAAAGAATACGGGATAGACGTTCTCGTAGAAATCAGCAGGTTTTGGGCCGACCGCGTTCATTTTTCCAAACGAAAAAATAAGTATATGATCCACGGCGTCACAGGGCCGAACGAATACGAAAACAATGTCAACAACAACTGGTATACCAATGTGATTGCGGCTTGGACACTTGAGTATACACTTGAAAATCTCGCAGGCCTTCCGGCAGAAAAACGCAGCCAGCTCGGTGTGCACAGGAATGAAATAGAGATGTGGAAGGATATTATCGACAGGATGTACTATCCGTACAGCGAAGAATTAAATATTTTCATCCAGCATGATACGTTCCTGGATAAAGAGCTGCAGACAGCGGACGAATTGGACCCAGATGAGCGGCCGCTTTACCAGAATTGGTCATGGGACAAAATTCTCCGTTCCAGCTTTATTAAGCAGGCCGATGTTCTGCAAGGCATTTATCTTTTTAATCACCGTTTTACATTAGAAGAAAAACGGCGCAATTTTGAATTTTATGAACCGATGACTGTTCATGAATCTAGCCTTTCGCCTTCTGTCCACGCGGTGCTGGCGGCTGAACTGAAAATGGAAAAGAAAGCGCTCGAATTATATAAGCGTACAGCCCGCCTTGATCTTGATAATTACAATCATGACACAGAAGAAGGGCTGCACATCACATCAATGACAGGAAGCTGGCTTGCCATCGTACAGGGCTTTGCAGGAATGCGCGTCGCCAATGAGACGCTGTCATTTGCTCCGTTTTTGCCGGAAGAATGGGATGGTTACTCGTTTAAAATCAATTATCGAAAACGTTTAATCAGCATTACGGTAACCGAAAAAAGCGCCGTCTTTGAACTTTTAAAAGGCGAGCCGCTGCACATGACGGTGTGCGGGGAACCAATTTTGCTGAATGGACGATATGAGAGGTGGACATCTAATGAGTGAATGGTGGAAAGAAGCCGTCGTTTATCAAATTTACCCGCGCAGTTTTTTTGATTCAAATGGCGATGGATTCGGTGATTTGCAAGGAATCATTCAAAAACTGGATTACATCAAGCGCCTCGGAGCAGATGTGATCTGGCTCTGTCCGGTGTTTGATTCTCCGCAGGATGACAACGGCTATGACATTTCCGACTATCGAAACATGTACGAAAAATTCGGGACAAATGAAGACATGTTTCAATTAATTGATGAGGTTCATCAACGGGGAATGAAAATCATCATGGATTTGGTTGTGAACCATACGTCAGATGAACATGCTTGGTTTGCCGAGAGCCGCAAATCGAAAGACAATCCTTACCGGGATTATTATTTCTGGAGAGATCCCGGGCCGGCCGGTTCAGAGCCTAATAATTGGGGATCGATCTTCTCAGGCCCGGCGTGGACGTTCGATGAACGGACAGGGCAGTATTATCTGCACTACTTTTCGAAAAAGCAGCCTGATTTGAATTGGGAAAATGAAGCGGTCCGCCGGGAAGTATATGATTTGATGACATTTTGGATGGACAAAGGCATTGACGGCTGGCGGATGGATGTGATCGGCTCCATTTCCAAGTTCGTCGATTTTCCGGACTACGAAGCAGATGACAGCCGCCGCTATATCGTCGGCCGCTATCATTCGAACGGCCCCCGCCTTCACGAATTTATCCAAGAGATGAACCGGGAAGTGCTGTCTCATTACGATTGCATGACGGTCGGAGAAGCGAACGGCTCTGATATTGAAGAGGCGAAAAAGTATACGGATGAAAGCAGACATGAGCTGAATATGATTTTTACATTTGAACATATGGATATTGATACGGAACAACATTCGCCAAATGGAAAATGGCAGGTCAAACCGTTTGATCTGATTGCATTAAAAAAGACGATGACAAGGTGGCAGACCGCATTAATGAATGTCGGCTGGAACACCCTTTATTTTGAAAATCATGATCAGCCAAGGGTGATTTCCCGCTGGGGCAATGACGGCGAGTTGCGAAAGCAGTGTGCCAAAGCATTTGCAACGGTTCTCCACGGTATGAAAGGAACCCCGTTCATCTACCAGGGAGAAGAAATCGGCATGACGAACAGTAATATCCCGCTGGAGAAGTATGATGATCTTGAAATCAAAAACGCCTATCGGGAACTGGTCGTTGAAAACAAAACGATGACAGAGGAAGCGTTTTTTAAAGCCGTGGCGAAAAAAGGACGGGATCACGCAAGAACGCCAATGCAATGGGATGACAAGAGGCACGCGGGATTCACGGAGGGAGAGCCTTGGCTTTCGGTCAATCCGCGCTTTCAGGAAATCAATGTAAAAGAGGCCCTCGATGATCAAGATTCGATTTTCTATTATTATCAGAAGCTCATTCAATTGCGCAAGCAGTACAAGGTTATCGTATACGGGGATTATCGGCTATTACTGGAGGGTGATCCGCAAATCTTTTCTTACATCCGCGAATATCAAGGGGAAAAGCTGTTAGTGGCCGTTAATTTGTCGGAAGAAAAGGCTCTGTTTGAAGCGCCTCCGGAACTGCTTGGTGAGCGGTGGAACGTGCTCATTTCCAACTATTCGCGCGATCAGGCTGACATCAAGAGCATCTGCCTTGAGCCCTATGAAGCGGTGATGTGCATCAGCGAATCAAGGAATAGCCAATCATGAAAGCCGTTATATTCGATTTAGATGGAGTGATTACAGATACGGCGGAATATCATTTTCTCGCTTGGAGGCGCTTAGCAGAACAATTGAATATTCCATTTGACCGGGATTTCAATGAGAGCCTGAAAGGAATCAGCAGGGAAGAATCGCTTGAAAAGATGTTGAACCATGGCGGGGCGGCAGAAAAATATACAAAAGCGGAGAAACAAAACCTGATGCTCCAAAAAAATCGGCATTATCAAAAGCTGATCCAAAACCTGACGCCGGCAAATCTTTTGCCGGGAATCAGCCGGCTTCTTTGTGAACTGAAAAGTGAAAAAATAAAACTCGCTTTAGCTTCGTCAAGCCGCAACGCCCCCGCCATTTTAGAACGATTGGGGGTCATAGATGATTTTCAAGCCATCGTTGATCCGGCCGTCCTTGTTAAAGGAAAGCCCGACCCTGAAATATTTTTAACCGCCGCAGCGCTGCTCAGCGTATCTCCGGCTGAATGTGCGGCGATAGAGGATGCTGAAGCAGGGATAGCCGCAATCAAATCTGCCGGAATGTTTGCAGTTGGAGTCGGTCATGAACGGTCAATGCATGCCGCTGATCTGATGGTCAAGGACACGCGTGAATTAACGTTTGATCTGCTGAATGAAGGATGGCACGCTGCCGGTGTTGAAGCTGAGATAGACAGAGGAAAATAAAGAGGGGCTGTGAAGAGGTTCAGCAGTCCGGAAACATTTCTGGCTCATACCGAAGACTGCCTTGAGATCCATCTCCCGCCAACAATAAATCGCCGGAAGCCATGACTGCGGTCAGCTGAATCCTCTCATCATTTTCCGCTGTTAACAAAACGGCTTTGTTGTCAGCTTTTTTCTTTAAAGCAAAGCGGCAGGTTATTGACCCCTTCATTTTTCTGTACAATGGGACTTGATCGAGCGCGAAGAATAGCGGTGAATGAGGTAGAAAGTTCTTCCCTTAATGTATGGGAAGATGGAGGCGAGCCTGTTTCGATGGCGCAAAAGGTAAGACATGACCGTCAATCTTGTCTTTACACCGCCGGCTCACCGCAAAAAAGGGTATGCCTCATCATGTGTGGCGGCCCTCAGCCGGGCGCTGTTGGACGAAGGTTTCTCATTTTGCTGTTTATATACCAATCTGGACAATCCGACTTCTAATAAAATATATCAGGAGATCGGCTACCGGCCTGTGGCTGATGCTGTCGCATATGCTTTTTACGACAAACAGCCCCATCGAACATGATGAGGCTGCTTTTTTATTTGTCCATTTTCAATTTTACAAATTTCCGTTTGCCGATTTGAATGATCATACCATCTTGGACGGTCATATTCTCATGAATGGATTCGGCCTTTTTTCCATTGATTTTGACGCCGCCGTTTTGAATCATGCGGCGCGCTTCGCTTTTGGAAGGCAGGAGCTCGAGCGCTGCCAATAAATCGATTAACGGTATCGTCTCCCCGCCTTTCCAATGAACGTCCGTCATCTTGTCAGGGGCGCTTTTTTGCTGAAACACTTTTTTGAATTGCTGTTCGGCTGCTTCAGCCGCTGCGCTGCCATGATACATCCTGACTATCGTTTTCGCTAAAAGCATTTTGGCGTCTCTTGGGTGAACGGCTCCCGTTTCCAGCTCCTTCACAAGCTGTTTTTTGTCTTCAAGCTCTAAATCGGTGGCCAGGTGAATGTATGTTTTCATTAAACTGTCCGGCAGTGACATCGTTTTGCCGTACATTTCATTTGGATCTTCATCAATGCCGATATAATTGTTTTTTGATTTAGACATCTTTTCGACGCCGTCCAGCCCCTCAAGCAAAGGCATGAGAATGACAACTTGCTTTTCTTTCTTGTATTTTTCCTGAAAATGTCTGCCCATCAAAACATTAAAATGCTGATCAGTGCCGCCCAGTTCTATGTCGCTTTCAAGGACGACCGAATCATAGCCCTGCATTAAAGGGTAAAAGAATTCGTGAAGCGAGATCGGTTTTTGCATGGCGATTCTTTCTTCAAAATCATCCCGCTCCATCAGACGGGCAACCGTGATTTTCCCTGCCAGTTCAATCATATCTTCCAGTTTTAATTGTTTGAGCCACTTTGAATTGTAGTGGAGCTCCACCTTGTCTTGATCAAGCACTTTTCCAAACTGCTCAAAGTATGTCTTCGCATTGTGCTGAACTTCTTCGTCTGTCAGCTGCTTTCTTGCGGCAGACTTGCCTGTAGGATCGCCTATTTTTCCAGTGAAGTCTCCGATGAGAAGCTGTACGATATGGCCGTTCTCCTGGAATTGGCGCAGTTTATTCAAGACGACGGTGTGGCCTAAATGAACGTCGGGCGCTGATGGATCTAATCCGAGCTTGATTTTAAGGGGAGAGCCGGTCACAATCGATTTAGCCAGCTTTTCCCGTAATTCTTCCGGCGGAATGACTTCCTGGGCGCCGGACATATACAAACTAAGCTGTCTTTCTGCTTCCCGCTTCTGAGCGGGGGTGAGCTGGTCAAATATTTGTTGCATGGTAATTCCTCCTTTTTTTCGATAAATAAAAAGAGCCGCATCCCGATAAGGGACGTGGCTCATTGCACGCGGTACCACCCTGGTTGAAGATATCAATCTTCCGCTTATTCAGATAACGGTTTCCCGTTCTTTGCTACTTCAGGTTCACAAAGAAAGCTCAGGGAGGTAATTCACGTCTGCCTTTGCACCGGCTCACACCATCCGCCGGCTCTCTGGAACAGGGAGGCAGGTCCGCTACTCGTTCCCGTCGATGCTTATGTTGTATGAAGATTGTCAGCCGCTTTTCTAAGCAGCGCTGCCAATGTTTTCTGCTCCTCATTTGTCATGCCTGCAATCAGCTTCGTTTCCCCTTTATAGAATTCCGGATAAAGCTCTTCGATCGCGGCTTTTCCTTCAGCTGTAATCGTGACGAACACGAGCCGGCGGTCTCTTGGGTCAACGCTTTTTGAACAGAAGTTCTTTTTCTCAAGCGTTTTGATGACATTGCTCGCAGTGGCTGTTGAAATGCCTGACAGCTCGGCGAGCCTTCTCGTTTCAAGCCGTCCCCACACCCATAAATCGTAAAGAATGGAGAAAGCCGTCCAAGACAATTTGTATGAGGAAAGGACTTCTGTCTCCATTTTGACGCGAAGCCTTTGAGCTGAGCGATATAGATTGGTGGCGATCGATATTGCCTCCAAATTGAGGGAATCGATCGGCATCTGTTTCAGCTTTTTGAGCGTATCCCGTTCTTCCTGGCGAAGATGGGAACCTTGAATCAATCTGTCCAAATTAAAGCCCGCCTTTTTATTGTCAGAATCATTAGCTATGAAATGAATTTTAACAGAGCGGTGTGGTCTATGCAAGCCTCTTTTCGATGGACAACACAAAAAAGCCGGCAGCTTTGGCGGCTGCCAACGTTATTGCTTAACCAGCTGCTTATGCAGCAGTTTAATATGATCTCCTTTTTTGACGCTGTCATATTGCTTTTTCGATACGAGCACGGCCTGCTCTTTGCCGGTTTGATCCTCAATCAGAAGCCAGTATCTTTTTTCCTTTGGTTCTATGAGTTCTTTCTCTTTGATCTCTGCGGTGTGGAGCATCTTTTTTTGTTCAGCGGTATATCCGCTTCCATGAAAGATCATCCAGTATGGGAAGTAATAATTAAAGAATGATGTACCCGCCGGATTTTGGTTCAGCGTTTGCTTGACGCTGCCTTTGTAAAGTGCGTTGGAAGGCAATGTCCGCTGCATGGCGCTTGACATATTGCTTCTGTTCGAATACCGTCTGTTTGCAGCCTGTTTCATATAGCTGCGAACGCTCTTATTGACCGAACCTGCGCGTGTTTTTGCAGAGCTTCCGCCGCTTGAGCTTGAAGCCTTAGTTCCTGATGATCCTTTGCTGGTGACTGCCTCTGCCTGAATGCCCGATAACGTTGTCAACATGGTTAAGACGATCAGCAGGATGAAAGGCGCATTTTTCTTCATCACTTATCATCACTGCTCTTTTGTTCGATTTTGTCCTTCACAACGCCTTCCAGCGGCTCCTGGTCATATTTGATGTATGGCGGACGGTAGATAAACGCTTCATCGCCCCGGATTTTAATGTATGGCTGTTCGATATCTTCAACATTTTCTACATATTTTTTGAATGTCTCTGTCTTTTGTTTCCCTTTCGCCATATATGAGGCTTTTAATAATGGCGCCTTGTCGGATTCGCTGTCATTCAGATAATCAAACCATACGAGATCATATTTTTTGATCGATTTGTCCTTTGCCACTTCCTGTGAACGGTCTAAGCCGCCGCCGGAGCATCCTGAAATGATAAGAGCGGAGAGAACGGCGATCATGCTTAAAGAAAATAGTTTTTGTTTTTTCATCAAGATCATCCTCTTCATTCCATATTCCTCTTTATATACGGCCAATCCAATGAATCGTGTCATTTTTTTATGATTGTTGCAGGTGGTTAACCAAAAATCCAGTGTCATATTTGCATCTCAAACGTAAAGAAACTGTAAAATACCAATTCTATGAAAAAAGTTATAATCTGAATGTCAGAAAAAAATCCCAGTCATGGAGGATGTTTTTATGAAGAAGATATTGTTTTCTGTTTTCGTTTTAGCGAGCAGCCTGATGGCGGCATTCAGCTTCACCGGTGAAGCAAGCGCTAAAACAAAAAAAGTCAGCGGATATATCACTTGGTACAATGGAGTGGGAAAAATCGGCGCTGACGGAAAAAGGCTCGGCCATTGGGATTGTGCCACAAAAATCGGCTTTGATGTTCCGCGAAAAGGCACAAAAATAAGAGCCCGCTCAAAAGCGAAACCAAAAAAAGTCATTACCGTATATAAATACGATGTCGGCAGAATGCCGGGAGCTGTTTTGGATGTAAGCCCGAAAGCTTTTAGAGCTTTAGGCTATCCGACAAGCAAAGGCAAGGTCGCCGGACACTATACTTATAAAAAATAGTTGAAATGGAGCAAGAAAAATTGTTTTCTTGCTTCTTTCTATTGGCGGGGTCAGAATATGAAGAAAAAATTGATGATCATTCTACTGACGGGGGTTATTTTAGCTGCAGGGGCCTTCACTGCTGTTTATTTTTCCTCTCCGAAAAAAACGGAAACGGCAACAACCGGCAGCTCAGATCTGCTTGTTTCGATAACGGATCAAAAGCTGATGACGGCTTATTATGAAAATCAGAAGAAGCTCTATCAAGAAAAAATGACGGATTACCCGGCGATGGCGCTGGACCGGAAAAATCAATTTCTTTATTATACGAATACAGACAGCGGCAATCAGAAGCATTTGATCAGGCTGAACTTGAAGTCAGGCGAAAAAACGACGCTGTACTCAGGCGATGAATATATCGACGGGCTTAGTCTATCCAATGACGGTTCAAAGCTTTACATGCGCTACAATCTTTCATCTGAAAGAAATTTTCATCTCGCATCATTTGATTTGAGGAAAAGTGAGTTTACCATCCTTTTTCCCACACCGAACAACAAGGATGAAAGCGTCAGCTACTATCTATATAACCAGAACAACGGCCGGTTTGTTCTGCTTCATTATTCAGTTGAAGAAGACTATCAAAAAACCGATGAGGCAAATAATAAAGGGATTCCGCCCGAACCGACGAATATGCGCATTTCTCTAGCGGATGAAAAAGGGGTTCAAAACATCAAGACGATCGCGAAATTTATAAATGATGTCGGTTTATCGCCCGACGGCGGGACGATCCTTTTCACAGAATCGGATGACGACAGAGAAAAAACGTCGATATATGCGATGGATACTGCAACAAAAAAATATAAAACAATCATATCGGATCAACAGGCATTCAAACTGATCGATTCAGCTCAGCCGCAATTCTCGAAAGACGGGAAGAAAATCTTTTTTCTTGCAGAAGGAAAAGATGCGAAGCTCCTTGAAGATGAAACGGGAAGCGAAGCTAAGGTCAGAACGATTTACTCTTATGATATGAAAACAAAAAAAGTGACAAAAGAATGGGAGAAACCAAACGGGATCATCAATGGTTTCACNNTTGCCGGCTGTTTTTGATCATGAGCCGCTTGTTTGCGATGCTGCCGCCGTGCTGGTGATGACGGCGATCGCCGCAGTCTGCTGAGCTTGAATGACGGCTTCAAGCGCATGATAAAGTCCGCCTTCAAGGAGGGCGGGATCATCCGTTTTTTCACTTATGAATAAGTTAACGGCTGTTTTCAGATTCATGTCTTTATGCCATCGAAACATCTTGTCGCTGTTTAATCCTTGTGCGGCTTCCATGATGGCGCCTATTTCCATCGCGCCATTTTCGAGTAATGCAAGCATTCCGATTTCGGGATAGTGGGGCGGTTTTGGCTTTTTATACTGTTTTGTAAACTCCTCGAAAATGCGGATTGAACGCATGATGAACAGATCTGGATCTTGATCAGGCAAAAGCGAAAGAATAGCTGAGAAACTGAAGATCATTTCCTTTGCGAAATCCAGCTTGAGCGAGTCTTTCGTAAAATGTTTCGATGCCATCGATCAGTTTGTCTGTTTCCAGTGCAGATTCGGCCAGAAGCACGGCGAGCGGATAGTCAGCGGCAGATGTTAAAAAGGCGTGCTTGTCCTTCATACCTTTATGGATCGCCAGTGACTTGCCGATTTTTGCGTGAGCTTCATCTTCGCCGGGCTGTTTTGACAAGAGAATAAGTGCGGACAGATAGGTGAAAATATTTTTTTTGAAACCGTGCTTGACCATCTTTTCATAAAGGGCTAAAAAAGGTTTGATATGCTGTTTGGGCTCTTCAAAACGCAAATCAAACATGGCGGCAAAAGTATAGCGGTTCCCTGATCTTAAAGGTGAAAACACGCCGGCTGCCTGCTTGATGTTGTCGCTTATATCCAGAAACCGCGGCATATCAAAGGACCGGCGTCCTGTGGTGTACATGGAAGAGATTATCATCAATGTCCGCTGATCTGCGAATTTCCACTTTAATTCGTTCTTTAATTCAGAATAAATGGCTTTATATTGATCCAAACGCTGCTCTAGTTTGATTGACGGCATCAGATATCCCTTCCTTCGTCGTTTTCATTGCTTTATTTTACGAATCAGGAAGAAAGAAGTTTCACAAACCGCTTTAGGCTTAGTAATATGGGAAAGGGTATAAGGCGGTTATGAATATAAACGGAAAAGTCCTTCTTCTAAACCGCCTGAATCGTCTTCGCGGATAGCCGTATCCGCTGTAGTAAAATTGTCTTTCTTCCATCACGTCTTCAGGTACAAGAACAGATGCCTCCTCACGGCTTGCCTCTTCAAGAATGCCGTGAACGGAACGGCCGTCCTTCATTTTCAAAACGATATGGAAATGCATATATTTGCGGCATAGATCGTGCAGGGATCTTTGGTGGTCATGGGGCATAGAGGCAGGAACATCTTTCGGAAGACTCATGTTTTCATCTCCTTTTAGATGTATGATATTCACCTATAGGTTTTTTGTTCCAAAAGGACAAAATTGAAAAAGCAGGCTTGCGGCCCGCATCAAAATGTAAAAGCCGATTATCATGTATGAATCGGCTTTTAGCAATGACAAGTCAGCATTTCTTTCTGCGGCATTTGAAGCGGTCGTCATCATCTGAATGGCACTTTCTTGGTCTGCATTTGAACCGGTCCTCATCATCGGAACGGTATGTTTTTTTTGAAGAGCGCTCTTCAGCCTTTGTGTTTCTCTCTCTTTGCCGCTCGGGACTGTATGGATCATAATTGTCGTAATCATCTTCGTAAACGGACATTCCTGTCAATCACCGCCTTGGTTGGGATATGATAATGTATTATGGCTGGAATGATTTTGCCTGTGCATTTATAATGATTTGGTCTTTTATCATGATGAGATCTGAAGTCCATAAACTGACAGCATTCAACATTGCAAATAAAGGATTTTCTGATTAAACCGCTAATAAATATATGTATCAAAACCATTTTTTAACGAACGGCGCCTTTTTAAGACTCCGTCATAAGCATTTAGGCGTACGGACTGGTATGATATGAGAGAAGTAGAATTGCTGATGCGAATCAGAAACGAAGGAGAGTACTTATGAAAAATAGTAGAAAAAAAGAAATTTTATCATGGGTGAAAACTCTTGTCATTGCTGCAGCCATCGTTTTCATTTGCCGTTATTTTCTGTTTACCCCGTCCACCGTTTTGGGAGATTCGATGTATCCGACTCTAGAAGACGGAAACATGGTGATGGTCAGCAAAATCAGCGATATTCAGCGTTTTGATAAAATTATTTTTCACGCTCCGGATGCTGACGAAAACTATGTGAAAAGAGTAATCGGCCTCCCGGGAGATACGATCGAAATGAAGGACGATGTTCTTTATGTTAACGGGAAAGCTTATGATGAGCCATATTTAAAGAAAAATAAACAAAAGCTGACGATTTATGAACACTTAACGAATAATTTTACCCTGAAAAATATAACGGGGAAAGAAAAAGTGCCGAAAGACCGTTTGTTTGTCATGGGAGACAATCGCCAAAACAGCAGAGACAGCCGCTTTTTCGGATTTATTTCCGAGGATTCCATTGTCGGCAAGGTTGAATTTCGCTATTTCCCATTCAATGAAATCGGCGGCATTGAATAGGATAGGAGAAGACTTCTCATCATATGAGTGAGGGGTCTTTTTTTCGTTAAAGCATCCGTATGAGCCGCTGTTTGAAGAATGATTCGCACAATGAAATAATAAACAGGAGAAACGAATGGAAAGGAGTACGGTCATATGAAAGTGTTCATCGTGGGTGCAAACGGACAGATTGGCCGCTTCCTGACAAAATGGCTGTCAGAAAGCAGTGACCATCAAGTCAGAGCGATGGTCAGAAATGAAGAACAGGCTGAGGCCTTGAAACAGACGGGAATCGAAACCGCTCTCGCCAATTTAGAAGGGATGGTGGAAAACATAGCCGAAGCGGCAAAAGGCTGCGACGCGATTGTCTTTACTGCCGGATCTGGCGGGAAAACCGGTGATGACAAAACGTTATTGGTTGATCTTGACGGAGCGGCTAAAACGATTGAAGCCGCAGAAAAAGCAGGCATCAAACGTTTTATTATGATCAGCACCTTGCAGGCCCACCGTCGGGAAAATTGGAATGAAGCGCTAAAACCTTATTATGTTGCCAAACATTATGCAGATAGAATACTTGAAGACAGCGATTTGACATATACGATCATCCGCCCGGGAGGCCTTTTAAATGAACCGGGCACAGGCAAAGTCAAAGCCGCCGAAAACCTGGAGAGCAGAATGATTCCACGTGAAGACGTAGCCAAAACCGCAGCAGCGGTGCTGACTGAAGAGCATACATTCCGCCGTTCATTTGATCTGACTTCCGGAGATACGGCGATTGCTGAGGCGATCAAAACGATTTAAAAACACAGCCTGGAACCATTGGTTCCAGGTCTTTAGAGAATGGGGATGTAGACTTTCATTCTCATATCTTGCGGATATGAAGAATTGCAGACATCGGTCACTTCAAAATCAGGTCCTTCTTTTCTTTCATAATTGGAATTCGGAAGCCATGTTCCATAGATGTATCTTCGCGTATTTTGCACTGACTCTGATGGTCCTTTCACATCAAAAATCGCGTATTTTCCTTCAGGAATTTTAAAATAAACCAATGGCTCAGGGATTTCCTTTACGGGTTCTTGAATGGCTTCCCCGATGATAAATGAGAATTCTCCTTCATCTTGAAAGTTGCATGAAATGCCATATGACATGCTCGGTGCTGCTTTATTTGGAATTTTCAAGTAATATTCATGCTTTCCGAAATTAAAGTAGAATCCTGGGATGTCTTGGAAATATGTTTCATTGTTTAAGTTTGTACGATATTCATAACCGATAATATGTATCGCATCTAGATGCGTGATGTTTGGTTTCGCCATCGTTAGCTCTCCTTTTATTTTGTTTTTGTAATCGAGAAAATTCATTTTAGCTTGATGGTCCAGCCCGATCTTTGTCTTGCGGTATTTAGCCGGAGTGATCCCATAGCATTGAGAGAATGCTCTGCTGAATGCTTCCTGGGAACTGTATTGGAAATCAATTGCAATATCGAGAATGGTCCGGTTTGTTTCCTTCAGGGCAACTGCTGCCTCGGACAAACGTCTGTTGCGGATGTATTTTTGTACGGAAAAACCGGAAACCGCTTGGAAAAGCCTTTGAAAATGAAACGGCGAAAAACATGACTTTGCAGCAATATCAGTGATTTTCAACTCATTTCGCAAGTTTTCTTCAATAAAATGAACAGCGCTTTGGATTCTTTCATAATAGTCCATCATCACACACAGCCTTTACCTTTTTATTATCTTTATTGTACAAGATGGAAAGCGGATTTTTTTGATGATTTGTGCTATTTTAAAAAGCCTCCGGAATGGGAGGCTTTTTTATTGGGTTCGAAAACCCTTGACTTCAAGAGGCCGCATCATATCGTAATCTTCATGCTCCAATATGTGGCAATGCCATACATATCTTCCGCTGTATGGACTGAAGGTGGCGATGATGCGGGTAACGGTTCCCGGCGGGACCTTTACGGTATCCTTGAGGCCTTTTTCGTTCGGGGCGGGAGGAACAGCGGGCCCCGTAAACACCAGCTCTCCGTTCTCCTGATAGCGGGCTGTATCAAACGGCCGATGGTCAAGGATGAAAAATTGAACGAGGTGTAAGTGAATGGGGTGTATCCCTCGGCCGGCATTCACGATGGACCAAATCTCAGTGCTGCCAAGCGCCGGGGTCTCTGTCACAGGCTCATGCCATTTTGTATTGTTTAAAAGAAGAACGGGTCTTCCATATTGGTCTTGTGACGCGCCCAATGTCAAATGTCTGATGGCATCAACCTTGTTCTTTCTGAAAAAAGGCCGTCTTCTCAGGATTTTTGGTATTGAAGCCGTATCTTTTTGCTTTAATGGTTTTGTGACGCGGAATTGCATAATATCTCCATCGGTTTCCGGATCTGCATCCTGTCCGCCGCAGCCGATTCGATTTTTCAGGTTCATTGTTTTTCCTTCAGCATCTGAAAAATCGATGATGATGTCACATCTTTCAGCCGGAGCGATCGTCAAAGCCTGGACTTTTGCCGGGTGCTGAAGAAGGCCGCCATCCGTCCCAATTTGATGAAACAAATGACCAGAATCGAAATACAGTTCATATATTCTTGTGTTGGAAGCGTTTAGAATACGAAAACGGTATTTTCTCGGCTCGATTTCTGCATAAGGCCACACCTTGCCGTTGACTAAAATGGCATCCCCGCAAAAAGCCGGAACAATCGACGGATCGGGAAGGCTGGGAGAAGGGTTGCGAGGCTGGCGCGGATAATACAAAGAACCGTCCTCATGAAACGACTTATCCTGGATTAACAGGGGAATTTCATATTCTCCTTTCGGCAGGTTTAATGATCGTTCCTCCCGATCGCGAATGAAATATAAACCGACAAGACCGGCATATACATTCAGCCTTGTGATCGCCATGGCATGGTCATGGTACCAAAGGGCGGTTGCATCCTGGTGATTGGGATATTCATATACCTCTTTTTCGAAAAAAGGTCCTGTTTCTTTATAGTCTCTTGTATACCAGGCTTCAGGATAGCCATCGCTGTCAGCCGGAGTATTCCCGCCGTGTAGATGAACGACCGTTTTAACCTCATGCATATGGTGGCCGTCATCATGAATCGTATGGTCGATGGGAAGGAAATGATGGTGTGGAAGCTTGTTCATCCATTTGACTTCGACCCTTTCATTTTTGTTCACTTCAAATGTCGGTCCGGGATAGCTTCCATTATATCCGTAAAGCCGTGTCGGCGGCAGGTCGCGGTGAAGCTGCTGGTGAAACTCTTCCATTTTCACTTCATAATACGTTTTGGACTTGCTTTTTGTATGAGGTTTGAGCACTTTTGGAATCGGCAGACGATCAACAAACTTTTCAAGCTTCATGTTTCACCTATCCTCTTTTGATCTAATCAAACGATTAGTACATTATAAGACGGGATTCATTATTAGGTTCCTGCCGAGGGAGGAAAAAAGTGCAGCCCCCGTCTGTCCATCCTGTGTTGTCCCGGCTTTCTATCCGCATGCAGTTCAAAAAGCCCATTTTCTCCTTATCAAAAACAGTCTGCAAAATCCACTCTGTATAGAAAACGAAAAATGCGTCGAAAATGCCATAAAAAAAGCTGATGATTACAAAAAGATGAACAGAGTATTTCTAAATGATTAAAAATGGTCTGGAAGGCGATTTTTAGAGGTGTGACAGTGGAGATCATGCATTTTGTGATGGTACATTATGTGTGACCTGCTTGCTTAGCGGGGAAGCGGCCTGAAAGGAGATGCCTGTGATGCGGAAAAGGATCGATTGGATTGATGCGTCAAAAGGTTTGGGAATTATTTTGGTTGTCTTAGGCCATACACCGACAACGGATTGGCTGAAAACGTTCATCTTTTCTTTTCATATGCCGCTGTTTTTCTTTTTATCAGGGATTGTCTATCATGATGCAAATATGACGTTTAAGTCGTTCCTCTATAAAAAAATGAAGACGCTCCTTTTGCCTTACTTCATATTTTCAGTGCTGGCCTATTTATTCTGGTTTTTAGTCGAGAGGCATTTCCAGTTCAGCGGCAGTTCGGATGTCGATCCTGTTGTTCCATTTAAAGGGATTTTTTATTCCATACCCGACAACTATATGCTGACACACAATCCGGCGCTTTGGTTTTTAACATGCTTATTTATCGTGGAAATCCTTTTTTTCTGTATGAAAAAATGGCTGAAGGACCGCTTTATTGTCTATTCCGTCATGTTGTCCGCCGCCTTGGGTTATTTTAATGATCAGTATCTCGAAGTCAAACTTCCATGGAATATCGAAGTAGCATTGACTGCAATCGTTTTTTATTCGGCCGGCTTTTTTCTGAGGCACAGTTTGAAAAAACTTAGGCATCGAAAAACAGTGCTGCTTTCGCTCCTATTTTTCATCCTTGTCGGCTATTTGCAAAGCCGGAATGTCAGAGTGGACATGAGAGCCAATGAATACGGCAGCATGGCGCTCTTTTATATCACGTCATTTTTGGGGACGGCCGGAGCAGTTTTCACTAGTTTTAAACTGGAAAATGTGAAGCTGCTTCAATTTCTCGGCAAAAACTCGCTAATCATCCTTGTTCTCCATTATCCGGTGATCAGAATATTAAAAGCCGTTATTTACTATTTCATGGATATATCTCTTGATGAGACGTACGGCTCTCTATTATGGAGCGGTATGTACACGGCATTGACATTGCTGATCATGGTTCCGTGCATCTTTATTTTGAATCGGTATCCGGTTTTGCTTGGGAGAAGAAGGTGCTGAAAAAGCCTTGCAGAAGAAATTTCTCTGCAAGGTTTTGATTTTCCAAAGAAAAAATATTCAGAATAAAATGGGGCGGCGCGCCTTTTTCCATAATCAAGGAAAGCTGGATTTTTGCAAAACCCTTATCGGAAGCCGTTTTATTAGGGTTTGACCTTGTTGAAATTTGTTTCCTTCAATAAAAAAAGTTCTATACTGACTATAATTCTGCAAGAAGTGAATCATGTTTCTATAGACTCACTCAAGTTTTGCTTTGTATGATTAAAAGCGAAAACACGGATGGGAAAGGAAGCTTTTTATGGAACGGTATGACGAATTGAAAAAAGGAGAAACCGGGGCGTGGGTCAGCATCATCGCTTACCTCGTGTTGTCAGCTGTTAAGCTGATCATCGGCTATGCTTTTCATTCGGAGGCCCTCAGGGCGGACGGGCTGAACAATACGACGGACATTATCGCCTCTTTAGCGGTGCTGATCGGCCTCAGGATTTCACAAAAGCCGCCTGATGAAGACCATCCGTACGGACATTTTCGCGCTGAGACGATTGCCTCGCTCGTTGCATCGTTTATCATGATGGTTGTCGGACTTGAAGTGCTGTACAACTCAGGCGAGACGCTGTTTAATCCGAGAGAGACAACACCAGATATGATCGCGGCTTGGACGGCGGCAGGAAGTGCAGTCGTGATGTTTTTGGTGTTCTTCTATAATAAAAGGCTGGCTAAAAAGGTAAACAGCCATGCCCTTTATGCCGCCGCCGCCGATAACAAATCAGATGCGTTTGTCAGCATCGGAACGTTCGCAGGCATTGTCGCTTCACAATTTAATCTTGCCTGGGTCGATACCGCTGCGGCTTTTATCATCGGGTTAATCATCTGCAAAACCGCATGGAATATCTTTAAGGAAGCTGCGCATTCCTTGACGGACGGCTTTGACATCAAACATATATCAGCCTATAAGGAAACAATTCAAAAAGTACCAGGCGTAGGCCGGATCAAGGATGTGAAAGCGCGGTATTTGGGAAGCGCCGTCCACGTTGAAATCATTGTCGAGGTCAGTTCCGACCTGAACATTTCTGAAAGCCATGATATCGCTGATGAAATTGAAAAAAGGATGCATGATGAACATTCGATCGTTCATTCTCATGTTCATATAGAGCCTTGCAAAGTTGAAAAATAGCCTTTTCTATTTTAGAAAAAGCTATTTTTTTTAGATTGGAAAAAAAGTCTTTATTTCGGTTAGTTGTTTTCTTCGGGAACATCGTATATGGTAAAGTTAGATAAATTCGAATCGTCAGCAATGAGGAGGAAGAGGATGGCTTACCAAGAAACACTGCACCCTGTTTTGGGAAAAGTAGCCGATAATATTGATAAAGTAATGGTAGGAAAGAAAGATATAGCCGTTTTGAGTCTGACTGCCATTCTTGCAAACGGGCACGTCCTTTTGGAAGATGTTCCCGGTGTCGGGAAGACCATGATGGTCCGTACTTTGGCTAAATCAACCGGTGCCGAATTTAAAAGAATCCAATTCACACCTGACTTACTGCCTTCAGATGTAACAGGGGTTTCCATATATAATCCGAAAACATTGGAGTTTGAATATCGTTCAGGCCCGATTATGGGGGATATCGTATTGGCTGATGAAATCAACCGTACATCGCCGAAAACCCAATCGGCTCTTCTGGAAGCGATGGAAGAAGGCAGTGTGACGGTGGACGGTGTGACAATGCCGCTTACAAAGCCTTTCTTTGTCATGGCGACTCAAAACCCTGTTGAGTATGAAGGAACATATCCGCTGCCGGAAGCCCAGCTTGACCGCTTTTTATTTAAGCTTCGCATGGGCTACCCCACAGTCCGGGAAGAGCTTCAGGTGCTCGATCTTCAGGAGAATCGCCGCCCGCTTGAAGAGATTGAACCTGTGATTGCCAAGGAGGAGCTCGCCGCTTTTCAAAAAGAGGTTCAAAAGGTATATGTGGATTCCTCGATTAAAGAATACATTGTCGGCATCACCCAAAAAACAAGGAACCATTCTTCCGTATATCTGGGTGTCAGCCCGCGCGGCTCAATCGCATTAATGAAGGCAGCGCAGGCGTTTGCTTTTTTGCATAACCGCGACTATGTCATCCCGGATGATATTCAATATTTGGCGCCCTTTACACTTCCGCACAGAATGATTTTAAGGTCGGAGGCGAGGTTTGAAGGGAATCGGCCTGAGACGATCCTTCAGGATATCATGTCTAAAACAGAAGTTCCTGTTGGAAGGCCGTTGAGCAAATAATGAGAGAGCGCATCGGTCTTTTTATGTACGGATGGAGGCTGTTTGTATTATTTCTTCTGTCCGCCGCAACGTTCAGCTATGCTATGTTTCAGGGGGGATTTGTCAGCTGGTTTTTGTTCTTCGCTTTTCTTCCTTTCGTTTTGTATGCCTTTATGTTTGCTTTTTACCCGCTAACAAAAATAACGGCGGAGCGCCAGCTCACTAGGAAGCAGTTGAAAGCCGGCGGTCAGTTGAATGCCGTCATCACTATAAAACGAAAATTTCCGTTTCCGCTCATGTTTATGATTGTCGAGGATTGCCTGCCTGATTCGCTCCTGAAAAACGGGAATCAGGATGGGGCCAAGCAGTTTCTTTTTCCTTGGTTTCAAAAGGAGATCCGGATGGCTTATACATTGGATTCAGTCCCGAGGGGAGATCACCGTTTGACAGCGGTCAGAATACGCACCGGTGATCCGCTCGGCCTGCTTGAGAAGGAATTTTATTTAGAGCTGGAATCGTCTTTCTTTGTTTTGCCCTCCTATCAAGAGATCGCATATCATGCGAAGTCTGGAAGCTTTGACGATCAATCAGGGCATGTCTCCGATCTTCAGCGGAAAGACAGCACATTGGCGTCAGGCATCAGGGAGTATCAGCCCGGCGACCGTTTTGCTTGGGTGGACTGGAAGACATCAGCCCGGCGGAATCAGCTGATGACAAAGGAATTTGAACAAACGAAAGGGCATGACTTGCTGATCTTTATGGACCAATCTCCATCAGAGGCATTTGAAGACATCGTTACGTTTACCGCTTCAATCGCTCGTGCAGCTCTGCGAACCGGGACTAATACAGGACTGGTTTCCAGCGGGAAAGAACGAGCCGTGTTTCCGGCACGGCACGGAGAAGATCATCTGGGAAAAATGTTTCGCTATTTGGCGATTGTCGATTGCGATGCTGCTTATCCGTTTTACAAATTGCTTGAAAGCGAGTTAAACCTCCCTGATATGAGGAAGGCGATGAAATATGTTGTGACAAGCCGTATCACCATCGAATTAACACAGGCTTTGTCTCATGTATCGAGAGAAAATCCCCCTGTCGTATTTTTGGTAAAGGAAAAGGGCGGTGCGCTTTCACATGAAGAGAATGCGGCCGTTGAGCATCTAAATACGCGGGGAATTGAAGTGGCTGTCGTTTTTGACGGGCGCTTTTCCCAGTTTTTTGCGAAGGCGAGGTGAAAATGATGAGATCCGGGGGACAATACAGACGGCTCGGTTTGCTGCTTTTTTACGTATTAACCTTTTTGCTGTTATGGGAATGGCTTCGTCCTTTGCAGTATTTTACAGATACGGGGCATACCTACTTTTTTATCTTTTTTATTGCCCTTGTTTTTTCGCTGACATTTTTCAGGGTTCCTTGGTTTATCAGGTTTCCGCTCAGCCTTGGTTTCATTTTGTTTGCCCTCCATTGGATTTTTTATGATGGGTCTGTATTTTCTGCTTCGTGGCTTGCGCTGCTTCTTCAAGATATCAGCCAAAATCTATCCTATATCTTTTCCGGTATGTGGCGGGATATGTCGCCGTTGTTTCGGACGCTTCTCTTTTATGTCCTGCTTTGGCTGCTTGTTTATCTGCTGCATTATTGGGTGATCTACCAGCGCAGAATTCTCTTCTTTTTTATCATGACCGTCGTTTATATTACGGTTATCGACACGTTTACGCCATTTGACGCGTCATATGCGATCGTCCGGATTGTTCTGTTCGGCTTTCTCTTGCTGGGGATGCTGTATTTGGAACGAATGAGAGAGGGAGAGGGATTCAAATCCTCCAAAAAGCTGTTTGCTAAATGGTTTGCCCCTTTAGTGCTGATGACGGCCGCTGCAATCTTCATTGGAGCGGCAGCGCCAAAGACCGATCCGGTTTGGCCAGATCCGGTTCCTTTCATCAAAACGGCTGCAAATGGGGATTTTGCTTCGTCAGGTAACAGCAAAGTCGGCTATGGCACAAATGATGAGTCATTGGGCGGACCATTTTCAGAAGATGATTCTTGGGTATTTACATGGCAGGGAAAGGAAAGAAGCTATTTCAGAGCCGAAACGAAAAGCCATTATACAGGAAGAGGCTGGATTGAAGATGAGAAAGCGGGAACATCCATCCAGCTGAAAGATGATCAGCTTGATTATAAATGGTATGAAGAAAGTGTGAGAACAGAGACGCGCAAAGTGATCATCGATATGGAGCCGTCGTACCGGTATAACCATGTTCTTTATCCGATCGGGACGACTAAAATCACTTTAAACAACTTTTTTGCTCCGCTTCACATGAACTCAAATACGGAGAAAATTGTGCCGGCCGGGAAAACGGGAACGGATATTCAGAATCTCGAAAGCTATTCATTAAGCTATGAATCTCCTGTTTTTGATGTGGACGAACTGAAAAAAATCAGCATTGATTCTGAGGAAGCTTGGAGCAAAAGCCATGAAAAATACCTCCAGCTTCCAGACTCCCTCCCGGAACGCGTCAGAAAACTCGCCCGTGATTTAACGAAGGATCAAGATAATATGTATGACAAAGCAAAAGCGATTGAAGACTATCTTGGTTCTTCCGATTTTTCGTATGACACAAAAGATGTTGCCGTACCTAAA
>NZ_MRBK01000033.1 GCF_001969815.1 Bacillus swezeyi | reverse complement strand
TCCAACGGGAGGCATCATCCAGGGGAAAGAAGGCATTAAAAAAGCCTATGAAACCGGAAAAGGAAAAATCATCATCAGAGGTAAAGCCGAGACTGAAACGATCAGAGGCGGCCGCCAGCAAATTGTCATCACTGAAATTCCGTTTGAGGTCAACAAAGCAAATTTGGTCAAAAAAATGGATGAATACAGGATTGAACGCAAAGTTGAAGGGATTGCCGAAGTTCGCGATGAGACGGACCGCACAGGTCTCAGAATCGTGATTGAACTCAAAAAAGAAGCAGATGCGCAAGGCATTTTGAATTTCTTATATAAAAACACCGATCTGCAAATTCCGTATAATTTTAATATGGTGGCGATTCATAACAGAAGACCGATGCTGATGAACCTCACCTCTATTTTAGATGCCTATATCGGGCATCAGAAAGAAGTAATCACCAATCGTTCTCAGTATGAGCTGAAAAAAGCGAAGGAAAGACACCATATTGTAGAAGGATTAATAAAGGCGCTGTCCATCCTGGATGAAGTCATTTCAACGATCCGCTCTTCAAACGATAAGCGGGACGCCAAAAATAACCTGATCGACAAATTTGCATTCACAGAACTGCAGGCTGAAGCGATTGTTTCATTGCAGCTGTACAGATTGACAAACACTGATATTACGGCTTTGCAGGAAGAGGCAAAAGAGCTTGATCGAAAAATACAAGAGCTTGAAGCGATCCTGTCCAATGATCAGAAGCTTTTGAAGGTCATCAAGGACAACCTGAAAAAGCTCAAAAAAACCTATGCAGGCCAGAGGCGGTCTGTGATCGAAGCGAAAATCGAGGAAATCAAAATCAATCTTGAAGTCATGGTGGCTTCAGAAGATGTTTATGTAACCGTCACAAAAGACGGCTATATCAAACGAACAAGCCAGAGGTCATTCGCTGCTTCAAACGGTCAGGACTTCGGCATGAAGGATACAGACCGTTTGCTCTGCCAATTGGAGATGAATACGACAGACGTGCTGCTGCTGTTTACGAATAAAGGAAGCTATGTGTATTGTCCTGTTCACCAGCTGCCGGATATCAGATGGAAAGATCTAGGACAGCATATTACGAACATCATTTCGATTGACAGTGACGAGTCCATTATAAAAGCGATTCCTGTCAAGGAATTTACAGAGTCCGAATATCTTCTGTTTTTTACGAAGAACGGAATGGCGAAAAGATCCCAGCTTCTTCAGTATAAAGCACAGCGCTATTCAAAAGCTTTAGTCGCGCTCAATTTAAAAGGCGACGATGAAGTGGTCGATGTACATGTCACAGACGGAACAAAAGACATTTTTATCGCAACACATTCCGGCTATGGCCTATGGTTCTCTGAGGAAGAAGTCAGCGTCGTCGGAGCCAGGGCGGCCGGTGTTAAAGGCGTGAATTTAAAAGACGGCGATTTTGTCGCCTCAGGCCAGATTTTAGAAGAATCAGATGTGATCGTCCTTGTCACGCAGCGAGGATCTGTGAAACGAATGAACCGTACGGAATTTGAAAAAACATCAAGGGCAAAACGAGGCGTTCTGATGCTGAGGGAGCTGAAGAAAAAACCTCACCGCATCGCCGGGCTGCTTGCCTGCTCATACCATGCGCAAATCATGATCCAGACTGAAAAAGGCATCACAGAAGAGATGCTCATCAAGAAGATCAAACTGCATGACCGATACAGCAACGGCTCATTTATTATTGATGAAGATGAAGCCGGGGAAGTAACGGATGTGTGGATTAGCAAACATGAACAGGAGTGAAATCGACCTGCACCCCAATTGTAATTCAATATCTAGGGGTATCACCACATGTCTATCAAGAATAGAGCCATTTCTGCAAGATCACGATGAATGATACAGAAAAGAGCATGCCAGATAAACCTTAAACAGGTCCATTTTTAAACACTATGCTACTTTCTTGTGATACAAGTAGACAGCACCCAATATATCAAAGACTGTCTTTTTCTCGTATCGGTGAGATTTTCGCCCGTTTTTCTGATTCAAAATGAAATAGTGATGACTATTTTTTTGGTGATGAGTAAGCGTCAAATACATGAAAGTTCTCTGCTGGTTAATTGATAACAGAGTAAAACAACCCAGTTCGTGTTCACGCCTTTAGTGAACATGGACTGGGTTTTTCCTTGATCACACAAAGATTATTGTACTTCTAACTTTTTTACGGTTTCGCCTTCAATTAACACAGGTTGATAGTAGGTTTCGTTTGGTAAATCCTTCTTTCCTTGTAATTTCTTAATGACCCAATCAGCTGCATCGTGTCCCATTTGTTCTTGAGGGTGTGTCAATGTTGTTAGTTTGATGTTCGCATTTTTGGCAATATACGAATTGTCCTGTCCAATAATTGACAATTTGTCCGGAATAGAAATATTAAGTTGTCTGCATACATTTGCCACTTCCAACCCTACTTCGTCGTTATAGCAAACAATTGCAGTCAACACGTCTCTATTTTCATTTAGAAACTTCTTCAGGTTTGTGTATAGCTCCAGCTTCGTCTCTGTATTGTACGAAAGCACATGCTCTGGTTGAAATCGTAATTTGGCTTCACCAAGCGCTTTTATATACCCCTTCATTCGATACTTTCCTTGTAAATCATCCATTTTTGAAATGAGAGCAATTTGTGTATGTCCTTT
>NZ_MRBK01000032.1:10921-20849 GCF_001969815.1 Bacillus swezeyi | reverse complement strand
GGCAGAACGAATATGAATCCGGAATCAAGATTTATTGCAGAAATACCGGAAGAATTATTGGACAATCTAAATGAGAAGAAGAAGGATCTGAAAAGTCCGTTCGGAAGGAAGCCGGAGCGGAGGGGGCCTGTTGCAAGACCAGCCGCATCCTACAGCAAAACGGGCGGAGACGGAATCGGCTGGGCCGTCGGTGATAAGGCCTCCCATAAAAAATGGGGTGTCGGAACGGTCGTCAGCGTAAAAGGAGCCGGTGAATCAACTGAGCTTGACATCGCCTTCCCGAGCCCGATCGGAGTGAAGCGTCTTCTCGCGGCCTTTGCGCCAATTGAAAAGCAATAATGGCAAAAGACCTGAAATGAAAGGACGAAATCAATGGAAAAAGAAACAGCAAAACGTCGTGTGGAACAACTGCATGCACTGATTAACAAATACAACTATGAATATCACACACTTGATGACCCGAGCGTGCCAGATTCCGAATATGACAAATTGATGAAGGAGCTTATTGCCATTGAGGCGGAGCACCCTGATTTAAAAACGCCCGTCTCTCCTTCACAGCGTGTCGGCGGAGCCGTTCTGGACGCCTTTCAAAAAGTGCAGCACAAAACACCGATGCTGAGCCTCGGCAATGCGTTTAATGAGGAAGATCTGCGCGACTTTGACCGCAGGGTCCGCCAGGCGGTCGGAGACGTTGAGTATAACGTCGAATTCAAAATAGACGGTCTTGCTGTTTCATTGCGCTACGAAAACGGCGTATTTGCCAGAGGTGCGACAAGGGGTGACGGAACGACCGGCGAGGATATTACTGAGAACTTGAAGACGATCAGAAACATCCCCCTCAAGATGAAACGCGACCTTTCCATCGAGGTGCGCGGAGAAGCTTTTATGCCGAAACGCTCCTTTGAACTGCTGAACGAAGCGAGGCTTGAAAGAGAAGAAGAGCCGTTTGCAAACCCGCGAAACGCAGCTGCCGGATCATTAAGACAGCTTGATCCGAAAATTGCAGCGAAACGAAATCTTGATATTTTCGTCTACAGTATAGCTGAGCTTGACGAAATGGGTGTCGAAACGCAGAGCCAAGGGCTTGATTTTCTCGATGAACTCGGCTTCAAAACCAATCATGAACGGAAAAAATGCAGCACGATCGAAGAGGTCATTGAAATCGTTGAAGAGCTGAAGACAAAACGTGCAGACCTGCCATATGAAATTGACGGGATCGTCATTAAAGTCAATTCCCTCGATCAGCAGGAAGAGCTCGGATACACGGCGAAAAGCCCACGCTGGGCAATTGCCTACAAGTTTCCGGCTGAAGAAGTCGTTACAACGCTATTGGACATTGAATTGAGCGTCGGCCGGACGGGCGCAGTGACGCCGACGGCGATACTCGAACCCGTAAAAGTTGCGGGAACGACAGTCCAAAGAGCGTCTCTTCATAACGAAGATTTAATTAAAGAGAAAGATATTAGACTGTTTGATAAAGTCGTCATCAAAAAAGCGGGAGATATCATCCCGGAGGTTGTCAATGTGCTGGTTGAACAACGGACGGGCGAAGAAAAAGAATTCAGCATGCCCAAGGAATGCCCGGAATGCGGAAGCGAGCTGGTCAGAATTGAGGAGGAAGTCGCGCTTCGCTGCATTAATCCTGAATGCCCTGCCCAGATCAGAGAAGGGTTGATTCATTTCGTTTCCCGCAATGCCATGAATATAGAAGGCCTCGGAGAACGCGTCATCACCCAGCTGTTCCGGGAGGATCTTGTCCACAATGTGGCTGATCTTTATAAATTGACGCGGGAGCAGCTGATCGGTCTTGAACGAATGGGTGAGAAATCGACTGACAACTTGTTGCAGTCGATTGGAAAATCGAAGGAAAATTCATTGGAGCGGCTTCTCTTCGGGCTTGGCATCCGCTTTATCGGTTCAAAAGCGGCCAAAACGCTTGCCATGCATTTTGAAACGCTCGACAGACTCAAAAAAGCAACAAAGGAAGAATTGGTTGAAGTTGATGAAATCGGTGAAAAAATGGCGGATGCCCTCGTCACATACTTTGAAAAAGAAGAGATTCTAAAACTTTTGGCTGAGCTTGAAGAGCTCGGTGTCAACAACGTTTACAAAGGCCCGAAAAAAGCAACTGCCGAAGACAGCGACTCCTATTTTGCCGGAAAAACGATTGTGCTGACCGGAAAGCTCAGCGAAATGTCGAGGAACGACGTAAAAGCTGAAATTGAAGCGCTCGGGGGAAAAATTACAGGCAGTGTAAGCAAAAAAACCGATCTTGTCATTGCCGGAGAAGCGGCAGGCAGCAAACTGGCCAAAGCTGAAGAGCTTAACATCGAGGTGTGGGATGAAGCAAGGCTGATCAGTGAGCTAAAGAAATAAGAGGAGTGTTTTCTATTGAAAAAAACATTATTTTTGGCGGCTGCTGCGGGTATGCTGATGCTCTCAGCCTGTGCGCCGAATTTTGGGGGAGAAGAAGAACAAGAGATGGTTCAGAAGACGGACAAGGCCAAAGAAAAAGCCATCATCCCAAAATACAGCATCTCTGATTCATATTATAAAATGGTTATTCCATTTAAAGCCGGAAAAGCCCGGGGCTTGACGGCGGAACGGCTGAATACGAGGCTTGACATCGATGAATTTGAAACAGGCATGATGCGCCTCGCGCAAGATTCTTTCTCTACTGACGATTATCTTTTTCAGGAAGGCCAATATTTAGATGAAGATACAATCACAAGCTGGCTGGCCCGTAAAAAAACGGGAGCAGATCTGAAGAAAGCGCAGAAAGATGATAAAGACTTTCAAAACCTCGGGCTGAACCCCGCTCTTTCAGGCAGCGGCTCAACGGAAAAGCAAAACGAGGAGAGCCCGATTTATCTCGCCCATATGCTTGAGCACGATTACCTTGTCCGCAAAGACAAAGATACGATTGAGCTGGGAGGCGTTGTGATCGGCTTGGCGCTCAACTCTGTCTACTATTACCGCGAAAAAGTCGGCGACCCGCAAAAAGAAGTGACGATCAGCGATAAAAAGCTGAAAACAGAAGGCGAAAAGATCGCACAGGAAGTGGCAAAACGCGTCCGGAACATGGATGATCTGAAGAATATTCCGCTGACAATCGTCCTGTACAAGCAGGCGCCAAAATCATCGATCGTGCCTGGAAACTTCATTGCCAAAACAGAAGTCAAAGCAGGCTCAAGCGAGGTCGGCGGCTGGGATCATATCAATGAAGAATACACCTTCTTCCCGTCAGATAAAGGAAAGGATAAACATCCGGATGATGCGGAGCTCTTTAAACGGTTCAAAAATAAAGTTGATACGTATTTTCCAAACTATACTGGTGTTGTCGGCACAGCATTGTATAAAGACGACCAAATGCAGGAGATGAAAATAAACATTCCGATGCAGTTTTACGGAAAAAGCGAAGTCATTGCGTTTACACAGTTTCTGACCGGTGAAGTGATGGATTACTACGGAAAAAGCGAACTGAATGTAGAAATCAACATCACTTCATCAGACGGACAGGAAGCCGTCATTTTGAAAAAGCCGGGAGACAAAGAACCGACCGTTCATATTTATGATTCATAAAAGAAGAAGCAGCCTTCATCGGCTGCTTCTTTTGAATCAAGATGCGCTGACATTAAAGCGTATCACATTTCACTCCGACGACTCCGTCGATCGCTTTAATGTCATAATAAACATCAGTCACATATCTTTTCTTATGGACCATGATTTTCGTTTCCATAATCGGAAAATCTTTATCGCGCATATCGTCGATCCGGACAGAGTGTATCCGGATGTTTTTCGCTTTCATTTCCTTGAGGATGTCGGTCATTTTATCCTTATCAGACAGGGACATGCGAATGCGGATTTCTTTTTCCTGCAAGCGGCCGGGGCCGATTTTGCCGATCATCCAGGGCAAAAACTCGACGCTGACTAATATGAAGACCAAACTGATAAATGCCTCTTTATAAAAACCCGCTCCGATTGCGACGCCGAGACCTGCCGCACCCCAGATCATGGCAGATGTTGTGAGGCCGGAAATGACATCATTGCTTTTCCTTAAAATGACGCCTGCCCCGATGAAACCGATCCCGGAAATAATTTGCGCCGGCAGCCGCAAGGGATCCATCATAATCCGGTTTGATTTCGGAAAATGATAGGCTGCATCAATGCTGACCAATGTCAACACACATGAGCTGATCGCAATGACAATGCATGTTTTCAAGCCGAGCGGCTTATTTTTTAGTTCCCTTTCGAGACCGATGACCATTCCGATTAATGTTGCGACTCCCAGCTTCATGACCGTGTCCATGTTGATATGCCAATCCATGCCCATTGATCTCCTTTCTCACACTAATTGATATGATTTTCTCACAGACATGATGGGCGGACAATATTTTTTGCGAAAAGAAGGTGATGTTTCAGTATGCTGCTGTTATTGTCACTGCTGCTTCCGCTGTCGATATTCGCCATCATCGTGGCTTGAGCCTATAACATGTTTATCCGCAAAAAAACCATTCAAAACCACTATACTCCTTTTGATTATATTGCCGGACAAACATCAAAAGAATTCCATGAAGAAAAAAAGGAACAGGAAGTTCGCGATGATGATGAAAGCGGTGAAGGAAAATAAAAAAGCTGCCGAGGCATACAGCCCGGCAGCTTTTTGGATTCGCTATTGAATTAAGAATGTTCTTCCTCATGCGTCTGTTCCATTTCTTCAAACATATCAGATGCCTCAGAACCTGGTTTATTCGTCATCAGGCTGACAGCGACAACCACAATCAGACTCAGGAAGAATCCTGGAATCATTTCATATACTCCGGTTGCCTCTTGAAGTCCAGTCAGAATCCAAATTAACACGGTTGCGGCTCCTGTGATCATGCCTGCTAATGCGCCCCACTGGTTCATTCGCTTCCAGTACAGGCTGAGAAGGATGGCAGGTCCAAACGCAGAACCAAACCCGGCCCAAGCATAGCCGACGAGATCCAAGATCGTGTTATTCGGGGTCAAGGACAGAAGAAGGGCGATGACGGCGACCAAAAGAACGCTCATGCGTCCGACAAAGACAAGTTCTTTATCTGTAGCTTTGCGGCGGAAAAACGTTTTGTAAAAGTCTTCGGTCATGGCGCTTGACGTCACCAAGAGCTGGGACGATACCGTACTCATGATAGCCGCAAGCAAAGCGGAAAGTAAAAATCCGGTAATCAATGGATGGAATAAAACTTTAGAAAATACAATAAAGATCGTTTCAGGATCTTTCAGGGTTGCGCCTGTTTCATGGACATACGCCACTCCAATCAATCCGACAAGCAATGCGCCGATGACAGAGACGATCATCCAGCCCATCGCAATGCGTCGTGCAGGCTTCAGTTCTTTTACGGATGAAATCGCCATAAAGCGCACGATGATATGCGGCTGCCCGAAGTAGCCGAGTCCCCAGGCAAGAAATGAAATAATGCTAATGACGGTCGTTCCTTTGAAGAAATCCAACAGGCTCGGATCGATTTCTTCTATCACATTTATTGTCGGCGAGATTCCGCCTAATTGAGTAAAGGCAACGATCGGCACGAGCACTAAAGCAATAAACATAATCAAGCCTTGCACAAAGTCCGTCAGACTGACAGCTAAAAATCCTCCGAACAGCGTATATGCGATTACGACTGCAGTAGTTACTAATAAACCAATTTTATAATCGAGGCCAAACGCCGTTTCAAACAGCCGTCCTCCGGACACCATACCAGCTGACGTATAAAGTGTGAAAAACACCATGATGACAATCGCCGATGCCAGGCGCAGGATTCTTGTTGTGTCATTGAACCGATTTTCAAAAAAGTCCGGAATTGTTATCGCGTCATTCGCTACTTCCGTATATGTGCGCAGACGGGGAGCGACGACTAAATAGTTCACATAAGCTCCAATCGTTAAGCCAACTGCAAGCCAGGCGCTTGAAAGTCCTGTTACATACATGGCTCCCGGGAGTCCCATCAGCATCCATCCGCTCATGTCAGACGCACCAGCCGATAAAGCCGTAACAGCAGGCCCAAGACCTCTGCCGCCGAGCATATAGTCATTCAAATTGGATGTTTTTCTGTAGGAATACCAGCCGATAAACAACATTGCGGCAAAATAAATCCCCAACGAAATAAATATTTCAACACTCACGTTTCATATCTCTCCTCTTTAACTTAATGTGGCATCACCTCTTTATGATTTTCAACAATACTGATTTTATGTGTACGAAGAATGTTGCAGGGCCTCCTCTTTAAAAGATCAAGTATTGGAATAATAAGGCGCTGCCAATTTAATCGTACTCAGTTACCTAACCTATCAAACTATTCCGAATCAATCAACCGTAAAAAGCCCATTAATTTTTGAAAAAAGGATGGGATGGTCCTGATAAGCATACTAATGAAAGCGCTTACAATTATTAATTAAAGTAAAAATATTCTGAAAATTTAGACATCCTATTTTGTCTGCTTCTTGATATAAAATAAAATAAAACGGCGGGAGGCGGGACGATGATTGCGGTTTTGTTGATTTACGAGGCTCACATTTGATATGATCAGTATTATATGACTAAGCGAGAATCATCATGGAGGTGTTTTTTATGTCGCGTATTTCTATAGAAGAAGTAAAGCATGTCGCCCATCTTGCAAGACTGGCGATTACGGACGAGGAAGCGGCTATGTTTACAGAACAGCTGGACAGCATTATTTCCTTTGCAGAAGAGCTGAATGAAGTCGATACAGAGAATGTTAAACCAACAACGCACGTATTGCAAATGAAGAATATCATGAGGGAAGATGTCCCTGATCAAGGTCTTCCGGTTGAGGACGTTGTCAAAAACGCGCCTGACCATAAGGACGGCTATATCCGCGTGCCGTCAATTTTGGACTAAATAAAGGAGGGAACGAGAGAACATGTCGCTGTTTGATCATAAAATATCTGAATTAAAACGTCTCATACATAATAAAGAGATCAGCATATCAGATTTAGTCGATGAATCCTATAAACGGATTCATGAAGTGGACGGAAAGGTTCAGGCCTTTTTGCAGCTTGATGAAGAAAAAGCCCGCGCTTATGCCAAGGAATTGGATGAAGCGACAGGCAGCAAAGACGAGCACGGTCTTCTTTTCGGCATGCCGATCGGAATCAAGGACAATATCGTCACAAAAGATTTACGCACAACCTGTGCAAGCAAAATACTGGAGAATTTTGATCCGATCTACGATGCAACGGTCGTTCAACGTCTTCAGGAAGCGGAAGCTGTCACGATCGGGAAGCTGAACATGGACGAATTTGCCATGGGGTCTTCCACAGAGAATTCAGGCTTACAAAAAACGAAAAATCCGTGGAATCTAGAAACCGTTCCGGGCGGATCAAGCGGAGGCTCCGCAGCGGCGGTGGCAGCCGGAGAAGTGCCGTTTTCACTCGGATCTGACACGGGAGGCTCCATTCGGCAGCCGGCTTCATTCTGCGGCGTTGTCGGCTTAAAACCTACATATGGACGAGTATCCAGATACGGTCTTGTCGCATTTGCTTCATCATTGGATCAAATCGGTCCGATCACAAAATCTGTCGAGGACAACGCCTACCTTCTGCAAGTGATTTCCGGCGTCGACAAAATGGATTCGACAAGTGCGAATGTGGACGTGCCCGACTATCTGTCCGCGTTGACAGGCGATATTAAAGGACTTAAGATCGCTGTTCCGAAAGAATACCTTGGCGAAGGTGTCGGAGAAGAAGCGAAGCAATCCGTCCTTGAAGCATTAAAAGTGCTTGAAGGCCTTGGTGCGACATGGGAAGAGGTGTCACTGCCGCACAGCAAATACGCGCTGGCCACCTATTATCTGCTTTCTTCATCTGAAGCTTCAGCAAACCTTGCCCGCTTTGACGGCATTCGCTACGGCTACCGCACCGATAATGCGGACAACTTAATCGACCTTTACAAGCAGACCCGTTCTGAAGGATTCGGAAACGAAGTCAAGCGCCGCATCATGCTCGGTACGTTCGCGCTAAGCTCAGGCTACTATGATGCTTACTATAAAAAGGCGCAGAAGGTCAGAACCTTGATCAAAAAGGACTTTGAAGACGTATTTGAAAATTATGACGTCATCATCGGACCGACAACGCCGACGCCTGCCTTTAAAATCGGCGAAAAAACGAGCGATCCGCTGACAATGTACGCCAATGACATCTTGACGATTCCTGTCAACCTTGCAGGTGTACCGGGAATCAGCGTACCGTGCGGACTTGCAAACGGCCTGCCGCTCGGCCTGCAGATCATCGGCAAACATTTTGATGAAAGCACAGTTTACCGCGTCGCCCACGCGTACGAACAGGCGACAGACCATCATAAGGCAAAACCTGAACTGTAAGGGGTGAAAAAACATGAACTTTGAAACGGTAATAGGACTTGAAGTCCACGTGGAGCTAAAAACAAAATCGAAAATTTTCTCAAGTTCTCCAACGCCATTCGGCGCTGCTGCCAATACGCAGACAAGCGTCATTGATTTGGGCTATCCCGGCGTGCTGCCTGTTTTAAATCAAGAGGCGGTCAATTTCGCGATGAAAGCAGCAATGGCGTTAAACTGCGAGATTGCGACGGAGACAAAATTCGACCGGAAAAACTATTTCTACCCTGACAATCCGAAAGCATACCAAATTTCTCAATTCGACAAACCGATCGGCGAAAACGGCTGGATCGAAATCGAAGTCGGCGGAAAGACGAAGCGCATCGGCATTACCCGCCTTCATTTGGAAGAAGATGCAGGGAAATTGACGCATACTGGTGACGGATACTCCCTTGTCGACTATAACCGTCAGGGAACGCCGCTCGTTGAAATCGTCTCCGAGCCTGACATCAGAACGCCTGAAGAGGCTTATGCCTATCTAGAAAAACTGAAATCGATTATTCAGTATACAGGCGTTTCCGACTGTAAGATGGAAGAAGGGTCGCTCCGCTGTGACGCCAATATCTCGCTCCGTCCGATCGGACAAGAGGAATTCGGCACGAAAACAGAGCTGAAAAACCTGAACTCATTTGCCTTTGTTCAAAAAGGCCTTGAGCATGAAGAAAAGCGCCAGGCACAGGTTCTTCTGTCAGGAGGCGTCATTCAGCAGGAAACCCGCCGCTATGATGAGTCATCAAAGACGACGATTTTGATGCGGGTCAAAGAAGGTTCTGACGACTACCGCTATTTCCCTGAACCGGATCTAGTCGAGCTTTATATTGACGATGAGTGGAAACAGCGCGTCAAGGACAGCATTCCAGAGCTTCCCGACGAACGCCGCAAGCGCTACATTGAAGAGCTCGGACTGCCTGCCTATGATGCAAAGGTGCTGACGTTGACAAAGGAAATGTCAGACTTCTTTGAAGCGGCCGTTGAAAAAGGCGCCGACGCGAAGCTTGCATCAAACTGGCTGATGGGTGAAGTATCGGCTTACCTGAATGCTCAGCAAAAAGAGCTCGAAGATGTCGCGCTTACGCCTGAAGGCCTTGCCGGTTTGATTAAGCTGATTGAAAAAGGAACGATTTCATCCAAAATCGCGAAAAAAGTCTTCAAAGAATTAATCGAAAACGGCGGAGACGCAGAAAAAATCGTCAAAGAGAAAGGCCTTGTGCAAATCTCTGACGAAGGCACGCTCAGGAAGCTTGTCACAGAAGCGCTCGACAACAATCCTCAGTCGATCGAAGACTTTAAAAACGGAAAAGACCGGGCGATCGGCTTCCTTGTCGGCCAAATCATGAAAGCTTCAAAAGGCCAGGCCAACCCGCCGATGGTCAATAAACTTCTTCTTGAAGAGATTAATAAACGATAATACAAAACCTTGGAGATATCGCTCTCCAAGGTTTTTTGCTCCCGCATTTTTATTCAACGAAAGGTGTTAATGAATCGCCGTTCCATATTTCTCCTTTATTCAGCGT
>NZ_MRBK01000032.1:0-10872 GCF_001969815.1 Bacillus swezeyi | reverse complement strand
ATAAATGAAGAGTAGTCTAAGCTGCCGTTCGTTTCTTGCGGACCGATTTCTGTGAAGGCAAAAAGATGTCAGTTGATCATACCCCTGAATCGTCGGTAAAGTAAGCGTCCAATCCAACAATGTCAACGTTAGATAAATTTTTTGAATATAAAGAAAATAGCGCAATAGAATGAGATCAAACGATTATTTTTAGGGGATGAGAAAATGAAAGCGCTTATATGGCATAATGCTAAAGATTTACGATTAGAAAATATCGAAGAACCACAAGCGTTAGAGGGGAAAGTCAAAGTAAAAGTAGAATGGTGCGGAATTTGCGGAAGCGATCTGCACGAATATACCGCAGGCCCTATTTTCATTCCAATTGAAACACATCCGTTAAGCGGTGATAAAGCCCCAATCGTTATGGGACATGAATTTTCCGGACAGGTCGTCGAAGTAGGAAAAGGAGTTACGACTGTTCAAGTCGGCGACCGCGTAACTGTTGAACCTATCTACGCATGCGGCGAATGTGAAGCTTGTAAACAAGGAAAGTATAACCTTTGTGATAAATTGGGATTCTTTGGTCTCGCTGGAGGCGGCGGCGGGTTTTCTGAGTATACAGCGGTACCGGCAGAAATGCTTCACAAATTGCCGGAAACGGTATCATTTGAACAAGGTGCACTTGTTGAACCGTCTGCCGTTGCCCTTCACGCTGTACGCAAAAGCAAATTGAAGGTTGGTGACAAAGCGGCCGTTTTTGGGACAGGCCCTATCGGTTTACTTGTGATCGAAGCATTAAAAGCATCCGGCGCATCAGAAATTTATGCTGTCGAATTATCTGAAACCCGCCGGCAAAAAGCAGCAGAGCTTGGGGCGATCGTCATTGATCCAAAACAGTACGACGCAGTTGGTGAAATTCAGAAACGGACAAACGGCGGTGTAGATGTGGCCTATGAAGTGACAGGTGTGCCGCCTGTTTTAAAACAAGCGATCCATACAACAAAAATGAACGGGGAAACAATGGTTGTCAGCATTTTTGAGAAAGAAGCGCCAATCCATCCTCATGATATTGTCATGAAAGAACGCACATTAACCGGAATTATCGGATACCGCGACGTTTTTCCGACTGTCATCAGTTTAATGGCTCAAGGGTATTTCCCAGCTGACAAATTGGTAACGAAGCAAATTACACTTGATGAGGTCATCGAAGAGGGTTTCAAAGGATTACTAAGAGAAAGAGACCAAGTGAAGATTTTGGTCAAAGCTGAATAAATAGGAAAACCAGATTTCTATTTTAGTAGGAATCTGGTTTTCCTTTGCCGTCGGATATGCTGCCGCCTGTTTTATCAACGATCGAGAAAGCCTGAGATGATCTGAAAAAGATGCTGAACGTTGTCCTGATGCTCCAGGTTTGAGAGCATTCCTTGGACCACCGGCTTTCGGGGCGCATCTTTATTCAGCTCTTCTTCAATCACATCGAGCGTAATCAAAATGTCTTCCGGCAGGTCGGCTTTATTTTTTATCGTTTCGATCTCCTGTAAAATGGTATGTTTATCAGCCTCACTCTTGGCATCCGTGTAAAAGCTGTATGTTTGATCAGCGAGGATCGAGTGTTCCCCGCTTTGAATCATGCCATTGATCATGTCATCGATTCTTCTGATAATGAAGTCTGCAAGCTCATAAAAATCAACCTCAATCTCGTTAAAAATAAACAAGTTTTGATAGGATTGCACAATTCCCTGCACGATCACCGTCAGATCCGACAAATAAGGCTTTATGATGTCCCCGAAGGCTGCGTAAAGCGCCTCCCGATAAGTTTCATGAAATTCTTCGCCGACTTTTTTAAAATACTCCTTTATTTTGCTGTTTTCAGGTATGCTGTGTTCGCTGATCATGACGAGAATGAAATCCCTGTGTTCTTTGCTCTCGCTGAATTGATAAGCGATTTGCTCTCTGAATGTTTCTTTCGGAGGGAAGTTTTTTTGCTGGATGCTCTTCATATTTTCCATGGTTCTATCGATATAATATTTAATAATAGCGAGCAAAAGTGCGTCTTTAGACTTGAAATGCAAATAGAAAGCCCCTTTAGAGATTTGGCACTCATTGGCGATATCCTGTATGGTCGTGGAAGCAAACCCGTTTTTAGCAAATAAGCGGAGGCCGGCTTTAATGATTTTTTCTTCTTTTTCTGTCATGAAAGTACTCCTTTAAAGCATCCTTAAAATTGATTAAATTTTAACATATATAAGTTGACGCTGTTTACTTTTGAAGTTTATTATTGTATAGAATGACCAGTCAGTCAATCTGTATTCAGAAAAAGATTTATAAAAATGGAGGTCGTAATGAATTCTATCATTAATTTTGTGCTAAAGAACAAGTTCGCTGTGTGGCTGATGACGATTATTGTTACAGTTGCCGGACTTTACGCCGGTTTGAATATGAAGCAAGAATCCATTCCTGATGTGAATATGCCTTACCTGACAATTAGCACGACATATCCGGGAGCTGCCCCGAGCCAAGTGGCAGACGAGGTAACAAAGCCGATTGAACAAGCGATGCAGAATGTGGACGGAGTGAGCGTTGTCACGTCAACGTCTTATGAAAATGCATCATCGGTTATGATTGAATATGATTATGAGAAGGACATGGACAAAGCGAAAACAGAAGCGGCTGAAGCGCTGGAAAACGTCAGCCTGCCTGATAACGCGAAAGACCCGGAAATTTCTCGCTACAGCATGAATTCCTTCCCGATCCTGACGCTCAGCGTATCGAGCAGCAAAGACAATCTTCAAGAGCTGACGAAAAAAGTGGAAGACGGCCTCGTACCGAAGCTTGAAGGCGTTGAAGGCGCAGCTTCAGTCCAAGTATCGGGTCAGCAGGTTGAAGAGGTTGAGTTCTCCTTCAAAGAAGACAAAATGAAAGAATACGGACTTGACGAAGATACAGTCAAGCAAGTGATTCAAGGATCTGATGTGACAACTCCGCTTGGATTGTACACATTCGGCAATGAAGAAAAATCCGTCGTGGTCAGCGGCGATATTGAAACCATCAAAGATTTGAAGAATATGAGAATTCCGGCCGTATCTGCTTCAAGTGCAAGCGGTGCAGCAGCGGCACAGGGCGGACAAGCGGCACAGAGCCCGCAGGCAGCCGCACAGGCGCAGCAAAGCGCCAGCACAGAAGTGCCGACGGTCAAGCTTTCAGACATTGCAAACATGAAAGATGTCAAAAAAGCTGAATCGATTTCACGCACAAATGGAAAAGACAGCATCGGCATCAACATCATCAAAGCAAACGACGCCAATACGGTAGAGGTTGCCGACAATGTCAAAGATGTACTGAAACAATATAAAGAAGACCATAAAGGCTTTGAGTACAGCTCAACAATGGATATGGCCGAACCGATCACACAGTCGGTCGAGACAATGCTGAGCAAAGCCATTTTCGGTGCGATCTTTGCGATTGTCATTATTCTCTTATTCTTAAGAGATATTAAGTCGACATTAATTTCGATCATTTCGATTCCATTATCCCTGCTCATCGCATTGCTTGTGCTGAGCCAGCTTGATATCACATTGAATATCATGACGCTCGGCGCCATGACAGTCGCCATCGGCCGGGTTGTCGACGATTCCATCGTTGTCATTGAGAACATCTACCGCCGCATGAGGCTGAAAGATGAACCGCTGCGCGGAAAAGCCTTGGTTCGTGAAGCGACGAAAGAAATGTTCTTGCCGATCATGTCATCAACTATCGTAACGGTTGCGGTATTTCTGCCGCTCGCACTGGTAGGCGGCCAAATCGGCGAATTGTTTATCCCGTTTGCTTTAACCATCGTATTTGCGCTTGCCGCATCCCTTGTGATTGCGATCACGCTCGTGCCGATGCTCGCGCACAGCCTGTTCAAAAAATCATTAACGGGTTCTCCGGTGAGAGGCAAAGAACATAAGCCGGGCAGACTTGCAAACTTCTATAAAAAAGTCTTGAACTGGGCGCTCAGCCATAAATGGATCACATCGCTCATCGCGATTCTGATGCTGGTCGGAAGCTTGTTCCTTGTGCCGCTGATCGGTGCCAGCTACCTGCCTTCTGAACAAGAAAAAACGGTGCAGATCACCTATTCGCCTGAACCAGGGGAAACGAAAAAAGAAGCGGAAGAAGAAGCCGCAAAAGCTGAAAAGCTTTTATTGGACCGCAAGCATGTCGATACGGTTCAGTATTCATTAGGTGCAGGAAACCCGCTGATGGGAGGAAGCTCAAACGGTGCATTGTTCTATATCAAATATGAAGAAGACACGCCTGATTTTGATAAAGAAAAAGATAATGTGCTAAAAGCCGTTAAGAAACAATCCGACCGCGGAGAATGGAAAACCCAGGACTTCAGTTCTTCAGGCAATAACAATGAATTAACCTACTATGTATACGGTGACTCAGAGAAAGATATCAAAGGCACTGTCAAAGACATTGAAAAGGTCATGAAAGATCAAAAGGATCTGAAGAATGTGAACTCAGGCCTTTCCAGCACATATGACGAGTATACATTTGTAGCTGACCAAGAGAAGCTGAGCAAACTCGGCTTAACAGCAGCTCAGATTTCTAAAGAATTAATGACGGAAACATCGCAGGCTCCTCTGACAACCGTCAAAAAAGACGGCAAAGAGCTTGATGTCAACATTAAAACCGAAAAAGACGTGTATAAGAGCGTTAAAGATTTAGAAAACAAAAAAATCACATCAGCGACAGGCCAGGAAGTCAAAATCGGTGATGTGGCAGAAGTAAAAGAAGGCACGACATCTGATACCGTTTCGAAACGCGACGGAAAAATTTACGCCGATGTCACTGCTGAAGTCACATCAGACAATGTCACAGCCGTATCAGTTGATGTACAGAAGAAAATTGATAAACTTGACCTGCCTGACAACGTCACGATTGATACAGGCGGTGTCTCCGCAGATATCGCGGATTCCTTTACGAAGCTTGGGCTGGCGATGCTCGCAGCGATTGCGATTGTCTACCTCGTGCTCGTGATTACATTCGGCGGAGCGCTGGCGCCATTTGCGATCCTGTTCTCGCTGCCGTTTACAGTCATCGGCGCATTGGTCGGACTTTACGTATCAGGAGAAACGATCAGCCTGAACGCGATGATCGGGATGCTGATGCTGATCGGTATCGTTGTAACGAACGCGATTGTCCTCATCGACCGCGTCATTCATAAGGAAGCGGAAGGACTGTCTACGAGAGAAGCGCTTTTAGAAGCCGGCTCTACAAGACTCCGCCCGATCCTGATGACAGCCATCGCGACAATCGGCGCCTTGCTTCCATTGGCGTTCGGATTCGAAGGCGGCAGCCAGATCATCTCAAAAGGACTCGGCGTTACCGTGATCGGCGGTTTAATCAGTTCCACCCTCCTTACCCTTCTGATTGTGCCGATCGTATATGAAGTATTGGCCAAATTCCGCCGGAAAAAGCCGGGGATGGAAGAAGAGTAGGATATAAAAAGACCACAGCTCACAATAGAATGCACCCCTTAGAATAGACATTGGAAAAACCCCTTGGTCGATCCGATAAATTCTGAGGGGTGTATTTTTTGGTATTCGAAAGAAGTTAAAAAAGAGGTTGTACGTTTTCAATACCCCCACAAAAGTTAAAGCAGTTCTTGATGGGACCGCAGGCTTTGCAACTCTTTTAAATATAATTGATAACTATACAGGAGCTGTAGAGGATGCTTGCTGCCAAGGAGCTCTTGTAGTTACAGGGAATCCAAAAGCCGCTTGACTGATATCCAAAACATTGATGATTTTCCTTTAACCTGAGACTATGGTTGGTGTCTAACAAAAATATCCTATGTTATGTTAATGAAAGATATTTTACAGCACAATTAGGAGGTAGTTATGGAATCCAAAGGAAACAGCGAACCAAGCCCTAAAGTAGTAAAGTCGCTAACCTGGATAATACCAATGGTGATTATAGGATTAATATTTCTTCTTAAAAATATTGAAAACCCTGTAACTGATGTTTTATTTTATATTGTATGTGCAGGTGTTATAATCTCAGTGCTTTTCAGCATCATTAAAGAGAAAAAAGCTAAAAGCAAATGAAGGCAGGTTTTTAACCTGGTCAGCTTGTCGACAAAGTCACAAAAAGACGCTTCATCGACAGGCTTTTTTATTAAAATGTGAGTGGAATCTAGATTTTGGAGGTTTCACCATGTTGTCCAAACACTCTCAAGATCAGCGTGGATAGCTTTTGAACTTCTCCCTAGAGACTATTTGGTTAGGGAAATGGAAGAAGCCGTGGATTTTTCATTTATTTATGAAAAAGTAGCCCCTCTTTATTCATCGAAAGGACGTCGGAGTATTGCCCCCTTTGTATTTATTAAATTGATACGGATTTAATATGCGTTTGGACATCGCTCTATGCGTGAGACGATTAAGAGAAACCGATGTGGCTTATCGCTGGTTTATTAGTTACGGATTCTCTGAAAAAATTCCTCATTTTTCAACCTTCAGTAAAAACGTTGAACATCGTTTTCGTAACATCGACCTATTTTGTCAACGGTCTGAAAATCCTCAGCTCTTTATGAGCTGAGGATTTTTTCGTTTAGAACAGGCCGAGGAAGCGGCTAATCATTCGGATTAATAACGGCCAGCAGCTGATGATCTTCCCATTTGCCATTGATCTTGACGTTTTTCCGGGCGATGCCTTCTTTATGAAAACCGGCTTTCTCCAAGACGCGAATGGATGCGATATTACGGGGCATGACACCGGCTTCGACGCGGTGCAGCTTCAGATCCTCAAATGCGTATTCAACCATCAGCTTGGCCGCTTCTGTCGTAAAGCCCTTGCCATTATGCTTCTCATCCAAAAAATAGCCGATGAAGGCGCTTTGCAGCGAGCCGCGCAGTATTTGAAAAAGATTAATCGTGCCAATCAGTGCATCATCCGCCTGATGAAAGATGCCACAATAATAGTCTTCGTCATTCTGCATATTCTCATAAAACCTTTGAAGCCTCTTCTTTTGTCCTTCGAGTGTATAGAAATCATCGTTCCGTTCCATTGAAAACTGTTCAAAAAATAAGCGATTGTCTGTTTGCAATTTGAGACATGCTTCGGCATCTTCTGCTGTCAGCGGCCTGATATAAACGTTTTTGCCTTTTTTCATCTGTCATCTTCCCCTTATATTGATGGTATACGATCAGCCTTTTTCATCAACTCTTCAAAGTACGCAAAAAATGTGTCTCTATCGACTTGGTCGACGACTTCGACCTTTCTGCCTTTTGGGTGCTCTTCTGTTGTTCCCTGGCGCGGACTTTCTGTGTGCACAATCGTATTGACGGTTCGCGAACGGATCATGTCTTTCGCGCCGAGTGTCAGTGTTGTCAGTACATCCCAGAGGTAGTAGGTGGAATTCGTCTCCGTATGTACAAGCGGCGGGCACATCGCATAGCATTGGCCGATGAAGTCGATTCCGATATGCTTCCTGAGACTTGCCCAATGGGAGCGGATCTCATTTGTCAAAGGCACTTGATTCGTGCTTTCAAGCGCGACCATTTCAATTTGAATGTCATGGTCAAACACCGTCTTCACGCTGTACGGGTCCCAAAAGGCATTCCATTCAGCCGTCCCGTCGTGCTCAGGCTCTTCCACATTCCCTTTCTGAAGGAAAGTGCCGCCCATCCAGACCAGCTTTGAAATATGGTTTGTGATCGCCGGATCTGCATTCAAAGCCCGCGCCAAATCCGTCAGCGGACCGGTAAACAGCAATGTCACAGGCTCGTTGCTTTTCTTGATCTTCTCAATCAGGTGAAGGTGGGCGGGAAGGTCTGACACAGGGGTTCGAGGCCCACCTCTTTCATTTAAAATCGGCAGGGCGTCGACATAAAAGGCATGCATGCGCCACTCCTTCGGAAAAGGATGAACCCCTCTGGAATCGGATGCAGCGGTTTCGACCGGATAGGAGCCGAAACGGTCGATAATTTTTCTGCTTGCGCCGAGGGCTGGCTCCAAGTAGCAATCTCCGGGAATAACCGAGGTTCCGATCAGCTTGACATCCTCCATTTGCAGCAAAAGAAACAAGGAGACGAGATCATCCACCCCTCCGTCATGATTAAAATAAACAAGCTTCTCCACAGCAGCATCCCCTTTATTTTTGTAATATTTATTATTTTACAGCAATTATCCTGCAAAGTCTCGATTTCCATTATTTAGGTCGTTTTATCTAAAATTAAACAAAAGACCATACCCATTTTGTTGCGATTTTTTCAACAACTAGTATAATTAAAGGTTGTTGGTAAAGAAATGATACGGATACTCTAATAGGATGATGAAAACATGAAACGTGCACGAATCATATACAATCCGACTTCCGGACGAGAAATATTTAAAAAAAATCTTCCCCAAGTTCTGCAAAAATTCGAAAAAGCAGGCTATGAGACATCATGCCATGCGACAACAGGCGAAGGAGATGCCGTTCAGGCAGCGAAAATCGCAAGCGAACGGCAGTTTGATTTAATTGTCGCTGCAGGCGGAGACGGGACCTTAAATGAAGTCATAAACGGCCTGGCTCCTTTGGAAAACCGCCCCAAGATCGGGGTGATTCCGGTCGGAACGACAAACGACTTCGCCAGAGCGCTCGGCATTCCGAGGGAGGATATTTTAAAGGCGGTTGACACAATACTAGAAGGGGAAGCCCGTCCGATTGACATCGGGCGCGTCAACGGCCAATATTTCATCAATATCGCCGGAGGCGGCCGCCTGACGGAACTGACATATGATGTACCAAGCAAATTGAAAACGATGCTCGGCCACTTAGCCTATTATTTGAAAGGAATGGAAATGCTGCTTCCTTCATTAAGGCCGACCGAGGTTGAAATCGAATATGACGGCAAGCTGTTTCAAGGAGAAGTGATGCTTTTTTTAGTGATGCTGACGAACTCTGTCGGCGGCTTTGAAAAGCTCGCGCCCGACTCAAGCTTGAATGACGGCATGTTTGATCTGGTGATTTTAAAAAGAACGAACCTCGCCGAATTTGTCAGGCTTGTCGGTCTCGCTCTCAGAGGCGAACACATTCACGATGAGCATGTCATTTATACAAAAGCGAACCGCGTAAAGGTCACACTGAAGGATAAAATGCTCTTAAACCTTGACGGCGAATACGGCGGTGAACTGCCCGGCGAATTTGAAAATCTCTACCGCCACATCAACGTCATGATGTCAAAAGAAAAAGCGAGAAAATTGGATGATTAAACTTGGTCTCGGGATTCGGCCAAGTTTTTCTTTTAGCAGGTGAAGAATATGAAACAAAAAGCCCCCGTAGAAAAAAATGAATATTATAACGTAGTATTTGAAGACTTGACACATGAAGGAGCCGGAGTCGCCAAAGTCGACGGCTTCCCGATTTTCGTGCCGAACGCCTTGCCTGACGAAAAGGCGCAGATCAAGGTGACGCGGGTCAAAAAAGGCTTCGCCTTCGGCCGCCTGATCGACCTGAAAGAAGAAAGCTGCTACCGCACAGATGCGCCGTGCCCGATCTACAAACAGTGCGGCGGCTGCCAGCTTCAGCACATCAATTACGAAGGCCAGCTCCTCTACAAGCAAAAACAGGTCAAAGATGTGCTCGAGCGGATCGGCAAGCTCGATTTAAGCCGGATCACCGTCCACCCGACTCTCGGCATGGAAGACCCGTGGAACTACAGAAACAAAGCCCAGGTCCCTGTCGGTGAAAGGGAAGGCGGACTTGTCGCAGGCTTCTACCAGCAGCGCAGCCACGACATCATCGACATGAACGAATGCCTGATCCAGCAATCGGAAAACGACCGCGTCGTTCAAGCGATCAAAGAGATCTGCAGCCGTTACGGCATCAAAGCGTACAACGAAGAACGCCACAAAGGCTGGCTCAGACACATCATGGTCAGATACGGTGTCGTNNGTGATTCCGAAGTGGTATGAGGAAGGGATTAAGGCTGATACGCTTGTGGTCGACCCGCCGCGTAAAGGTTGTGATGAGGCGTTGCTGCGGACGATTATTGAGATGAAGCCGACGCGGGTTGTGTATGTATCGTGCAACCCGGGAACCTTGGCGCGCGATTTGCGGGTGCTCGAGGATGGCGGGTATGTGACGTGTGAGGTGCAGCCTGTAGATATGTTTCCGCATACAAGCCATGTGGAGTGTGTGGCGTGGTTACAAAGACAGTAAGGGTGGAATATAGTGTGAAATCGTTGATTTTAAGCCATTTTGAAAAATATGAAAACTTATAAAAACATATAAATTGATAAAAAGTGTGCCACAAATTTTAATAAATCAAAAGCTGGAATGAGAAATCATTTCGGCTTTTTTATAGCAACGGCTTAATTAATTATAGAAAATCTTAAAGGAAATTTAATTGTGAAGACAAGGAGATTAGGTAAAGCACCTAGGCTATTTACAAAACTATATTGACTATCAGACTTATACTCTTACGACATCTCCTGTTTAAATGATACAATGTAATAAAGAAAACAAATAGGAGTAGAATTAATATGGAAATAACAAAAAAAGAGGTCTTGAAAAATGTACTCTTAGAAAAAAACACAACTTTCTTGCTTGGTGCGGGTGCTTCTGTTCCGTTTTTTTCTTCATTAGGTAATTTTGAACTTATATTATCTCACGATAAATTAACTACAAGTGGAAGGAAATTAATCAAGACAATTTTCTATAAACTATCTATTTCAGATAACTCATATCTGATTCAATATTTAAATGGACATTGCTTTTGTGGTGAAAAGTCAGAATTAATGTTAAATATTCTTAACGAATATACTCGATTTATTCATAACATTTTAGAATTTTTAAAAACAAGAAATAGTAGAGTATCTCCAAAAAGAGTTAATATTATTACTACCAATTATGATCTT
>NZ_MRBK01000031.1 GCF_001969815.1 Bacillus swezeyi | reverse complement strand
AAAACGAAGACGTCATCGACGCGATGCAGCTCAGGCATGGAGCTTGATAAAATGCTCCCACATCCTTAGGCCTCCGATTCACTCTCTCACTCTTTTAACACAGTATTCGGCGGTACACTTCTGTAACTGTCACATGTTGTGTACCTCTCGCTCATCCTCTCTGTCCATTTCTCTTATTCTCAAAAATATAAGGATGTCTCTATGAAGAAACATCCTTATCACATCTATTCTTTAAATTTTAACAACCTTAGCGCATTTAAAATGACGATTAAGGCTGCGCCTGTATCGCTTAAAACAGCCATCCAAAGGGTAAGCCAACCGGGAAAGATGAAGACTAGCGCAATAATTTTAATAATGATAGAAAACCATATATTTTGCTTTATAATGGTTAAAGCTTTTCTGCTTAGTTTTATTGTGTGTGGGAGTTGATCAAGGTGATCTGCCATTAACACAATATCGGCCGTCTCCATTGCTGTGTCGGTTCCTGCACCGCCCATAGCGATCCCTAAATCTGCCGTTGCTAGGGCTGGGGCGTCATTTATGCCGTCTCCGACCATAGCCGTTTTACGTCCCTCATTTTGTAGTTTCTTTATGATATCAACTTTATCCTCCGGTAATAATTCTGCAAAATAACGATTGACTTTCGCTTCTGAAGCAATCATTTTTGCAGTTCCTTCATGATCTCCAGTCAACATGACAGTTTGATTCACTCCGCTGTATTTTAATGTTTTCAAAACAGAAGCCGTTGTTTCACGAATTGGATCAGAAACTGCAATCAATCCTATCACTTGATGTTGTGTCCCTATCATCACGACCGTCTTTCCTTTATTCTGTATCTCTTGAACATGTTTCTTTACATTCTCTAAAGATATATTCATTTCAGTAAATAGTTTAGGATTTCCGGCATAAAAAAGGGTTCCATCAATTGTCGCTTGAATGCCTTTTCCAACAATATTTTTGAATAGCTCACCATTTTTAGCTTGAATTCCTTTTTCATTCGCATGATCAACAATCGCTTTTGCAATCGGGTGTGTGGAGTAATTTTCTAATGTTACAGCTATTGATAGTAATTCTTCTTCTGTCACATTCAACGCTTTCATTTCTGAAACTTTGGGCTTGCCTTCGGTTAAAGTCCCTGTTTTATCAAATGCAATCGTATTGATGGAGCCTGCGGTTTCTAAGAATGTTCCACCTTTGATTAAGACCCCGTTTTTTGCGGCATTCCCAATGGCAGATACGATTGCAACAGGAGTAGAAATGACTAAGGCGCAAGGACAAGCAACAACTAATAGTTCGAGCCCTTTATAAAACCATTCTCCCCAAGTGCCAAATCCAAGGAACGGGGGCAGCACCATGACTGCTAAAGCTAAAATAAAGACAATAGGTGTATAAATACTTGCAAACCGATCAACAAATGCTTCAGTCGGTGCTTTTTGCTCCTGTGCTTCTTCAACCAAGTGGATGATTTTTGATATGGTTGTATCTTCAACCAGCTTTGAAACTTTTATCTCCAGTGATCCATTTTCATTTATCGTCCCTGCGTATACTGTGTCACCCTGCTCCTTATCCACAGGAATGGATTCTCCTGTAATAGGAGCCTGATTGACACTTGATTCTCCTCGTATGATTTCACCGTCTAAAGGAATCTTATCACCCGGCTTCACGATGATGGTGTCTCCTATAGATATTTCCTCAACAGGCTTCTTCATGATCTCGGCATTCACTTTGACCCAAGCTTCAGGAGGAGCTAGATCCATCAGGTTTCGTATCGAGTTTCTTGTACGCTCAATTGATTTTGTTTGCAGAAAGTTACCGATGGCAAACAGCCAGATAACAGTAGCACCTTCAAGCCATTCACCTATAAGAGCAGCTCCGATTGCCGCAGCAGACATCAGAACATTCATATCAAGTGACCGACTTTTTATTGCATAAAAAGCACTCTTAACTGGCTTATAACCACTAATCACCATTGCAGTGGCGTAAAGCAAAGCAGACATTAATGCTGAAACACCAGTAAAGGATCCGATAAAACCAAAAGCTATTAATAAACTGGACATGATAATTAAGCCGCTTTCCTTATTACCCTTATTCAATTGTAGTGGTTGATTTTTTGAATGTAATGAAGCTTTATAGCCGATTTTAGATACTTCAGAAATCATCTCTTCGACACTGCTGGTATGTTCAATTTTCATTTTCCCAGTGGAGAAATTCACACTGACATTTTGAACTGATGGATGAGTATTAAAGTGATTTTCAATGCTTTTAGCACAACTTCCACAGTCCATGCCTTCGATATTGTATATTTTTATATTGTTATTCTGATTTATGGGTTCTATAGAGTATCCGAGTCTTTTCATTTCATTCTCGATCGGAATAAAAGCATCTGCGTTATTTGCAGTCACTTGCATTTTTGCCGTACTGTAATTAACCTTTACATCAACTATATCCCGTAAGGCCGTTAAACCTTTTTCAATTGTTTTTGCACAAGCGGGACAATCCATGCCATGAACTCTAAATTCTTTCCGTTCTTCAATCGTATTGGAGCTCGCAATCGTTACTTTTTGATCATGGCTGTTACAGCAATGAGGCTTTTCTGCACCGTCAGCTTCTTTCATCGTTGATTTGCTGCTGCAACAGCTATCGGCTTCTTGTGTACTCTTGATGGATTGAGAATGACTGCAACAATTAGCTTCATCCTGAATGACATCAGATACTGAAGAAGAATCGTTTAATAAATCTTTGTGAGTGTTACAACTCTCCATTTTTTCAGTTCTTTCGATACTGTTATTTGTACTACAACATTTGTCAGCCATTTTTAATCCCCCTAATCTATATGCCGGTCACAGCACGCCACATCATGTTGAACATCATCTAGAACAACATCGAACATTTCCAACAAATCCCTTATATGCTGGTTGCGTAAACTGTAGTAGCCATATTTCCCCTCATTCCTTCTAACAATCATTCCACAACCTTTTAAGCAGGCGAGGTGTTGTGAGATATTTGATTGATTACCGTTGATCTCTTCTACAATCTGGGAGACTGTTTTTTCTTTGTCTTTAATGCATTCAAGAATTTGAAGCCTTGTTTTATTTGAAAAGCCGTGAATTAATTTAACTTTTGTGTCTATTTTGTTATGTTCCATATGTTATCCCCCCTAACATATTAGATAGAGCTAATATGTTCTGTTGATATCATATTAGCTCTGTCTAATATGTGTGTCAAACAATCGAAGGCTGACTAAAGAAAAACGGAAATGAAAAAATGTCGACACCGGCTTTTAAATTAGCAGCTTTACGTGCACTGACTCCTTTTTGACAACAGTACAGGGGTTACCACAGCCTTCCCTTCTGTTGCATCTAATCCTATGGGTTAGTCTTTGAGTTGAAGAAAGAGAAAAGGCAGCGCGAAATCTCGAAGGAGCTCGGAATCTCGCGGATTGAAGAGGGTTTGTATAGGGCGAAGAAGAAGGCTCGGAATGATAATCATCATGACTCTACTTTAGAATTGTTAATTATATTTATATGGTTAATTGGCGTGTCAGAATACAAGATACTTTAACAAATAATGTTCCGGCAGACACTCATACGGAGCCAAAAAACAAGCGTCTGCAATGAACACTATGAATAATCTTATTTTCTTTTTCACATTTCTTCCTCCCTTTTCAGTTGAATTTCCTTTTATCTTATAAAAAGGTTTTATTTCACACAATACTTTTGTCAACATATATTCCCTAAAGTCAATATGCTTCAAAATTGCAAGGCCGGAAAACAAAATTCCGGCCTCTTTTTTAGTTTAAAAGCCAACTTAAACAAATTGCCGAAAAAATAAGAGCCACTATTTATAAATAGGACTCTCATAAACTCCATTTAAATCCAAATTTTGAAATACACAGAATCTTGTTCATTCATAGCATGATCCTGAAAATTGAAATAAATGTCCTATACATCTGCGTCTAGTTGTTTTAATCCCGCTTATTCCAGATCTAACCCTTTTCTATAGAACTAATATGCAGATGCTGTTTATCAGCATTCATTTGGAATTCCCTCTCCCCTTTAAAACATGATCGGATGTTTCTTCATGTTAGGCGGCACATGAAGAGGGTCTGAGCAGAACCAGCTCTTTCAAGCTTACTCGTTTTCCTTCTTTAAAAACGCCATCACAGCTTTTGTCATATCCTGCGCTTCTTTTGGTCCATCCGGAGAACCGAACATTTTATTTAAATCGCTGTGAGATAAGTTCTTGACTTGATAAACAAAATCAGACCCTGTCGCTTTGTTTGCGGTTTCTGCAAATTTGTAAACAGAAGGATCTTCCCAGCGGGTCACTAGATAAGCCGGCGGCAAATTTGAATTGTTTATGTAGGTGAGCGGTGATGCTTCTGTCCACACCTTTTCATCAGGGCCATACACTTTTTTGTAAGATGGAATCGCTTCGATGAATGCCTTGATATTCAAAGGTCCATCTAATATAACAATCGAATTGAGTGATTCCGGTTTTAGGCCGACGCTGTTTAAATATTTTGCATCTGCTGCAATTAAGCCCGTCAAGTGTCCCCCTGCCGAATGCCCCATTACATTGATTTTCGATTGATCAATTTGATATTCATCTGCATGATTCTCAACCCATTTAATGGCCTTTGCAACATCATAGGCCATATCATCATACTGAACATCAGGATGAAGCCGATGGTTGACAGACACGAAAACATAGCCGTTTTCTGTAAAAAACGCCGGCTTTGAGGCAGCCCTGCCTTTGTCCCCGCCTGTCCATCCTCCTCCATGAATGTAGATGAGAGCGGGATGTTTCTCTTTCTTCACCGTCTTCGGTGTATAGATATCCAGTGTCTGCTTTTCGTCATTTGCGTAATGAATATTTTCTGCATTCTTGTTTGCAGAACATGCGAATAAGCCAATACATACAGTGACTAATGCTGCCCATTTGATTATTCGTCTCAAATTTAAAACACCTTTCTTCTCTGGCCATGTTGTTATGTTAAGTTTGAATAAAATTATACACAAATTTCAATTTAAATGCGGAACTATTTTCCGTTACTCGATAAAAAGAAAGAATTGTTTTTAACTAGTCAAATATATCTAGATCCTCCAATCACTTTAGCTCTATTAAAAACGGACAAGCGGCAGCGAGAAACGAAGACATCATCGACATTCTCTGTCGACCGCTTCGGCCTTGATTTGCTGAAAGAAAAAATACAGCGGCAAACCGCAAAGGACTTCAGGATCTTGCGGGAAGCTTATTCGCCCCCCTTTTTACTGCTGCCTGGCTGTCGAGTAAAACAATATATTCTGACGTTTATCTTTTATCCTGTGAAAATCCCTGAAATTGACCCAGAGCCTCCCTAAAGCATTCATTGATACCTGTTGCGTGATGAAATTAGATCACTAAAATAAAGCATCATCGTCGTTAATCGAAAAGCGGTGTACGCTGAATTCGAGATTCACACACTGAAAGCCCGGCAAACAGCTGTGAAGCGTTTTACAAAAATGGAAATTATCTATTGAATTTTTAGGAATTTTATCCTATGATTAAAGACGTACATACAATTATAATCTGGAGGTTAATCATGAAAAAAGTATTAGTTTTATTTTTAACTATTTGTTTAGGAATTATTTTGGGGGCTTGTGGTTCTTCAGAAACCGCAAAAAACAGCGAGGATACTAAGAAAGTGGACACAAACGAAAACAAAAAATCTGATAGCGAAAAAGAAAATGAGAATGTACAGGAAGATGAAAATCTTAAAGGGAAAGATGTCTATACTAATAATAAATTGAACATAGATGGCACTGTCGGCCCTATGAAATATACTATCAAAAGTATTCAATTAAAAGAAATGCAGCCGAAAAATGAACAAACAGCCTCTCTACTCGGTGTTAAAGTTGGCGATACTGTTAATGCCGTAACAATTGAAATGTCAGGTGAAAATACATCAGATGATGATGTGAATTTCTATTTGGGACAGGCAACAATTGTCACTAATACTAAAGAACAGCTTGAGCCTGAAATGCTTATTTCCAAACATATTGAAGGAGAATATCTAGGAAAAGTTAAAAATGAAGGTGCAAATGTTTACATTTTGAAAAAATCGTCTGTTCAAGACTTGAAATCAATTGAAATACGGATTGATGCTCCGACAAACAACGATTTTGAACCTCTTGGAAAAGAAGTAAAACACACTATTAAAGTGAATCATTAAAGACGGCCCTTTTCAGGGCTTTTTTAAGTTAGAATAAAACTTATCCAACAAGATCCATCCGCTCTTGAAGTGAAAAATGTAAAGAGTCCTTTTGTGATAGCCTAAGGACTCTTCTTCCTGCAGATTCTAAGTGACGTCACTATCATGAGAAAGATAGTGGCAGCTCTTCTAAAGCTCTCATCAGAAAGTTCCCTTTCCATTTCATTTGTTCCCTTTCGTCTTTTATCTTTATATTTGGGCAGCGGCGCAATAATGCGGAAATGGAAATCTTTGCTTCCAAACGGGCAAGCGGTGCGCCGAGACAAAAGTGACTCCCGTGGCCAAAGGCAATATGGCGGTTGTTCTTTCTTTCAATATCAAACATCTCAGCATTCGGGAATATTTCTTCATCGCGGTTGGCGGATGCTAATGAAATGATGATTAAATCTTTTCGTTTAATCTCTTGCCCGTGCAATACAAACGGTTCAGCCGCCCAGCGAATGGTCGTTAATTCCACGGGACTGTGAAACCGCAATGCCTCTTCTACGGCTGAATCCATCAAGTTCGGTTGTTGGCGAAGTTTCTCCAATTGATCGGGATAACTCAGCAATGCGTATGTCATATTGGTGATTAAATTTACGGTTGTTTCATGCCCTGCAACGATAAGCAGCATAATTGTCGAGTACAGCTCTTCTGTACTTAATGTTGTTCCTTCGTCTTCTGCCTGAATTAATGCACTGATTAAATCTTCTGCAGGTTCGTTCCTTTTTTTATGAACTAAGTATTCCAGGTATTCAGCGAATTCTCCTATTTTATGATTGTTTTCCTCCATGCTTTCAGGTGTATCTGCAAAATCAATAATCGTTTGCGACCAAACCCTGAATTTTTGACGATCTTCAAGGGGAATGCCAAGCATTTCACTTATCACGATAATCGGCAAAGGGAAAGCGAAATCGTCGACAAGGTTCATGGAATGATTGGGTTGTACTTTATCCAATAAAGAATCGGCGATCTGTTGAATTCTGTCTTCAAGCTGCAAAATCATTCGGGGAGTAAATGCTTTCTGAACAAGGGAGCGCAAGCGGCTGTGATCAGGGGGGTCTGAGTTGAGCATATGCTTTGATAAAGGTTCTTCATTTTCCAAAAGAACGGGACGGTTCTCTTCTTCTTCGGTAAATACATTTTCATAGTTTTTCTTTAATCTTGCATCCTTTAATAGATGTATGGCATCATCATATCTCGTAATGAGCCAGCCTTCCCCCAGATCTCTCAAAGATACAGGGTAAAGAGAGCGAGATGCGCGCCATTCTTTGTAAAAATCATACGCTTCATCTTTAAATGCCGCCGAAGACAATTGACTTTCCGACAATATGGTGGAGCTCTTCTCATGCTTTGAAGACATTCAGACAACCTCCATCTTTGTTAATATAAGCCTTTAATAGAATTATAAACCACGACGGTTTGTTATGCTATCAATAACCAGCATTCGAACATTTCATTTTATCAGGGCATGACACTTTTAAATGCTGGTTCGATCTAAGTATTCTTAAATATATACACTAGTGATCTCTTACTTATTACATAAATTCTCATAGGATGTTATGATGTTTTGTAATAAAAAACAGATAGATAAGCCGCTTGAAAAAAACAAGAATATAAATATTTCCTTCTTGTATTATTCGCACCCCCAATGAGTGTGATGTTCATTAACCCTCCTTTCTCTGAAAAAAAGAGGTTTTTTCGTTTAATTGCCGGTCTTTATTTACTTTTACTGGCACTGGAAACGATTTCAAACATAAACAGTCCGGATTATAAAAATCCGGACTGTCAGGCTGGAATTCCAGCCTCTTTGTCATTGATTGACGTAAACATTCTGGAAAGCTGCCGTCGCATCCCAAACGTTTAAACCAAATGTTCCATTTGCAAATGCAGAGTCATCGACATCTATCACTAATCGATCATCCAGATAAATTTTAAAGTTGGTGCCGCTGGCCACCGTTTTCAAGTGATAGGTTTGATTGACATCGATCGGTGTTTTGTGTTCGGCGATGACAGCGGCCATTCCGTTTTCAAACTTGAAAAATTTGACGACGTCATTTTTGGCATCGACATTGGCAAGATAGCCGTTTTTAACCTCTTGATCAGCCCGAAACACGAGAGCTCCCGCCCCTCTTCCATTTCCATCCTTAACCGTGATATCAGATTCATATGTGAAGTCTGATCCGGATGATGAAGATAAAATGAAGGAATCGCCGTCAGAGCGCCCTTGCTTTCCATCAATTGTGTCCGCCCAAACACCGTTTACAGTCGTCCAGCCGGACAAATTGGATGTAAATGGCGACTGTCCCCATATTTTCTTCAGAGGATGGATCGTCATAGAGTTCAGTTTTACAAAACCGTTCGACGCATATACTTCTAGCCCTTTGCTCGATTGATCCGGGAAAATGATATCGGTGATCACCTGCCGCCCATCGTTTCCAAATACCTCGACTGAAGAGCGGTCAACAAAAATGCGCATCTTTACCTTTCCATTTACCGGACGCAGTGGAGCCGCATGCTTCCCGGTATTAAAGCTCGGATTGAAGGAAACGTTTCCGGACCTGCTCCGGTCAACGAACAATAAAGCGCTGTTTTTGTGATAGCCGATTTTTGTATATTGATTTCCTCCTTTTCGAACCTTAAAACCGAATTCGGCAGCCGATCCGGCATGCACTTGGAATTCTGCATTGATTTCGTAGGCGTCGCCAGATTGACCTGGCAGCAAATGACTGCTTGCAGACGATATGATGTTGTTTTTCCACCTTCGAGACGTCCCCCGGATGGATTGCAGCTCTGTTATTGGGGATTGAATGACTCTGTACCCATCAGAAAGCGCTTTCAATTTTAGCTCGCGTGGAATAGTCATCGCACTTCTCCATGGGGATGTAGGAACATCGTTTGCATATTGCCAATTGCTCATCCATCCCAGCCAAAGCCGCCGTCCGTCTGATGACGGGATATCAGACCAGGTGACAGCCGCATAGAAGTCTTTGCCGTAATCGGTCCATAACACTTGTTCTGGCGGGTTTTCATTTTTAAAAGCCGTTCCATCAAAATCCCCTATGAAATATTGCATGCCCGATCCTCCTGAAACAGCCCCGTTCCCAACACTGACTTGCAGCACCCATTTCTTTTGATTTGGATTGCCGTCTACAGAAAGCTCAAACAAATCCGGACATTCCCATACTCCTTCATGGCTTCCATGTCCCTGTCCAAATTCACTGGCATAAGTCCATTCCTTCAGATTGCTGGATGTGTAAATGAGGATTCGATCACCGGCCGCAATCACCATTACCCACTTTTTTGTCTCTTCATGCCAAAATACTTTCGGATCGCGAAAGTCCTTTTTTCCCTGGTTGGGAATGACGGGATTGCCTGAGTATTTCGTCCATGTTCTCCCTTTGTCATTGCTGTAGGCGATGCTTTGCGCTTGAACGCCTTCCCGATCCTGCGTATAAATGGCTACAAGCGGCTTCTCCTCCCCTGTCTGAAAACCGCTTGTATTATTCCAATCCACTACTGCGCTGCCTGAAAAAATCGTCCCTTTCTCATCCGGAGACAATGCAACGGGCAGGTGCTCCCATCTGACTAAATCTTTGCTTACCGCATGCCCCCAATGCATCGGCCCCCACTGTAATCCATAGGGGTGATATTGATAGAATAGATGATATTCCCCCGCATAATAAACCATTCCGTTTGGGTCATTCATCCAGTTTGCTTCAGGGGTGAAATGGTACGCCGGCCGATGCTCTTCATTATAGTAGCTTGAGTCGGCTGCATAAACAGGAAGGGCCGCAGAAAGTAGCAGCATCAACATGATTCCAATTTGCATGAGTTTTTTCTCCACTTTCAAACTTCTCTCCTCTCCTTATACTTTCATCTTTCCGACGCCGCTTTCTGCTGCCGCTAAACTGCTATGATTGTTAAAATCGCTGTCTGCAGCCAAGGTTCTGTCGTTGATTGGCCGCACAGCATATTTCATTTCACGGTAAATTTTTTGCCCTGCCGGAAGGGCCTGACTGTCTCGGTTTGCACTTTGCTTGATTTTCAGTCTCGCCTAAAACAGCTTATTTCAGGAATCCGGCCCAATAGCCAAGAATTCCGATGATGAAGATGCCGAATATAATGAGAAGAGGATTCACTCCTTTGCGCAGCATCCACGCCACGAGCAAGGTCAACCCTAAAGGCAGTGCACCCGGCATGATGCTGTCTAAAACATTCTGCACGGTCTGAACATCAACTTTGCCGGATTCATCCTTAATTCTTGAAACAACGATTGGAATGTTGATGGTGGTCCATTTTGAGACCAGAGCCCCCATCACAAACAGCCCGAGTATGGAAGCGCCTTCCGTCAGTTTTTGAATGCGATTCCCAACCAAATCCTGCAAAATTTCCATTCCTTTAACATAGCCGTACTTTAAACCGTAATATTTCGTGCTTAATCTTACGGCGTTAATTAAGAAAAAGAATAGCAAAGGCCCGGCGATGTTTCCCCCTAAGGCAAGCGAGGCTCCTAAAGCGGCCAGTACCGGACGCAATGTCCCCCAAAAAATAGGATCGCCCACACCCGCTAACGGGCCCATTAAACCGATTTTCATCCCATTGATTGCTTTTGCATCAATTCCTTTATTGTTGGCCATTTCTTCTTCCATGGCGGCTGTCACACCGAATATGGGCGCTGTCAGCCACGGATGTGTATTAAACCATTCCAAGTGGCGCTTGAGTGCTTCGCTTCTTTTTGCTCCCGGACCGTACAGCTTTTTAATCGCCGGTATCATGACATAGCAATAGCCCATTGCCTGCACGCGCTCAAAGTTAAAAGATCCGAGCAAAAAATTTGAACGAATAAACATGCTGAAAATTTCTCTTTTCGTCAATCTTTTTTCTGTTTCCATCATTTCATCCCTCCTTAATGTTAGGCATCAAGATCATCATCATCATAAACGGCCATGTTGTTGTCCGCAGCTGCGGCGACTGCTCCCTGCGCCTGATTTTTTTGCATGACCTGCTGATATAAAAATGCCAGACAGAGTCCAAGGGCTCCGAATCCTACTAAGTTAAAGTCAGTAAATGCCGCCAATAAAAAGCCGATATAGAAGAATGGCTTTAAATAAGGAATGTTCATCATATTGATCACCATGGCATACCCGACGACAACGATAATTCCTCCTCCTACCTGCAAACCTTTTGTAATGACTTCCGGAATATTCCCCAAGAAAGCTTGAACGGCGCTGACACTGATCAATGCCACGATCAATGTGGGAATCATGACGCGCAGCGCCTGAAACGCCATGGCGGTGATATGCATGATTTCGATTCCTTTAAAATTGCCATCCTTTGCGTATTTGTCAGCGCGGTGAATTAAAAAGACCGTGATCGTGCGGACAAAAATGGTCAGCGCCTGCCCTGCAGCGGCCAAAGCGACAGCGACGGCAATGCCTTCGCCGATTCCCTGATCAGCCGTAATGACTAAAATGGTTGAAATAACAGAAGCGATGGCAGTATCAGGCGCCATCGCAAGGCCGACATTCATCCAGCCCAGCGCCATCAGCTCCAGTGTTCCGCCCAGAATGATTCCTGTCTTGAGATCCCCGAGCACCAAGCCGACCAAGGTGCAGGCAATCAGCGGGCGGTGCGTCTGCCCCTCATCCAGTACACTTCCTATGCCTGTAATGGCGGCGATGATCAACAACAAAATGATTTGTATTGTAGTCATCTTCTAATTCCCCCTTTATGAATTGATGACATTTCTTACAATCTGCATAAAGTCTTCACTGTTGTCTGAAGGAAGCTGCCGCAATTCCAGTTTTACGCCTTTCTCATATAATGCTTCAAACGCCTCGATATCTTTTTCTGTGACGCTTACCGATTTCGTAATTTGCCGGCGGTTATTCTCGAAGCGCATCCCTCCGACATTGACTGTATCGATGAGTACGCCTGCTTCAATAAGTGATACAATGTCGCCCGGTTTTTCAAATAAAAGCATCGCTGTTGTATCTTGGTAGCGGGGACTATGAAACGCTTTTGCCATCTTCGAAATAGAGACGGCGCTCGCTTTTACATTTGAAGGTGCAACCGAAAGGATCAGCGTTTTTCTCATTTCATCAGCGGCAATGTCATCTGAAACGATGATGATTCGATCAGCCGCATGAATTTTAATCCACCGTGTTAAAACTTGGCCGTGAATGAAGCGGTCATCAATTCTTGACAAAACAATTTTCATAATAATTCATCCTCTCTTTCTTGATGGGCGCTTTTTATGTTTTCTAAATGTTCGCTGCACACTTGGAAAGTTTGTTGACTCATGTTTTTCAATTGGTTCAGCAATTCTTTAAGAGGCATATGTCCTCTCAGGCTTAAGGCTTCCAACAAAATCGGCAGGTTCACACCGGCTGCCATATCCATTCTTCGATCGTCGACGATGTACGGTGTGGCCGCGTTATATGGCGTCCCTCCAAAAATATCCACCAAAAAAAGCACTTCATGTTCTTCGGGAATGCCCTTCAGCGTCTGTTTATATTTTTCTTGCAATGTTTGGATGCCTTCCCCTTTTAAAAACGGCACCGCCATGAGGTTGTCTTCTTCGCCGAATATCATGCCCGAAGACTCTTTTAATGCTGTGGGAAAATGTCCATGACCACTAATAATGACTGAAATCATGATGTTTGCTCCTTTCCTTTTTCGTTCGCTTATTTATAATGCAAGTATCGTGCCAAGGTAGGAGTGTTAAGAATTTTTATTGAATCTTAAGTCGGTTATTTTTTCTTGATGAAACACATTCACATAAAAAAATAAACCTGTATTAAAATGGGGATCCATTTAATACAGGTTCGCGGGAAAAAGCTGTATTTAAAACAGCCTGCTTTTGACTACGGCTGCAATTCTTCAGCAAAAATCGAAGCGATAAACATTTTTTCATCACGGCTTATGTTGAGTCCAAGTTTTTCTTCATAAGGTATTAATGTCTGCTCAGTCAAGTGATAGACCTTTTCCAGTTCATCGGTTATTTCTTCTTCATCCGAAAAAGCGATCGGGTTCTGTTTAATCACCCTTTCAAAAGCAAAAGCGGTGTGCACGATGACTTTGATCATCACTGAATTGTTTAATATGATGCCTAATTCGTCCTGGATCGTTTGCAGCCACTCCAGTAAAATTTCTGTAATATGATACGGGTTCAAAAACACGAGATATTTTTTCAAACTATCCTCGCAAAGCTCCCGCACAATGATATTCGGGCTGGTTAATCCGCCGTTTATCGGAGCATGGCCTTTTGTGATCGCCTGTTGAATCATCTTTTCTCCTTCTCCTTCAATTAATACTTCCAAAGATACATGGGGAGCATCAATTTTTGGGTTTTTCGTTCCAACTGTGGCAACGATCTCATACTCTTGTTCGATCTTTTTTATGCTGTTTGCCAATTTAATCGATGAAACGGTCAAGATTTTAATTGGATCATCAGAAGCCTTGTTTACGATCGTTGTTAATATCTCTTCCAGCTTTTTGGCCGTTCCGCTGCCTGTCGTGCAAATGGAGACCAATGCCTTCTTTTTGCCGGATGCCGCCGGCTGTTTGTCCCATAATTCGATAAAATCCTTTTTAACTGAATCATAGATCGCATGCAGATTTAAATTCAAATAGTTCACCTTTCTCACGGCATCCAGCACCATTGATGTGGTAACATTGCTGATTGTTTTGATCTTTACGCCGGTTTTTTCCTCGAGTCTGCTTTCCAGCATCGCAAGCGATCCCATGTCAACAAGCATTAAAATGCCTTCTCCTTCGTCAACCTCCTGAATTTTAGCCGCGAGGCATTCGATGATTTCTGATGGGGAAACCGCAAGAGGCATATCGACTGCGACGATAGGGGTGCTGCCTAAAAGTTCAGTCGCCACTTCAACCAAGGAATTTGCCATGCTGTTGCCGTGCGCAGCGACTACAATCCCCACCCTTTTGTTTTCTTCCAATGATTTGATCGAATGAATCAGCATCGTTAAGTAGATGACTTCTATTTCCGGAATGACGACTCTGAAATATTCTTCAATCTTATCTTTAAAAATCAGTGCGACCTGATATTCTTTCACATGGGTATCGCGGATTTCGTCGGTCTCCTGTGTATTTAAAACATCGATTTGCTTTCCGCGCTTTAAAAATGAATCAATATGCATGCTTAAGAAATAGATGAATTTGCGGTCGAATTTGCAATTCAGCTCATGTTCGGCCACTTCTTTCAGCTCTTTCGTAATTTGAAGCACATCGTCTTCAACAAATTTCAGCAAGTTGTAGTTTTGAAACGTTCTTTGATTAAAAAAACTTCGAACATGCAAATGGATATCCGTCAAAATATACTGATTAATATCCTTTCTTGATAAGCCTTCTTTATTTAACATTTTGACTTTTTGCTCTATCAAATGATACAAATTAAACGAAAGGTCTTCATCAATCTTCGTTGTTTCATCCTCCACAATCGGCGATATGATGGTTGTAATGTTGACGTATTCAGAAATCATTTTGCTTCTTTCAATATTTTTGCTGCTTGAAATCCAGTCTTGCTTGATGTCCTCCGGCAGATCCCGGACGGTCAGTTCCACAATATCATCCCTGTCCAGATTATTTAAAAATCCGTGTGCACAAACCAGCTGTACATTCGATTTCAGCTGGCCCACATTTCCAAATTTCGCAGAATGAATCAGCGCGTTGTAGACATCAATGTGGACGCTTAAATTTTTCTTGATCCGCTCCGCTTCTTTCCCCAGTAAAAATGTCGTCAGCTCGACTCTTTCTTGCAGAGAGCGTTCTTCAAGCGAAGGAATATGTATCGTCATCGGAATTCTTCGCAAAAACGTTTTTAATAAGGCAGAGCTTGGGTTTTCTGTAGTCGCGCATATGAACAATACCTTTGATGTCCTTTTATGCTCTGTTTCTCCAAGCCGGTTATAAGTGCCGCTGTCAATAAAATAAAACAGCATTTCCTGTCCTTCCGGAGGGAGGCGGTGTATTTCATCCATGAAAAGGATGCCTCCGTCGGCCTGTTCGACTAAGCCGACTTTATCGTCGCCCGCTCCGGTAAAACTCCCTTTTTTATGTCCAAATAATTGAGAGAGCAGCAATTGGGGATTGTTATAGTAGTCTGCACAATTAAATGTAATAAATGGAGCGCCCGGCTTCAAAATTTCAGAATAAATGGCGAACTGATAAATCCGGTTGGCAAAAAGCGATTTACCGGAACCCGTCGGCCCTAAAAGCAGCATATGGAGACCGTGCGGAGGATAAAAAACAGCTGCTTTTGCTTGGGAGATCGCTTTCTTTAAGCTGCCTTTTGCCCCGATCATGAGTTCCAGTGGATTCGTAGAAATGTCTTGGCGCATCCTTTTTGGATGACCGGAATGCTGCTTCAGCTCTTCCACTTCCATATCGTCTGTATTCCATTTGCAGCCGAACGTTTTTTCCACTGTTTCAACCGGGACATAGCGAACAGGGAACGTTTTAACCTTGATGACCTTTTTGGATCGAACGAGGTTGTTCAATTCAAAGCTGACATTGGAGCGCTCCATTTGCAATTGTTGAGCAATTTCCTTTGCTGAATTTCCTTGCACCTTTAAAAGCTGATTTATAGTAGATTCACGAAAATTATCCAGTAGCTGATGGTATATTTTATCGATTCTTTTCATGTATATCATCCTTTTTTAGTGTTGGAAAAGCTGGTTTGGCATCAAGACCGGACATCCGTTTCCATTGCCGATTCGATTTCCAGGCCTTTGCCTCCTGGTTAGGATTGACATGTTCCTGCCCTATTTTTTTAAAATTCAGAATTTATTTATTTTCATTTGGTCAGTTCTATCAAAAACCATTGACGAATTTTAAGTCTGCGTCTTCCTCATGAAAATGACCCCAATCGGCCGCATCGAGAAAGGCCTTTTACAGATTGACAAACTTCCCTCTTATGATTTTGTATTCATCTTAGCGATCTAGAATCACTGTAATTAGTGTTTTTGCTTCATATATTTTCATAGCTCCCCCTCCCAAAGTAATAACTTGTCAATAGTTTACCATCCTCTGAGAATGCATTGGTGAAAAATCCCGATATCGATGAAAATGAAACTTATAGAATAGGTCTAAAAGCCCGATAAATGACAGCCTCGCATCATCTTCCTGATGTCTAGAAACAAATTGCCCTCTGGCGGAGTGTTTCACTTCAAACTTACAGACTATCATCAGGAACTCAGCCAATTTATATTCGAATATGAGAAAGCAGCGGGACAAGAAGAGACGAATTCAGTACATTTGATTGGATGATGGAAGGAATGCTGGATAAAGCTAAAAAAGAAAGCCGTCAAACGGATTTGTCATGGAGTATTTCTGCAGGAAAGTTGAAGAAATAATGAAGAAGGCCCTCAATATTTGAGGGCCTTGAACAGCTTTGTCTACGGATCGCAGTACATAACGGGAATATTCTGAACCTTTCCGCTACTTTCCTCTATGCTTAGCTTTAACCTTTTGTTTTCTCAAATGGTATTTTTGTTCTTTTTCTGCCTCCCGCTGCTGTTTATTCAAGCGCTTTTTCTTTTCTTTAGTTGCTTAAAGGTCCTGTTTCATTGCTATCCTGAGCTTTGGTAGATATCGGGGCATTTTTTCATTTCTTTAGAAACTTGGCGCTGCAATCTTTTCGGGTTTATCTTCCCTTTAGCTTTAGCTTCTATACGAATTCCTTCTTGTTCAAAACGGGAGACGATCTGGAAGAGCTGATGATGGACAAAATCCAGTACTTCCACATCTTTCGGCTCCTTGCCGAATATATGGCGAAATGCCCTGAGCCTGCCTTCTTGCACAACTTCAATGATCCCTACATAGAACTGGCCGTCATAATAAATCGTTAATTTCATAACGATTCCCTCCTCATCAAAAATAACCGAAGAATGATGGACATCCCGAGGAGGGGAAGGTTACTGACATGATAAAATGCATCCGGACTACCAACCGAATCGTGTTTTTTCATTCTCCAATATCAATTTAGCAAACTTTGCAATCAAATGAAAGGGGGTTTTGGTTGGCGCACTTGCAGAGTAAAATATAGACTGATAACCAGAGGAGGGAAACAATGGATAAAACAAGAATGAGCTTATTGGTGCTCTTGACTCTATTGATCAGTTCGATTTCGATGGGAATATTCGCTTTCAATTTTTTCAGCGCAGACAGATGACATCGGATTCGCCATAATGTTTACGGTTTTATGCGTCTTTCTGCTTTCTGCGGCTATTTACGGATTCATGAGGAATGCCAGCATTGACCGCTCAAAATCATGACCTCATCCCCAAAATGAAGTGTCCGCTTGATCAAAATAGACCGATTTTAGAACAGTCTCAAAGTTAAAATAAATATCCCAGACATCCAGGTCAATGCTCAAGAACGGTGCAGCTGATATGAAGGCGGTGTTTCATCATCAGGTATTTGAAAAACGCCTTGCTGTTCAAAACAGAAAAAGGCTGTGGGTTGCCCGACACCCTTTTCATTTGCGGTCATTTCCGGTGAATGTAAATGTCTCTTTCAAGGCTCTCCCTTCGCTCCCCTTTTCTGTCCAAATGATGTCCACTTCTAATTCAGTCGCTTTTTCGGCCAACAGTATATTGTTGTAGCGGACAGGCAGTCCCTTATTCAAGCTTTTTGCTAAAGAAATCGCCTCTTCATTATCGTCGCTTTGATGACGCTTGCCGAAAAGTGAAACCTTAGTTGCAGAGTGCGGATGATTTCTAAATAAATGAATTTCAGCAGCGGCTGCATCACCACCGATTTTCTTAACCTCGACAGAATACGTTTGATATTTGCCTTTCTCAGGTTTGGCCAATCCCTTCTCTTCCTTAGCCTTGCTGATCGCAACCGCCCATTGGTTTGTGGCTTGTTTGACAGGCAGTTCTTTAAAGGTCAGAGCTTTTGTTTCCGCAGCTTGTGCGAAAAAGCCCGCAAAACATAATGTACATATTGTAAACAGGATTTTTTTCATCATGGCAGAACCTCCAGCATTATATTTTTCAATATGTTGTCCCCGTTTATATGAACTATGCATGCAGCAGAATGAGCCCCGAATCGATATCTTCCGGCTCCTTTATTGAACAAATAATCATTTTTCGAGTTTAAAAATCGCATTCTCCTTTTCAAAAGGTCTGTAAACCGGAAGCTTTAAATCAGGTGCATCGTATATTTTGCTCCATATACATCATACAGGCCAAGGGGTGTCGACCGCGATTGATGGGGTATGGGTATGTTTATAGACGCTTTCAAAGAGGGAAAGAAAAAAAAGATGGGAGGGGAAAGAAGCTGTGTCAAAAGAAGCAAATGAGCTAAAGGAGAAAATCAATCGATACGAACAGTTTTTCAAAAAAAGATATAAGGTACTTTATACATTGAACGATTTTATCATTGGCGTTTTATTTTTTGTCGGAAGCTTTTTCTTCTTTTTTGATCAATTAGAGCCGGCGGGAATTTGGCTGTTTGCGATCGGAAGTCTTCAGCTCTTAATCAGGCCGACGATCCGTTTGATTCATGATGTTCATTACAGAAGGCACATTAAGCATCAATACAGGTATCAACCTCCAGCCGATTAATTTTTATTATCGATCTTCCTTTTTGTGCTAAAATAGAGATACTTTTTTGGGGAGGAATCTATGATGAAAAGATATTTACTCATGACAACCCGGACTGAAAATTTTAATGATACATATGTACCGGCTCATTATGATTTTTTAAATCGGCTAAAAGCGGAAAACCGCTTGGAGATGTACGGCCCTTTTAGCGATAAAACCGGCGGCGCCTATCTCGTCCGAGCTCATTCTTTTGAAGAAGCAAAAAAAATCGGAGAGTCTGATCCGCTCATTGAAAACGGCTCTTCCACCTTGGTTATTAAAGAATGGCTGACAAAATAAAGGCCCTGGCTTTTTACAGTCGCTGCATAAGTGAAATAAGCCTTTTCTCATTTGAGAAGGCTTATTTTTATTCCTCAAGGTAGATCCATTTAAGGATGCATCGTTTTAATTTCTCACAGATCACCACGACCAAGAACCACGTACTTCCTCTAGAGGGAATTTTCTCTCAAATATCCACACCTCATGATCTAATTAAAGAAATAGAAGCGGCAGCCGATGTTACATTTGGGTATTTAAGCTCTGAAATGATCGTTTTTCCAAAAAAACGGTTGAAAAAATGGGTAATTAATCCTATGATAATAGAAGTGTTCATTTGACTGGAGGTGTTGATCAAAAAAGTTTTTTGCCCCTGTGCTTTGATAGCATCCCGCTCGGCTGATGATGTTTTAAAACGGCGGTGATCGTTCATCATTCTAAACAGCAGCCAACGGCTGAAGTTTAGGAATCAAGGATTACGTGGTATCAACATCTACATACAACCGATACGTTTATTTCATTTTTATCCTGATCAAGGTTATATGCAATTATAAACAAACATATTTTTAAGTGGATATGATGCTTGAGGCAAAGTACAGAGAGCGTTAAACAGTTCCGTTCCAAAGGGCAAAGCAATTGGCAGTGAAACATCACATTCGATATTGGCAGTTTTTTAGAAAAAATAAACCTGTATCCATTACAGTACAGGCGAAACAGAGGAGTTTTTACATCATGAAAAGAACGACGGAATTTGTATTAGGTTTAATAGGCGGTATTTTCGGTTTTATCGGAGCTTTTATTGCATTAATGATCGGCGGCATCGATGCATCATTCAGTTCATCTGGAACAAGCCAAATCATTGGATTAGGCTGGGGAGCGGTATTCCTCTCCATTCTCGGCATTGTTGCCTCTGTCCTGGTGAAAAGCAAACCGAAGCTTGGCGGTATTTTACTCATTGTTTCTGCTGTCGGCGGATTTATTTGTATTTTTATGTTCTACATTTTACCGGGTGTCCTCCTGTTGATCGCGGGCATTATGGGATTGGTGAGAAAAGAGAAAACAACTTCTACAGCCGCATAATGAAGGAAAGAGGCCGGGTGAAAACCCGGCCTCTTTTTTTCACCAAACCAACCACTCCTCACATGAATCAGCCAGCCCCTGCAAATCATTCATAAAAACACCTGCATGGTAACCGTCACATACTGCATGGTGAACCTGCAGAGAAACGGGCAAAAATGTCTCTTTTCCGTCTGAAAAGAATTTCCCGTTTGTAATGATAGGAAGCAAATGACCGCTGCGGGCAAGGTTCAGATTGAAGCTTGTAAAGGGAACCCATGGAATGGAGGAAACGGAAAACACGTTGGCAGGAATGTTTTCCTTTGCCCATAGTCCTTTTTTGTCTCCAAATTGCTCCATGTCCTTCAGGTAGTTATGATAAAAACGCGAAAAATCGACTAGAATATTCCGTCCATACGGCAGAAAAGGTTTGATCCTCTTTATGAAAGATCGTATAACAAGGATTCATCTGATCCCAATAACCGAGCTGCCCTTTTTCATTAAATGAGGTTCTAAATTCAGCATAGGAATGAACAACCCTTGACACCATGTAGATAAAAGCAGGATAAAGCTTGATGTTCTTCTGACGCAGCACTTCCAGCAATACGGTTATATTGACGTTTGCCGTGATGCTGAAAGAGCATTTCCCTTCTTTCATGTAGTGTTCAAAATAAGGTTTTCTATTCCAGTGCTCCAGATTGATTGTTTGAAAGTTCATGTTTCATCCTCCTAAAATCATAAAATGTCTATTTTAGGAGGCAAATTTCTCTGACTTCAGCAACAGTCTCACCTCGTGTTCCTTTTCCTAAGTGTAACCCTTTAAAGATTCACAATCAATTATGGAAAGGCTTTTGAAGTGATCTCTTTTCTTTGTCATCTTGCGCTTCCATTCTTTGAACACACACATTTGGCTTTTTTCAGGTTATACTGACATACAGCGGGGTGATCGTATGAATAGCCAATCCGGCTTGACGCCTGAAAAGTGGCGGGCGATTGTTGGGAACGATTCAGCTTTTGACGGAACGTTTTTCTATGCGGTGAAAACAACGGGCATCTTTTGCCGGCCTTCCTGTAAATCGAGAGTTCCACAGATTGAAAATGTACGGATTTTCCGGGATGCACAGCAAGCTTTATCAGCAGGCTTTCGTCCTTGCAAGCGCTGTAAGCCGGACGGGCCGCTGCTTCCCAGTGAAGAGCTGGCGGTAAGAGCTGCACACATCATCAGCGAACATTTTCGTGAGCCGTTGACGCTCACAGCTTTAGCCGAGTTGTGCCATGTCAGTCCCTTTCACCTGCAGCGGACATTTAAACGAATCAAGGGTGTTTCTCCCATCGAATATATTTGGGAGAAAAGAATCTCCAAAGCGAGTGAGCTGCTCGTCTCTTCAGATGAAGCAATTGCAGAAATTGCTGCGAAAATAGGCATTCTGAATGCGGACTATTTTGCCGCGCTGTTTAAAAAGAAGACGGGACAAACGCCGACGGAGTACCGGCAAATAAAACAGGGGTGATAGCATATGTCCGAACAAATCATCTATTGGGGTCTGCATGAATGCGGACCGTGGAATCTCTATCTTGCGGCAACATCGCAAGGGCTTTGTTATACAGGTTCAGATCATTTTGAAGAGCTGGCCGCCTGGGCTCAAAAAAGATGTCCGTCCCATATTGTCATCCGCGATGATAAAAAGCTTGAGCCGTATGCCGATGAATTGACAGCGTATTTGAGAGGGCGGCGAAAGTATTTCAGTTTGCCTGTTGATCTTTACGGCACACCCTTTCAACTGTCCGTCTTACATGCCTTGCGCGGGATTCCTTATGGCAGAACAAGCTCATATACGGAAATCGCCGAGCGTATCCAAAGACGGGGCGCTGTTCGGGCCGTAGGGGCAGCGATCGGCGCCAATCCAGTATTAATCGTGATCCCCTGTCATCGGGTCATCGGAAAAAACGGTAAATTAACGGGATACCGGGGCGGCTTAGAGATGAAACAGCATCTGCTCAGACTGGAAGGCAGCGGTACCGGGGAATGCGGAGCTTAGCCTAAAACAAACACCGTTCGAAACTTCGAACGGTGTCTCATTTTAAAAATCAAAGTTGTCAGGATCAGGGCCGACACGGGTGTTTTCATTCAATCCGGCAATTTGAATCATTTCCTCCGCCGTCAGTTCAAAGCCGAATATATCGGCGTTTTCCGCGATCCGCTGCGCTTTTGTCGATTTTGGAATTGCGATGACGCCGTTTTGCAAGTCCCAGCGCAAAATGACTTGGGCAGCGGTTTTGCCGTGCTTTTTGGCGATTTCCTTCAGAAGCGGATGATCGAGCAGCTGGCCCTGCATCAACGGAGACCATGCTTCCAGCTGAATGCCGTGAGAGCGGCAAAATAAATGAAGTTCTTTCTGCGTCAGGCGCGGATGATACTCTACTTGATTGATCATCGGTTTGATTTCCGCATCCTTCATCAAATCTTCGAGATGGTGAATGTGAAAATTGCTTACTCCGATCGCTTTCACACGCCCTGTTTTATAAAGGGTTTCAAGCGCTCGCCACGCCTCTTTATACCGCCCTTCGACAGGCCAATGGATCAGATACAAATCCAGGGCATCAAGGCCCAATTTTTTAAGGCTCGCCTCATAGGCGTCGATAGTAGAGTCATAGCCTAAATCATCATTCCAGACCTTTGATGTGACAAATACATCTTCTCTTGAAATGCCGGTTTCCTCGATTCCTTCACGGATTCCCCGTCCGACTCCTTCTTCATTTCCGTAGATTGCAGCCGTATCAATGCTGCGGTAGCCGTGGGTAATAGCCGTTTTTACCGCTTGAACAAGCTCACTCAGGCCCTTCTTCTACTTTAAACACGCCCAGTCCAAACCAGGGCATGTCCATACCATTATGCAATGTTGTTCGATCTTGTAAATTGTTCGCAGTCATTATTGACCTCCTTATTCATTTTCTATGATTATGCGCAGTCTCCATCCTTGGCAATGGATGTTGTCAAAATTTGACCATGCTGTTGATCTTTTCGTTCAAGCATCCTGCTCCAGCCTGTCAGCACGACAGCACCGAGCACCATTAACGCCCCGGCCCATGGCGTGTGGATCAGTCCGATCGACTCTGTGATGATGCCTCCTACATAAGAGCCGATGGCAATGCCTGCGTTAAATGCGGCAATATTGACAGCCGATGCGACATCGACCGCTCCCGGAACAAACCGTTCAGCCAGCATGACGACGTAGACTTGCAGCCCAGGGACATTCATAAAAGCTAAAAATCCCATTAAAATGATTGTGATCAGGCCGGCTGTTTTAAACGGAGCAGCCACTGATAATATGAAAAGCACTACCGCCTGGGCCATAAACATATAAAACAGTGCGTCGAGCGGCTTTTGGTTTGCGGCCTTTCCGCCAATGATATTTCCGAGCGCAATCGCAGCTCCGTACACGAGCAGAATGATGGCAACGGCTTCTTCTTTCAATCCTGTTACATGCTGAAGGAGCGGGGATAAATAAGTGAAGACAACAAATGTGCCTCCATATCCCAAAGCCGTAATGATGAATAAAAGCAGCAAACGGCCGTTGGTCACAAGCTGGAATTGGCTGCGGAAAGTCGTCCGGGCGCCTTTTGTCAAATCGGCCGGCACAAGGATGCTGTTGGCGAAGAACGCAATCACGCCGACAGCAACGATTGCAATAAAGGCCGACCTCCAGCCGAATTGCTGACCGATGTAGGTACCGATCGGAACGCCAGTAATCGTCGCCACCGTAAGTCCGATAAACATAATCGAAATCGCCCCGGCTCGCTTATTTTCCGGCACTAGACTTGCTGCAATCGTCGATCCGATCGACATAAATACACCATGCGAAAATGCTGAAAGCACGCGAGCTGCCAACAATACGCCGATGCTCCCGGCACAGGCGGCGATCCCGTTTCCGATCATAAAAATGACCATGATCAATAGCAGTAAAGTTTTTCGCGACATCCGCGATGTCACAGACGTTAAAACGGGCGCTCCAAACGTGACGCCCAAAGCATATAAAGAAACGGTCAGCCCGGCTGTCGTTACGGAAATATGCAAGTCATCGGCGATCAGCGGCAGAAGACCAACACTGATAAATTCTGTCGTACCGATGGCAAATGCGCTGACAGCGAGGGCTAAAAGCGCGAATACACTGCGTTTTTTATGATGAATAGAAGCCATCTTTCTCCTCCTTTTGATTGCAGGGTATAGCAAATCATCGCTGGCAAATGATATTATGGTGCATATCAGCAATAAAAAAAAGTACGCACTTTTTAGTATGATAGGTACTTTTCAGTGCCTATAGGAGGATCAACATGAAGCAGAAAAAATATAATATATCAGTTGAAGCAACATTGGAAGTAATCGGCGGAAAATGGAAATGCGTGATCCTTTGCCATCTGACACACGGAAAAAAACGCACGAGCGAATTGAAGCGTCTGATGCCCAACATCACGCAAAAAATGCTGACCCAGCAGCTGCGTGAACTGGAAGAAGACGGTGTCATCAACCGGATTGTCTACCAGCAGGTTCCTCCAAAAGTGGAATATGAACTCAGCGAATACGGATGGACGCTGCAGGGCATATTGGACTCGCTTTGCGCCTGGGGTGAAAAACATATTACAAAAGTATACGGAGATAAATTTGCTGTGTTGGAGGACAGTGTCCTGAATGATAAATTGAAGCAGGATCATGAATGAGGTTACGATCAAACAGCAGTTCGTCAAACGATTGGCAGATCGCTTTTTTAAAACAGCAAAGGGCTGGAGGTTTTTTATGGGAAAATTGTTTCTTTCCGGAGGCGGAGATGCAGATCAGACGCAAGCATTGGATCGGCGTTTTGCAGAAGAAATCGATCAAAATAAGCCTTTATTATATATTCCTATTGCCATGGATGCCTCACGATTTGACAGTTGCTTCGAGTGGATCAACAAAATGTTGAAGCCGCTGGGCATAGAAAACATCACAATGTGGACGAATGTTAGAAACAAGAGTATACAAGATTTAGATGCTTTTTCTGCTGTTTATATCGGAGGAGGAAACACATTCCATTTACTTAAAAGTTTGATGGATTGTCATATTATCGATATTTTAAAAAGCTATGCAGAAAAAGACGGCATCATCTATGGCGGAAGCGCAGGCGCCATCATTTTGGGCAAAAACATCATGACGTGTTCCCATATGGATTGCAACAATGCTGGATTAAACCATTTCAGCGGATTAAAGCTGACAGAAGAATACTCGATTTGGTGCCACTACAAACAGGAACATGACACGTTGATTAAAAGATTTATGACAACCTTTCAAACTCCGGTGATTGCTTTGCCTGAAGAAACAGGAATTGCCGTCAACGGTCAAGAGATGCAGGTAATCGGAGTCAGGCCCGCCTATGTATTTAGTGATGTAAACAAATCCGTTGTCCATGAGAATCATTTTATATAAACAAGGGAAACCCTAATGTTTTAGCCCATGGAAAACTTGGCGAAATGAATACAATCTTTTAGTCCCCGCAGCCGATTGGGTAAATTTACGGAAGTTGATTTTATGCGATTTTGAAATGGAAAATATCCAAGCTATTCTTCATCAAAACTTAGGTTCTATTAAACTAAAAAAAGCCCTGGCAAGAGGGCTTTTTTAAACGGTCTTTGACGAGCAGCACCGTATGATAAAGCGCTAAACTTCCTTCCCGCTCAGATCCTTTTCCGCTTCATAATGCCGGGCCAGCTCAACAATCATCGCGCCCATCCGCTCAAGTTCAGGAGCGAGCAGCCGCTTCACTCCTTCTTCTTTTAATGCCTCTGCCGTCACTTTTCCGACAGCAGCTGCCAACACATGATCCTGAAAGGATTGGACAATTTTTTCTCCATATCCTTTTTCCCTCGCGAACTTGAAAAGCGAGCGGACTTGAACGGCCGTTGTGAAGCAGACCGCATCAACTTCATGATTGAGCAGCTCCTCACACAATAAAGCGACGGTTTCTTGATCTGGCGCGACATGCTGATATGGAAGAAGCGGGAATACAGATGCGCCCTTCTCTTCCAAAAATGTCAGCAATGATGGTGCGTTTTCGCCGTGGAGCTGGACCATGACCCGTTTTCCGGCAAAATCATGGGATGCAAGCGATTCGATCAGCCCCTTCGTCGTGCCGTCTTCATCCGCCGCAATCGGTGTGATGCCAAACTTCTTTAAAGCAGAAATGGTTTTGTATCCTCTTGATGCCGCTTTCGCCTGGCGGATCACCTTAAGAAAACGCTCGCCGATACCGAGTTTCTCGGCCAGGCTGACAAGTGTCTCCGTTCCGATGCCAGTTGTAAAAATCACCCAGTCGGCTCCTGTTTCAACAAAAGCCTGCAAATCAGGCCCGACTTTTTTGTCTGCCAAAAATACGGTTCCCTGGAGGGAGCGGACGACGGGGATTCCGCCTTGCTTTTTGATGAGTGTGCTCATTTCCTCAGTTTTTCGAGATGCGCCGATGGCAATTCGCTTGCCGTTCAATCCTTTTCCCACAGACAATCCCTCTTTCTGTATCGTTTTATTTCCACACAGGAGTTTACTAACATCTTCCAAATGAGATATGATTGAATTATCAAAAAATAACAGGAGGTTTTTTCATGTCAACTTATCCTCAATTTGAAACCAGAGCCGAGCATTTGACGAAACATGCCCGTTTTTTCGAGTATACCACTGCCTCTGACCCGATTGGAAGCGGAATAATCAGTCAGGTGCCTGTAAAGGAATTCGGTCCTGAATTATACCAGTCCGGCGAAACGAGGATCATCCCATTGGACATCTCCAAGGAGCTCAAAACAGATTATCCTGCGTCAAGCCCTTCCCTCCTCGCCCATTTCATCAAGATTCGTTCGGGTGAGACGGTCAATACTGAACCCCATGCGACAAGCGAATTATATTACATCATTGGAGGTGCGGGGAGGACTGAAGTGAACGGAGAAGCGATTGACTGGAAAGAAGGAGATTTTTTAACCTTGCCGGCAGGCTCAAGCAGCCGGCATACCGCAACAGAAGATGCGGCAATCTATTATATTACCGATTCACCGCTCCTTCATTATTTAGGAGTGAGACCTGCAGAAGCACGCTTCAAACCAACGCTCTACACCGCTGAACAGGCAAAAGCCAAATTAGCTGAAGCGGCCGATTCCCCTGACGCCCATTTACGAAACCGGATTTCCGTTCTATTAAACAACGATACATTCGATCAAACGTTGACGATCACCCATGTTTTATGGGCGATGTTCGGGATCGTTCCGCCCGGCTCCAATCAAGCGCCTCACAGCCATAAATCGGTGGCTCTTGACTTTGTCGCCTATGCCGCTCCCGGTACGTACACACTGGTCGGAACCCAAATCGATCCTGTCACAAAGGAAATCATTGACCCCATAAGAGTGGACTGGGTGACCGGAAAAGCCTTTATAACTCCGCCTGGGCTGTGGCATTCTCATCATAATGAATCAGATGAACCGGCATACATTATTCCGATTCAAGATGCAGGCCTGCAAACCTACCTTCGCACATTGGATATTCAATTTCAGCATTACGGGGGAAAAAGGTGAGGAAAGGTTGCAGCGGGAAGCCAACGTGTGAGATGCTGATTTCCCGCTGTTTTTTAAGCTACTTTTCAGCCTGCTTTTTTTGCTTCACAATCATGTCCGCAATTTCTTCGGCCTGTGCTTGAACGGCGTTTGGATCATAGGGCCAGAACCTGTCAGGGTCAAGGAAAAATACCCGGCCTTTTTTCACCGCGTCAAGCGACTTCCAGACTGGATTGTCCTGATCAAGGGTGCCGTTGTAGGATTCATCGACAAATATGTAGTCTCCGGCATATTTCGGGAGGACTTCGAAGGAAATGACCTTGTATCCGTCTGCCGCCTCAATGGCATCCTTTTTGACCGAATCAGGCGGTGTCAGCCCGAGCTGTCTATAGATGGCTTCTCCTCCCCGATACCCGTAAGCGCCATAGACATACAGCGATTTTGCATAGGCGCCGATTAAAGAAAATGTCTCATCTTGAACAGCTGCGTTTTTGATTTTCGCACGGGCTGCTTCCATTTTTTGATTGAACGTTTTCATCCACTCTTCAGCTTCTTTTTCTTTGCCGAGCAGTTCACCGAATGTTTTCATTTCTTCGCGGGCATCTTTAAATGTGCCGAACGGATAGACGACGGTCGGAGCGATTTTTGACAGTTTTTCATAGACTTTTGAATCGTTGTTCATCGACACGATCAAATCGGGTTTAAGCTCAAGAATTTTTTCCACAGACACGGAAACGCCGTCTTTTGCTCCGATATTTTTAACACCGGATACTTGATCTTTAATATAGGGGCTTTTAAGGTATTTTCCCGTTTCTCCAAGCGGCTTGATTCCAAATGCCAGCACTGTTGCCGCATACCCTACCGTAACGACCCGCTTCGGTTTCGCGGGTACTGTAATATCCCCGTTGACCGTTTCCACCACTCTTGTTTCTTCCGCGTTTTTCCCTGAGGCTTCTGTTTGAGTCTTGCTTTGGCATGCTGAAAGAAAAACGGCAAAAGCGAGCAAAAGAGCAAATACAGCAAAATCATACTTCCGATACATAACAAACCTCCCATTGATAACGATTATCATTATCAATATACACGATATTCATTCCAATGGGAAGTTTTTATTTTACCGCTGACTGCTCAGACCTTCTGCTTCCGCCGGTAATATTCGATAACAAACTGTTTAAAGTTGGAAGACGCAGGCGATAAATATTGGTCTTTTAAGACGGCGAGGGCTATCGTCCGTTCGCATTTGTAATCCGATACGCGACAAAATGCGACAGGAGAATGGACATGCTCCGCCGTTTTCGGCAAAATTGCGGCCCCGAGTCCCGCTGATACAAGCCCCAAAATCGTCGAAACCTCTTCCCCTTCAAACGCAAGTTTCGGATTGATATTCAAGTCCCGGCACATTTGATCAAAAACATAGCGAAGCCCATATCCGGGCTTAAAACCGACAAAATCTTCATCCGCTATTGTTTTGATCGCGATTTCTTTCCGGCCTGCGAGCGGATGATCGGCGGGCAGCACCAAATAAAGCGGTTCTTTATCCAAGACCGTCCAATCAAGCAGTTCGTTCGGCAGCGGCGGAGAACTCAGGCACATATCGGCTTCTCCCGTCTCCACCATGTGCTGAAGCGGCTCATTCGCAGCCTGATAAAGTCGGAAAGCAACCTGCGGATACTGCTGTTTAAATTCGGCTATGATCTGCGGCATCAGCCGCGATCCGAGCGTATGCAAAAAAGACACGGAAATGTCGCCGCAATCGGGATCTGCACTTTGTCTGACCCGCTGAACACCTTCATCAAGTGCAAGGCGCGCTTGCTTTGCTTTGATGAGAAACAACTCGCCATACTTTGTCAGCCGGACAGATTTCGTTTTTCTCATCAATAAAGGAACGCCCAGTTCTTCCTCAAGTTTCTTGATGGATCGACTCAAGGCCGGCTGGGAAATGTTTTGTTCCAATGCGGCTTTTGTAAAATGCCGATGTTTGCTTACGGCAATAAAATTGTCGATTTGATAGAGCTCCACTGTCCCACCCCTTCTTTCATAACTGAAACGCATGATAATCATAATTATTATAAATTAGACACATTACAATTGAAAGCGTAGGATGGATCATAGATCAGCACTGACGAAAAGAGGGACCACCATGAAATACATTCAGCCGCATACGAAGGATTATCAAAAAGCAAGTATTGCTTTATTTATCAGCGGTTTTGTCACTTTTGCGACGTTGTATACTACACAGCCTCTGATGCCGATGTTTGCTGAGGAATTCGGCATATCAGCGGCGGCGGCAAGTTTAACATTATCCATTTCAACGGGCATATTGGCATTTGCATTACTTACAGCGGCAGCATTGTCGGACGGATTCGGCAGAAAAAAAATCATGACCTTTTCGCTTTTTGCAACGTCCATTCTCGGCCTCTTGACAGCGTTTAGTCCAAGCTTTGCCGCACTGCTTGCGATGAGAGGTCTGCTCGGCTTTGTTCTGGCAGGGGTGCCGGCCATTGCGATGACTTATGTCGGTGAAGAATTTGATCCGAAAGGGCTCGGCAAAATGATGGGGCTGTACATTAGCGGCACTAGCCTGGGAGGCATGAGCGGGAGGCTTTTAACCGGCCTTTTGACAGACCTTTTCGGTTGGAGGGAAGCGCTCGGAATCATCGGTGCGCTATCTCTGTTATTAAGCTGTTTGTTTTGGCTATTGCTCCCTCGGCCCCGGCGCTTTGTGAAAAAACAAACCAATGTGAAAAAGATGTGCCTCGCCTATGCTGCGGTTTTCGCAAATAAACGGCTTCTGCTGATGATTTCTCTTGGTTTTTTATTGATGGGCAGTTTTGTGACGCTGTTTAATTACATCGGGTTTCAATTGATGGAGCCGCCGTATCAATTGTCACATACGGTCATCGGGCTGATCTTTATCGTTTATTTGGCGGGTACGTTCAGTTCTGTCTATATGGGAAAGAAAGCCGACAGCTTAGGAAGCTCATTTATGTTGAAAATCGCCATCGGCATTATGGCCGGAGGCGCCTTGCTTACACTACTTCCCCAGCTCCTGCTGAAAATAGCCGGTATCGCTGTTTTCACCTTCGGATTTTTCGGAGCGCATTCGATCGCCAGCTTCTGGGTTGGCCAATCGGCAAATGAACAGCGCGTTCAGGCCTCTTCTCTTTATTTGCTCAGCTATTATCTCGGCTCCAGTCTGGCCGGTTCATTCGGAGGGTTTTTTTGGACTCATTTTAAATGGACGGGAATCATCGCTTTCATTATGGGATTGCTTTTTCTTGCTTATCCGGTTATTCTCTTTGCCGGAACAGAACAATCCAAAAATATTTCGAACCGACATAAAAGCCAGACTCCAAGCTAAACTTTCTTCAAAATATGCCGATACATAAATCAAAGCCTGCATGGCAATTCCTTCTGAAGATCAGCCGTTTTTAGAAAGTTTGAATGCAGCCGGTCATGTTGGCTTTTTTCCTTATACCTCTCAATTTGAATCATAAGGGAAGGCTGCCGCTTCAAACATGTTTAACCTTATCAAAAAGAGACATCCTGATTTCAGAATGTCTCTTTTTTTCTGCTTCTTTCAGCATTATGCTCTTACAGTATGTTCTGCCCCGAAGGCTTTAAATACACCGCCTGAAACATCGCCTCCATCCCAGACGTCTTTTGCGTAGCGTCCTTCTTCCTGCAGGGCGGAGATCCAGTTTTGTGCTTCCTCTTGACTTGCCTGATATACATGTTCGTATGCCTCACAAAGCGTTTGTTCTACGGCAGGAGCCATGCGGCTGCCGTCCCCGCAAACGTACAGGCGGGCGCCGTTATCCAGTAGGTGAATCAACCTTTCGCTGTCCACTTTCATCAGGTCTTGGACATATGTTTTCGGCCGGCCTTCAAGACGTGAAAATGCTGTGTGCAAATGGACGAGTCCGTCTTGTGCTGCCTTTTCTAACTCCCTCTGATAGAGATAATCCTGTTCAGGATGGCGGCAGCCAAAATACAAGTGTGCTTCTCCAAGGTTTATGCCGGCATTTTGTTGAATGCGGCGGGCCTGAAGGAAGCCTCGGTAAGGCGCGATCCCCGTCCCCGGACCGACCATGATGATTGGTGTTTCAGGGTCAGCGGGCAGCCGGAATCCCGACTGAGGCTGGCGGATAAAGCATGCGATGCTGTCTCCGGGGGAAAGCCCTGCCAGATAGTTTGAGGCAACCCCGCTGTACTGCCCGCGTCCGCTTAGCGCCGGACCGCTTACAACGGCAACGGTGATGCTTGTTTGCCGCTCATTTTGCAAAGGCGAGCTTGAAATGGAATAATATCTTGGTTTGAGTGAAGGAAGAAGTGCTAAAAAGCGAGCAAACGGCAGTTCACAAGCCGGATACTGCTCAAGCAAATCAAGCATCGACACACGCTTCTTCAAAACCCGCTCCTTATAGACTCCGGCTTCCAATAGTTCTTCCAGCTCCCGTTTATGCGGCGGACAGACTGTATGTGCAGCCAATTCACGAAGCTGCGCTCTTGTGGCCGGTTCCTGCAGCTCCAAACTGTTTTGAAAGAGATCTTTTATATCGACTGGACGGCCTTGCGGCAAATGGGCGGTGTGATGCTCTCCTGTGATCAGCACTTGTTCATTTCCGCTTAATCCAAATCGGCTGAAGACCCGCTCGATCAACTCCATACTGTTTTGCGGCAGCACTCCGAGATGATCCCCTTCCAGAAATGAGATGCCTTCAGGCAATGATATTTCAAGATGTCTTGTGCTTCTCCCGCTGTCTTCGTACTGTAGCTCACGGTTTGCTGATATTTGCGCTGTAAATGCCTGATACGCTTTAGCGAGCGGCGAAGCAGCAGGTGTGCTGACAAACTCGACGGACAGTTCTTGTCTGTCTGCCTCTTGGTGAATAAGTTCTGCTAAAGAAAAGGCATTTCTTAAAACTGGCCAAAGATCATTTTGCCAGGCTTCGAACTGTCCTTCAAAATCATCGCCCGCATCCCCTTCACCAAGCTTTAGCAGCCGATGTGCGCCTTTCTTTTCCAATTCGCTGTCAATCAGGCGGGGAATCCGTTGATAAGTGCTGGCCCAGCTGCGGTTTCCGCATCCGAACACAGCATATTTGACGCCTGACAAATCTTCTTCATGACCGTGCTCAAGCCAATCGATAAAATCTTTAGCATTATCAGGCGGATTTCCGTTATAAGAAGCCGTTACGATGATCACCGCCCCCTCTTTTGGAATCCTTCCTTGATATTGGTCAAGCTCTGCCGTCTCACACTTATAGCCTTGCAAACGCGCCTGATCGGCAAGCTCTTTTGCAATCCCTTCGGCCGTCCCAAGGTTTGATCCATACAGTACAAGAAACGGAATGCCGTGCGTGTTTTCCCCCGCTGGTTTAGTCTGCCGTTCTTCCTGCGGGTCTTTTTGTTCTGCTGTCTGTGCAGGGAATGTCATCAGCATTTGTTTTTTTCTCGGTTTCACTCGTATGGTGAATCCTTCAGGCTTCAAGGTGAGTGATTCTTTTACCGCTAAATGATAATTCGTATGATCTTCCAGTTCAAAATGCTGAAGGATCATGCCAAGCACCAATGTCGCTTCATGAAGGGCAAACTGCATCCCGATGCAGGCCCGCTGCCCATTGCCGAACGGTTTGTACGCATGCTGCGGAATGCTGTCCATCTGTTCAAACCGCTCCGGCCGGAACGCTTCTGCATCTTCTCCCCAAACGCTTTGATCCCTGTGCAGTTTTGGAATCAATACCGTTATGCCTTGCCCTTTTGGTATCAAATATTTTCCGCCGATCACCGTTTCCTCCTTTGCGTACAAAGAAAAGGCGGGAGCTGTCGGCCAAAGCCTTATCGATTCATTCAAAATCATGCGGATGTATTTCAGCTGCTGCACTTGTTTATACGACGGAACAGGTTCGGTCAGCACACGGTCTGCTTCTTCATATGCTTTTTGGAGCTTATCCGGATGCTTGAGGAGCAAATAAAGTGCAAATGATAATAAACCGCTGGTCGTCTCGTGCCCCGCAATCAAAAATGTAATGATTTGATAACGGATATTTTCGTCATCAAGCTTTTCACCCGTCTCAGGATCCTTCGTATGAAGCATGAGGGACAGCAGATCATTGCCGCTCTGGCCGCCGGCTTGTTTTCGTTCGGCGATGATCCGGTCAACAAGGGAAAACATCGATTCAACGTCCCGGTTAAACTGGCGTCTCGTTTTGACCATCAGCTTATCCTGCAATTCAAAGCGCTTTGTCTGTCTCATCGCTTCGTTCAATCCGCGTACCATGCTTTCAATGAACGGATGCTGCCCTTCGCGGTAAAAGCTGTTAAAGCGGTAGTTGAACCCGCATAAGCCGATCGTATCCAGCGTCAGCCGCGTCATATCCTCCGGCACATCGATACTTTCATTTTGATTCAGCCGGGACCACTTTTGAATGAGCTGAACCGCAATATCCTGCATCATAGAATGGTATCCCTTCATGGCTTTCTGGCTGAAGCTCGGCAGAAGAATATTGTGGGCTTTCCGCCAGTTCGGCTCATCCGTCCAGCTTGTGAACAGCCCGTCTCCGCTGAATTCGCGAACTTTTAAAAGGCCTTTCCCCATGTTTTTATCAAATCTGGTTTCGTCACAGACCTCTGAAACCAGTTCATGGCTTGAAACAAAGATACCGATCCCATCAGCAAATTGGAATTGAAATATCGGTCCCATCTCGTCTGCGATTTTCCAAAGGGACTGAGAGACCTTGGTTTTGTCGATCAAAGGAAGATTGCCAAGCGGTCCATATGTTTTAGGGATTGGAATTGAACTTAACTTCTTCATGAAAATCATCCTTTCTATTTTTGAAAAAATAGCTTTCACCCGCGATGTTTGATAGCATGCCAAGAACACGCTTCAATCTCTTTCATCAGTCCGGAAGGGTCTTCGATTTCTCCGGCTCTCACCAGCTTTTGAATGTGGACAAAAGAGCCGAACACCATCGCGGACAAGATATGGGAAGGCAGCGAACGAATGATGCCCCTCTCTTTGCCTTTTTCAAAAAATAAATAGATAAAATCCAAAAGGTCATTCAGTACAGCCCGGCTTGTTTCATTCAGATAATGTGAGGTTTTATCAATTTCCAAAAAATAAAGCGCATGAATGTTTTCCTGCGAAAACTTGTACAGGCAGCGGAAAATATGCTGAAACTGCTCATGTATGCCTGCTGAATCCTCCGGGTAGCCTTCCTCTATCTTTTCTTTAAAATGCTTCACACTGTCTTGAAACAGAATATTCACAAGCCCTTCCTTGCTGTCAAAGTATCGGTAAATCGTGCCTGCTCCAACGTCCGCCTTCTCGGCAATCATCGGAATGGTTGTAGCATCAAAGCCCCTGTCTGCGAAAAGAACGAGCGAAGCCTCAATGATCTTCTGATATTTACTTTCTTGTTCCACGTAAATTCGCCCCCCGCAGTTCGGAATGAATGTTCATTCCGCAAATTTCTTTATATTCCCTTTTGACAGATCATTCGAAAATTCCTTTTTTAATATAAAAATTTTTAAATAAAAATCAAAATGAGGATGATAGACCCATTTTCCTTCATGTGCTAAAATACACATTAAAAAAGTGAACAGAACCATTCCGCTCTGTTCACTTGATGGTATTCTTATATATTAATTTTCATACCTGATTTGTTCTGTCAAATCTATCAAGCCGAGCATAAGCTTGGATTCCAGCGAAAAAAAGATGACAAAATCCTTAAACCGTTATAGGATTTTGTCAACAATCTGAAACGTCTTATTTTGAGAAAATTTTTTTATTTTACCGCCGTTATGCAGCAATCATTTTTTCGCATATGTACGGTGATTTCCCTGAAATGACTTTCTTCAAGCTGCCGCTTGATCTGCTCTTCAGTGTATAAAGCAAAGTCCTTTGTTTTTTTCGATTTTTTCATTTGATCCTTTAGGTGGATAGAGAGATAAAGAGTGCCGTCAAGCTGCATAACCCTGTAAATTTCTTTTAAAGCTTGCTGAACATCCGTCCAAAAATAAATCGTATGGACTGAGAATACTTTATGAAAGGAACGATCATCAAAAGGAATGTTTTCGGCATAGCCGAGCTTCAATTCCGCTTTCCCTTCCTCTCTTATATTCCGGGTGCGGCGCAAACTTTGCTTGACCATGCTTTTGGAGGAATCGATTCCACAAGCTTTGCCGCTTTCAAGCTGTTCAGCTATCCGGCACAGAGCCGCACCGCTTCCCGTTCCGATTTCAAGGATGCGTTCATGCGGGCGGACATCCAATAACTGAATGGTCCATTCGTTTATATCATGGTTTCCGGTTTCCATATAAGAAGCGACCCATTTTGCTAAAATGCCTCTCGGACTCCGCAATTGTTTTCCAAGCCATTGTTCAAACACGTCAAAACACCTGCTTTAATTCTTTTTAGCCCGATTTTAGGTGTGGACAAACCAGAGGACAAAACGGGCCTTACTCCAATCATATCGGCCAATTAACCGAATATTAAAAGCAATCGCAAAAATGAACTGATTCTTTTCCTGCATTCCATAACTAGACGGCTTCTTCATTGAAAATGTTTCGCCCTAAAAAAACAAATCAAATCCCATGGTACAAAAAAGGCGTTGATGAAATGGTCTATCCGCCCTTTCAACCTTTCATATAAATGCATAGGATGTATGGAACTTTCACTAAAAGGTGGTGCTATTCATGGGCTTTGGTTATGGCGGTTTCGGCCGCTGCTGCGGCTACGGCGGAGCCGGCTATGGCGGTTATGGCTACGGCGGCGGCTACGGCGGCGGCTATGGCGGCGGCTTTGCGCTTATCGTGGTTCTGTTCATTCTTTTGATTATTATTGGCGCTTGCTATGTCTGCTAAATCAACAGTGGGGGGCGTTTTCGCCTCCCTTTATTTATATTGGCGCAAGCTAAAAAGAGAAAACTTCGAGTGTCCCTCACCTTTTCTATTTCACAAGCTTCATTCTATATATAGTGAACTTAAAATGTAAAAAAGGCTGTCGAGAAATTCTCGACAGCCTTTTTTTGCTCCTTCTTAATAGTACCAATAAGGCGGCCAATAGCCGAATTGGCGCGCTCTTTCCATTCTTAGACGGCGATACGGATTCCCGTAGCCGTGTTTAAAAGAATGGGGCATTGATGTATAACCGTGGCCGATAAAAGGCATTCTGCCGTTTTTCTGCATGTTTATCACCTGCATTCATCTATTGCATTCTTCATCCATATTATGCAGCCCCATAACCATGCGGAACTTGGGCAGCCCACGCTAAACCTGGTCCTTCTCCTGTGTGTAATGTGCCAGCAGTTCCTTTCTTTGCATCATGATCATCTCCTCCTTTTTTTATTTTTTTGCCGCCGCCATTAGCGCTGGCTGTTCATATAAAGATATTTTAACTGCAAGTCTCTCATTTCATTGTACATTTGTTCAATTTCGTGTTCTCGCTCGTACTCTTCCGGACTTTTAAATTTTTTTTGAATGGTCAATGTTAAGAAGAATAAATTAATCGTCATGTCGCTCACCTCCTTTCAAGTTCGCTTCTAAAAAATAAACCCGCAGATCATCTGACAAACCTGCGGGCGCAAACAAAAACCGCCAGATAAAAACAAATCGTGTCTTTATCTTGCGGGAGGAGCAGCGTAATTGTTTTGACTTCCTAACGTTTCACTGTGCTGATAAAGCATCGGTTAAGGAAGGGCACAATTTCTCCCACAGGTTGAATGTAACATGGTATTCACAACGTCTAGTGTATGTAGTCATTAGGGTTTTCATGTTCATCAACCTCCTCTGCTTTTTGTTTACTTTGTAAGTATATCCATCAAATTCCTGTTTGTAAACCGTTTTTTCAAAAAATAGACGCTTTAAAAAAAGCAGAGAACTCTCCCGGAGTTTCTCTGCCTATGATTCTTCCATTTCATCCAATTGTTTTTTATATTTAAGCGAGCGTTTCACACAAAAGAAAGCGCCTGCCAAAAAACCGCATGTTGCGAACATCATCATCGTTTTTTGGCCTGTTCCCAGTCCATGGTCAGGGATGATGGAACCGATATATAAAAATGCGCTCACACTGAGAAGTGTAAAAGCAAACTGCTTGTAGTCTTCCATTAAAGACTTGACTTTTTTCTGCTGCATATCATGATCACCTGCTCCGCTTCATTGTGGATATGAATCAGAATAACATAGTTTAACAGTTGACCAGACATGTAAATTCAGCCAATTTAAGAAAGCGGGGCCAGCGCTTGTTTTAAGTCATCCAATAAGTCATCAATATCTTCAATACCGACAGAAATGCGGATCAAGCCGTCGGTGATGCCCAGCTCCAGCCTGCGTTCACGCGGGATTGATGCGTGCGTCATCCGGGCCGGCACGGAGATCAGGCTTTCAACCGCACCAAGGCTTTCGGCAATGGTAAACAGCTTTAGCCTGCCTAAAACGATGTCCACATTCTCTTCTTTGCCGATATCAAAGGAGATCATTCCGCCGAATCCCGCGCTTTGGCGTTTGGCAAACTCATGGCCGGGATGGGACGGCAAGCCTGGATAATATATCTTTTGGACAGCTTCGTGACGTTCCAAAAACTCGGCGATTTTCCGGGCATTTTTCTCATGCGCTTCCATTCTCAAACCGAGTGTTTTCATTCCTCTCATCAAGAGCCATGAATCCTGCGGCCCCAAGATGCCGCCTGTCGAATTTTGAATAAAATGAAGCTCTTCCCCAAGCTCTTTCTCTGCCGTCACAACCAATCCGCCGACGACATCGCTATGTCCACCCAAATACTTTGTCGCACTGTGGAGTACGATATCGGCTCCGAAGGAAAGCGGATGTTGGAAATACGGTGTATAAAACGTATTATCCACGATCAGCAAAAGACCATGCTTTTTCGCCGTTTCAGAGACCTTTTGCAGATCGGTGATTTTTAAAAGCGGATTTGTCGGGGTTTCGACATAAATCGCTTTCGTGTTCGGCTTAATGGCTTTTTCGATGTCTTCTATGCAGCTCGTGTCGCTGAAGGTCGCTTCAATGCCGATCCGGTTCATCACCTTTGTCATCACCCGGTAAGTGCCGCCGTAAACATCATCTGTCAAAATGATGTGGTCACCGCTTTCAAACAGCATCATGACCGCCGTTACAGCCGCCATGCCTGAACCGAACGCATAACCTGCCGCACCGCCTTCAAGATCTGTGATTAAAGATTCGAGCGCGGTTCTCGTCGGATTTCCCGTCCTTGAATATTCATATCCCGTATGCTCTCCGGCCCGCGGCTGTTTGTACGTGCTGACCTGGTAAATCGGAACTGAGACAGCGCCTGTTTGTTCATCTCCAGTAATACCGCCGTGGATCATTTTCGTTTTTTGTTTCATGTCAAATTCCCCCTTCATATATTTTTTTGCTTAAATAACGGTCACTGCTGTCAGGAAAAATCGTCACAATGTTTGTGCCTGGCTTGGCTTTTTCAGCTTCTTTTAATGCCGCAAATAAAGCCGCGCCTGATGAGCTTCCGATCAAAAGCCCTTCCTTTTCGGCGGCTTCTTTTACAAGCCGGAACGCATCTTCGTCCAACACTGTGTAGATCTCATCGAAATGGTTTTCGTCCATGTATTCCGGAATGAATTCCATTCCGATTCCCTCGGTTTTATGCCCGCGCGGTTCCCCTCCGTTCAATATGGAGCCTTCCGGTTCAACGATGACCGTTTTAATGGACGGATTTTTTTCTTTCAAAAACCGGGCAGTCCCTGCAAAAGTGCCGCCCGATCCGGCTCCGGCGACAAACACGTCAATTTGCCCGTCAAGGTCATCCCATATTTCGGGGGCCAGCGTTCTATAGTAAGCCAATGGATTTACTCGGTTTTTAAACTGCAAAACACAATAAGAATCGGACGTCGCCTTCTCAAGTTCAAGCGCCTTTTCAATCGCGCCTTTCATTCCTGCGCTTCTCGGTGTATGAACAATCTTTGCTCCAAGGGCTTTGATGATCGATTGCTTTTCCATACTGAAATGCTTAGGGACGCAAAAAACAGGTGTGATGCTGTGTTTTCTGGCGGCCAGTGCCAATCCGATTCCCGTATTGCCGGCCGTCGCTTCAATAATCGTACCGCCCGGTTTAAGTTTTCCTGAACTGAGCGCTTCGGCAATCAGCATCTCTCCAAGCCTGTCTTTAATACTCCCGCCCGGATTCATCATTTCAAGTTTTGCATATATGTTGACACCTTTAGGTATGTGGAAATTCAATATTTGCAGCAGAGGCGTTTTGCCGATTAATTGTGTGATATCTGTGATCACATTCATGTTCCTTCCTCCTTCAAGAGGTGCAAAACAGAGGGGGTGTCCCCCCTGCTTTAATTGATTCTTTTGATCATGCGGAGCACGAGGTCTGTCGAATGCTTTGCAGCCTGCTCCAAAAATTTATCAAATGATACTTCAGATTCTTTTCCGGCAATATCTGAGAGCGCCCTGATGACAACGAACGGGGTATCAAATTGATGGCAGACTTGAGCGACGGCCGCCGCTTCCATTTCAACCGCATAAAGGTCTTGAAACTTGCCGCGGATGAAGGCCACGCGTTCAGGGTCGCTCATAAAGGAGTCACCCGTCGCTATCGTTCCTTTGACAACCTGAATGTGCCCCAGTTCAGACGCTTCTTCTTCTGCTGTTGTGACCAATGTGCCGTCAGCTTGATAAGCGGCCGGCAGGTTTGGAACCTGTCCATATTCATAATCGAAAGCCGTGACATCAACATCATGATGGCGGACGTCGGTGGAAATGACGATATCCCCTACATTAAGCGAATGATGGAAGCCCCCGGCTGAACCGGTGTTGATCACAACGTCCGGCTTAAAACGGTCAAGCAGAATGGTCGTACTCATGGCTGCATTGACTTTGCCGATGCCGGATTTCAAAAGCACAACCTCTTTTCCTTCATAAAGTCCGCTTGTAAATTCACAGTTTGCAATGACTTCCTGATTTGTCTGTTCCAATTTGCTTCGCAAAATTGTGACTTCTTCTTCCATTGCTCCGATAACTGCTATTTTCATATCATAAAACTTCCCTTCAAATTTACAATTTTGCCGCTTCCATTACCCAGACAAAATCATTATGCTTTTGAAAGGCGATACTGAAATGTTCTGAGGTAAAGATCGTTTCCATCTCGGAAAGCGTCGGATAATGTTCCGTTTCAAGGTCTTCCGCCAATTGGTGAAACCCTTTTTCTTCCGCATCCTTGACGGCGGAATGAAAGGCTTTGCGGTCCTTGAAGACGGTATCAGCAAATACTATTTTACCATGCTTTCTAAGTATTTTTCCATATTGCCTTACCGCTTCCCGCTTTTCTTCGTTTGTCAAATGGTGGAAAGCATATGAACTGACGATCGTATCAGGTGAAAACGGAGGTGCTGGAAAATCGAGAAAATCCCCGTCTAAAACGGCTGCATCTTTCGGCAGCTTGCCTGCGGCCATTTCCCTCATCGCTTTTGACGGTTCAATACCGCAGACCTTTTTTCCGGCTGCCAGCAATTTAGCGGTCAGATTTCCAGTGCCCACACCGAACTCGATCACCTGATGACCAGAACGTTTCACAACATCGTCCAAAATGCCGTCATAGTTACGAAATACTTCTTTATATTGAAGGTCATGCCCGACTACTGTGTCATCATAAGAATCTGCCCAATTCTCAAATAAAGAAATGAACTCTCTTCCCATTTTATCCACTCTCCATTTATTTTTACAATTCCTATGAGTATAGTATGATTAAATCATTAATTAGTTCTTATCCTATCATAAGTTCTTCATTTTGGATAGAAAAACGGCTTGGTTATATTTTCCTTGCCTCCTTAGAGTTTCTCTGATTTAATAAGAGTGACTTAAAACACATGGAGGATTGGTTTATGTCATTCAAACTGGATCTGATCAAAGATAAAATTGAGTTTTTTGAAGCGCCGACCGTAGAGGAGCTTGAAAAGAAGGTGAACGAACAAATTGAAAATAATCAGGCCCTTTTGCTGAGGCTCCATTCGGTTTCCCACCAGACGGCAGTCGTTGACGGACGGATGATATACAGTGCAGCTGTTCATTTTAAAACTGAATCATAAAAAAAGCGGCCGGTTTGATTAAACCGCCGCTTTTTCCTTTATTTCAGCTTTTCCACCTTTGTCGGCTTCCAGCCTTTTTCATCTACCCATGTGATGGCTACCTGATATTTATCTCCGCTGTCCGTAGCCTGAATCGTTCCTTTTGCATCTTGAGGACCGCCGTTGTTTCCGAGCCAGATCACCGTCATGTTGTCTTTGGAAACACCTGTTGCATAAGAGATCGCCTCAAGCATCTCCGTCCAGTCTTGTGATGAAGAATCATATGTGGCCGTATGTTCTCCGCTTTGTTTTGTTCCAACAGGCTCCCAGTTCGGATTGATGATCGTCTTTTCGACATTGCCGCTGGAGCCTCCTTCTGTCACTTCAGCTCCTTCAAACGGATCGTCGGATTTTGATTTGTCGTCGTCTGAAGCATTCTCTTGATCTTTATCTTTTTCGGAATCTGATTCGGCGTCTTTTTTGTCAGCAGAATCGTTTTTTCCTTTATTCTCATCTTTTATATCTTCATCAGAGGTTTGTTTTTTATTGCCAGATGCAGGCGCTTCTGTCGTCTGTTCATCGTTTTTCGAGACATCCTGCTGCGCTTGCTCTTTCGGGCTGTTCATCATCAGGCTGCTGGCAACGACAACAATTAACACCAACACAATGCCTATTAAAATGTTAAGCACAAGATTCGCTTTCCTGCGCTTATCACGATTTTCAAATCGAGATTCCCTTGTTTTGCTCAATTCTTTGCACTCCTTTACTCCCTCTTGCCTCGTTTCTTATTTTATCATCACCTGAGGCTTTCTTCTATGTCTGGTTCTTTTCAATTTCATATACTTTTTTAACAATATCATAAAATGCAGCATTTGTCGCAGCCTTGCCATCCGGCGTGTCCATATGGACGACAGCGAGCGCATATTTCGGCTTGTCCGCCGGAAAATAGCCGGCGAACCACTTATGATAAAGCGTTTTTTTATCTTTTGACTGCCGGCCTGTCTGCGCCGTTCCCGATTTCCCCGCTACATCAAAGGGGAGATCGCTGAAGCGCCGGCCTGTCCCTTTATCAGATGTAACGACTTTTCTGAGCAGTTTTTGCAGCTTTTGGGCTGTAAATGAATCGATCATTTCTCCTGAGAGCTTCTGATCTTTAAAAGTCGTCATCATTGTGCCGTTTTTGTATTCGATCTGGTCTGCGACTTTGACTTGCTTTTTCTCCCCGCCTCTCGCGATGGTCGCCATCATATTGGCGATCTCCAAAGGGGTCAGCTTTACATTCTTTTGGCCAATGGCGGTCTGCGCTACTGCTTTTTTGATTTTTTTATCTCGTTCATCCCCCCAGATTGACCCGGTGACTTCATGATAAAACTGCCTGAAATGGTCTTGATGATAAAGCTTCCCTTCCCACCCGACACGTTCGGTCAAGCCAAGTTTTTGAGCTGTATCTTCGATGATGGAGCTGTTTTTTTCCACAAGCTGTCCAGCGAGATTCGTAAAGGTGTAATTGCAGCTTTCTGCAAAACTGTCTGCCAGGTTCAGCTTCCCTTTGTCTTCCCCGGGTTCACCGTACAGATTCAAATTGCAGTTGAATGTTTTTGATGGATGGTCCAAGCCGTTTTCGATGGCTGCTGCGGCGATCACGGTTTTAAAAACGGAACCCGGATACATCGGAGTCATCATGTAGTTCTGCCGTGTTTTTTGTGAAGCCATGTTTAAATCGGGTTTACTGGCGATGGCCAGCACACTGCTGTTTTCAATGTCGAGCAGAACAGCCCCGCCTTTTTGCAGCTTGTGTTCATTCAAAACATCTTCCAGCGATTGCTGAACCTGCTTATCGATCGTTGTTTTGATTTGCAGCGGATAGAATGGATTGGCATCTGCCGTATATTTGACGTCCATGCCAAACAAAGGGTTTCCCAATCCGTCGACATGATATAACAGTTTTGTATCTTGCTCGGGAAGCAGGAACTCGTCAAATGTCCGTTCCATCCCGAAAGTGCCGATTTTCGTGCTGATGGATAGCCCGTCTTTATGCGGATATTTGCTGCGGAGAAGGTCCGGGTCTTGATTTGTCATTCCAATCGTATGGGAAGCCAGTCTGTTTTTTTCTGTTTCTTCTATGTATACGCCGTAGATCCCCGGATATTTCAATTGATTGATTTTTTCGAGCGCCGTCTTCGAAAAGGTCTTTTCTTCATTTTTGGTGAGAATGACGGGTTTTTTCGCCTTTTCCAGCTTTTCATTGAGCTCTGCTTCAGACATGTTTAAAATGTCTGAAGCTTCTTCAATCGGCCATGGCTGCTTTTTTAAAAAAGGAAATAAGACAATGGCTGGCTTTTGGCTGACGGACAAGTGTTCGCCGTTGCGGTCTAAAAAAGATCCTCTCCCGTCTGAAATCTGAACCTCTTCCGTGCGCTGTTTGACGCTTTCCTGAATTAAGTTCACATTCCGTTTTGAAAAGGATTCCGTAAAAAACAATTGAATTTCCGCCAGTCTGATCAGCAGAAATAATAATGCAGCCGAAATTAAAATCGACACCCATGTCATACGCTTTCGTATTTTCATTATAAAAACACCTCATCCACATTGTGGACGAGGTCATGGTTTGCTAAACAAATTTTATGAAATTTTCACAATTTTTACAAGCATTTCTCCGCCGGGCGTCTGTACGGTAACCTCGTCTCCGACCTGTTTGCCGATAAGGCTTTTGGCAATTGGGGAATCGTTTGAGATTTTTCCTTCAAACGGATCGGCTTCCGCGCTGCCCACAATCGTATAAGATTCTTCTTCACCGTCAGGAAGTTCTGTAAATGTGACGGTTTTGCCAAGTCCGACAATATTTGAATTTTCAATATCGTCTTCAATGATCTTTGCATTTCGAATCATATTGTCAAGTGTAGTAATACGCCCTTCTACAAAGGCTTGTTCTTCTTTTGCCGAATCATACTCGGAGTTTTCAGAAAGGTCGCCGAAACTTCTTGCAATCTTGATCCGCTCCACAACCTCTTTCCGTTTAACCGTTTTCAAATACTCAAGTTCTTCTTCAAGTTTTTGCTTCCCTTTTTCTGTCATAGGAAATACTTTCTCTTGTGCCATGTTCCTTCACTCCTTCTAGTTGGTCCCTCATCACTTGTATGTGAGAGTATAGACTTGAATATACAAGAATGAGGACAACCCATGTCCCCTTCTTCTCTCCCATATTTGTAAAGTATAATGAAAACCGGATGGAAGGCTCCGGTTAATCGTGGTTATACAGTTAAAGAAGGGCTCGAGCGAGATCCCTTCAATTTCTATACATAATATGGTCAGAGTTGACTTTGTCTATGCTATGTTATTATAAAATCGCGTTTTGTTCAAGAATTGTTTGTATTTTTGTAACCATCAGGTCGATTGCGACGCGGTTTTGGCCGCCTTCCGGAATTATGATATCAGCATAGCGTTTTGTCGGTTCTACAAATTGATTGTGCATCGGTCTGACGACGGAGATGTACTGTTCAATGACAGAATCAATCGAGCGTCCCCGTTCTTTAATGTCGCGAAGCATTCTTCTGATGATCCGCAGGTCGGCGTCCGTATCGACATACAGCTTGATGTCCATTAAATCGCGGAGCCTTTCATCCTCGAGAACAAGGATTCCTTCCAAAATAATAACATCTTTCGGATCGACATGCACGACTTCTTCTGAGCGCGTATGCAGCTTGTAATCGTAAATCGGCTTTTTAATCGGCCTGTGTGCCAGCAATTCGTTTAAATGCTCGATTAAAAAGTCATTATCGAATGCAAGCGGATGATCATAGTTTGTGTTCAGCCGTTCTTCAAATGGCAGATGGCTTTGATCTTTATAATACAAATCTTGCTCGAGCATTAAAATGGAGTGGCCCTTGAACTGTTCATAAATGGATCTGGTGACGCTCGTCTTGCCGGATCCTGAGCCTCCCGCTATTCCAATGACTACCGGTTTCTTCCCCATGCCATTACTGCCCCTTTCTCATCATGTTGCTCTTATAGATCTTGTTGTCCACTTTAAATCTGACGATTTGCAGGGGATGGCGGGCTGCGTCAAGTACATTGCCTTTTTCGTCCCAAATCGTTTCAATTTTGCATGTGAAGTTTTCAATTTCCGGACCGAAAAATTCAACTTCATCTCCGGTCTTAAAGAAGTTGCGCTGCTGGAGCGTCACGATTTTTGTTTCCTCATCATAATCAAGGACAAGGCCGGCAAAGTCATATGTCGTCTTTTTGCCGTGTACGCCGAACATTTGCTCTTCATAGCCCGGTGTTCCTTCAAAGAAGGCCGGCGCCGTGTCTCTGTTTGCGCATTTGTCCAGTTCTTTCAGCCATTCTTCCTTGATGACGAAGCCTTCAGGATCTGCACAATACGCATCGATCACTTTTCTGTAGACACTGACGACTGTTGCAATATAATGGATCGATTTCATCCGTCCTTCAATTTTCAAGCTGTCAATGCCCATTTCAATCATTTGCGGAATCGATTCGATCAGCTTCAGATCCTTGGGGCTCATTGCAAACGGCTCATCTTCTTCTTGATAAAGCGGAAGCGCATTTGCCCCGTCCGTCTGGTACAGGTCATAATCCCAGCGGCAGGACTGGCAGCAGCCTCCGCGGTTTGAATCCCTGGCCGTCATGTGATTGCTCAGTACGCAGCGTCCTGAATAGGCGATGCACATCGCACCATGAATGAACGTTTCGATTTCGATGTCGACTTTTTCTTTCATTTCTTTGATCTCAAGCGCGCTTGTTTCACGTGCAAGCACAACCCGCTCAAGACCTTCCTCCTTCCAAAACTGAACAGCTTTCCAGTTTGAAAGGGACTGCTGGGTGCTTAAGTGCACTTCAAGCTTTGGAGCGACCCTCCGGCACGTTTCAATGATCAGCGGATCGGCGACGATAATACCCGAGACGCCGGCACCTTGCAAATCGCGCAAATAAGCTTCAAGGCCGTCGATGTTTTCTTCATGTGCAAAAATATTTGTCGTCACATAAATCTTGGCACCGTATTTTTGGGCGAATTCAACGCCTTCAGCCATTTCTTCAATGGAAAAATTATCTGCGTTTGAGCGGAGTCCATATTCACGTCCGCCGATAAATACCGCGTCTGCTCCGTAATGCACGGCGATTTTCAGCTTTTCCAAATTTCCCGCCGGTGCAAGAAGTTCAGGCTTTTTCGTAATGACGCGCTTCCCATTCACGATTTTGGAAATTTTATCTTGTACTGCAGACATGGTGATCCCTCCTTTTAATATACGGTCTCTTTGAAAAAGAATCCGGTATCGATACTGCGGTTTACGGGCTGGAGGCCTTCCATCCGCTCGATCCATTGTTCTTTTTTATTTTCGTATGCTTCCCTGTCTGAGACGCAAAGATCGATAGCCTCGCGGTACATGGCTGTCACTTCTGCCATGTAGTCGGCTGATTTTAAAATGCCGTCGATTTTGAACGAATCGATTTCGGCATCAATTAAATCCTCAAGCTCGTCAATGATGCATACATCATTCGGGCTCAGGATGTGCGTGCCGTTTTCATCTTCAAAAATCGGGTATTTGTTGCCGCGCTCTTTGTCATGAAGATACATGCCTTTTTCTTTTTTCTTGCCTTCGATATCCATGACTTTTCCCTGGTATTCAAAATAGTTTCCGATCAGCGAACGCTTTGACTGGAACATGCACGTCATGCCGTGCACCTGGATTTCGATGTCCACTTCGGCCTTTTCTTTAATGTCGATGATGCTGTCCATGTTCAGCTCTCTCGCCAAAACCGCGCGTTTCGCTCCCTTACGCCCCCAATAATTGCAGGAGTGGTGATTCGTTGCGGTCGTTTCCGTATTCCAGTGGAGCTTCATGTTTGGCGCTGATTCGCGAGCAGCCATCAAGACCGCCGGGTCGCCGAAAACGACAGCATCGGCGCCTGCCTCGTCCAGAAATGAAAGGTAGTCATTCAGTTCGGGGACTTTATCGTTATGGAAAATCGCGTTCATTGCCACATAAACTTTTGCCCCTTCTTCATGGGCCTCGCGTATGGCTTCTTGAACGTCCGCTCTGGAAAATTCCCCGGCCAAACGCAAACCGTACCTTTGTTCGCCGATGATAAACGCGTCGGCGCCCGCCTCAGCCAATGGCTTAATATCTTGAACAGCTGTCGGTGTTACAAGCAGTTCAGGTTTTTTCATATCCCTTCACCTCTTTTTTGCTAACGGCCAAGCCATCTCCGATCGGCAAGATTGCCGTTTGATAATCCGGATGTTCCATTAGCCAATGATTATAATGATCTATTTTGGATACAAGCTTTTTAATGCGCTTGTTTTCGATTTGATTGTAGTCTCCGGCGACGAGCCCTTTGAACAGGACATTATCGGTGAAAATGATCCCGCCTTCTGCGAGCATTTTCTCATATATGGTGAAAAACTTCTGATACTGTCCTTTTGCGGCATCAATAAAAAGCGCGTCATAAGGAGCCATCGAGTGAACGGCGTCCGACTCGCTGAGCGCATCTCCGAAGAAAACGTGGATTCTGTTTTCCAGCTGGAAGGACTGTATGTTTTTAATCGCTTCTTGATACCTTCTTTCATCCCGTTCAATCGTAAAAATTTCTGCTTCAGGGAGTGCAAGCGCCATTCGGATAGACGAATATCCGATTGCGGTGCCGATTTCAAGAATTTTTTTCGGATTTTTGAGTGAAAGAAGCTGAAGCAGCGCTTCAATTCCGGTCGGTTCCATAATGGGCACGCCATGCTCCTCGGCATAGGCCTCCAATTTCATAATTTCCGGCGGCCGGGGCTTGATAAGCTGTTCCAGATAGCCGGTTAGTTCCTGGTGTCCGATCTTCACGGGCAGAGAGCCTCCCTTTCATAAAAAGAGCTTTAGGTCAGATGTTTAGAACTCTCCTAAAGCAGTGAATGTCTTTTCTCGAATAAACAACCCGATATATTTTACCATAAAACCATTGCATTTGCGAATAAAAGGAGAGTATTTTTTACTCTCCCCTCATTCCCTTCCGGCCTTGCCTGCTCGCTACTGAGTGTTGGTGATGTACTTTGATTTTGCATGATTATGCTCTTCAAGTGTTTTTGTAAAAACAACTTCTCCGTTTTTCTTAGCGAGAAAGTAGACATATTCTGTTTTATCCGGGTTTAATGCTGCTTCCCAGGATGTTTCCCCCGCATTTGAAATCGGTCCTGGCGGAAGCCCGGTATTTTTGTACGTATTATATGGGGAATTTGCCTCAAGGTCTTTATAGACGACACGGTGTTTATGTTTTCCAAGCGCATATAAAACAGTCGGATCTGTTTGCAGCGGCATCTTTTTGGCTAAACGATTGTAGAATACGCTGGAAATTTTATGGCGGTCCGCTTTTTCCGTCGCTTCTTCTTCAATTAAAGATGCCATTGTAAGCGTTTTGTGAACAGTCATTTTTTGATCGCTCATCTGTGACTGATATTTTTCGGCAAGTCTTTCGGTTTGCTTGATCATCGCTTCAATGATGGTCTCAAGCTTCGTATCCGGATCATAGAAAGGATATGTCGCAGGATAGAGATATCCCTCAAGCGGATGTTTGATGTTCTTGCTGAACACCTCGTCCGTGATCAATTTCGGATATTTCTTTTTTAATGTCTCGATAAATTCCCGGTCATCAAGCTTGTTCATAATGTCTTGTTTGGAGAAGTTGGTTTCTCCGGCGATAATGTCGGCGATTTCGCTGAGCTGTCTGCCTTCAGGAATAACGATTTTAAAGGCCGGCACGTGCGACGCGCTTGTCAGCTTTTCAATCATGCCGGCAGGGTCCATTGATTGGCTCAGCTGGAAGTTTCCCGCTTGGAAGCCGGGGGCGTTTTTAAATTTGACATAGGCGATAAATACTTTTTCGTTTTTAATTAAATGTTGTTCTTTTAATTTCGCAGCAATGGAAGAAACACTCGATCCTTTCGGAATATAGATGTTCACCATTTTTTGGCTATTTTTATCGACCGGTTCAAGAGCTGATTTGACATACAGCGAAAAGCCGCCCGCGCCTAAAATCAGCAGCACGGCCGCAACCGCCAGCCAAAACTTTATTTTATGATTAAGGAGTTTTTTAATAAACGATTTCTTGGTCTGATCTTCAAACATTTATGTCCTCCTCTCCTCCCATGCTATATACTACATGATTCGTTTTCATTCGGCAATTTATTACAAAATGTTTTCATAAAAAAAAGCCGCCTTGCGGCAGCTTTTTTTATTCTTCCTCTTCTTCATCCGCTAAAAACGTGTTCAGCGTCTCTTCGATCATATCCCATTCTTCTTCTGTTTCGATCGGCATCAATTCTCCGTCTTCACCGTTTTCATTCGGCTGAAAGCTTGAAGCATGAATTTCAATTTCTTCTTCATCCTGTGATTCGATCGGATAGTACAGCACATAGGACTTATCAAATTTATCGCTGTCAAATGTGAAGAGAACCTCACAAAGCTGTTCATTTCCTTTATCGTCTACAATCGTAATGTTTTTTTCTCCGTGTTCCATTATGATCACCTCATTAGTTTAGGCTGTCGAGATATCCTTGCAGGATCATCACAGCAGCCATTTTATCAATTACTTTTTTCCGTTTTTGCCTGCTTACGTCTGCTGAAATCAGCATCTTTTCGGCTGCCATCGTCGAGAGCCGCTCGTCCCAAAGCACAACGGGAATTTGAAATGCTTCTTCAAGCACTTCCGCAAATTTCTGGCTGGCTTCTCCCCTCGGGCCGACGGTACCGTTCATGTTTTTGGGAAACCCGAGTACAATTTTATCTATTGTATAGTCTTTCGTTAACTCAGCGAGGCGGCTCAACCCGTAATCACCGCTCGCTTCGTCAATTTTGACCGTTTCAATTCCCTGCGCCGTCCAGCCCATTTCATCGCTGAGTGCGACGCCGAGCGTTTTTGAACCTAAATCCAAACCTAATATTCGCATCTTTACGCCTCTTTATGCTGTTCTAAGTACGATTTAACCAGTTCTTCGATTATCTCGTCTCTCTCAATTTTCCGAATCAGATTGCGTGCATCTTGATGCCTTGGAATGTAAGCGGGATCACCTGATAGCAAATATCCGACAATTTGGTTGATCGGGTTGTAGCCTTTTTCCTGAAGCGCGTCGTGGACGGTTATCAGCACCTCATTTACGTTTGTCTCCATTGAGTCGTCGGAAAAGTTAAATTTCATCGTCTTATCAAATGAGCTCACCGTTTTGCACCTCTTTCCCAAATTCGCAGGCAAAGTTTCAGCCTGAATACCTTCTCTATCATCATTCTACACTACATCGGCCATTTATAAAACGGATTTCACCCATTCTTCTGCAGAAGATAAAGCTTCTTCCAATTTTTCAGGCTGTTTTCCTCCTGCCTGAGCCATGTCAGGACGACCGCCACCGCCGCCACCGCACGCTTCAGCGACTTGTTTGACAAGTTTGCCAGCATGGAAACCTCTCTCTATTAAATCTTTTGTAACTCCGGCAGAAATATTCACTTTTTCATTTTGAACCGCTCCGAGCACAATTACAGCTGAGCCTAATTTCGCTTTCAGTTCATCGACCATCGTGCGCAAGTGATTCATATCTTTGGCATTGACTTTTTCCGCGAGCAGTTTGATTCCGCCAATTTCTTTTACCTTTTCCAAAATCTCTCCCGCTTCTTTGTTGCCGAGCTTAGCAAGCAGGGATTCATTCTCCCTATGCGCATCTTTTAAATCAGACTGCAGTGATTCAATCCGCTTCGGAACTTCATTCACATTGGTTTTCAGAACTTCTGCGGCATGTTCGAGAAGCTCGAGCTTGGCATTCATTTCCTGATAGGCTCCTTGGCCTGTTACGGCTTCAATCCGGCGGGTGCCGGCACCGATGCCTGATTCTGAAACGATTTTAAAGAGGCCTATTTCAGCGGTATTCTTCACATGGCAGCCTCCGCACAGCTCGATGCTGTAGTCTCCGACTTTGACGACGCGGACGATATCCCCGTATTTTTCTCCGAACAATGCCATGGCTCCCATTGCTTTCGCTTCATCGATCGGCTTTAAGTCAATTTGAACAGGAATCGAATCCCAAATTTTTTCATTCACTTTTGTTTCGATTTGTTCGAGCTCTTCTTTTGTCACTTGACCGAAATGGGAGAAGTCAAAGCGCAGGCGGCTGTCTGACACGAGTGATCCGGCTTGGTTGACATGCGTTCCGAGCACATCTTTCAACGCCTGATGGAGAAGGTGTGTCGCCGTATGGTTTTTGACGATATCTTTTCTAAGACGGTCTGTCACTTCAGCTGTTACGTTCATGCCTTTTTCAACTGTTCCGCTTTCAACGATCCCTTCATGCAGATGCTGGCCGTTTGGCGCTTTTTTGACATCTGTGATGCGAACCACAGCCTCACCGCTTCTTACCCAGCCTTTGTCGCCGATTTGTCCGCCGCTTTCGGCATAAAATGGCGTTTTCTCTAAGATGAATTGAACAGCATTGCCTTCATGAACCGCATCGGCAAGTTCGCCGTCTTGCAGAAGCTCGGCGATTTTGGTTTCCGTTTTCATATCCGTATAGCCGATAAACTCGCTTTCGGTCATGACGTCGCGAAGAGCGCCGCCTTGAACCTGCATGCTGCCGACTTCCTGGCGGGCCTGGCGCGCGCGTTCGCGCTGCTTGTCCATTTCGCGTTCAAAGCCTCTATGGTCGACCTTCATGCCCTCATCTCCAGCGTACTCTTCCGTCAGTTCGACAGGGAATCCGTACGTATCATACAGTTTAAAGACATCTTCACCGGGAATGACGCTGCTTCCTTTTGCTTTCTCTTTTTGAATGACTTCAGACAAAATGGCCAAGCCTTCATTCAATGTTTCATGGAAACGCTCTTCTTCCGTTTTGATGACTTTCGCGATAAATTCCGTTTTCTCTTTGACCTCGGAGTAAAAAGCAGCCATAATGTCAGCCACAACCGGAACGAGTTCATACATGAACGGGCGGTTGATATTGATTGACTTTGCATAGCGCACAGCACGGCGGAGCAGCCTTCTGATGACATAGCCGCGTCCTTCGTTGGACGGAAGCGCTCCGTCGCCGACCGCAAACGCAGCCGTCCGGATATGATCCGCCACAACCTTAAAGGCGGTATCCTTTTCTGCTGAAGTACCGTATTTTTCTCCTGAAATGGCTTCAGTCGCTTTAATGATCGGTATAAACAGATCTGTATCGTAGTTCGTCTTGGCATCTTGAATCACGGATACCATCCGTTCAAGACCCATCCCTGTATCAATGTTTTTCTTCGGAAGCGGTGTGTACGTTCCGTCGGGATTGTGGTTGAATTCGGAAAACACGAGATTCCATACTTCAAGGTACCGCTCGTTTTCTCCGCCGGGATAAAGCTCCGGATCTGTCAGATCATTTCCGTAGGCTTCTCCGCGATCATAGAAAATTTCCGTATTCGGACCGCTCGGGCCTTCTCCGATATCCCAGAAGTTCCCTTCCAGTCTGATGATCCGCTCTTCGGGAACGCCGATTTTTTTCGCCCATAATTCGTAAGCTTCATCATCTTCCGGATGGACTGTGACGGACAGGCGTTCAGGGTCGAAGCCGATCCATTTTGGAGCGGTTAAAAATTCCCACGCCCATTCGATTGCTTCTTCTTTAAAATAATCACCGATCGAAAAGTTTCCGAGCATTTCAAAAAACGTATGGTGGCGCGCTGTTTTTCCGACATTTTCAATATCATTTGTCCGGATTGATTTTTGCGCATTGCAGATGCGCGGATTTTCCGGCACCACCCGTCCGTCAAAATATTTTTTCAGGGTTGCGACTCCGCTGTTGATCCAAAGCAGTGAAGGATCTTCATGCGGAATAAGAGAAGCGCTCGGTTCTACTGCATGCCCTTTCTCTTTAAAAAAATCCAAAAACATTTGACGCACTTGTGCGGATGTTAATGCCTTCATTATTATTCCTCCTTTAGATAATCACATGCAATATAAAAAGCCCCCGCCCTATGCAAACATGCGTTTACACAGGGACGAGAGCTCCTCTCGCGGTACCACCCTGATTATGGGCGAATAGACGCCCATCACCTTTATATCCGAGTAACGCCGGATAAAGACGGCAGGTTTTCGCCTGCACTCAGGATTAGCTTCTACTGATCTTCTGCTGAAACTCTTTCACCACCACGGAGCTTCTCTCTATAAAACAGGGCTTCAGTATACTCGGATCCGTCAGTCGAGATACGTATGTATGTCTATTTCGAAATTATAGACAAGGTAAACGGGAATGTCAACTTCTCACGTTCAAGCCTTTCTTGCCGCCACAAAATGGGCGAGCATTACCTTGAGGACAGCCATCACCGGCACGGCTAAAATCATGCCGATGATTCCGGCCAATTCTCCGCCGGCAAGCAGTCCGAGCATAATGACGACCGGGTGCATATGGAGGCTTTTCCCGACAACTAGCGGTCCGAGAATATTGCCTTCAATAAACTGCAAAGTCAAAATGGTGATAATGACAATGATCACCAGCCTTGTCGACAGTGCGGCGGCAATCATGACAGCAGGAATGGCGCCGATGACCGGACCGAAATACGGAATGACGTTTGTCGCTCCAATGACAAGGCCGAGGATAAGCGGATAAGGCAGGTCGAAAAACCAAAATGAGAGGCTGGCTCCCAAACCGATCACAAGGCATACAAAAAGCTGGCCCCTGATGTAGTCTCCAAGCGAGTCATCAACATCCTTAATGAACTCGCCTCCTCTCTTCCTCCACGAAGGAGGCGTCAAATACCATACGGCTTTTTTCATCGTATTGATATCTTTCACCATGTAAAACACTAAAAAGGGGATAACGGCCGCGACAAGCATATAATCAAAAATAAAGCGGATGCTTGTGATCGTCCGTTCCGCCCAGCTTCCCACGAATTCTTCTGTCTGATTGACAAACTTGTCGATTCTGTCATGCATGCCGTCAGGCCAGCCATCTGTGTGATGATGCAGTTTATCTAACATATTTTCGTAAGAGGCAGCAAGATGGGGAATGCCTTCAGACAGCTCAGTCAGCTGTTTGATGAGAATGGGTACGCCTTTATAAAAGGCATAGCCGAGTCCCCCAAAAAACAAGAAGTAAATCAGCAAAATACTCAGCGTCCGCGGCACGCCCGCGCGGTGTATTTTTTCAACGACGGGCAGAAGCAGATATGTGATAAAAACCGCAATCGCCAAAGGGATCAGAACCGATCTAATTAAGATACAAACCGGCTCCCAGATCATTCTGAGCTGCAAAAAAATATAGACAGTCAATAATAAAAGCATAAAAATCGAGATCCACATTAAAAGCTGCAGCGGTTTTTTCAGCATTTTTTTCACCCCTTGTTAGCTTTTGAAATCTGTTTGTATTTATTCCCCAAGAAAAAAAGGATGCCCTTAAAAGGGCACCCCTCGCTGTCAAAACATTTTCATGACGCGTCTTCTGAGTCTTCTCATGTTTCGTTTATTCATCATGTCGTTTTGTGTGGCCATGTAGTACATGAAAGCACCGGCTCCTAAAGAAATGAGAGAAGTCATTGTCCGATTCAAATGTCTAACCTCCATTCAAAGGTTCATCGTACGTTCGTCATCTGTAAACAGATCATCCAGACTGCTCAATGTTCCGTCCTCTTCGACTTGATGAGTTGAAATTTTTCCTTTGGAAAGAGTCAGCTCAATGAAGCATCCCCAGCAATAATATTGATTCACACCGATTTTGCCGATGTTTTTGCTTTTGCAATTCGGGCAAATTAGCATTTGAACACACCTCTTATTCGTTCAAGACGATTGTGCTTCTGCCTACTTCAAGCGGTTCTCCAGATGACTGGACCTGCTTTTTATCGCCTGACAAATCGGCAAAAAAACCGTCCGAAAGTTCATATGCTACGATTATGCCCGAGCCGGAAGAAAAGTATACATCTTCCAGTATCCCCAAAGTATCACCAGAGCCGTTTTTGACCATTTTCTGCTTCAACTGGTCATATGAAAAGCTTTGCTTTGGGATTTGCATCGGCTTAAATTCGGTGAAATCGACATATACGCCGTCACTTCTGATGTCTGTGACAGAGGGGAGCGGAAGGAGTGAACGGTGATGATAAAACCGCCGTTTCTCTTCCATGATCAATCCAAGACATGTCCCTTCTTGTGAAAAGCAGATATCTGTAATCAGCCCAAGCAAAAGAGAAGACTGTTTTTCATAAACATTGAGTCCTTCGAGCTCATTGCATGTTCTCAAAGTGTGATCAACCACCTTTTTCCGAACAGTCTTATGTTCTGCCGTTGGGAAGAGACTCATACGATGAAATGGATTCCATGGAAAACACTTATTCCGCTTCTTTTTCCATAAAATCAAAAGGTGTGATGCCTTCCATTCCGATATTGGCGTCATATACGCTGAATGGCAGTTCTTTTTGCAGCGCCATCAGCTCCTCATCCTCTTCATGCGCCGCCTGCAGAAGCCTTCTTTTGAGTGATGTCTGTCTTTCTGATGATTCTTTGTTTTTGACGCCCCATGCAAGAGCTTCTTCTTCACCGCACAAAATCAGGAATTTTTTGCTTCTTGTGATGGCTGTATAAAGCAGATTTCTTTTCAGCATCCGATAATAGCTTTTCACGACGGGAAGAATGACAATCGGGAATTCGCTCCCTTGTGATTTATGAATAGAGCAGCAATACGCATGTGTAAATTGATTAAAATCTTTTTTTGTGAAAGTGATTTCGTTTCCGTCAAAAGAGACGACCGCCATATCTTCTTTTTCCGTGTTTTCTTTCGCATAGAAAATCGAAACGATCTCGCCCATATCGCCATTGAATACATTGTGTTCCGGCTGATTGACGAGCTGGAGAATCTTATCGCCGGTCCGATATACGACATCTCCGTACTTCATTTCCCTTCCCTTTGGTTTCGGGGGATTCAGAATACTTTGCAAAGATGAGTTTAATTCATTGATTCCGGCCGTGCCTCTGTACATCGGAGCGAGCACTTGGATGTCCCGCGCAGTATATCCTTTTTGCAGCGCATTTTTAACGACTTTTTCAACAACCTCTTTGATTTGCTGCTGGCGGCAGCGGATAAAAGAACGGTCTTTTGTCGGCGCTGTCAAATGATTCGGAAGTCTCCCTTTTTTCATTTCATGGGCCATTTCCACAATCGAAGACCCTTCTGCCTGCCTGTAAATATCAGTTAGTCTGACTGACGGAATGGCATTTGATGCCAGAAGGTCTCTAAGCACCTGGCCGGGACCGACCGATGGAAGCTGGTCTTCGTCCCCGACCATAATCACCTGTACATGGTCGGGAATCGCTTTAAATAATTGGTTGGCAAGCCAAATATCAAGCATGCTTGTTTCATCGATAATGATTAGCTTTCCTTCGATCGGATTGTCCTCATCATGTGTAAAGCCTTCAGCACCGTTCCAGCCAAGGAGCCTGTGGATCGTCACAGCCGGGAGCCCGGTCGACTCGCTCATCCGCTTCGCGGCTCTCCCTGTTGGCGCAGCCAATACAAATGGAAATGCTTCATCTTTTTTATAATCAGCTGGATTTAGACTCAAGCCGTGCAACTCGCTGTACAATTCAACGATTCCCTTGATGACGGTTGTTTTCCCTGTACCCGGGCCACCTGTCAACAGCAGCATCGGCGACATCAGCGCTTTTTGAATGGCTTCTTTTTGGCTTGGCGCATATTGAACCTGCATCCGTTCTTCAAGCTCGCCTAAAGCAAGCAAAAATTCGGACTCGGGAAACTGTTCATCATATTCTGTTTGATCCGCGATCTTCTGAACTCTTTTGGCAAAGCTTTGTTCAGCATAGTAAAGCGATGGATAGTAGCATCTGTCATCTTCGACGAACAGTTCTTTTTGTTCACCGAGCGCTATAATCGCATCGGCCACATCCATTTCCGTCACTTTTTCATCGTCGGACGATTGGTTTAACAGCTTTTGGGTTTCAATGATGAGCTGTTTTGTTTGTATGTACGTATGACCTTCCTGAAGGCATGCTGCTTCAATCGCATATAAAATCGCCGCTTTGATCCGTTCTGCATGCTTGCCTGAGATCCCCATTCTGCCGCCGAGTTCATCAGCCTTGATAAAGCCGATTCCTTCTACATCCTTGACAAGCTGGTACGGATTTTCGCGGATTTTATCAAGCGTTTCTGATTCATATGCTTGATAAATTTTCATGGAAAGCTGCGGTCCGAAACCAAACTCGCTTAAGGAGATCATAATCTGCTCAAGCCCCTGGTGCTTCTGGAGTGCAGCGGCAAGCTTATCCGCCTTTTTTTTGGAGAGCTTCGGCACATCATAAAGCACGGCAGCGTCGCCTAAAATTTTGTTGATCGCGCCTTCTCCAAGCTTTTTGACGATTTCTTCAGCCGTTTTTTTGCCGATGCCTTCAAATAAATCACTTGCTAAATATTGAATGACCCCTTCCTTTGTCGTAGGGACTTCTTTTTTAAAATGATCCGCTTGAAATTGCAGGCCGAACTTCGGATGGGAGGCGGTTTTTCCGTAAAATGTATAGGTTTCGTCTTCAAAGATCGCAGGAAAGTACCCCGTCACGGAAACGTTTTTTTCATCGAAAGACTCCGATGTTTCCTGCACTTTCACTTTCAGCACGGTATAAAGATTTGTTTCATTATGATAAATGACCGTTGATACCGTTCCTTTCAGAAAAGAGGCTTCGTCCATTTCAATTTGATCCGGATTTTGTTGCCGCTTCACTTTTCTCCCCCCCTCCTTTTGAGCTCTCCGGTCTTAGGTTTGTTTAAATCAAGCTTCTTCGAGCAGCTGTTTAGCTCGTATGCTGAGCATATGATCGGGCTGGATCGCGATGGCCTGATTCAGCATATCAAGCGCTTTTTCCCGATTTTCTTTAAAAGCGTAAGCCACGCCTAAATTGTAAAACGCGTCTGCATGTGACGGATCGAGCTCTGTTACTTTTGAAAACGCCTCAATCGCTTCATCCAGCATGCCTTCATTGGCAAGGCACATACCGTATTGAAAGCGCGCTTCATGATCCGCTTCATTCAGCTCTGCCGCCCTTTGCAAATAAGGCATCGCAAGCTTCGGCTGCTCAAGCTTCATCAGCGAGGTGCCGAGCATATAAAACAAGTCGCCGTTTTCCATGCCTGTACGATACGCTTTTTCAAACATGTCCTTCGCCTCTTGATAACGTTCTTTCATCACATATACATTTCCCGCCCCATAATACGCGGCTCCAGCCTTTTCATCAAGGCTGACTGCTTTTTCATAAAATTTGAGCGCGCGATCCAATTCACCGACCGCTGACAGCAGATTTGCAAAGTTGATGTATGGAACGGCATCTCCGCCGTTTTCATCAATCGCTTTTGTAAAGGCTTCAGCCGCTTTTTCAAAATCGCCTTTTTGCATGGCTTCAATTCCGATTTGGTTGTAATCCAAAGCTCTCTCCCTTTCGTCTTCTATTTTAAAAAAGGCCATCGACATTGTCGACAGCCGCTCTAGCTTTAAGCTTTCAGCTTAATGCCCCGATTTTTATACATACCAAAGTTTTTGTCCGTCTTTATATACATCATCAATCGTCCCTCCGCCAAGGCATTCTTCGCCTCTGTAAAAGACGACCGCTTGTCCCGGGGTGACGGCGCGGACTGGCTCTTTAAAGACGATTTCGGCTTCATTGTCTCCGGTCATGTTGACAGTGACTTCGTGATCGGCTTGACGATAGCGGAATTTGGCGGTGCAGGAAAGTTCAGACTCATCGGCAACGATTTCGTCATGTACAAAGCTTACATTTGTCGCCGTAATTTTTTCAGAATAAAGCAACGGATTGTCAAAGCCTTGATCAACGTATAAAATATTTTTTTCGAGATCTTTTCCAACGACAAACCAAGGGTCTCCGCTTCCACCGATGCCAAGGCCGTGCCTTTGCCCGATCGTATAATACATCAAACCGTCGTGGCGACCCTTGACCTCGCCTTCCATCGTTCTCATTTCCCCCGGCTGGGCAGGAAGATATTGGCTGAGGAATGTTTTGAAATTCCGTTCTCCTATAAAGCAGATGCCTGTGCTGTCTTTTTTTGACGCTGTCGCAAGCCCCGCTTCTTTTGCGATTTCCCGGACTCGGCTTTTTTGCAGCTCGCCGATTGGAAACATCACCCTGCTCAGCTGCTCTTCTGTCAGCTGATTTAAGAAATAGGTTTGATCTTTATTTTCATCAAGCCCTCTCAGCATCTTGACCCGGCCGTCCGTGCGCTCGACCCTTGCATAATGGCCTGTGGCCAAATAGTCCGCGCCAAGTGACAGAGCATGCTCTAAAAAGGCTTTAAATTTAATTTCTTTATTGCACATGACATCGGGATTCGGTGTTCTTCCCGCTTTATATTCATCTAGAAAATATTGAAAAACCTTTTCCCAATATTGTTTTTCAAAGTTAACTGCATAGTATGGAATGCCGATTTGATTACACACTTTAATGACATCTTCATAATCTTCCGTCGCCGTGCAAAATCCATTTTCATCTGTATCATCCCAGTTTTTCATAAAAATTCCGATGACATCATAGCCCTGCTCTTTGAGCAATAAGGCTGCCACAGATGAATCTACGCCTCCGGACATTCCGACGACTACCCGTGTATCCTCAGGCCGCTTCGTCATTTTCATCAACTCCAATAAATCAATTCATATACTTGTCCTTTCAGATCATAACATCATTCTCGGACCGGATGCGAATCTTTAGCTTCGCTCCCCGACATGCTTAGGACAGGCGCTTGACGATTTTCGCAAGCTCTTTAGCGGCCCGATTCACCTGTTCCTCTGTATTGCCGAAACCGAAGCTGATGCGTATCGATGACGTCAGCCGGTCTGCCTCGTCTCCAAACATGGCGGAGAGAACATGGGATGGAAGGACCGATCCGGCTGTGCAGGCCGATCCGCTCGACACCGCAATCCCCGCCATATCCAAATTGACGAGCAGCGATTCAACCGAAACCCCTGGGAAGTACACGTTCAAAATATGCGGAAGGCTGTGCTCCGCACTTCCATTCACATCAAATGAGACGCCTTCTGTTTCAAGCGTTTTGACGATCATTCCCTTAAATCGGCGGTAGAGCGCCGTTTTTTCTTTTCTTTCCTGTGTTGAAAGCAAAACAGCTTCTCCTAGTCCGGCGATTCCCGGAACATTCTCCGTTCCAGCGCGGCGTTTGCGCTCTTGTTCGCCTCCAAACAGAATCTGGTCCAGCTTCACTTTTTCACTGACGTATAAAAAGCCTGTCCCCTTCGGACCATTCAATTTATGTCCGGAGACAGACATCATATCGATATGGCTCTCTTTTACATGAATCGGTAAAAACCCAAAGGCCTGAACCGCGTCCGTATGAAACAAAGCCTGATGGTCTTTTAAAAGCGCTCCGATTTCTTCAATCGGCTGAAGCGTCCCCACTTCATTATTCCCGTACATGACAGTGACAAGGATGGTGTCATCACGCAGCGCATCTTCAACCTGTCCTGCCGAAATCCGTCCGCTCTGGTCCACATCAAGATATGTGACATCAAACCCCATCTCCTCCAGCCTGTTGCACGTATGGAGAACAGCATGGTGCTCGATCTTTGTTGTGATGATGTGGCGACCCTGTTTTTCCCGTGCAAGCGCACTGCCTAATATGGCCATATTATCGGCTTCGGTCCCGCCGCTCGTAAAAACGATTTCATTGTGGTGCGCTCCGATTTCTTCAGCGATCAGCGCCCTCACTTCATCAAGCCATTTTCGGCTTTCCCTTCCAAAAGAATGTATGCTTGAAGGGTTTCCGAAATTTTCCGTCATGTATGGCAGCATTTTTTCCACTACCCTGGGGTCGGTCGGAGAAGTCGCTGCATGATCTAAATAAATCCGTTCCATCCTAGACTACACCTCAATCTTAAATGTAAAACATATAGGCTTCTTGCTCGCCTTCTGTATAGCTTGCCAAATCCTCGAGCGTTGTTGAGTCAAGCACTTCTTTGACGGCATCGCGAATCTTGATCCACAGCTCGCGCTTGGCCGGCTCTTCATTTTCAAGCACTTCAACAGGGCTGATCGGGCCTTCCAGCACGCGAATAATATCGCCCGCCGTAATAGACGCAGGCTCATCACCGAGAATATAGCCGCCGTACGCACCGCGGATGCTTTTCACAAGCCCGGCATTACGCAAAGGTGAAACAAGCTGTTCCAAATAGTGTTCAGATAAATCGTTTGCCTGGGCGATGCTTTTCAAAGAAGTCGGACCTTCCCCATGCTTTTTAGCAAGCTCGATCATAATCGTCAGCCCGTATCTGCCTTTAGTTGATATTTTCAAAATAAACACCTCTAACCTATAAAAAATCATGCCTTCAGGACGAAGGTACTCGGCGTTTCTCACAGGACGTGAGCGCCTTTAGCCGAGTTTCTCACCAGGGACGAAAAGGTACTCGGCGCAAGTGCCTTTTTCTCCGAAGAATGCAGACCCCAGCTTTGACATCTGCCGACTGCCGAGGCCTGCGTCTGTTATATAAAAAAACTCGATTTGGACAGGCTACATGCCTTATCCGTCTGATAGATTACAGGTTATTATAGCACACTTTATATAAACTTTCATTTTCAGTCATATATTCAGCTTGCCATATTCATTTCTTTTCTAATCGTCTTTTTTCCGTTACTCTATAAAAAGAATACATTCAGGAGAGATTGTTTATGAAACCATTGGCATTTCGCATGCGTCCGACAAAAATAGAAGAAGTTCTCGGCCAGGATCATTTGGTCGGAGAAGGCAAAATCATTCAGCGGATGGTACAGGCAAAACATCTTTCATCCATGATTTTATACGGCCCTCCCGGCATCGGGAAAACATCGATCGCCACGGCGATTGCCGGAAGCACCAGTATCGCTTTCCGTAAGCTGAACGCCGTGATCAATAACAAAAAAGACATGGAAGCCGTTGCTGCCGAAGCCAAAATGTCCGGGCAGGTCATTTTAATACTGGACGAAGTGCACCGGCTGGATAAAGGCAAACAGGATTTCCTCCTTCCGTATTTGGAAAACGGAATGATTATCATGATCGGTGCGACGACAGCTAACCCATATCACGCGATAAATCCTGCGATCAGAAGCAGAACGCAGATTTTTGAGCTTCAGCCATTGAATCCGGACCAAATTAAAGCGGCAATAAGGCGTGCGCTAGATGACGAACACAGAGGCTTGGGTTCTTATGACGTGGCGATTGATGAAGAAGCTCTTGACCATTTGGCTTCAGGTTGCGGCGGAGATGTCCGATCCGCATTAAATGCTTTAGAGCTCGCTGTATTGTCGACAAAGGAGAACGAAGATGGCACGATTCATATCACACTGAAAACAGCGGAGGAATGCCTGCAGAAAAAAAGCTTTGTTCATGACAAAGACGGTGATGCCCATTATGACGTCATTTCCGCCTTCCAAAAGTCAATCAGGGGCTCTGATGTAAATGCGGCTCTTCATTACTTGGCAAGACTGATTGAAGCGGGTGATTTGGAAAGTTTGGCCCGGAGGCTGCTCGTCATCGCCTATGAGGATATCGGACTTGCGAGTCCCCAGGCTGGAGGAAGAACGCTTCAAGCCATTCAAACAGCTGAACGGATCGGGTTTCCGGAAGCGCGCATTCCATTGGCAAACGCTGTGATCGAGCTCTGCCTGTCGCCTAAATCAAACTCGGCGATACTTGCGGTTGACCAGGCTTTAACAGACATCCGCTCCGGAAAAATCGGCGATGTCCCGAAACATTTAAAAGACGCCCATTATAAAGGAGCCGCAGAGCTTGGCAGAGGCGTTGAGTACAAATACCCGCATGATTACGAGAACGGCTGGGTTGAACAGCAGTATCTGCCTGATCCTTTGAAAAACAAAGTGTATTATCAGCCAAAACAGACGGGGAAATTTGAACTGGCGCTGAAGCAGATTTACGACAAACTGATGAAGAAAAAATAGTAAAAGGCCTGTCCCCCTCGTTAAAAGGGACAGGCCTTTTACTATTCCGTTTCCACTCTGAGCTTATAAAAATACTTTACGATGTCGTGTTCATGAGCGATAGCCGATTCCATTTTGGACAGCGGCGTTTTCCCGTCCTTCATTCCGAACATTCTGACGAATACTTGTTTAGAGGACAGCGTTTAATCAAGCGTGTTTTCAGCATACTCGTCAAGCGCTTTATAGAATGGATATTTTGCAAAATATCCGTCCTCATCTGCTGCTTTTAGCGTTTCATCCTGAATCCGCCGGTTTTCCAAAACATCAGCGCCTTCGTTTTGTTGATGGTTTCGAAAAATATATCTTTCCCGTCAACAGTACCATTTGATCATGGGCTTTCCGATACTTTGTCACGTGAAAGTCTACCCGGTCTTTGAGGCGTTCTCATATCAGCTCGTTCAATTGCTGTTTGGCTTTGCTCCATCTTCTTGCCATTGTTCTCCCCTTACGGAAAAAGGACAGCAAGCGGATTCCCACTGCTGTCCTTTTTTGCTTTATTTATCTTTAACCCTTGTGATCGGAATATCTTTCAACAGCTCCATGATCACATGGCCGCCCATGATTAAACCGGCGACGGATGGGACAAAGGCGTTGGAAGACGGCGGCATTTGCGCTTTGCGGATTTTTGCTTCGTCATTCCCCACTTCTTTGCGGACGTCTTCGCGGATTACAATCGGACTTTCGTCTGAAAACACGACTTTAATGCCCTTTGTAATCCTTTCTTTTCTGAGCCTTGTCCGAATCACTTTTGCAATCGGGTCTGTATGCGTTTTAGAAATATCGGCAACCTGAAATCTCGTCGGATCTGTCTTATTGGCCGCACCCATACTTGAAATGATTTTGATGTTTCGCTTGAGACACTCTTTCATTAAATGGATCTTATAATGGATCGTATCTGAAGCGTCAATTACATAATCCGGTTCATAGGCAAAAAACTGTTCATACGTCTCTTCCGTATAGAACATTTTTAAGGCGATGACATCGCAGTCAGGGTTAATATCCGCGATTCGCGCTTTCATTAAGTCAACTTTCGGCTGTCCGACCGTTGAAAGCAATGCGGGCAGCTGACGGTTGACATTCGTGATATCTACGTCGTCTTTATCGACCATCACGATTCTGCCGACTCCTGAACGGGCAAGCGCTTCTGCCGCGAATGAACCAACCCCGCCGATACCCAGAACGGCAACCGTGCTGTTTTTTAAAATATTCAATCCATCTTTGCCAATCGCTAATTCATTACGTGAAAACTGATGTAACAAGAATCTCACTCCATCTTTATATACAGTTACCGATAGTATCTTAACATAATCGGGTCATTAAACAAGCTGTCTTTTCATTTTTCGTTCATATTTTTTCGCTGCTGCTCATACATTATCCTATGTATGGCCTAAAAACCGCCTTTAAGCGCAAAAAAGTCCCGATTGTGCCGTTGTCGCATTCCTTCGTTTTGATCCCGCTCTCGGCAGGTGGGTGTTCTGTTCCAAACTTTGTAAGTCCTCTTTAGCACCCGAGTGATAAGAGGCATTTACTCCGTTTGAAAACGTCGAACTCCCAAGTAAAAAAATGTTCGGTCAAAACTAGGTGTACAACAAACACATCAGGACTTTATTTGTTAAAAATGATATCATACGTCCCTTTGATTTTCAATGGGATGTACAGCCGTATATTTTACAATTTACTGTCGAACTTTGCGTTTGACTGCAAGGTGCAGTTCATCAAGCTGAGCATTGTCGACTTCGCCAGGAGCCTCTGTCATCAGACAGCTTGCACTTGCTGTTTTCGGGAAGGCGATCGTATCCCTTAAATTGGTTCTGCCGCTGAGCAGCATGACAAGCCTGTCAAGGCCGAGTGCGATTCCGCCGTGCGGAGGAGCCCCGTATTCAAACGCCTCAAGCAGGAAGCCGAATTGTTCTTTCGCTTCTTCTTCCGTAAAGCCGAGAAGGGCAAACATTTTCTCCTGTACGTCTTTTTCAAAAATCCGGATCGATCCCCCGCCAAGCTCATAGCCGTTTAACACTAGGTCATAGGCTTGCGCCTTCATTTCTCCCGGGTTCGTCTCAATTAAACCGAGATCCTCCCTGGCAGGCATTGTGAACGGGTGATGCGCCGCATAGTAACGGCCTTCCTCAGGATCATGTTCAAGAAGCGGCCAATCAACGACCCATAAAAAGTTAAACAGGCTTTCATCGATCAGCTTTAACTCTTTGCCGAGCTTTAAGCGCAGGGCTCCAAGAGCATCATTGGCAACTTCCAGCCGATCTGCGACAAAAAGCAACAGATCGCCTTCCGCCGCATCAAGCGCCGCAATCAGAGCTTCTTGTTTTTCTCCCGTAAAAAACTTCGCGATCGGTCCTTTGAGGCCGTCCGCTTCCGTTTTCAGCCAAGCGAGCCCTTTCGCTCCGTAGTTAGCGGCAAACTCGCCGAGCGCATCGATATCTTTGCGCGAATAATTTGCTGCCGCTCCTTTGACGTTGATCGCTTTGACGGCACCGCCGCTCGCAACGGCTGAAGCGAATACTTTAAAATCTGAATCCTTCACCGCTTCCGATACATCGGTCAACAGCATGCCGAAACGCGTATCCGGTTTGTCAGAACCATAAAGGTTCATCGCGTCTTCATAAGACATTCTCGGCAGCGGCAGAGAAATGTCGACGCCGCGGGTTTCCCGCATGACTTGAGCCATCATGTCTTCACCCAGCTTCATGATGTCTTCCTGGCTCATGAACGATGTTTCAATATCGATTTGCGTAAACTCAGGCTGGCGGTCCGCCCGCAAATCTTCGTCCCTGAAACAGCGGGCGATTTGATAATAGCGGTCAAATCCGGACACCATCAAAAGCTGCTTAAAAATTTGCGGGGACTGCGGCAGTGCATAAAATTCCCCTTCATGAACACGGCTCGGCACGAGATAGTCGCGGGCGCCTTCTGGCGTGCTTTTTGTCAGAACAGGGGTTTCAATATCGAGAAAGCCATTGTCATCCAAGAAACGGCGGACCGCTTTCGTGATGTTATGCCGCATTTGCAGGGAGTTAAACATCTCCGGACGGCGCAAGTCAAGGTAGCGGTGCTTTAATCTAACATCCTCAGATACTTCTGAAGCTTGGTCGCTGATTGCGAAAGGAGGTGTTTTAGCCGCACTCAGTACGCTGACTGACTCCGCCTGAATTTCAATTTTCCCGGTTTTCAAGTTTGGGTTGACGGTCGCTTCCTCGCGCGCTACGACTTTCCCTGTGATGTCGAGCACATATTCGCTGCGGATGCCTTCTGCAGTTTCGAGCGCGTCTTTGGAGACATCAGGGTTAAATACAACCTGTACGATGCCGGAACGGTCTCTTAAATCGATAAAAATCAAGCCTCCGAGATCGCGTCTTTTTTGAACCCATCCTTTTAAGACGATGGTTTCGCCAATCGCTTTCTCTGTTATTTCGCCACAATAATACGTTCGTCCAAACAAAGCGTTCCTCTCCTTTAACTTTCAGTGTTTGCTTTCATAAAACGGATAAACTCATCAAGATTGATTTCCTGCTGTTCTCCTGTATTCGCATCTTTGACATTGATTTTATTCTGGGCAAGCTCATCTTCGCCTAAAATCGCGATATATTTCGCATGCAGGCGGTCGGCAGATTTAAACTGGCCTTTCATTTTTTTATTCTCATAATCGATTTCAGCAGAAATCCCTTCTTCTCTCAACTTGTAAAGAAGAGACACGGAATAATCCTTGGCTTTTTCGCCCAGTGTCACGATATAGCAGTCAATTCCTCCACCCGCTTCAACTTTCACATTTTCAGCGTCGAGTGCGGCAAGAAGGCGTTCAATGCTCATTGCAAAGCCGATGCCGGGCGCTTTCGGTCCGCCGAATTCCTCGGTAAGGCCGTCATATCTTCCTCCTCCGGCAAGCGTCGTGATGGCGCCGAAGCCTTCCGCATCACTCATGATTTCAAAAGCCGTGTGATTATAATAGTCCAGACCTCTGACGAGATTCGCATCAACTTCAAATGAAATTCCGATGTCTGTTAAGTATTGCTGCACTTTTGCAAAATAGGCTTCAGACTCTTCATTTAAATATTCCAGAATGGATGGCGCTGTTTTCAAGAGCTCGTGATCTCTGTCCTTTTTGCAGTCTAATATCCGCAGCGGATTTTGCTTAAGCCGTTGTTGGCAGTCGCTGCAAAATTCATCAATACGCGGTTCAAAGTGGCTGATTAACGCCTCTCTGTGGGCAACCCGGCTCGTTTTGTCGCCGAGGCTGTTAATGACAAGCTTTAAATTGCGCAGACCGGCTTTACGGTACACGCTCATCGCCAGCGCAATCACTTCAGCATCAATCGCAGGATCACTCGAGCCGATCGCTTCGATGCCAAATTGATAAAATTGGCGGTAGCGTCCGGTCTGCGGTCTTTCATAGCGGAACATCGGACCGATATAATAAAGTTTTGTCGGCTGGACAGGGTTTGCGTACAGTTTATTTTCAACAAAAGAACGTACTGCAGAAGCTGTGCCTTCGGGACGGAGCGTCAGGCTTCTTCCCTTTTTGTCAGCGAACGTATACATCTCTTTTTGTACGATATCAGTCGATTCTCCAACCCCCCGCGAAAACAACTCCGTATGTTCAAAAATAGGCGTCCGGATTTCTTTATATTGATACGCATGACACGTCTCTCTCGCAATCTTCTCAACATATTGCCAGCGCTCTGATTCTCCGGGGAGGATATCCTGTGTTCCCCTTGGAATGTTAAATCCCATTTTGTAAAGCCTCCTCATGTTTTCATCCGATTTTCTCATCTGTAAATAGAAAAAACCCCCGAGCCTACTATAAAACCAATAGTAGGGACGAGAGTTATACCCGTGGTGCCACCCTAGTTGGAACTTTAACAGTTCCCGCTTTCATGCCTTTAACGCAGGTTCACGTCCTCCGCCTATTCACTCGTTTGGACAGAGCTTTCAGCGGGAAACCTTCGGAGTGTTCATTCGGATAAGATACCGTGCAGACCGCTTTCAGCCCAGGGCGATTCCTCTCTTTCCACGTACTCTTACCTACTATTCTCCATCTTCAGTTCATACTCATATGTATACTAATTTATATTATAATACGAGGGTTATGTTTCCATGTCAACCCTAATTGCGGTTCTTTTTATTCTTTACGGACTCTTTTGATGTCAGCCCGAGCTCTGTCGCCGTTTCTTCCAAGAAGCCTATGTGCTCGGGGTCGGAATGATCCTTCAGATGCAGATTCGCATTTTGTTCATGGATCGCTTTACCCATTCTTTGATTATACCTCATTTGGCAACATCCTTTTGATATCTTTTTTCTATAGTATAAACAAATCATTTTCATTTTATTAAAAAATCGGCAAGGAATATACGATATAGAGAAAGAAGTATTGTTGCAAGTTTTCACGAAGGGAGGAGATGGAGAATCAATATGAAAAAAAGCGCCATATTGATCCTGTTGGTGATGCTGGCAGCTCAAGCAGCCTTTTATATATCATCCAACACAGCTTCGGCAGCCATCGGTGAAGCCGTGATTGCCACCGATGAGATCAATGTCAGAAGCGGTCCGGGATTGAGTCACGAAATCAGCAGCGTCGTAAACCGAAATGAAACCTATCCGATTCTGGAGGAAAAAGGCGACTGGGTGCAAATCCAGTTAAACGGCGGACAAAAAGGCTGGGTCGTGGCCTGGCTCATTAAGAAAAAAGAAAAAGCCTCCGGCGGATCTGAATCTGTAAGCGGGAAGGTGACATCTTCCGCAGCAGACTTGAGAATCAGAAAGGGGCCTGGCACTTCGTATGAGGTCCAAGGCAAATTCCCTCAAGGAGAACAGGCTGATCTGTTAAAAACCGACGGAAAATGGGTCAAAATTTCGTATCAAAATATAACGGGCTGGGTTCATGCCGATTATGTCAACAATGATGCTTCAAGCAAGAAAACAACTGAATCATCAGCGTCAAACGCTTCATCCAAAACGGGAACTGTCGGGGTCTCCACCCTAAATGTCAGAAGCTCTGCTTCCCATCAAGGAAGAGTCATTGCCACGCTGAAGCGGAATACGGATGTAGCGATTTTAAGTAAACAGCACGGATGGTATGAAATCGAGTTCAACGGCCAAAAGGGCTGGGCCGCAAGCCACTATATTGTAGAGGGTAATGGACAGAAGACCGGCGCCGCGGAAACAAAGAGCGGTTCTGAGTCAAAACAGCAGGCAACCATCGTCTATGAAGGGACAAACATCCGCAGTGATGCGTCGACATCCTCAACGATTGTCAAGCGTGCGGGAAAAGGCGAATCTTATCCGATTGCAGGTACGAAAGGCGACTGGTATGAAATCACGCTGTCAGACGGAAATTCTGGATATGTCGCAAGCTGGGTCGTACAGACGTCTGATCAATCGGGCGCACAGGGAGATGCAGACACTCCTGCACCGCCTTTGTCAAAGCCGTCGGGTGCGAGCGGTTCTATTCAAAACAAGACGATTGTCATTGATGCCGGACACGGCGGACATGACAGCGGAACCATCGGAACCCGCGGGACGCTTGAGAAAGGGCTGACCATTAAAACAGCAAGGCTTCTCGCCGCAAAGCTGAAAGCCGATGGAGTCAACGTCTATATGACCCGCAATGACGATTCTTTCGTCAGCCTGCAGTCGCGTGTTGCGACCTCTCATTACCGAAACGCCGACGCTTTTATCAGCATTCATTATGATAGTTTCGTCAATGCGTCTGTAAGAGGCAATACAGCCTATTATTACAGCCCTTCTAAAGATCAGAAGCTGGCCTCAGACGTTCAGTCCGAAATCGAGAAGCACTCGCCTCTGCCAAGCCGCGGCGTTTTATTCGGGGATTATTTTGTATTAAGGGAAAACAAGCAGCCGTCCGCTCTGTTTGAGCTTGGCTACTTAAGCCACCCTCAGGAAGAAGCAGTCGTGAGCACAGATGCTTACCGTGAACGAGTAACAGACGGCATCAGAAGCGGGCTTGAAAACTATTTCGACTAAAAAAAGCTGCCATTTGGCAGCTTTTTTTACGCTTTGGAATCCATGATTAATGTGACGGGACCGGAATTCGTCAGTTTGACATCCATCATTTCCCCAAATCTTCCGGTTTCGACAGTGACGCCTTTTTCCCGGAGCAGGCTGTTCCATTCCTCATACAGTTGCAGCGCCATATCCGGTTTCGCAGCTTTTGTAAAATTCGGGCGTCTCCCTTTTTTCGTTTCCCCGTACAAAGTAAATTGAGAGACTGACAAAACCGATCCCCCGACATCTAATAGAGACAGATTCATTTTTTCGCCGTCATCTTCAAATATCCGCAGATTGACGAGCTTTTCCGCTAAATATGCCACATCCTCGCTCGTGTCATCATGTGTCACACCGACAAGCACCATCAAACCGAGTCCGATCTCACCGACAGACTCGCCGCCTACTGAAACACTTGCATCTGTGACGCGCTGAACAACTAATTTCATGACGCTTTTCCCCCTAATTCATCACCCTGCGTACTGAATAAATATCTCTAATCTGCTTGATCCGTTCGACCACTTTGTGCAAATGATTGATATTTTGAATGAAAATGGCCATATGGATGGTGGCCACTTTATTGCGATCCGATTTTCCGGAAACGGAAGAAATATTCGTTTTCGTTTCATTTACAGCCTGGAGCACTTCATTCAGCAGTCCGCGGCGGTCATAGCCGAGAATTTCGATTTCGACATTATACTCTTTTCTTCTCTGAGTCTGCGGTTCATGCTCCCATTCGACCTGAATCAGCCGGTCATGGGCTTCATTTGTCAAAACATTCGGGCAGTCTTCGCGGTGAACGGATACGCCCCGCCCTTTTGTGATGAAACCGACGATCGGATCTCCAGGAACAGGGTTGCAGCATTTGGAAAGCCTGATGAGAAGGTTCTCCACGCCTTTTACACGCACGCCGGCTTCGCGTTTTTTCCCTTGGTACGGCTTCGTTTCAGCCGTAACCTCCTGAACGCTTTTCACCTGTTCTTCCTGATCTCGCATTTTCCGTTCTTTTTCCGTCAGACGGTTGGCGACCTGAGCGGCTGTAATGCCGTTATAGCCGACTGCCGCATACATGTCCTCTTCATTGGAAAAATTGAATTTGTCAGCGACTTTTTGAAGATTCTCGGCAGTTAAAACGTCTTTTACTTCAAAGTCCAGGTTTTTGATCTCTTTTTCAACCAATTCCCTGCCTTTTTCGACATTCTCTTCTCTGCGCTGCTTTTTAAAGAATTGACGGATTTTATGCTTCGCCTGGGATGTCTGGGCAAGATTGATCCAATCCTGGCTCGGCCCGTATGAATGCTTTGACGTCAGAATTTCAACGATATCCCCGGTGCGCAGTTTGTAGTCAAGGGTAACCATTTTGCCGTTCACCTTCGCGCCGATCGTTTTGTTGCCGATTTCTGAATGGATGCGGTATGAAAAGTCGATCGGCACAGAACCTGAAGGAAGCTCTATGACGTCTCCTTTTGGCGTAAAGACAAACACCATGTCAGAAAATAAATCGATTTTAAGGGATTCCATAAATTCTTCGGCATCGCTCGACTCATTTTGAAATTCCAATATTTCGCGGAACCATGACAGCTTTTTATCAAAGCTTGCCTCTTCATTGGCGCCTTTGCCTTCTTTGTACGCCCAGTGAGCCGCAATCCCGTACTCTGCGATTTCGTGCATTTCAAAAGTCCTGATCTGAACTTCCAGCGGATCTCCCTTCGGACCGATGACGGTCGTATGCAGAGATTGATACATGTTTGGCTTCGGCATTGCAATGTAATCTTTGAACCTGCCCGGCATCGGCTTCCAGCACGTATGAATGATGCCCAGCACAGCGTAGCAGTCCTTAATGCTGTTGACCAGGATCCGCACTGCGAGCAAGTCGTAGATTTCGTTGAACTGCTTGTTCTGCATCGCCATTTTCCTGTATATACTGTAAATATGTTTTGGCCGTCCAGAGAAGTCCGCTTTAATATTGACTTCTTCAACGCGGTTTTTCACTTCATTTACGACTTCCTCAACGTACAATTCTCTTTCGGCCCGCTTTTTCTTCATCAAGTTGACGATCCGGTAGTACTGCTGCGGATTCAAATACCGCAAAGCGGTATCCTCAAGCTCCCACTTTATTTTAGAAATTCCAAGGCGATGAGCCAGCGGAGCAAAAATTTCCAGCGTTTCATTTGAGATTCTACGCTGCTTTTCCTGAGGCAGATGCTTCAGCGTTCTCATGTTGTGAAGGCGGTCCGCCAGCTTGATCAAAATGACGCGGATATCCTGAGCCATAGCCACAAACATTTTCCGATGATTTTCGGCCTGCTGTTCTTCCTGTGATTTATATTTAATTTTCCCCAATTTTGTGACGCCGTCGACAAGCATCGCGACTTCTTCGTTAAATGCTTCTTTTAAATCTTCAAGCGTTACGCTCGTATCTTCCACGACATCGTGCAGGAATCCTCCCGCTATCGTCGCCGGGTCCATTTCCAAATCGACCAGAATTCCCGCCACCTGGATCGGATGGATGATATACGGCTCGCCTGATTTGCGGTATTGTTCGCGATGTGCGTCTTCCGCGTATTGATACGCATTTTTAATAAAAGCTACATGTTCATCGGAAAGGTAAGATTTTGCCTTTTCAATGACTTGCTCAGCAGTTAAAACTTGTTCGTTCGCCATGGAATCACCTTTTTTATATTTGAAAACTGTATTGTAATTATTATCAAGAAAAATGTCACAGATGTAAAGAGAAGAAATTGAAAAGGACACACCGGGATCGCAATATTTCAATGGATAGGAAAAAAGCACCCGCTTTCTGAGTGCTTTTTATAGTATAAAATTTGTTTAGTATTGCATCAAGGTTAAAATATCATATCCGTCAAGTTTGTTTCTTCCGTCAAGATATGTCAGTTCGATCAGGAAAGCGATTCCGGCAACGACGCCGCCAAGCTCTTCAACAAGCTTGATTGTCGCTTCAATCGTTCCTCCGGTCGCCAGAAGGTCGTCTGTGATCAAGACGCGCTGGCCCGGCAAAATGGCGTCTTTATGGATCGTCAGGACATTGCTTCCATATTCCAATCCATAGTCGACTTTAATAACTTCGCGAGGCAGTTTGCCTTCTTTGCGGACCGGGGCAAATCCTACGCCAAGCGCATATGCCACAGGACATCCGATGATAAATCCTCTTGCTTCAGGCCCGACGACGAGATCAATTTGTTTTTCTTTCGCATAGGTTACAATTTGATCTGTCGCATAGCGATAGACGTCCCCTTTATCCATCAATGTTGTAATATCTTTAAATTGTACGCCTTCCTTTGGGTAATCCGGCACAATTGTCACATACTTCTTCAAATCCATCTGTTTTATGTCCTCCTCATACTTTCATAAGCGTCAGAGCTTTCGCCCATCCGCTTATTCAGCCACTGTTTAAGCTCATCCGCCGAAGAATATACGAGCTTTTGCTCCAATTCAATCAGGCGCTGTTTTTCCCGGTAAGTTTCAGAATCTGTTAAATCCCGTTTTACGGCATCAAATACCACAGATAAAACACCATTCTCTATTGTAACAAAACCGAGCTCAAAAAACACCTTTGTCATAAAATCAATTGTGTCTTTTGTCCAGCCTTTATGTCTGGCAAGCTCTCCGCCGTATTTCGCTAAATCAAAAGAGCCTCTTTTCAGGAGGAAAGCATAGTACCACTTAAAATATTCCCTTGTTGGAAACGTCGAGAAAAAATGTTCATCTGATTGATGAAAAATCAGGTAAATCCGCTCCAGCTGTTTGCCTTTTATGACATGATCAAATATATCGATAGACTGAGGCGTATCAATAAAAACCGCATAACGGCTATGTAAATCGAGACGCTCTGCACCCTCTTCTCCTCTGATCAAGATCAGTTCTTCTTCAAGGCCTGTTCCCGCAAGTTTTGTTTTCGTCTCTTCCCGAAAACAGAGAATTGCGCGTTTTGACGGATCCAATTTTAATATTCGTTCTTCCCATGACCGTTTTCCGCGCAGATCAAACAGCTGCCATTCGTTTACGGCCGCATCTTTGATCATCAGCTGCGGCTTTTTTCTGTTGTTCCATTCATTAATCGACAATTCGCCGACAAGCGAAATGTTTGCGCCGGGAACGATTCCTTCTTCAATATCGCCTTTATAGAAACCGATGCAGTCGAGCTTTGACTCGCCGTCAGCCAGCAAAAGCTTCAGGTGATTCTTATTGGCGCCGATTCTTCTCGTTTCATCAATTTTGACGTCGCTGACAAGAACGAACGGCTTCGGATTCCCCGTACCGAATGGAGCCAGCATGTTCATTTCCGCAATGCTGTCAACCGTAATCTCCTCCAACCGGCAGCAAAGATCGACTTCCTGGACGGGGATGAAGTCTTCCGCTGTTAAAACGGATTCAGCCTGGCGGTTGATCCTTTCTCTTAAAGCCGAAACATCGTCTTGGGTGAGCGTCATCCCGGCTGCCATCGGGTGGCCGCCAAAATGCGGAAGTATGTCCCTGCAATCGGAAAGATTCTGAAATAAGTCAAAGCCTTTAATACTGCGCGCCGAGCCTTTAGCTATTCCTTTTTCTTCATCAATTCCGAGAACGATGGCCGGGCGGTAGTACCGTTCGACAAGCTTTGAAGCGACAATTCCGACGACGCCGGGATTCCAGCCGGGCCGAGCCGCGACGATCACAGACTGGTCAAGGCCTTGCTCCTCTATCATCTGAACCGCTTCCTCTGTCATCTGGTTGACGATTTTTTGGCGTTCCTTATTCAAGGCGTTGATTTCTTCGGCCAGCTCTTCCGCCTCCATGTCATCTTCTGTGTTTAAAAGATGAACGGCCGGATCAGCCTGGTCAATCCTTCCGACCGCATTGATGCGCGGAGCGATTTGAAAGCCGATCGTCTCTTCATTTGCACTTTGAATCTCCGCTCCCGCAATCTTCGTCAGCGCTCTTAAGCCTGGGCGGTTCGTTTTTCTGAACTGAACCATGCCGAGCTTGGCCATGAGTCTGTTCTCATCATGAAGCGGCACAAGGTCGGCAACCGTGCCGATCGCACAAAGATCAAGCAGATCATCAGGAATATCTCCGTTCAATGCGTGGGCAAGCTTAAATGCCACACCGACGCCGGCCAGCTCTTTAAAAGGATAACTGCAGCCCGGCTGCTTAGGATGAATGATCGCATAGGCATCAGGCAAAACCGGCCCTGGCTCATGGTGATCTGTAATAATCAAATCGATGCCGAGCTCTTTCGCGACTTCTGCTTCGTGAACGGCTGCAATGCCGGTATCCACCGTGACGATCAGAGAATAGCCCTCTTCTTTGATTTGCCGGAAGGCGGCTTCATTCGGACCGTACCCTTCTTTAAAGCGGTCGGGTATATAAAAATCGACTTGTGCTGAATACTTTTTCAAAATCTGCAAAAGGACCGTCGTGCTTGTCACACCGTCCGCATCATAATCTCCGTAAATCATAATCTGTTCATCTTCTGAAATTGCCTGTTTGATTCGCCGTACAGCTTTCTCCATATCTTTTAGCAGGTAAGGATCATGAAAGACAGCATCCTTGCCATACAAAAATGAAGTCGCTTTGCCGGCTGTATCGTAGCCTCTCATGATAAGCAATGAGGCGGCAAGGGGAGTAATGCCCAATTGTTCGGCGAGCTGCTCCACCTTTTCTTTGTCGGGCGTTTGCACGTCCCAACGCATTTTTGACGCTAACATAAATTCACCCCTCAACCACCCTATTATACTAAAGCGGCCTGAGGGGATTCAATTTATTTTCGTTACAATCTTTTAGTCCTTTTGCTCAGGTGATGCCAGCACTTCAGCATCGTCAGTGTGCTGCTTTGCTTGTTCTTCCCTTCTATGCGCCTTTAGTTCCTTTTTCAGCTTCATGATCTGAAAAGCGCCGGCAGAGCCGATAATGAGCGCTCCCATCAAAACAGACACCAAAATGACAAGAATTAAAGGCCATTCAGCCGTTCCGAAAAGAAAATCGACCTTGACAGGCTCTACATTGATGACAGCAAAAACAGCAACAATCAGTGTAAAAATAAGTGCGGAAATCAATGTCCATTGTTTGTTCATCATAAGTCTCTCCATTCGTAGTTTTGTAGCGTTATTTTTCCGCCATGCTCCAATTTTAAACAAAAAGGAGCTGATCAGAAAGCATGCAAAAGAAAAATTTGCCGAGAATGTGTCCGCCTCATTCGATTCAGCCCTTAAAAAAGACTGCCCGGCAGCGCGGGCAGTCCTATTATTGTTCCGGCTTATGTTTAGGCTTTTTAAGTTCGCGGCCTTTCCATACAAGCCATAATTGAGCTGCGATATAGAGCGAAGAATATACACCGCTCAACAGACCGATTAACAGGGCTACAGAGAAGTTTGTAATCGATGTTGCGCCGAGAACGAGAAGCGCAATGACAACGATGACAACGGTCAGGACAGTGTTAATCGAACGCGCAAAGGTTTGCTGCAAGCTTAAATTGACGATATGCGACAAGTCGCTGAATGTCTTCGGTTTGCGCTTTTTCATTTGCTCTCTGATCCTGTCAAACGTGACGATCGTATCGTTAATCGAATAACCGATGATCGTCAGCACGGCGGCAATGAAGGTGATATCCACCTCAAGCCTTGTGAAACTGAAGACGGCAATGATGAAAAACGCGTCATACAGCAATGAGGCAATAGCAGAAATCGCCATCTTGTATTCAAAGCGGATCGATACGTACAAAATGATCCCGATGGACGCGATGATTAAGGCATAAAGTGCATTTCTCGCCAGCTCTTTTCCGACAGTCGGCGATACGGTGCTCACATTCGGCTCCACCCCGTATTTATCTTTGAAATAGCTTTTCACTTCAGCAATTTTCTTCTGGTTTGGAACGCCGACAAACCTTGCGACACCGTGATTCGTTTTTTGACCGGAAAGAACGATCGAATCCGGATCCAGCCCGACTTGCCCAAAATCCTTTTCAAGCTGTTCGGTTGTCAGTTTATGTTCGCTTTGAACTTCGATTCTCGATCCGCTAGAGAAATCGATGCCGAGGTTCAGCCTGAAAACAAGAAGGATGACAATTCCGGCAGCTAACACTATTCCAGAGAATACGAAAAACCATTTTCGCTTTCCGACAAAATCCCATTTGTCAAACGGTGTCGGCGGCTCCGTATTTTCGTTTGTCTTGCTGATATCCAAAATGTCTTTTCTCCGGACGCCAAACCAGCCTTTTTTCCGGTCGAGCCAGCGGCTTTCCACCAATAAGCCGAGCAAAAATCTCGAGAGGAAAACGGCCGTGATAAAGCTCGTCAAAATGGAAAGAATCAACATTGTCGCAAACCCTCTGACTGAGCTTGTACCAAATACGAAAAGCACGATTCCCGCAAGCATCGTCGTAATGTTCGCATCAAAAATCGTCGCAAACGATCTTCTGTTCCCTGACCGGAAAGCCGAACGGACCGATTTTCCGAGCTTGAGCTCTTCCTTGATGCGCTCATAGGTAATGATATTGGCATCCACAGCCATACCTACACCCAATATAAGCGCTGCTATTCCCGGAAGGGTAAGGACGGCGTTCATCCAGTCAAATATCTGCAGGGTGATGTAAATGTAGACGGAAAGCGTAATAACCGCGATAAAACCCGGCAGACGATAGTAAAGCAGCATAAATAAGAAAATAATAGCGATTCCGATGATCCCCGCCAACACGGTTTCATTTAAAGCCTGTTCGCCAAACTGCGCACCGACGGATGTCGAATACTTTTCAACCAATTTGACAGGAAGGGCTCCGGCATTCAAAATGCTTGCCATATCTTTCGCTTCCTGAATCGTAAAATTCCCTTCGATCATCACGTCTGAGGTATTCAGCACCTGATTGACATTCGGGGCAGAGATGTATTTGTGCTCAGCCTTTTGCGATTCCTTTTGATAAGAGTCGCTTTTTTTGTAATCAAGCCAGATCACCAGCTGATTATTCGGCTTCATATCAAGCACTTTCTTCGTTACTTCGCCGAATTTGTCCGCATCCTTCAGCTTGATTGTAACGATCGGCTCATTCGTATCTGTTTTAAAAGACTGTTTTGCACCGCTTTCCACAAGATCAGCGCCGTTTAAAAGTTCTTTATCATTCGTGTCTCTGAACGATAGCTGCGCCTGTGTCGATAAAATTTCCCGCGCTCTGTTCTGGTTGTCGACGCCGGCGAGCTGAACCCTGATCCGGTTGTTTCCTTCAATTTGGATGTTCGGTTCGCTGACCCCTAAAACATTGGCCCGGCGGTTCAGCGCTTCAACGGTGCTGATGAGGGCATCTTTGTCAATTTTATCGCCTTTTTTGGCAGGCTGAACCTCATACAAGACTTCAAAACCGCCTTGTAGATCAAGACCGAGGCTGATGTTGTTAGCAGCCGGTTTCGTAAACACTCCCAGTCCCGTACCGATCAATAAAACGGTAAGGAAAAACGCGATCAAGCGTCCTTTTTTCATTATGTATTTCCTCCTTAAATCAACCCAAAAAATCGACGGTTACTTCAGCAGCTCATCGAGCATATCCTGCCCCTCTGGGCTGTCGAGTAAATTAGACGTTTTAAACGATTCTACGGTTGCATAGTTCATAAATTCGCCAATTTTCACAGATAAAATATCTCCGGCCAGATGGTGAATTTGAACATCTTTCTTGTTCTTCCATTTCTTATTCAATAAGTATGACCATAATTCCTTTATTTCAATATCGTCATAGCCGAGAATCATGAACTCTTCTGCCTTACTGAGAAGAAAAGGTTTGAGATGGTCCTTATAAAGATCAGCCGGGTGTCTGTCCATGCCAAAGCCACGCTCCTTTCACATTTTTTCAGAGAGACTTGTCATGCTTGGACGATGTATGCGCATATCTTATTGTATATGATTAAAGGTTGTTTGAGAAGGCAGGGGACTAAGAAATGACCAAGCAGACGTTTTTAAAAGGCACGCTCATCTTAATAGCAGCAGGCTTAATTACGAGAATGCTCGGCTTTATCAACCGGATTGTCATCGCCAGGTTCATCGGCGAAGAAGGCGTAGGGCTGTATATGATGGCCGCCCCGACTTTTTTCCTGGCGGTGACGCTCACTCAGTTCGGACTGCCTGTTGCCATCAGCAAGCTTGTGGCTGAAGCGGAAGCGCGCGGCGACCATAGAAAAACAAAGCAGATTTTAGTCATGTCTCTTGCGATTACAGGTACGCTCAGCGCCCTGATTACCCCGGTGTTTCTCATCTATGCGCCGCTGATGGCCGAAACGCTTTTGACAGATGAAAGAACGCTTTATCCGCTTTTGGCGGTGACACCGGTCGTCCCCATTATTGCGGTTTCCAGCGTGTTGAGGGGCTATTTTCAAGGAAAGCAGAATATGAGGCCGCTCGCCGTTTCACAAGTGCTTGAGCAAATTGTCCGGATATCGCTTGTAGCCGTCTGCACGACTGCCTTTTTGCCGCTCGGAATTGAATTTGCGGCAGCCGGCGCAATGCTTTCGTCCGTGTTCGGGGAGCTTGTCTCACTGCTTTATTTGTTTGCCGCTTTTCAATATAAAAAGAAAATCCGCGTCAGGAAACGTTTTTTTCAGTCATTAATGTCCGGACGAAGGATTTTTTTCGAGCTGATGAGCGTCTCTCTTCCGACGACGGGCAGCCGGTTTATCGGCAATTTGTCGTGGTTTTTTGAACCGATCGTCGTCGCGCAGAGCCTGGCGATCGCCGGTATCGCTGCTTCGGCTGCAACAAGCCAGTACGGGGAACTGACCGGATTTGCGATGACGCTTCTCACCCTTCCAAGCTTTATTACGTATTCATTGTCAACAGCCCTTGTTCCAGCCATCAGCGAAGGGATCGAACAGAAAAAAATGCAAGTTGTTGAATACCGCCTTGAACAGGCGATGAGACTCTGTCTTTTAAGCGGCGGCATTTCGGCTGTCATTTTGTTTTCCTATGCCGATGAGCTTGTCAGCGTCATGTACGGTTCATCCAATGCCGGCGTCTTTGTCAAAGTCATGGCTCCCTTCTTCTTGTTCTATTATTTTCAAGGTCCTCTTCAAGCCGTTTTGCAGGCTTTAAATCTTGCCGGGGCAGCCATGATGAACAGCTTGGTCGGGGCTCTTGTAAAAACAGGACTTATCTTCGTGCTCGCGTCAAGGCCGTCGCTCGGCATCATGGGAGCGGCGCTGGCGATCGTGACGGGAATGATTCTCGTGACGCTGCTTCATGCGGCAACGGTCAGCAAAGTGCTTCCGATCAGCATCAATTTAAAGGAATATGTCATGTCCTTTGCCGTCATTTTGATGTCGGGCTGGATGAGCTTCTGGATGAAACAGCACCTTTTTATCGATCAAGCCGAACCGATGCGTCTGTTCTACTGCGTCTTGCTCACAAGCTGCCTGTACGTTTTCCTTTTGATTGCTTTCAAGCTGGTCAAAAAAGAAGAAATCCAGCGTTTTCCTCTGTTCGGCCGCTGGATTTCATGACTGCTTTATGATGTGAATTCATCCTTTATATCAATAAAAAAAGAACCTTTGTGATACGTACAGAAAGAAATGTTGGAAAGATTGCGATGACCCCTTTTTTCAAGCATTTCCTCAAGCCATTCCTGATCCTTGCCGATCTGTTGCAAATGGTCTTTCTGAACAACTCCATCAATGATAAGCGGCAGTTCGATCTGGTGATCTGAGCGGTCTTTTGTAAAGACTGAAAGCTTTCCTGTCGGCTCCAAAATCGCATATGATACATCTGCGATGCGCTCAACATTCTTTTCTCTGAGCTGGGTCATCAAATCTTCAAAATTATAGCGCTGGGTTCTCATTGCCCGTTCATCGACTTTTCCGCGGTCAATGATGATCGTTGGTTTTCCATCGAGTAGCCGGCGGATTTTTTGGTTTTTCAGTGACAAGTATGCCAAAATAACTTGAATCAAAGTTAACACGAGGATCGGGATGATCGTGTGCAAAAGATGGTCATCAAGATTTTCAATGGCCAAAACCGCTATTTCGGCCATCATGATAAATACGACGAGATCCAAGATGCTTAATTCCCCAATTTCTCTCTTTCCCATTAAGCGAAATAAAAAGAAGATGATAAAGTACAGCACGATCGTCCGAAACACAAGAGCCAAGATTTCCTCCAAAACGGCCGCCTCCTTCCGCCAGAGTCTATCTGTCATAGCCTTTGTCAAAATCGGTCTTTTATGTACAAAAAGCTTGGAACAGCCTAGTCTATTTGCCCTTTGTTCAGAATACATTTAAAAAGACGAGCCTATCATGTTTAGAGAGGAGGTACTTGATGAACGAGCCAAAGCAAATCGGCAAAGGAATCTTATACAGTTTGGTCGTCATTTTTGCCTTGATGTTTGCGGGAAGCCTGCTGGTCTCACTGTTATTGACATTAACATCATTAACTGAAAACTCATTCAGCTGGTTCATTACTGCCATATCTTTTATCACATTGTTCATCGGCGGCTTTATTTCAGGGGGAAAAGCGAAGGAAAAAGGTTGGCTGATCGGGGCTTTGACAGCTCTTTGCTTCTCGCTTACGGTGCTGCTGTTTCAATATCTTGGCTTCGGAGAATCATTCAATCTCAAGCAGCTGCTGTACCATGCCGGATTTATGGGCGTCAGCATGCTGGGCGGGGTTTTCGGTGTCAATCTTCAAGGGGGCCGGGCATAAAAAAACAGCAAAAAAGGGAGCGGAATATATCCGCTCCCTAAATCTTGTCTTGTCCGTAAACAGCTTGCATTCGCCGTCTGCGCCAGAAACAGCGGCCAGGCCGCTTGGCCTGAACGCGTCCTGTGAAACTCCGCTTCTGAATCGCTTATGTATAAGCAGCTTTTGCCAACTATTCGGCTGACGCCTCTCTAATCGCGCGGCGGTCGAATGTCAGACGTGTATTATCGCCTGTTTTGATGACAACCTTGCTTTCGTCGATTGATTCAACGATGCCGTGCAGGCCGCCGATCGTTACGATCTTATCCCCTTTTTTCAGCTCCTCCTGCATTTGGCGGACAGCTTTCTGCTGCTTCTGCTGAGGACGGATCAATAGGAAATAAAGAACCGCAAACATTAAAATAATCGGAAGTAAAGTTCCAAGCATCTCCATTATTTTTTCACCCCTTTCAAATAGTTTAATCGTTTTCTTCGTTTATGTGTCAGAAACTTTTAGCATTTGGTTTATTAAAACCGTAGCGCTCAAAAAACTCTTCCCGGAAATCACCTAAACGATCTTCACGAATGGCTTCTCTGACTTGCCCCATTAATTTTAACAGAAAATAAAGGTTATGATAAGAAGTTAAACGAATTCCAAACGTTTCATTGCAGCGAATTAAATGTCTGATATATGCCCGTGAATAATTTCGGCATGTATAGCAGTCACAGTGCTCATCGATCGGTCTGAAATCCCTTTCATACTTCGCATTCTTGACAACGAGACGACCTTCACTTGTCATGAGCGTCCCATTTCTCGCAATTCTGGTCGGCAGTACACAGTCAAACATATCGACGCCGCGGATGGCGCCGTCAATGAGAGAATCTGGTGAACCGACTCCCATCAAGTAACGCGGTTTATCCGCCGGAAGCAATGGAGTTGTAAACTCCAAGACGCGATTCATGACATCCTTCGGTTCGCCGACTGATAGTCCACCTATAGCATAGCCCGGAAAATCAAGTGAAATCAAGTCTTTCGCACTTTGTTTTCTCAATTCTTCATATTCGCCGCCTTGAACGATTCCAAAGAGCCCCTGCTCATCAGGGCGCTTGTGGGCGGCAAGACAGCGTTCCGCCCAGCGGCTCGTCCGTTCAACAGACCTTTTCATATAATCGTACTCTGCCGGGTACGGCGGGCACTCGTCAAATGCCATCATAATATCAGAGCCGAGGGCATTTTGAATGTCCATCGCTTTTTCAGGAGATAAAAACAGTTTGTCCCCGTTTAAATGATTGCGGAAATGAACGCCTTCTTCTTCAATTTTGCGGAATTCGCTTAATGAAAACACCTGGAAGCCGCCTGAATCGGTTAAGATGGCGCGGTCCCAATTCATGAACTTGTGAAGGCCGCCCGCTTCTTTAACAATTTCATGGCCGGGCCTCAGCCAAAGGTGATAGGTGTTGCTCAAAATGATTCCGGCGCCCATTTCCTTCAACTCTTCCGGAGCCATTGTTTTAACAGTGGCGAGCGTTCCTACCGGCATGAAAACCGGCGTTTCAAATGAGCCGTGGGGAGTGTGGACCTTCCCCAGCCTCGCTCCTGTTTGTTTACATGCTTTAATGAACTCATAGCGTATCGGTTGCTGCGACAAATTATGAGCCCTCCAATCTTTTTAAATTTTATTTGATCAACATGGCGTCTCCAAAGCTGAAGAAGCGGTATTCGTGTTCGACTGCGGTCCGATAGGCGGACAGCACATGCTCCCTGCCCGCCAGCGCGCTGACAAGCATAATGAGAGAGGATTTCGGCAGGTGAAAATTTGTAATCATCCCGTCTATCGCCCTGAATGCATATCCCGGATAAATAAAAATAGATGTCCAGCCTCTCGCTTCCTGAAAGCGGCCGTCATGTTCAGAGGCGATCGTTTCGAGCGTTCTCGTCGATGTCGTACCGACGGAAATGATCCTTCCCCCGTCCTGCTTGACCTGATTCAAGGCTGCTGCTGTTTCTGCTGTCATTTCATAAAACTCTGCGTGCATGTCGTGTTCTTCCACAGTTTCCGCACTGACGGGGCGGAAAGTCCCCAGGCCGACATGGAGGGTGATAAAGGCGATGTGCACGCCCTTTTCTTTCAGCGCGTCAAGAATCTCATCCGTAAAATGCAGTCCTGCGGTCGGCGCCGCAGCCGATCCTTGTTTCTTGGAGTACACCGTCTGGTAGCGCTCCTTGTCATCAAGCTGTTCTTTTATATAAGGAGGAAGCGGCATTTCTCCGAGAGATTCCAGCACCTCATAAAAAATCCCTTCATAGCGGAATTCTATTTTTCTTCCTCCGTGATCAAGCTCTTCTGTACAGACTGCCGTCAAACGGCCGTCGCCAAACGTGAGAACGGTTCCCCGTTTGACCCGTTTCGCAGGTTTGACAAGCGTTTCCCACTCGTCGCCTTCCTCCTGTTTTAACAGAAGCACTTCAACCTTTGCGCCCGTCTCTTCTTTCACTCCGAACAAGCGCGCCGGCAGAACCCTCGTATCGTTTAGCACAATGCAGTCGCCGGCTTCTAAAAAATCAATGATGTGTTTAAATGTGCTGTGGGTGATGTCCCCCGTTTCTTTATCCAGCACCATCAGCCTTGAAGCATCCCGTTCTTGTAAAGGAACCTGAGCAATAAGGCGTTCAGGCAGTTCAAAATCAAATAAATCCACTTTCATTTTTTTCACCTTATTCTATCTATATACTTTGATCTCATTTCATCCGTCCGAAGATCGAAAATAATACGGACAGGATGATGCTGATGACAATACATGTGACAACAGGAAAGAAAAATGTGACGTTTCCTTTTTTTACGAAAATGTCGCCCGGAAGCTTGCCGATCAGCTGCATGAATAAACCAATACCAAAAATGACAGCGCCTAATATCATCAATAGCTTTGGAAACTCAGTCATCGTGCGGAACCTCCATTTGAAAATGGCTGTAAACATCCGGTGTGACAATGCGCCCCCGCGGCGTTCTTTGAATAAAACCGATTTGAAGAAGGTACGGCTCATACACGTCTTCAATCGTATGAGACTCCTCTCCGATCGTAGCCGAGATCGTATCGATGCCGACAGGGCCGCCGTTGAATTTTTCGATCATGCCCATTAAAAGCTTGCGGTCTATATGATCAAGCCCGAGCTTGTCAACTTGAAGGCGCTCAAGGGCATCAACCGCCACTTCCTCGTTTATGGAACTGTTTCCAAAGACTTGGGCAAAGTCTCTGACCCGTCTCAGAAGCCGGTTGGCAATCCGCGGCGTCCCTCTTGACCGTCTGGCAATTTCCAGGGAAGAAAGCCTGTCGATGTCGATCTCGAACAGCTCGGCCGTTCTGACGACGATTTCTGACAACTCATCCCGCGTATAGTACTCAAGTCTTGACAAAACACCGAACCTGTCCCTCAGAGGCGCTGTCAAAAGCCCCACTCTGGTCGTGGCGCCGACAAGTGTAAATGGGGGAAGTTCAAGCCTGACAGAACGGGCTGACGGCCCTTTGCCGATGACGATATCAAGGCAGAAATCCTCCATCGCCGGATACAGAACCTCTTCAATCGAACGGTGCAGGCGGTGGATTTCATCAATGAATAACACGTCTCCAGGCTCAAGGGCTGTCAAAATCGCCGCCAGATCACCGGGGCGTTCGATCGCCGGACCTGACGTCGTTCTGAGATTGACTCCCATTTCATTGGCAATGATTGCGGCAAGAGTCGTCTTTCCCAATCCGGGAGGGCCGTATAATAATACGTGGTCTAATGTCTCCTCCCGCATTTTCGCAGCTTCGATGAAAACCCTGAGGTTATCTTTGACTTTTTCCTGACCGATATACTGAGCCAGTTTTTGCGGACGCAAACTTTGCTCAATCGCTGATTCATGGTTGTCTAGTTCACTTGATACGAGCCGCTCATCCATGAACATCACCTTACTTTAGTAATTTTTGCAATGCTTTTTTCACATATTGATCCGTCGAAAGCGCCTCTTCTTTTTTCAAGTAAGGGTGCACTTTTTTAATCTCGCGGTCGGAGTAGCCGAGCGCACTTAAGGCTTCAAGCGCTTCATCAAGCGCGGTTTCCGCTTCATGAGCCTGTTCACGTTCTTCATGGTTAAACAGGCTGGCCGCCATAGACGGAACGGCGTCTGCCAGTTTCCCCTTCAGATCGAGTATGATCTGTCTGGCGGTTTTCTTCCCAACGCCTGGGAACTTGACTAAAAACGCTTCATCTTCATTCTCGATCGCTTCAATGACCGCGCCCGGATCGCCGGAAGCAAGGATCGCAAGCGCTCCTTTCGGGCCGATCCCCGTTACGTTCAGCAATTTTGTAAACAGCATTTTTTCTTCCCTTGTCGAAAAGCCGTACAATGCAAGTGTATCTTCTCTTACATAATGGTATGTATAAATCGTTTCTTTGCTGTTTTCTTTATAAATAAACGGATTAGGCGTAAAGATCTGGTATCCGATCCCGCCGTTTTCAATGACAATATATTGGGGCGACACATAATCAATCGTCCCTTTTACGAATTCGATCAACGTTCATTCACCTCTTTGACTGCTCTTCATTGTAACATAAAACAGACAAAGCTAGAATGAAAAAGTTAACATATGTTCGCTCAACACGTTGATGAGGAACAAGCTTTTTTCACAGCCCAAAAAAAGACATAACGGTGTCATGTCTTCATATCTTTCATATGAGGCTGATCCCCCGATGATTTAACGGCTTCAATGACATGTTCAAATTCCTTCTTCGTCCGATAAGGAATTCCTTTACGGAGGTCATCGGCCATACGGCTTTCAAGCCGCTTTATATCAATCTGAAAAAAGGACTGAATCGGCTCGGACAAAACGCCGGGACGGCCGTGGAAAGTAGAGATGACGCCATCTTCCGTCACCCCGATATAGCCGTTTGTTTTACTGAGTGGAGAGATATCATCCACCTGCTTGCGAAACAATATAAATCCTTTTTTTTGATCAACAAGCTGCCACCCTTTATAAGCGGCTTTAAAATCTTCCACCTTTCCGATGGCCTCTTCCTTGCTTTCGATGCCAACGTCCCCGTCCAAATACACCTTTTCAAATTGAATTTGAATCTTGGCCGGCTCTTGAGTTTCCGCTGGCCGAATTGCTGCAGCTTCCTGCTGAATGCCGAAAAGGATGGCAAGCGGCAAGGCTGCAAACAGGACAAAGTTCATTTTGTTAAGCATTTTTCGGCTGTCCACAAATATCACCTTCTTTTTCGCCTTCAAGATCTTATCCATAGTTTGACCAACGCTTTTGAAAATTAATCGCGTGCCGGAGTTTCATATGATAAATGCATAAAACAGGTCCGCTTTTATATCGTCAAAGGGCGGCGGGCAAGCGCCTCGGTGATACAATTGTTTTACAGATCGATTACGACTGTTACGTTTTGAAGCCAATGTTGAAGTTTCCAGGCATTTAGGATGCAAAGCCGCCCATTCTCATGTATAACAGCATTATAGTGTTATCTTTTGAAAGAGCTCCTAAAAAAGAAGGTGAACTCAACATGACAAAGGCGAAAACATATTCAGAAACCGTCATATACGACACGAACAAACGATTTAACAAGCTTGTCAAAAAGCCTGATGAATTGGAATTAATCGGGAAAGGACGGAGCGCATACGTTTTTAAACTGAGAGAGCAAGGCAGGGAAATGGCGCTGAAAGTCTTTTTCCCCGAATTCAAAGAAACCGCTCAACGGGAAGCGGAGATATACAAAAAACTTTCTGATTCTCCCTATTATCCGGATATTTATGAAACGGGACATTCCTATATTTTAATGGAATATATTAAAGGACATACCTTTTACGAATGTTTAAACAAAGGCATCCGCATCGAGGATGAAATGATTCAAGAGGTGGACCGAGCTTTGCAAGATGCGCGGCTTAAAGGATTAAACCCTTCTGACATTCACCTTCGAAATCTGATTCTGACCCCGTCCGGATCAGTAAAAGTCATCGATGTCGCCAGGTTTTCACAAACGAAGGCATGCAAACAGTGGGAGGACCTTAAATCAGCCTATCAAATCCTTTACAAAAAAAGTGGGTTCCCGCAAAAAATCCCTAAATTGTGGATGGAAACGATCGCTTTTCTTTATAAAAAAAACTGGCTGCAAAAACAATGGACCGCCAGAAAAAACAAATTTCACTCATAAAAAAACAGCCTTCAGGAAAGGCTGTCAGGCTGTCGAGAAAATCG
>NZ_MRBK01000030.1 GCF_001969815.1 Bacillus swezeyi | reverse complement strand
TCGATTTTCTCGACAGCCTGGGTGGGGTTTTTCCCCACTCTTTTTATATTTGGCAAAAAAGGAGCCATTCAAAACATTTTAGAATACATATGCGGTTATGTATAATAGAGAGATGGCAAATGATGAGGAGATGTAATGATTGAAAAGAGAAGATTTGATAGCTCCAGAACGGTATAATGCGGTTGATGAAATCGAAAAATTCAAAGCTTCACCAGATAAAACGGCTTTAATATGGGAAGATGAAGCCGGCCGTAAAATGTCATGGACATATGAGACGCTGGTAGAAAAGACGAACAAAATCGGCAGCGTTTTAACCGATTCAGGACTGAAAAAAGGCGACAAGCTGATTGTGATGATGCCGCGCGTTTTAGAAACGTATGCCATATACATGGCCATTTTAAAAGCGGGAATGGTCGTGATCCCTTGCTCTGAAATGCTCCGCGCAAAAGATTTGGATTATAGAATCAAACATGCCGGTGTAAAAGGCGCGATTGTCTATTCTGCATTTATTGATTCATTCCGCGATGTCCAGTCAAAGGACGGGCTGACGGTATTTTCTGTTGGAGATCATCAAGAAGGATGGATCAATCTGCTTAAAGAAATGGAAGAGGCAGACGCGGCTGATTTTCAGGCTGCCGATACATCCCGCAATGATATCGCACTTTTATCCTATACTTCAGGAACGACAGGTCAGCCGAAAGGAGTTGTGCACACACACGGATGGGCATATGCCCATTTAAGAACGACCGCTTCTGCATGGCTTGACATCAGAGAAGATGATCTCGTCTGGGCAACGGCAGGACCCGGATGGCAAAAATGGGTGTGGAGTCCGTTGTTCGCCGTGCTGGGGAGCGGAGCAGCCGGTTTTGTCTATCATGGAAAGTTCCGTCCGGAAACATATATGGAGCTGATGGAACGCTATCGAATCAATGTGCTTTGCTGTACGCCGACGGAATATCGCTTTATGGCGAAAGTCAATGATTTGTCTGGCTTTGACCTTTCTTCATTACATAGCGCTGTTTCAGCAGGCGAACCATTAAACAGAGAAGTCATCGATACGTTTAAAAAGCATTTTGATGTTGAGGTGCGTGACGGGTACGGACAAACAGAAAGCACGCTGCTCGTCGGTGTGTTGAAAGGAATGAAAATCAAACCCGGCAGCATGGGAAAACCGACTCCCGGCAACATAGTGGACATTGTCAACGAGGACGGAGAAATCTGCCCGCCCGGTGAAACAGGTGATATCGCGGTCCATTTAAGTACACCGGCTCTGTTTAAAGAATATTATAAAGATCAGGAGCGGACGCTTCTCCAAAGAAGAGGGGATTATTTCATCACAGGGGATAAGGCCCGAAAGGATGAAGACGGGTATTTTTGGTTCGAAAGCCGCAATGACGATATCATTATCAGTTCCGGATATACAATCGGGCCTTTTGAAGTGGAAGATGCGCTGATCAAACATCCGCAGGTCAAAGAATGCGCTGTTGTCGCAAGCCCTGATGAGGTCAGGGGATCTATCGTGAAAGCGTACGTCGTCTTAAAGGACGGATCAGCGGGAGATGAGCGCCTTGCCAAAGAACTGCAACATCATGTCAAAACAATGACGGCGCCGTATAAATATCCCCGGGAAATTGAATTTATCGAACAGCTGCCGAAAACGCCTTCGGCGAAAATCAGACGCTTTGAACTGAGAGAGCGCGAAATTGCCCGGAAATCGATAGGCGATAAGTAAATTTTCCAAGAAAGAGGGGGGATATCCTTGGCTCATGACTCACTCCGCAAAATTGAGAAGGAAATCGCGCTTTTGGTGCGTTTGACAACGGCTTACAGTCCGCGGTTTGGAAATTTGGACCGCTCTGAATACCTGCTCTTGAGTGAGCTTGATAAACAAAGTCCTCTTGCAATCAATACATTGGCAGAAAAATTAATGCTCAATCTTTCGACCGCAAGCAGACAGGTCTCCGCATTGGAACGAAAGAATTTCATCAGGCGTTTTCCCGATCCGCAAAATGGACGGATCAGCCTTGTAGAAATGACATCGGAAGGCATTGATATTCTTTACAAAGTTCAAAAGGCCCGCTACGATGTGTATACGGAGATTCTCCAAGACTGGCCGAATGAAGAACTGAACATATTGGAGACTCATTTAACACGGCTGAATCGGGATTTTAAAAAGTGGAGCAAATAATTCATTAGGCTGTTGATCAAAGATCAGCGGCCTTTTTCTTTTTTATCAGATGATCTGTTGATTTATGAAAAGAAGGATGTATAATATAACTTGCATTATACAACTTGTATTATGAAACATAAGGAGAAAGGAGGAGTACTGATGAGTCAACCCGATGAAACCATTCGAGACGCTAAGAATATCAGCATTCCCAAATATTTAATCATGACCGTTTTAACAATATTTTCGATTGGGCCGCAATACTTTCTCAATCTGTCATATACGCTGAATCAAGTCGTGATTCAAAATGGACTGCATTTGACAACCGGCGATATGCGAATGCCTTCCATTTTCTCAAACCTAGCTTTTGCGCTCGGTGTTCCGCTTGGCCGTGTACTTTCAAGGAGGTTCGGGATTCGGAACAGCTACCTGGCCTTCATTTTTGTTTTCTTATGCGGGGCGCTTATCGATGCGTTTTCGGCAGGTTTGATTTCGCTTATTGTCGGAAGGGTGATCCAAGGATTAAGCGCAGGGATGCTGTTTTTGACGATTCTTCCTGTTAAATTGGTCTCTTTTCCGAATAAGTTCCGTCATCTGTTTTTATTTTTTGTGATCACCGGGCTGTTCGGCTCCTCTGCTCTAGGAGCCGTTTTTGGTTCATTATCTTTAAGCGCAGATACATGGCGCTGGGTGTTTATATTAAATATATGCTCTCCGATTCTTTGTCTAGTGATTGGATTTTTAACATTGCCGAAACAAGCGTCTGCTCAGCGCGTAAATCACTCGATTGACAAGACGGGTGTATTCTTGCTGTCGCTTCTCATGATAGTTTTGGCGGTTCCATTTATCCATTTGCAGGAAAGCGGCTTTCATTCGCTTTATGTATGGCCGTTCTTTTTGGCTGCATTTATCTTATTGGGCCTGTTTATCATGACTGACCTCCGTGCCGAACATCCTTTAGTGCCATTTGATTCGCTATGGACGGCGAAATCTGTGTCAGGGACGATCATGGCCGTTGTGTCTCATATTGCGCTGATTGTCGCCCTTGCCGGGATTAACGGATTTTTGGAAAACATTGCAGATACTTCTTTTGAAAACATCACCCGCTTTTATCTCTGTTTTTTCATGGGGATTTTAGCGACTGCCATACTAAGCACACTGTTGTATGATCATTTGGGCGCCGGGATATTAGGCTGCATCGGGGCTTTTCAAATGATGATTGTCGGTATCGGATGGAGGTCGATCCAGCCTGAAGTTTCCATGAATTCGTTATATGTTCATGCCTTTTTGCTAGGCGGCGGGGTCAGCATGGTATTGGTATCGGGAGCGTTGGGGACCGCCCTTGCCGGTGATATTCACCAAGCTTCGAAACGCTCGGTTTCCCTTCATTTTATTCGTAATTTTGCCGGTGCGGCTGCAGCGCCGGTTCTCGGTTGGTTTGCGTCAATAAAGAATACCGTTCACTACGAAACGATCAGGGGGAATATCAGCCAGTCTGATCCCGAAATTCAGCTGGAATTGTCTAAAATGGTCCGCCATTTTGTGGACAGCGGGCTCTCTCTGGGAGACGCAAAAAATATGGCGGCTTATACGGTTGCGGTGAACGCCAGAAAAGCTTCAGCCTTAGGCGCCTACCATGACTTGTTTACCATATTGCTCTGGCTTGCCGCGATCATGCTCGCGGCTTCAATTGGAAAGGCGGCAACCGGAAAAGGAAGATCGCTCGTTCAAAAAGAAAAGCGGCTTCATCTGCCAGAGCCGGCGACGGCAACAAATCAACATAAGGAGATGGGATGAAAATGAGTAAAGGACGATTAATCATCACCAATATGATCGGCATTCTCAGCGTATTGGCGCTTGCAGCTGTATGCTGGTATTACTACTATCAAAATCAGCATTATGTGACAACAGATGAAGCGGCGGTTTCCGCAGATATGACAAAAGTGATTGCACCCGCAGGCGGAAAACTGAGCGGCTGGCATACAAAAGAAGGCGAGAATGTTTCCCGCGGCGACAAACTCGGGGAAATATCAGACGGTGAGCAGTCCGTTTCTGTCAGGGCTCTTTCCGACGGAACATTGCTCAAAAATACAGCTGTCAATCACCAAACCGTAAAGCCGGGTGATGTCATCGGACAAACCGCTGACATGGATCATCTTTATATCACCACTAATATTAAAGAAACGGAATTACACGACATCGAAAAAGGCGATAAGGTGGATATTAAAGTTGACGGAGATCCTAATGCGTCGTTTGAAGGGAAAGTGGAGGAGATCGCTTATGCGGCGAATTCGGTATTTTCAATGCTGCCCGAAATAAACACAAGCGGAAGCTATACGAAAGTGACTGAGAAAGTAAAAGTGAAGATTTCGATCCAAAATCCGTCTTCTAAAGTGCTGCCTGGAATGAATGCGGAAGTGAAAGTTTCTTTATCATCGCATTGAAAGGATTTTATCAACAATCTAAAGGGACAAGACAGCCGTTCTTGTCCCTTTTTTGGTGTAAGGGTTTTCAAAAGATTAAAGGAAAGTGCGCTTAACTTTTTCCCAGAATGAATTATCTTTTAGCTTAATGGTCTTGACGACCTTTCCGGAGAGGCTGACCTCAACCTCTTTTACATGCATCGTGCTGAAGGCTTCGTTATCAAGTCCTATGATCGGATAATCATTGCCGTCTTGGACGATTTTTAATGTTAGCTTGCGGTCTGCGCTTAATATAAATGGAGATCCCAGCGTCCGGTATGTGTTGTTATTTAGTGAGGCCAGTTCTGTGACCTGTATGCACGGCAGCAGCGGATCGACAATCGCTCCTTCGACAGATTTATTATATGCAGTGCTTCCTGTCGGGGTGGATACAATCATGCCGTCTCCCCGAAATGTTTCAAAATGAAAATCGTCAATAAACACATCCATCACAAACGTTTTGATAATACTCGAGCGGATGGAGACTTCATTCAGACATTGAAAGCGGTTTGTTCCGTCCACCGTCACATCGATGAGCGGATATTTTCTGACTTCAATCTGATCTGAATTTGTCGCTTCAATCATTTTATCTGTATCATGTATATTGAAATCCGCATATAAATGAGCTTTCCCCTTTTTCGCCACGCCTACATACAGGCAGTCATCCCTGAAATTCGTTTTTCGCACCGCCTGCAAAAATGTGCCGTCACCGCCGATGCTTGCGATAATATTGGCTTTCTCGTGCTGGTGAACGACGCGAAATCCGTGTTCTTCCGCTAGCTGTTTCAGCTTTTTGCACTGCTCGTCAGTTTCTTCGCTTTTTTTGTAAAAGAAATAGATGTTCCGGCGGTCTGTCACAATCATTCTCCCCTTTGTCGTTGAAGTTTAGATTTTTCTGCCATCTAACATATATGTTAAAATGACCTGTGACCCTAGTTTATCATGTCCTAAATATTTCTTGTATATGAAGCATCATCATATTGAACTTTTTCTCTTCATATACGTACTAAGACATGTAGCTGTTTTAATTAAAGGAGGAGGAGAAAAAGGATGAATCCTAAAAGATGGGTAGCACTTGTAATCGCATTGGGCGTTTTTGGGATTTCTGCAATTATGAGTCTTATGATGGCTGTGTTTGACAGTTTCGGCGACGACAGCAAGATGCAGTTTGGACTCAATGACACGCAGGAAGAAAAGGTACTGGAACAAGGAAGCGGATCGAGCAAAATCGCCGTGCTTGAAGTGGATGGAACGATTGCTGATAACGGAGATTCGGCAAGCCTTCTTGGATCTGATGGATACAACCACAGATCATTCTTAAAAATGCTTGAAAAAGCAAAAGATGATTCCGGAGTGAAAGGAATCATTTTGCGCGTCAATTCTCCGGGAGGAGGCGTATACGAAAGCGCTGAAATACATAAGAAGCTGGAAGAAATCAAAAAAGAAACGAAGAAACCGATTTACGTTTCAATGGGGTCGATGGCCGCATCAGGAGGCTATTATATATCAACGCCTGCCGATAAAATTTTCGCAGCGCCGGACACGCTCACAGGCTCTCTTGGGGTCATTATGGAAAGCCTGAACTACAGCGAGCTTGCAGAAAAGCTTGGTTTGAAAACCGAAACGATTAAAAGCGGGGAATTTAAAGACATCATGTCTCCGACACGCGACATGACGAAAAAAGAACGGGACATCATGCAATCCATGGTTGATGATGCATTTGAAGGATTCGTAGATGTGATTGCTGAAGGGCGCGATATGTCTGAAAGCGATGTAAAGAAAATCGCCGATGGCCGCGTTTATGACGGCCGCCAGGCTAAAAAGAACCATCTCGTTGATGAACTCGGCTATTATGAAGATGCGGTTAAAGCGATGAAAAAAGACCATAAAAGCCTTGCAGACGCATCTGTCATCAGCTATCAAGAATCAACAGGCATTGCATCGCTTTTATCAATGAGCGCAAACAAAATCTTTAAGAGTGAAGCGGACTTTTTAAACATTAAAGAAGCGATATCGCAATCCGGCGCACCAAGACTGATGTATCTTTACGCTAAATAGGAGGGGACCGAAAAATGGATGTGACTTATGATGGAAAGGATCATAATGAATTATCATCGCCCGCTGAAGTTTCTCGGCAAGAATCGGCCCCAGGGGTAGAGTATGCCTTTGCCGGCTTTTGGGTCAGATTTTGGGCTTTTTTGCTTGATGGGATTGTCGTAGGCAGCATCAACCGTTTAGTGGTGTCTCCTGTTTTCAGTTTGCTCAATCTTCCTAAAGAATCAGGTTTTTTCACTTTTTCGCTGTACTCAGTCACAACGGCTATTGTGTTTTTTGCCTACTTTGCCGTGATGACCAAGTTCTTTAGACAAACATTGGGCAAAATGGTGTTTGGGCTGCAGGTCGTTTCACTAACTCCTGAAAAAGGGCTGACATGGGATGTCATTTTTTTCAGAGAAATAATCGGCCGCTACATCAACAGCTTGTATATCACCTATATCATTGTGGCGTTTTTGCCAAAGAAACAGGGCCTTCACGACTTTTTTGCGGATACCGCAGTCGTTCATGAAAAATTATATCGCAAAAAGTGAATGAATGGGCGAATCAAAACCCGGCTTATGCAAGCCGGGTTTTTTGCTGTCATTAAACCTTGGCTGTCCGCTACGTTTATTTTTGTTGATTTCTTCCTATAATGCCTAATATAAGAGGAAGTGAAATCATGATTTACATATGGATTGCTGTAGTACTCGCCATGCTCGCTGCTGTTTTGATCATGAAAATCCGCATAGCGGTTGAATACATCCATGCAGATGATGACGGCCGTTTGACGGTCAAGATTCGGACGGCATTCGGGCTTGTTCGCATCAAAAAGGAGATTCCGATGGTTAAAGTTAATCAAAAGGACATGACTATTGATGTAAAAGAACAAACGAACACAGCATTAAAAAAAGATAAAAAGAGAAGAAAAGTCGGTTTTCGGGAAGTGCTGAATAATCTGGGGCAAATGAAAAAGCTGGCCGAACAGATTATCAATCTTCAGCCGATCATCCGCAAGTTTTTAAAGAGAATTCATGTGATCAAGCTCGAATGGACGTCTGTTCTCGGTTTTCCCGACGCCGCTTTAACCGGAATCATCACAGGCGGCGCCTGGTCTCTAAAAGCCGGCACAATCGCTGTATTGGATCAGTTTTTTTGTCTTGACAATCGTCCGGAATATGAGGTGATACCCGTCTTCAACAGCCCGGCTTCCAAAACACATCTGACATGTATATTCCATTTCCGCGTTGGACATGCTATAACCGCAGCATTCAGTATCGTTATTCATTGGAAAGGGAAAGTGCGCGGCTTATTTAAGCTGCCGAAAAATCTGTCAGGTTCAACAAAGAAAGATTCATCAGTATAGGAGGAATTGAATATGGCTGAACATCCAATTCAAGGTTTGATGAAAACCGCCATGGAAAATTTAAAAGAAATGATCGATGTCAATACCATTATTGGAGATCCTGTAGAAACACCTGACGGCAGCGTCATTTTAACCGTCTCTAGAGTAGGCTTTGGTTTTGCAGCCGGCGGAAGCGAGTTCGGCGGCAATAAACAGGCAGAATCGAAAGCTAGTGACGGGGATCGTGAACGAAAAGAAGCGAAGCTCCCGTTTGGCGGCGGAAGCGGCGGAGGCGTATCGATTACGCCGATTGCTTTTTTAATTGTCGGCACATCAGGCGTTAAAATTCTGCACTTGGATGAAAATACGCATGTTATTGATAAGATATTAGAATCAGCCCCGCAAACGATCGAACGGATCCAGCAGGTCTTCAAGAAAAATGATAAGCAAAAACAGCAAATGAATCATCAAAACAATACGCCGTTTTAAAAGATCCGTCAGCCTGGCTTTTTCGGTAAACAGCAGCTCCTTGAAGTTAACTGTCTTGATTGCAGTTAACTTTTTTCAGGTATGGGCCAAACTTAAGTTTTGCAGTTTGGCCTAAACTCTTTTATAGTAGAGTCATACATAAGTGAAGGAGGAATTGATGATGGCTTCAATAACATTTAAAGGAAACCCTGTTACATTGGTGGGTTCAGAAGTGCATGCCGGCGACCAAGCGCCTGACTTTACGGTGCTGTCCAACTCGCTTGAGGAAGTCACACTTCAAGATATAAAAGGAAAACCCGCTATTATATCTGTGATTCCGTCTATCGATACAGGGGTTTGTGATGCACAGACCCGCCGTTTCAACGAAGAAGCCGCAGGCCTCGGTTCAGTGAAAGTTTATACAATCAGTGCAGATCTTCCTTTTGCACAGGCGCGCTGGTGCGGGTCAAACGGAATTGAAAATGTGGAAACATTGTCAGATCACCGCGAGATGTCATTTGGGGAAGCGTTTGGCGTTTATATCAAAGAATTGAGATTGCTTGCCCGTTCTGTTTTTGTTTTAGATGAAAACGGAAAAGTCGTGTACACTGAATATGTAAGTGAAGCGACAAACCATCCGGATTATGAAAAAGCGATTGAAGCCGCAAAATCGCTAATCAAGTAAAATTGAACGTAAAAAGGGCTCCAGGTGATCACTTGCCGGAGCTCTTTTCATGGCTCTGATTTTTTGATAAGGAGAGACATATATGCAAAACTTTCAAGTGGAAACGATATATGAATGGCTTGACAAAGGGGCGAACATCATTGCCGGTGACAGGCAAATTCCATACATAGAAGCTTTGGCAGAAGCGGGCGAGGCGTTCTTTACAAAGGATGCAAACCGGGGGCTGTCCGAATCAGCCGCCCAAAAAATGGAGGAGCTGATCGGCAAAGCCAGCTTTGCTGAATGCCGCCATGAATCGATACGCAAAGCGTTCCAGCTCGCCATATTGAAGGGCCAGAAAAATATTCCCCATCCGAACAGGCAGATGACGCCAGATACGATCGGTTTATTTATCGGCTATCTCGTCAACAAATTCATGGGGCGCAAAAAAGGGATGACTCTTTTTGACCCGGCAGCCGGCACGGGCAACCTGTTGCTTGCCGTTTTAAATCAGCTTCCTGAAGAGGCCGGCAAAGCCTTCGGATCAGAGATTGACGATGTACTGATTAAGCTCGCATATGTTCAGGCAAACCTTCAGCAAAAGGAGATCGAATTTTTTAACCAGGACAGCTTGCAGCCTCTTTTTATGGACCTTGTGGATGCGGTTCTCTGTGATCTTCCTGTCGGATATTATCCGGATGATGAAAGCGCCGCGGCGTTCAAGCTGAAAGCTGATGAAGGCCACTCTTTTTCACATCATCTGTTCATTGAGCAAAGCCTGACATATACAAAACCGGGCGGATACCTATTTTTCATGATTCCGAATCATTTGTTTGAAAACAGCCAAAGCGAAAAGCTGCGCAGCTTTTTAAAAGACAACGCGCATATTAATGCAGTTCTTCAGCTCCCATTGTCGATTTTTAAAGATGAAGCACATGGCAAAAGCATCTTGGTTTTACAAAAGCAAGGCGAACAGGCCAAAGCTCCGAAACAGGTGCTGCTCGCTCAGATTCCGTCATTTTCAAATAAAGAAGCGATGCTCAAGATGACGGCTAAACTCGACAATTGGTTGAGGCATGAAAAGAACTAAGAAAGTCAGAGATGGTATTCTCTGACTGTTTTTATTTTCAGAAAATAATGATTTATTTTTGAAAACGCTACCAATTAAGATAGCGACTTGAAATGGAGTGTTCGGAGTGTTTAAATGAGAAAGGCAGATATTTTTTGAATTTACTAAGAACGATTTTATACATATTTTTTATGATCCGGGTTGAACATAAAGTCACCGGACTCTAGGTAAAAAGGAGCGTCATTTATGTCCAAAATTATTGCAATCAACGCTGGAAGCTCATCATTAAAGTTTCAGCTTTTTGAAATGCCCAGCGAAAAAGTATTAACAAAAGGTTTGGTTGAACGAATTGGTTTAGACAACAGCATTTTCACCATTTCTGTCGACGATGAGAAAAAGAGTGAAACAACTGATATTCCGGATCATTCTGTAGCCGTAAAAATGCTGCTGAATAAACTGACGGAATTTGGCATTATTCAAGATTTAAACGAAATCGATGGAATCGGCCACCGCGTAGTCCACGGAGGCGAAAAATTCAGCGACTCTGTTTTATTGACAGATGAAATGATTGAAGAGATTGAAGAGATTTCTGAATTGGCGCCGCTTCATAACCCGGCCAATATCATCGGAATCAAAGCGTTTAAAGAAGTTCTTTCAAATGTGCCTGCAGTTGCCGTGTTTGATACTGCTTTTCACCAATCAATGCCTGAGCAATCATATTTATACAGTCTGCCTTATGAATACTATGAAAAGTTCGGCATCCGCAAATACGGTTTCCACGGAACGTCTCATAAATATGTCACTGAACGCGCAGCAGAGCTTCTCGGCCGTCCGCTTAAAGAGCTTCGCCTGATTTCCTGCCACCTTGGAAACGGGGCAAGCATCGCTGCTGTTGAAGGCGGAGAATCAATCGATACGTCAATGGGCTTTACACCGCTTGCCGGCGTAGCGATGGGGACGCGCTCAGGAAACATCGACCCGGCGCTCATCCCATTCATTATGGAAAAAACGGGACAGACAGCTGACGAAGTCTTGAATACACTCAATAAAAAGAGCGGTCTTTTAGGCATTTCCGGTTTTTCAAGCGATTTGCGCGACATTGTTGAAGCGACTAAAGAAGGCAATGAGCGCGCGGAAACGGCTCTTGAAGTATTTGCGAGCAGAATCCATAAATACATCGGTTCTTATGCGGCAAGAATGAGCGGAGTCGACGCCATCATTTTCACTGCCGGCATCGGCGAAAACAGCGTTGAAGTCAGAGAACGCGTCCTTCGCGGCTTGGAATTCATGGGCGTATATTGGGATCCGGCTTTAAATAATGTCCGCGGACAAGAAGCATTTATCAGCTATCCGCATTCACCTGTAAAAGTCATCATCATTCCGACAAATGAAGAAGTCATGATTGCAAGAGATGTTGTAAGATTGGCTCAGTAAAAAATGAAAGGAACAGCCTTCTCTTATGAGAGGGCTGTTTTTTTACAGGCGTTCTCCTTTATAATGAAAAAAGATTGCAAAAAAGGAGGCCGCCAGCCATGAGCGTAGAGCAGCACAAAAAAGAAGCGCCTGACTGTGTAAACTGCAAGGTTATTACCGTAAGCGACACAAGATCTGAAGACACTGATAAAAGCGGCAGGCTAATGAAAGAATTTTTAAAAGGAGCCGGCCATAAGGTCATCTCCTATGAGATTGTAAAGGACGAAAAAGAAGATATTCAAGCAGCGGTGTTTGAGGGCTGTCTTGACGATCGGATTGATGCGATTCTGCTGAATGGCGGGACAGGCATTGCCGCAAGGGATGTGACGATCGAGTCAATCGTTCCTCTCTTTTCAAAAGAGATTCCGGGATTTGGAGAAATCTTTCGAATGCTAAGCTACACAGAGGATATCGGTGCAAGCGCGATTCTCTCCAGAGCGGCTGCGGGCGTTATTCAAAACAAAGCCGTATTTGCGATGCCGGGTTCAAGCGGCGCTGTGAAGCTGGCAATGTCAAAATTGATCGTTCCCGAGCTTGCACACGTCATCAGAGAACTGAGAAAAGACATGGCACAAAGCCGGCGGGTTTAAGGCACGTGCCCGCGGCGGATAAAGCTGAATATGACATGAACTTCATTCATAAAAAATGAATGAAGTTTTTTTTATAAAAAGGTTGAAAAAACCAAACTTCCTTGTTAAAGTGTATACATATTAAATGTATTTTTATTAGAAAAAACTTATTTTTATACAAAAAGAGCACCTAGATGAGAGGAGTTTTACAAAATGACGCAAAAGAAAAAAGTGGTTTTAGCATACTCAGGAGGGCTTGACACTTCTGTCGCGATAAAATGGCTCCAAGAACAGGGGTATGATGTGGTTGCCTGCTGTCTTGACGTCGGTGAAGGCAAGGATCTTGCATTTGTCCAGCAAAAAGCGCTTCAGGTTGGGGCTGTTCATTCATATATGATTGACGCAAAAGAAGAATTTGCAAAGGATTTTGCTTTGACCGCCCTTCAGGCCCATACGTTGTATGAAGGAAAATATCCGCTGGTTTCAGCTCTTTCAAGACCGCTGATCGCAAAGAAGCTTGTTGAAATTGCTGAAAAGGAAAATGCCGAAGCCGTTGCCCACGGCTGCACTGGCAAAGGAAATGACCAAGTGCGCTTTGAAGTATCCATTAAATCATTGAATCCGGATTTGGAAGTTCTCGCGCCGGTACGCGAATGGAAATGGTCCCGCGACGAAGAGATCGCCTATGCAGAAAAGCACGGCATTCCGATTCCGATCAATCTTGACAGCCCATATTCAATCGACCAAAACCTGTGGGGCAGAAGCAATGAATGCGGCATCCTTGAAGACCCATGGGCTGCGCCTCCTGAAGGAGCGTATGATTTAACAAAGCCGCTTGAAAAAACCCCTGATATACCCGATGTGATCGAAATTGCTTTTGAACAAGGAATTCCGGTATCCATTGACGGTGTTCCATATTCACTGTCAGACTTGATTTTAAAGCTGAATGAACTGGCAGGCGAACACGGAGTAGGCCGTATCGACCACGTTGAAAACCGTCTTGTCGGCATCAAATCGCGCGAAGTATATGAATGCCCCGGCGCCATGACGCTCATCAAAGCGCATAAAGAGCTGGAAGATTTGACATTGGTTAAAGAAGTGGCGCATTTTAAACCTTTGATCGAACAAAAAATGGCTGAAGTGATTTATAACGGTCTGTGGTTCTCCCCGTTGAAAGATGCGCTTTTCGCTTTCTTGAAAGAAACACAGAAGCATGTCACAGGCGTCGTCCGCGTCAAGCTGTTTAAAGGCCATGCGATCGTCGAAGGCCGCCAGTCTGAGTATTCTCTCTATGATGAAAAATTAGCGACTTACACAAAAGATGATGCATTTGACCATCATGCAGCAGTGGGCTTTATCGAGCTGTGGGGGCTGCCGACAAAAGTAAACAGCATCGTCAAGAAAAAGGAGCAGATTAAAGCATGAAAAAGCTTTGGGGAGGCCGGTTCCAAAAAACACCGGAAAAATGGGTCGATGAGTTCGGAGCATCGATCCACTTTGACAAAACGCTCGTAAAAGAAGATATTGCAGGGTCTCTCGCCCATGCTTCAATGCTCGAAAAGTGCGGCATTTTAACAGAAGAGGAAGCGGAAAAAATAAAGGAAGGCCTGACATCTCTTTTGCACAAAGCGGAAAAAAATGAGCTGGATTTTTCTGTCGATTACGAAGACATTCATTTAAACCTCGAAAAAATGCTCATTGATGAGGTCGGACCGCTCGGTGGAAAACTTCATACGGCAAGAAGCCGCAACGACCAAGTGGCGACTGATATGCATCTCTATTTAAAACACCACACAGAGCATATCATCGAATTGATCACAGCTTTTCAAAGCGTGCTTGTCGATCAAGCGGAAGAGCATGTTGAGACGATTTTACCAGGATATACGCATTTGCAGCGGGCTCAGCCGATTTCATTTGCTCACCATCTATTAGCCTATTTTTGGATGCTTGAACGTGATAAAGAACGCTACAGTGATTCATTAAAACGGATTAATAAATCGCCATTGGGCTGCGGCGCCCTTGCAGGGACGACATTTCCGATCGACCGTGAATATTCGGCCGAACTGCTCGGTTTTGATTCCATTTATGAAAACAGTCTTGACGGAGTCAGCGACAGGGACTTCATCCTCGAATTTTTAAGTGCGAGCAGCATTCTGATGATGCATTTATCGAGATTTTCCGAAGAAATCATTCTTTGGTGCTCACAGGAATTTAAGTTTGTCGAACTTGATGACACATATGCCACAGGCAGCAGCATGATGCCGCAAAAGAAAAATCCGGACATGGCGGAGCTCATCCGCGGGAAAACCGGACGCGTATACGGTGATCTGCTCGGTCTGCTGACAATTATGAAGGGCCTCCCGCTGGCTTACAATAAAGACCTTCAGGAAGATAAAGAAGGCATGTTTGATACGGTCAAAACGGTGGAAGGAAGCCTGGAGATTTTTGCCGGGATGATAAAAACGATGACGGTGAACAAGAACATGATGAAAAAAGCCACAGAACAGGATTTCTCAAATGCAACCGAGCTGGCCGATTACTTGGCGAAAAAGGGTATGCCGTTCAGAGAGGCGCATGAAGTCGTCGGCAAGCTTGTTTACACTTGTATTGAGAAAGGCATTTTCCTCAGCGGTCTGCCGTTTGAAGAATTTAAAAATGCGAGCGCGCTGTTTGAGGAAGATGTCTACATCGTGCTTGACCCTCATCATGCGGTCGAGAAAAGAATGAGTGAAGGCGGGACCGGATTTAAAAAAGTGGAGGAAGCTCTTCAAAAAGCAAAGCAATGTTTGAACAATTTTTAACACTTCCCGATTCGATTCATAACTGCGCCGATTTGAACGCAAAATAAAGCTGTGAATCGAAAAGAGGGGTGTAGGAATGAAAAAGGATCAGTTACAATCGGCATATATGTTTGATGCCGATGGCGAAAAAGAAACCGTTCAGCAAATCTCCGATGCCTATTTCAGCGGATTTGTTGCTCATGATGACGAACAGCCGCTTTTAGATCAAGACAAACAATAAAAAGCCGGCACAGGCTGAAGCCCGATTGTACGATCGATGGCTTCAGCTTTTTTTAATAGCTGCATATTTGAAAAATGCCGATGTTCCATATGTGATATCCTCAAGGTTTTGTAGTAAAGTATAGATAGAAAAGAATATCATGCCAATGATGGTGAAAACCGAGAACCAATGCTTGGGAGGGAAAGATGTGCGCCATGCGTTAATAACAGCCGGTTCAAAAGGTTTGGGGCGTAAAGTGACCGAAGCGCTCTTGAATAAAGGGTATTCAGTGACGGTCAACTACAGGCAGGATGAAGAAGCTGTCGGCCGCCTCAAATCAGAATGGCGGTCATGCCTTGACCGTTTGCAGTTTGTAAAAGGGGATGTTACGAAAAAGGAAGACTTGCTTCACATGGTGAATGCTGCTCTCGAGCGGTTCGGAAAAATCGACCTGCTGATTAATAATGCCGGCCCATACATATTTGAACGGAAAAAGCTCGCAGATTATACTGATGATGAGTGGTATGACATGCTTGAAGGGAATTTAAGCTCTGTCTTCCATCTGTTTAAAGCGGTCATTCCGATCATGAGAAGACAGCAGTTCGGCCGGATCATCACTTACGGATTTCAGGGGGCGGACCATGCGCCGGGCTGGCTGCATCGCTCCGCTTTTGGAGCGGCAAAAGTGGGGCTTGCATCTCTGACGAAAACGATCGCCATTGAAGAAGCGGGCTCAGGCATTACAGCCAATATGGTCTGCCCGGGCAACATCGTCGGAGAGATGAAAGAAGCCTCTATTTCTGATTCGAGGGCTTCCCTCGACAAAGAAACACCGATCGGCAGGTCGGGAACCGGTCAAGATATTGCAAGGATTATCACCTTTCTTTGCGACGAAAATTCAGACTACATTACTGGAACAGTGATTGAGGCAACAGGCGGCTTGAATGTGATAAACCGCCATTCTCTCTAAATGAGGATTAAAATTAGACATGAGGAGTGGATATGATGAAAGTGACATACCATGGCCATTCAGTGATCACAGTTGATACGGGAAAGCACAGTTTAATCTTCGATCCGTTTATCACAGGAAATTCTTTAACAGATCTAAAGCCTGAAGACGTCAAAGCGGATGTCATTCTGCTGACGCACGGCCACAACGACCATGTCGGTGATACAATGGAAATCGCCAAGCGAAACGATGCGCTGGTCGTAGCTCCGAACGAACTCGCGGTATATCTCGGCTGGAAAGGTTTGAACGTACATCCGATGCACATTGGCGGCTCACATCAATTCGATTTTGGGAAAGTGAAATTAACCCAGGCTTTTCATGGCTCCGCTTATACGGAAGAAGACAGCCAAAAAATCGTCTATACCGGAATGCCGGCTGGAATCCTGCTGACCGTTGAAGGAAAAACGATTTTTCATGCAGGAGACACCGGACTCTTCTCAGATATGAAGCTCATTGGCGAACTGAATCATATTGACCTCGCATTTTTGCCGATCGGTGATAATTTTACGATGGGCCCTGAAGATGCAAAACTTGCTGCTGAGTGGCTCAGGGCAAAACAGGTTGTTCCTGTTCACTACTCTACGTTCCCGGTGATCGAACAGGACCCGCACGCCTTTGCAGACAGTCTGCCGGGCGGCGTCGGGAAAGTGCTTGAGGTCGGAGAATCGCTGGAATTTAAATAGGCTTTTGTTCACCAGGGTCCCGCTTCCGGGTCCCTTTTTTACAGCCGAAATCGTTATATGTAAATCAAAACATGTCAACCATGGTATAATACGAGCAGCGAAAAAGTTGGATACATCTTTGGAGGGTGATTATGAGGGTATTGAAATATGCGATTTTAGGGCTGCTGGATAAAGGAAGCCTGAGCGGCTATGACATGACAAGCCGTTTTAAAGCCGAACTTGGCCAGTTTTGGAGCGCAAAGCACAGCCAGATTTATCCCGAATTGAAAAAGCTTACAGATGAAGGATTTATTGAATTCAAAACGGTCATACAAGGCTCGAAATTGGAAAAGAAGATGTACTCCATCACGCTTGAAGGAAAGCGCGAGCTCCATGAGTGGCTTACGGCATTTAAGCCTGTGCCTGACACGGTGAAAGATGAGTTTATGTTAAAAGCTTATTTTATTTCTGCGATGGACCTTGAGGAAGCCAAAGCGCTTTTTGCCGACCAGCTTTCCAAAAGAAAAGAGAAAGCCGCCTTTTTAAAAAAAAAGCTTGAAGAGCTGAAAGAGGAAGCGGGTCAATCGATTTCGTTTCGGTCGCCGCACTTTGGCCATTATTTGTTGCTGACAAGGGCGCTCGAGCGGGAAAATGGCTACTGTTCCTGGCTTTTAGCAGCGCTTGAGATGCTGGCGGATGATCAGCCTCCGGCATGACAGCCGGCTTTTCTATGATGTGACATGGTTAGGCCGGATTGCGGTCAAAACGCCCAAGCATTTATAATAAAACCATAATAAGCAGTCAGAGGATGAAGGTGAAACGATTGGCGACAAAACATGAACAGATTTTAAAATATATTGATTCCCTGTCCGTCGGCGAAAAAATCTCTGTCAGACGGATAGCCAAAGAGATGAAAGTAAGCGAAGGGACAGCTTACAGAGCGATTAAAGAAGCTGAGAACAAAGGATTCGTCAGCACGATCGAAAGGGTCGGCACGATCCGGATCGAGCAAAAGAAAAAAGAAAACATTGAAAAGCTGACATACGCTGAAGTGGTAAATGTGATAGACGGACACGTTCTCGGCGGTAAAGCAGGGCTTCACAAAACGCTCAACAAATTCGTCATCGGCGCGATGAAGCTTGATGCGATGATGAGATATACCGGAGCCGGCAACCTTCTGATTGTCGGAAACCGGATCGATGCGCATCGCCAGGCTCTTGAAGCGGGCGCCGCTGTTTTGGTAACAGGCGGTTTTGACACGGAACCTTCGATTATTGAGCTTGCAGACAGGCTGGAGCTACCGGTCATTTCCACCAGCTATGACACGTTTACGGTTGCAGCCATGATCAACAGGGCGATTTATGACCAGCTGATTAAAAAAGAAGTCGTGCTTGTTGAAGATATTTTAACCCCGCTTGAAAAAACGGTCTGCTTATCTCCGCAGGAAAAGCTGGAAAGATGGTATGAAAAGAACTTTGAAACGGGCCACGGCCGTTTTCCTGTCGTTGACGATCAGATGAAAATCCATGGTATTTTAACTTCAAAGGATGTTGCGGGATATGGCCGTTCGGTGCTGATTGAAAAAGTCATGACGAAAAATCCGATTACGGTTGTCGGCAAAACATCTGTAGCTTCAGCGGCGCAAATGATGGTCTGGGAAGGAATCGAAGTGCTTCCTGTTGTAGATGAGCGCCAGAAGCTGATCGGCATGATCAGCAGACAGGATGTTTTAAAAGCGCTTCAAATGATTCAAAAACAGCCGCAGGTCGGCGAAAAACTTGATGATATCGTGACAGGCGGGTTCAAGGAATCCGAAAATGACAAGAACAAGCCTTCTCCCGTGTATCAATATGAGGTCACACCGCAAATGACAAACCACTTGGGGACGATTTCTTACGGCGTTTTTACGACGATACTGACCGAAGCGGCGAACCGCTTTCTGCGTTCGCTTAAAAAAGGAGAGCTTGTTATAGAGAGCATGACGATTTATTTTTTAAAGCCCGTTCAAATGGAGTCTGTCATTGAAATTAAACCGAATATTCTTGAAGCCGGAAGGAAATTCGGAAAAATGGATATCGAAGTCTTTCACCAAGGTGCTCTTGTCGGAAAAGCGATGATGATGGTGCAGCTGATGGAAAGAAGCTAAGGGACGCTGTGATGTCCCTCTTTTTTGCTTATGCGTTTTCCCTTTCGTTTTCTTTCGCAAGCAATGGGACGTAATGCTTATATGCTTTGTATCCGGCCCACATGCTTCCTAATCCGGTCAAAATAAAAATGATACCAATCACGACGGTTAAAGCGCCCCGGTGTATCACCAGCTGATTAACGCCGAAAAACATGATGAAAAGGCCTAAACTCATACTTGATTTGGCGGACAAGTATTCCTTTTCAACGGCCCTTTTTGTGCGTACATATTTAACTTTGTAGTACACATAAGCAATCGCTGAAATCACAATGAAAAAAACAAAAAACGGCATAATCGACATCCTCCATTGTAAGTTTTACAAACCCATTGTATACATAAACGGGTCCGCTTTCTACAATAAAAAGTCATGACTTTCACTTTCCACCATCAACAGATTATGATTTAATGGTTAAAAACAAGTAAAGAAGGGGCTCGGCATGAAAAACGAATTGATCAGAACCATATCATTATATGACACTATCATTATACATAGACATGTGAGACCGGATCCAGATGCTTATGGATCTCAATGCGGCCTTACGGAAATCCTGAGGGCAACCTATCCGGAAAAAAATATTTTTGCAGTCGGAACACCTGAACCATCCCTGTCGTTTTTATATACCCCTGATGTCATTGAAGACGCTGTGTACGAAAATGCACTTGTCATCGTCTGCGATACAGCCAATCAAGGGAGAATTTCCGATTCGCGCTACCATTTAGGCAGCAAGCTGATCAAAATCGACCATCATCCGAATGAGGATCAGTATGGCGATCTTTTATGGGTTGATACAAGTGCAAGCTCAACGAGCGAAATGATTTATGAATTATATCTGGCCGGAAAAGAAGCGGCGGGCTGGAAGCTTCCTGTAAAGGGAGCGGAACTGATTTATGCGGGCATCGTCGGCGACACCGGACGCTTTCTCTTTCCGAATACAACAAAAAAGACATTGAAATATGCCGGAGAGCTGATCGAATATCCTTTTTCTTCCCAGGAGCTTTTCGATCAATTATATGAGACAAAATTAAACGTTGTGAGGCTGAACGGATACATTTATCAAAATGTCTCCCTGTCCGAAAACGGCGTTGCCTCCGTTTTCATCACTCAGGACATTTTGAAGCAGTTCAATATTACACCGTCTGAAGCTTCACAGCTTGTCAGCACGATTGGCAATATTTCAGGCATTAAGGCATGGGTGTTTTTTGTGGAGGAAACCGATCAAATCAGGGTAAGGCTTCGGTCGAAAGGACCGATTGTCAATGAAGTCGCGAAAAAATACAACGGCGGAGGCCATCCGCTCGCGGCCGGCGCTTCCATTTATGACTGGAAAGACGCCGAACATGTCATCGCCGATTTGGAGCGGATATGTAAAAAAGGCAAATAAGAGGGGGAGTCCCCCTCTTTTTGTGCAGTTTGACTGTAAGTGTTTGCATTTCGTGTCTGCGGGATATGAAGAATCCCCGCTTGAACGCGCCCGTCGAAAAGCTAAACTGGCTATGTTTGTAAGCATCCTTTTAACGCAGACGCATGTATTCTTGCTTATTCAGGGATAAACCAGGATCCAAGATCTGTCACATCCTCATAGACATGGATGTTTTGAGCTTGCAATTCTTTTTTGATAAGGGACGCGAGACTTTCAGTTTCCGCATAAGCTGAAAAACCGAGCTTGATTCGGTTGACTTTATCTCTTGCCAGCTGATGGTAACTGTAAATGTACATTCTGCTTTCCTCCCTTTTTTAGCTTTCGTATCGCTTACTGTCAGTTTAAAATAAAATATGGAAAAAAGCGACGAATGTCTTTAAATAGTTAAAAAAAATCCATATTTTTATTCCGAAAAGGATATTTTAATTTCTACGGAAAGCCTTGTATAAATCGTCAGTTCAGCGACCTTCGCTTTATAGGTTTTATCGTTTATCGTATATACTTTGTTTTCAATCGTCCGCTTTAAAAGCTCTTTTGTTCGATAGACGCTCTCAATATCCTTTGTAATCACATCGGAAATATTATCGCGGATGTGCTCCTCAAAGTTCATCATGTCAGGCTGGGACAGCTTATATTGTTTGCCGTTGATCAGCTTGACATCCACACTTTGTATCAGCAGCTTTCTTTTGTTATCCTCATTCAGCTTGTGGAGATCTTCCCGATAAATGGTGATCTGATCATTTAAATCTTTGATGCGCTCCTTCTGCTCCCGAATCATCACGACCTGTTCCTCCTGAAAGGTTCCGTACGTAAACAGGAAAACGAACCAGCTGATGATGGCTCCGCACATCATTCCCGCAAAAAAACGCTGCCACCCGGGTTTTTTATAGTAAGGGGGAATTCTCATGAGGAAATATGCTCCTGTGTCAGCCAATTGATGATCAGAAACCCTGTCTGCGCTCCTCCCATAGCCGAAAGAATCAGGAGAAGCTGCTTCACGATGTCTCTCGTATTGCCTTCGAAGATGCCTCGCTCAAAGCTGTAGACCGCATCAAACGTACCGCCGATTGCTGCAACCAGCGCCCAGATTTTCAGGCGGTTTGCAAGGCTTGTAATAATCGTCAAAGGCGGCTGGCCTGATAAATAAGCGCCGATTCCGCCGATTAAAGCACCGCCGAGAAGAACGCCCAGAGCAATAAAATAACAGCTGATAAAGTTTGGAAAAAAGGGCTGTTCAGGGTCCATTCCGATCACCTCACCTTCTAACATGATATGGACAAAGAAAGACAAGTATGATTGATGATAAAAAAAGAACATTTGTTTCTCATTGATTCACATCTTATAATGAAAAGAGATGGCTCGAAAAAGGAAGGGGTGACAGAATGCCTTTTGTTCACCTGCAAGTACATAGCGGCTACAGTTTATTAAACAGCGCCGCATCTGTAGAGGATCTCACGGCCAAGGCGGAAGAGCTGGGTTACAGCGCATTGGCGCTGACGGATGACGAGGTCATGTACGGAGCGGTAGAGTTTTATAAAGCATGCAAAAAACGCGGAATCAAGCCGATTATCGGACTGACCGCAGCCGTTTTGACTGATGAAAAAGAACAGATTGCATATCCGCTCGTTCTTTTGGCGAAAACAAACAAGGGATACAAAAACCTGCTGAAAATCAGCAGCGTTTTGCAGTCAAAATCAAAAACAGGCATCAAAGAAAAATGGCTCAAAAGCTATCATGAAGATATCATTGCGCTGACAACAGGTGAGACAAGCTATGTTGAAGCGCTTTTAAAAGAAGGGCTGCTTGAGGAGGCGCAAGAGGCCGCTCTCCGATACAAATCAATCTTCGGAGAAGACAGCTTCTATTTGTCGTATCAGCCGTACAAGGCGGACCCGCTTCTTTCCAAACGCATTCTTGAGCTGTCCGCAACAACAGGAATTCCGGTTGCCGCATCAGGCGATGTGCGGTATATCGATAAAGAGGATGTGACAGCCTATACCTGCTTAAAGGCGATTAAGGCGGGGGAGAAGCACGATGGAGACCTGCAGGCTGAAGGGGATCAAAATCTGGATCTAAAACCGCCGGCTGAAATGCTTGACATATACCGCGACCATCCGGACGCATTGGAAAATACCGTGAAGATCGCAGGGCAATGCTGCGTCGATTTGAGCCTCGGCCAGACGCGCCTGCCCAAATATCCCGCTCCGGCCGGAAGGAATGCGGACGATTATTTAGCAGAACTTTGCTTTGCCGGTCTCAGCAAGCGGTTTGCCGATCCTCCGCACGAATATGTGAGCCGGCTTGAATATGAGCTTTCTGTTATTAAAGACATGGCGTTCAGCGACTATTTTCTGATCGTTTGGGATTTTATGAAATTCGCACACGAAAACGGGATTATTACCGGGCCGGGCCGCGGTTCTGCCGCTGGTTCTTTAGTCGCCTATGCGCTGTTTATTACCGATGTAGATCCGATCAAGCACAAGCTTCTGTTTGAACGGTTTCTAAATCCAGAACGGATCAGCATGCCGGATATTGATATCGATTTTCCGGATGTGAGAAGAGACGAAGTCATTCAGTACGTCAAAGATAAATACGGTGCATTGCACGTCGCACAGATTATTACATTCGGCACATTGGCCGCCAAAGCGGCGCTGAGGGATGTCGGCCGGGTGATGGGCATCAGCCCGAAGGAAGCCGACCAGCTTGCAAAACTGATCCCTTCGAAGCCGGGAGTGACCTTGAAGGAGGCCAGAGAGCTTTCTTCAGAGCTTGCAAAACGCCTCAATGAATCAAAAAGGCTGCAGGAAATATTTAAAACGGCCCAAAAAATCGAAGGACTGCCGCGCCATACATCAATTCATGCGGCAGGCGTCGTTTTAAGCGAAGAGCCCCTGACGAATATTATACCGATCCAGGAAGGCCATGACGGTGTGTATTTGACGCAGTATTCCATGGGCTATCTGGAAGATTTGGGGCTTTTGAAAATGGACTTTCTCGGTTTGCGCAACTTGACGCTCATTGAGTCCATCAAGTCGATGATTGAAAAGAAAGAACGGATAACGATTGACTTCTCGGAGATTTCTTATGAAGATGATCAAACGTTTCAGCTGTTGTCAAAAGGAGATACGACAGGCATCTTCCAGCTGGAATCGGCCGGCATGAGAAATGTTTTAAAAAAGCTGAAGCCGACCAGCCTTGAAGACATTGTCGCCGTCAATGCGTTGTACCGCCCCGGACCGATGGAAAATATTCCGCTGTATATCGAGAGAAAGCATGGACAGGCACCAGTGCATTACCCGCACGAAGATCTGGCTGAGATTTTAAAAGATACGTATGGTGTCATCGTCTATCAGGAGCAGATTATGATGATCGCTTCGCAAATGGCGGGGTTCAGATTGGGGGAAGCCGACCTTTTGCGAAGAGCAGTCGGCAAAAAAAACAAGGAAATTCTCGATACAGAGAGAAATCATTTTATTAACGGGTGTCTGAAAAAAGGATATTCCGCAAAATCAGCCAATGAAGTGTATGATCTGATTGTCAAATTTGCCAATTACGGATTTAACCGCAGCCATGCGGTAGCCTACAGCATGATCGGCTACCAGCTTGCCTATTTAAAAGCCCATTTCCCCCTGTACTTCATGTGCGGCCTGCTGACGAGCGCGATCGGCAATGAGGAGAAGCTGGCTCAGTACATCTATGAAGCGAAAGGAAAAGGGCTGGACATTTTGGGGCCTTCGGTCAACAAAAGCGGCTATCCGTTTGCAGTAGAAAACGGAGCGCTCCGCTATAGTTTGCGGGCTGTGAAAGGCGTCGGAATTTCCGCGGTGAAAGAAATTTACAGAGCGAGAAAGGAAAAGCCATTCGCTGATCTGTTTGATTTTTGCGTTCGAACCTCTGTGAAAAGCGTTAACCGGAAAACGATAGAAGCGCTGATTTTTTCCGGGGCAATGGATGAATTCGGCGAAAACCGCGCGACTTTGCTTGCTTCGATTGACATTGCTTTGGAGCATGCCGAATTGTTTGCGGGAGACCATGATCAGCTGGGATTCTTTCTTGATGAAGCCATGACGATCAAGCCGAAATATGCAGAAACGGAAGAAATGCCGCTCGTCGATCTGCTCGCCCGCGAGAAAGAAACGCTTGGCATTTACTTTTCGAACCATCCGCTCTCCGTCCATCGCACCGGGTTAAATCAGGCGGGGGCTCTGCCGATCATTCAGCTGCTCGGTTCCAGTCAGAAAAAAGCCGCTCTCGGCGCGCTTTTGACCAAAATGAAAACGATCCGCACAAAAGCGGGGCAGACGATGGCTTTTCTGGAATTAAGCGATGAAAGCGGAGAAATGGAAGCGGTCGTTTTTCCCGAACAGCTCAGACAATTTTCACCGATATTGAAAGAAGGGGCATCGATTTTTGCAGAAGGCCGTCTTGAAACAAGAAACGAAAAGCGTCAGCTGATCGTCACCGCGGCTTCCCTGCTTGAATCGCTTCATACAAAGAAGCAGCCTTCCGTCTATATCAAAGTGGAAGAAAATCAGCATACCCAAGAAATGCTTGAAAAAATCAGCAGCCTTTTGCTGGAGAACAAAGGGGAGACACCTGTCTGCATATATTATGAAAAGAAAAAACAAACGATGAAGCTTCCCGACGCCTATAATATAAAGGCCGACCACGCAGTACTGTACAGGCTCAAAAGCGTTGTCGGGGAAAAAAATGTCGTGCTGCGTTAACATTTACATGAGCATATGGGATTAAAAATATCGGGAATTGTGTTATCATTTTTAAGATTCAATTGCTCGTCTTACAAGCATCTTAAGCAGGAAAACGCAGCAATAATTTAGGCAAAATTCCCTTGAAGGAGTGTTTGTTAACATGTCATTGAAAGAAAAAGCACTGCATATGCACAAAGTCAACCAAGGTAAATTAGAATCAAAATCAAAAGTCCAGGTGCGAAATGCAGATGATTTAAGCCTTGCGTATTCTCCCGGTGTAGCTGAACCGTGTAAAGCGATTTATGATGATAACAGCAAAGTATATGATTATACAATGAAGGGAAACATGGTAGCAGTCGTATCAGACGGAACGGCTGTGCTCGGTCTCGGCAATATCGGCCCTGAGGCTGCCCTTCCTGTCATGGAAGGAAAGGCGGTTCTTTTCAAAAGCTTTGCGGGCGTGGATGCCTTCCCGATTTGTTTAAACACTTCAAATGTTGATCAAATCGTTGAAACCGTCAAGCTTCTTGAGCCGACATTCGGCGGTGTCAACCTCGAAGATATTGCGGCTCCAAACTGCTTTGTCATAGAAGAGCGCCTTAAAAAAGAAACAAAAATCCCGGTTTTCCATGATGATCAGCACGGTACTGCGATCGTAACCGTAGCCGGACTTGTCAATGCCCTCAAACTGTCAGGCAAATCGATGTCTTCGGTAAAAGTGGTGGCAAACGGTGCGGGTGCAGCCGGAATTGCAATCATCAAGCTCCTTTATCATTTTGGCGTGCGCGACATCATTATGTGCGACACAAAAGGCGCAATTTATGAAGGCCGCCCGAACGGCATGAACGCGGTTAAAGACGAGGTCGCAAAGTACACAAACAAAAATCGTATAGATGGCCCGCTAAAAGACGTGATTCAAGATGCGGATGTCTTTATCGGTGTTTCCGTTGAGGGGGCCCTGACAAAAGAAATGGTTGAAAGCATGGCAGACCAGCCGATCATTTTCGCCATGGCCAACCCTAACCCGGAAATCATGCCTGCGGAAGCTCATAAAGCCGGCGCCAGCGTCGTTGGCACAGGACGTTCAGATTTCCCTAACCAAGTGAACAATGTTCTTGCTTTCCCTGGCATTTTCCGCGGTGCGCTCGACGTCCGTGCGACACACATTAACGAAGAAATGAAAATCGCCGCCGTTGAAGCAATCGCCTCACTTGTTTCCGACGAAGAGCTGAAGCCTGAATACGTCATTCCGGCTCCATTTGATCCGAGAGTCGCTCCTGCGGTCGCAAAAGCTGTTGCAAAAGCCGCTATGGAAACAGGAGTGGCAAGGATTGACGTAGACCCTGAAGAAGTCGCTGAAAAAACAAGAAAACTTGCGGTTATCGAAGGAAATTAAACTTCTCATTTTATCAGCGCGCGGCCGCTCTGACTCAAGAGTTGTCACGCGCTGTTTCACGAATGAGATGATCGGTTTTTTCTCTTATTGGGGATGCTTTTAGGGGAATCCTACGGCATGAGGAAAATTTTTTTCGACTCGCTTTTCTGGACTTTTGTATCCGCTCTCAAGGCTTATATATCAATTTGCCAGTCTCTGATCTCGGTCACCTTGATTCGGACTTTGCCGATTAAAAAATGTCGAATTGAGGATGACACGGTTTGACAAAAAAAGTACAATAGTTTCGGTATAGTGATGTTCTAGTCTATGAGCAGGACAGGCATATATGAAGAAACCCTTCAGAAAAGGGAGGTAATCTTTTGTTAAAGGATATATTCAGTAAAAAGAAAAAAAAATACGCTTCCGTTCCTGCGGAAAAAGCAAAGCAGGATGTACCGGAAGGGATCATGACGAAATGCCCTGGTTGCAAAAAAATCATGCTCACAAAAGAGCTCGATAAAAACTTACGGGTTTGCATGAACTGCGGGTATCATCTTCAAATGAACGCGAAGCAGCGTATAAAAAGCCTGCTGGATGATCAATCTTTTGAAGAATTTAATCAGGATCTGGTTTCAGAAAACCCGCTGGAATTCCCGGGATATCTGGAGAAGCTGGAAAAGGACCGGGAGAAAACGTCTTTAAATGAGGCTGTTGTAACCGGAAAAGGCACAATCGACGGTTCTCCGGCGGTTGTTGCAGTTATGGACTCTAACTTCAGAATGGGAAGCATGGGATCTGTCGTAGGTGAAAAAATTACGCTTGCGATTGAAAAAGCGAAGGAAGAAAACATTCCTTTTATCATTTTTACCGCCTCCGGAGGAGCGAGGATGCAGGAGGGCCTTCTGAGCCTGATGCAGATGGCTAAAACAAGTTCGGCATTAAAGCTGTTCAGTGAAGAAAACGGCTTGATCATTTCGGTCATGACCCATCCGACGACTGGCGGAGTGTCCGCAAGCTTTGCGTCCCTTGGAGATTACAATCTCGCCGAGCCGGGCGCACTGATCGGCTTTGCCGGCCGAAGAATTATCGAACAAACAATCCGTGAAGAACTGCCCGAGGATTTTCAGACCGCGGAATTTTTGCTGAAACACGGTCAGCTTGACTCTGTCGTGAACAGAGCTGACATGAAAAAAACGCTCAGCAACATTTTGAATATGCATCAGACTGGAGGTGATCTCGAGTGGCTGGAGAATTAGAATTTGAAAAGCCGATAATCGAATTGCGTGATAAGATTGCCGAACTGAAAAAATTCACGCAGGATTCAGATATGGATTTAAGCTCTGAAATTACAAAGCTTGAAGCGCGTCTCGAAAGGCTTGAAGAAGATATTTATACAAATCTGAAAGCATGGGACAGAGTCCAGATTGCAAGACATCCAAATCGTCCGACAACGCTTGATTATATAGAACATCTCTTTACCGATTTTTTCGAATGCCACGGAGATCGTTATTTCGGTGATGATGAAGCGATTGTCGGCGGAATCGCCAAATTTCAGGGTCTTCCTGTAACCGTCATCGGCCACCAGCGCGGCAAGGATACGAAGGAGAACATCCGCCGCAATTTCGGGATGCCGCATCCAGAAGGGTACCGAAAAGCGCTGAGACTGATGAAGCAGGCCGACAAATTTAACAGGCCGATTATTTGCTTTATTGATACAAAAGGAGCTTATCCGGGAAAAGCGGCTGAAGAAAGAGGACAAAGTGAAGCCATTGCGAAAAACCTTTTTGAAATGGCAGGACTATCCGTGCCCGTCATCTCGATCGTCATCGGAGAGGGAGGCAGCGGAGGAGCGCTTGCTCTCGGTGTTGCAAACCGCTTATTTATGCTGGAAAACTCAACTTATTCGGTGATTTCTCCCGAAGGAGCGGCAGCGATTCTCTGGAAGGATTCAGGACTTGCAAAAAAAGCGGCTGAAACAATGAAAATCACTGCTCCAGATCTCAAAGAATTAGATATTATTGATCATGTTATAAAAGAAGTAAGAGGCGGAGCACACCGCGATGTGAAACAGCAGGCCGCATATATTGACGAAGTGCTGAAAGATGCGCTCAAGTCCCTGATGAAACTTGACAAAAACGAGCTGATCCAGCAAAGATATGACAAATATAAATCAATTGGAAAAATTTCGACTGAAAACCAATATGTTGGGATAAAATAAGTAAACGTGAGGCCTTTTGGCTCACGTTTATTTTTTATGGTCAAAGAGAAAGTGAAAGGATTGTGTCTTTTACCGCGATTTTTCAAAGAGTTTGTTTAAAATTTATTTAAAAACTTTTTGTTTAATTGTATAATGAGTAAGGTTTTATAAGGGACTTCGGAAAATTTTACATCCCTTTTCATTGTTTTTACGACAATGAACGTGTTAAGGTAAATTATATATGTTTTCGAGGTGAAAAAGATGAAACGTATCGGAGTATTGACGAGTGGCGGGGATTCCCCGGGCATGAACGCGGCTGTTCGCGCGGTTGTCAGGAAAGCGATATACCATAATGTAGAAGTTTACGGAATTTATAACGGATATTCAGGTTTAATCAACGGAAAAATAGAGAAGCTGGAAATCGGTTCAGTCGGGGATATCATTCATCGCGGAGGAACGAAGCTTTATACGGCAAGATGTCCTGAGTTTAAAACAGTAGAAGGACGGGAAAAAGGAATTGAGAATTTAAAAAAATATGGTATAGAAGGATTAGTCGTCATCGGCGGAGACGGTTCTTACATGGGAGCCAAAAAGCTGACAGAACACGGCTTTCCTTGTGTTGGCGTGCCGGGAACGATCGACAATGACATTCCTGGAACAGATTTGACGATCGGATTTGATACGGCGTTAAACACCGTTATCGATGCAATCGACAAAATCAGAGACACAGCTACATCCCATGAACGTACATATGTGATAGAAGTAATGGGCCGTCATGCCGGGGATATCGCTCTATGGTCAGGTTTGGCTGGAGGAGCGGAATCCATTCTGATTCCTGAAGCCGATTACGACATGGACGAAATTCTTGCCAGACTGCAAAGAGGACATGAGCGCGGCAAGAAACACAGCATCATCATTGTGGCTGAAGGTGTCGGCAGCGGAGTTGAATTCGGAAAACGAATCGAAGAAGCCACAAATCTCGAAACTAGAGTATCGGTGCTTGGGCACATTCAGCGCGGAGGTTCGCCAACGGCCGCTGACCGCGTATTGGCAAGCCGTCTGGGAGCTTTTGCGGTTGAACTGCTTCTTGAAGGAAAAGGCGGGCGCTGCGTAGGTATTCAAAATAACAAGCTTGTTCATCATGATATTATTGAAATTCTTGAGCACAAACATACCGTTGATCAGAGCATGTACCGCCTGTCCCAAGAACTGTCAATCTAGTGTATAACCCGAGGAGGAAGCAATATGAGAAAGACTAAAATAGTTTGTACAATTGGTCCGGCCAGCGAAAGTATAGAAAAGCTGACTCAGCTGATGGAAGCCGGCATGAACGTTGCGCGTCTAAACTTTTCCCACGGAGATTTTGAAGAGCACGGCGCAAGAATCCAAAACATCCGTGAAGCTGCCAGCAAGCTCGGAAAAGATATAGGTATCCTGCTTGATACAAAAGGACCGGAAATCCGCACACACACAATGGAAAACGGTTCTATAGAACTGGAATCCGGATCACAGCTGATCGTTTCAATGGATGAAGTCATTGGAACAACTGAAAAAATCTCAGTTACATATGACGGATTGATTCATGATGTATCAAAAGGTTCAACCATCTTGCTTGACGACGGTTTGATCGGGCTTGAAGTCACTGAAGTAAACGCGGACAAGCGCGAAATCGTGACGAAGGTGATGAACAGCGGAACATTAAAAAATAAAAAAGGCGTGAATGTCCCTGGTGTCAGCGTGAACCTTCCAGGAATTACGGAAAAAGACGCGAAGGACATCGTCTTCGGAATTGAACAGGGCGTTGATTTTATCGCTGCGTCATTTGTACGCCGTCCGTCAGATGTTCTTGAAATTCGTGAATTGCTTGAAGAGCACAAGGCAACTGACATTCAAATCATTCCTAAAATTGAAAATCAGGAAGGCGTCGATAATATCGACCGCATTCTTGAAGTATCAGACGGTTTGATGGTTGCCCGCGGGGATTTGGGTGTTGAGATTCCTGCTGAAGAAGTGCCGCTCGTCCAAAAAGAATTAATTAAAAAATGCAATGCGCTTGGCAAGCCTGTTATCACGGCTACACAAATGCTTGACAGCATGCAGCGCAACCCGCGTCCGACACGCGCTGAAGCAAGCGATGTCGCGAATGCGATCTTTGACGGCACTGACGCGATTATGCTTTCCGGTGAAACGGCAGCCGGGAATTACCCTGTCGAAGCGGTACAAACGATGCACAATATTGCATCCCGTTCAGAAGAAGCGCTCAACCATAAAAAAATTCTTTCCGCCAGAAGCAAACAAGTCGGCATGTCGATTACAGATGCGATCGGCCAGTCCGTTGCGCATACCGCGATTAACTTGGAAGTGTCGGCAATCGTAACACCTACAGAAAGCGGCCACACAGCGAGAATGATCTCTAAATATCGTCCGCAGGCGCCGATCGTGGCCGTTACCGTTAACGACTCTGTTTCAAGAAAACTGTCTCTTGTGTTCGGCGTTTTCGCGACGAGCGGACAAAATCACAGCTCTACAGATGAAATGCTTGAAAATGCCGTGCAAAAGTCATTGGATACAGGCATCGTTCACCATGGCGATTTAATTGTGATTACGGCTGGCGCTGTCGGTGAAGCAGGTACGACGAACTTGATGAAAGTATATGTCGTCGGTGATATCGTTGCAAAAGGGCAAGGAATCGGACGCAAATCTGCATTTGGTGAAGTGGTCATTGCCCAAAATGCAAAAGAAGCGGAAGAAAAAATGAAAGAAGGCGCCATCTTGGTGACAAAAAGCACTGACCGTGACATGATCGCATCCCTTGAAAAAGCGGCTGCGCTGATTACGGAAGAAGGCGGCTTAACAAGTCATGCGGCAGTCGTAGGCTTAAGTCTCGGCATTCCTGTCATTGTCGGTGTGGAAAATGCGTCTTCCATCTTGACAGAAGGAGAAGACATTACGGTCGACTCTGCCAGAGGAGCCGTTTACAGAGGACGTGCAAGCGTGCTTTAATCGCTTAGTTTATCGAAGAAGGGGAAGCCATTTCCCTTCTTTTTTTACAGGCTGAAAAAAGCATGACAAGAGCGGCCGTTCGCTTCAATAAAGAATCATGGGGTGAAAACAATGAAGTTTTTTTTACTATTTCTCGTCATCTTTCCTGCAAGTGAAATCGGCCTGTTCTTATTGTCTGCAAACTGGATCGGTGTGCTGCCGACGGTTTTGCTGATCATATTGACGGGCTTTCTTGGTGCGGCTCTGGCCAAAAGACAGGGGATCGAGGTCTACCACAAAGTCCAGCGTGATCTTCAATACGGAAAGATGCCAGGAGATGCCATCTTAGACGGGCTCTGCATTTTCATCGGCGGCATGCTGCTTTTGCTGCCTGGGTTTTTATCAGATATCATCGGTTTGCTCCTTCTCTTTCCGGCCACACGCAATCGTTTAAAACCATTCTTATCCCGAAGGCTGAAGAAGATGTCTGAAGGCAGGCGGGTCAAAATCATCAAATAAACTCCTGAGGCGGCAGCCTGCTGTAAAGCGGTTTGTCGTTTATTTTTGGTCTCCTTTAATAAAAAGCCATATTTCTGTTAAAATTCCCGTTGTAAAGAGAGCCTGAATGACAACCAGAAGAACGGGGCCTATGATCAGCCCCAGAAACCCAAACAATTTAAAACCGGCAAAAAGGGCGATTAAAGTACCTAAGGGATGGAGGCCGATGGATTGGCTTAAAATTTTCGGCTCGGCAACCTGTCTGAAAAGCAGAACAATGATATACAAAATGCCAAGGCCTATCGCCAGCGGCAGTTGTTTGGCCAGTACTAAATATACAATCCAAGGGACAAATACAGATCCCGCCCCCAGATAAGGAAGAAGATCGACTACTCCGATTAAAAACGCGATCGCAAGCGCGTGATTGACCTTCAATACCAAAAGCCCGATCAGCACGAGCACCATTGTGATCGCAACAAGTGCAAGCTGGGCCTTCAAAAAGCCGGCTAATGCTTTTTTCAGTTCAGCATAAACCGCTGCCGTGCCCGAGATCAGACGATCAGGAAAAACGGTCTGCGCCCTCTCTTTTAACTTGTGAAGATCTTTGCTGATAAAAAAGGTGGCCAGCAGCGAAAAAATCAGCACGGCGGCCGTATTTGGCAGAAATGCAAAAAAAAGCGGCACCATTTCAAGAATTTTAGACAGAAATAAAGCGGTGCTTGAAGCGATTTCACTCCCTAAATTTTGGACCTGTGTGATGATCGATTCCTGCTGGCCGGCTTCAAGTCCATCGAAGAAAGCGGCAAGCCGATTATAAAGCGGCATGATCCTGTTTGTGAAAAAATACTCGATAAAAAGGGCTGCTTTATTAAACTGGGCAGGCAGTATTTTAGCCAAATAGGCTGTCCCAGAGACGATTTCGGCGACGACCAATGTCAAAAAGCCGGCTCCTGCGACCAGAAAGCCGCTCAGAACAATCCCGACATTGAGACCCCTCGGAAAATCCGTCCGCTCTTCCAGCCATTCTACAAAAGGGTTGATGATAACAGCGAGTATAAGTGCAATCACAAACGGATAGGTTAACGGAAAAGAGTAGTAGGCAAGCCCTCCTGCAGCCGTGATCAGCAGCAGCACACAGCCTGCCCGCAGTGCAATGGCGATATAGGATTGATTCACTTCTACATCCTCCTGGTCAGAAAGCGTGTCCTCATTTCATTTTATTCAGGAGTCCTGTTATTATGAGAAAGGTCATTAAAAAATGGAGATGAATACAGATGTTTACTCAAGCTAATTTATTTTTGCTTCTTTTGCTGGCTATCGCTTTAATAGCGAAAAACCAGTCTTTAATCATTGCCGTCTCCGTGCTTTTGGTCATCAAGCTGGTGGGCCTTGACCAAAAGCTGTTTCCCTCCATACAGTCCAAGGGAATCAACTGGGGCGTGACAGTGATTACAATTGCTGTTTTAGTGCCTATCGCAACAGGGGAAATCGGTTTTAAACAGCTTCTCGAAGCGATGAAATCATATTATGCATGGATCGCTCTCGGGGCCGGCATCCTCGTAGCGCTGATCGCCAAAAACGGCATCACATTGCTTGCTGAAGATCCGCATATTACGACCGCCCTTGTTTTCGGAACGATTTTAGCCGTCGCTTTATTCAAAGGCATCGCGGTTGGCCCTTTAATCGGCGCCGGCATCGCGTATCTTGTCATGCAGGCCGTTCAGCATTTCACGCCTTAGGCAAGCCTTTTTATGAAAAAGCCCCCTTTTGAAAAAAAGGGGCTTTTTTTTAATAAGAAAAAACAGATCAAAACGTTTCGTGTATAAAAAAATTTCAGAGCCGTATTTTTTTAAAAAAACATAATTGAATATAAATAACACCGGTAAAACTACTAAAAATCTGTCAATAGAAGTCAGCTCGGCTAAAAAATAAGAAAAAAAAACTATAGTTAAACATTTAACAAATGTCTGATTATTGTTTATAATATAAATATGCTTAATCTTTATTAAGCTTATCGGAGTATTGAATGGTATAAAGAGACGCACAATTGTTTTATTTGAAAAACGATTTAATGTAAGCATTTTCTTTTTGGGTAGAAGAAGATGTATACATCATGCGTTGTTTTTACTCCTGGGTTTTGGTTTAATTTTAAAAGGGGAAATTTTTAAACAAGGGAGAGATGGATATGACAGCAACACGCGGCCTTGAAGGGGTAGTCGCCACTACATCATCAGTAAGTTCAATTATTGATGATACTCTTACATATGTAGGGTATAACATCGATGATTTGACAGAAAAAGCTAGCTTTGAAGAAGTTGTATATCTGCTTTGGCATTTAAAACTGCCGAACAGAGGAGAGCTTGCCGAGCTCAAAAAACAGTTTTCAGAAAACGCCGGCATCCCCAAAGAATTAATTGATCATTTCAAATCCTACTCAAATGGAAAAGTCCACCCGATGGCAGCGATTCGCACAGCCGTTTCTTTACTGGGGCTGTTCGATGAAGAAGCAGATCAAATGGATGCGGAAGCAAACTACAGAAAAGCGGTGCGCCTCCAAGCGAAGATGCCTGCACTTGTCGCTGCTTTTTCCAGAATTCGCAAAGGTCTGGAGCCTATCGATCCAAATCCGGAACTCGGATTTGCCGCCAATTTTCTTTATATGCTGAATGGAAAAGAACCTTCGCCGGTAGAAGTGGAAGCGTTTGATAAAGCTTTGATTCTGCATGCTGACCATGAATTGAACGCATCTACTTTCACAGCCAGAGTATGCGTGGCCACGCTTTCAGACGTTTACTCAGGTGTAACAGCAGCGATCGGCGCTTTGAAAGGTCCGCTTCACGGCGGTGCAAACGAAGCTGTTATGAAAATGCTTTCAGAGATTGGTGAAGTGGAAAACGTAGATTCGTATATTCAAGCCAAATTCGAAAAGAAAGAAAAGATTATGGGATTCGGTCACCGCGTATATCAGCAAGGAGATCCGCGCGCAAAACATTTGAAGGAAATGAGCAGGCGGCTGACGAATTTAACCGGTGAAAGCAAATGGTTTGAGATATCCCGGCAGACTGAGGAAATGGTCACATCTCAAAAAAAGCTCCCGCCAAACGTAGACTTTTATTCTGCATCGGTTTATCATAGCTTAGGGATTGACCATGATCTTTTCACCCCTATCTTTGCGATCAGCAGGGTATCAGGCTGGCTGGCGCATATTCTTGAGCAGTATGAAAACAACCGCCTGATCCGTCCGCGGGCTGATTATATCGGTCCTGACATGCAGACGTTCATTCCGATTGAAGAAAGAAGCTGATCAACTGTTAAAGAGGTTGTCCGCGCATCGTCTGGCCAGCCTCTTCCAGGCTTTATTTCAAACATGAAATCATGAATCTATGAAAAAACATGCTTGTCTCCCTTCAAAGGGGAAACAAATGTTTTTCTATATGCATTACATATTATGGGAGGTTTTATTGTGGCACAAGGTGAAAAAATTACAGTCTCTGGCGGAGTATTAAACGTTCCAAATAATCCGATCATCCCGTTTATTGAAGGGGACGGAACCGGTCCTGATATTTGGAGAGCGGCTTCCAGGGTTTTGGAGGCAGCTGTAGAAAAAGCGTATAACGGCGAAAAGAAGATTACTTGGAAAGAAGTCTATGCCGGGGAAAAGGCATACAACAAAACGGGAGAATGGCTTCCTGAAGAAACGCTGGACACGATCCGCGAATACCTCATTGCGATTAAAGGTCCTTTAACGACTCCTGTCGGCGGCGGAATCCGTTCATTAAACGTAGCCCTCAGACAAGAGCTGGATTTGTTTACATGCTTGCGCCCTGTCCGCTATTTCACCGGCGTACCTTCTCCGGTTAAACGCCCTGAAGATACAGACATGGTCATCTTCCGCGAAAATACGGAAGATATCTATGCGGGCATTGAGTATGCCAAAGGCTCAGAAGAGGTTGAAAAGCTGATTTCCTTCCTGAAAAACGAGCTTGGCGTCAACAAAATCCGTTTTCCTGAAACATCGGGAATCGGCATCAAGCCGGTTTCAGAGGAAGGCACATCAAGACTTGTCAGAGCTGCGATCGAATATGCGATTGAGCACGGCCGCAAATCTGTGACCCTTGTTCACAAAGGAAACATCATGAAATACACTGAAGGAGCCTTCAAAAACTGGGGCTATGAAGTGGCTGAAAAAGAATTCGGCGATAAAGTATTCACATGGGCTGAATATGACCGCATTGTAGAAAAAGACGGCAAAGACGCGGCAAATAAAGCGCAAAGCGAAGCTGAAGCGGCTGGAAAAATCATCGTCAAAGACAGTATTGCCGACATTTTCCTTCAGCAGATTCTGACTCGTCCGGCTGAGTTTGACGTCGTAGCGACAATGAACCTGAACGGGGACTACATTTCGGATGCCCTTGCAGCCCAAGTAGGGGGAATCGGCATCGCACCGGGAGCAAACATCAACTATGAAACAGGACATGCCATCTTTGAAGCGACTCATGGCACAGCACCTAAATATGCAGGCCTTGACAAGGTAAACCCGTCTTCGGTTATCCTTTCCGGCGTTCTGCTTCTTGAACACTTGAACTGGAACGAAGCTGCTGATCTTGTATTGAAAGCGATGGAAAAAACAATCGCATCCAAAGTCGTGACATACGATTTTGCGCGTTTGATGGACGGCGCGACAGAAGTGAAATGCTCTGAGTTCGGGGATGAACTCATTAAAAACATGTCTTAAGCGACAGGATTTCAAGAAAAACATCAAACAATACAAAGGGGTAGAAAAAATGGGAAAGAAGCGAAATAAAGTATCCGTCATTGGAGCAGGTTTTACTGGTGCAACAACCGCATTTTTAACGGCTCAAAAAGAATTGGCTGATGTCGTGCTGGTCGACATTCCGCAGCTGGAAAACCCTACAAAAGGGAAAGCGCTCGATATGCTTGAAGCAAGTCCTGTTCAAGGATTTGACGCAAACATTAAAGGGACGGCGAATTATGAAGACACAGCCGGTTCTGATATTGTCGTGATCACGGCGGGCATCGCAAGAAAGCCGGGGATGAGCCGGGACGACCTCGTGGCTACTAATGAAAAAATCATGAGGAGCGTCACAAAAGAAGTTGTCAAATATTCACCTGACTGTATCATCGTCGTTTTAACAAACCCTGTTGATGCGATGACTTACGCCGTATACAAGGAATCAGGTTTTCCGAAAGAGCGGGTCATCGGGCAGTCGGGGGTTTTGGATACTGCGAGATTCAGAACGTTTGTTGCTCAGGAGCTGAACCTATCTGTTAAAGACATCACAGGTTTTGTACTGGGGGGACACGGAGACGATATGGTTCCGCTTGTTCGCTACTCTTATGCCGGCGGCATTCCGCTGGAAACGCTTCTTCCAAAAGACCGGATTGATGCAATTGTCGAAAGAACAAGAAAAGGCGGGGGAGAAATTGTCAACCTGTTAGGAAACGGAAGCGCCTATTATGCGCCTGCCGCTTCCCTGACCGAGATGGTTGAGGCGATCTTGAAAGACCAGCGCCGCGTACTGCCGACCATTGCCTATCTTGAAGGTGAATACGGCTACAATGGGATTTATCTCGGTGTACCGACAATTATCGGCGGAAACGGTCTTGAGCAGATCATTGAACTTGACCTGACTGAAACTGAAAAAAGTCAGCTTGATCAATCGGCTCAATCGGTTAAAAACGTCATGAAAGTTCTCTCATAAAGAAAACAGGCAGGAAGGCTTTTACAAAGTCTTCCTGTTTTTTGGATAAAGGCGCTTTTACATAAACGAGAAAAAAGAAAATCAAGACATAAACATAGGCTGTCAGCATATACCTAATCATAATCATCTGCCCGGACATTTTCATCTTTTAAAGGATTTTGAACCTGTCATCAAACTTTTATCATTGAACGGCCGGATGTTTTGCCCAAAAAGAGATTTTATTTTTAAAACTATGAAAAATCAAATTGTCGAACAGAAAGGCTTTCGTTAAAATAAGAGTGAAAACGTTAATTACAGATAAAATAGAGATAGAGATGTCGGGGAAATATGAAGGCTGGAGGCATGTCATGAGCAAAAAGATATTAGTTGTAGACGATGAGGAATCGATTGTTACGCTTCTTAAATATAACCTTGAACGGTCGGGCTACCACGTAGTGACGGCTATGGACGGAGAGGCGGGTCTGTTGAAGGCGGTGGAAGAGAAGCCTGATCTGATCGTGCTTGATCTGATGCTCCCTAAAATGGACGGGATTGAAGTTTGCAAGGAGCTCAGACAGAAGAAGCTGATGTATCCGATTTTAATGCTGACCGCAAAAGACGATGAATTTGATAAAGTGCTCGGACTTGAGCTGGGAGCAGACGATTACATGACAAAGCCGTTCAGTCCGAGAGAGGTAACGGCAAGGGTCAAAGCCATTTTAAGAAGAACGCAGACTCTGCCTGTTCACTCGGATGAACCGGAAGAATTAGAGACAGGCGAATTGATCATCGGCGATCTTAAAATACTGCCTGAACATTACGAGGTCTACTTTCAAAATGAACGTCTCGAACTTACGCCAAAGGAATTCGAGCTTCTATTGTATCTTGGAAAGCATAAAGGAAGGGTGCTGACGAGAGACCTTCTGCTGAACGCCGTCTGGAATTATGACTTTGCCGGAGATACGCGCATTGTCGATGTCCATATCAGCCACCTTCGCGATAAAATCGAAAAAAATACAAAAAAACCAGAATATATTAAAACGATTAGAGGTCTAGGCTATAAAATGGAGGAGCCGAAACTGAATGATTAAATTCCGGACCCGGCTTTTAGCTGCCCTGCTGACGCTCTTGATTCTCGTTTTTGCCTCACTCGGTTTTCTGCTTGTTCACTTGTTCCATTCTTCCTACAACACAAAATTAAGCAGTCACATTGAAAAAGAGGCCGCCTTAATTGCTTCATTGGCGGATACCGGAAATCTGAAGTCTGCGGAAGAAGAGGCGCTTTTAAAGAAAGCAAGCCGTGAACTGGACAGTGATGTATCACTGGTTGATACAAAAGGTCAGGTTCTTTTTCATTTTGGCGGCCGTGCGGCAGATCAATCTGTCATAAAAGAAGCCCTTGAAACGGATTTAAACGGTGAAGGCGGAGGCTTCAGGATAAAACCGGATGATGAGTCTCTGTTCCGCTATGTCCAGCCGCTGAAAGAAGATGGGAAGCTGCTTGGCTATGTCTTCATCAGCTCGCCTCTCGATCCGCTGCATGATATCAACCAAAAGATCTGGATACTCCTCGGTGTCAGCCTTGGAACAGCTTTTTTGATCATAGCCGGGCTGGGAGCCAGAATCACGTCCCAATATACGAATCCGATTGAGTCTGCGACACAAGTTGCAATTGAGCTGGCAAAAGGAAACTATAAAGCCAGGACATTTAATGAAGATGAAACGATGCTGAGCCAGTCCATCAATATGCTGGCCCAGAATTTGCAGGACATGACGAGAGCCCAGGAAATGCAGCGGGACCGGCTGCAAACCGTGATCGAAAATATCGACTCAGGCTTGATCCTCATCGATGGAAAAGGCTACATCCATTTGGTGAACCGCGCCTACCAGAAGCAGTTTCATGTCGAGGCTGACCAGCTTCTTTACCATTTCTATCATGAAGTGCTTGAACATGAGGAGATCATCAATCTCATTGAAGAAATATTTATGACGGAAACAAAGGTCCGCAAGATGTTCAAGCTGCCGATCAGAATTGAAAGGAGATATTTTGAGGTCGACGGCGTTCCGATCATCGGAATCAATGATGAATGGAAAGGAATCGTTCTCGTCTTCCACGATATGACGGAAAGAAAGCAGCTTGAAGAAATGAGGAAGGACTTTGTCGCGAATGTCTCCCATGAACTGAAAACACCGATCACTTCAATCAAAGGATTTACAGAGACGCTGATGGACGGAGCCATGAATGAGCGGGAAACCCTGCTGCAGTTCCTCTCGATCATTTTAAAAGAAAGCGGCCGGCTGCAAACCCTTATTCAGGATCTGTTGGACCTTTCGAAAATTGAGCAGCAAAACTTCACTTTAAATATTCAAGATTGTGATATCGGCGAAATTCTTGCAGAAATCGAAATGCTTTTAAAGAATAAAGCAGAGGAAAAAGGCATCACACTGATGCTGAAGAAGCCGAAGGACCAGGCGGCTGCTACAGGAGACCCGCACAGATTAAAGCAGATTTTTTTAAATTTGGTGAACAATGCGCTCACATATACACCGGAAAATGGCAGTGTGACCATTTCTGCAGAAGTGCTTGAAGATGAAGTGCAAGTCAAGATAGAGGACACGGGTATCGGCATCAAGCGTTCGCAGATCCCGAGAATTTTTGAACGTTTTTACAGGATTGATAAAGACAGAAGCAGGAACTCGGGCGGGACCGGTCTCGGCCTTGCAATTGTTAAGCATTTAGTCGAAGCGCATCATGGAGAAATCGATGTCGAAAGCGAGCAAGGAAAAGGCACCGTATTTACGGTCCGCTTAAAACGCGCTTCAAACGAGCCGGAATAAGCAAACTTTACAAAGGCTTTACAACTTCTATATACACCTTTAAAACTTGGCTGATAGGATCATTAGTGAAACCCCTTCATCCAAGGAGCCATATGGACGGACGCGAAGATCAAACGCGTCCCTTTTTTTATTTCCTTTAATGGAAAGGACTCTGATTTTCCTTTCAAAATGAACTTTGCTAAAATAAAATAAGCCACTATGAGCATGAAGTTGAATGGAAGCGAAAGAATCGGCTTCTTAGGAGGATAAAGATGACTGAAAGAAAAAAATTAGTGTTAGTTGACGGAAACAGCCTTGCTTACCGTGCGTTTTTCGCCCTGCCTCTTCTCAGCAATGAAAAAGGAATACATACAAACGCGGTATACGGTTTTACAACCATTTTGATGAAGATGCTTGAAGAAGAAAAGCCAACCCATATGCTGGTCGCTTTTGATGCGGGAAAAACAACGTTCAGACATAAAACCTTTAAAGAATATAAAGGAGGCAGGCAAAAAACGCCCCCTGAACTTTCCGAGCAACTGCCGTTTATTCAGGAACTCTTGGATGCTTACAAGATCTCCAGGTATCAGCTTGAAAACTATGAGGCGGACGATATTATCGGAACACTTGCCAAATCTGCCGAGAAAGACGGTTTTGAAGTCAAAATCTTTTCCGGCGATAAAGATTTGACACAGCTTGCGACGAAAGAAACAACGGTTGCCATCACGAAAAAAGGCATTACAGATGTTGAATATTATACGCCTGAACACGTTCAAGAAAAATATGGACTCGCCCCTCGGCAAATCATCGATATGAAAGGCTTGATGGGAGATGCATCAGACAATATTCCGGGCGTTCCCGGCGTCGGCGAAAAAACGGCGATCAAGCTTTTAAAACAGTTCCATACGGTTGAAGCCCTTTTATCATCAATAGATGAGGTGAGCGGGAAAAAGCTGAAAGAAAAGCTTGAAGAGTTTCAAGAACAAGCGTTGATGAGCAAAGAGCTTGCGACAATCATCACGGAAGCTCCGCTTGAGCTCACTCTTGACGGCCTCGGGTATGAAGGCTTTGACAGGGAAGCGGTTGTGAAGCTGTTTAAGGATCTCGGCTTTAACTCATTGCTTGAAAGGCTTGGAGAAGAGCCGGAGGAAACAGAAGCAGAACAGTTTGAGGACATTGAGGTAACGATCAAAACTGACATTTCCGATGACTTGTTTGCATCACCGGCTTCAGTTGTTGTCGAACAGCTTGGAGACAATTACCACGAAGCTCCGATTCTCGGTTTTTCGATCGTCAATGAAAATGGCGTCTTCTTCATTCCGCAGGAGACGGCCGTTCATTCCGACCGTTTTAAAGAATGGGCAGAGGATGAGTCGAAAAAGAAATGGGTGTTTGATGCGAAGCGTGCGGCTGTTGCTTTGCGCTGGCAGGGCATTGAATTGAAAGGGGCTGAATTTGACGTTCTCCTCGCGGCCTACATCATCAATCCGGGACACTCGTATGATGATGTTGCAAGCGTTGCGAAGGAACATCACCTGCAGCTCGTCTCCTCTGATGAAGCGGTCTATGGAAAAGGTGCGAAACAGGCTGTTCCCGCTGAAAAAGAACTTGCCGATCATTTGGGCAGAAAAGGAAAGGCAATTTCACTGCTCCGCGAAAAGCTGCTTGATGAATTAGAAAAAAACGAACAGCTTGAGCTGTTTGAAGATCTCGAAATGCCTCTCGCCCATATTCTCGGTGAGATGGAATCCATCGGCGTCCAAGTCGATGTGGACAGGCTGAAAAAAATGGGTGACGAGCTTTCCGGAAAATTGAAAGAGTATGAAGAGAAAATTCACGAGTCTGCTGGTGAGACGTTTAACATCAACTCACCTAAGCAGCTTGGCGTGATATTGTTTGAAAAACTCGGCCTGCCGGTCATCAAAAAAACGAAAACAGGCTTTTCCACATCAGCCGATGTTTTGGAAAAGCTTCGCGACAAACATGTCATCATCGAAGACATCCTGCATTACAGACAAATCGGCAAGCTGCAGTCCACATATGTCGAAGGGCTCTTAAAAGTTATCCGCAAAGACAGCCATAAAGTGCATACGCGCTTCAACCAAGCTTTAACACAGACGGGAAGGCTGAGCTCGACCGATCCAAACCTGCAAAATATACCGATCAGGCTTGAAGAGGGCCGGAAAATCCGGCAGGCGTTTGTTCCATCGCAAAAAGGCTGGCTGATGTTTGCAGCGGATTATTCGCAAATCGAACTGAGGGTTCTCGCCCATATATCAAAGGATAAAAATTTAATTGAAGCTTTTACGAATGATATGGACGTTCATACGAAAACGGCGATGGATGTTTTCCATGTATCTGAAGAAGAAGTCACACCGGCGATGAGAAGACAGGCAAAAGCCGTTAATTTCGGAATCGTCTACGGCATCAGCGACTACGGTCTGTCGCAAAATCTGGGGATTACCAGAAAGGAAGCGGCTGCGTTTATTGAACGGTATTTCAACAGCTTCCAGGGAGTCAAAGAATACATGGAAGAAACCATTCAGGAAGCAAAACAGAAAGGCTATGTCACGACGCTGTTAAGCCGGAGAAGGTATATTCCGGAACTGACGAGCCGGAACTTCAATCTCCGCAGCTTTGCCGAGCGGACGGCGATGAATACCCCGATCCAGGGAAGCGCTGCTGATATTATTAAAAAAGCGATGATCCAAATGGCAGAAAAGCTGAAAGAAAAAGATCTCCAAGCCAAACTGCTATTACAAGTGCATGATGAATTGATTTTTGAAGCGCCTGAAGAAGAAATCAAAGAGCTTGAAAAGCTGGTTCCGGAAGTGATGGAAAATGCATTAGAGCTCGATGTTCCGCTTAAAGTGGACTGCTCTTCAGGACATTCTTGGTATGACGCCAAATAAAGAAAAGGAAGTGATGATGTGCCGGAATTGCCAGAAGTCGAAACCGTCCGGCGCACTCTTGCCGGACTTGTAAAAGGGAAAACAATCGATGCGGTTGACATTAGATGGACAAAGATCATTAAACGGCCGGCAGAACCTGAGGCATTTGCAAGACTTCTTGCCGGACAGACGATTCAGTCGATAGACAGAAGAGGAAAGTTCTTATTGTTTCATCTCGATCACTGTGTCATGGTTTCACATTTGAGAATGGAAGGGAAGTACGGTCTCCACCAAAACGGGGAGCCTCTTGATAAACACGTGCATGTCATTTTCAGGTTTACAGACGGAACGGAGCTCCGCTATCGGGATGTCAGAAAATTTGGCACGATGCATTTGTTTAACCCGGGCGAGGAACAGACGGAGCTGCCTCTCAGGCAGCTCGGCCCGGAGCCTTTCAGCGACGAGTTTACAATCGGGTATTTAAGGGAGCGTCTGCAAAAAACAAACCGTTCGATTAAAACCGCGCTACTCGATCAGCGGACAGTCGTCGGATTGGGAAATATATATGTGGATGAGGCGCTGTTCAGAGCCGGCATCCACCCGGAAGCCGTTTCAAACAAGCTGACGAAAAAACAGACGGCTCTGCTGCATGAAGAAATCGTTAAAACGTTAAAAGAAGCGGTTGAAGCAGGAGGAAGCACAGTCAGGTCTTATATCAACTCACAAGGGGAAATCGGCATGTTCCAGCTCAAGCTCTTCGTCTACGGCCGTAAAGATGAACCTTGTAAAACATGCGGAATGGCTATTGAAAAAACGGTCGTTGGAGGGAGAGGTACGCATTTCTGTGTAAAATGCCAAAAAAAATGATGATCACATAAAGGTTAAATCCGGGCCGTAAAGGCAAGTCATATCTGGTTTCAGGCTGAGTTTTATAGCCGTCTGCGCAGCGGTTTTTAGGGTGTGTTGGCTCTTTTTCGATGAACAATACACAGATGGTTTTCTTTTCTCATATATATAAGAAGCCTATAAAAGCTGCCTAAGGCTAAAAAACTTACACAGCCGCATCAACAGAAAGGAAGAACCGGATATGATGTTTGCGTCATTCTTGCTGCTGGCATTTGCCGTCAGCCTGGACAGTTTTTCAGTCGGATTTACTTACGGATTGCGAAAGCTGAAAATTCCTTTTAAAGCGATTTTGATTATCGCATTTTGCTCAGGCGTCGTTATGCTGATTGCCATGATGATCGGGTCTCTTTTGGCGAAATTTTTCCCGGTTGTGATAACAGAGAGGCTCGGAGCCGTTATTTTAATGGGGATCGGCGTTTGGGTGCTGTATCAATTCTTCCGGCCGGAGAAAGAACAGGAACTTGTCCTTTCAGAGAAGACGCTGATTAACCTTGAACTGAAATCACTCGGAATCGTCATTCATATCTTAAGGACGCCGACAAGCGCTGATATTGATAAATCAGGCATTATTACCGGCATGGAAGCTGTCCTGCTCGGTTTCGCCCTGTCGATTGACGCGTTTGGCGCGGGGATCGGAGCAGCCGCACTCGGTTTTTCGCCTGTTCCGATGAGTATAACGGTAGCCGTCATGAGCTCTTTATTTGTGTTTTTTGGCATTCAGGCAGGCCGTTTTTTATCAAAATGGAACTGGATGGATAAACTGACCTTTCTTCCCGGTATATTGCTGATCATGATCGGAATTTGGAAACTGTAAGAAGGAGGTGTGAGTTTTGACATTGGTCATCGGTTTAACCGGAGGTATTGCCAGCGGAAAAAGCACTGTCGCACATATGTTTCAGCAGTGCGGCATCACTGTAGTTGATGCCGATGTGATCGCAAAGGAAGCCGTTGAACAGGGGATGCCTGCATACCGAGACATTGTGTCGGCATTTGGAGACGGCATACTGCTTGAAACGGGTGATATCGACCGGAAAATACTCGGAGAGATTGTATTTACAAACGAACAAAAAAGAATGCAATTAAATGAGATCGTCCATCCGGAAGTGAGAAAAACGATGATCATACAACGCGATGAAGCCATTCAGGCCGGAGAGCAGTTTGTGATCCTTGATATTCCGCTTTTGTATGAAAGCGGGCTTGAACATTTGACAGACAAAGTGATCGTCGTCTGGGTGCCGAAAGAGCTTCAGCTCAAGCGGCTGATGAAAAGAAACCAACTCAATGAAGATGAGGCGCTGAACCGAATTCATGCCCAGTTCTCCCTAGACGAAAAAAAGAAAAAGGCTGACGCCGTCATCGACAACAGCGGCAGCCTGAAGGATACAGAAAAGCAGCTTTATCAGCTGCTTGACACATGGTCAAACCTTGAAAAGTGAGTGCGTGAACGCGCTCACTTTTTTTATTTAATTATTTTTAAACTGACTGAAGTTTGCATAATACAGCGCCGAACGTTGGGCTCCCGCATACCGCTCGGCGAAAGCTTTTGCGTTCCCTGCTTTCATCGCCCGATAGCTGTAATTAGATGAAGGATTCCAGCTGGTCTCCGCTGATTTCTGCCCCTTTATGGCCGGGTATGACCCGACATCTTTAAACAGGCCGTCTCCGTAATCATCCAATATGCCGCCTTTCTCGCTGCCTGCGCCGAAGTAATTGGCTTCCGAATAAATTTTCGCCTTCGTCGTAATCGTAAAGCCAAGGTGGAAGTTGTTGATATAATTGTTTTTCACATGAAAATAGCCGTACCGCATCAGCCCGGGAGCCCTGACATAGAGATTGTCGAAATAATTATGGCTGATCGTCATCCGCGGATAACCGTCATATATATTGTGGTACTGCTGATCATCTTCAGGCCAGCCGAGAATCAGGCCGTATTTGTGGTCTGTGAATTTGCTGTGGGACAGTGTAACATAATCGGCTTTGGCGCCGACGTATAAGAGCTTGTCGACATCTGGGCCGTTTTCTGAATAGCTGTGTCCCTGAAATGTGACATGGTCAATCCAGTAGTTTCTCGAATCGGTAATATATACAGGGATGTCGTTGTTTTCACGAATGGATTGATCATGCGCGATCGTCAGGTTTTTAAAAATGATATTGCCTGAACTCGCGTTTGTTTTGAAGTAAATGTTGTTCAGATTATGTTTTTCAAACGAGCCGACAATCGTTTTATTGGCGCCCACTGTCAAGACCGTTTTTGCCGAAGCACTGATATTGTTGGAAACCACAACGGTTCGCGGTGTTGTATCTTCGATATTTGCCTTCAGCTCCGCCAGGTTGTTGACATAGACGACATTTCCAAGCAGGCCGCCGGTTGTGCCTGTTTTTTGCCTGCCGTTCGTTTCCTTTGCATATCCGCCGAAACCTTCGAGCCCGTCGCTTGGCAGCTTCCACTTTTGGAGGGAGCTGCCGGTATATTTGACGAGCTTCACTCCGCTTCCGTCTAATGTCAGCGCCAGATTGTTGTTTAGCGCACTGACGATTTTATAAGTGATAAAATCTCCATTCCCATCTTTGTCTGCTCCGATGATGTTCCACAATTCTTCCTTCCGTGAGTTGTCATAGTAGACCACAGCGGGATTATTGTCTGAGAGCGCGTAATGAGCCGGAATGATAATTTTGCCGTTATTCATATTTCTGATTTTGAACTGTTTTCCGTCTGAAGTATCAAGCCGCCATCTCTCCTCTTTTTCTCCGCTCGTCTGTTTTGTTGTAAGCGGGGCGTTGTCCTGATCACCGAGAGGGGTGATGTTTAAGCCTGATGAACTTTCCAGCCGGATTCTCTGCTTCGGATAATGTTCGTCTGCAGCAGAGGCGTATGTGGTGCCGAATACAAAATAAATGCTTGCCGCAAATAAAAAAGAAATGATAAACCATGCATTTTTGTTTAGATTCATGTTTGTCCTTCCTTGAAGACACTGCCTTCTGTTGTGTGAAAAATTAGCGCTGTTGCAAATTGTAGCACTTAAGATGTATTTGAAATATATGCTTTAAGAATGATTTTTCTTAGTCATTTGTTCACTTTTTCACAAAAATGCGTAAATTTGATGTAAAAGGAACAAATGGTATGGCTAATTCAAAATAATGTGTTATACTTATTTTGAATAAAACATGATGTGGAATGACATAAAAAATAAGGGGTGTATGTTTGATGAAAGTGAAAGTAGCGATAAACGGATTCGGCCGCATCGGCAGAATGGTGTTTAGAAAAGCGATGCTTGATGAACAGATTGACATTGCAGTGATCAATGCGAGCTATCCGGCAGAAACGCTGGCTCATTTAATAAAGTATGACACAAATCACGGACGCTATCAGCTTGATGTCAAAGCAGAGGAAGACCATCTTTTAGTAAACGGTCAAAAGGTCATGCTGACCAATCAAAGAGATCCAAGGCTTCTGCCGTGGGCAGATAATGAAATAGACATTGTGGTCGAAGCGACAGGCAAGTTTAATTCGAAGGAAAAAGCGGAAGCGCATATCGAAGCTGGAGCGAAAAAGGTCATTTTAACGGCTCCGGGTAAAAATGAAGATATTACGATCGTGATGGGCGTAAATGAGCGCGAGTTCGATGCTGAACGCCATACGATTATTTCGAATGCATCGTGTACGACAAATTGTCTTGCACCCGTCGCAAAAGTGCTTGATGATGCATTTGGAATCGAAAATGGCCTTGTCACGACCGTCCACGCGTTTACCAACGATCAAAAAAACATTGACAATCCGCACAAAGACCTGAGAAGAGCCCGTGCCTGCGGATCTTCGATCATTCCCACGACAACTGGCGCAGCGAAAGCGCTGTCTCTGGTCATGCCGCATTTAAAAGGAAGAATGCATGGATTGGCTTTGCGGGTGCCTGTTTCAAATGTTTCACTCGTTGACCTTGTCGCGGATTTAAAAAGTGATGTATCTGCTGAAGAAATAAATGAAGCGTTCCGCATGGCAGCTGCAGGGTCCATGTCAGGAATCATCGACGTATGCGACGAACCGCTCGTGTCATCAGACTTTAACACAAATCCATATTCAGCCGTCATTGACAGCCTTTCAACGATGGTGCTTGAAAACAGAAAAATGAAAGTGCTTGCATGGTATGACAATGAATGGGGATACTCCTGCAGGGTTGTTGATTTAATCAGATATGTCGCTTCAAGAATGAAACATCCATCAGCTGTATAAAATAAAAGCATGGACGGATAAAAAATAAATACCCCTTAACCATGATTTAATAAAACCGCCTTGCAAAAAATATTCAAACAAAGTATACTATTTTTCGTGAACTTCTAGTGCGTGAGCGCTTCGGCATTACTTAAAGGGTTAGGACCTCTCCGGACTAACTTTCCCCCGTGGTAAATGACCGGTTCAGTTGCTTGGAAATTCACTTTTCTAATTCTTGTTAAGGGGGGTCCATGCTATGGAAACAATGGGGCGTCACGTTATCTCCGAACTGTGGGGATGCGATTTTGATAAGCTGAATGACATGGATTTTATTGAAAAAACGTTTGTAAATGCGGCACTAAAGTCAGGTGCTGAGGTACGTGAGGTAGCCTTTCATAAGTTTGCGCCACAAGGCGTAAGCGGGGTCGTGATCATTTCTGAATCTCACCTGACCATCCACAGTTTTCCTGAACACGGATATGCCAGCATTGATGTTTATACTTGCGGAGATTTAGATCCGAACGTAGCTGCGGATTATATCGCAGAAGAATTAAGAGCGGAAACAAGAGAGAACATTGAAATACCAAGAGGCATGGGACCTGTTCAAATTAAACAGGCAAAAGCCAAAGCGCAGGCACTTTAATGCCGATGGAGGAGCTGGATAAAAAAGCGGTCACCGCTTTTTAAAATCCGCTCCTTTTTCTTTCCTTTTATGACAAACCTCCAGAACGCACCTTCCGTCATTTTCTTCCCTGATTTGTTTTCCCTTGGAAATGAAGAGTTTTTTTAATAAAATATAGAGAAGAAAGGCAAAGGGGATAAGGGATATATGAGTATTTTCCAAAAAATTCAGGGGTTTATTTCAACGCACGCCGAAACGTCTGACCGCCATCCTTTGGACGAGCTGAAAAGCCGCTATTATAAAGCGACAGCCAAACAAGCGCTGGAAGCTGTCTTGGAAGTGCTGGAAGGGTTTGACGGATGCACCGTGATATCGGTGTCAGAAGAAAGAGGAGAAATAAGCGCTGAAATCAAAAAAACGAGAAAGGCTTTTCTGGTGGCGACAGTCGTTTCGATTGGCCCTTTTGATACAGCCGTAGATTTTAATGTATCGACGGAAACATTTTTACCGACTGATTTTGGCTGCAGCCGCAGCATGGTCTCAACGGTTTATCGGGAATTGGACCGAAAGCTTGCTAAGGCTGTAAAACCAAACAACTGAATAGGGAGCTGAAAAAATGAAATGTCCAGCATGTCAGCATAATGGGACGAGGGTTTTGGACTCCCGTCCGGTTGACGAAGGCAGATCCATTCGCAGAAGACGCGAGTGCGAATCGTGCAATTATCGGTTTACTACATTTGAAAAAGTGGAAGAAATTCCGCTGATCGTCGTGAAAAAAGAAGGGATTCGCGAGGAATTCAGCCGGGAGAAAATGCTCCGCGGCTTGATTAAAGCCTGTGAAAAGCGGCCTGTCGCTTTAAAGCAGCTTGAAGATATTTGTTTTGAAATTGAAAAAGAGCTCAGAAATCAAGGCGTCTCTGAAGTCAAAAGCGAGAATATCGGGGAAATGGTGATGGATCGTTTAGCGAAAATCGATGAAGTCGCATATGTCCGCTTTGCTTCAGTATACCGTCAATTTAAAGATATCAATGTTTTTATCGATGAGCTGAAAGACTTAATAAAGAAAGAACGGTAAAGAGCTGTCAATATATCCAGCTCTTTTCTCATGACAAAAACGACATGAAAACCTGAAAAAGGTGTAAAATGAGGACAAGAAACAAAGTGGAAGGTTGACAAAAGATATGAGTAATTATTGGAAAGATTTGCTTCCCGTTGATCCTTACATCGTTAAAAGCCATGGATTGCTGCAGGATCTGGACAGGCAAATTATCACGCTATTGTATCAGCCTTTAATCGGCTCTTTTTCGCTCGGCTTGTTTTTCACGCTGTGGGGGGAGCTGGAACAAAACAGAGTTTGGGGAAGAAAAAGCTCGACCCACAGACAGCTGATGGGGACGATGCAGATCAATCTGAAAACGATTCACGCCGAAAAGGAAAAGCTTGAGGGGATCGGACTGTTAAAAACCTATATGAAAGAAACGGAGCATGAGCGTTTATTTATATATGAACTGATCCCGCCGCTTAGGCCGGACGAGTTTTTTCAAGACGGAATGCTGAATGTGTTCTTATACAACCGCGTCGGAAAAGCAAGGTTTCAGCAGCTGAAAGAATATTTCGCACATCCTTCCATTCCGGAAGAAGCCCGTGATATGACCCGTTCGTTCAACGAGGTTTTTTCATCCGTCCAGCCGAGCGAATGGAAGATGTCCGAGGATATGGCCGATGCGATGGAGCTTAGTGACGATCAGGAATTTATGAAAGAGGGAAAAAGCAAACCGATTTCTATAACAGACAATGCTTTTGACTTTCAATTGTTTATGGCCGGTTTATCTGAAACGCTCATACCGAGAAAGGCGCTGACAGATCAAGTGAAGGAAACGATCAAAAAGCTCGCCTTCCTTTACGGGATCGAGCCGCTGCAAATGCAAAGCGTTGTCATGTCCGCAGTGAACGAACATGATACAATCACAACAGAAGCGCTCAGAAAAGCGGCGAGCGACTGGTATCAAATCGAGAGAAACGGTTTGCTTCCGGAGCTCGTGGATAAAGTGCAGCCGCTCAAGCTTCGTGAACATACAAGTGAACAGTCCCCGAAGAGCTCAAAGGAAGACACCTTAATCGCTCAGCTTGAACAGGTATCGCCAAGGAAGCTGCTGCAGGATATCGCGGGAGGAGCCGAGCCTCCAAAAGCCGATTTGAAAATCATAGAAGAAATCATGCTTGACCAAAAATTAGAGCCGGGTGTCATCAATGTTCTGATCTATTATGTCATGTTGAAAACCGATATGAAGCTTTCAAAAAACTACATCCAAAAAATCGCTTCCCACTGGGCCAGAAAAAAAGTGCAGACGGTCAGGGAAGCCATGCAGCTCGCAAAAGAAGAAAACCGCCAGTACCTGGAGTGGGCAGAAGGAAAGAAAAAGCAGACCTCGCGAAGCAATAAAGTCATCAGGGAGGAAAAGCTGCCTGATTGGCTTCAGGAAAGCGAAGCATCCGAGAGTCAGCCTGACCAAAAACAGCAGGCTGCACCAAACAATGAGGACTTTGATCAGCAGAAACAGATGCTGCTTGAAGAAATGAAAAAACTGAAAAACCATTCCGCCCTTTAAGTGAGGTGAACAAGATTATGGAGCCGATTAAACGGGCTTTACAAGGCGTAACGACTAGACCTGATTTTAAAAAACGCCTTCAAGATATGAAAGCAAAAGTTCTTTCTGACAAGGACATTCAGGCATTTTTAAAAAACCATCAGTCTGAAGTGGATGAAGGAATGATCGAGAGAAGCTTAAACAAGCTTTATGAGTATACACAGCAAAGCAAAGCCTGCAGCAGCTGCCCAAGTCTCAAAGAATGCAAAAACCTGATTCAGGGCTATCACCCAAGGCTGGTGCTGAACGGGAAAACGATTGATGTCCAATATGACACCTGCCCGGAAAAACGCAAGGCTGATGAATTGGAAAGGCAGCGTTCATTAATTAAAAGCATCTATATTCAAAAGGATCTTTTGGAGGCTACGTTTGCAGATATTGACGGTGATGACCCGAGCAGACTGAAGGTGATTCAGCTTGTGACTGAATTCTTCCATCACTATAATGAGACGGGCAAAGGCAAAGGGATTTATGTACACGGAAAATTCGGCGTCGGCAAAACCTTTATGCTGGCCGCCATTGCCAATGAGCTTGCCGCGAAGGATCATCCGTCCATCCTTGTCTATGTCCCCGAGTTTGTCAGGGAGCTGAAAAATGCCATACACGACCAGTCATTGGAAGGAAAGCTTGATATGGTCAAGACGACACCGATCCTTATGCTTGATGATATCGGAGCGGAGTCCATGTCCAGCTGGGTCAGGGATGAAGTGCTCGGCACGATCCTTCAGCACAGGATGTCCCAGCAGCTGCCGACGTTCTTCTCTTCAAATTTTGATCCGAAAGAGCTGAAACATCATTTCACATACTCCCAAAGGGGAGAAAAAGAAGAGGTAAAGGCGGCAAGGCTGATGGAAAGGGTTCTCTACCTTGCAACACCTGTCAGGCTTGATGGGAAAAACCGGCGGCAATAACGCGCAAGGATAGATCAGGGAGATGAAAGAACATGCGGAAAAAAGCCTTTGGCAAATGGGCGGTGATTGCTGTGCTTGCGGCCGCCGGATTATGGTTTAATGCAAAGTATCTGAACCTCAATCCCCGTCATATCAGGGAAGGGGTCTTATCCTTCGGCATTTTTGCCCCGCTGATTTATATCGGATTATTAATGATCCGGCCGTTTTTGCTGCTCCCCGCTTCGGTGTTCGCCGTGAGCGGAGGCCTTGCATTCGGTCCGCTGTTTGGATCTTTGTATTCTTTTATAGGGGCCGCCGGAGGGGCGTTTTTATCATTCGCTCTTGCCTACAGGCTTGGCGGCAGCTTCACAAAAACGCCTCTGAAGCTTGAAGCTTTTCGGATGCTTTTGCAAAAAAACGGTTTTTTCTGTATTCTGCTGCTGAGGCTTGCACCGATTCATTTTGATGCGGTCAGCTATGCGGCGGGCGTCTCAAAGGTCAAGCCCCTGTCCTTTTTGGCGGCCACGGCCGCGGGCATTATTCCGGGCACCATTATTTTAAATGCGCTCGGATCAAGCCTGCTGTCCGGAGACATCATCGCGATTACGATCATCGTCATGATCTATCTCCTCTTCATCACCGTTCCGCTTTTGTTCAGAAAAAAGGTGCAGGAGCTGTTTGATTAATGGCTTATCCTTTTTTTTAAGTCTATTTTATTTGTCTCCCCCATATACATGTATCAGATGTTGTTAGGGGGGACAAACATGCTTGAAATTACATTTGAAGATGATTATGATACAGCCGCGTTTTTACATCTGCTTCGAAATGCGGATTTAAACCGGCATATCAAGATTCATGAAACGGCAGGGAAGATCGGAATTGAAAAGACCCATTCCTCTGTCAGTATCCAAACCTACATTCTGCCCATTCTGACGAGATTTTTTACAGAATGCAAAGAAGATGAATATATGCTTTCGGTTATTGAAGGTGATTATTACTTTTTGGATCGGGATGAACAGCAGCAAATTCTTCAATTGGCCCACAGCATAATGGAGGGCGAACTGGAAGGGCTACCGCTCAATCAGGACGATACCCCTCGAGAATATTACATCATGCAGGAGCTCAAAACGATCTGTCTTGAAGAAAATGCCTTTTCGATTCGTTCCTTTATGACGTTCCGGCTCGGCAAGTATTATGAACGCTTGAGAGGGTATGTCGAGGCCGCAATCGATGAATATAAAATGGAACAGGAATACCAGACATTTATCCAATCGCTGAGAGACTATGTGATGTCGAAGGAGCCGATGCTTGACCATGTTCACATTGTTCATGACGATTATTTTGTCTTGTGGGAATTAAAGTATATTTCAGAACGGGAACAAAAAAAATACATAGACAGGCGGTTCGTCAGAGAACACCCGATGTATATTGATTCCCGCCTGCTGGCACCTCTCGTATCGATAGCGCCGAGGAAAATCGACCTTTATACAGGGAACCGGGAGCATGCGATGGTACAGACGATTCAAAATATTTTCCAGGAGCGGGTGCGGATTTTTTCACTTGATTCCTTTCATCCGCAGGAAAACATTTTAGAAGAGCATTCTTGATTTTAGATGGGAAACGATTTATAATACGATATAAACTTAAGATTCCATGTATGGATAAGGACATGAGAAGATGAACACCGGTTTGACAGAGAGGGAGACCAAGGCTGCAAGTCTCTTAACCAAGGATCATTTTTTTACCGCCTTTGAACATCAGTTGTAAACGACAATTTGTCAAGTAATGACTGACGGGACTTCCCGTTACAGAACCGAAAGCCGAAAACGCTCAAGGATTTTTTGCGTTTTTCGGGAAAAAGGGTGGAACCACGAATTCCGTTTATCAATCCTCGTCCCTTTCTTAGGGGGACGGGGATTTTTTATTTTGTAAAAAAAAGGAGTGACTAGGATGTCAGATATGGTAAAAATCAAATTTCCTGACGGAGCGGTTAAGGAGTTTCCAAAAGCGACGACAACAGAAGATATCGCGGCATCAATCAGTCCCGGCCTGAAGAAAAAAGCGATTGCCGGAAAATTAAACAGCAAACCAATCGATCTGCGCGCACCGATCCTTGAGGACGGCGCCATCGAAATCATTACAGAAGGCGGTGACGAAGCGCTTGAAATCATGCGCCACAGCACGGCGCACTTAATGGCGCAGGCGATCAAACGGCTTTATAAAAACGTCAAATTCGGCGTCGGTCCGGTTATTGAAAACGGCTTCTACTATGATGTGGATATGGAAGAAGCGCTTACTCCGGAAGACCTTCCGAAGATCGAAAAAGAAATGAAAAAAATCATCGGAGAAAATCTGCCGATCGTCAGAAAAGAAGTCAGCCGTGACGAAGCGAAAGCGCGGTTTGCCGAAATCGGCGATGACTTGAAACTGGAACTGCTTGATGCGATTCCGGAAGGTGAAACGGTATCAATCTATGAACAAGGCGAATTTTTCGATCTGTGCCGCGGCGTCCACGTTCCATCAACAGGAAAAATTAAAGAATTGAAACTGCTGAGCCTTGCCGGTGCATATTGGCGCGGCGACAGCAACAACAAGATGCTTCAGCGCATTTACGGTACAGCTTTCTTTAAAAAAGCAGAGCTTGAAGAGCATCTGCGTCTGCTTGAAGAAGCAAAAGAACGCGACCATAGAAAACTTGGAAAAGAATTGAAGTTGTTTGCGATTTCGCAAAAGGTTGGTCAAGGCCTGCCGCTCTGGCTGCCGAAGGGTGCGACAATCAGACGCGTCATCGAACGCTATATCGTTGATAAAGAGCTTGCTCTCGGCTATGAGCACGTCTATACACCAGTCCTTGGCAGCAAAGAGCTTTATGAAACGTCAGGCCACTGGGATCATTATCAAGACACAATGTTCCCGCCGATTGAAATGGACAATGAAACTTTGACGCTTCGCCCGATGAACTGTCCGCATCACATGATGATCTATAAAAATGATATCCACAGCTACCGCGAGCTGCCGATCCGGATCGCAGAGCTCGGAACGATGCACCGCTATGAAATGTCAGGCGCTCTTTCAGGTCTTCAGCGCGTCCGCGGGATGACATTGAATGACGCTCACATTTTCGTCCGCCCTGATCAAATCAAAGACGAATTCATCCGCACTGTCCGCTTGATTCAGGAAGTCTATGAAGATTTCGGGCTTGAACAGTATACATTCCGCTTGTCTTACCGTGATCCGGAAGATACAGAGAAATACTATGATGATGACGAGATGTGGAATAAAGCGCAATCGATGCTGAAAGAAGCGATGGACGAGATTGGACATGACTACTACGAAGCAGAAGGAGAAGCGGCGTTCTACGGACCGAAGCTTGACGTTCAGGTCAAAACAGCAATCGGCAAAGAAGAAACACTGTCAACTGTACAGCTGGACTTCCTGCTTCCTGAAAAATTCGATCTGACATATGTCGGAGAAGACGGAAAACCCCACCGTCCGGTCGTGATTCACAGAGGCGTCGTATCAACAATGGAACGCTTTGTTGCTTTCTTAATTGAAGAGCATAAAGGTGCGCTGCCGACATGGCTTGCGCCGGTGCAGTTCCAAGTCATCCCTGTGTCGCCGTCCGTACATCTTGACTATGCAAAACAAGTGCAGGAACGCCTGCAGCGCGAAGGTCTGCGCGTTGAAGTCGACAGCCGCGATGAAAAAATCGGCTATAAGATCCGTGAAGCACAAATGCAAAAGATTCCGTACATGCTTGTCGTGGGCGACCAGGAAGCCGCAAATGAAGCGGTCAACGTCCGCAAATACGGAGAACAAAAATCAGAAACGGTCCCACTTCAAGATTTCGTGAAAAAAGCCGTCGCTGAAGCGAAAAAGTAGACATTAAAAAAGCATGGCCCATAGGGAGCCATGCTTTTTTCGTTTAGCTTGATTAGCCTTTTTCGGCGAGAATGTCAAACAGTTCGTTTAAATGGCGGATTTCGTAGTCAGGTTTGACATCAGCCTCATTATCTTTCCCTTTGCGGTTGACCCAGACGGTTTTAATTCCTGCTCTTGAAGCGCCGAGAATATCGGTGTTCAAATTATCCCCGACCATCAAGGTGTCATCTTTTGTAATCCCAAGGAGGCCGAGGCAGTGTTCAAAGATGCTTGGATCAGGCTTTCCTTTGCCAAAGTTTCCGGAGATGACAATTTCGCTGAAATAAGGGGCAAGCTCGGGAACGCCGGCCAATTTTTCTTTTTGCAGACTCGGATCGCCGTTTGTCAGCAAAAGAAGCTCGACCTTTCCTTTCAATTGTTCCAAAACAGCAAACGTTTCTTCGTAGACAAAAGGGCTTTTCCGGCGCACTGCTGCGAAGAATTCGCCAAGCTCTTCTCCGAAGGCGGGATCATCGATTTCAAATACTTTCAATCCGTTTGTCCACGCATTTTTCCTGTATTCAGGGACAATGTTATTCAGCTTTTGAAATCCTTCGCTGATCGGTTCGCTAAAGTTGGACCACAGACCTTCAAACGGATTGATGCCGATCATCACAGTGTATGGATATGTTTCATAAGACGTGTAAAGATCGCGCGCCGCCTGGCGGACGGCTGTTTCAAATTCAGCCGCATTGATCCCGTATTTTTTTTCGGCTTTATGACATGTTTCGGAAAATGCTGTACTGACGCTTTTTTCATCCCAGAGCAATGTATCATCTAAATCAAAAAATACGGCTTTCATGATCTTCTCCTCTGCCTTTAGTTTATAGAATTCTCTCATTTATTTTACAATAGATAAATAGGATGATAAAGCAATGATTTTAAGAATGTGATGTAATGCAGTGTCAAAGTATCAAAGTTTGGACTTATGATAGAATGAGACCATATTCTTCTTTTAGAAAGCAAGGGGACATACATGATTCATCTCATGATCATGATGCTGGAGAGAGTGGGAATCATCGTTATTTTGGGTTTTATCCTTGCCCATATGAAGGTATTCCGCCAGCATCTCCAGCATCCTCAAGGATATAAGGGAAAGACTGTTCTCATCTGTATCTTTTCTCTTTTCAGCATGATCAGTAATTATACAGGGATCATCATTCGCGGTGATGAGATTTTGTACAATGATTGGGTTTTTACGATTGATCCGTCAAGTTCGATTGCCAATACGCGAATTCTCGGCGTGGAAATCGGCGGCCTGATCGGGGGGCCGTTCGTTGGTGCGGGGGTCGGGCTCCTTGCGGGAGTTCACCGCTTTTCTTTAGGGGGAAGCACGGCTTTAAGCTGTGCGGTTTCTTCACTTTTAGCGGGTGTGGCTTCAGGCTGCATCGGGCTCTTTTTTCGAAAACGGCATCAAATGGTGACCCCGCGGGTTGCCGCTCTGGCAGGCATCAGCATGGAAGCTCTGCAAATGTTTATGATTCTGGTTTTGGCCAAACCCCAGGCCGATGCGTTTGCGCTTGTGCAGATGATCGGCGTCCCGATGATGATTGTCAATGGGACGGGCAGTTTTATTTTTCTGTCGATCATTCAATCTATTATCCGGAAAGAAGAGCAGGCAAAAGCCGTGCAGACACACCGGGTGTTTTCGATTGCCGATCAGACGCTCCCCTTTTTTCGCCAGGGGCTGAACGAAGCATCCTGCAAAAGCGCGGCCCGGATTATTCACGAGATGACAGGAACCGATGCCGTATCTATTACAGACAGGGAAAATATTCTCGCACACGTCGGTGAAGGAGCCGGCCATCATATTCCTTCCAGAAGCCTGATTACCGGATTGTCCAAGAAAGTCATCAAAACAGGGAAAGTCATGAAAGTGAAGTCACGGGATGAAATAGAGTGCACCCATCACGCTTGTCCGCTGCAGGCAGCAATTGTCCTGCCGCTCATATCCAATCAGCAGACGATCGGTACTCTGAAACTTTATTTTAAAAGTCCTGCGGGATTAAACCAGGTAGCAGAAGAGCTTGCCGAAGGTCTGGCGATGCTTTTTTCAACCCAGCTTGAGCTTGGGGAAGCAGAGCTGCAAAGCAAGCTCTTGAAAGATGCTGAGATTAAAGCGCTGCAGGCGCAGGTGAATCCGCATTTTTTATTTAACGCCATTCATACCATTTCCGCACTATGCCGGACAGACGCTGAAAAAACCCGGAAACTGCTGCTGCAGCTCAGTGTCTATTTTCGTTCAAATTTGCAGGGGGCGAGACAATTGCTGATCCCGCTTTCAAAAGAACTGAATCATCTTGAAGCGTATTTATCATTGGAGCAGGCTCGTTTTCCGGGAAAATACACAATAGAATTTCATATCGAGGATGGGCTTGAATGCCTTGAGATCCCGCCGTTTATTTTGCAGCTGCTCGTTGAAAATGCGCTGCGCCATGCTTTTCCGAAAAAACAGAAGGTGTGCACGGTAAAAGTATACGTCTGTTCAGAACGTGACGGCGTTTTAATGAAAGTGAGCGACAATGGCAGGGGGATCAATCCCGACATGTTGGAACAATTGGGAAAGGCGCAGTCTTCCTCCAAGGAAGGGAATGGGACGGGACTTTACAATCTGAACCAGCGGCTGACGGGTTTATTCGGCCGGCAGGCTTCCTTAGATATGAAAAGTGAACCTGGCAAAGGGACAGAGGTTTCTATCAAGATTCCTTTTCAAGCTGGAAGAGAGGGGAATGGGGATGCTCAAGGTTTTAATCGTTGATGATGAAATGTTTGCACGGGATGAATTGAAATATTTATTGGAACGGACGCAGGAAGTGGATGCTGTAGACGAGGCTGAACATATTGAAGAGGCATTTGACAAAATGGCCGATCAAAAGCCGGATCTTCTTTTTTTAGACATTGACTTATCAGGAGAAAACGGATTTGACATTGCTAAACGTCTGAAAAACATGTCCGCGCCCCCGGCCGTTGTTTTTGCTACCGCCTATGATGAATATGCGCTGCAGGCATTTGAAGTGGATGCCATTGATTATGTGACAAAACCATTTGATGAAGACCGGATCAGGCAAACGATCAAAAAATACAAAAGGATGTACCCGGATAACAAAGAGGAGCGGCAGCTTTCCGGTCACGAAAGACTGGCTCTCGGCATTGATGAGTCGATCGTGATTCTCGATCCAAATGAAATCGTATATGCGGGTTTAAAAGACGGACAAGTCACCGTCAAAACCTTTGATCAGGCCTATACCGTCCATGACACACTCGTCATGCTTGAGCAAAAGCTTCCACAGTCTGTATTTATCAGAATCCACAGAAGCTTTTTGGCAAACATGGATTATATAAAAGAAGTAAGGCCATGGTTCAATTCAACTTATAATCTGCTGATGAAAGACGGTTCAACGATTCCGGTCAGCCGGACCTATGCAAAAGAGCTAAAAAAACTGCTTCATATGATATGAAGCAGCTGACATTATAAAACCCGCTGAAGGCCCGGCCGGCCCGCTTCAATAACAAAGCTGGCATATGTCGAGACTGGAGCGCCGGGGCGGGTTATATAAGGAAGAACCTGAAAATCGGCTTGAATATGTTTAGGGATCATCTTGCAGCGAACATAGCCCCGCTGTGCATTGTATAGTTTGACATGTGGATTTCCGAGCCAAATCGGCGCCAAGGAGTCGGTTTCGGACCCATCTGCATCAGATGAGATGGATGTTGTGATCAGTTCGGTCCCGATCGTCTCCGATTGAATGTCATTAAAATCGGTTTTTAAATCTGCGGCCGCATGTCTGTGAATATCCCCCGTCAGCACGACGGGGTTTTTAATGCCGTACGCCTTATATGCGGAAAAAAGCCTGTCGCGGCAAGCGGGAAAGCCGTCCCACTGGTCTGTGCTGTATTCAACCCCAGGTCCGGTGTCGCGGTCGATTTGCGCGAGCACGACTTGCTGCACCAGCATGTTCCATATCGCGTCTGACTTGCTCAAATGATGAAAAAGCCAGCGCTCTTGGGCGCTTCCAAGTATGGACCTGGACGGGTCGAGCCGTTCAGCCTCGTTTGACGGGTAATCATTGCGGTACTGCCGGGTGTCAAGGACATTAAATTCCGCCAGTTTTCCATAGCGAAAACGCCGATACATCAGCATGTCAGGGCCGTTTGGAATCGAGGCGCTGCGGATCGGAATATTTTCATAGAAAGCTTGGTAGGCGGCGGCGCGCTGACGGAGAAAGTCGTCGGGTGAAGTCTTGTATTGCGAATGTGCGCCGGCATAATTGTTTTCGACTTCATGGTCATCCATGGTGACAACCCAAGGCGCCAATGCATGAATCGACTGAAGGTCGGGGTCTGTTTTGAACAGGGAATACCGCAGCCGGTATTGGCTCAATGTGACGGTTTTGGCATTGTGAGCGCTGGATAGCTTAACATTCCGATAAAGGTTTTTGGAATTGATGGGATATTCATAAATATAGTCGCCAAGAAAAAAAACAACATCAGGGTGGTCTTCGGCCATATGCCGATAAGCGGTAAAATATCCGTGATACCAAGCCTGGCATGAAGCGAGGGCGAACGACATTCCGCTGAGATCGGCAAATGGAGAAGGAGCGGTTTTTGTCCGTCCTGTCCGGCTGATCTCCCGGCCTGCTTTAAACCTGTACCAGTAATATCTTCCCGGTTTTAAACCGTGTACTTCAACATGAACCGAATGGGCCAGCTCAGGTAGGGCAGCGGCCGTTCCCCGCTTCACGATTTTGCGAAAATGTTCATCTTCAGCTACCTCCCACTGAACTGGAACATGCCGTTTCGGCATCCCGCCTAAACCATCTTCAGCAAGCGGATCAGGCGCCAGCCTCGTCCATAACACAAATCCGTCCGGATGCGGTTCCCCTGAAGCAACACCGAGCTTAAACGGGTTATCTGTGAATCGAGGTGCTTCGGCGGCGAGTGAAGCGTCTTCCGGCATTAAACCGCGGCTGACCAATGATGTGAATTGTGCAGCAGGGTGAAAACGCCGCCCGCTCATTGCATCATACATGAATTGCCCCTCCTATTTTCTTCATCGTGTGTTCCACATTAATCACTATACGATCGGTGCCTGCTCATTAGCACATATTGGAATTTATTTATCTGTGAAAACGATTTGTATTTCAGCGCCTGATTTCTGCAACTGAGCCTTGTTATCCGGCAAGTTTTAGTGAAAGCGCTTTTTTATTGGCTTCATTTTATATAATGAAGCCAATAAAAAAGCCAAAGAGGTGAATGAAATGAGTGGAAAGAAAGAATATGGCTTTTTAACACAAGCGTTTATTTTTGCTGTCATCATGTTTGTTTCAAACGGAATCGCCGGGATTCTGCCCATCCCGATCCCTGCATCTGTTATAGGTTTGGTGCTTTTATTCACGTTGCTGTCAGCTGGGGTGATTAAGCTTGAGCAGGTCGAATCACTCGGTGCGGCCCTAACCTCGCTTATCGGGTTTTTATTTGTTCCGTCAGGGATTTCTGTGATGAATTCGCTCGGTGTAATGCAAAAATATGGTCTGTCTATCGTATTTGTCATCTTTCTGGCTACCGTCATTTTACTTGCCGCAACCGGGCTGTTTTCTCAGTTCATCCTGGCTGCAGGCAGTAAAAAGCAGAAAGCGGCGCCGCTGGAGACGGCTAAAAAAACAGCTTCTTGATGAAAAAAGGAGGGTTTATCTGTGACACCTTATTTTGGCATTGTCGTTTCACTTGCCGCATTTGGCATCGGCACATATCTATTTAAAAAAACAAAAGGGTTTTTCTTGTTCACGCCATTATTCGTCGCCATGATCCTGGGGATTGCGTTTCTGAAAATCGGCGGCTTTACATATGAAGATTACAGCAGCGGGGGCGACATTATTAAATTCTTTTTAGAGCCGGCGACGATTGCGTTTGCCATTCCTTTATACAAACAGGCGGATAAGCTGAAAAGATATTGGTGGCAGATTCTATCGGCCATTATCGCCGGTTCGGTCTGTTCAGTCGCTGTCGTGTATTTCATCGCAAAAGGCATCCATCTTGACGGTTCAGTCATGAAAAGCATGCTGCCGCAGGCCGCTACTACAGCGATTGCTCTCCCTTTATCAAATGGCATCGGGGGCATTTCCGATATAACGGCTTTTGCGGTCATCTTTAACGCCGTCATCGTTTATGCGCTCGGGGCTTTGTTCTTAAAAATATTTAAAGTGAAAAATCCGATTGCCAAAGGGCTGGCGCTTGGAACATCAGGTCATGCACTCGGCGTCGCCGTCGGGATTGAGATGGGGGAAGTCGAAGCGGCCATGGCGAGCATTGCGGTTGTTGTTGTGGGCGTTGTGACTGTAGTTGTCATCCCGCTATTTATACAGATCACCGGCGGTTAGGATGAAAAAAATAAAAAAATCACCGTTGCTATTTCAAATCTGTCCTGTTATAATAGCAAATGTTGTGATAAATTTTATATCTTGACTTGCAGGATATGTTTATGTAAGATGGATAATGAATTGAATATATATCAACAAGCAGAAGCACCCGCTTCTCACCTGATTGACACATTCTTGTAGTTGGCAGGTTAAACGTACATTTCTTATTTTTTTATGCAGATGTTCGCAGTGTGGGTGTTTCTAAATGCCCACACTTTTTGTTTGCCTGTGGAAATACAAAGAAACGGTCAGAATGAGTTGTGAAATCAATTCAAAGATTCTATGGAGGTGGCTCATTATTAGCAAAGATCAATTGGTTAATGAGGGTATCCGTGCGCGTGAAGTCCGTTTGATCGGACAAAATGGCGATCAGCTTGGGATTAAATCCCGCCAGGAAGCTCTGGAAATTGCGGGTCGCGCAAATCTTGACCTTGTTTTGGTTGCAGCAAATGCAAAACCGCCTGTCTGCCGGATCATGGACTATGGAAAGTACAGATTTGAGCAGCAGAAGAAGGAAAAAGAAGCACGAAAAAATCAAAAAATCATTAACTTAAAAGAAGTTCGGCTGAGCCCTGGTATTGAAGAACACGACTTTAATACAAAGCTTCGCAACGCTATCAAGTTCCTGGAAAAAGGGGACAAAGTGAAAGCGTCCATCCGCTTTAAAGGCCGTGCGATCACGCATAAAGAAATCGGACAGCGCGTGCTTGACCGCTTTTCAGAAGCGTGTGCGGAAGTGGCGACTGTTGAAACGAAGCCGAAAATGGACGGCCGCAGCATGTTCCTGGTGCTTGCGCCTAAAACTGAAAAGTAATTAAGGAGGAAACATCCATGCCAAAAATGAAAACTCACCGCGGATCTGCGAAACGTTTTAAAAAGACAGGTTCCGGGAAACTGAAACGTTCTCATGCATATACAAGTCACTTGTTCGCAAATAAATCTCAAAAACAAAAGCGCAAGCTTCGCAAAAGCGCAATGGTCAGCGCTGGCGATTTCAAACGCATCAAGCAGCAGCTTGCCAACATTAAGTAATTCGTAAAAGGTATAATTAGGAGGGAAATCAAATGCCAAGAGTAAAAGGCGGAACTGTTACACGCAAACGTCGTAAAAAGGTTCTCAAATTAGCAAAAGGTTATTTTGGTTCAAAACATACATTATATAAAGTAGCTAACCAGCAAGTGATGAAATCAGGAAACTACGCTTTCCGTGACCGTCGTCAGAAAAAGCGCGATTTCCGCAAACTTTGGATCACTCGTATCAACGCTGCGGCACGCATGAACGGACTTTCTTACAGCCGTTTAATGCACGGTCTTAAACTTTCCGGCGTTGAAGTGAACCGCAAAATGCTTGCTGACCTTGCTGTAAACGATCTTACTGCATTCAATCAGCTTGCTGACGCTGCTAAAGCTCAACTTAATAAATAAGAAAAAAGGCCGAGAACGGCCTTTTTCTTTTTTCGTTTTTTCAACAACGTACGACCTCTGCTCCCTCAAGATACATAAGATAAGGCGCATCCGGCAGCAGGAGTTCTGTCATACCGCCCGAATGATAACAATCCGTAAAATAGACAAGGGGAGAAATATCGAAATGAATATCGCGCTGATATACCTTATCCTCATAAACGGATATGGTTTTTTATTGATGAAAACCGACAAACAAAGGGCCGTCAAAAACAAGTGGAGAGTGTCTGAACGCCGTATCTGGCTGACGGCAGCCGTTTTCGGCTCTGCGGGTGTTTGGCTCGGGATGCTCCGGTTCAGACATAAGACGAAACATCTTTCCTTTGCGCTGGGGATTCCCTTTCTGCTGATCGTACAAGCTGTTTTGGCAGGTTTTTATTTTATCATCAACTAAAAAAGCAGAAAAAGCTTTATTGCTCTTCTGCTTTTTTGTTCTTCCATTTTTGTATGGACGAATCCCAATCGATTTTACAGTCTGGATAACGCTGTTTAATCCTTTCTTCTAATTCATTGAAATCCGCTTCTGTAAAAGTGCCGAGCTTCTCTTCAGAGCTGTCGGTCCATACAAAAATGGTATGGATAAACAATGGGTGGTCTTTTGCCGGTATGTGTTTTTCTCCTTCGAAAAGCACGCCTTTAAATGTTAATTTGAAATTTTTTCGCGTGTTTTTTTGTTCGTCTAGAAAGTAAAAATGTTCCTTTGCCTGTGCTGATTTCAGTCTCCGCTTCGGACTTCCCAAAAACAGAACGGCCTTGTACACAACATAAATCAAAAGCGCCAGCAAAGCGAGTCTCAGAATGATGACAAGCATAATGAAAAAGACCCCCCATGAAAGAAAATCAGGTATATCTCAATATATACGAACCAGTAAACATAAGGTTTCATTTTTTTTGATTAAAAAAGGCTGCAATTGATATTCATCGTATTGAAAAGGGATGTTTTTGTATAATAGTAATGAGGTTAATAAAGGAGGCTATATATAGATGGCAAAACTTGATGAAACACTGACCATGTTAAAAGAATTAACAGATGCAAAAGGAATCCCGGCAAATGAAAAAGAACCAAGGCAAGTCATGAAATCATACATAGAGCCATTTGCTGACGAGGTAACGACAGACGGACTTGGAAGCTTGATCGCGAAAAAGACGGGACAAGCTGACGGACCGAAAATCATGGTTGCCGGTCATCTTGACGAAGTCGGTTTTATGGTGACGCGCATTGATGACAGAGGCTATCTTCGGTTTCAGACGGTAGGAGGCTGGTGGTCCCAGGTCATGCTGGCACAGCGCGTCACGATTGTGACGAAAAAAGGGGATATCACCGGTGTGATCGGTTCAAAGCCGCCTCATGTCCTGTCCCCAGACGCGCGAAAAAAACCGGTGGATATTAAAGACATGTTTATCGACATCGGTGCTTCGAACAGGGAGGAAGCGATGGAATGGGGCGTTCTGCCCGGGGATCAGATTGTGCCTTATTTTGAATTTACAGTGATGAACAATGAAAAAATGCTGCTTGCCAAAGCATGGGACAACCGTATTGGCTGTGCGATTGCAATAGACGTTTTGAAAAACCTGAAAGCCGCTGATCATCCAAATGTTGTGTATGGCGTCGGTACCGTTCAGGAGGAAGTCGGACTGCGCGGCGCAAAAACCGCAGCACACACAATCAAGCCTGATATCGCCTTTGGCGTTGACGTCGGAATCGCAGGGGACACGCCGGGAATTACAGAAAAAGAATCGACAAGCAAAATGGGAGAAGGCCCGCAAATCATTCTATATGATGCCTCAATGGTATCGCATAAAGGGCTCCGTGATTTTGTCACTAAGGTGGCGGATGAAGCCGGTATTCCATATCAATTTGATGCCCTTTCAGGCGGCGGCACCGATTCAGGCTCGATACATGTGACCGCAAATGGAGTGCCTGCTCTGTCCATTACAATTGCGACCCGCTATATCCACACGCACGCGGCCATGCTCCATCGCGATGATTATGAACATGCGGTGAAATTAATTACCGAAGTCATCAAACGATTGGACAAAGAAACGGTACAAAATATTACATTTGATTGACGATAAGCTGACAGCTGTTTTTTAGGCTGTCAGCTTATTTTTTTTGGAATATAAAAGGAAGCGCTTACATATAACAGATAAAGACATTCCCAAATATTACATCGAGAGGAGGTCCAGCTGTTTTTGCCCAATATATTGATTGGAGAGTGGTTTAGTGAAACACAATTTACGGGGGATTTTTTTGGCATTGGTATTTATAATGGGCCTGATGTTGACATTTCCGACTGCTGAGCCCGCTTCAGCAGCTTTCTGGGATACAACAGGGGACAATTTCATCCATGATCCTTCTATGATCAAAGAAGGCAGCACATACTATACATTTGGGACTGGTGTCGGCACAGGGCTGCGTGTCATCTGGTCGAATGACGGAAAACACTGGAGTGCGGCGCCGAGTATTTTTCCTTCCCCGCTCTCTTGGTGGAAGTCGTACGTATCAAATTACGAGGCGCATCAGTGGGCCCCTGATATCAGCTATTACAATGGGCGGTACTGGCTCTATTATTCTGTCTCTTCCTTCGGGACAAATACTTCATTGATTGGTCTGACTTCAACAGACCGGATCGCTTCGGGGCAATGGCGCGACGACGGCCTAGTGATCAGATCAACTTCTGCAGACAACTATAATGCGATTGATGGCGATTTTGTGATGGATAAAGACGGAAATCCGTGGCTTTCTTTCGGCTCATTTTGGAGCGGCATCAAGCTGACAAAGCTGGATAAAACAACGATGAAACCGACCGGGAAGCTGTATTCAATCGCTTCAAGGCCGAATAGCGGAGGAGCGGTAGAAGCGCCGAACATCACATATAAAGACGGCTACTATTACCTATTTGTATCGTTTGATAAATGCTGCCAGGGGGTGAACAGCACCTATAAAATAGCGTACGGCCGTTCAAAGAATATTACGGGCCCCTATTATGATAAAAGCGGCAAGAATATGATGAACGGCGGGGGAACGATATTAGACGCCGGGAACGACCGCTGGAAAGGACCGGGACATCAGGATGTACTGAACAATTCGATGATTGTCAGACACGGCTATGACGCCCTTGACAACGGGGTTTCCAAATTGTTGATCAATGATTTGTACTGGGACTCCGGAGGGTGGCCGACGTATTAATTCTTCTTTTTGCCAAGCATGCGTTTCGTCTGCTTGGCATTTTTTGTTGCTATTTTGTGAAATTGAAAAACAGAAATTAAATTGACAGTTTGTGGTCTTATTAATATAATAAACTTGTTCGGATAAATATATTTTTTAATCATAATTGTACGTACCTGTAGTGTGTTGATAATCGGTGCCGAATGTATCATCCGGTTTTTTGTAAGCGTTTTAATAGTTTGCTAATGTTCCACAACACCTGAGTAGTAAAGGGGGAAACATTTTGATTCAGTCAAAAACGCATGAATTTTGGTTTGTAACGGGCAGTCAGCATTTATATGGAGAAGAGGCTGTAAGAGAGGTAGAAGAGCATTCAACAATCATTTGCAAGGGATTAAATGACGGTCATTTAGGATTCAAGGTCAAGTACAAGGCTGTCGCCACTTCGCTTGACGGCGTCAGAAAGCTGTTTGAAGAGGCGAATAGAGACGCGGCATGTGACGGTGTCATAACTTGGATGCACACATTCTCACCTGCTAAAATGTGGATTCCGGGCCTTTCTGAACTGAATAAACCATTGCTTCATTTCCACACCCAATTTAACAGGGACATTCCGTGGGAGAAAATCGATATGGATTTCATGAATATCAATCAGTCTGCCCACGGTGACCGTGAATATGGCTTTATCGGAACGAGATTGGGACTTCCGCGGAAAGTCATCGCCGGCTACTGGGAGGACATGGAGGTAAAGCGGTCGATCGATCGGTGGATGAGCGCTGCGGTAGCTTACAATGAAAGCCGTCATATTAAAGTGGCCCGTTTTGGCGATAACATGCGCAATGTTGCGGTGACCGAAGGAGACAAAATCGAAGCTCAAATTCAGTTAGGCTGGTCAGTCGACGGATATGGAATCGGTGATCTTGTCCGCGAGATCGATGCGGTATCAGAAGAGAGTCTCAGTGACCTGCTCGCAGAATATGAGGCGCTTTATGAATGGCCTGAAGGGGATGATGCCCGTGAAGCCATCAAAGAGCAGGCCCGGATTGAGCTTGGATTAAAGCGCTTTCTTACAGATCGAGGCTATTCTGCCTTTACGACGAACTTTGAGGACCTGCACGGCATGAAGCAGCTCCCGGGTTTAGCTGTTCAGCGGCTGATGGCCGAAGGCTTCGGTTTCGGGGGAGAAGGGGATTGGAAAACGGCTGCCCTTGTCCGCATGATGAAAGTGATGGCAGACGGAAAAGAGACGTCATTTATGGAGGATTACACCTATCATTTTGAACCGGGCAATGAAATGATTCTTGGCTCCCACATGCTTGAAGTGTGCCCATCGATTGCCGAAAGCAAGCCGAGAATTGAAGTCCATCCTCTGTCAATGGGAGACAAGGATGATCCGGCCCGACTCGTGTTTAACGGAATTGCCGGCTCAGCGGTTAATGTTTCTTTAATTGATTTGGGCGGACGTTTTCGGCTCGTGATCAATGAAGTGGATGCTGAGAAGGTTCAGCATGATATGCCGAATCTTCCGGTCGCGCGCGTCCTTTGGAAGCCGCAGCCGTCTCTCAGAACGTCTGCGGAAGCATGGATTTTGGCGGGCGGAGCGCACCATACATGTCTTTCTTATCAGCTGACGGCTGAACAGATACTGGATTGGGCTGACATGACAGGTATTGAAGCGGTTTTGATCAACCGCGATACGACGATTCCAAAGCTTCGGAACGAACTCATATGGAGTGAAGCTGCATATCGGCTTCGCATGTTTTAAGGAGGGGAGCTTATGCCGTTTACAATCGGGATTGATTTTGGAACGTTATCGGGGAGAGCGGTCTTGGTTGATGTCCGGACTGGGGAAGAGGCCGCGACAGCAGTCAAGGAGTATACGCACGGCGTGATAGATCACGAACTGCCCGGGACAAAGCGAAAGCTTCCGAGAGACTGGGCGCTTCAGCATCCGGCCGATTACATTGAAGTGCTGGAAGAAACGATTCCGAGTCTTCTGGAGCAATCAAAAGCCGATCCGAAAGAGATCGTCGGCATCGGCATCGATTTTACGGCATGTACGATTCTGCCGGTTGACAAAGATGGAACACCGCTTTGCATGAGGGAGGAATATGCCGGAGAACCCCACAGCTATGTGAAGCTTTGGAAGCACCATGCCGCACAGGAGCACGCGAACCGGCTGAATCAAATCGCGGAAGAAAGAAATGAAGCCTTTCTTCAAACATATGGAGGAAAAATTTCTTCTGAATGGCTCGTGCCAAAAGTGATGCAAATCGCAGAAGAAGCGCCCTCCATTTATGATGCAGCAGACGAAATCATGGAAGCTGCTGACTGGATCGTCTACCGCCTGTGCGGAAATAGAAAACGGAACAACTGTACAGCGGGCTATAAAGCGATTTGGAACAATAAGACCGGCTATCCTTCCGATGATTTTTTTGCAGCGCTGCACCCTAAACTGAAAAACATCGTGCAGGAAAAATTAACGGAAGATATTGATTTATTGGGAGAGCGTGCGGGCGGACTGACTGAGGAAATGGCCGCTAAAACAGGGCTTTTGCCGGGAACGGCGATCGCGATTGGAAATGTTGATGCACATGTCTCAGTACCCGCAGTCGGAATCACAGAACCGGGGAAAATGCTGATGATCATGGGAACATCCACATGCCACGTGCTGCTAGGCGAGGATATCCGAATGGTGCCGGGGATGTGCGGTGTCGTTGAAAACGGCATTCTTCCGGGCTATGTCGGCTATGAAGCGGGCCAGTCCTGTGTAGGCGATCATTTTCATTGGATGATCAAGCATTTGGTGCCTGAAGCCTATATGAGAGAGGCCGAAGCTGAAGGGATATCCATTTATGAGCTGCTGAGTCAAAAAGCAGACAATCTGCGCATCGGTGAAAGCGGGCTGCTCGCATTGGATTGGTGGAACGGAAACCGTTCAACACTGGTCGATGCAGATCTGACGGGAATGATGCTCGGGATGACGCTCGCTACAAAACCGGAAGACATATACCGCGCATTGGTGGAAGCGACTGCTTACGGGACGAGAATGATCATTGAAACGTTCCGGCAAAGCGGCGTGCCGATCGAAGAGCTGTATGCAGCCGGAGGAATTGCCGAAAAAAATCCGTTCATTATGCAGATTTACGCAGATGTGACAAACATGGAAATCAAAATCTCCGGTTCTCCGCAGGCTCCTGCTTTAGGATCTGCGATATTCGGTGCCCTTGCGGCAGGAAGCCAAAACGGCGGTTATGATCATATCGAAGAGGCTGTCAGACATATGGGGAAAGTCAAGGACTATACGTACAAACCGATTCCGGAAAACGTCACATTGTATGATCAGCTGTATGCGGACTATAAGGAGCTTTACATGTACTTCGGAAAACAAAACGATGTCATGAAGCGTCTCAAAAAATTGAAAAACATCCAGTCCATCAGCTCCGCCGTCCGGTAAAACGATCATCAAAAGGAGGATAAACTTGTGCTGGAAGCTTTAAAAGAGCAGGTGTTAAAAGCGAATTTGCAGCTTGAGGAGCACCGCCTTGTCACGTTTACATGGGGGAACGTCAGCGGGATTGACCGCGAGAAAGAGCTTGTTGTCATCAAGCCGAGCGGTGTGAAATACAGCGAATTAAAAGCGGAGGATTTAGTCGTTTTGAACATGGAAGGTGAAGTTGTTGAAGGAGGGCTGAAACCGTCTTCCGACACACCGACCCACCTCCATCTTTACAAGGAATTTCACACGATAGGCGGCATTGTCCATACCCATTCCCCATGGGCGACAAGCTGGGCGCAATCAGGCAGGGATATTCCGTCATTGGGAACGACACATGCCGACTATTATCACGGTGATATTCCGTGTACAAGAGAAATGTACGCTGATGAAATAGCCGGACAATACGAATTGAATACCGGAAAAGTGATTACAGAAACATTTCAGCATCTTGATCCGCGTGATGTCCCGGGCGTTCTCGTCAACAATCACGGACCGTTTTGCTGGGGGGAGGATGCTTTGACAGCCGTACACAATGCCGTCGTATTAGAAGAAGTGGCGAAGATGGCCTATCATTCACTCATGCTGAATCCGTCTCTTCACCCGATCAAAAGTGTTTTGCAGGATAAGCATTTTTTCCGGAAGCATGGGGCTGGCGCATATTACGGTCAATAGAGGAGGGAAGTGTTTAAATGAATGACCTGATCTCTTATATGAACAACACTTTAGGCGCATGTGATTGCGGAGCCGTCCATCATCCGCTGACAGTCGAAAAAATAGCGGTCGGTGAACATGCTCTTGATCAAGAGCTGCCGGCTTACGTGAAAGCCGCTTCATTTCAAAAAGTTGCTGTCATTTGTGATGAAACGACTGAGCAGATAGCCGGAAAAAAGCTGATGGCCATTCTTCATGAAAAGGCTGAAGCAGCCTCGGTCAAACTGGAGGCGAATGCGGCGGGCGATGTCACGGCAGATGAGAAAACGTTGGTGAGCGCACTGATCGGCATACCGCTTGATACGGATGTGCTGATAGCGGCCGGCGCCGGCACGATTCATGATATCGTCCGCTTTTGCGCCTTCCAGCGCGGGATTCCGTTTATTTCAGTGCCTACGGCTCCATCGGTTGACGGCTTTACTTCAGCCGGTGCGCCGTTGATTTTGAAAGGCAAGAAACAGACGATACAAACGACTGCGCCGATTGCATTATTTGCCGACCTCGAGCTTTTGCGAAAGGCTCCGCAAAAGATGATTGCCGCCGGATTCGGCGATATGCTCGGCAAGGTTACATCGCTTGCAGACTGGGAAATCTCCCGTTTGCTTGCGGACGAGCCCTATTGTCCGGCCGCTGCAGCTATCACAAAAGAAGCTCTTGAACAGTGTCTTTTGCGGATAGATGACATCGCTGCAAAAACGCGCGAAGGCATTGAGAAATTGATGGAATCGCTGATCATTTCCGGACTTGTCATGCTGGTGCTGGATCATTCTAGGCCGGCTTCGGGCGGAGAGCATCATCTTTCACATTACTTGGAAATGAAAGCATTGGAGAATCAAAAGCGGCAGGTGCTCCACGGCGCAAAAGTCGGTTGTGCTGCCATCATGCTGGCAGATATTTATCGGTCCCTTACAGAAACAACATGGAGTGATGAACACGCCGAAAAAACAGTGCGTTCAGCTTATGAAAATCTGCCCGCCGGCGAGACGATGGAAGGATGGATGAGGCGTGTCGGCGGGCCTGTATCGCTCGAAGAACTGGATGTCGATGAGCATCTGCTGACTGAAGCGCTGGCTCACGCCCATCACCTCAGAGATCGGTATACGGGATTGAAAATCATCAATCAATACGGCCTATTGCCTGAGATGAGGCAAAATGTCAAACATGAAAGGGGTTAAAACGTGAAAAAGTTCCTTTCATATTTCCTTATGATCACGATGGCTGCATGTTTGCTTTTAACGGGATGCAATGCGAGCCCTGCCGCCGATAAGACGTCAGATGCCACCGAGCTGACATTTTGGACATTTAACGGGCTCCATGAACAGTTTTACGCAGAAATGGTGAAGGAATGGAACAAAACATATCCCGATCGAAAGATTAAGTTAAATACGGTTGTTTATCCATATGGACAGATGCATGACAACTTATCCATTTCACTTTTGGCGGGTAAAGGAGTCCCTGATCTTGCCGATATTGAACTCGGACGTTTCTCCAATTTTTTGAAGGGATCAGACATCCCTCTCACAGATTTGACATCTTTGGTTGAGAAGGAACGCGACAAGTTCGTCGAAGCGAGGCTGACACTCTACAGCAAAAATGGAAAACTGTACGGTCTCGGCACACATGTCGGAACGACCGTGATGTATTACAACATGGATATTTTAAATAAAGCCGGGGTCGATCCGGATGATATCAAAACCTGGGAGGATTACAGGGAAGCAGGCAAACAGGTTGTCGAAGCTGTCGGCAAACCGATGATGACAATTGAAACAACCGATCCGAACTCATTTTTGCCGCTGGTTTCCCAGCAGGGCTCAGGCTACTTTGATGAAAAGGGCCGATTAACATTAAACAACGAAACAAATGTAAAAGCGCTTGAATTTTTAAAAACGCTCATTGAAAAAGATAAAATTGCGGTCACCACGCCGGGAGGAAACCATCACAGCGAGGAATATTACGGATTCATGAACCAAGGCGGGGCGGCATCTGTGTTGATGCCGATCTGGTATATGGGCAGGTTTTTGGATTATATGCCGGACTTGAAAGGAAAAATCGCGATCAGGCCGCTGCCGGCGTGGAAAGAAGGGGGAGACCGCTCAGCCGGAATGGGCGGAACAGCCACCGTCATTCCAAAACAAGCGAAAGAAGCCGATATGGCCAAGGATTTTCTGAAATTCGCCAAAGCTTCTAAAAAAGGAAACATAAAACTATGGACCGTCCTTGGATTCGACCCTTTAAGATGGGATGTGTGGGATTCAGAAGAGTTGAAGAAATCGAATCAATATACAGATTACTTTCAAAACGGCAGCCATATTTTTTCTATGCTTCTTGAGGTAAAAGATGAGATCAATCCGATTTATTTAACAGAGGATTATGCGAAAACTTCCGATTTGGTGAACAAAAATGTATTGTATGAGGCACTTAAAATCAGAAGCAAAACGCCGAAAGAAGCATTGGACAAAGCAGCCTCCGAAGTGAAGGGGCAATAGTCTTTCAATACTGTAAAGCGAGGCGATAACTTGAAGACTGTTAAAACAGATACAGTGCATTCGTTTCCGCCGGTGAGCAGAAAAAGAAAGATAAGAAACTTACTATATTCAGCAAAAGCCGCACCCTACATTTTCACAGCACCTTTTGTACTCTCCTTTTGCATATTTTTTCTTTATCCGCTTATCAGCGTCGTCATCATGAGCTTTCAAAGCATTCTGCCCGGAGAAATCCGCTTCATCGGGACAGAGAACTATAAAGCTTTAAACAACCCTACTTTTTATACCGCACTTTTCAACACCATGAAATACACCTTTTGGACATTGCTGATTTTAATACCAGTTCCGCTTATTCTTGCAGTCTTTCTTGATTCAAAGCTGGTGAAGTTTAAAAACGTGTTTAAATCCGCGCTATTTATTCCGGCTCTTACTTCAACCATTGTGGCGGGAATCATTTTTCGTCTGATTTTCGGAGAAATGGATTCATCCTTGGCAAACTCGCTTTTGATTAAGCTTGGGGCTTCACCGCAAAACTGGCTGAACAATGAGCACACCGGCATGTTTTTAATGGTCATGCTCGCAACATGGAGATGGATGGGCATCAATGTTCTCTACTTTCTGGCCGGTCTGCAGAATGTACCAAAAGAATTGTACGAAGCCGCCGAGATCGACGGCGCCGGCACTTTGAAAAAGTTTTACCATATCACGCTTCCATTTTTAAAGCCCGTCACCGTCTACGTGCTGACGATCAGCATCATCGGCGGCTTTCGGATGTTTGAAGAAAGCTATGTGCTGTGGCAAAACAACTCTCCGGGCAATATCGGCCTGACGATGGTCGGCTATATTTACCAGCAGGGTCTGGCATATAACAACATGGGCTATGGATCGGCGCTCGGCATCGTGCTCTTGATCATTATTTTCATCGCCAGCCTCATTTCATTAAAGCTGTCTGGATCATTTAAAAAGGAGGGCTATTAATGCGTCCCGCCAGAGGCTTAAACATTGCGAAAATTGCTTCATTTTTACTGTTTGCGATATTAAGTTTTTTGTTTGTATTCCCGCTTTTTTGCCTTTTGCTCGGCTCGCTTAAGCCGTCTTCGGAGCTGCTTCGGTTCGGGCTTAATTTACACTTGAGCCCCGACATTTTAAGCCTTGATAACTATCTTTATCTGTTTAACGGAGGAAGCATTTATTTTAAATGGTTCACAAACAGTCTGATTCTTGTGGTCATTTCAACCGTTTTGACGCTCTTGTTCTCTTCGATGGTCGGGTACGGGCTTGCCGTATATGATTTTAAAGGGAAAAACCTATTGTTTGTGTTTGTGCTGCTGATCATGATGGTGCCGATTGAGATTTTAATGCTGCCTTTATTTAAAATGACGGTCTCCTTGCACATTGTCGACACGTATGCCGGTGTGATTCTTCCGTTTATCGTGTCGCCTGTCGCCGTATTTTTCTTCAGGCAGTATGCGCTCGGCCTGCCAAAAGATTTGCTTGATTCAGCAAGAATGGATGGATGCACCGAGTTCGGCATTTTTTTCAGGATTATGGCGCCGCTCATGAAGCCGGCATTCGGGGCGATGATCATCCTGCAGTCATTAAACAGCTGGAACAATTTTTTGTGGCCGTTAATCGTTTTAAGGTCAAAAGAAATGTTTACGCTTCCAATCGGGCTGTCCGCTTTGCTCAGTCCATATGGAAACAACTACGACATGCTGATCTCGGGATCGGTGCTGGCGATTCTGCCTGTTATTTTGATTTTCTTGTTCTTCCAAAAGTACTTTATTTCAGGTTTGACAGCGGGCGGAATTAAAGGCTGATCAATATATATCATATTTTCATTTGAAAGGAATGAGTGAAATGACGGAAAAAAAAGCGAAAATGACGATTGACAAAGAATACAAGGTAGCTGAGATTGATAAACGGATATACGGCTCATTTATCGAGCATCTTGGCAGAGCCGTTTATGAAGGCATTTATGAACCGGATCACCCGGAGGCTGATGAATCTGGTTTTCGACAGGATGTCATCAAACTCGTGAAGGAGCTGAAAGTCCCGTTTATCAGATATCCGGGAGGTAACTTTGTATCCGGATATAATTGGGAGGATGGCGTCGGTCCGGTCGAAAACCGGCCGACAAGGCTTGACTTGGCATGGGCGACCACAGAACCGAACCTTATCGGCACAAATGAATTTATGGATTGGGCGAAGCTTGCCGGCGCCGAAGTCAATATGGCCGTCAATCTCGGCACAAGGGGAATTGATGCCGCCCGCAACCTTGTGGAATACTGCAATCATCCGTCAGGATCGTACTACAGCGACTTGAGAAAGTCCCACGGCTATAAAGAGCCGCATAAAATCAAAACGTGGTGCCTCGGCAATGAGATGGACGGTCCATGGCAGATCGGCCATAAAACAGCAGCCGAATACGGAAGGATTGCCGCTGAAGCCGCAAAAGTCATGAAATGGACAGATCCGTCAATTGAGCTTGTCGCCTGCGGAAGCTCCGGAAGCGGCATGCAGACATTCATTGATTGGGAAACGACTGTGCTTGATCATACTTATGAGCATGTTGAGTACATCTCTCTTCATTCGTATTACGGAAACCGTGATAATGACCTGCCAAACTATTTGGCGAGATCGCTTGACATGGATCATTTTATTAAAACAGTTGTCACTGTCTGCGACTATATGAAAGCGAAAAAGCGCAGCAAGAAAACGATTCATCTTTCTTATGATGAATGGAATGTCTGGTATCATTCAAATGAAAAAGACAAAGAAGCTGAGCGCTGGGCAAGAGCGCCGCACCTTCTTGAAGACATTTACAACTTTGAGGATGCGCTGCTGGTCGGCTGTATGCTGATTACGATGCTGAAACACGCCGACCGCGTGAAAATTGCCTGTCTCGCTCAGCTTGTCAATGTCATCGCCCCGATTATGACGGACAAAGGCGGAGAGGCTTGGCGCCAGACGATTTTCTATCCGTTTATGCACGCTTCTGTTTACGGACGGGGAACGGTATTACAGACGTCAGTGTCATCTCCGAAGTATGACAGCAAAGACTTTACAGATGTACCGTACTTAGAATCTGTCTCTGTTTTCAATGAAGAAGCAGAAGAACTAACCGTATTTGCAGTAAACCGCGCAACTGACTGCGGCCTGCACATGGAAGCCGATATCAGAAGCTTTGACGGCTACTCTGTAAAAGAGCATATCGTTCTAGAACACGATGATAACAAAGCGACGAATGAAGAGGACAGAAATAATGTCATTCCTCACAGCGGCGGAGACGCCAAAGTGTGCGACGGCACGCTGACGGCACATTTGCCGAAGCTTTCCTGGAATGTGCTCAGATTGAAGAAACAATCATGATTTAATGAAAAGAACCGGCTGCAGAAAGCCGGTTCTTTTCAATTTCAGTCAATTCGAAGAAAGGGTTAGCATATTTTGTCTCGAACATGATATAAAACCAGACAAGGAGAGGAAGGGGATGAAATTTTTTTCAGCTGTTTATTCATTTATCATTTAAGATTTTTAGCTTATCTTTGGCTTATATTCATTACATCCATTCTCAATACCGCTCATTTTTTCAACAACTCATTTATGGCTGGGGCCGTCATATTTGCCGGTTCTGGTTTGTTCTTTGCGATATCACACCATGTTTTCGCCTCGATCGAAAGTAGCTTGATGAACAGAATCGCCGGCTGTACTGCTTTTTTTCTTGTGCTGCTGATTCACTTTTATATCATTCCGTTATTTTGAAATACACTGTCATTTTCAGATAATTGTCACAATTAATGATTGCGCTTACAAAAAATATGAGATATGTTGAAAAGGACTAAAAGGGGGGAAGGAATTGGTATGAATGCAGTTACAATTGTGATCGCTTCCATCTGTATTTTAGCGATCGCCTACCGTTTGTATGGAACATTTATGATGGTGAAAGTGCTGAAGGTGAATGATGACAAGCCGACTCCTGCCCATCTTCAGAAAGACGGAAAGGATTATGTGCCGACAAACAAATGGGTATCATTCGGTCATCACTTTGCCGCCATCGCTGCTGCAGGTCCGCTTGTCGGACCGATTTTGGCCGCGCAATTCGGCTATTTGCCGGGATTGTTGTGGCTGTTGATCGGAGCGGTTATCGGGGGAGCCGTTCATGATATTGTTGTTCTATTTGCGTCGATGCGAAAGAAGGGAAAGTCGCTTTCAGAAGTCGCAAAAGAAGAGCTCGGGCCTGTTGCGGGATTTTGCACAGGACTTGCGATGCTGTTTATTATTACGATTACGATGGCGGGTCTGTCGATGGTTGTGCTCCACGCGCTTGAACGCAATCCGTGGGGGACGTTCGCCGTTGCGATTACGATACCGATTGCCATGGGTGTCGGTTTATTTTATAAAAAGACAGGAAACTTAAAGCTTGCGTCTGCCGGCGGATTCATCCTGTTGATGGCCGGTGTATTCATCGGGCCGTCTGTCGCAAATACACAGCTCGGAGAAGTGTTGACGCTTGATGCGAAAACGCTCGCCATCGCGCTTCCGGTCTATGCGTTTTTTGCTGCTGCGCTTCCCGTCTGGCTGCTGCTTGCACCACGCGATTATTTGAGCAGTTTTATGAAAATCGGCGTGTTCATCGCTTTGATTGCCGGGGTTTTCGTTGTGAATCCGGCAATTCCGTTCCCGGCGTTTACCGAGTTTACAGGCGGAGGGGGACCTGTTTCCCCTGGGCCGGTTTGGCCGTTCATTTCCATCACGATCGCCTGCGGGGCGATTTCCGGCTTTCACGCGTTTGTCGGCTCAGGCACGACGCCGAAAATGCTGGATAAATGGAGCGATATGAAATTCGTCGGCTTTGGCGCGATGCTTGTGGAGTGTCTGGTCGGGATAATGGCTTTGATCGCAGCGACGGCATTGCAGCCGGGCGATTATTTTGCCATTAACAGCACGCCTGAAGTATTTCGAACGCTTGGTATGAACGTTGTCCATCTGCCTGAACTCAGCAGGGAAATCGGACTTGATCTTGAGGGAAGGACGGGCGGAGCCGTAACGCTTGCCGTCGGCATGGCTTATATATTTACGGACATCCCGTTTTTCAGCCATTTGGCTTCTTATTTCTTTCAATTTGTCATCATGTTTGAGGCCGTCTTTATCTTAACGGCGATTGATGCCGGAACAAGGGTGGCCCGCTACTTAATTCAGGATTTTTTCGGGGAAGTGTACAAACCGCTCAAAAAAACGGATTGGCTTCCGGGTTCAGTCATCGCAAGCGCGCTTGCCTGCTTTATGTGGGGGTATTTGCTTTATTCCGGGGACATCAGCTCCATTTGGGCGCTGTTTGGCGTTTCCAATCAGCTGATGGCATCCGTCGGTCTGATCATCGGGGCGACCGTCATTTTGAAAATCGCTGATAAACGGCGGTATATGCTGACATGCCTCATACCGCTCGCTTATTTATATGTGACCGTCAATTACGCAGGATACTGGATGATCAGACACGTTTACTTTAATGCGGAAGCTGCCGGCTACAGCATTCTAAACGGCATTTTATCGATGATTATGCTGCTGTTGGGATTGGTGATCATGGCCGCTGCCATCAAAAAATGGACGGAAATTTGGCGCGATCCTGCTTTGCGGATGGAGCCCTCCATTCCGGGGTGACAAAATAAACCGGGGCCATCTTGGCCTCCGGTTTATTGTTTTAATCCTTGCTCCAATGTCTCGAGCATTTCAGTTTTGTCTGAATCAGAAGCGTGCTGCCAAATCACTTCAAACAATACGCCCAATCCAGGGAGCATTTTTTCTTCACCGCTTTGGATCGCATCAACGATCGTATGTTCAAGCTGTTCCTGTGAATTCCCTGTTACATTGGCAATGACGGCATGGCGCAAATTCAAATCCATGTTTTTCACTCCATTTCATGATCTGATGTTCTATATTCTGTCTCGCTTCCGGGTTTATTATGTACCATTGATGAGATATAATGTGACTATTGCCAGACAAAAGGAGTCAAAACGATTTGAAACGAATTGAATCAGCCAAAAATCAAAAAGTGAAGGATTGGAAAAAGCTTCACACGAAAAAAGAGCGGACAAAAACCAATACTTTTTTAATAGAAGGCGAGCATCTCGTTGAAGAAGCGCTGAAGACGCCTGGTGCTGTTAAAGAAATCATGGTTACGGACGAAGCAGATCTTCCGGCTGGACTTGATGTGTCTGTTTCTTGCTACATTCTGAGCGCTGATGCTTATTCAGCTATAACGGAAACGGAGACGCCGCAGACCGTCGCCGCTGTCTGCCAAATGCCGGAAAGCAGTCATTTTCGATATGAAAAGCTGCTCCTTGCAGACGCGGTGCAAGACCCGGGCAACTTAGGGACGATCATCCGGACGGCTGATGCCGCCGGGATCGATGCCGTTGTCATCGGCCATGGGACGGTCGACCCTTATAATGCCAAAACGCTCAGATCGGCTCAAGGCTCGCATTTTCATATTCCGATTATCAAAGCGGAGCTTTCTGCGCTGATTGAAGAGCTGAAGGAAAAAAATGTTCCTGTATACGGCACTGCGCTGCAAAATGCAGTCCCATTCAGGGAGGCGGACCCGTCACAGGCATTTGCGCTTCTGATCGGAAATGAAGGCTCAGGGGTTGACCCCGATCTGCTGGAGAGGACGGATCTGAATCTGTATGTGCCTATATACGGTAAAGCGGAATCGCTGAATGTGGCAGCCGCTGCAGCGGTCTTAATCTATCATCTCCGCGGATAACCTGTTGCACAGGATCATGTAATTCACTATAATGAATGTAATATGTTTAAAAACAGTGATAGAGGACCCGTTTTTTACCACGCCGCCATTTAGGGAGAAAGTGCCTTGGACTGAAAGCATTTTTATGGAAAGCTAAAAAACGCTTCACCTCTTGAGTTGTCACCGGGACCGCGTCTCCAGAGATGTGTAAAGGTGAACCGGATTCATTCCGTTATGTCAATGAAGTGAGGAACAAAGCTTTTTTTGCTTTGTTTAAAAAGGGTGGTACCACGGCCACGATTCGTCCCTTTCATCAAGAAAGGGGCTTTTTTTATTGCCGAGAAACTGGGTTTTCTATATAAAAGGAGGAATTTCAAACATGCAGGAAGAGCTGAAACGGCTTGAGAAAGAAGCGGTCGAAAAAGTCGAAGCCGCAGATTCATTAAAAGAAGTCAACGATGTCCGCGTTGCGTATCTTGGAAAAAAAGGACCGATCACAGAAGTGCTTCGGGGAATGGGAAAGCTTTCTGCTGAAGAAAGACCAAAAATGGGCGCTTTGGCAAACGAAGTAAGAGAAACGATCGCTCAGGCGGTTGCCGAAAAGAATGCCCGCCTTGAAGAGGAAGAAGTCAAAAGAAAGCTGAAAGAACAGACGATTGATGTGACGCTTCCGGGAAGCCCCGTCAAAACGGGTTCGCGGCATCCGCTGACAATCGTTACCGAAGATATTGAAGACTTGTTTATCAGCATGGGGTATTCAGTGGAAGAGGGTCCTGAAGTAGAGACGGACTACTATAACTTTGAAGCGCTCAACCTTCCGAAAGAGCATCCGGCCCGCGATATGCAGGACAGCTTTTATATTACGGAAGACACGCTGATGAGAACGCAGACGTCTCCTGTTCAGACGCGCACCATGGAGAAGCATAAAGGAAAAGGCCCTGTTAAAATCATCTGCCCTGGCAAAGTGTACCGCCGCGACAATGATGATGCGACACACTCGCATCAGTTTATGCAGATCGAAGGGCTTTGCGTCGATCATCATATCAGCATGAGCGACTTGAAAGGAACGCTTGAAACCGTCGCGAAAAAGATGTTCGGAGAAGAACGCGAAATCAGACTGCGTCCAAGCTTTTTCCCGTTTACAGAACCGTCTGTTGAAGTTGATGTCTCCTGCTTCAAATGCGGAGGAAAAGGCTGTTCTGTTTGTAAACAAACCGGCTGGATTGAAATTCTCGGAGCGGGAATGGTGCATCCGAACGTGCTTGAAATGGCGGGTTTTGATTCCAAAGAATATCAGGGATTTGCCTTTGGAATGGGTGTTGAACGGATCGCGATGCTGAAATACGGCATTGATGATATCCGTCATTTCTATACGAACGATGTCAGATTTTTATCTCAATTTAAACAGGCTTAAAGAGGAGGACGCGTGATGTTTGTTTCATATAAATGGTTGCAGGAATACGTGAATTTAGACGGAATGACGCCGGACATTCTCGCTGAAAAGATTACGAGAAGCGGGATCGAAGTAGAAGGCATTGAATATAAAGGAGAAGGAATGAAAGGTGTTGTCATCGGACATGTTCTGGAACGGGAGCAGCATCCGAACGCCGATAAGTTAAATAAATGTCTTGTCGATATCGGCGAGGAAGAGCCTGTGCAAATCATCTGCGGAGCTCCGAATGTGGACGGAGGGCAAAAGGTAGCCGTCGCCACGGTTGGCGCGGTTTTGCCGGGCAATTTTAAAATCAAAAAAGCGAAGCTTCGCGGTGAAGCGTCGAACGGCATGATCTGCTCTTTGCAGGAGCTTGGCATTCAAGGAAAGCTTGTACCACAAGAATATGCGGAAGGGATTTTCGTATTCCCGAGCGACGCTGAAACAGGTACTGACGCCCTCAAGAGCCTGGCGCTCGATGATGCGGTGCTGGAGCTCGGGCTGACGCCAAACCGAGCCGACGCGATGAATATGCTCGGTGTCGCCTATGAAGTGGCAGCCATTCTTGGCCGCGAAGTCAAGCTTCCTGAAACGGCTTATCAAGCAAGCGCTGAAAAAGCGGCCGACTACATGTCAGTCAAAATTGAAGATATAAAAGCCAATCCTTTATATGCGGCGAAAATCATTAAAGATGTCAAAATCGGCCCGTCTCCGCTTTGGATGCAGACAAAGCTGATCAATGCCGGAATCAGGCCGCACAATAATGTGGTTGATATTACGAACTTTGTGCTGCTCGAGTACGGCCAGCCGCTGCATGCTTTTGATTACGACCGCTTCGGCTCAAAAGAGGTCGTCGTCCGCAAAGCTTACGAAAATGAAACGATGATGACGCTCGATGAACAGGAAAGAACATTAACGCCTGAACATCTTGTCATCACAAACGGCTCTGCGCCGCAGGCTGTCGCCGGTGTTATGGGTGGAGCAGACTCCGAAGTCCGCGAAGATACGAAGACGATTTTGCTGGAGGCGGCATATTTTAACGGACAAACCGTCCGCAAGGCTTCAAAAGATCTGGGACTTCGCAGCGAATCAAGCGTCCGCTTTGAAAAAGGCATTGATCCCGCGCGGGTGCGCCTTGCTGCAGAGCGCGCCGCAGACCTGATCAGCCAATATGCAGGCGGCACAGTTTTAGAGGGCACAGTTGCAGAAGATCACCTTGATATCAAAGACAATGTCATCAGCCTGTCCGCTGATAAAGTAACAAAGGTGCTCGGCATGTCCGTCAGCAAAGAAGAAATGGTCAATATTTTTCAAAAGCTAGGGTTTCCTGTTGAAGAAGCGGATGCTGATCTGACCGTTACCGTTCCTTCAAGAAGAGGCGATATTGCGATTGAAGAAGACTTGATTGAAGAGGTTGCAAGATTATACGGCTATGACAACATTCCGTCTTCGCTTCCTGAATTGACTGGCTTTGCAGGCGGTCTGACCCCTTATCAGGCAAAACGGAGAAAACTCAGACGCTTCCTGGAAGGAGCGGGGCTTTCTCAGGCGATCACATACTCGTTAACAAACGACCAAAAAGCGACCGCATACGCCCTGGAAAAATCGTTTAAAACGATCCTTTCCCTGCCGATGAGTGAGGAAAGAAGCGTGTTAAGGCACAGCCTGCTTCCGAACTTGCTTGAATCGGTCTCCTATAACCTGGCAAGGCAAACCGATTCAGCGGCGTTTTACGAAGTCGGTTCAGTTTTCTTAAAAGCCGAAGAGCATACAAAACCGGTTGAAAAAGAACATGTTGCAGGAGCCGTGACAGGTCTGTGGCACAAAAACCTCTGGCAGGGCGAGAAAAAGCCGGTCGATTTCTTTGTCGTCAAAGGCATTGTCGAAGGCCTTTTAGAAAAGCTCGGCATTCGTGAAGGCATCGAATTCGTCCAGTCTGAAAGAAAAGAGCTTCATCCTGGGCGGACGGCCAACATTTTATACAATGGCTCTTTGATTGGCTTCATCGGCCAGCTTCATCCGTCAGTTGAAAAAGAGCTTGATCTGAATGAGACTTATGTATTTGAGCTTGATCTGCATGAACTCTTTGCGGTGAAGGTGCCTGACATCAGATATACGGCCATTCCGAAGTATCCTTCTGTCACACGCGATATCGCGCTTGTCGTAGGAAAAGAAATCACAAGCGGCCAGCTTGAAGACGTGATTAATAAAGCTGGAGGAACATTATTGAAGGAAGTGCATGTCTTTGACGTCTATGAAGGCGAGCATATGGAAGAAGGCAAAAAATCGGTCGCCTTCAGCCTGCAATATTTAAATACGGAACAAACATTGACTGAGGAAGAAGTGACGAAAGTCCATCAAAAAGTATTAGACGCACTTGAGGAAACATACGATGCGAAGCTGAGAGGCTAAACGAAAAACTTGCAGAGAATCAATGTTCTCTGCAAGTTTTTTCATTTACAGCTTTGCGGCAAGCTGTCTCGCCTTCTGCGTATTCGCAAAATGCAGCTTCGTAAATTGGTTCAGCGCCGTCTCGCCTTTTCTCTTGATCAGCTTTGCGGCAGCTTGATCGACAAGCGCCCCAGCCCCTTTCGGAAGCGTGATTCCGGCTTCTTTAGAAAGCTTATTCATCTCCATTAAAAAAGAATAGCGCGCGATGATCGAGGCAGCGGCGACGGACAGGTGGATGCCTTCCGCTTTTGTGCTGAAATATGTACGCTCTTTGATAGCGGTCTTGCCTGCCAAATGTTTGAAATAAACGGCCGGTTCAGCGAACTGATCGATTAAAATCGCCTCAGGGCGGATTCCGTCCAGCTTTTTGAGGAGGTTCGCAATTGCCTGGTTGTGAAGAAGGGCTTTCATTTTCCCCTGACTCATGCCTTTTTTCTGCATTTCATTGTACTTTTCGTTTCTTAAAACGAGCAGGCTGTAGGGTACCGTCTTGATTAAATCGCGTGCGATTTTGACGATCTGCGGGTCTTTTAAATGTTTGGAATCTTTGACGCCGAGTTCTTTTAAAAGCGGCAGCTTTGTTTTATCGGCGTAAACACATACGACCGTCATCGGGCCGAAATAATCGCCGGTTCCGACTTCATCCGAGCCGATGACAGACATTGAGCCGATGCCTTCAGGCGGCTGATAGACGGACGGGGTGCTTTTTTTGGAGGGAGTCTTTTTTTCCGCCGGCGCTTCGGCTGATGCCGCCCAACGCCCGGCTTCCTTTTCGGCGTTTTTTCCTTGGAACAAAACCTTTCCTGATCGATATGCTGTAATGGTGCAGCCTTGGGGCTTAGCCTGAAAAACCGCTCCCTGTACCAATTGGGAAGTAATATCAGACCGGTAGTAGCTTTGCATCCGTTCAATAACAGGCTGGGGAACTTTCAAAACAGAATGTGACACGGTTTAATCTCCTTTTTTAGCTAATAAAACAGGCTAATTCAATGTTTTTATAAGTGTATCATAACAGCGGAGGGCTCGTCTTTCCATTCAATCTCCAAACATGTTATGATATAGACTAGGATTCTCGCATAAGTAGAATGGAGGAGAAACGTTGTCTGATGGTCGAAAAACAAAAACAACAGTTGACATCTACGGTCAGCACTTCACAATTATCGGCGATGAAACGAAGAGCCATATGAGGCACGTTGCCTCAATTGTGGATGATAAAATGAGAGAAATCAACGAAAAAAATCCGTATCTTGACATAAATAAGCTTGCCGTCTTGACTGCTGTGAACGCAGTTCACGATTATCTGAAACTGCAAGAGGAACTTGAGAGATTAAAAGGACAAATTAAAGAAAAGGATTGAACATCACGATGTTAGATATCATCATTATTATTTTGCTTTTGTCCGGTCTGTTTATTGGGCTGAAAAGAGGATTTATCCGCCAATTTATCCGTTTGGTGACGTTTATCGCAGCGATCGCTGTGGCCGGAACCTATTATGGCGACCTTGCGCCGAAGCTCGGCTGGATTCCGTCTCCGGACTTTTCGGGAGGCCAGACGGCGCTGGCATTTGTAAACGGAAGCCTTGAAGGCGCCTATTACAACATGATTGCGTTTCTGATTCTGTTTTTCCTGACGATGATCCTGCTGAGAATTGCCGCATCATTTTTGGATGCTGTCGCAAGCATTCCGATCCTTAAGCAAATCAACCAGATTCTCGGTGCCGTGCTCGGTTTCGCGGAGATTTACCTGTTCGTGTTTGTCGTTCTGTTCATCGGAACGCTCCTGCCGATTGAAGTGCTGCAAAACATGATGTCCGGCTCGGTAATGGCAGATTTGATCATTCATAAAACACCGTATCTATCCAATATGTTAAACAATCTGATGAATCAGTACGGATCTTTGTAAAACTTCTCTGCTCTAGGGAAGTTTTTTTTCAGGTGAAAGATGTGTCGAAAGATGGCTGTTTGTTGTAGGAACAGCCAAAAATTTGTATGATGGAAACAGGATGAACACGGGGATACAAGAGGTGAAAAAAATTGCATAAAAAAGATGTCATCAGACTGCTTGAAACAATTGCGATCTATATGGAATTAAAAGGGGATAACCCATTTAAAATATCAGCATTCAGAAAAGCCGCGGCGGCGCTTGAACAAGATGACCGCAGCCTGTCTGAAATCGATGATATGATGTCTCTTTCCGGAATCGGCAAAGGAACGCATGCCGTTATTAAGGAATATATGGATCACGGCGTTTCCGGCACGCTTGAACGTTTAAAAGAGGAGGTTCCCGAAGGGCTTGTTCCGCTTTTGAAACTTCCGGGCCTTGGCGGCAAAAAAATTGCCAAGCTTTATCAGGAGCTGGGCGTCTATGATGCTGCATCCTTAAAAGAAGCCTGTGAACAGCAGAAGGTCCAAGGGCTTGCCGGATTCGGCAAGAAAACGGAAGAAAAAATTCTCCAAGCTTTGGGGGAAGCCGGAAAACGCCCTGAACGGTACCCGATAGCGATTGCTTTGGCCGTCGCAGATGTGATCGAAGAACAGCTTGAGGGACTCCCAGGCCTTATCAAGTTTTCACGGGCCGGAAGTTTGAGGCGGGCCAGAGAAACGGTGAAAGATCTTGATTATATTATGGCTGTCACAGATGCCAGCCTCGTCCGCGAAGGGCTCCTGAAGCTTTCAAACATCAGGGAGGTCATTGCCAGCGGAGATACGAAAGTATCGCTGACATTTTCATTTGAATACGACATCAGCGCCGACTTCCGGCTGGTGACAGAGGAGCAGTTTCCAACGACGCTCCACCATTTTACAGGATCAAAAGATCATAATATTAAAATGCGCCAGCTTGCCAAAGAAAGAGGCGAAAGAATCAGCGAATACGGCGTCGAACATATAGAGACAGGAGATATCCAAACATTTTCCAGTGAAAAGGAGTTCTTCTCTCATTTCGGCCTACCTTTTATTCCGCCTGAGCTAAGGGAGACAGGAAAAGAGGTCGAAGAATACGGAGACCATATCGAACTGATTTCCACAGAAGACATAAAAGGGGACCTCCATATGCACTCGACGTGGAGCGACGGCGCTTTTTCGATCAGGGAAATGGCCGAGGCCTGCATGGCAAAAGGGTATCGGTACATGGCGATCACGGATCACTCCCAATATTTAAAAGTCGCCGGCGGCTTGACGCCGGAAAGGCTGCGTATGCAGGCGAAGGAAATTGACGAACTGAACAAGGAATTTACCGAGTTTCACATTTTTAAAGGCGTTGAGATGGACATCCTGCCAGATGGGACGCTTGACTATGATGATGAACTGCTTGCGGAGATGGATATTGTCATCGCTTCGATCCATTCAAGCTTTTCCCAGCCGCAGCACGTCATCATGAAGCGGCTCGAAAATGCGCTGATGAATCAGCACGTCGATATCATCGCCCATCCGACGGGACGACTGATCGGAAGAAGAGCAGGGTATGAAGTGGATATTGACCAGCTGATCGAGCTGGCGAAAAAAACGAATACAGCCTTGGAGCTGAACGCCAACCCTGCACGGCTCGATCTTAGAATGGAACATTTGATCAAAGCGAATGCCGCCGGGGTGACGCTTGTCATTAATACGGATGCCCACAGCACAGAGATGCTTGATGATATGAAAACGGGCATTACGGCAGCGAGAAAAGGATGGACCGGGAAAGCGAACGTATTGAATGCCCGTTCCTTTGACGAAGTCCAGGCATTTTTGTCGCGCCGCCGATCTTAAGGAGGTTTAATTGATTTTGCAGCAAAAAGCGCTATCAGCACTTGAATTTCATAAAGTAAAAGAACAGCTTGCAGAGCATGCGGCCTCTTCTTTAGGGAAGGAAATGCTTTTTGAGCTTAAGCCTTCCCGTTCATTGGAGGAGGTCAAAAACTTGCAGGAAGAAGTCGATGAGGCCGGGACCGTCCTGCGGTTAAAGGGGAATGCTCCTTTCGGCGGCCTTTCCGACATTAGAAAAGCATTGCGGAGAGCTGAAATCGGCAGCATGCTAAGCCCGGCAGAGTTTACGGAAATATCGGGTCTATTATATGCCGCAAAACAGATGAAGCACTTTCTTGAAGGGCTGTTTGAGGACGGAGTTGATATCCCCTGTCTCCATCAGTATGCAGAAAAGCTGATTCCGCTCTCTGCCTTGGAAAAAGACATTAATTCGTGCATCGATGACCATGGAGAAGTGCTTGACCATGCATCTGAAACATTGAGGGGGATCAGGACGCAGCTGCGGACGCTTGAATCAAGAATCAGGGATCGGCTTGAATCGATACTGCGCTCCTCTTCCGCGCAAAAAATGCTCTCAGACACGATTATCACGATTCGAAATGACCGCTTCGTCATTCCGGTAAAGCAGGAATACAGATCAAGCTACGGAGGAATTGTGCATGATCAGTCATCTTCCGGGGCGACATTGTTTATCGAGCCTCAGGCGATAGTGGATATGAACAATTCGCTTCGCCAGGCAAAAGTAAACGAAAAGCAGGAAATCGAACGAATTCTGCGCATGCTGACAGAAAAGACCGCAGAGCACACGGATGAACTTTTTCACGATGTCAAAATATTGCAGACGCTTGATTTTATTTTTGCAAAAGCGAAATACGCAAAAGCGACAAAAGCTGTCAAACCGGCTGTCAATAGAGACGGTTACGTCCGGCTGATCCAAGCGCGCCATCCGCTTTTGCCAGCCGATCAGGTCGTTCCCAATGACATCGAGCTTGGCGGAGAATTTACAACGATTGTGATCACGGGTCCGAATACAGGCGGAAAAACGGTTACGCTGAAAACGCTCGGACTGCTGACGCTTATGGCACAGTCCGGACTGCATGTGCCGGCGGGGGAAGGTTCAGAAATCGCTGTGTTTGACCAGGTATTTGCCGATATCGGTGATGAACAGTCAATCGAACAGAGCTTAAGTACATTCTCTTCACACATGGTGAACATCGTCGATATTTTGAAAGACATGACGGAAAACAGCCTTGTGCTGTTTGACGAGCTCGGAGCCGGGACAGATCCGCAGGAAGGGGCGGCTCTTGCGATCAGCATCCTTGACGAAGTATATCAGACGGGTGCACGCGTTATTGCCACGACTCACTATCCGGAGCTTAAAGCATACGGCTATAATCGCGACAATGTCATCAATGCGAGCGTCGAATTTGATATTGAAACATTGTCTCCGACTTATAAGCTGTTAATCGGAGTGCCCGGCCGAAGCAATGCTTTTGAAATTTCGAAGCGCCTCGGTCTGCCTGACCATTTGATCGGCCGTGCCAAATCCGAGATGACGGCTGAACACAATGAAGTCGACACGATGATCGCATCGCTTGAAGACAGCAAGAAGCGCGCGGAAACGGAATTGGCTGAAACCGAAACGATCCGTGCGGAGGCTCAAGCCCTTCACCGCGACCTGCAAAAGCAGATCAGCGAATGGCAGGAGCGAAAAGACAGGCTTTATGAAGAAGCGGAGCAAAAAGCGGCTGAAAAAGTCAAGGAAGCCATGAAAGAGGCGGACGAGATCATCCAGTCGCTCCGCATGATCAAAGAAGATCATAAAGCGTTTAAAGACCATGAATTAATCGAGGCGAAAAAGCGTCTTGAAGAAGCGGTCCCTTCATTTGAAAAGACGAAAAAGCCTGCAAAGAAAAAAACGGACAAGCGCGTCTTGAAGCCTGGCGACGAAGTCAAGGTTTTAACCTTCGGCCAAAAAGGCACACTGCTTGAAAAAACGGGCGCAGATGAATGGAATGTCCAAATCGGCATCCTGAAAATGAAGGTGAAGGAAAAGGATCTTGAATTTCTGAAATCAGCGCCTGAACCCGAGAAACAAAAATCGATCGCCGCGGTCAAAGGGAAAGAATATCATGTGTCACTCGAACTCGACCTTAGAGGCGAACGGTATGAAAATGCGCTTCACAGGGTTGAAAAATATTTGGATGATGCGGTGCTGGCCGGATATCCGAGGGTATCGATCATTCATGGGAAAGGAACGGGTGCCCTCAGAAAAGGCGTCCAAGATCTTTTGAAATCCCACCGCAATGTGAAAAACTCCCGGTTCGGCGAAGCGGGAGAGGGAGGGTCAGGAGTTACGATTGTCGAATTAAAATAAAAAAGGGAGTCTAAAAGGATGAAAGAGTTTTGGGAAAACGACCTTGTGGAAATTGCCGCCTATTACAGCGTTTCCGTACTTTGTCTGGTGATATTCTTATCTGTATTTGAGCTTGTCACCACCTATAAAAACTGGGAGGAGATTCAAAAAGGAAACGTGGCGGTTGCGATGGCGACGGGCGGAAAAATTTTAGGCATCGCCAACGTGCTGCAAAAATCGATCAGCCAGCATAATTCCCTGCTGCAAATGATGGGATGGGGATTATTCGGCTTTGTATTGCTTTTGATCGGCTATTTCATTTTTGAATTTCTGACGCCGCGCTTTAAAATTGACAAGGAAATTGAAAATGACAACCGCGCCGTCGGTTTCATCTCATTCGTCATCTCTGTCGGCCTGTCATTTGTCGTGGCCTCCGGAATCTAAAGGGGATCAACATGGAGAAATTAGCGAAAATCCTGTTCTGTGCAGCAGGGGTGTTTGTGATCATCGGCCTTATTTATATTGTGTTTTATACGTAAGCAAGTCGCCGCCTGGGGCATGTTTCCCAGGCGGTATTTTTAAAGATGAAAAAATCATTACTTTCTGAATATTGTTTTGATATACTGAAATTAAGACTATATTTGTTTTAAGGGGGGGTCTTATGCCGACTGAAAAACCATGGCTGCTTCACTATCCTGAACAAATTCCTCATCACCTAGAATTTCATGATCAAACACTCCAATCCATCCTGCAGCAATCCGCCCAACAGTTTTCTGAAAAAACAGCGATTCATTTTCTCGGAAAGAAGCGATCGTATCAACAGGTTTACGAGGAAGCCTTAAAAATGGCAGTTTATTTATTGTCTCTCGGCGTTCAAAAAGGAGACAGGGTATCGATCATGCTGCCGAACTGTCCTCAGGCGGTCATCGCATATTACGGGGTTCTTTTCTCGGGAGGCATCGTCGTCCAGACAAATCCTCTTTACACGGAAAGGGAGCTTGAACATCTGCTCAAAGACAGCGGAGCAGAAATCATCATTACGCTCGATATGCTGTACCCAGCGGCTTATAAAATGAAAGCGCTGACAAATGTTAGGCACATCATCGCAACAAGCATTAAAGATTATTTGCCATTTCCTAAAAACCTGCTGTATCCGCTGGCTCAAAAAAAGCAGAATCAGATGTTGGTTGATATAGCCGAAAATGACACGACCCACCTTTTTCGGACGATCATGAAACAGCCCGTCCCGGATAATCCGCCCGGCATTGCGATTGATCCCGCTCATGACATTGCCGTCCTGCAGTATACCGGTGGTACGACAGGCACTCCAAAAGGCGTGATGCTTACCCACCGCAACATATTAGCCAATATGGAGATGTGCGCGGCCTGGTTTTATCAACTGAAAAAAGGAGAAGAAAAAGTGCTCGGTATCGTTCCGTTTTTCCACGTGTACGGGATGACGGCCATTTTAAACTTCACGATCAGGCAAGGATATGAAATGATCCTCCTGCCAAGGTTTGACGCGCGTACAGCACTGAAAACGATCGATAAAGAAAAGCCCACCATATTTCCGGGGGCACCCACGATTTATATCGCTCTATTGAATCACCCCGCTCTGCATCAGTACGATCTGTCTTCGGTTAAAAGCTGTTTAAGCGGGTCTGCTGCGCTTCCTGTCGAAGTCAAACAGCAGTTCGAAAAGGTAACGGGAGGAAAGCTTGTCGAAGGATACGGACTATCGGAAACATCACCGGTCACCCATGCCAATTTCATTTGGGATCTGAATAAAGCGGGAAGCATCGGCTGCCCGTGGCCGGGAACAGATGCGGCCATCTATTCGGAGGAGACTGGCGGTTTTCTCGAGCCTTACGAGCACGGAGAAATTATCGTAAAAGGTCCCCAGGTGATGAAAGGTTATTGGAACAATGATGAAGAAACCGCGGCCGTACTCAAAGATGGCTGGTTTTTCACGGGAGATATCGGGTACATGGATAAAGACGGCTTCTTTTATATTGTCGACCGCAAAAAAGATTTGATCATCGCAGGCGGATACAACATCTATCCGCGTGAAATCGAAGAGGTTCTCTATGAGCATGAAGCCATCCAGGAGGCCGTCGTCGCAGGAATCCCCGACGAATACAGAGGAGAAACCGTTAAAGCCTTTGTTGTTTTAAAAGACCATGTTACAATAACGGAAAAGGAATTGGACGAATATGCCAGGTCCCGTCTCGCTCCGTATAAAGTTCCGAAGGTATATGAGTTCAGAGACGAACTTCCGAAAACGGCTGTTGGCAAGATTTTAAGAAGGGCGCTTGTCCATGAGGAAAAGGCAAACGTATGAAAAGCGAAGTCTGCCGTCGATTTTGGCGGCATGCTTTTATGAGGGTTATTTCGAAGGAATTTCATGATCAAACCTTGACAAAGCCTGCTGTTTTATTTACGATTGAACTATGAATGAGTATTCATTCATTAACTTGAAAGGAACGAAGCCAATTGAAACAGAAGCGACCAAAGTATATGCAGATTATCGATGCAGCTGTCATTGTGATTGCAGAAAACGGATACCATCAGGCACAGGTTTCAAAGATCGCCAAGCAGGCTGGCGTGGCGGACGGCACCATTTATCTTTATTTCAAAAATAAAGAAGATATTCTGATTTCACTGTTTAAAGAGAAAATGGGCCAGTTTATCGAGCAGATGAGCGAAGGAATGAAAGCGAAAAATTCAGCGACAGAGAAGCTTTCTTTGTTCATCAAAAAACACTTTGAACTGCTTAGCAGCGACCCGCATCTGGCGATTGTGACCCAGCTTGAGCTGAGGCAGTCGCACCGCGAGCTGCGGCTGAAAATCAATGAGATTCTCAAAGGCTACTTAACGATTTTGGAGGACATCATCACAGAAGGAAAAGAAGCAGGGGAATTTAAAAGCGCGCTTGATGTCCGCTTGGCGAAACAGATGATTTTCGGCACAGTGGACGAGACGGTGACAACCTGGGTGATGAATGATCAAAAATATGATCTGCCTCAGCTGGCAGACAGCATTCATGAACTGCTGATACATGGTTTCAGCCAACTGAAGAAAGAGGAGGAATAAACGTGGGAACATTACGGAAATCCAAAGACGGCCATGTCGCTGTCATCACGATTCAGCATCCGCCGGCAAATGCGCTTTCAACACAAGTCCTTGAAGATCTTTCGGCCTGCCTTGATGAGCTTGCCGAGGATCAGCAGGTAAGAAGCATTGTCATTCATGGAGAAGGGAGATTTTTTTCAGCGGGCGCAGATATTAAGGAATTCACTTCATTGATGGATGGATCTGATTATGCCGGTCTCGCTGATAAAGGCCAGCAAATATTTGAAAAAGTAGAGTCTTTTCCAAAGCCGATCATTGCCGCCATCCACGGGGCTGCTCTTGGAGGCGGTCTTGAGCTGGCGATGGCTTGCCACATCCGGATTGCCGAAGAAAACGCAAAACTCGGCCTTCCCGAACTGAACCTCGGCATCATTCCGGGTTTTGCTGGTACACAGCGTCTTCCGAAATATGTGGGGACGGCTAAAGCTCTTGAGATGATCGGAACATCTGAACCGATCTCCGGAAAAGAAGCCTTTGAATACGGTCTTGTCACCATTTTGGCGGCGGATGAGGATCAAGTGCTGCAGAAGGGAAAAGAGCTGGCTCATAAATTTGCGGAAAAAAGCCCGCAGACACTTGCCTTTGTTATTGAGCTTTTGAACTCCGGTAAAGTCTATTCTTATGAAGGCAGCCTGAAGCTTGAAGGCAAGCACTTCGGTGAAGTGTTCCAATCTGAAGATGCAAAGGAAGGGATTCAAGCCTTTCTTGAGAAGCGGAAGCCGCATTTTAAAGGGAATTAACAAGCGTGAAAACAAAGGGGATGAAAAGAACATGAACATATATGTCTTGATGAAACGCACGTTTGACACAGAGGAAAAAATTCAGATTGAACAAGGGGAAATCAGCACGGACGGGGCGGAATTCATCATCAATCCGTACGATGAATACGCGATTGAAGAAGCGCTTCAATTAAAGGAGAAGCACGGCGGAGAGATTACGGTTGTCACAGTCGGTGAAGAAGAATCTGAAAAAGAGCTCAGGACGGCGCTTGCGATGGGGTGCGACAAAGCCGTTTTGATCAATATCGAAGACGATCTGGAAGAGGCTGATCAATACACGGCTTCATCCGTTCTTTACCACTATTTAAAAGACAGGGAATACGACATCATTCTCGGCGGCAATGTGGCGATCGACGGGGGCTCTGGACAAGTGGCGCCGCGTCTGGCTGAACTGCTCGGCATTCCATGCATCACAACGATTACAAAGCTGACTGTAGACGGCAGAGATGTTGAAGCGGAACGAGATGCAGAAGGCGATCTTGAAGTGATCCAAACCGTTCTGCCGATCGCCGCCACCGCCCAGCAGGGATTAAATGAGCCCCGCTACCCTTCTCTTCCGGGAATCATGAAGGCGAAGAAAAAGCCGCTTGAAGAACTGGAGCTGGACGATCTGGATATAGACGAGGATGATGTAGCCGCGAAAACAAAAACAATTGAGCGGTTCCTGCCTCCGAAAAAAGAAGCCGGAAAAATCCTAGAAGGAGAGCCGGAACAGCAGGCATCAGACCTCGTTTCACTGCTGAGAAGCGAAGCAAAGGTCATTTGAAGCAAGGGGAGAATCAACACGGTCATTAAAATACAGGGGGAAAAGGATATGAGCAAAAAAGTTTTCGTACTGGGAGAATGCCGGGACGGTTCATTAAGAAATGTAACTTTTGAAGCGATCGCCGCTGGAAAAACGATTGCCGAAGGGGGAGAGGTCATTGGAGTCCTTTTCGGTGAAAGCGTTTCAAATAAGGCCGCTGAGCTGATTCATTATGGCGCCGATCAAGTGCTGACCGCCGAAGACCCGCTTCTGAAAAACTATACATCTGACGGTTTCGTCCAAGCATTTCTGCCGATACTTGAAAGCGAAAGCCCGGATGTAGTCATTTTCGGACATACGTCAATGGGAAAAGACTTATCTCCAAAGCTGGCAGCCCGTTTGGGAACAGGGTTGATTTCCGATGCGATCGATGTCAGTGTGACAGGCGGAAATATTGTGTTTACAAGACCGATCTACTCTGGAAAAGCGTTCGAACGGATCATCTCTGAAGATGAACTGATTTTCGCAACGATCAGACCGAATAATATTGCACCGCTTGCCAAAGATGAAACACGGACTGGAACGGTGGAAAAGATCGAGGTCGATATTCAGGACATCAGAACGGTGATCAAGGATGTCGTCAAAAAAACGTCTGAAGGCGTCGACTTGTCAGAAGCGAAAATCATCGTTGCCGGAGGACGCGGCGTGAAAAGCGAAGACGGATTCAAGCCGCTTCAGGAACTTGCCGATGTGCTCGGCGGTGCAGTAGGAGCTTCAAGGGGAGCTTGTGATGCCGATTACTGCGACTACTCGCTGCAAATCGGGCAGACCGGAAAGGTCGTCACACCCGAACTTTATATTGCCTGCGGCATTTCAGGTGCGATTCAGCATCTCGCAGGGATGTCAAACAGCAAAATCATCGTCGCCATTAACAAAGATCCGGAAGCTGACATTTTCAAAATTGCCGACTACGGCATCGTCGGAGATTTGTTTGAGGTCGTCCCGCTGCTGACAGAAGAATTTAAAAAGCTGAGTGTCAACACTTGAAAAAAAGCCGGCCTGATCGCCGGCTTTTTTAATCGGCACATTTAGTTGGAGCAGCAAATAAAATGGGGTATGTGCCCTGCTCATGGGCGATACATTCGATGTGTAAAACACTGCAAGATAGGGAAACGTATACTCAAGCATTATGTTAGCGTGAACCAAAGGGAGATGCTATACTAAAAAGCATAATTTCACAATTGGAGGAATGAAAGAATGGCTATCGTAAAAGCAACTGATCAAACATTTTCAAATGAAACAAGCGAAGGCGTAGTTATTGCCGACTTTTGGGCTCCTTGGTGCGGACCTTGCAAAATGATTGCGCCTGTTCTAGAAGAGCTGGATCAAGAAATGGGAGACAAATTGAAAATCGTCAAAATTGATGTTGACGAAAACCAAGAAACTGCCGGCAAATACGGTGTGATGAGCATCCCGACTTTACTCATACTAAAAGACGGTGAAGTGGTTGAAACATCTGTCGGATTCAAACCGAAAGAAGCGCTTGAAGAACTAGTCAACAAGCATTTGTAAAATAGAGACCGGGTAAAGGGCGATTCCAGAGGGATCGCTTTTTTCTTACAAAAACAGCGTATTCTAATAGCCTAAGGGACACCTTCAATTGTGGAGAACATGTGGTCGGTCATGGTAAACTGTAAATATGGAAAAACGCCGAAACAAGGAAGGATTTTTGATGAACAAAAAAATCAAAGAAAAGCTTGCCCTTCTGCCTGATCAGCCGGGCTGCTACTTGATGAAAGACAGGCAGGAGACCGTGATCTACGTCGGGAAAGCAAAAATATTAAAAAACCGGGTCCGCTCCTATTTCAGCGGCTCCCATGATGCAAAAACACAGCGGCTTGTCAGCGAAATCGAAGACTTTGAATACATTGTCACATCCTCGAATATCGAAGCGCTGATTCTTGAAATGAATTTAATCAAAAAGTATGACCCTAAATATAATGTGATGCTGAAAGACGATAAAAGCTATCCGTTTATCAAAATCACGAATGAGCGGCATCCGAAGCTGATCGTCACGCGGAATGTCAAAAAAGACAAAGGCCGCTATTTCGGCCCGTATCCGAACGTCCAGGCCGCAAGGGAGACGAAAAAGCTGCTAGATCGCCTGTATCCGCTCAGAAAATGCGCAAAGCTGCCCGACCGCGTCTGTCTGTACTATCACCTCGGGCAATGTCTGGCGCCATGCGTCTATGATGTATCTGAGGAGACAAACAGACAGCTCACCGAAGAAATCACCCGCTTTTTAAAAGGCGGCTACAACGAAGTCAAGAAAGAGCTTGAAGCCAAAATGCTCGAAGCTTCTGAAAATCTTCAGTTTGAAAGAGCGAAGGAATACCGCGATCAGATTGCCCATATCGAGTCAACGATGGAAAAGCAGAAAATGACGATGAACGATATGCTCGACCGCGATGTATTTGCTTACTCGTATGACAAAGGCTGGATGTGCATTCAGGTCTTTTTTATCAGGCAAGGGAAGCTCATTGAAAGAGATGTCAGCTTGTTTCCTCTATACAGGGAAGCGGATGAAGAATTTTTGACATTCATGGGTCAATTCTATTCGAAAAACAATCACTTCCTTCCAAAAGAAATTTTGGTGCCGGACAGCGTTGACAAAGAGATGATTGAGGAGCTCCTGGACGTAAAAGTCCGCCAGCCGAAAAGGGGAGCGAAGAAAGACCTGCTTCTCCTTGCCCATAAAAACGCAAAGCTCGCTTTGAAAGAGAAGTTTTCACTCATCGAACGGGATGAGGAGCGGACGATCGGAGCGATTGAAAAGCTCGGCACAGCGCTGGGCATCTACACGCCGTACAAAATTGAAGCATTTGATAATTCAAATATTCAAGGAACGGCCCCTGTATCGGCAATGGTCGTATTTCTCGATGGAAAGCCGCATAAAAAAGAGTACCGGAAATATAAGATCAAGACAGTAGCGGGACCGGACGACTACGGTTCAATGCGCGAAGTCATCAGAAGAAGATATACGAGGGTGCTGAAAGACAATCTGCCGCTTCCAGACTTGATTTTGATCGACGGAGGTAAAGGCCAGGTTTCCGCTGCCGTCGATGTGCTGGAAAATGAGCTGAATCTCGATGTCCCGGTCGCCGGTTTGGTGAAAGATGACAAGCACAGAACATCGAACCTTTTGATCGGCGATCCGCTTGAGATCGTTCAGCTTGAACGGAACAGCCAGGAATTTTATCTGCTTCAGCGCATTCAGGATGAAGTGCACCGGTTTGCCATCAGCTTCCACAGGCAGCTGAGGGGAAAAAGCGCTTTTCAATCGGTGCTTGACGGCATTCCGGGCGTCGGTGAGCAGCGGAAAAAGCTGCTTTTAAAACACTTCGGTTCTGTCAAAAAAATGCAGGAAGCGAGCGCTGAAGATATCCACAAGGCCGGGATTCCGTTGAAAACCGCACAGCTGATTGCGGAGGCTTTAAAAAAATAATGTTGAATTTTTAAAAAGAATCTGATAGAATTTGTACTAATTTCATAATAAGATCGTGTGATATGGTGAAGATAGAGGTGCGAACTTCAACAGTAAGCTTTCGGAGAAAGATGGATTTCAAAGAAGAAAGCTGAAAGGGGAGCGTCGCCGAAGCGGGTAAAAATTCCATTCGTTTTATCTGCTGGCTTTACATTGAATAAATGTGAGGCTGTCAAGAAAATCATTTTCTTGGAGGGCTATCTCGTTGTTTAAGATCATCGGCATTTTTGTTGGTTAAAGCAATGAGGGAATTCTCTCATTGCTTTTTTGTATGCTAAAACCGTACAAGCCGCAGATCAAGCTTTCCTCTTCATACATAAACACGCACGAAAACAAAAAGGGTGGTATTGATGGGTCTCATCGTCCAAAAATTCGGCGGAACTTCCGTAGGGTCAGTGGAAAAAATAGTAAACGTTGCAAACCGGGTCATCGAAGAAAAACAGCGGGGACATGACGTTGTCGTCGTCGTTTCTGCAATGGGAAAATCGACGGATTCCCTTGTGGCACTTGCCAAAGAAATGGCTGAACAGCCGAGCCGGCGGGAAATGGATATGCTGCTGACAACTGGAGAGCAGGTGACGATTTCTCTTTTAACAATGGGATTGCAGGAAAAGGGATATGATGCGGTTTCCTATACAGGCTGGCAGGCCGGCATCCAAACCGAAAACATCCACGGCAATGCAAGGATTACCAATATTGAATCAGCCAAGCTGAAAGAGCGTCTGAAAGAAGGAAAAATCATTGTTGTCGCAGGATTTCAAGGTGTTACGGACGAAGGGGAAATCACAACGCTTGGCAGAGGCGGATCAGATACGACAGCCGTTGCCCTCGCCGCTGCACTGAAAGCCGATAAATGCGATATTTACACAGACGTGCCAGGGGTCTTCACAACAGATCCGCGCTATGTCAAAACGGCCAGAAAGCTTGAAGGAATCTCCTATGATGAAATGCTGGAGCTTGCCAATCTCGGAGCGGGCGTCCTGCATCCGAGAGCAGTTGAATTTGCAAAGAACTATCAGGTGCCTTTGGAAGTTCGTTCAAGCACGGAAAAAGAAGCGGGCACATTAATCGAGGAGGAATCATCCATGGAGCAGAATTTAATCGTAAGAGGAATTGCGTTTGAAGATCAAATTACACGCGTCACAATATGCGGCCTTTCCAGCGGCTTGACAACGCTGTCAACGATTTTCACAACGCTTGCCAAACAAAACATCAACGTCGACATCATCATTCAATCAGTGACGAGCATAAGTAAAACATCGATCTCATTCTCTGTGAAAACAGAAGATCTGCAAAGAACGGTGCAGGTCCTTGAAGAGTACAAAGGCGCACTCGACTACGAACAGATTGAGACGGAAAACAGGCTTGCCAAAGTGTCGATAGTCGGCTCCGGCATGATTTCAAACCCGGGTGTGGCCGCTGAGATGTTTGCGGTTCTTGCCGAAAAAAATATCCAGGTTAAAATGGTGAGCACGTCAGAGATTAAAGTTTCCACCGTCATCAGTGAAAGCGATATGGTGAAAGCTGTGGAAGCATTGCATGATGCTTTTGAACTGTCGAAAATAAGCATGACTGCCAATTAAAAATCCTAGAGACATCTCTAGGGTTTCTTTTTTTTGTCTGAAGGAAGGAATATCAAGGATGTCAAATTTATGTTATCATTACCATAATGAGGAGTAAAAAGGAGAGAATAGAATCATATTATGATTGGATTCATACATACTATAGGTCCAGTGGCTGTAGCGATTATTGCCAGCATTGTTGTACACGAGCTGGGGCACGTCCTTTTCGGGTGCATCGTCAGGCATCATGTTCAATGGCTGGCAGTCGGGCCGTTTATCATATTTAGAAATGGGAAAATAACATGTCGATGGAAACACAAATATTTTGGAGGCGCAGTTTTTTTATTCGGTGAATCCATTAAAAATAAAAAAACGTATCAAAAAGAAAAAGGAAAATCCGTTGTGATCCTTTTGGGAGGCCCAATCACAAGTTTCTTGGCGGGATTTGTCTTTCTGAACTTTGTACCTCATCATGAATACTCTTTATATTTTGGTATTTTCTCACTTTTAATAGGCGCTGTTACACTGCTATTTACAGATGGACCGCCTGCATTGCTCATTTTAACCAATAGGCTTTATGCAAAACTGCATTTTCTGAACGTGGAATTGCTGTCATATCAAACAGAGAAGCCATTTGATTTTTTGCTGAAGGAATTGGGAGAGCAGCTGCATAAAGTGAAGGCGGATTCGATTGAAAAAATGAGCCTGACTTCCTTGAGTGCGTTGTTTTTTTATTTATATTGTGCACAAATAGAGTTTGATATGAGCAGCCGCAAAAAACTTGAGATGTTTCAACATGTATTGAAAGAACTGGAAGACAAAGGGCTTGGCTCAATTAGAAATAAACAAAAAAGGTCTTTACTGAACGCAATTGTTTATTTAGAAGAAATGAATTTATTCATGGAAAATAACAAAGAAGCGGCAGCAAAGCTGTATTCAAAGCTGGCTGATAAAGAAGACAACCGTTTAAATGAGCTGAAACGCGGCGCCGTCATCAATCATGATGATAAGGCAAAAGAGCTCTATATCAGTGAATTAAATTCTGATATTTTTAACCGTCATACACTACTTGTCAAAATAGAAGAACAATTTATTCAAAAAGCGAAAGAACACATACACAAAAAACAAGGTTCCGCATGACGAAGAAATAGACGTTAGAGAAGTTTAAAGAAGCGGATGTATTATTTGCTGACATTTTGGCAGCCGGTTGCGTACATAGCGAAATTTAGACTTTATGGTAAAAAGGGCTGCTGTTCATTTTCAGCAGCCCTTCCTTGATCATGCCGGGTCTTTCAAATCCCATTTCACAGTCAAAACAACTTTTTCGGCTCTTTTTTTCACCTGCTCATACGATTCGGCGATATGCTCATTCATCAGCTGGATTTGCTCGGCGATAAACCCGGCTTCAAGCTGAAAGCAGGGCTCTTTTTGATATTTGAGGCGGTTTGAGACCAGCGGCCCTTCAAGTTCAAATTCAAGCTCCTGCTTTTTTGAATGAACGATCGTAAGCGTTCCCCAGCTTGCGTCATGAAAAAATGCAGGGATATCCTCCCAGGCATCGAGCTGGAACTTGCGGGCAAGGTTTTTTCCGGCCCAATACATCATGTCTGCATAGTCTTGTCCCAGCATATCCGGAAGCAGCACTTCCCTGATTAATTCATAGCCATATGCGGAGACTTCCAGCTCTTTTAATTGCGCTAAGTTTGCTTCATATTTATTCATTGTCCAATGTCTCCCCTCTTTCCTCCGTTTATTATAGCTTAAATCGGGGGAGAGATTACAGAGAGGAGATGCATTTGCAAAGAAAAAAATCTATTATATTTATATTTTGATAAAATAAAATTTTCTAAAATCTCATTAAATATTAGAAAATTTCAATTTATGTACGCGTTTTCTTGACGCTTTTTTCTCATAGGAGTAAAATGAAATTGTCATAAAAACTTAACAAAGTGCGATATTTGAAACAGGACGGGGGATAGGAGACCTTTCATTTTTACAGCACTTTTCAACTAGGGGGTTAAGCAATGGCCGGGAACAGAGAGTTTGTGTATCGAAGATTACATTCTTTGCTTGGCGTTATACCGGTGGGTCTATTTTTGATTCAGCATTTAGTTGTCAACCATTTTGCGGCAAGCGGAGAAGAGGCGTTTAACAATGCCGCTCATTTTATGGAAAACCTGCCGTTCAGGTACGCTTTGGAAATCTTCGTGATTTTCCTTCCGCTGATTTATCATGCTGTTTATGGTGTATACATAGCTTTTACAGCGAAAAATAATGCGGGCAGATTTGGGTTTTTTAGAAACTGGATGTTCGTTTTGCAGCGGATTACAGGAATCATTACTTTAATTTTCGTCAGCTGGCACGTCTGGGAAACACGAATCGCTGCGCAGATGGGCGCTGAAGTGAACTATGACATGATGGCTGATATTTTGAGCTCCCCGATCATGCTCGGCTTTTACATTGTAGGTGTCCTCTCAACAATCTTCCACTTTTCAAACGGTTTATGGTCGTTTGCTGTTACTTGGGGAATTACCGTTTCTCCGCGTTCACAGCGAATCTCCACGTTTGTGACAATGGGAGTCTTTGTTGTGCTGTCCTATGTAGGGCTTAGAGCGATTTTGGCATTTGTGTAAAAGAACTAGATTACTAGAGGGAGTGGGGCTGGCATGAGTAACTCAAGCATCATCGTTGTCGGCGGAGGACTTGCGGGTCTGATGGCGACCATTAAAGCTGCGGAAGCAGGAACAAACGTAAAACTATTTTCCATCGTTCCGGTGAAGCGCTCACATTCGGTATGTGCGCAAGGCGGAATCAACGGAGCGGTTAATACAAAAGGCGAAGGCGACTCTCCTTGGGAGCATTTTGACGATACGGTATACGGCGGAGACTTTTTGGCCAACCAGCCGCCGGTCAAAGCGATGTGTGAAGCTGCGCCGTCGATTATTCATCTGCTCGACCGCATGGGTGTCATGTTCAACAGAACACCGGAAGGCTTGCTTGATTTCCGGAGATTCGGGGGAACGCAGCATCACAGAACGGCATATGCCGGCGCGACGACAGGTCAGCAGCTTCTGTATGCACTTGATGAACAGGTCCGCCGCTTTGAAGTCGAAGGGCTTGTTTCAAAATATGAAGGCTGGGAATTCCTAGGTGCGGTGCTTGACGATGACAGAACGTGCCGCGGCATTGTCGCGCAAAATTTAACGACGATGGAAATCGACTCCTTCCGTGCGGACGCCGTCATCATGGCAACCGGCGGACCGGGAATCATCTTTGGAAAATCGACGAACTCGATGATCAATACAGGATCAGCGGCTTCAATCGTCTACCAGCAGGGCGCCTACTATGCGAACGGAGAATTCATTCAGATTCACCCGACTGCCATTCCGGGGGACGACAAGCTTAGATTGATGAGTGAATCTGCACGCGGTGAAGGCGGACGAGTCTGGACATATAAAGACGGGAAACCTTGGTATTTCCTCGAGGAAAAATATCCGGCGTACGGAAACCTTGTGCCGCGCGATATCGCAACCCGCGAAATATTTGATGTGTGCGTAAGGCAGAAACTCGGAATCAATGGCGAAAACATGGTTTACCTCGATCTTTCCCATAAAGATCCGAAAGAGCTTGATATCAAGCTTGGCGGTATCATCGAAATCTATGAAAAATTCATGGGTGATGACCCGCGCAAGCTGCCGATGAAAATTTTCCCTGCCGTTCACTACTCTATGGGCGGACTTTGGGTGGATTACAACCAAATGACAAACATTCCGGGGCTGTTCGCCGCGGGAGAATGCGATTATTCCATGCACGGCGGCAACCGTCTGGGAGCGAACTCGCTCTTGTCCGCGATTTACGGCGGCATGGTGGCCGGCCCGAAAGCAGTTGAATACACTCAAGGGCTTGAAACATCTGCCGAAGATTTGTCATCTTCTCTATATGACGATCATGTCAGCAAAGAAGAAGAAAAATGGGCGGACATTATGAAGATGGACGGAAATGAAAATGCTTATGTACTTCATAAAGAGCTTGGCGAATGGATGACTGACAATGTGACGGTCGTACGTCATAATGACAAGCTTTTGAAAACCGATGAGAAAATTCAGGAACTTGCTGAACGCTTCCAAAACATTAACATTAACGATACGACAAAGTGGAGCAACCAAGGGGCCGTATTTACTCGTCAGCTGCGCAACATGCTGCAGTTGGCAAGGGTGGTCACGCTAGGAGCATACAACCGAAACGAAAGCCGCGGCGCCCATTATAAACCGGATTTCCCTGACCGTAATGATGAGGAATGGCTGAAAACGACAATGGCGAAACATACAGGCGATTTTGAAGCCCCGAAATTCCATTATGAGGATGTCGATGTTTCATTAATCGCACCGCGTAAACGGGATTACTCGAAGAAAAAGGTGGCGAAATCATGAGTGAAAATAAGACAATCAGGTTCATCATCACTCGTCAGGATACAGCGGATTCCGATGCTTATCAGGAAGAATTTGTGATTGCTTACCGTCCGAACATGAACGTCATTTCTGCTTTAATGGAAATCAGAAGGAATCCGGTCAATGCAAAAGGGGAAAAAACGTCCCCGATTACATGGGATATGAACTGTCTGGAAGAAGTGTGCGGCGCTTGCTCCATGGTTATCAACGGGAAGCCGAGACAATCGTGCACAGCCCTGATCGACAAGCTTGAGCAGCCGATTCGCCTTGAGCCGATGAAAACATTCCCGGTTGTCAGAGACCTTCAAGTAGACCGGAGCCGGATGTTTAATTCCTTGAAGAAAGTCAAAGCATGGGTGCCGATTGACGGCACATATGATTTGGGACCCGGGCCGAGAATGCCCGAAAAAAGACGCCAGTGGGCCTATGAGCTGTCAAAATGCATGACATGCGGCGTCTGTCTTGAAGCTTGTCCAAACGTGAATAATAAATCAAACTTTATCGGTCCTGCTCCGCTTTCACAAGTCCGCTTATTCAACGCCCACCCGACGGGAGCGATGAACAAGTCTGAGCGGCTTGAAGCGATTATGGGAGACGGCGGTCTGGCGGAGTGCGGGAATTCGCAAAACTGTGTTCAGTCTTGTCCGAAAGGAATTCCTTTAACAACATCAATCGCCGCCTTAAACAGAGATACAACCATCCAGTCGTTTAAAAACTTCTTCGGAAGCGACAACACAGAGTAACTTGAAACACACCTCTTCAGTTTGAAGAGGTGTTTTCATATCAAAAGGGGATGAAAACATTGAAATTGCCGGGATATATCGAGGAACCGTTTGACAGTTGGTGTCAGTCGTTTTCTTTTTTTGAGGAAGTATCTGTCCGTTTTTCAGAAACAGATATGTTCGGTCATATGAACAATGTGACACCGTTCATCTATTTTGAAGAAACACGAATTTCTTATTTTAAACATCTTCGCACCATGGACCATCTTGCAGATGAGCACAGCAGGACAATTCCTGTCGTGGCCAGCCAGCAATGCGATTATTTTCAACAGGTTATGCTTCATGAAAACTTAAAAATCGGCGTCAAAACAGCTGCTGTCGGCAATTCCTCACTCACACTCCACTACTTGGCGAAAAATGAAGCCGGTACGCCATGTTTCACAGGAAAAGCCGTCATGGTGCAGATTGCCAAGGATACGGGGACACCGGAGAACTGGACAAACGAGCAAAAAGCAAAGTTGCTTGGTGGCTGATTCATTTCCTGAGAAATAATGTGTAAGGGGAGAGACATGAAAAAAGCGGTGGTGATCGGCGCCAGTTCAGGAATCGGCAAAGCGCTTGCCGAAAAGCTTTCAGCGGAAGGTGTTGTACTGGGACTTGCTGCAAGGCGGGAAGAGCTTCTTGTCAAATTGCGGGATGGCCTGCCAGGTCTTTCATATATCAAAAAAATTGATGCAGCCGACAGCGAGCGTGCGAATATGCTGTTAAAAGATCTGATTCGTGAGATGGGAAGGGTGGACACCGTTTTCATTTGTTCAGGCAAGAAAAAGAAACAATTGATGTCAATATTGCGGGGTTTGTGTCTTGTTCAAACTTGTTTGTCGATCATTTTATCCAAAATGGCAAAGGCTGTTTAGTCGGTATCTCATCAATTGCAGCGCTGCGGGGAAACGGAGCAGCCGTCACCTACGGGGCTTCAAAAGCGTTTGTCTCAAACTATTTAAAAGGCATGCGCCAAAAAGTGAAAACGTTCGAGAGTGCTGACATTGTCATTACCGAAATTCAGCCCGGCTTCGTCCATACCGCCCTTGCAAAAGGAGATCAATTGTTTTGGGCCGCCTCCCCTGAAAAGGCTGCGGCGCAAATTGTCAGGGCCGTGCGAAAAAAGAAAACACACGCTTATATTACAAAACGATGGCGGATCATCGCATGGATTTTGAAATGCCTTCCTTAAAGAAGGTGTATCACCAGGCGCTGATAAGAAAGAGCGAGCTCTTGATCGCTCAGGGGCCAAAAATAGGTGTTTGAGGGAACCCTTTTCTCCGTCAGAAACGTCACCGACCTTGCGTATGTTTCATATGATATCACGACTATATCGAAACCCATTCGTTTCAGATCAGCTCTCACCTTAGCAAGGAGGGTTACAATACTTGAAGGAGAAAGAGTTTCAATCAAAGCCGCTGCTAACAAAAAGAGAAAGAGAAGTGTTCGAATTGCTCGTTCAAGACAAGACAACAAAGGAAATCGCAAGCGAGCTCTTTATAAGTGAAAAGACTGTTCGTAATCACATTTCCAATGCGATGCAAAAATTGGGAGTGAAAGGCCGTTCGCAAGCTGTTGTTGAACTTCTTCGAATGGGTGAGCTAGAGCTCTAACTTGAGCCGGTGTTCCTTCTTGGATAAAGAAGGGAACCGGTTATTTGTTTTTTTGGCATGAGTTGTATATTCATGTTGAAGTCTTGCAATTTATGTAGAAAAGAAGGAAAATAGACTCGAGTGTTTTGCAAACAAAACAACGAGTTGAGCGAGGTAGAGAAAATGAATTCGAAAGCTTCTTTGAATCACATTGCGGATATTGAAAAATCTCTCCGCCATATCGCGGGCATCATTAAACAAAAAGGCAGAGAAATTCTTACCCAATATACGATTACGCCTCCCCAGTTTGTCGGCCTGCAGTGGCTGTTTGAATACGGGGACATGACGATCGGCGAATTATCCCAAAAAATGTATCTGGCGTGCAGCACAACGACAGATTTAATTGACCGAATGGAGAAAAACAACCTTGTTGAACGGGTAAAAGACCCTTCTGACAGACGGGTTGTCCGGATTCGCCTGTTATCAGAAGGAGAACGAATCATCCAGGAGGTTATTCAAAAAAGACAGGATTATTTGGAAAACATGTTAGAAGCGTTTTCTGAAAAAGAAACAGCCGATTTTGAAAAATTATTAATTAAACTTCAGCAGGAAATGAATAGAAAATGAGGCGATTTTGTTGGATCAACCGATAGGAGTCATTGATTCGGGAGTTGGCGGTTTAACTGTTGCAAAGGAAATCATGAGGCAGCTGCCAAAAGAAAACATCATTTATCTCGGAGATACAAAAAGATGTCCATACGGACCGAGGGACAGAAAAGAAGTCCTTTCATATACATGGGAAATGACAAACTACCTGTTATCCCGCCATCATATTAAAATGCTCGTGATCGCGTGCAATACAGCAACGGCCATCGCATTGGACGAAATCAGCCGGGAAGTCGCCATTCCCGTCATCGGAGTGGTGCAGCCGGGGGCCAGAACCGCCATTAAAGTGACAGAAAATCAGCGGATCGGCGTCATCGGAACGGAAAATACGATTAGAAGCGGAGCATATGAAGAAGCACTGCTTTCACTAAACAGCGATCTGACGGTGGAAAATTTGGCTTGTCCAATGTTTGTGCCGTTTGTGGAAAGCGGTAAATTTTTGGATGAAACGGCTGATGAGATTGTCAGGTCATCACTATATCCGCTCAGGGATTCTTCAATTGATACACTGATTCTCGGGTGCACGCACTATCCCATTTTAAAAGATCCGATTCAGCGCTATATGGGCGAGCGCGTCAGCATTATTTCTTCAGGAGATGAGACCGCCAGAGAGGTCAGCACGATTTTGTCCTACAATGGCCTCTTGAACAAAAACGCTGTCTCTCCAGAACATCTATTTTTAACAACTGGAGACCGTGCCCGTTTTAAAAAAATCGCAAACGATTGGTTTGGATATGAAGTGAAAAATGTTGAAAGCATTTCGCTTAAAGAAAAAACCGCAATAAAGTAAAAGCTGCCGGAAACGGCAGCTTTTTGGCGCTTCGCCACAAACCCGGCCTTTTCTGTCAAAGAAAAGGTTTTTTGTTTTTCAGCAAGCTTTCATCATGATAACGAATTTTTAAAAAACGGTCTAATTCAAAAAATGGGCTCGTATACATGGTAGTACAAACTGCCTTAGGAGGGAAAAGTATGCTGAAAAAAGGAATGAAAGGAATCGCGGTCTCTGTCACAGCATCCGCGCTGCTTCTTTCCGGATGCGGAATATTTCAGTCAGATCAAGCCTCAGAGGAAATAGATCCGCCGCAGGATATCACATACGTAAAAGAGGAGAAGGAGCAAGACCAAACGGACAAAACGAAAGACCAAACAGATGATAAAGACAGCAAAACGACCGGTGAACATAAAGCTGCACAGGATAGCGACACGGTGATGAGAGAGCTTTATCTGATTGATAAAAACGGATATGTCACAGCTCAGACGCTCCCTCTTCCAAAACAGGAAGGGACGGCCAAGCAAGCGCTCGAATACCTTGTTGAAGGGGGGCCGGTCTCTAACGTACTGCCAAATGGATTCAGAGCCGTGCTGCCGGCAGATACAACCGTAAATGTTGATATAAAAGAAGACGGGACAGCGGTCGCCGATTTCTCAAAAGAATTTAAAAACTATAAGGCTGAAGATGAACAAAAAATCGTCCAGGCGATTACATGGACGCTGACGCAATTTAATTCGGTTGATAAAGTGAAAATCCGCATGAACGGTCATGATTTAAAAGAAATGCCTGTCAACGGCACGCCGATCTCGGAAGAACTCAGCCGCGAAGACGGCATCAACCTGGACACAGCAGGTGTCACGGATATGACCGCTACACAGCCTGTAACCGTTTATTATTTGGCTGAATCTGATGAAGGCGCATACTATGTACCGGTGACTAAGCGCACCTCAGATAAAGAAAATGACCAGGTGACAGCGGCGATTGAAGAACTGGCGGAAGGGCCGAGCAATAAAAGCGGGCTGCTGTCGGACTTCCAAGGGGACGTCAAGCTTGAAAGCAAGCCGAAAATTGAAGACGGCCATGTGACCCTCGACTTTAACGAAGCCATTTACGGCAGTGCAGATGGCGAAAAGAAAGTCATTTCAGACGAGGTGTTAAACAGCATCGTTTTGACATTGACCGAGCTTCCGGATATTAAAAGCGTTTCCGTCACGGTTAACGGAAAAGCCGAACTGGTGAATGAAAAGGGCGAAAAGCTTTCAAAACCTGTCTCAAGACCGAGCCGGGTGAACACAGGTAGTTTTTAGCCGGACATTTTTGATATACTATAAAAAAAGAGGTGAGCGCATAAAGCTGCCTCTTTCTTTGTTCAGCTTTTCAGAACGCGCTTTCTTAAAGCGAAATTATTGTCAAATGTTTATGTACATACAATCGGAGGTAAAAAATGAGATACGATGGAAGAGAAAACAATGAACTGCGCCCTGTATCGATGGAGCTTGATTTCATCACACATCCTGAAGGATCAGTTCTGATCACAGTCGGCGATACAAAGGTGATATGCAATGCTTCTGTAGAAGACCGCGTCCCGCCCTTTTTAAGAGGGGAAGGGAAGGGCTGGATTACGGCGGAATACAGCATGCTGCCCCGTGCGACAAACCAAAGAACGATCAGGGAATCGTCAAAAGGAAAAATTTCCGGAAGAACGATGGAAATCCAAAGACTGATTGGACGAGCTTTGCGGGCGGTCGTTGATTTAGAAAAGCTCGGTGAGCGGACCATCTGGATCGACTGCGACGTCATTCAGGCAGATGGGGGCACAAGAACGGCGTCGATCACCGGAGCGTTTACGGCCATGGCATTAGCTGTCGGACGCCTTGTTGAAGAAGGCACCCTCAAATCGATGCCGATCAACGATTTTTTGGCTGCCACATCAGTGGGGATTGATCAGGAAAATGGGCTCATCCTTGATTTAAACTATCAGGAAGATTCAAACGCAGAGGTTGATATGAATGTCGTTATGACAGGAGAAGGCAGTTTTGTCGAGCTGCAGGGAACCGGAGAGGAAGCGACGTTTTCCAAAAACGAATTGGACGGGCTTTTGGAGCTTGCCGAAAAAGGGATCGCAGAACTCATCGAAAAGCAGAAAGAAGTACTCGGTGATGTTGCGGCGGCCATTCAACAATAATTTGAGAAAGGCTTGATATGAAATGAAAGAAGTCATCATCGCCACAAAAAATGAAGGGAAAGTCAAGGAATTCAAAGAGATGCTTGAACCGAGAGGCTACGATGTCAAATCTCTGTTAGATATCGGCTATACGGCCGAAATCGAGGAAACCGGACAAACATTTGAAGAAAATGCAATGATTAAAGCGGAGACGATTTCAAAAGAGACCGGCAAAATGGTCATTGCAGATGATTCCGGACTGTCGGTCGATTATCTCGGCGGCAGCCCGGGGGTATATTCGGCGCGCTATGCCGGAGAAGAAAAAAATGACCTCGCCAACTTAAAAAAAGTATTGAAAGAGCTTGAAGGGATCGAAAAAGAAGATCGCTCAGCAAGATTTAGATGTGCGCTTGCTCTGTGCATTCCGGGGCAAAAAACCAAAACGGTCGAAGGCGCAGTCGAAGGGTTTATTGCCGAGCAGCCAGAGGGGACAAACGGTTTCGGCTACGACCCGATCTTTCTGGTCAAAGATAAGGATCAGACAATGGCTCAGCTCTCAAGCGGAGAGAAGAACAAAATCAGCCACAGGGCGGAAGCGCTGAAAAAGCTGTCCGCTTTATTGGATGAATAAGAGAGGAGGAGCCGGAATGAAGGTGCTGATCGTCAGCGACAGCCACGGCCTTGAACATGAGCTGCAAACAATCGCAGAACGGCATGAGAAGGATGTGGATCTCAGCATCCACTGCGGAGATTCCGAACTTGACCCTTCTCACCCGGCGCTTGCCTCTTACTTAACGGTAAAAGGAAACTGCGACTTTTACGGAGATTTTAAAGATGAAATCGTCGTTCCGGTCGGATCAAGAAAGCTCTTTTTTACACACGGACATTTATATGGTATCAAACAGTCGCTGTTAAACGTTTATTACAGGGCGGCCGAGCTTGAAGCCGATATCATCTGCTTCGGCCACTCCCACATCGCGGGAAGCGAGCTGATGGACGGGAAACTGCTGATCAACCCCGGCAGCATCCGCCTTCCGCGGGTGCGGAGAGACAAAACTTATGCTATACTAAGCATTGATACAGACAATACGTCTGTCCGTTTTTACGATACAGACGGACGTGAGATCGAAAGTTTGGCAAATCATTATCAATTGCCATCAGATTCATGAGGAAGAATTTTTTTCTTCCTCGTGATGAAAAAAATTCTAAAAAGTTGTTGACTTTGCGACCTAATACGAATATAATAAATCTTGTCGCTGATAGTTAAAGCAAACAAAACAACATTATGTCCCAGTAGCTCAGCAGGATAGAGCAACGGCCTTCTAAGCCGTCGGTCGGGAGTTCGAATCTCTCCTGGGACGTCACATCAAAAAATCCCCAAACCTATTGATAATTCAAGGGTTTGGGGATTTTTTGTTTGTTTAGAACCTTTGTTTATGGTTTAAAAGTGCATTTTGGGAGTGAACTGGGAGCGGATTTTCACCAAGCGCTGTTTTTCTCTCAAATAACTGTCAAATGTGCGGCTGATTTTTTTAGTCAGCTTCATCATGTTTTGTTTTTTTGATAAATGAATTGAATTGGTTTTCGAAACATGATGTTAGAGTTAAAGGGCTAGAGGTGTTAATTCGTTATGCAAATTTTTTATCTGTACAGGTGTTATGACAACTTGCCATATGTCTGCATGCTTAATGATTTGCATGACCGGTTACGGTGTCTTGACTTTTTCTTTATTCTTTTGGTTGTGGATTGCACTTGATCCGATAGGGAGAATATTGGCAAGTTATAAATGTTTTCATCGCCGAAATATTTGCCTGGACCATTAAACCCACTAAAAAAGCTTTCTATACCACGAAAAGAATTTTTTGTGCTTCAATAATAGGTCACTGAAAATTATGAATTGCCTTTGTACCAATTCATGCGATGTTTTAGTGAAAGGCTAAAACCTTGCCAATACAAGAAGCGATGTTTGGACATTTTGCTTGAATCATAATTGGGTTGTTCTGAGTTTGGATCGGCATGTAATTGGTATGCTCCGATTATGGCGATTGCACCATTCATGCTCAATATACCAATTTGACATGGGCTTCATTTGCTGTTCATTCCATTGGGAATGCTCTTTTATGGATAATCCTTTTAATTGGTATTTAAAAAAACCAGAAAGACCAATTGAAAATGAGGAACGAGCCCTTAATGTCCTCCTTATAAACAGGGATAGTTGAGGTGATCTTCAAGTAAAGGTTTGGGATTTACCTTCTCCTAAAAATTCCCTTTCATCTTTTTAAAAAGAATGAAAATGATAAGGGGTGTGATCAATTTTAAGGAGGATGTTTTATGACAAAACAACAGCAAAATCAGCAGCAAAAGCAAAAACAACAACAACAACAACAACAACAAAAACAAAAGCATGAGCAGCTGCTTGGAGTCAACATTACAGATACCGAACTTGCTCAAGAATTCGGAAACATACAGCAGCAGCTTACCCAGCTGGAGCAAACTGTTTCACAATTAGGATCTTCTCAGCAGCAAGGTCAAAGCGGCCAGCAGAAATCTCAATTGACTCAGGGAATCAATCAATTAAAGCAGCAAATTCAGCAATTCAGTTCTCAATCCCAACAGCAGATGCAGCAGACAGATCAGCAAATTCAGCAAAGCATTCAGCAAGCCGTCCAACAGCTTAATCAGGCTCTTCAAGGCATTCAAACAAACCAAGCGATGAACCAAATGAGCCAAGCGCTTCAGCAGGCTCAACAATCATTTAATCAGCAAGGTCAACAAGGTCAACAAGCCCAACAAGGCCAACAGGCTCAGCAAGGCCAGCAGCAGCAAAACCAAAATCAGCAATTCCAACAGCCGCTTCAATAATTTAAAAGGCTGAAAAAAGAGCCGGCTTTTCCCGGCTCTTTTTCATAATTATCGGCGGTCATTCCTCGTTTTTGTCCTCTTTATCATGGGTCGGATGCGCCCCTGGGTATTGTCTTGGCAACCCTTGATGCAAATTCCGGAATTCATATGTGAAATTGCTGTAGTATTGCTGACCTTCCCGCCATGGAGTGCTTTTGTTTTCAACAGGCTCATCTTTGTCTGCCGCTGCTCCATAAGCTCCTTCCGGAAATTCCTCAGCTGTTAAGAAATTCCTTTGTGTTTCAACGTTTGACATATCTTCAGCATCTTTTCTCTGATCCATAAGAACACCCCGTTTTTAGCTATAGTGTTGCCCTGAAATCACGGGTGCTATGTGTTTTCATTTTATAAGCTGAAATATTCATTTTTTTGCGGGTTAAAATCGGGATGAAAACTCATTTATACCGCTTGCCAAAAACCTGACAAACATGCAGAAGATGAAGAAAAAAGGCTTTTTTTGTTTGCGGAAAAACAGTGTGAATCAAATGTTTTTTTAGATCTTCTAGGCCGTTCCGCCTCAGCTTTCGGCATGTATCTCCCTGTCTAAGTGCCCGCTAATTTTCGCTTTCTGACAAACATCTCATATCAGCAATGGTTTCATCTGTTTTCCAGATTGAAGGAGTATCTTGATGGTTGTAAAATTTACCATGATAGGTAATCTGCCAAGATGTAGTTTTCATTCATCTTAAAAGGGAGCTGAAGAAAGGTGCAAATTTTAGAAAGAGTCGAAGAAACGGATATCCAATCGGCAAGAGATTATGTGACAAAAGCGTATGAAACGGTTCGGAAGCGTAATCGTCATGAAAGCGAATTTCTTCAGGCTGTAAAAGAAATATTTGATTCGCTCGTCCCTGTTCTGGCCAGGCACCCGAAGTATATCGAGCATCGGATTCTTGAAAGAATCGCGGAGCCGGAGAGAATGATTGTATTCAAAGTTCCATGGGTTGATGACCAGGGCAATGTCCAGGTTAACCGGGGATTCCGCGTCCAGTTCAACAGTGCAATCGGTCCTTATAAAGGGGGCATACGCTTTCATCCTTCCGTGAATGCCAGCATCATTAAGTTTTTAGGCTTTGAGCAGATCTTTAAAAATTCTCTCACCGGACAGCCGATCGGCGGCGGAAAAGGAGGAGCAGACTTTGACCCGAAAGGAAAATCAGACAGAGAGATCATGAGCTTTACGCAGAGCTTCATGAATGAACTGTGTAAATATATGGGACCCGACACTGATATTCCCGCGGGGGATATTGGAGTCGGCGCCAGGGAAATCGGGTATATGTTCGGGCAGTATAAAAAAATCCGCGGACGATATGATGCCGGTGTTTTAACGGGGAAAGGCCTGGAATACGGCGGCAGTTTCACACGAAAAGAAGCTACTGGCTATGGGCTTGTTTACTTCGTTGAAGAAATGATGAAAGATCAAGGGCTGAGCTTTAAAGGCAGCACCGTTGTCGTCTCCGGATCAGGCAATGTGGCGCTCTATGCCATGGAAAAAGCAGCGCAATTCGGCGCTAAAGTCGTAGCCTGCAGCGATTCAGACGGGTATATATATGACAAAAACGGTATACATCTTGACACGGTGAAACGGTTAAAAGAATTTGGAAACAAAAGAATCAGTGAATATGTAGATGAGCATCCTGAAGCACGCTATTTTACAGGCTGCTTAGGGATCTGGTCTGTCCCGTGTGATATCGCGCTTCCGTGTGCGACGCAAAATGAAATGGATGAAAAAGCGGCGCAAGTTCTGATCGAGAACGGTGTCAAAGCGATCGGAGAAGGAGCGAATATGCCGTGTTCACAGGAGGCCGCCCGGCAGTTTTTGGATTCGGGTATTCTGTTCGGGCCGGCTAAAGCCGCAAATGCCGGCGGTGTCGCCGTTTCCGCGCTGGAAATGGCTCAAAACAGCACTCGGCTGCGCTGGACGGCGGAAGAAACGGATGCCAGGCTGCGCGGAATTATGACCGATATTTACAGAAAAAGTGTGAAAGCCGCTTCTGAATACGGCAGAGCCGGCTATTTGACCGACGGCTGCAATATCGCAGGATTTATGAAAGTGGCGGATGCCATGATCGCTCAAGGGGTTGTTTAATACTGAGCATGAGGAAAGGGGGAGAGTGTTCGGCTCTCCCTCTTACATTCTGTGCCCGGCAAACGATCGGGAGAATCCGTGCCCAATGCCGAAGCCCCCGAGAATGGGCCCAGGCAACACAAAACCGTACGGGTAGTGCATGGTAATATGGCCCGGATGCAGGGTGGGATTGTACACATATGGCTGCTGGGATACGAAATATCCCGGAAAAAATCCTGGATATTGGCGGATTGAATATAGCCCCGTACTCAAATCATACGGTTCAATTGCAATTGTGGCTGTCATGATATCACTCATTTCTTGATATTTTTAACATTTTATTACATTCTGGATAAATGGAGTCTGTACATGTTAGATGGCAAAAACCTTACTAGATAAAACATAAGGTTTCTTTTTTTGTGTGATAAAATATGACAAAGTTGTATGAAACACTGATTTAATTGTGTATCGTTTATAGATTAAAGAAAATATTTTAAATTGTTTTTATTTTTGATTTTCCTTATATATCAATAATGTAAGCGTATACAAGTAGAT
>NZ_MRBK01000003.1 GCF_001969815.1 Bacillus swezeyi | reverse complement strand
TTTTGTCAACAATCTGAGCATGAATGATCTTCATCCATGCTTTTTTTCACTTAAAGAATCCGATAAAGCCTTTTGCCAGCGATCCCACCTGATTGACCGTACTCATCATTTGGCCTGCCGTATCCATCATTTTACTAAAATCAAGCTGGCCGTTCTTTTTCTTAAATTGCGACAGAAAGCTCTGAAATTGGGCAGGCTGATGGAGGTTTGGCCGTGGTGAAGGATATGGGTTCGGGTAAGGAAATGGATGAAACGGCTGCATGTGCTGCTGAACAGGCTGATGGACAGGTTGCTGGTAAGCTGAGAACGGATCCACATTTTGCTCAAACGGCTGCTGATAAGCCGGCGGACGCTGGACAGGCGCCTGTTCCTGGCTGTAGTAGTGCTGAACAGGCTGGTTCATCTGGAACTCCGGATATGCAGGATAGGACGCCTGCGGGCCTAAATAGGGATATCTGGCGGCTCTCCTCTCTTCCATCATTCATCTCTCCTTCTAGAGCCCCTTTTTTATAAGTGTATGACACGACAGCATTTCCCGTTCCAAAGCGAATGTCACAATTCTGTCAAAAAGTGTCGAAAGTTTTAATTTTTGAAAAACAGAAAAAAGTCGAATTGTTATGGTACTATATTATTAATAAGAACGAGAGGGGATGCACCATATGAACGTATCATACTTAAGAAATTGTTTTGCCGAGATGAAGCAGTACGAGACAGACTGTATGAATAAGCTGATGGATTTTGCCAAGTTTTTGTATATCCAGGGACATCTGACATTAAACGAATTTCGCACGAGTATGAAAGTTCTTGAAGCGAATGGAGCACAGCACCCTGCTTATGACATGAATTCAGACGCCAGCTGAATAAAGATTTAGAAAAGGAGACTGGTGATTATGCCCGGTCTCCTTTTAATATATCGTCTTCAATGTTTTTCAGTGTATAAAGCACAGATTCAGCAAGATCTTTAAAGCGCTTTTTGTGTATTTTGCAGAAATACGACTGCAAAACGATCTCATTCAGATTTTCTTCAACCGAATTCAGCTGTTCTTCATACATGTATTTTGGACGGTATTCCTTTATATATGAAAAGCTTTCCCGCAGCCAGCTTTTCACTGCCTGTTCGCACCGCTCGACAGAAGGTTTGACAACGTTGAAAAAATCGTGTTCCCCGCCTTCCTCCCTGCCCTTTTTATAGCGTTCCTCCGCTTCTTTTGTCAGGGCGATTAATTCCTGTGTCTTTGCAAGAAAAGATTGTATATCCAACATGTTCACCTCGAAGGCTATCGTACCAAAGGAAAAGGTTCAACACAACGAATTCATTTAAGCGGACTCTCCATGAGGCTCTACTCCCATCAGCGTGCTGTTTAAGCAGGATGAGAGCTCTGTCAGTTCTTTTTCGATAAGGTCAAGCCGTTCGTTCCAGGCGGTGCTTTTTTCATGTTTTAGTCTGTTTACGGCTTTGGTCAGCGCTGTTTCCGCAGAAGCGAGTTCTGTTTCCGTTTCCAAAAGCATTTGAAGGACCGAGTCTTTGCTTGCAAATTCGCTCATTTGCTTCCCTCCTTTTTTATGGCCATCTATGCATTCTCCCTCTCCTGCCGCCTCTCCTTCACAGTTGACAAAACTAGAAGGAAACCGCCAAAGAAATTCAATTTCCCTCAGGACGCTTCCGTTTCGACAAAACGGCTCCGCGAAAAATGGTATGAACGGCACTTTTTCTGCGAAATCTATAAAGGTAAGGAGGTGCCTGCTGTGGAAAACAACAAAAAGAAATCCCCTGCAAAAACCAAACCAGATACGAAACAGACAGATACATTGGATAAAAAATTAGGCGGACCAAACCGGCCGTCCACTTAAAAAGCAAGGAAATTCCTTGCTTTTTTTCTTTCCTATCTCTTTTTCAGCCAATGTTCCAGCGAAAAAACAGCTTGGAGCTGCCTTCTTTTTTGAAAATACCATTCCGTTAATTCGATGGTTTTCGGCAGCTTTTCATCTCGAAACATCCCCTCCCTGCTTCCCCCGCGAAACCAATCGCATTTTGATCCGTCTAATGAATGGGTGATGACGGGGTAGCAGGTTCTTAAAAATGGCGAGGACCTGGTGTTAACCCCAGCCCAGCGCTCCATATCAAAACGCGACCCGGTATGCGGCACACAGGATGTAAAATGGAAGAAAGCCGGAAAAAGCTCAGGCCTGAACAGCAGCTGGCTTAATTGCTTGCCAAGTTTGATCCTTTCTTTTAAACTTGAAAACCGTTTAACAGACACGCCGTAAAAAACGCCTTCAACCGTCGGGAAAATCACCGTGTTGAAATGAAGCCATTCACAGACCTGAAAAGGAATCGTGCGAAAAACATTCTTTTTGAACAGAGGATTTTGTATAATAGGAGTTTGGATAGTGTTTTGTTCATTTATAATGAGAGCATACATGAGCCTTTTTTGATCGTGCTCATGCCAAAATCGCTCCCACTCCGTTTTCATAAACGAAGAAACGCCAAAAGCGGGAAGCAAATGGAAAAGAGGCCGTCCGAGCAGTTTGGACCACTGATATAAAAGGAGCTGCGGGTATGCATCAGAAAAAATCAGCCAGTTCGCTCTTTCATACATGATAAACAGCCAATTCTGCTGAACATCCGTAAGACCGAGCTGAAAGAGGCGCCCTTTTAAATCAGTCATCGACCAGCCGGCATTGCGGGAAACAAATGAAGCCAAAAGCGACCACTTGATCTCCGGGTGGCGGTCAAAGTAGCTTTTGTATGCATTTGTCCGGGAAATATTATCTTTATTCAGTTTTCCGGTTTGCTCTTGTATGCGGCGCGTCAGTTCTGCTCCGGACATTGTGTTGCGCAAATTAAACACTTCCGTTTGTATCCAGATTTCTCTAAAAGGAGGATGAAGAAAGTGATTCGATATCCGAACGGCAAAACCTATCAGCCGAAACAAGCTGCCTCATCCTTAAATAAGAAGCCGTCGTCATATAGCAATCGCGGGATGACCCTCGAAGACGATCTAAATGAAACGAATATGTATTATCTGTCTCATTCGATTGCGGTGATTCATAAAAAACCGACACCTGTTCAGATTGTACAGGTCGATTACCCGAAACGAAGCGCCGCGGTCATAAAAGAAGCATATTTCAAGCAGTCGTCAACTACTGATTATAATGGGATTTATAAAGGGCGCTACATCGATTTTGAAGCAAAAGAAACGAAGAACCGAACATCTTTCCCCCTGCAGAATTTTCACGATCACCAGATCGAACACATGAAGCAGGTCGTAGCTCAAGACGGTATTTGTTTTGTTATTATATCCGCATTTGACGAAATTTATATTTTGGAAGCAGAAAAATTATTTTATTTCTGGGAGCGCAAGCAGAAAAACGGCAGAAAATCGATTCGAAAAGATGAACTGCAGGAAGCCGCTCACCCCATTTCGCTTGGATACTCGCCAAGAATTGATTATATTAAAGTTATTGACCAGTTGTATTTTTCGCCATCATAAATTATGATTTTAAAGTCATGTGAGCGGGAAAGGTTTAACTACGAAAGGTTGAGATGTTATGTCAGATCAATTTAACAGCCGCCAGGAACGGCGAAGAGCCCAGCAGGGCAAAAGCAGGTCTAATACTCATACTAAACCAAAGAAAAAAAAGAAAGCAGGACTCTTTAAGAAAATTCTTTTATCCATTTTAATCGTCGGTGTCATCGGCTTGATCGCCGGAGGCGTCACTTTTGCAGTCATGGTTGCTGACGCACCGTCCCTTGACGAAGCAAAACTGAAAACGCCGTACTCTTCCACCATTTATGATAAAAACGGAAAAGAAATAGCGGAAATCGGTTCGGAAAAACGGACATACGTGTCGATTAAAGACATACCCGATTCCGTGAAAAACGCATTTCTCGCGACCGAAGATGCCCGTTTCTACGATCACCACGGAGTGGATCCAATCCGGATCGGAGGAGCGCTTTTAGCCAACTTTGAAGGCGGATTCGGCTCTGAGGGCGGAAGTACGATCACACAGCAGGTCGTTAAAAACTCCCTTCTGTCACATGAAAAAACAGTGAAACGAAAAGTCCAGGAAGTATGGCTTTCATTCCAGCTTGAAAGAAAATATTCAAAAGACGAAATTCTTGAAATGTATTTAAACCGGATTTACTTCTCACCGCAGGCCTACGGCGTCGGTAAAGCCGCGGAACAGTTCTACGGGGTCAAAGATCTTAACGACTTGACGATTGAGCAGGCCGCAACACTAGCCGGCATGCCGCAAAGCCCGAACAACTATAACCCGATTAAACATCCGGAAAAAGCTGAGAAAAGGCGTAATGTAGTCCTAAGCCTGATGAATAAACACGGGTTTATATCTGACGCAGATTACAGCAAAGCGAAAAAAGTATCGGTCAAAAAAGGCCTTGTGTCTGCTAAGGAGTACGCTAAAACAACTTCCAACAAGTACAACGCATTTGTCGAAGAGGTCATCGATGAAGTCGAATCAAAAGCAAATGTCAATCCTAATACAGATGGACTAAAAATATATACGACGCTTGATACAGACGCACAGGACTATTTAAATGAACTGATGGACGGTGATACCGTTCAGCTCAGCGATAAAATGATGGCCGGCTTAACACTGCTTGATACAAAAACCGGTGAAGTCCGAGCGCTGGGCGGCAATATGACGCCAGGCGGCTACAATTACGCGACTGAAATAGAACGTCAGCCGGGTTCAACGATTAAACCGGTCCTCGACTACGGCCCTGTCATTGAAAATGAAAAATGGTCAACGTTTGAGCAGATTAAAGATGAAGCATATACGTATTCAACGGGTACGCCGATTCATAACTATGACCGCGGCTACAAAGGCTGGATGTCGATGAGACAGGCGCTTGCCGATTCAAGAAACATCCCGGCTTTAAAAGCGTTCCAGGCAGCCGGAAAAGATAACGTCGGCAAGTTTGCAAACAATCTCGGCCTCAAGATTGATTCAGATGAATTGGTTGAATCATATGCGATCGGCGGTTTCAAGAAAGGCGTATCACCTATACAAATGGCCGGTGCATACAGCGCCTTCGGAAATAATGGCTACTATAATGAACCGCATACCGTCACAGCGGTGGAATTCAATGACGGCACAAAGCTCGATCTAACACCTGAATCAAAAGCTGCAATGAGCGATTACACCGCATTTATGATGACGGATATGCTGAAAACGGCCGTTCAGTCGGGAACTGGAACAGCCGCCCAAGTCTCAGGCGTCACAGTGGCGGGGAAAACCGGTACAACGAACTTCCCTGAATCTATCGTCAAAGAGCATGGCTTAAACCCAAACGGCGCGAGGGATTCGTGGTTTGTCGGCTATACGCCGCAATATACGGCAGCCGTCTGGACCGGTAAGAAAGGCTACAATTCGCTCAATACGAGCGAACAGCAAATCGCCAAGCTCATGTTTAAAAAGCTGATCGCCAATGTTGACGACGGCAGCGGCTCATTTGAGAAGCCGGACAGCGTCGTCGAAGCGACCGTTCTAAAAGGGTCGAACCCGCCTGTACTCGCCAGCAGCAATACGCCTAGCGATAAAAAGGTCACTGAGTACTTTGTAAAAGGCACACAGCCGACGACCGTTTCGAAAAAATATGAAGAAAAAGATGCAGCTAAGCCTTCCGGGCTGAGTGCAGAATACGATGAAGCTTCAAAAAGCATCAAGCTGAAATGGTCATACTCAGGAGAAGATGACGATGCCGTCTCATTTAAAGTCAAACAGTCTGTTGACGGCGGAGAATACAGCGAGGTTCAAAACAGCAGCGCCAAAGAAGCGGTCATTCCGAATGCGAAAGAAGGATCTGTCTACAAATTCCAAGTAACAGCCGTTACCGAAGACAGTGAAAGTGATCCTGCTTCTGTCACGCTTCAAGTCAACGCGCCTGATGATGAGTCAAAAACCGATGATGACGAGAAAAACAAGGATGATGAGAAGCAGAAGGCTGATGAAGACAAGGATAAAGACAAACAAAATAACGGCAATCAAAATCAGCCGGGTGATCAAAACCCAGACAATACAGATCAGAACAATCAAAATCCAGGCAACAATAACAAGGGCCGAGATGAAGATGATACCGATGATCAAAACAAAAATAAAGATAAAGATAAGGACAACAAAGATAACACAGATGATCAACCAACAGATTCCGGCGGCCAAACAGGCAGCACTTCAGATTAAATCCAAAAAGCCACTCACAGTCAGTGAGTGGCTTTTTTTTGCTTCATCGCAGTATATTTATAAAACTGTTTTTTCATCTCCGTAAATAATTCATCAAGCTGTATAAAACAATGGTATTGGGTCGGCTTTAACAGGATGAATTCGAGGCGCTCCATCCAATTAATCGGCTTTACGGGAAAACTTTTTTGAGTGAGTCTCTCCCAATTCAACGTTTCGACCGGCTCCCCCATCGTCCAGTGGAAGCTTGCGATTAAACAGCATACCCCGCTTAGCATCTCTTCTTCGCTGCATCTTGACTTCCTCGTTTGAAATACGGGTAGGAGCCTTTCTTTCGTATTCTCCCATATTTGAAAAAGGAGCGGCACCCATTCCAGTTCTTGCTCCCATGGTTTAAGGGCCCCCACTTTTCCGGCAAAATCAAAGTAAAGCGGATTTTCTGACAGAACGGCAAGCCGATCATCGCTTTCCGGCTTTCGCTCCCTCAATGTTTTTTCAAATGCATCTAAAAGTGAAACGCTTGTCACGGCAGCTTCACCAGCCCTTTTTTATATCGTTTTTGCCCTTCCCTGCACAAAGAAAACAGAGGACATTCTTCACATTGCGGCCTTTGCGCCTTGCAGTGGTACCGTCCGAAAAAAATGAGCCGATGGTGGGTTACAGACCATTCGGATTCAGGGATTTTTTTCATTAATGTTTTTTCAACTTCCGTAACTGAATCCTTCCAGCGGCAAAAACCGAGCCTTTTGGAGACACGCTCCACATGGGTGTCCACGGCTATGGCCGGCACGCCAAAGGCAACCGAAACAACGACATTGGCGGTCTTTCTCCCTACGCCGGGAAGCTTCACCAGCTCATCTCTGTCCCGCGGCACTTCTCCCCCATATTCTTCAATCAGCATTTTACAGAGCTTTTGAATGTTTTTCGCTTTATTGCGGTATAAGCCGATCGATCTAATATCCTGCTGAAGCTCTTCCAGCGGGACAGCGAGATAATCTTCAGGCTTTTTATATTTTTGGAAGAGCGTTTTCGTTACTTTGTTCACCAAGACATCTGTACATTGCGCGGATAAAGCGACAGCGATGACCAGTTCAAACGGATTGTCATGAACCAGTTCGCATTCTGCATTCGGAAACATCTCACCAATTGTTTCTAAACAAAACTCGATCTGCTTTTTCGTTAACATTTCTTCACCTTTTCACTTTAATGTTCAAGCCAATTGTAAAAAGGAACCTGTCTTGTATACTCCTTTTGCTCGCTTTGCCGGGGCGACTTCTGTCTGAATTTTTGGCTGTAGCTCGCGGCTTGTTCAATTGTTGTAATTCCGTTTTTCTTCCATTCGAAAAGAATGCGGTCAATGTAGCGAAAATTCAATTTTCCTGACATGACAGCCTCTTTTAATGCCTGCTTGATCATCTGGACATCGTGGTGATCCTGGTCAAGCCAGATGCTGAGCGTCTCGCATTCCAACGGAGACAAAGGTCTCGCAAACTCTTCTTCAAAAATCGTATAAAGACTTTTTTGTTCGCCTTCATGCCGTTCATCCTGCTTTTTTTTCTCGGCCATTTCAAGATATTCAAACAGCTTGCCCCAAAGAGGCTCGAGCGAATATTTTTCAAACTTGATGCCGTGCTGGTCTTCGCATTCTTCTATATAGATAAAGCCTTTTTGTATGAACATTCTCAGCATATGCATACACTGTTCAGTCGCAATCGACATCGTTTTGCTCAATTCTTCGGGCGTTGGAAAAAAAGAGCCTCTTTCCACATGCATTTTAATGTTTAACAGCAGCATGAACTCTGTCTCATTAAGGCCAAGCTCCCGATAATTCACGAAGAGCAGATTTGGAACACTGACAGATCCCATTTCCTGCAACTTAATAAATTGCTGTTTTTTCATTCGATACACCTCTTACCTTTCAGTATATCATGGATGACTGTGAAAAAGTCTCCTGTTAAAAGCAGGAGACTTTTTTTTAAGGATATAAACGATTTAAGAGTCTTGGGAACGGAATCGTTTCCCGTACATGCGGCGCACCGCTGATCCAGGCCACAGTCCGCTCCAAACCGAGGCCGAAGCCGGAATGCGGAACTGATCCGTATTGTCTCAGCTCAGCGTACCATTGATATGCGTCTGATTCCAAACCGTGCTCTTTCAGGCGCGCTTCAAGAAGCTCAAGGTCATGGATGCGTTCTGATCCGCCGATAACTTCACCATAGCCTTCCGGCGCAATTAAATCGGCGCATAGGACAACGTCTTCCCTGTCTGGCGCAGGCTGCATATAAAACGGCTTTAAAGATGTCGGATAATGTGTGATGAACACAGGCTTGTCATAGCTTTCGGCAATCGCCGTCTCATGAGGCGCCCCAAAATCATCTCCCCATTCAATGTCATCAAAGCCTTTTTCTTTTAAGAACTGAATCGCTTCATCATAAGTAATCCGCGGGAACGGCGCTTTGATCTGTTCAAGTTTGGAAGTATCTCTTCCAAGCGTATTCAGCTCGATTTTGCAGTTTTCAAGTACGCTTTGAATGATAAATGAGACGTAATTTTCCTGTACTTCAAGGTTTTCATTGAATTCGACAAACGCCATTTCCGGCTCAATCATCCAAAATTCAATCAGATGGCGCTTCGTTTTTGATTTTTCAGCTCTGAAAGTCGGTCCGAATGAAAAGACTTTTCCTAGAGCCATCGCGGCGGCTTCCATATAGAGCTGTCCGCTTTGCGACAGATACGCGTCTTCATCAAAATACTTTGTCGCAAAAAGCTCTGTCGTTCCTTCAGGAGCACTGCCGGTCAAAATCGGAGGATCGACTTTGACAAAGCCTTCCTTATTGAAAAATTCGTATGTAGCCCGAATGATTTCGTTGCGTATTTTCATTGTCGCATGCTGCCGCTTTGATCTGAGCCAAAGGTGTCTATGATCCATTAAAAACTCAGTTCCGTGCTCTTTCGGTGTGATCGGATAATCAGTCGCTTCGTGGATGACTTCAAGCGAAGTCACGGCAAGCTCGTAGCCAAGCGGTGAACGCTCATCTTCTTTGACAATGCCTTTTACATATAAAGATGTTTCCTGTGTGACCGATTTAGCGGTTTGAAAGATTTCTTCATCCACTTCCGCTTTGACGACAACCCCTTGAATAAAGCCGGTTCCGTCCCGAAGCTGTAAAAATGCGATTTTACCGCTTGAACGTTTGTTTGCGATCCAAGCACCGATTGTCACTTCTTTACCAACATGCTTGTACACTTGGTTTATTGTTGTTTTCACTGTTGTTTCCCTCCAAAACACGAAAGAAAAGGGGCATGCCCCTTTTCTCTCTGACATCCATAACGTATATTATACCTTTTTTCATCGGATAAGGTCAATGCAGTTCCCAAAGCGCGCTATCTGTCATCAAAAAAGCGTCCGGATGAGTGGACGCTTTTTTATCTCAGCTGCTGCGGCTGACCACAAAGCGGCGGATTCGTTTCACCGCTTCTTCTAAAAGTGACAACGACGTGGCATATGAGAGACGAATATTGTCCGGTGCGCCGAACCCTGATCCCGGAACAATCGCAACTTTCTCTTCTTCCAAAAGCGCCTCTGCGAATTCATCAACACTTCTAAAACCGCAGTTTGCCGCCGCTTTTTTCGCATTCGGGAATAAATAGAAGGCACCTTCAGGTTTCAAACATGTTAATCCCGGAATATCGACAAGCAGCTCATACACTTTGTTGAGCCGATCTTCAAAAGCCTTTCTCATTTCTTCAACAGGCTCGGACGGTCCGTTATATGCGGCAATGGCTCCGTATTGAGCGACAGATGTCGGATTAGATGTGCTGTGGCTGGCAAGGTTTGTCATCGCCTTGATCACGGTTTCGTTTCCTGCGGCATACCCGATTCTCCATCCGGTCATGCTGTGTGATTTTGACACACCATTAATGATGATCGTCTGATTTTTAAGCTCAGGAGAAAGCTGTGCAATCGACACATGTTTTCTGCCTCCATAAATCAGCTTTTCATAAATTTCATCGGAAACGATGAGAATATTGCGGCGAAGACATACTTCCCCAAGGGCTTTAAGCTCGGCTTCGGTATACATCATACCTGTCGGATTGCTTGGGGAATTGATGATGACCGCTTTTGTTTTTTCCGTCACGGCCTTTTCCAGCTGCTCCGGAGAAATCTTGAAGCTGTTTTCTTCAAGCCCTTCCACAAATACCGGCTTTCCTCCGGCAAGCTTAACCTGTTCAGGATAGCTTACCCAATATGGGGTCGGAATGATCACTTCGTCTTCTTCATCCAACAGCACTTGAAAAAGAGTGTAAAGAGCATGCTTTGCACCTGTACATACAATAATCTCCGACTGGCTGTATTCAATTCCCTGATCAAGCTTGAACTTTTCGCTGATACTTTCTTTAAGCGCAGCAAGACCGCCGGACGGCGTGTATTTTGTGTGTCCTTCATTCATGGAACGGACAGCCGCCTCGATGATGTGCTCAGGCGTATTAAAATCCGGTTCTCCTGCGCCGAGGCCGATTACATCATGCCCTGCCGCTTTTAATTCCTTTGCTTTTGCAGTGATTGCCAATGTTGCAGACGGTGTTAACGCTGATACTCTTTTAGCTAGATTCAACTTGATTTCCCCCTGTTTCATCTTAAGGCGTAATATTTTTGTGAATTTTTCCATTTATAAAGTCGACATAACTTAAACTGTATTGTTCATCTTGATTTAAGTATGTAACTTCCCACAATAGTACATTGCCTTCCCTTGCCAAGTGCACCTCTTTAAGTGTTGACATAAGGCCTTCATCCTGCACCGCTCTCGCAGCCTGCCGGCTTGTGATGCCGTCCGCCGCCTTTTTAAAAATCGTTTTCTGCTTGTTGTCAGCCGGCACCCAAACGTACATTTTTTCACCTTTTTGGTTTTTCCCCGCCACAATGTACTGTTTTTCTTTGCCGACAAACGTTTCCACGCTGTCAACCTCTTTTAAGTCAGCTTCCTTCTTTGCAGTTTCAGCAGCCTGCTTGTGGCCGCTCTCTTTTTGATTCATTGCTGTCTGGTAGACATTCGCCCCCGCAAGAATGGCTGTTACAAAAATAATACCAAATATCAGTGTGAAAATTAATGTTTTTTTGCCCATTTTTTGCTCCTATGTACGATAAATCGTAAAAATTGCCTGTTTTTGATCTTCTTCATCAAGAGCGAGCCCAAACATTAAATCATCGCGTTTGAGCGTCCGGTTTAACAGATCGACGATTTTGTAAAGATCTTCTGAATGCTGCACACTTACTGTAGAAAGAATTTCGATTTTATTATCCATTTTCAAATACCTCCGCACGAAACAATAATTGTCATTCATACTCTGTCTGCCAAAAGCCATACTAGTTGTTACAACGGGAAAAACCGTTTAAATAGACAGCCAAAAAATAAAACCTTAATCCACACCATTCCAAGAGCCGCTTAATGCGGCTTTTTAACATTCAGTCCGGAAATATAGGCTTCCATCTCAAGGAATGTCGGTTCTTCGACAGGAGCCGGGGGGAGCGCCTTCATAAATACCCTGCCATAGGAAGAGGTTCGAATCCGGCGGTCAAGGATGACGACTGTCCCGCTGTCTTCCTCAGAACGCAGCAGCCTGCCGATGCCCTGTCTAAAAGCCAAAACAGCTTCAGGAAGAGAAACCGCTTGAAACGGGCTTTCTCCCCTTCTCTTCGCCCTTTCACACTTGGCTGATTCAACCGGATGGTCGGGCGGCCTGAAAGGGAGCCTTGCAATCACCAGCGTTGTCAGCTCATCACCGGGAAAGTCAACACCTTCCCAAAAATGATTTGTTCCGAGAAGGACAGCATGCTGATATGATTTAAACAATTTCATGACCTTGGCGGGACTTCCTCCTGAAACACCCTGAGCCAGCAGCTGACAAGGAAAATCAGCCTCATTTTTCAATGCGTGATATACGGCGCGCAGCATGTCATGAGACGTAAACAAAACGAGCGCTTTAGCATTCTGCTGTTTGGCGAGCAACTTAATATACAGGGCAACATCATGAATATAATCTTCAGACTGATCGTTTTTAATCGGACTGATGTCTTTAGGAATCATGATTTTCATACGCTTATCATAAGAAAAAGGCGATTCAATCTGCAAGGTCCTCGGATAGAAGTCGCTTAAGCCGAGCTTTTTGATCATATAGCTGAATGAATTTTCAACCACAAGGGTTGCCGATGTCATCACAACGCTTTTTTTCTCGGTGAAAAACCGGTCAGCCAGCATTTCTCCTGCATCAAGCGGCTGAGCATAAACCGAGGCGGCATTTTTTGCCCCTTTGGCATCGATTTCAATCCAGACGACCTCATCCTTTACATGTTCGAAAAACAAACGGCCGAGCTTTTCGCCGTACTTTTTTAGATGGTTCATGCAGGACTGATATTCTTCTAAAAGAAACGCCTGGCGGCTTGTAAAAGACATGCTTTTTTCGTCGAGATTCTCCATTTGCTCGACAAACAGCTCATGCATATCAAACAGCATGGAGCACAGCCTTCTGGCCCCTTCCACAAGCCGGTTCCACGCTCTGTTTTCATTTTCAGGACCGACCTTATATAACAGACGATTTAGATCGTTTTTTGGTTTCCTCCGTTTCACAAAAGAATGGACAGCTGTAAAGAACATATCGCTTTCTTCAAAAAGAAGGCTGAGCCGCTCATCCATTTGAAAAAAAGAGTCGGCAGAGATGCCGGCAGAACGAAACAGACGCTCCGCTCTTTTTAAAAGCCCCTTCTGTTTCAGGGTGCCGAGCTGCATCAATTTTTTGTGCAGGGAAACGTAGTCGGCTCTCGTTCCATATTGTTCGCCCGCAACCCGTTCAAAGTGATGGGCTTCATCGATGATAAATGTATCCGCATCAACTGTGTGAACTCTTTGGCTGGCTTCACCCGTCAAAAGCAGGGCATGATTGGTAATGATCATATCGGCCTGTTTTGCCTTCTCTTTTGCCCGTTCATAAAAACACAATTCCCTTATTGGATGGGTTCGCGCAAACGACTGATGATCATAAGCTATTCTGTCCCAAAGCCGCTTGCCGCCTGAAGGAAGATTGATTTCAGACAAATCGCCTGTTTCTGTATCTGTGAGCCAAACGAGAATTTGCGCCTTAGCAAGGACGGCATCGTAATTATCATCATCCTCATGTAAAATATGCTCAAATTTGCGAATGCACAAATAATGGGAACGGCCTTTTAAAACGGCTGCCTTAACCGGAAACGGAAAGATCTTTACCATAAGCGGAATATCCCGATTCAAGATCTGCTGCTGCAGCAATGTCGTAAATGTGCTGATAACGACCGGTTTTCCTGTTTGTTTGGCATGAACGGCTGCAGGCACTAAATATCCAAGCGTTTTGCCGATTCCTGTAGCAGCTTCGATTAGGGCATGCTCATGATTGTCAAAAGCGGTCCACACCTCTTTCATCATTTTTGTTTGCCCTTCCCTGTTTTCAAAATGCTTCTGCAAAGAAGAGAGGCCGCCGGCTTCTTCCCATATGAGCGTGTCTTTCTTGACGCTGCGGCCCTCTTCCTCAGGTTCTTCATGGATGGACTCGGGCGCTTTAATCACAAATGAACCGACCTTTATATAGCCTGCTTCAAGATCGGTGCGGCTATCCTTTTCAATGATCAAACTGTCCAAAAGTTCCTGTGCGTCGCTGATCAAATGCCAAGATAAACGTCTGATCGCTTTCAGAACGGGAAGCGGGAGCTGCTTCAGCCTGTCTATCATATGTAAAAAAATGAAAGCGGTCACTTCTGCATCACTATCTGCCCTGTGCGGATTTTCATGCTCAAGCTTCAGCTCTTCGCTCAGCTCTGTCAGTTTGTATCCGTCAAAGCGGGGAAATACGATTCTCGCCAGCTCTACCGTATCAAGAACATCGCATTCAAGTTCACCGAAGCCGGCCCGCTTTAATTCATATTCGACAAATCCGAGATCAAAGTGGATATTATGGGCAATAAAACAGCTGTTATTGAGGAGTCTATATATATCTTCGGCAATAGCCGAAAACGGCTCTTCATGTTCAACCATTTCATTTGTGATTCCCGTCAGCTGCTCAATAAAAGCGGGAATAGGCTGATTTGGGTTAATATATTTGGAGAAACGTTCGGTAATTTGTCCATTTTCAATCACAACCGCTGCAATTTGAATGATTTTATCGCCTTTTTTCGGCGAATTCCCTGTCGTTTCCACATCAATAACTACATATCGTTGATTGTTCATTAAATGGACACCTCAATTTTGATACGTTCGACAAAAGTGTAACACGTTTTAGAAAGATTCGGGAGCGATGTCCCGAAAAAACAGGCTACCGGCACTGAAATTTCTTTCTAAACGACATGAAAGCCCCCTAAAGGCAAAGGGGGCTACAGAATGGTACGGGCCGGCTCCTGACCCAGCATTTGCTCGATTTCGTTCTTTTCGTTCAAAACGGCAACCTTTGGCTTGTGCGTCTTTGCTTCTTCCTCAGACATCATCGCATATGAAACGATGATTACGATATCCCCTTCTTGAACGAGGCGGGCGGCCGCGCCATTTAAACAAATGACGCCGCTCCCTCTTTCACCGGGAATAATGTATGTTTCGAGCCGGGCTCCGTTATTATTATTTACAATTTGCACTTTTTCATTTACCATCATGCCGACAGCATCCAGTAGATCTTCATCTATTGTCACGCTGCCAACATAGTTTAAGTTGGCTTCCGTCACTCTCGCTCTGTGAAGCTTTCCGCTCATTAACGTACGGTACATCATAAATCCTCCTTTTGATCCAGCGGAATATTGACGATGATATTATCAATCAAGCGGGCTTTTGAGAATTGAACGGCAACCGCTATGATGATTTTTCCACTCAGAGTTTCCATCGTCTCCAGATCGGGATACGAATAAATGTCTGCATAATCGATGACACCGCTCGTTTTTTCTAAAAGGGTGCGGATCTCTTTTTTAATCGCATCAGGGTTCCGCTCTCCTTCGCGAATGAGCCGGGCTCCTTGCTGAAGGGCCTGATAAAGAGCCGGTGCTTCACTACGCTCGCTCGCTGAAAGGTTGACATTTCGGGAGCTTTTAGCAAGCCCGTCGTCTTCCCGCATCGTATCAACCGGAATCAATTCGATATCCATGAAGAAATCATTGAGCAGTCCGTCGACAACAGCTACCTGCTGTGCGTCCTTCATCCCAAAATAAACCCTTGTCGGAGACGTGAGGTTGAATAATTTTGTCAGCACGGTTGCAACCCCGTCAAAATGCCCTTCCCTTGAACGGCCGCAGAGGACGTCCGTTCTTTTTTTGACATTTACGATGACCGTTGATTCCTGCTGATACATTTCTTCGGCGCCTGGTGTGAACAGCACATCCACCCCGCCTTCTTCCGCAAGCGTCCGGTCCCTTTCAAGATCTCTCGGATATGCGTCATAATCTTCTCCTGGACCGAATTGCATCGGATTGACAAAAATGCTCATGACCACAATGTCATTATCTTTGCGCGCTTTTTTCACAAGAGACATGTGACCTTCATGAAGAAATCCCATCGTCGGCACAAAACCGATTGTTTTTCCTTTTTTTCGATAATTTTTCGCTAGCTTTTGAATATCTTTTGCTGTATGGACTTCAATCATGTTTATTTTCCTCCGTATAACCCTTCAAGCACTTGCTGATCGATGTGGAAGGAATGGACATCTTCAGGGAAAAAGCGGTTTTTGACATCTTTGACATAACCAGATAGCGCTTCTTCGATCGGCGGATCGATTTGAGCATACTGCTTCACAAATTTAGGCGTACGGCTGACCCCGTGCCCGACAACATCATGATAGACGAGAACCTGTCCGTCTGTGCCAGCGCCTGCTCCGATGCCGATGACAGGGATCGATAGCTCTTGCGAAATCCGTTCGGCAAGAGCCGCAGGGACGCATTCAAGTACGAGTGCTATAGCTCCCGCTTCTTCACAGCGTCTGCTGTCGTCAATCAGTTTTTGGGCGCTTTCTTCATCTTTCCCCTGAACTTTATAGCCTCCCAGGACACCGACAGATTGAGGGGTCAGTCCTAAATGGCTGACCACGGGGATTCCGCCCCGGGTTAAAGCCATAATCGTGTCAAACACGCCGTCGCCGCCTTCAAGCTTCAAGGCATCTGCCCCGCTTTCCTGAACGATTGACATGGCGTTTTTCAGCGCGCTTTCCTGAGAACAGTGATAGGACATAAAAGGCATGTCGGTCACGATAAATGTATCTTTAGCACCGCGTTTGACGGCCTTTGTGTGGTGGATCATGTCCGCGACCGTGACAGATACAGTCGAGTCAAGGCCGAGCACGACCATTCCGAGAGAATCTCCGACAAGGATCATGTCCACTCCCGCTTGTTCGGCAAGCTTTGCCGCCGGGTAATCATAGGCCGTCAACATGACGATAGGTTCCCCTTGCTGTTTCATTTTTAAAAAATCAAGCTTTGTCTTCAAGTTTTTTCTCCTCCTCTTATTCAGAGGAGATGAGCTGCCGTTTTCCATCATGCATCTTTTTCGGACAGTAAAAAAACCTTCCGCTAAGAAAGAAGGATTTTGATCGTCCTCAAGAGATCGGCAAGAATCATCCCTCTGTCCCAGTCCTTTTTGGATCAAGGCAGACTGTGTTTTTATCAGTAACATTTAATTCCAGGTGCAGCTCCTAAGGATACTGCCCAACCGAAGTATACCAAAAACCCCGCGTTCGTTCCAACTATGACGGACTGATTTCGATATCGGCGGAATATATTTTTTGAATGCCATCACTTGTTTCCAATAGCAAAACGCCCTCATCGTCTATGCCAAGCGCTTTTCCATGAAACGTTCCATTCAGCGTCCTCGCGGTCAAATTGCGGTGCAGAGTCAACGCATAGCTCTCCCATAGAAGCTTGATCGGCTGAAAACCGTGTGCGATATAATCGCTGTATCTTTTTTCAAATGTTAGGAGAATCGTCTGAATCAAGGCTGCTCTATCGACCTTTTTTCCGCTCGCCAGGCGCAGGCTTGTAGCCGTCTCCTTTAATTCATCGGGAAAGTCGCCTTCCAGCTGATTGACATTGATGCCTGTTCCGACAATGACGGAGTGGACTTGGTCCGCTTCAGCCTGCAGTTCGGTCAGGATTCCGACCGTTTTTTGACCGCCGATTAAAATATCATTCGGCCATTTAATTTCCGCGCTTATCCCCGTTTGCTCCTCGATTGCCTGTACAATGGCGACAGCGGCTAAAAGAGTCAGCTGAGGGGTTTTTTGAACGGGAATTTCCGGCCTTAAGATGATGCTCATCCAAATTCCGTTGCCTTCCGGGGAGTGCCATGCTCTCGCCATTCTCCCCCTTCCTTCCGTCTGTTTGTCGGCAACGATGATCGTGCCTTCCTCCACCCCGTTGTTCGCAAGTTCATGAGCGATTTTCTGGGTCGAAGGCACGACATCTTGAAAATAAATGGTTTGTCCCATTTTTTCCGTTTTTAAGCCGAGCCTGATTTCGTTTTCACTGATTTTGTCAGGCTTTTTTTTCATCTTATAGCCGAGCTTCCTGACGGCTTCAAGTTCATAGCCTGATTTTCTTAAGTCCTCGATATGCTTCCAAACCGCCGTTCTGGAGCATCCAAGCTCTTCGCTGATTTTCTGGCCCGAGATGAATTCACCGTCAGCCTCTGTAAACAATTGAATCAGTTTTTTTCTCAAATTTGATTGCATGAATCCAGCCACTCCTCTATGGCTTTTTTTTGATTGGCGAGTTCACCGTTTAAAACGGCCCGCTCAATTCGTTTTAAATCATCAGCTACCCATTTCCCAGGCGGCTTTTCCCTGACGCGCAGCAGATCGCCGCCGGTCACGGCCAAATCTTTCAAACTTTTGATCGGAAGCGCCTGATACGCCTTCCTCACTTCAGCCAAACGGCGTTCATCAACGGCTTGATCATCCTTCAGCATTTGAATCGCACATGCAGAAATCAGCGTTTCTTCTCCCGCCTCGTACATGGCAAGCACGTCCCATTGCTGGTCAATGCGGCCCGCAACCTGAGCCGCTTGCTTGATGACTTTTCCGGGAAGCTTCCACGCCTTTAAAAAATCGTGAGCTTCAGCTGTACCGATCGACATCATGAAAATGAAGGCCGCCCAGACGTCCGCTCTTTTTTCCAGCTTAAAAAAAGGAAAGCCGCCGGCTGTCAGAATGCGCTCCTTTTTGTGCGCCAATCCCGGAAGCTCTGTGTAAAGTCCTGTCTCAGCCACTGCCTTAAGCGCCTGACCAGCGGCATTTCCTTTTAAAAGCTTTTCAAATTCAACCGTTTTACGCTCTGTGGAGATATGCGCCAGCAGATGGCCATTTTCACAAATCGCTTTTTTTGTACTTTGAGAAAGCGTAAATTCCAGCTGGCTCATAAAACGGAGCGCCCGCAGCATACGGAGCGCGTCTTCGTGAAAGCGCTCCGCCGGGTCGCCGACCGTTTCAATCAGCTTTTCTTTTATATGCTGCCGGCCTCCAAAATAATCGATCAGCCGACCTTCCGCATCCATAGCCATGGCATTGATCGTCAGGTCGCGCCGCTTCAAATCTTCCTTCAGCGACTTAATAAACTGAACACCGCTCGGCCTTCTGAAATCCTCGTATTCAAGCTCTGCTCGAAACGTTGTCACCTCATAAGATTCACCGTCAAAGAGAACAATGATCGTTCCATGTTCTTTGCCGACATCGATCGTTTTCGGAAAAATACTTTCAATCTCTTCCGGAGGTGCGTCAGTTGCGATATCCACATCACCTACAGGGCGGTTCATGTACGTGTCCCTTACCGCTCCGCCTACAAAGTAAGCCTGCCAGTCGTGTCTTTTCAGCTCATGAAGGAGAGGAAGAGCCTTTAAAAAGAGATCCTCCATTGTCACACTCCCAGTCTATTAATTGTCGATAAACATCTTCATACTGGCTGATGATATGGCTTGAAGAAAAACGCTCTTTGATGTTTTTCAGCGCTGCTTCCGCAAAGCGGCGGTGCAGCCTGTCATCCGTCAGCAATTGAAGCGCCTTTTCGGCCGTATCTTCAACATCGCCTACATTCACCAGATAGCCGGACGTTCCGTCTTTTATCACTTCGGGAATGCCCCCGATGTTAGTGCCGATGCACGGAACGCCGCAGGCCATTGCTTCAAGCAAAACAAGGCCGAAGCTTTCTTTTTCAGATAAGAGCAGCTTTAAATCGCTGATGGCGTAAAGCTCTTCTACACTGTCTTGCTTGCCTAAGAACAGCACATCGTCTTTTATGCCGAGCTGCCTGACAAGCTGGCATATGACGGTTATTTCAGGCCCATCCCCGACCAGGATCAGCTTCGCTTTCATTTGTTTGACAATTCGGCTGAATACATGGATCACATCCTGTACACGCTTCACCTGTCTGAAATTCGAGACATGGATGACCACTTTTTCATCCGGGGCAATCCCGTACTGCTCTTTCAAGGAATGCTGTTCCTGTTTTAAATAGACCCGCTCATCGACAAAATTATAGATCGTTTCGATCTTTTTGTTCGGCTTGATTAAGTCATAGGTTTGAGCTGCGAGAGCAGAAGAAACTGCTGTGACACGATCAGAGGATTCAATCGCAAACTTGATCAGATCCTTTAAAGACGGGTCATAACCGAGAACTGTAATGTCTGTGCCGTGCAGTGTTGTAACTGTCTTAATATTTCCGTCCAGCATTTGTTTTGCCAAAAAAGCGGAAATCGCGTGCGGCACCGCGTAATGGGCATGCAGAACATCAAGCTGCTCCCGCTTTGCCACCTCCGCCATTTTGCTGGCCAAAGCCAAATCATACGGCGGGTACTTAAACACGGCATATTGATTGACTTCCACTTCATGAAAATAGATGTTGGAATACACTTTATTAAGCCTGTACGGAACGCTTGATGTAATAAAATGAATTTCATGTCCTTTTTCCGCCAGCAGTTTACCGAGCTCTGTCGCGATGATTCCTGATCCGCCTACACTCGGATAACACGTGATTCCGATTTTTAATTTTTTCATCATCCGCCCCCAAATAAATCGTTGTTTAACAAAAGTGTCCGCTTGGAGAAGAAACCTTCCGCGTATGCGACGCCGGCTTCTTTTCCAAGAAGCTTTTCCCGGGCTTCGACCGTTTCAATATAGCCGTTCGTCAGCGGGGTTTCCACCGACTGTTCCGAACGGCTGAACTGGCTTTGATATGCACCGAGACTCTCTTTTTTTTGAGCCATCGTCTCAGAAATATCGATGACAAATTCAGGTTTATGAAAGCCGTTGATCATATAGTAGTACATATTTTGCACTTTATGGGCCGGCTGTTTTTTTGCATCTTCATATTTATGTATTCCGGCGGAAAAAACCGCTTCTTCGACGATTTCCGCCGCATGTCCGTGATCCGGATGCCGGTCTTTTTGATATGGAACAAAGACAAGCTTTGGCTTATACATCCGAATGACGGAGACAGCTTCCATAACGGCTGCCTGGTTGAGGAACAGCCCCCTGTCAGGCAGGGCAAGGGAAATCCGCGGACTGGCGCCTAAAATTTCCGCGGCCAGCGCTGCTTCATTTTTTCTCGTTTCGACCGTTCCGTTTGAAGACAGTTCAGCCTGGGTTAAATCGCAGATTCCAATTCGAAAGCCCTTCTTAGTATATTTGGCGATGGTTCCCCCCATGCCGATTTCTACATCATCGCTATGCGCGCCGAAAGCCAGTATATCAAGCATCTTGATCCCCGCCATGAACCATTTTTCTGAATTCAAATGCGCCTTCCTCAACAGATCGGATCAAAATTTCCGCCGTCCCCATATTGGTCGCAAGCGGGATTGCATATACGTCAGACAAACGAATTAATGCAGAGACATCCGGTTCATGCGGCTGAACTGTCAGCGGATCTCTCAAAAAGATCACAAGATCGACTTCATTCTTTGCGATCAGTGCGCCGATCTGCTGGTCCCCGCCAAGCGGCCCGGATTGAAAACGCACGACCGGCAGCCCTGTCGCTTCGGTAATTTTTGTACCGGTCGTTCCCGTCGCAAACAATTCATGCTTATTTAAAATGTGTTTGTAAGCCGTTGTCAGCTGAATCATATCCTGCTTTTTTCGGTCATGGGCAATTAAGGCGATTTTCATTGCGATTTCCCCCTTTGTTTTGTTACTCTATTATATTTTCGAGGCCGTAGACAAGCTGGTCGATTTTCATCACTTGTTCAACAGCCAGCTTCACACCGGACATAAAGGATGCTCGATTGTATGAATCATGACGTATTTTAAGGGTTTGTCCGTCTCCTCCAAACATCACTTCCTGGTGGGCGATCAATCCCGGCAGGCGGACGCTGTGCAGGCGGATTCCGTTTTGGTCTGCGCCCCTTGCCCCCGGCAAAATTTCTGTTTCATCCGGATGCCCCTGTTGTTTCGCTTCGCGTACAGCCGAAATCATTTCCGCTGTTTTCAAAGCTGTTCCGCTCGGCGCATCAAGCTTTTGATCATGGTGCTGTTCAATGATTTCGATATCGGCAAAATAGCTGGCAGCCATCTGCGAAAATTTCATCATGAGGACGGCTCCGAGCGCGAAGTTTGGCGCAATAATCGCACCGATTCCTTTTTCGTCCGTCAGCTCCATCAGTTCGCTCAAATCGCTTTCAGAAAAGCCTGTCGTGCCTACTACAGGACGGACGCCGTGCTCCAAAGCGATTTTTGTATGAACTTTGCCGATTTCAGGCGTTGTCAGATCAATGAGCACATCTGGATTTGTTTCTGAAAAGCATTCGTGTATGTCCGTATAAATGACGGCATCTGAACGGCATGGTAAAACATCTGACAGTTTGTCACGGTTATATGTACGGTCTATTGCACCGGCAAGCTTGAAATGAGGGGTGTCTTCAACAAGCTTGACAGCCTCGCTTCCCATTCTTCCGCGCGGTCCGGCGATTACGATTTTGATGGTTTCCTTTGACATGTGAATCTCCTCTACTTTCCTTCTTCTTTTCTTGTCCAGCGGTTTTTGTCACGGGTGTTGAATTTCTCCATGACCATATCATGTGCTTCATCCAATGATATATGAAGCGAATTGGCTAAACAAACTAAAACAAACAGCACGTCGCCAATTTCTTCTTCCATCTTTTTTTCAGCTTCGGTGTTTTTCTTCGGTTTTTCACCGTAATGATGATTGACTTCCCTGGCGAGTTCGCCGAGTTCTTCTGTCAGCCTGGCCATCATTGCAAGCGGGCTGAAGTAGCCCTCTTTAAATTGGCCGATGTATTCATCAACCTCACGCTGTATATCTTTCATCGTTTTTTCTTTCGTCATACGGTAAAACCTCCTGTCATCTCTTACATGTTAGCGAATTCAAACAAGTTTGACAAATGTTTAAAACGGGTTTGCTGTTTTGAAATGGATACACTATAATATTAACGCCAGCTTATGGAAGGAAAGGGGTTTTTTTATGTTCGGAGACATCAGAATGAAAAATGTCTTGTTTATATTAGCAGGAGCCGCTGTTTTTTCCTTTGGACTCGTTCATTTTAATATGCAGAACAACCTGTCAGAAGGCGGTTTTACCGGCATCACCCTGCTGCTTTATTTTCTGTTTCATATCGATCCTTCCATTTCCAATCTGGTGTTGAACATTCCGGTTTTTATTATCGGCTGGAAGCTCTTAGGGAGAACGGTTTTTATGTATACGATTCTAGGAACCGTCAGCCTGTCTATGTTTTTGTGGATTTTTCAGCGCTTCCAAATACATATGCCGCTTCAGCATGATCTCGCGCTGGCGGCGCTTTTTGCCGGCGTATTTATCGGGACTGGATTGGGAATTATTTTCAAATACGGCGGAACGACAGGCGGCGTCGATATTATCGTACGGCTCATCAACAAATATTTTCAAGTGCCGATGGGAAAAGCCATGTTTGTCTTTGACGCCTGCGTGATTACACTGTCTCTAATTTTTTACCTTTCCTATAAAGAGGCGATGTACACGCTAGTTGCCGTATTTGTTGCTTCCAAAGTGATTGATTTCATGCAGGAAGGCGGATACGCAGCAAAAGGCGCCACCATTATCTCTGAAAAGAACGAGCAGATCCAGCAAAAAATCATCGAGGAAATGGAAAGAGGCGTGACCGTTTTAAAAGGCCAGGGATCTTATACAAAAACAGAGCGCGATGTTTTATACTGCGTCGTCCCGAAAAATGAAGTTTTTCTATTAAAAAATGTGATTACTTCCGTCGATCCCCATGCCTTTGTTGCTGTCAGCGATGTTCACGATGTATTGGGAGAAGGCTTTACACTAGACGAAAATAAAAATCCCATTTCCCGCTGATTCCATCAAGCAAAAAGAAGCTCGCGATCAGCAGAGCTTCTTATTTCGGCCAATCTTTTTCTCTTTTTTTGTGCCTGTCCCCTTCAGCTTTATACTTTCTGAATCCCACGTATGTCAGCGTGGAAAGGATGATGCTTCCGGTTGTCAGGATGACCCATAAAAGGGAGGGGTCTGCATCATCTTCTTCTACTTGATTAAACACATCTTCCAAGTCTTTTTCCAGCAGCGTCAGACGTTCAAGCTTGCTGCTTTCCGTCATTTGCTGAAAATCTCTGTGCTCGACAACTTCAATATGGTTGGAGACACTTCTCAATTGTTTTGGCGAAATATCAATCGTTAAACTCGGATAAATCGTATCATACAATGACAAAAAATGATTCCACTGTTCCCGAAACGTCAGATTGTCTTCTTTTTGAATATCAGCCTTCAGCGATCTAAAGGAATCCATAATCGGTTTTTTCAAAGAGCCCCAGAGCGGGTCATGATCGGATTCGATCGCGTCCATCAGCATTCTAAACTGTGCTGCGGCCTTAAACTTGACTTTTTTCTCCGTCTCTTCGCTTTCCAGGCTTTTCAGCATGTCGTGGTGTGCCAAGCTGACCTGGCGAATCTCGGACCCTGTCATCACATCTTCTGTCCCGTCTCTCTCTGCTGCTTTCAGCCGCTCTTCAAAATAATGAAGAATCTGAACTGCTTCGTCATACTGAGACTGTCTTGTTAGCTGGAATACCGTATCAGACAGCTCGGTCAATTCCTGTAAAGCGGATGATTCTTCGGCTATCAAACCGTCCGCAGGAAACATAAGCACAAGCAGTATGCAAAGGATCACCTTTCGTATCATTTACGGTCCCTCCTACTCCTTCTATTAAAGAATATGAAGAGAGGGACAAGGTTAGACCAAGATTGTTGACCGAAGCTTACAGCTTAAAAGCTTTCCGTGACAGCACAAAATAATATGCCAGACCGATCGATGCGATGCTGAGCCAAAACGTAAAATAGCCGATTTGCGGCATGTACTGGGTAAGCATCGAATAATTTGGCATCATCCCGAACACATAATCAATGATGTCATTATGCAGTGTCCAAACTGCCGCAAGCGCCAAATGCCATCCTTTAAACCGGTAATGCGGCGCATACAGAACACCCTGGACAGCCATCGCAAAATGAGATGCGATCAGCATATATCCGGTCCAATGAAGGCTTCCTGTCGTCACAAGCACAAGAATATTCATGACAACGGCCCACAGCCCGTATTTGACAAGCGTGACAAGCGCAAGCGCTTCAAACAGAGAAGCATTTCTTTTGAATAAAAGACCGATCAAAACAAATAAAAAAAATAAGGTCGCTGTCGGGCTGTCCGGAACAAAGATCAGAAATTTTGCCGGTGTATCCATCAGCTGCGGAAGGTACCAATAATATCCGTATACGGTGCCGAAAAAATTAATGATCAAAAGCAGGGCAAGCATCGGTTTTTGTCCGAGTATGTAGGAAATCAATTTCACAGCAATCAACTCACAGTCTCTTTAAATAAAAAAAGCCGGCGCCGAGTTCGCTATTCTGACCTCAAACCACACGGCAGGATGCAGACGCCCTCCGGCTTCTGCACCTTCTTAGGAAGCGCAGCCAAATGTTAAGAGGCCATCGACATAGTCGACAGCCTCGAGAGGCTGACCAGGCGTCAGCTTCAGCTCTATCATGAGTATAGCCTGCCTTTATCATCTTGACAACACTTTTACTTCGCTGTTGTTTCCGAGATGAACTTAGACAGTTCTTCCAGCTCTTTATCAGAACCCTTAAAAACGTCGGCAGGCATTTCTCCTTTTCCTTCCTTGGCGATTTTCGCAATTTCTTCCGGAGACAAGCCGTTATCGACGAGAGACGGTCCGGCAGCTCCTCCCTGCATGTTATCTCCGTGACATGAGATACAGCCTTGCTCCTGATAAACTTTAAATCCTGCTGCACTTGTATCAATATCAGCCTCTTCCTTGATTTTGCCCTGCTCCTCAGCAGCGGCCCAATCGTGGGTGGCAACGGACTGCCATGTTAAGAAAACCGATGCCGCCAGCGCCGAAAGCATTAGACCTACTGCAACCGGGCGTTTATACGGCCTTCTCTCAGGACCTCTGTCGAGAAACGGCGCCAGTAAGAGCGCGCCGAAAGCAATTGACGGAATAACAATGGCGCCGACCACCGTATATGGTCCAGCAGCATATTCATACTTGAGCAATTGGTACAGAAATAGAAAATACCAGTCCGGCAAAGGTATGTAACCGGTATCTGTCGGATCGGCCATCCGCTCCAGCGGAGGCTCATGAACGACGGTCAGCACAAGAAAACCGATCAGAAAAACCGCTCCTACGAGCCATTCTTTCAGCAGAAAGTTCGGCCAGAACGCTTCCGTTTTTCCCGGAAATTCCGAATAATCTTTTGGAATATTCGGTTTTCTTTCGGCCGGAATCCTTGAATCTCCGACAAACTTCATCCCTTTTCCCCTTTTCATGCCATCCCCTCCTTCTTTTTATGTCGTCATTTTACAGCGGGCCTGAAATACCTTGCTTGCGTATCATAATAAAGTGTGCAGCCATAAGGCCGAAAAGAGCGGCTGGCAGGAAAAAGACGTGTATGGCAAAAAAGCGCGTCAACGTCTGGGCGCCGACAATATCCGGATGACCGGCAAGCAGCGTTTTGATTTCCGGACCGATCAGCGGCGTCGCTTCAGCGATCTGCAAACCAACCTTCGTCGCAAACAGAGCTTTCATATCCCAAGGCAAAAGATAGCCTGTAAAACCTAAACCGAGCATGACAAAGAAGATCAGCACGCCGACAATCCAGTTCAGCTCCCTCGGTTTTTTATAAGCCCCCTGGAAGAAAACCCTCAGCGTATGAAGGAACATCATCACGATGACCAGGCTCGCCCCCCAATGGTGCATTCCCCTTACAATCTGTCCGAATGCTACTTCATTTTGCAGATAATAAACCGATTCCCAGGCATTTTTAATGTCCGGAACGTAATACATCGTCAAAAACATGCCGGAAAGCACCTGAATCACTGTTACAAAAAACGTCAGTCCCCCAAAGCAATATACAAAAGCTGAAAAATGGTGTGCGGGATTTACGTGTTCAGGAACTTCATGATCGGCAATATCCCGCCAAAGCGGTGTAATATCGAGTCGTTCGTCAACCCAGTCATAAATTTTGTTTAGCATGATCACCCATCCTTCCTCGGCATGGCTTTTCCTAAGTAAAGATAGCCGTCTTTAACCTCTTGCTCATAGTGGTCTAGAGGAGCAAGCGGCGGAGTTCCGGGTACATTGGTACCATCCTTTTCATAAAGCCCGTAATGGCACGGACAAAAGAACCTGTTCGGATTTTTAGGATCGCTGTTCCAGTTAACCGTACACCCCAAATGTTTACAAACCGGTGATAAAGCTACAATTTCTTCCCCATTTTTGAAAACCCACGCCGACCTCGATTCTTCAGACTCGTACCAAGCATCCACTTGCTTGATCTTGAAGTCGAAGCGCTGCGGTTCATTCGTCAGTTCATCAACGCTGACAACCTGAACCATGTCCTGATCCTCAGTCGGTCTTAAAACCGGATCGAGCGCGAAGCGAACCATAGGCATGAGCATTCCGGCCGCCATAAAACCGCCGACGCCAGTCAGCGTATAGTTTAAAAATTGACGTCTGGATACCCGATGTCTTTTTTCGCTCATCTTCATATCCCCCCTCAAGTCCCCAGCTACAATATAACTGAAATAGAAAAAAATTCATGAAACTAGGACACCCTCATAATATATCAATATTTTAGGAAGGTCAACATTCCCAAAATCATTATACAAAGGAAATGTAAGTGTTTTTATTAAGAGTTCCAATATTGTAACAAAATGTTCAATATTTGCTCTATTTGGTCTTCCAAAAGCTTTTGCTTTAAAGAATCTTTCATATGTTCGAGAGGAATCGCCGGAATCCAGAGCAGTTTTTGCTCATCTTTGAGGACTTGCTTCCACTGTTCATCAGTCGTTAAAAAAACAGTGTGCCGAAAATGCTTTTCCGACATTTCTTTTAAATCAGCAATATCCTTGACTGATTTCTCATCAGCCTGTAAATATGTATAAGGCGGAAACAGATAGACGCGGCCTTTCAGCTGCCTCTCAAGTTCTTCTGCCAGTATAGACGTGAATTCTCCTTTTGATACGGCCGATTTAAACTGATCTCCCAATTGAACCGAAATCAGCGGAATGACGGCTGTATCGATATATTCTTTTGCGTTCAGATAAACATCCGCATCTTGCGCATTCCATTTCACTCTTTTTCCTCCCCTTTTTGACAGCGCTTACTCCATAGCTGAACAAGCCTTGCGTTATGCAAGGCTTGATTAGCGGCGGATCTATCGCAGCTGGTTCAGTTGTTTAGCTAGTTTTTCGAAGCTTTCTTTATCTTGGCGGTCAAGCGCTTCGTCTATTTCCCGCAGCAGTTTTTGTCTCTGAAAAGTGGAGATGGAGTGCTCCAAAATCTGTTCAGCGACAATTTTATCTTTTTCATTTTCGTAAAGGTCTTTCGGAATATGCGGATTGGCTTCCAAAACAGCCGCGTATTCCGGAGAGTTATAGGCTGAGCGGAAATTCAGCTGGATGAAAAGATCCTGCTGCTTATTCAGCCTGATATCATGAAATGATTTTTCTGCATCAGTTGTCATGACATTTTCTTTATAAAAACGAAAAGGCACTTCTTCAACGCAGTGGGTGGACATGATAATACCTCTTGGGCAAAATTCGGCCTGCTCGACAAAATGCACTTTCTCCATTAGCGAGTCATGGCTCATTAAATAATTGAGAATCCATACACATTCTCTTCGTTTTAGCTGATAGTGGTTTAAAAACCAGCGGATAAAATCTTTTTTTTCATTGACAGAAACAGGGGTCTGCATGTTATTCCCTCCTCTATCGCCTCTTGTGTATTACTTTAATAATTCCACACAAACCGATCATATCCTGCTTATTCAAAGGAATTTTCATCTTCTATTCGGAAAATCGTCTCTTGGACCTCCTCATTTGCGGGGTCAAGCTCAGCCAGTTTTTTCAGAAGCGGCAAAGCTTCTTTGCGTCTCCCTTCTTCCAGCAGAAACCCTGAATACTCGTAGAGAAAGTCTCCGTCCTCCTGAAAATGCAAAAACGCGTTCTCGTATTCCTGCCGGGCTTTCCCGTACTCTTCTTCCTGCGCGTAGGCTGAAGCCAGGAACCAGCTGAATTTAGGATCGTCCTCACCGTATTTGCGGACTTCATGAACAAGATCAATGATCGCCTCATGGTCTTCTTCTTCAAGAAAAAGAGCAAGCAGGTTGTGGACGGCTTCAATATATCCGGGATCAAGCGCCAGCGCTTCGCGAAGCAGATCTTTCGCTTCCGAATGCCTTTTCGTTTTTAAGGCTGCTTTCGCTGCAGAAAGATACAGCTCTTTATTGAATTCGTCTACGCCGATCCCTTCCTTGGCCGTTTCAAATGCCTCCTCGTAAAGCCCTTCTGCTTCATAGCTGTTCGCTAGAGGCTTATAAAGCGAAGAATAGGCCGGATCCATTTCTTTGAGCTCTGTTAATTGTTTGATCGCAGTTTTAGAATACCCCGCTTTTAAAGCGGTAAAACCAAATCCAAACAGTGTATTGGGCTCCGGGTTTTCCCGGACGGCTTTTTCATACCATTCGAGCGCTTCTTCAAACTCCCCTGACGAACTTAATGATTCGGCCAGCCTCTGATAAAGATTGACACCTCCGATGACAGCTTCTTCGCGGGCCGCTTTTTTGAATTGCTGCACCGCTTTTCCGTAGGCTCCCTGAGTAAAATACAGCTCTCCCAAAGCAAAGTCGATGACCGGTTCATCTGTCAAAATCGATTTCGCCTTCAGCAGTTTTTGCTCGCTGACTTCAAACAGCCCCTGCATCTGATACAGATCGGCCATCAAGAGCAGGCTTTCCGGATATGCCCGGTCTGTTTCCGGAATCGTTTCGAGAACGCTGAGCGCTTTCTCTTCCTGATCGGTTTCAATAAGGAGCTCGGCATAAAAACAAGTCAGTTCTGTTTCTTCGGGATAAAGTTCATGCAAATCATTCACAATGGCAATGGCCTTATCAACAATTCCCCATTCGTAGTACAGCTGGGCTGCTACCAGTTTGTCTTCATCATGAAGGTCAGGCTCGACATCAGCAAGTTTTTTCAATCCGCTTTCAGTATGGCCTGCTTCAACTAATTTTATGGCTTCTTGAATTGAAGTATTCAAATCTAAACGTCCCTTTCTTTCGTCAAATCGTCGCCTGCATCTTTCGCCGGCAAATCGCGGTGAGATATTTATTATCATAATTCACGGAAGTGCCTGCCGGCAAATATGTTGCCCTGACATTTTTTGAAGAAAGCGGATTTCAAGTCTGCTTAAGACAAGCTATGCCGCGAGCTTTGATTATATGTTAAAAACCGGGCCGCCCGGCGTTTGCAGGCAAAAAAGCCTGAAGCACAGGGCTTCAGACTTTTTGAGCCAGCTTTTCGATATGTTCAAAAAATGTCGGATACGATACGCTTACGGCTTCCGGGTGCGAAATGTCGATCGGATTCTCACAAATGCAGGCTGCGATTCCAAGCATCATCCCGATCCGGTGGTCGCCATGGCTTGAGACTTCCGCTCCTCCTGTCAATGGCGTCTTACCGTAAATCTTCATCCCGTCTTCCGTCGGCTCGATGTGCGCACCGATTTTTTTCAGCTCTGAAGCAACGGTATCGATGCGGTTCGTTTCCTTCACCTTAAGTTCGGCGGCGTCTTTTATAACCGTTGTGCCTTCAGCCTGTGTAGCAAGCAGCGCGATAATCGGGATTTCATCGATGAGCCGCGGAATTAAGTCTCCTGAAATTTCGACAGCTTGTAGAGAAGCGGTTTTTATTTTCAGATCACCATACGGCTCAGCGCTTCCGGCGTCTTTTTTTTCAATTTCGAGATGTGCGCCCATTTTTTTAAGAACATCGATGATTCCGGTCCTCGTCGGATTCAGTCCGACATTGCGAAGGACGACCTCACTGTTCGGGACAAGCGAAGCGGCCGCCAGGAAAAATGCCGCCGATGAGATGTCTCCCGGGACAAAAACATCGGCCGATTTTAATGTCTGCCCTCCGGCAATTGAAACAGATGTTTCATCTTCATCAAGCTTAACGCCGAACATCGACAGCATCCGTTCGGTGTGATCCCTTGACTTGTGCGGCTCAGTCACTGTTGTAGTTCCTTTGGCCTGAAGCCCTGCAAGCAGGATGGCCGATTTAATTTGCGCGCTGGCAACCGGTGATTGAAAATCAATCCCTGCCAGGTTCCCGCCGCGGACAGAAAGCGGCGTATATTCTCCCCCTGCCCGGCCGTCGATTTTTGCCCCCATTTGCTTAAGGGGCTCTGTTACACGCTTCATCGGCCTTTTGGCGATGCTTTCATCCCCCGCTACCGAGCTGTGGAACGGGCGTCCGGCTAAAATGCCGAGCATCAGTCTGATCGTTGTTCCAGAATTCCCAACATCGAGGAGTTCTGCAGGCTCAGACAGCTGATCAAGCCCTTTGCCGTAAACCGTGACATCGCTTTTGTCCTGTTCGATTTCAACTCCCATTTTTTTAAAGCATGCAATTGTGCTTAAACAGTCTGCTCCCGGCAAAAAGTTTTTGATGACCGTTTTGCCTTCTGCAAGGGCGCCGAACATAACAGAACGGTGGGAGATCGATTTGTCCCCCGGGATATGAAGTTCTCCTTTTAGTGAACTGACTTTTCCTCTTTTCATCTATTCCACCTCAATCAGCGTAAAATGTTTCATATTTTGCGCGGGTTTGAATGCATTTTTCAGCCCGTTTGCGATCTTCATCAGATTGAAAACTGATCCTGAGAACACCGTTTATCTCTTCCCTTGTTTCGATAATCCGGATGTTCGTAATGCTGATGTGTTCATCGGCGAGAATCGCCGTAATTTCGGAGATGACCCCGGGATGGTCGGGGACATCGACATAAAGATCGTAAAAAGATGGAATCGCGCCTTTTTGCCGCAAAGGCAGGCCATCGCGATATTCCTTTGCTTGCCGGAAAAATTCAAACAGCCCGTCTGCATCTTCATTTTTAACAAAAGACTGAATGTTGTCCAGTTCGTGTTTCCATTCGTCAAACCGCTCTAAAATTTTATCTTTGTTATGCAAAAGGATGTCCCGCCACATCGCCGGGCTGCTTGAGGCAATCCTCGTTATATCGCGGAATCCTCCCGCTGCAAAACGCTTAACGAGCGGAAATTGGTCTTCAAATTTGACTGTCTGGTGAACGAGGCTTGCCGCCACGATATGGGGAAAATGGCTGATGACGCTTGTGACCGCGTCATGCTCTTCCGGAGACATTTCTACAAATCTCGCATTTGTCCCTTTTAATAGTTCTTTTAAAGAGGCGACAGCTTCAATGCTTGCGGAGCGGGAAGGTGTCAGGATATAAAATGCATTCTCAAACAACAGATCTTTAGCCGCAGCCACACCTGATTTATGAGAGCCCGCCATCGGATGGCCGCCGATAAACTGATAGTCTTTCGGCAGAACGTTTTCAGCATGGCTGACAACCTTTTGTTTTGTGCTGCCGACATCGGTAATCAATAGTTTTTTCTTGATGCCTGAAGCGGCTAGTTCATCGAGCATGTGAAGCGTCTGCTCAACGGGCGCAGCTAAAATAACAGTCGATGCTTCTTTGATTCCTTCTAAAAAAGAAACGGCCGGGGCGTCAATCACGCCAAGCTTCTGCGCGGCTCTGGCCTGTTCGTCAGACACATCAAAGCCGATGACCCGTCTCCCCGGATGCTCCTTTTTAATCGCAAGAGCAATAGAACCGCCGATTAAGCCTAAGCCAGCCAAAAAAATCGTTTCATTCGATTGATTCATGATTATCACCTAGTTCAATAGACTAAAGAGGTGACTGAAGCATCACCTCTTACAACAAATCAGCTAAAGTTTTTAAACACCCTTCATTCTGCTCTTTCGTACCGATGGATATTCTGAGATGGGCCGGGAAGCCGAGCGCATTCCCAGATCTGACGATGTAGCCTTTTTTGAGCAGTTCGCCGAACAGGTCGTCTGCATCCCGTTTAAAATCGATCAGCACAAAATTTGTTTGTGAAGGATAATACTTCAGCCCGTGCTCAGAGCAGAAATCGCAGTACTGCTTAAGCCCTTCGTTGTTTTTTCTCACGCATTCTTCAATAAACGTCTGATCGCCAAGCGCGGCAAGTGCTGCAGCCTGCCCAAGCCGGTTTGTATTAAACGGCTGTCTCGCCGGTTCAATCGCCTGAATCAGCTGTTCTGGAGCTATGCCGTAGCCGACCCTTAAAGCCGCCAATCCGTACGCTTTTGAAAACGTTCTGAGAATCATCAGATTCGGAAAGCGTTTCAAAAGCGGAATGGTCTCAGGGTAGTCTTCTGCTGTTACATATTCATAATACGCTTCATCAACGACAGCGAGAACGTGTTCAGGCACCTCTTCAAGAAAACGGATCAGCTTTTGCTCCTGTTCATACGTTCCGGTCGGGTTATTCGGACTGCAGACCCAGACGACTTTTGTCTGTTCATCGATCGCCTCAAGCATGGAATCAAGGTCATGACAGCCGTTTTCAAGCAGGGCGACTTCCCGAACCTCAGCGCCTTCGATGACAGCATTGTGTTTGTACTGAGAGAATGTCGGATTCGCCATCACGGTATTTGTGCCCGCGCCTAGCAGTGAGCGGGAAATAATTTGAATGACTTCATCTGTTCCGTTTCCTAGAATGATGTTTGTTTCATTTACGCCGAGATGTCCGGCAAGCTTTGTTCTAAGCGCCGCACTATAGCCGTCGGGATAAAGCGCCATTTGCTGAACTTCGGTCTGGAGAGCTTCTTTTGCCGCTTCAGAACAGCCGTACGGATTTTCGTTTGAAGCAAGCTTTACGACTGCATCCAGATTGAATTCTTTTTTGACTTCTTCAATAGGCTTGCCGGGCTGGTAAGGCTTTAACTGTTTTAATTGCTCTTTGATCTGCAACATTCTGTCACCTCATTTTACCATGTACGATACGCTGAATGTTTTAGCGTATTCTTCAAACGCTTTTAAGGCTTGCTCTCTTGTCTCAAAGCAGACGAGGTCATCTTTCAGCTCCTCGATCTTTCTGACAAGAGCGCTTCCTACGACAACGCCGTCCGCCAGTTCATTCATCATCTCCACTTGTTTGGAGCTGGAAATCCCAAATCCGACAGCAACAGGGACGGAGCTGATTCCCTTTACAGATCTGATGAATGAAGAAACAGAATCATCAAATTCATTGCGCACACCTGTCACGCCGAGCGAAGATACACAATACACAAACCCTTCCGCCTGCTGTGCAATTTTTTGAATGCGGCTTTCGCTTGTCGGCGCTATTAGGGAAATATATGTGATCCCTTGTTTTTTACACTCCTGCTGCAAATATACGCTTTCTTCAAAAGGCAGATCCGGTACTAAAAGTCCGTCTATTTCATTTTGTCGCAGTAAAGCGAAAAAGTGTTCTGTATCTAATTGTAACACAGGATTGTAATACGTAAAGAGAATAATTGGGATGTGAACGCCGTTTTTTTTCATTTCACCGCCAAGCCTGATCGCTTTTACAATGTTCATATCATTTTCAAGCGCCCGTTTTGAAGCGCGCTGTATAACAGGTCCGTCTGCAAGCGGATCAGAATAAGGAACACCGAGTTCAAGAGCCGATGCGCCCGCCTCCTGAAGGGATTTTGCCAGTTCGATCGAAACCTCCGGCAGCGGATCTCCCGCTGTAATAAACGGAACAAATAATTTATCGGACGGCTGATTTTTCAGATTGAACATCTTTATTCACCTCTTCTTCCAGCACCTTCATTAAGGTGTGGACGTCTTTGTCTCCCCTGCCTGAAAGGCAAACCAGAATACGTTTCTCTTTCGGCATGCATTTTGCCATTTCAACTGCTTTTGCCAAAGCATGGGCCGATTCAATCGCCGGCAAAATACCTTCAGTTTGCGCCAGCTGTTTTAATGCCGCGACAGCCTCGTCGTCTGTTACAGATTCATAGCGGACGCGTCCGCTGTGATGAAGATGGGCGTGCTCCGGGCCGACTCCCGGATAGTCGAGTCCGGCCGAGATCGAATAAGGTTCAATGATCTGGCCGTATTCATCTTGGATCAAATAGGTCAAAGAACCGTGTATGACGCCTTTAGTGCCTTTTGTAATCGTAGCGGCGTGAAGGGACGTGTTGACGCCTTTCCCGGCGGCCTCAACGCCGATCAGCTCGACAGGCTCTTCAATAAATGAGCTGAACATCCCGATCGCATTGCTTCCGCCTCCGACACAGGCGATCACTTTATCAGGGAGAGATTGCTCCGCTTTATAAAACTGCGCTTTCGCTTCATCACCGATCATCCGTTGAAACTCCCGTACAATATATGGATACGGATGCGGTCCCACAACAGAACCAATCATGTAAAAATGATCTTGACAATGCTGTACCCAGTAGCGGATCGCTTCGTTTGTGGCGTCTTTCAGCGTGCCATTTCCGCTTGACACCGGTACGACTTCCGCCCCCAAAAGCTTCATCCGGAAAACGTTGAGCGACTGTCTTGCAACATCTTCTTCACCCATGAACACGACGCATGACAACCCGAATTTTGCGGCGACAGTCGCGGCGGCTACTCCATGCTGACCTGCACCGGTTTCAGCAATCAGCTTCGTTTTCCCCATTTTTTTGGCGAGCAGCGCCTGACCGAGGGCATTGTTGATTTTGTGGGCGCCGGTATGGTTTAAGTCTTCTCTTTTTAAATAGATTTTGGCCCCGCCGAGCTGCTTTGTCAGCTGGTCGGCAAAAGTCAGAGCCGTCGGGCGTCCTGAGTAGTCAAATAAAAGCTTTTGATATTCTTCTTGAAATGAAGGATCGTCTTTCAGTTCAAGAAACGCTTTTTCAATTTCTTCTAAAGGCTGCATGAGTGTTTCCGGAACAAATTTCCCTCCGAAATCTCCAAATCTTCCTTGCTCATTCGGATATGAATACATGATCGAACATCCTCTCTTCTAAAAGGTTCATCAGCTTTTCGCTTTTTTGGCCTTTTTCTTCAATTCCGCTTGCCAGATCAATTCCAGGCGGGCTCCACCGTAAAAGATCACCTATGCTTTTCGGGCTGACGCCGCCCGCGATAAACAGGCGCTTCCCTTCCCTGGCTGCCGCCTCTTTATATAACGGGACACTTTCCCATGAAAATGAAATACCTGTTCCTCCTCTCATGCCCTTGACGGAAGAGTCGATGACAAACCCGTCTATATAAGGAGCGATGGTTTTCATTTTCTGTACAGTTCCGCTTCCATGGTGGAGCGCCTTCCAAATCTCGCAATCTGTCATGCTTTTCAGCCGTTTAATGTCTTCGGCCGATTCATCCCCGTGAAGCTGAATCACGTCTAATTCCACATCTTCCGCGATTTGGGCGATCCGGCGAACATCCTCATTGACAAAAACGCCGACAAGCTGTTTTTCTTCCGTATCAATTTGCTCGCGCCAGCTTTTCACATCGGCGGGATCTGCGGCTCGTTTGCTTTCTGCGAAAATAAATCCGAGATAGTCCGCATTGGAGCGTGCAGTCACCTGCAAATCTGCCAAAGAATGAATTCCGCAATATTTCAAGCTTGGTTTATTCATCATTTGATTCTCCAAATAAAGCATGGACCGCGTTTAGCTGGGACGGTTCTCTCATGAGTGATTCCCCGACGAGAACAGCCTGCGCGCCGCAAGCTTTTGCAAATGACAAATCCTCTTTTCTGCCGATGCCGCTCTCGCTGACAAGAACGGTGCCGTCAGGAACCATTTTCGCGATCCGTTCCGTCTGGCTGATGGAAGTTTCAAAGGTTTTTAGATTTCGATTGTTCACACCGATCATCTCAGGCGTAAAGACGTTCAAGATGCCTTCAAGCGTTTGTTCTCCATGAACTTCAACAAGCACATCCATTCCTTTTTGAACGGCTTCTTCATACAATTCAAAGAGCTCCCCTGGTTCAAGGGCCTCGCCTATCAGCAGGATCGCATCGGCGCCGATGCGGTTTGCTTCTTCAACCTGAATGGAATCGATAATAAAGTCCTTGCGCAGTACAGGGAGGGAAACCGTGCGCTTGACCGCTGACAAAAAATCATTCTTCCCTTGAAAAAAAGGAGTATCAGTCAGGACAGACAAGCAATCTGCTCCCGCCTGTTCATACTGTTTTGCGATGTTCTCAGGCTGAAAATCCGCTTGGATCACCCCTTTTGAAGGAGAAGCTTTTTTCACCTCAGCTATTAAAGCCACGAATCGATTCGGAGAAAGAAGAGCCTTTTTAAATGATCGCTTCGGCAGTTTCAGGTCCTCCGGCAGCACGATATTTAGCAGATCTTCCCGTTTTCTTTCGATAATTTGATTAAGCATACATTTCTTCCTCTTTCTGTTTTAATCGCTCGAGCTGGTTGAGCGCTTCACCGCTTTTGATGGTTTTCAATGCCATGTCAACCCCTTCTTTTAAACCGGACGCCTGGTCTGCGACATAAAGGGCAGCACCTGCATTAAACGCAGCGATGTGAAGAGCTGATTCAGCACTCTGGTTTTTCAAAATATCCACAATAAGGCGGCCGCTTTCTTCAGGTGTCTGCACCTGGATGTCGCTCAGCCTGCCAAACGGCAGTCCAGCATCGGACGGCTCGATCGTATATTCGATTCTTTTGCCGTCTCTCAGTTCAATCACATCTGTCGGTGATGTGATCGACAGCTCATCAAGTCCGTCCCGGCTTGAAACAAACAGAACGTGCTCAGGCTCAAAGGATTCTAAAGCACTGGCCATCAGCTTCGCTTTTTCAATTGAATAGACGCCGATCACCTGGCGTTTGGCCTTCATCGGGTTGCTGAGCGGACCAAGCAGGTTAAAGACGGTTCTAAACCCCAGATCCTTTCTCGCGCCTGCCACATGCTTCATGGAGGAATGATAGCTTGGCGCATATAAGAAGCCCATGTTCCGCCGTTCAATACTGCGCTTTGTTTCCTCAGGTGTTGTCTGAATGGAAACGCCGAGGTATTCCAGTACATCAGCACTCCCGCTTTTAGAAGAAACTGAACGATTACCATGCTTGGCAATTTGAGCGCCGGCCGCAGAGGCGATAATCGCTGCAGCGGTGGAAATGTTGAAAGTGGAAATGCCGTCGCCCCCCGTACCGCACGTATCGACAACATGTTCAGGGCCCTCCATTGTAAAAGCCTTCTCCCGCATCGCTCTGACAAAGCCTGTGACTTCCTCAACGGTCTCTCCCCGGTAGGCGAGAACGGAAAGCAGTCCTCCTATTTCAGCTGCGCTCAGTGTTCCGTTCATCATAAGATGCATGATCTCATTCGCTTCCGTTTCATTCATTGTTCGGCCATTAACGCATGATTTCAACAGTTTGTTCATTGCCGCCCTCCTCCTTTTCCAGAAACATTTCCTCTGCGATTTGGATCGTTTTAAGCAAAGCGCCGGCTTTATTGCATGTCTCTTCCCACTCCTTTTCAGGCACGGAGTCAGCTACAACCCCCGCACCGGCTTGGATGGACGCCACTCCGTTTTTCACGCTCATTGTGCGGATCGTAATGCAGGAATCGATATTGCCGTCAAAGCCGATATAAGCGATACATCCGCCATAAGTTTCCCTAGGGGCGGGTTCAAGCTCATTTAAGAGCTGCATCGCCCTGATTTTCGGAGCGCCTGTCAGCGTCCCGGCCGGAAATGCACTCATCAAGGCATCGGCCGGATGAACGCCGGCTTTTATTGAACCGGTTACGATTGAAATGATGTGCATGACATGGGAAAAAGAGACGATTTTTGTGAATTCGGGAACTTGAACAGATCCGTATTCAGCAACTCTGCCGATATCATTTCTCGCCAAATCGACGAGCATATAATGTTCTGCTTTTTCTTTCTCATCTGCCAACAGCTCTTTTTGAAGCCGTTCATCCTCAGCCTGGTCACGGCCTCTTTTTCTCGTTCCGGCGATCGGATGGATTTCAAGGTGGCCGTTCTGAACATGAATCAGGCGTTCAGGGGAGCTTCCGACAAGCTCTCGGTCAGGCAGCTTGATATAGTACATGTAAGGCGACGGATTGATCATTCTCAGCACTCTGTATAATGCGAAGGAACTGACTTTCACCGGAATATCAAACCTTTGGGAAAGCACCCCTTGAAAAATGTCCCCCGCTTTAATGTACGCTTTCAAACGTTCAACATCGGCTAAAAACTGCGATTTCTCATAGGTGGATTGAACATTTTCAAAGCTTGGGGTCCCGTGCCGTCCTTGCGGGAGAAACAGCTCCTTTGCCGTTTTCCCGTCTGAGAGCCTCTGTGTAAGCTTCTTCAGCTCCCGCTTCGCCTGCTGAAAGTGCAGGGCTTTTTCTTCCTTTGTTTCACTCCCGTTCAGTCTCACATATTGAATGAAATGCAGCTTTTTCAGCTCATGATCATAGGCGATCATTGTCCGGCAGACATACAGCAGACATTTTGCCATCTCTGTTTCTTTTTTGTGTTTTGCGATGGACGGTTCAAGAAGAGACATGAGATCATAGCTCAAATAGCCGACGGCCCCGCCGGTAAACGGTATATCCAGATCCGGCGCCTTAATGAAGCACGTATCCGACATCCATTGGAGAACTTCCTTCAACTGTGAAGCGGTGTAAAGCTTCTCCATTTCTTCTCCGCAGACATGAAATTGACCGCTCTCCTCTTTAATTGTCAAAAAAGGATTCAGTCCGATAAAAGAATATCTTGACCATGCGGATGTATCGTCTTTGCTTTCCAGCAAATACACGATATCGTCCTGCAGCGTTTCCACCATTTGAACAGGGGTCAGCGTATCGACAGAAAAACTTTCAATAATAGGAATCGTTTTAAAATGTGAAGTATCCTCCATAAAAGAGGAAAAATCGGTTTGAAAACTCAATTTTTTTCTCACTCCTTATCAAGGCGGAGGAGAATGAGAAGAAAGCCTGAGAGGCAAATAAATTGATTTGACATGTGGGGTTAAAATAAACAAACCCAAAAGAACAGCGTCTTTTGGGTAGGAGTAATAAACGTTTTGTCTCAGCTCATCTAAACTCATTCTCAAACTACCCTAGTCTCATACTCAGCTTTCATTTTTAAAAACCTCATATACACACTCCTGTGTATTTCCAAGGTTGGTTTATACAATCGTATTACAATTCAGTCTTTTTTGTCAATGATAAATCAGGTCTGAGTATGACTGCATTTTCCAAATAGACGTGCCGGACTTCATCCTGCCGCTTTTCAGTCTGCACGGTCATCATCACCCTGATGCATTGCTTAAGGCCATGTTCAACATCCATTTCCTGCATGCACATCACCGGCACATGCTGCCAGCCGTCAATTGTCCTGACAACCTTTGCAGGAAAAGCCGCATGAATATCGGAAGTTGCCGAAATCAAAATCTGCACCACTTGCTCAGGTTCGATTTCATTTTCACTAATCATTTTTTCAATCAGCTGCTTCGTTTTTGCCGTTATGTCATTGTCTGTATCTTGTTCAACAGTGGTCGCCCCCCGAATCCCGCGCATCATCATTCGTCTCCCTCCAATCTCCACATATTCAGCCATCGTTCGATTTCTTCGGCTTTAAAGGAGTGCAGACGCACACTGCCAATCCGGTCTAGCAGGACAAACTGAATGACTCCTCCGCGCGTTTTTTTATCATTCATCATTCGGCTGATAAGCGCTTCTGTGGAAATCTCTTGTTTCACGCTTCCCGGATATCCGAGTTTTTGCAGCCAGTCTGAAATCGGCCTGCGGTCAAGCGGACAATTCAGAACCTTTTCGCTGACAAACAAAGCGAATTGCATTCCTAAGGCAACGGCGTCGCCATGGGTGATGTCTCCATAGCCGTATTCGGCTTCAACAGCATGGCCCAGCGTGTGGCCGAAATTTAAATAGGCTCTGATTCCTTCCTCCCGCTCATCTTTTGAAACGATCGCAGCCTTTATCGAAATGCCTTTATAAACCATTTCATTCAGCTGTTCATTTGTTACCGATTCAATTGAATCGATCTTGAGAAGGTCGTGCACAAACGATTCATCATGAATAAAAGCATGTTTTATGACTTCCGCCATCCCTGACCTCATCTCTTTTTCAGGAAGAGTTGCCAGGCATTCCGTATCATAAATCACCGCTTTGGGCTGATGAAAAGCGCCGATTAAATTTTTGCCGAGCGGGTGATTAATGGCGACTTTGCCTCCGACTGCGCTGTCATGGGACAGCAGTGTCGTCGGAAATTGAACATAATCGATGCCTCTCATAAACGTCGAAGCCACGAATCCGGCAAGATCTCCGACGACACCTCCCCCAAGCGCCAAAATGCATGACGAACGGTCAAGCTGAAACTGGATGGCTTCCGTCTGCAGCTTCATATACATATCGATAGACTTGGCTTGTTCTCCGCTTGGCACAGCTACCTTTTTTACAGGCCATCTCCCTTGGAGAAGATTGAACAGCTCTTCTCCATAGCGTATATCTACTTCTTCGTCGGTAATCAAGAGCAGTTTCGTCATCGGAAGGTTTAAAGACGACAAAAGCTCAGCCGCATTTTTTCTGATGCCTCCTCCGATCAAAACCGGATAAGACAGGGAAGCGGTCTCGATTTGAAGTGATCTCATTAAAACTCCCTCACAAGTTTTCTCATGTTCTCGACATTTTCAGCGATTCGATCCATTTGGTCAACGCCAAACTGTTCAACGATCGCATTTGCGATTTCCCATGCGACAACCGCTTCTGCCACAACGCTTGCAGCAGGCACTGCGCAGGAATCAGAACGTTCAATGCTTGCGCTGAACGGCTCTTTCGTTTCGATATCAACGCTTTTCAGCGGTTTGTATAAAGTCGGGATCGGTTTCATGACGCCTCTGACAACAATCGGCATCCCAGTTGTCATTCCGCCTTCAAGCCCGCCGAGACGGTTCGTTGCCCGTGTATAGCCTTTTTCTTCATCCCAAATGATTTCGTCATGGACCTCACTGCCATTTTTTCTTGCCGCCTCAAAGCCGATGCCGAATTCAACGCCTTTAAAGGCATTGATGCTTAATACAGCTGCCGCCAGCTTGCTGTCCAGCTTGCGGTCGTAGTGAACATAGCTGCCGACTCCGACAGGAACCCCTTCAACGACCACTTCGACAATTCCGCCGATAGAATCTCCGTTTGCTTTTGCTTCATCGATCGCAGCCATCATCTTTTGGCCTGCTTCTTCGTCATAGCATCTGACAGGAGATTCTTCTGTTACTTTTTTCAAATCTTCAATAGACTCGTAATTTGTTTGTTCGGCTTTTACCCCGCCAATCTCCAGCACATGTCCGGCCACTTGAATGCCGAGCTGGGAGAGGATCCTTTTGGCAACAGCTCCTGCCGCGACCCGGACGGTTGTCTCCCTGGCAGAAGAACGCTCAAGCACATTGCGCATATCCCTGTGCCCATATTTGATCGCGCCGTTCAAATCGGCGTGCCCCGGTCTCGGTCTGGAAATCTGGCGCTTCATTTCGCTCTCTTCTTCTTCTGTAATCGGTTCTGAACCCATGATTTTTGTCCAATGTTTCCAGTCTTTGTTTTCCACGACAAGAGCAATCGGGGATCCAAGAGAACGCCCGTGCCTCACACCGCTTGTAATCTGCACCTGATCTGTTTCAATTTGCATCCGGCGTCCGCGGCCGTGTCCTTTTTGCCGCCTGAGAAGCTCGCGATTAATGTCTTCTTTTGTGAGATAAAGCCCTGACGGAACTCCTTCAATAATTGTTGTAAGCTGCGGGCCGTGAGATTCTCCGGCTGTTAAATACCTCATGCTTTCGTTCTCCCTTCATCACATTAACGCTTTTAAGTAAAACTATAACATAACCTTTCATAAAAAGTCAGCTAACTTTTTTGATAGAAAAAGGTATCCGTTGATTGAAAACCGTATTTTTCCGGGTTGAAAATCTGCTCTGTGCTTCCCACAAACAAAACGCCGTTCGGCTTTAAACTTTGGCTGAACTTATGGTAGACCGTCTCTTTCGCATCCTCTGTGAAATAAATTAATACGTTGCGGCAGACGATAATATCAAAATCTTTCGCATAGGAATCAGCTAATAAATTGTGTTTTTGAAAGCGGATGTTTTTCCGTATTTCATCTTTGACGGTGAATCGGCTTCCGTTTTGGGTAAAATACAGTTCTTTCATTTCTTTCGGTACTTCCTGCAAGGATTTTTCCTGATACGTCCCTTCTTTTGCTTTGGCCAGCACTTTGTCATCGATATCTGTAGCGATAATCTGATAGTCTGCCAGGTTCTTCTGTCTGCTTAAAATCATGGATAATGTATACGGCTCTTCTCCCGTTGAGCACGCCGCACTCCAAACCTTAAGCGTTTTGGCGGGCTTTAGCAGCGGTAGAATCGTTTTTTCGAGCACATCCCATCTTTTATAGTTTCTGTAAAATTCAGAAACATTTATCGTCATCCTGTCTAACGTCTCTTGAAGAAGATTGTCATTTTTTTCGAGGGCGAGCGCAAACTCCCGAAAGTCGCCAAAGCCCTTCTTCTCATAAAGAGACGTTAATCTTCTTTTCATCTGCGCCTCTTTATACAATGTCAAGTCAACACCAGTTATTTTTTTCCATTTATCAACGAAGAAGCTGTAATTGTCCATGTTTTCTCTCCTAATCCATCATGCTGATATGAGTACAATTATAGCCTGTTTTCTTGAGAATTTGTATGTTTAAAATAAAAAAACGCCCGCTTCTTAAAAAAGGGGGCAACGGCTGTTTAGCTCCATGTAAAAAATCAGCTTTTCAGCTGATTTTAATAGATCCATTGATTTATTAATTTTTCTGCTTCTACAAGTTCATCCTGTTTAAAAAACAAATTGATTTCGCGAAGTGCACTTTCAGGAGAATCTGAACCGTGAATGATGTTTTTTCCGACAAACATGCCGAAATCTCCGCGAATTGTACCCGGGAGAGCTTCCTTAGGGTTCGTTTTTCCGATCAGCTGTCTGGCGATTGCTATCGCGTCTTCACCTTCCCATACCATGGCAAAAACGGGACCGGATGTGATAAAGTCAACGAGCTCGCCAAAAAACGGCTTTTCTTTATGCTCTTTATAATGCTCGCCCGCTGTCTCCTCTGAGACCTTCATCAGCTTGGCTCCTGCCAATTGTAAGCCCTTACGTTCGAATCTTAATAAAATCTCGCCGATCAGCTGACGCTGAACGCCATCAGGTTTTACCATTACAAAGGTTTTTTCCATAGTCGATTCTCCACCCCACTGTTATGTATAGGCTTTCAACATTACATCGGAAATATAACATTTTTCAATCAAATAATCAATAAAGGGTGGAGAATATTCATACTTTTGACTTATTTCTCTAAAATTTTCGCTTTCCGATGTATTTCGCAATTTGCCCCAGAGCTGTTCTTGCGCGATTTTTCGGAAGCGTTTCAAGCAGGCGGAATGCCTTGTTCAAATACATTTCACTGACTTTGAACGACTGTTCAATGGCATCGGTTTTTTTCAGCTCTTCGATGACCGGTTTGATCTGTTCAGGGGTCGTTTCACTATTGATCAGTTTTAAACGGGCTTTTAATTCAGGCGATTTCAGCGCGTATAGAACAGGCAGCGTCACATTCCCCTGAAGCAAATCCCCGCCAACAGGTTTGCCCAGCTCTTCTTCACTGGCCGTAAAATCGAGGATGTCATCAATAATCTGATATGACATTCCGACATAATAGCCGAACCAATAAAGTGTTTTATGAACCTTTTCCCCTGCTCCCGCGGCAATGGCGCCAAGCTGGCAGCTCGCTGCAATCAGAAGCGCCGTCTTCCGCTTGATCCTTCTTAAATAGGTTCTGAGGTTTTGCTCCATATTATATTTATCTTTAATTTGCTCTATTTCTCCAAGGCATACTTCAACAAGGGCCTGCGACAGGATTTCGTGGGCTTTCGGCTCGCTTATTTTTGTCATGGATTCAAGTGAACGGGCAAACAAATAATCGCCTGTATACATTGCAATGCGATTATCCCACTTTGCTTTGATTGTCGGCTGTCCTCTTCTAAGCTCAGCATCATCAATGACATCATCATGGACGAGCGAAGCCATATGCATCAGTTCAAGAGAAACCGCGACATTTTTAATTTTGTTAATGTCATATTCCCCGAACATGCCGCAAAGCAGAACAAACACCGGACGGATCCGTTTGCCTCCGGCCTGCAGTAAATGAAGGCTTGCTTCACTCAGCAAAGGATAGTCGGAGTGCACGGTCTTTTCCAGCTCTTTTTCTATTAAATCAATATCGTTATTCAAAAAAGAATATAACGTTGTCAATTTCATTTTAATTCACCCGAGTATTTCAGTAGTCATCACCGCTTCTTCCAGCCGACATGTGTAGCTGCTACGCCGCCTGTGAATGGATGATATTGAACATTTTCTAGCCCAGCCTTTTCAAATAAGTCTGCAAGCTCTTTCATACCCGGAAATTCCCTGGCCGATTCTTGAAGCCAGGAATACTCTTTAAAGCTTTTCGCAAAGAGCTTTCCAAACACAGGCATAATAAAGCGGAAATAAAGAAAGTACAGCTGTTTAAACCCGAACATTTCCGGCTGGGACGTTTCAAGGCAGACAACTTGACCGCCGGGTTTCACCACGCGCGCCATCTCTTTTAAGGCCGTTAAATAATCAGGGACATTACGGAGTCCAAAGCCGATCGTGACATAGTCGAACGAATTGTCGGGAAAAGGCAGCTCCATCGCGTTGCCGTGGATCAATTCAATCTGGGTGTATTGATCAGTTTTTTGTTCGGCAATGCTCAGCATATTTTTGCTGAAGTCAAGACCTTTGACCTCGCCCGTCTCTCCTGCAGCATCCGCGAGCGCGATCGTCCAGTCCGCCGTCCCGCAGCAGACATCAAGCGCCTTGGTTCCTTTTTGAACTTTCATGATCCGCATCGTTTTATCTCGCCATTTTTTATGCTGCTTAAAACTGATGACGGAATTCATCTGGTCATAATTTTTGTAGATTTTTTCAAACACGCCGTGTACGCGCTGTTCTTTTGACTGCTCCATGACGGTTACCCTTCTTCCACTTTCTGATGATAGGTTCGTTTTTCAGGCCTAATCGCTTGCAGGCGGTCCAAAAGCCATTTTTGAACGGCAGGCTTTTTGGCAAGGCATTGGTCAATCTGAAGCTTCGCTTTTTGATAAGCCGCATCGGCCAATTGCCCGCATGAAACCTGATTTTCCGGAAATTCTTCCTTTAAAATCGTCTCCAGCAAACGGGAGTCTGAAGCCTTTTCTTCGACCGCAAGCCTTTTAAACACAAGAAAGTCGTTGGCGGCTGTTTTCCAGTGAGGCAGATAAAAGTGGTCGGCGAGATGGTGAAAAAGTGCAGCTTCCACTATGCTGACGCTTTTTTCCAGGCTGTTTAGGTCTTTTGCGGAATGATCATAAAGCCTTATCTTATGTTCATTAATTTCTTTAATGGCCGCAGCAAGCGTCCGAATCATATAGATATCCTTCATACCCGATAACAGGGAGTAGTACATGCCGCTGAAATAATCCCCGGCCAGAACCGTCAGCTGGCGGTTTTTATAGTCATCCTGCTTAATTGAAGCTGCGGTCGTGACTTCATCATGGGTATCAAGGGCTGTTTGAACAAGCATCGCCGTTAAAATGTAATTTTCTTTGTCAGCTTCTATTAATTCCGTTTCATCAAACAGAGCGTAAAACAGAAACAGCTTATCCTCATCAACTTTTGGCGCAGTTAAATGCTTAGCCAAATAAGGATGTGAAAGCTTTTTATTCAGCTTGATTTTCAAATAAGATAATTGTCCGTAGATGTCTTGCAAAGATATCACCCTTGTCCCAAAATTCGCAGTTTTTCTCTTGATTGATTATGAATCTTTTTGAAGCGGAGAAAGTTTAAGTATACCATAATATGATGAAAATGAACGGCTTATGCCATGAAAGGGGCCGAAAGATGGCTGCACTATTTTTTCGCTTCGCTTTTCATCTCGCCGTTGGCTGTTTGGATAAGAGCCTCGCCGCGGACTTTTATAGCGGAGGTATGCTCGGTAAACTGGCAGATCATCACTTCGCCTTTATCGAGCTTTTCAGAATGATGAAACCTCGTATCTGTTCCTCTTGTCAGGCCAATCACGTTTACGCCGTCCTCAACGGCTTTAATCACCACAAAATCATTTGATTGATTATTGGTCATGTTTATCGCACACCTTCTCATTTTTAATCATGATATTTAATAAGCTCCAATACTTCGGAACGAGCGGCTACATCTTGTCTGAACGTTCCTCTTACAGCTGAAGTGACGGTTTTTGCTCCGGGCTTTTTCACACCCCGCATCGTCATGCACATATGCTCCGCTTCAACGACCACCATTACACCGTGAGGCGTCAGCGTTTCAACGATGCTGTCTGCAATCGTTGAGGTAATCCGTTCCTGCAGCTGCGGGCGTTTTGCGACCGCTTCAACCGCTCTCGCCAGTTTGCTGAGTCCTGTGACTTTGCCGCCTTTAGGAATATATGCCACATGGGCTTTTCCGTAAAAAGGAACCAAATGATGTTCACACATTGAATAAAAAGGAATATCTTTAACAAGAACAAGCTCTTCATGGTCTTCGCCAAAAATTGTTTTAAAATGTTCCTTCGGGTCTTCGTTTAATCCTGCAAACACTTCGGCGTACATTTTCGCGACTCTTTTTGGTGTATCCAGAAGACCTTCACGATTTGGATCTTCTCCGATTGCTTCTAAAATTTGCCGGACAGCTTGTTCAATTTGTTCTTTATTGATTTCTCTCATTGTTTTATATCCTCCAGAAACGCATACATTTAATTCAGATTCTAGCACACTTCAGCTTATAAAAGCAAAATGAAAGGTTTTAGCCGGCAAAAAGAATTTCTTCTGAAAAGAGCTCTTAAATATGAAAAGCCCCTTTTAAAAGGGGCTTTCCTGTGAAGAAACAATACGGTATGTATAATTCGTAGAAAACGGCCTATACATACGATTATTTGCCTGCTACAGCATCTTTAAGCGCTTTACCTGGTTTGAAAGCAGGTACTTTGCTTGCAGGGATTTCGATTTCTTCACCTGTCTGAGGATTACGTCCTTTACGAGCTGAGCGCTCACGAACCTCAAAGTTACCAAAACCGATCAATTGAATTTTTTCACCGTTTTTTAGTGCATCTAAAATTGTATCAAAAACAGAATCAACTGCTTTAGTAGCGTCTTTTTTAGATAGTTCGCTTGCTTCTGCAACCGCATTGATTAGTTCTGTCTTGTTCATGCCTTTCACCTCCTCCCAAAAGGTAACAATCAATAGATTATCATCATTTCTTCACAGTTCAACCTGTTTCTATACCTGTTTGAACAGAAATTTCAAATAAATATAGAAAAGGCATTTCACAGCTTTCAATGAAAATTTCACGTTCAGAGGAACGATTGTCCAATAAAGTGAAGATTTTCTGTATGTAGATTAACACATATGAAAAGCCATATCAAGCATTTTAAAGCTATGATCCCTTATTCGTCAAGGTTTAAGCTGAATGCAACGAACAAATATTCCTATTTTTCCTTTTTTAATCATATTCTTTCCTATATTTCCAGCCGCGCACCGCCTTTGAATTTTCGATATCCTGGGATTCCACGCGGCCTGTGAGCGAGTCTTAAACATACAAAAAAAGACCTCCCGTATGATAAGAGGCCTTACCTTTTATAAGATGATCGCAATCAAGCCGCCTGAGCCTTCATTAATGATGCGCTCCAAGGTCTCCTTCAGCTTATATCTTGCGTTTTCCGGCATGAGAGACAGCTTTGCCTGTATGCCTTCCCTGACGATCGAGCTGAGGCTTCTTCCGAAAATATCGGAATTCCAGATGGACAGCGGATCGTCTTCAAAGTCCTGCATTAAATACCTGACAAGCTCTTCGCTTTGTTTTTCTGTACCGATAATCGGAGCGAATTCGCTTTCTACATCGACTTTGATCATATGAATGGATGGCGCTACAGCTTTCAAGCGCACGCCGAATCTTGATCCCTGTCTGATGATTTCAGGCTCATCAAGACTCATGTCGGTCAATGCCGGCGCAGCAATTCCATAGCCGGTTTGTTTTACCATTTTCAGAGCATCTGACACCTGATCATATTCCGTCTTGGCGTGTGCAAAGTCCTGCATCAGCTGGAGCAGGTGGTCCTTTCCTCTGATTTCAACGCCGACGACTTCCCTTAAGATTTCATCGTACAGGTAATCTGGCGCATATAAATCGATTTCCGCGATTCCCTGCCCCATCTCAATTCCGGCGAGGCTCGCCCGCTCGATGAAATCAAATTCGCTGAAGTGGCCGACGACGCGATCGACATCTCTTAATCTTTTAATATCTTTGACGGTTTCTTTCACTGAATCCTGATAGTTTTCACGCAGCCAGTGGTTTTCTTTTAATACCATGACCCAGCTCGGAAGATTGACGTTTACTTCAAGAACAGGGAACTCGTAAAGCGCTTCTCTGAGAACGCTCATGACATCAGCTTCCCTCATGCTTTCCACACTCATCGCAAGCACTGGGATGTCGTACTTTTCCATCAGTTCATTTCGGAGCGCCTCTGTTTCAGGATGATATGGGCGTACAGAGTTGATCACCATGATAAACGGTTTTCCAACCTCTTTTAATTCATCGATCACCCGCTCTTCCGCCTCAATATAATCCTGTCTGGCGATTTCTCCAATCGTGCCGTCCGTCGTAATGACGACGCCGATGGTTGAATGCTCCTGTATGACTTTTCTCGTGCCGATTTCAGCAGCTTCATGAAATGGAATCGGTTCTTCGTACCAAGGCGTGTTAATCATCCTCGGGCCGTTTTCATCTTCATAGCCCTTTGCTCCAGGTACAGTGTAGCCGACACAGTCAACAAGTCTTATATTCACATCGAGTCCGTCACTGACATGAACTGACATCGCCTGATTCGGAACAAATTTCGGTTCGGTCGTCATGATGGTTTTGCCAGCGGCACTTTGGGGGAGCTCATCTTGCGCGCGCGCCCGGTCTGCTTCATTGTTGATATTCGGGAGCACCACTAGCTCCATAAATTTTTTAATGAACGTAGATTTTCCTGTGCGTACTGCTCCTACGACACCTAAGTATATATCGCCTCCTGTTCGTTCAGCGATATCCTTGAAAATATCGACCTTTTCCAAGTGATCCCCTCCCGGACTTCCAATCCTTTTCAATTTTTTACTTCTTCATCAATCATAAACAGGACATTACATTGTATGACGTTGTCCCATTTCAATATGACAGCTCAGGGAAATTTTTTCGCCATGCGTGAAAAAACCTTTCTCCTAATTGTATGCTGAGGAGAAAGGTTCATGACTAATTCGTGTATTTGCTATGGCAAAAAAACGGGTTCCTGTTTGTCGTTGACAGTATATTGAACCGAAAACGCCGGTACGAAAGGCGTTTCTTTCCACATTAAATCCTGGATTTCCTCGCCCGGTTTTAAGGCCGTTTTTGACTGTTTTGCCAGTTTGGCCAGATCCACCCGATAATCTACCTGGATGTCGCCTTTTTGATCGACGAGAAGCGGAAGCGAAGTGCCTGTTAGCGGACTTGTGACAGAAGGCGCTTCTTTAAGGCCCAGCTTTTGATAATCGAGCATAAATAAATTTTTGGCTACGACTTTTTCGTATGGCGGATACTTATGCTGCTCTTTATACATTTCGACTCGAAGTTTTAAATCTCTGATAGCTTCCGACATTTTCACGTCAATGAGCTTGACCGTCGGATTTTTTTCAACATCTACGAGAACATATAAATATTCTCCGCCATTTTCATAGGAGGTGCCCGGAGGCTCGGCCAAATACCGCGGAGACAGCCTGTTAAAATCAATAGGATATTTTTGATAGATTGGGACGGACATATCTTTTGTTTTAATCGGAAGAAGCCCCCCTGTCGCCTCCCGGAATTCATCAACTGCTGCCTGTACTTCATTCAGCTGATTTTGATAAGGCGCGCTGTTTTTCGCCTTTCTTTCCTCAGGGTATAAACATCCGCTTAAAAAGATTGCTGTGAACATGAGTGTGAGCAGTACGCTTATTTTTTTCATATGAATCTTCCTTTTAAAGACATTATTCATTGACAGGACCGCTGAAGACGACGAAAAAGACGATCACGCCCGAGATCAGCATGCATGTATAAGCCAGAGACGAAGTGATGATTTTGAGAAAACGATTTTGAAACTTATACCTGCTTATGTATATGGCGATCACCGCTATGAACATCAGGCCCATGGCCCCTAAGGCAAACCACATTTTTAACAGACCGAGATTCACACTAAAAGCCCTCCTTCTATCATTCTCTTATGATGTAAACGTTATATTTCATTTTATATAAGAAAAACCAGAAGTTCAACAGGTTTTCCAATTTTTCGAAATGAAGAACAAGCGCAAAAAAAGCCTGAAGCAAAGAGGGGGACTTTGCTTCAGGCGATGTAAATGATGACTATAAAACCCAAATGATTAGATACAGCTCTTCCAGACTTCGATTCTATTTTATGCAAGTCTTCGGACAAATGTATCCTCTCTTGCCTAAGTCTCCAAAATGTTTCAGGTTTTTAAAAAAGAACCTAGAGGAGAGTGTCAAATCGAATTTGGGGTGGTCATTTCATTTGATTCTCGAACGTATTCACAAGATCTTCCATCTCGTGTGTTTTGACTCTTGCCATCAATGATTCAACAGCTGTTTCAACTTTTTTGCCGTCAAATAAAACTTTATGCAGGGCTTCTGTGATCGGCATTTTGACATCATATTTCTGTGAAAGCTGATATGCCGCTTTTGTTGTGCGTACCCCCTCAACGACCATCCCCATTTCTTTAAGAACTTCTTCAAGTTTGAAGCCTTTACCCAGCATATTACCGGCGCGCCAATTTCGTGAATGGACGCTTGTGCAGGTGACGATCAGATCCCCGATTCCCGTAAGCCCTGAGAATGTCAGCGGATTTCCGCCCATTTTTGTGCCTAATCGGGCAATTTCCGCGAGGCCTCTTGTAATCAAAGCGGCTTTTGCATTATCTCCGTATCCCAAGCCGTCCGTGATTCCAGCGGCAAGTGCAATGATGTTTTTCAGCGCACCGCCGATCTCGACTCCGATAATATCGGGATTTGTATAGACGCGAAAATGCTGATTCATAAACATATCTTGAATCGCCTGAGCCGCTTCAATGTTTTTCGATGAAACCGTTACTGTCGTCGGGTGTCTTAACCCGACTTCCTCGGCATGGCTCGGACCGGAAAGAACGACGATATCCTCCCTTAATTCAGCAGGGATTTCCTCTTCCATCATCTCTGAGATTCTGAGCAGTGTATCAGGCTCTATTCCTTTTGACACATGTACAAAAATCGCCTTTTGCTTGATAAAGGAAACCGCCTCTTTGAGAACCTCCCGAATCGCTTTCGTCGGAACAGCGACAATGATCGTTTTAACATCAGCCAATGCACCTTGCAGGTCTGTTGTCGCGCGGACATTGTCAGGCAGTTTGACGCCGGGCAGATAATCTTTGTTTTCATGATGTTCATTGATTTGCTCAATCAGCTCTTCGCGGTGGCCCCATACGCAAACATCGTACTGGTTGTCCGCCAAAACAAGGGCCAATGCTGTTCCCCAGCTTCCGGCTCCTAAAATCGATACTTTAGTCATTCTGCTACACCTCTTTATTTTCTTGCTCTTGCGAAAATCTTGATCGGTGTTCCTTCAAATCCAAACGCATCGCGTATCCGGTTTTCCAAAAAGCGTTCATAAGAAAAGTGCATGAGCTCCGGATCATTGACAAACACGACAAAAGTCGGCGGCTTAACAGCCACCTGGGTCGTATAATAGATTTTCAAGCGGTTTCCGCTATGGGTCGGCGTCGGATTCATAGCCACCGCATCCATAATGATATCATTAAGGATGTTGGTCTGCACCCTCATCGAATGGTTTTCGCTTGCCGTCAGGATAGCCGGCATCAGCGTATGAATCCGCTTTTTAGTCAATGCGGACATGAACAGCACAGGCGCATAATCTAAAAATTGAAAGTGGTCTCTGATATTTTGCTCAAATTCTTTCATTGTCCGCTCGTCTTTGTCGACCGCATCCCATTTATTGACAACAATAACGACCGCTTTCCCTGCTTCATGCGCATAACCGGCGATCCGTTTATCCTGTTCAATAATACCTTCTTCGCCATCCAAAACGACGGCGACGACTTCCGAACGGTCGATCGCTTTCAAGGCTCTGAGCACACTGTATTTTTCAGTTGACTCGTAGACCTTTCCTTTTTTTCTCATCCCGGCTGTGTCGACGATGACAAAGTCCCGCTGATTATACGTAAACCTCGTGTCAATGGCATCCCGTGTCGTTCCGGCGATGTTGCTGACGATGACGCGCTCCTCTCCAAGCATGGCGTTCACGAGAGATGATTTTCCTACGTTCGGCCGGCCGATGAGACAAAATTGAACCACTTCATCTTCATATTTCGTCTCGGGTATGTTTTTAAAATGTTCGCTGACCGCATCAAGCAAATCGCCAAGCCCGAGCCCGTGCGTTCCTGAAATGGGATACGGCTCGCCAAATCCGAGTGAATAAAAATCGTAAACATTCGCTCTCATTTCCGGATTATCGAGTTTATTGACCGCCAGAACAACCGGTTTTTTTGTGCGGTATAAAATTTTTGCAACTTCTTCGTCGGCGGCTGTGACGCCTTCGCGGCCGTTCGTCATGAAAATGATCACATCGGCTTCTTCCATGGCGATCTCGGCCTGGTGGCGGATTTGCGCGAGAAACGGCTCATCACCAACTTCAATCCCGCCAGTGTCAATCAGGTTAAAATCATGGTTCAGCCATTCAGCAGAGCTGTATATCCGATCCCGTGTCACACCGGGTGTATCTTCCACAATCGAAATTCTTTCGCCTGCAATCCGGTTAAAGATTGTCGACTTTCCCACATTGGGTCTTCCAACTATGGCTACGACAGGTTTTCCCATAGTACCCTTCCTTTCAATTCTCTTCCAAGCATTCATTCCATTTTTAAATGAATGATCATAGTTTTTCATTTCAAAATTCATCGTGAAGAAAGAAACCCTTCTTTTTTCATGCAGAAGGGCTTAACTCATATATTATATCAATTTCTAAAGAGAGCACAACTCTAATTAAAAATGTTTCACAATCAAATACAGGTCATCCCCTATTCCGTGGGCAATTCCGTCAAGAATGGCTTCAAGATTTTTGGCATACGTATTCATCTCTTCCTGATTGTCGCAAAAAAATACAGATGTACCGCCGATAACCCGATCCCGCCTGGTCGTAACGACTGCCAGGATAAATTTTTCGATCGACTCACTCATTTTTTATCACCTTGCTGTGCCTTTCTTTAATAAACTCCATGGGTATACGGATTGCGTTCTCAAGTGTCGGCACGTCCCCGATCACTCTGATGGCCGTGTCCTTATCCTTGATGACCGGAAGGACAAATACGGCGACTCGTCCGTCATTTAGATCCCTTTTAGCCAAAGGGGTAAGCGACGGTTCGCCTGAATCCCGATAAACCCCGAGTACGTTTGACACATCGAATAATATCGCCTGCCTTTGGCCGAGATTGGCGATCGTCACCGCCGAATTGAAGTTTTTCGGTTTTAATATGAAGCCCATGCCGTGTTCGAGAATCAGTTTCTGCTTTTCAGGAATACCGATATTCATAATATAAATATTATCGACATAAAGGCCTGAACCTTCAAAGTGCGGTTTTTTGTACTCGATATCCACGATATGCTTCATAAAGCTTCCGGACATTAAGATTCTTCCGGCGATAAAACAAATGAGCACAACCGCAAGCCCGGCCCATATAGATGAAAAAAGAATATAGGCCAAAGTCGTTAAGAGCGACGTAAAAATGACAATGTAGTTCCGGCTTTCAAAAGCGATCGCAATTCCTTCAATATACGTGCTTCCTCTTGAAACGAGTTCATAGCCGTCTAGCTGTGTCAATGTTTCCCTTTCCATATTGCGGACATCCCTGAATTGGGTTGCGGCCAACGTTAAAAACGTGATGGCTGTATAATCGGATTTTAATATAGATGGAATGATGACCGCTCCGATGCTTGCAGCGATCATCGCCAGTGCGATATGTATCGTTTTCCCGTGAAGATAGGTCGGGTACTGGCGGTAATCGGTCCTTAGCATATACACTCTGACTCCAATACCGGCGATAATTCCCAAGAGAATCGGATAAGTATATTGACTCATGACATTTTGGTTGCTCCTTTATTCAATCGCTTCCATATTTGATGGATCTGATGTACAAGCCGCTCACATTGGGACATTCCATAAATCAGAACAATGCCGGCTGAACACATTGACAGCCAAGAGAATCCACCGACAACAATGTCTCCATAAAGCTTTCTGATGATGAGCGAGTACAACAGCTCTCCCTGGCACATGCCAAGTACAAACAGCGCCAGGCGGCTGGCGAAGCTTTTTTCAAAAGCCGCCGTCATGATCACAAACAGCATGATGATCAGCCATTCAGGCTTTAGGATAAACCAAACCGGATCATATAATGCAAAAAGAAATAAAAAACCGTAGGCAAACACCATGGCAAGATGAAGCAATAAGCGCCTGACGCTTTTGTAGATCGAGAGATACCCGTTCAGCCAATATGCACCCGTATAGAACAGCAAATAAGCGGCATTAAAAAACAAGATGAACTGGAGCTGATACATACTTAAAATGATGTTGAGCAAAATAAATGCCGAGGCAAACAATCGGATTCTGTTTTTCTCAAGGATAAAAGTTGTCAAAACCCACAAAAACCACATTGACCAATAGTAATAAAATTCTTCCATATTTTTTCGTCCTCCATTTTTAGTATGGAGTGACTGATGGATTTTTAAACCTATGCGAAGGAGCGAACAACAATGGGAAAAGACAGGCAGGAAAAGAAACTAAAGAAAGAAAGGCGCACCGAATCAGACCGCGACCAAGCGATCAGCCATAACGGAGCTTCCTCTCTGGAGAGCGCTGAAGAAGCGCGAAAGCGTAATCCATAAAAAGAGCCGGCTTTTTGATAAGCCGGCTCTTTAACGCACGCTGTAAGCGGAAGGATCAATTCCCCTTGCTTTCAGCCAATGATAGGTATCCCCCTTTAATACAAGGGGGGCTTTTTTGAGTTCCTCAATTGTGCGGCAGCCCAGTACAGTCATGATTCTTTTCAGATCTTCGATAAGGCTCGTCATCTCCTCGACCAAAGCGTCTTCGCCTGAGTCTGTCAGCACCTTGAGAAAATGGCCGGCCATCCCTGCGGCAGACGCTCCCAAAGCGATCGATTTTGCCAGATCAAGCGCATCCTGAATGCCGCCGGAGGCAATGACCGGACGATCGCTGAATGCGGAGCTGACCTCGGCTAAGCTCGCCGCGGTTGATATGCCCCATTGATTAAAAAACCCAACTGCTTTGTCCCTTCGCAAGTTTTCGATTTTTGAAAAATTCGTCCCGCCAAAGCCGCCGACATCAACTGCATGGACCCCCGCATGAAACAGCTGTGCAGCGGTGTTGCTGCTCATTCCGAAGCCCACTTCCTTGACAGAAACAGGGACACTGACTGTACGGCAGATATCCTCAATCCGGCGCAATCGCCCGATAAAGCAGCGATCGCCTTCAGGCATAACCATTTCCTGAATTACATTCAGATGAATCTGAAGCATATCCGCTTCGATCATATCGACTGCTCTCTGAGCCTGCTCAACCGTCGCTTCACTGCCTAAATTGGCGAACACAAGCCCCTTCGGGTTTTCTTTTCTGACAATCTCATAAGAAGGGCGCTCCTCAGGGTCTTTTATCGCGGACATTTGAGATCCTACAGCAACAGGGATGTTTGCTGCCGATGCAGCTTGCGCTAAAGCTCTGTTAATCTCAAGTGTCGCCAGCCCTCCGCCGCCGGTCATTGCATTGATAAAAATAGGCGAACTTAAGAGCAGTTCGCCTATTTTGGTTGAAGTATCAACTTGTGACAATGCCGTTTCCGGAAGGCTGACGTGAACAAACGTGATATCATCAAACCCCGTCTGACGGTTTTGTCCTGTGGACAGGGCATGTTCAATGTGTTCTTTTTTTCTCTCGGCTCGCGTCACCATCATCACCAAATTACTTTAATTTATTCAGTTTATCTCCAATCATTTCGCCAAGCTGGAATCCGGAAGATTCTTCTTTCGCCTGGTACTGACGGTAATTTTCCTGTTCTGCTTTGTCATTGTTTTCTTCAAGCTCTTTCATGCTTAAAGAAATTCGCTCTTCCTCTTCATTGACATCGAGAACTTTGACTTTCACTTCCTGGCCTTCTTCAAGCACTTCGTGAGGCGTCCCGATGTGTTTATTTGAGATTTGAGAAATATGAACAAGTCCTTCTACTCCCGGAAGCACTTCAACAAATGCACCGAAGCTTACCAAGCGCTGAACTTTGCCGTCAAGGACGTCTCCCGGTTTCACTTTTTCACCGATATTGGCCCATGGTCCAGGAAGGGTTTCTTTGATCGACAGTGATATCCGTTCATTATCGCGGTCAACGGAAAGAACTTTCACTTTTACCTCCTGGCCTTCTTCGACAACGTCTGACGGTTTCTCAACATGTGAATGTGAAAGCTGGGAAATATGAACAAGTCCGTCGATGCCACCGATGTCAACGAAAGCACCGAAGTCTGTCAGGCGCTGAACTTTTCCTTCAAGAATCTGTCCCGCTTCCAATGTCTGCAGGAATCCTTGTTTTCTTTCGGTTTGTTCTTTTTCAACAACCGCACGGTGGGATAAGATCACCCGGTTTTTATCTCTGTCAAGCTCAACAACGATTAATGTAAGCGTCTTTCCTTTATAATCTGCAAAGTCTTCAACAAAATGTGCTTCGACAAGTGATGCAGGGATGAATCCGCGCACGCCTATATCGACTACAAGACCGCCTTTGACGACGTCTTTCACTTCGGCTTCAAACACTTCTTTCGACTCAAACTTTTTCTCTAGGTCTTCCCAAGCGCGGTCTGCATCAACAGCACGTTTTGATAAAATCAATGCATCGTCTTCCACTTTTGTTACTTTTAATTCAAGCTCATCGTCAACATTGACGACATCTGATGCTTTTTCAACATGGAGACTTGATAATTCACTGATTGGGATAATACCGGTTTGCTTGCAGTTGGGGATGTCAACATCGACATGCTTGTCCTCAACTTTCGTTACAATACCTTTCACCACATCTCCAACCTCTGGTACTTGAACATCAATTTGATTCATTTCCTCTGTCATTTCAATAACCTCCTTGGTCCAAACCTACACAGCTTTTGTGAAAACGGTTTTTCCGAACTGAATGTCTAACAGTCCGAAAAGCCGATATGTATTAGAGAAACATTCAAAAATGGATATTTGAATGTTCTATAAAATGATTTATTATTACTAACTTCTAATAAAAGCCTGTGTTTGTCAAGTCAAAACATGCAGACAATAAGTAATTTGCCCGGATTTTTTATTTTTGAGCCATTTTGTCTACAACTTGCAAGATTTTCTCAGCCACTTCATCAATGGATAATGAAGTCGTATCGATTTCAAGCGCGTCATCCGCTTTTTTCAGAGGAGAAATCTCCCGCTCGGAATCAAGTTTGTCGCGGCGCCTGATTTCTTCTGCAAGCGTTTCATAATTTACATTGTACCCTTTTTTGGCGTTTTCTTCAAAGCGACGCTTTGCCCGCTCTTCTACTGATGCAAGCAGAAAAATTTTCACTTCCGCATTGGGAAGCACATGGGTGCCGATATCGCGGCCGTCCATGACGACCCCGCCCTTTTCGGCCAGCTGCTGCTGCCTTTTTGTCATTTCTTCGCGGATGCCTCCGTGCTTGGCGGCGATCGAAACCTGATTGCTTACTTCGTCCGTGCGGATCGCTTCTGTTACATCCTCGCCTGCGATATATACCTTCTGCTCCCCTTCTTCTGAAACCGAGAGATCGATGGCGGACTCTTTTAATAATGTCGTCAGTCCGGCTTCATCGGTCAGCTCAACGCCCTTTTTGAGCGCTAAATACGTAATGGCCCGATACATAGCGCCCGTGTCAATATAAATATAGCCCTTTTTTTTGGCCACGATTTTAGCCACTGTGCTCTTTCCTGCTGCGGCAGGGCCGTCGATTGCGATACATAATTTCTTTTCCATAATTCCTCTCCTTGCTCTCTGGTACTCCTTATAGGATTGTATCATGATCGAAGCGAAAAAGGGGAGATTTTCACGTGATTTACGGCTTAAATGTCTCGATCCATTCGCCGATTTCCATTTTGTTTACTCCTTCATACTGCACGACCTTTGACAGATAAGGTTCAGCTTTTGAAAAATGAAACAGAAGCTGAACGCAAATTAAAATAACGCCCTGTACGACAAGAATTTTAAACAATAACCGCTCAATGGTTTTCATATGATTCCTCCGATGCCTGGCAGGCAAACGCCGGGTCAGGCCTTTTCAATTTCCGGGAACGTTAGATTCAAGCCCCATACATTCAGTATGGAAATGTTTAGGTCTGATTATTCCGCATACCAAAAAGGAAAAGGCCATTTTTAAGCCTTTTCCTTTCTCCATCACAGGTCTTTATATATCGGTTCTGCGCTTTTCATTTTCTCTATTTTCTCTTCACTGCCGTCATTGGCGTTGATAAACATGCGGAACGTATCGTTTTCAATCGTACCGAGTATTTCATAGCACAAGACTTCTTGAGAAAGCTCATTCGTAATCAGGGCGAGGCGCGTTTCCTGAACCTTTACATTCGAATTGAGGTTCGCTTTTGCTTTTTCCGGCGTCAATTTAGGCTTCGGCAGATCTCTTTGTTTATGTGAGGTCAAGAAATCCTTCGCATTAAAGCCGACAATTTCACCGTCGTCAAGGGCTACCTTGATCCGGATGCTGTCCGGATACAGCCACACATCGTTCTGAATAGGGACAAATGAGAAAACGCCGACCCCGTCATATTGCGAGCTTTCATCCATTTTAAGATCGTTTATGTTATAACCGTTCTTTTTCAAAAATTGAAGCGCCCGGTTTGATGCATCATTTAAACTGATTTTTTCTTTTTTAATTTTTTTGTTTTGGATCAGGTAAACGGGATATCCGCCTTTTTCTGTAATGTCCATGTAAATATCCGCTTTTTGGTCAGGGTCCTGCATGCTGATGCTGTAGACGTCCCTGTTCGTTTTCTTGCCGCTCTTCGCCACTTTGATATGATGATTTTTGTCTGGAGCGAACTTTTGAGCAATTTTGCGCGCCTCTTTTTCGGTTATTTTTTTGCCCTTTAAATGATCGTATCCCTGCTTCTCTTTTTTCATGCTCGTCATTGTCGCCGGGCCAAAATCGGTTTCCGAAAACGCTGTTGCGCTTTTTTCCACCGTTTTAAAGCCGTTGATTATCGTATTGTCGCTTTGCTTTTGCCCTGAGGCAAGCGCAAGTTCCACATCCATCCATCTTAAATTATTGTCAAGGATCAGATGTTGAACATTCCGCAGTTCATTTTGTATATCTTTTGCATTTTCATAAAGCTTATTTAAAGAAGCGTACTCTTTTTTGTTGAGCGGTTCCTTATCAAGGTCCCGGACGGCTGCTTTATAGCTGAAATCCCCGACATTCGCCAAAAACTCTTCCGTTTTATTAAACGGCATTAAAGTAAGGGGGAGCTGGCTGACATTGTTGTGCGCTTCAGACGTCGTCTTCCAGACTTCCGCTAAAGCGGGGGACAGCGTTTTTTTGCTGTTCATGGCAAGCGTGCTGCCGATTTTATCATGAAGCTGATCCACCTGATAGGTTAAATCGTGAAACGCCCGCTGATAATTGTTTTCCGCATGCAATAAAACCGCGTCTTTCTCCTGATGCTCTTTATAACCCCAGTAGCTTGTTCCGACTATGGCGATACCTAAAATGGCGATTAAAATTCCTCTGATCATTTATAACACCTCGCTTTTATTCACAGAAAATGTGTTTGCCGATCCTTTTGATTTGAGGTCTTCCCCATATCCATGAGCTTGTGGCCGTATCAGGGTTGAAATAGTACATAGCACTTTCTGAAGGATCCCATCCATTGATGGCATCCAGAACGGCTTTCTTCGCTGTTTCATCCGGCGTCATATAAATTTGGCCGTCGGCTACGGCTGTAAATGCAAGCGGTTCAAATATAACGCCTGCAACCGTATTTGGGAAAGTCGAGCTGTTAATCCGGTTCAAAATGACGGCTGCAACCGCGACCTGGCCGTCATACGGCTCCCCACGCGCTTCGCCGTAAACGGCTTGCGCCAATAGATTGATGTCATTGTTTGAAAAGCCGCCCGGCATGTTTGCTGCAACTGCGTCCTGTTTTTTAGGCGCAGCAGCTTTCGGCTTTTCTTGTTTTTTAGGCTGCGCAGGAGCCTGCGGCTGTTTTTGGGCCGTATCCTGCTTTGGAGCGGGCTGCTGCTGTCTGGCTTCCGCTTTTTTTCTTGCCTGCTTTTGCACCTCTTTTGAAGGCTTCGTCTGATGTTTCAGCGGCAGGCCGCCGTAATGTGTAAATTTGTTTCCTTTTCTAAGCTGTCTGTGTACAAAATCGCTGTAATATTTCGAATGATTAATCAAAAATCGTTTTGTTTTCGGACCGACAAGGCCGTCTGTCTCTTTTAATCCAAACTGATGTTGAAAATTGCGGACAGCCCAATATGTAGCCCATCCATACACCCCGTCAATTTTGCCATTATAATAGCCGTTATATTGAAGCCTTGCCTGCAGTTCAATCACATCATTACCTGTTGCCCCCCGCTGTATCACCTGTTCAGAAAAGGCAGAGCTTTTTTGACTGAATGGAAGTGAAAGACTGGTTGCCATAATGGTACAAAGAATGACATTCAAACAAAAAGAACCTTTCGACTTCATGTTTTAAGCCTCCTCCAGCATTTTTGTAACCATATCTTTTGTAGCGAGGCAGATTTTATACACGATTTCCTTTCTGTTTCATCTCAGGCAAAAAATCGGTTTTCACGTCCCATCCGCTTTTTCGGCCAATAAAAAACCGCCTTTAAAAAAGGCGGCTAATGATGGAGCGGCTGTTCTCCGGCTTTGACCGAGCGGGCTTTTTTTGCTTTCCGAAGGCCGAACCACCAGAGAAAAATCATAAACGGCGGCATAAAATAAATCCAATTTTTCAAGGCAAGCAGGATGTAATCGTAAAGACCGTGCAGTACGACCGGTATAAAGAGCGAGAGCAAAAGCCATTTCAGCTTCGTTTTACTTGTGGAAAATCGGGCTTTGCCGATATAAAAGCCCATAATAACGCCGAATAAAGCATGGCTTGATACCGGAAGCAAAGCGCGCCCAAATGCGTATTCAACCCCGTTTCCGATGAGGTATAATATATTTTCCAGCGTGGCAAACCCCAATGAAATGCTTGTCCCGTATACGATTCCGTCATAGTGTTCATCAAAGTCGACATGCTGAAAAACGCTGACCATCAGCAGGAACCATTTTAAAAATTCTTCCAAAAACCCGGAAGATAAAAAAGAAACGAAGAAACTGCCTTCTGATATGTGTTCTTTTTCCAATACATACTGTATAAACATCGTCGGAAAGACGAGCAAAACCCCCAGTATAAAGAGGCGGACCACCATATGAATGGGCTCTGATTCATACTTTTCCTTTAAGTAAAAATACATTAACAATGCGATTCCGGGAGCTAAGCCTGCGGAGATAATTCCGAGCATGAGGAAACCTCTTTCTTTATCATCTCATTCTATCCTACCATGATTCTGATTGTTTTGAAATTGAAAAGATATGCTGCGATTCTCCTAGTAGCAGAACTTGTCCTTTATGCCGCTCTCATAGCTGGCGAGCAGAACAGCCAATTTCATCCTCGCTTTTTTGCTGTCGTAATCTTTTCCTAAAATGACGCCTTTTTTCACCAGATCGTAGCTGCTCCCGGCATAGTCATATGTCGTATAGACTTCGCCTTCTTCCGCGCTTGTCGTGATGACAATATAAACGCCTTGATTTAATGCATATTCGATATCGGCCATCATCTTCGGCGTCACCTGTCCCCTCCCGACACCCTCAAGCACGATCCCGGCGGCTCCTTCATGCACGGCGGCGCGCACGAACTTTCCGTCTGCGTCGAGATAGCATTTAATGATATCCACTTCTGGCAGAGCCTTTTTGAGCTGATGGACATCTCGTCTTAAGGGCTTTTGATAAACATACACTTGATCATTGTCAATGATGCCTAAGTAGCCAAAGCCAAATACGTCAAAGCCCTGCAGGTTGGAGGCATGGACTTTTTTAACATAACGCGCATTAAATATTCTTTCGTTAAAAACGACAACTGTGCCCGCTCCCCTTATATCCCGTCTTGAGGCCGTATAAACCGCGTGTCTGATATTTGTATATGCATCACTGCCCTGCTGCTCCGGGGCGCGCTGCGAGCCTGTAACAACAACCGGTCTTTCATCCTGTATGGTTAAATCTAAGAAATAGGCCGTTTCTTCAAGTGAATCGGTTCCGTGCGTGACAACGGCCCCGTCATATGATTTGTCCTCAAAAACCTTTTCAATGGCCTTTTTCAGTTCCAATAAATCTTGAAATGTAATATGCATGCTCGGAAGCTGAAAAGTCGGATATACATCGATCTCAACATCTTCAGGAAGGTTGCAGATTCCGGCGAGTTCTGTCCCGCTGATGGCGCCCGCTGCCAGCCTTCCGCTTTCGGTTTTCCGGCTGGCGATCGTCCCTCCTGTGGTGATGAGAGCTACTTTGTTTTTCATCTTTACGATGCCCCTTTACGTCGTGATTTGTGTGCAGAAAAAAAGAGAGAGCACATCTATATATAGATATGCTCTCTTTTTCATGTAACAAATCATATCGCGGGAAATTTTAAATCCGTTTCGCGATTTCAGCTGCAATTAAACCGCCGTGAAAACGTCCGTTTTCAATAAAGATTTCATTCGCATTGTTCCCCGCGGCGATAACGCCTGCAATAAAAACGCCTTCTTCATTCGTCTCCATCGTTTCTTCGCGGAAGAATGGACGGCCTGTTTCAGCATCAATTTGAACGCCCATTTTTTGAAGGAAGCTGTGATCGGGATGATAGCCCGTCATCGCGAATACAAAATCATTCTTGATGCTGGTCTCTTGCCCGTCAACAGAAAAAATCAGCCGGTCTTCCGTAATTTGCTTGACGGCTGCACGGAATTCCATCCGTATTTTTCCGTTTTTGACAAGGGAGACAAATTCGGGAAGAATCCACGGTTTTATGCTGGAGGAATACTCTTTTCCCCTGTATAAAACCGTCACTCGCGCGCCTGCTTTGACAAGCTCCATAGCCGCGTCAACGCTTGAATTTTTGCCGCCGATGACCGCAACATCTTTATCAAAATATGGATGGGCTTCTTTGAAATAATGGAACACCTTTGGAAGATCCTCGCCCGGTACATTCATATAATTCGGGTTGTCATAGTATCCCGTCGCAGCGACGCAAAATGAAGCCAGGTAGGTGTCCTTGGATGTTTCCACGATAAACTGATTCTTTTCGGTTTTCGTTACAGAATGAACCTTTTCAAAAGCATTGACTCTCAAATTTTTCCGTTTGGCGACTTCTCTGTAATAAGAAAGCGCCTGATTTCTGACCGGTTTGTGATGTTCAGTAATAAATGCCACATCACCGATTTCCAGCTTTTCGCTCGAACTAAAAAACGTTTGATGTGTAGGATATTGATAAATGCTGTTTACAATATTCCCCTTTTCGATGACGAGGGCATCTATTCCGATCTGCTGCATCGCAATAGCCGCCGAAAGCCCGCAGGGGCCGCCGCCGATAATGATGACTTTTTCTTCTTTCATGTTCCATTCATCTCCTGTCATATCCGAAAAACAAAAAATCTCCTATTTCATGATAGGAGATTTTTTTGCTTGTTGCAAATGCTAGAATCTATATCCAGCCTCTGAAGCGTGAAGCTTCCGCCATCTTGCGGACTCCCACCATGTAGGCGGCAAGCCGCATGTCAATTCTGCGGTTGTGGGACATCTCATAAATATTGTTAAATGATTTGACCATCATTTTTTCCAATCGATCTTCCACTTCTTCTTCTGTCCAGTAGAAGCCCTGATTGTTTTGCACCCATTCAAAATAAGATACCGTCACACCGCCTGCGCTCGCAAGCACATCCGGCACAAGCAGAATATCGCGGTCGGAAAGAATTTTCGTTGCTTCAAGCGTTGTCGGTCCATTGGCCGCTTCGACGACGATTTTCGCATTAATGTTATGTGCGTTTTCCGCGGTAATTTGGTTTTCAATCGCAGCCGGCACTAAAATGTCGCATTCCAGCTCCAGCAGCTCCTGATTTGTAATCGTATCGTTGAACAGCTTGGTGACGGTTCCAAAGCTGTCGCGACGGTCGAGCAGATAATCGATGTCAAGGCCTTCCGGATCATATAAGCCGCCGTATGCATCAGAAATGCCGACAATCTTTGCACCTGCATCATGCATAAATTTCGCCAGGTAGCTTCCCGCATTTCCGAACCCCTGCACAACGACAGAAGCCCCTTCTATTTCGATGTCTTTTTTCTTCGCTGCTTCTTTAATACAGATTGTAACCCCTTTTGCTGTCGCAGATTCTCTGCCGTGAGAACCACCTAAAACGAGCGGTTTTCCGGTAATGAAACCCGGAGAGTTGAATTCATCGATTCTTGAATATTCGTCCATCATCCATGCCATAATTTGAGAATTAGTAAATACATCGGGAGCCGGCACGTCTTTTGTCGGTCCGACAATTTGGCTGATCGCCCTGACGTAGCCTCTGCTTAAACGTTCCAGTTCAGGAAAGGACATATCCCTTGGATCACAAATGATCCCGCCCTTTCCGCCTCCATATGGAAGGTCAATGATTCCGCATTTCAGACTCATCCAAATAGAAAGCGCTTTAACTTCTTTTTCTGTAACCCCCGGATGAAAACGGATGCCGCCTTTTGTCGGCCCTACTGCATCATTGTGCTGGGCGCGGTATCCCGTAAAGATTTTCACAGATCCATCATCCATGCGAACCGGAATTTTAACCGTTAGAAAACGAATCGGTTCTTTTAACAATTCATACACTTCTTCTGGATACCCCAATTTTTCAAGCGCCTTATGTATCACCGTTTGCGTTGATTTTAAAACGTCATGTGTATTTTCTTCAGTATGACCGGTGTTTTGATCGGCTACCATTATAAGTTAACCTCCTAAAGTCTTTCTGGCATGTTGTCCTTTCAGAGAATAGTATACACCCTTGCACCAATCATGCAAAGAACAAACAACCATTTTTCGTGAAAATATTCGAGAAAAATCTTTTTTGTTATATTCTTATTTTCGGCAGAAAAAAACTGCTGTTTAACACAGCAGAAAATCTTTTGCGATGCGGGTTACTTAAAGTATGTCTGAATCGTCTGAACAGCATTGTTATCCATGATTTTCTTTCCATATTCCTGAAGTCTGTAAATGGTTAAAGTCGTCGGGCTTCCGTATTCGGCCAAAATCGAAATCACGCCGTCAACAGAGTGGGAATCAAAGTCATCCAAACTTAAGAAATATCTGTCTCCATAATGATAGACTGTTCCGCCTTGAATGCCGATGCGGTCAAGATTTCTGGACAGCTCGATCAGATGTTCAAACGTTTGAAACTCATATACTATGTCAACACTTTCCCCAAGCTTGACTTGCATTTCTATATAATCCTCATCATACTCATTATCGTCTTCATCTGTTTCATGGTTTTTGGTGACAATGATGACCATTCCTTGCGCCTGAAGAGAATACACTTCCACAGCAATTGGGCCATTCGCTTCAAACCCGAGCTCTGTATTCGCTTCGTTCATCATGTCCTTAAACAGCTGCTGAACTTTAAATGAGTCTTTCCAAAGGTCTTCTTTCGTCAGCCCCCGGTCTGTCAGATCATCAAGTGTCAGAAAGATTTTGATCTTGTTATAATTTAGACGCTCAAGCCGCATAACGTTCCCTCCTGCCTCTTCTTGCACACATCATATATCTTAATTATATGGAGATGATGAGTCATAGGTTCTTAATTTTGATACCAGTTTACACTGTGTTTCACTGGAAGACAAGCACTATGCCGTCTTTTCGTTTCTTTTCAGAGGAAAAAGCTTAGTGCTGTTGCTTCGGAACGAGCTTGATCAGATGTGTTTCAGGCCGTGCCCCAAGCCTTAAAGGAAGTTTTGTCGTCCCGTAGCCGTTGCTGATCAGGTAGCATGCCTGATGAACCGTTCCCATCCCCCCTTTTTCATACAAGCCAAGCCTGCCGATGCGGATCTGCCCCCCGTGTGTATGTCCGCTGAATACAGCGTCAATTCCATCCGTCTCATGTATTTGATGATGAATCTCCGGATTATGTGAAACTAAAAGAGTCGGTGCATTGCTCTGGAGTCGGCGCACAGCTTCTCTGTAATCGTCCAATTCGAGTCTGATATCGTCGACTCCGCAAATATTGACGGCTTGTCCGTTACGTTCGTAAAGAACCGACTCATTGCGCAAGGCTGTCACGGCGTATTTCTTGAAAATGCTGGTCAATCTTTGCTGATCGACTTCATAATCATTGTTTCCCCATACAAAATACGTTTTTCCCAAACTTGCCAGCCTTTTTATATTTTCTTCAATCGTCGGAAACGGGACGCCGTGCTCCGCCAGGTCGCCTCCGATGACTACGAGGTGAACCCCGTGTTCTTTTACTTCTTGGATGATCTCTGTACTGACTGTCCTCCTGTGAATATCTGAAATAAAAAAGAGGTTCAGCGGTTCTTTGAGGCGTCCGACGGGAAACTCTGCACGCACAACCGTGTTTTCTTTAGCGATAGCAGACATTTTCCAAAGCAAGGCGAAAAAGCAAATCAAAGCTGCAAAAATGAGACTGAGCAAATAGATCATAATCATTCTCCAATCTTGTTTTCTTTCTTCATAAGACGGCTGACGAAAAAAGACGTTTCTTTTCACAAGAAAACGTCTTTTAACTTTATTTGCTTTCGAAATAAAGGTTGATGTCATATTGCTGTTTCATTAACTTAAAAACCGTTTCCCGTGATTTCCACATTTCAGGCTGAGGCCATAAATCCGTGCTTTTCTGAATAATCTCACATCTCAGCTTATGATATTCCCCTTCCGCTTTTTCTTCCTTCTTTTTAAAATAATAAGCGGTGCTGTAGGCGAAAGCGGCGGACAATATCCAAAACAGATAAATGGAGTCATTGAGCATTTCGGACAGAAAACCGCTTTGCCCCAGCCCTTTTGCCGCTATAAACAAACAAAACGAAGCCGCGCAAATGATGGCGGCTGCCTGCCATCTGAATGTCTGCCTAGCATAATTTTCATACTTCTGTTTTCTCTTAATTAAGCCGCGAAGCATTTGTCTTGTAGGTTCGTCGGCGAAACGGTCCAGCTGATTAAGCTCGCTCCCCACAGTCCTCACACCTTGTCCTAATTGTTAGTACAATGTATATGTAGATGCGGCCCAAATCATACCATGGGTTAATAAATAGGAATATCCAGCACCTGTCCCGCGTAGACATTGCTGCCGGATAATTGATTGTAATTGCGGATTTTTTCTTCTCCTGACCGGTCCTTATAATATTTCAGTGAGATCCTGAAAAGCGTTTCTTTTTCAGCAACTGTGTGCTTGAGCACCTTTTTCGGCTTCGGTTCGGCGGCTTTTTGCACCGGCGGCGTTGTTTCAGCTACCTTTTTCTTTGTTACAGCAGGCTTTTCCTCAGCTCTATTCGTTTCCTTTTCTTCTGGTTCTTTCTTTTTTTCAGTCTTTTGCCGGGATTCATCCGCTTTTTTTTCCGATTTGCTGCTGTCTTCTTTCGGCTTTTCTTCTTCAAGGGCGGCGGCTGTATGCTGTGAATCTTTCTCTTCTTCAACGGACTGTTCACCGTCTTTTTTTTCATCGAGCACCCCTGTTTCATCCGACTTTTCATAAAACACGTCGTCATATTGTCCAGGGTTAGTATCAGCATCGTTTTGGTTCAGCATATACATGAACACAAGAAAAACGATGATCGGGATGAAAAAAAACATGACAGCAAGCGATGTAAACAAAGGGTTTCTGTTTTTATTCTTGCTGTTTTTCTTTTTTTCACGATATGACTGTCTGGAAGGGAGCTCATCTTCAGCCTGCTCCGGCTCTTTCGGAACCTCCCAGTCGAATTCAGCGCGGGCTTTCTCCTCCCCCTGCTCCTTTTTCTTCCTCTCTATCCTGGACATCTCCGCCATGTGAACTCCTCCTTACGTGTTGAAAACGAATCTGGCACGCGAATACCACATCAATCAAAAAATGAGCCGTGACAGGCACGAATAAATTATGAGTCTGCTGAAAGCTCAGTCCGAGCAGAAAACTGATCGAAACAACCATTGCAAAAAGCAGCCACTTTTTTAAATAACGAAAATGCAAAATCGCGAAAATGATGCTCGCAGTCCAAATGCCGAAATGGGTCTGGATGACGCCTCTAAACAATATTTCTTCGGCAAATGCTATAAAAAGGGTAAGGAACAGGATATGCGGGTATGACCGATTGCGAAATAGCTTTTCATTAATCCCTTCATCGTCATACATATGCCGGGGAACCCATTTCATCACTGCCAGATCAATCAAAATGACAAGAGCCGATAACGGCACCCCATAAGTCAGGATGTTCGGGTCGAACCCATTCCAAAGCGAGAAAAAACCGCCGATATCATCAAATAAAAAGATTCCCAACAGCAGCGCTAAAACGAGCATCAAAGCTTGTGAAGCATATAGCTGTTTCAACATTTCCCTGTCTGACAGCCGTTTAATGATTTCAGTTTGTTTTTTCAGCATAAACGATCACGGCCGGCGGCGAATATCGCATCCAATTCTTCTTCCCAGGCTGTCAATTCATTCATAAATGGGCGGTCTCCTTTAGTTTCGTATGCATCAAGATCTAAACCGCAATATGTACAGCAAGCTGCACCGCTGTTTTTTCGGGGCTTTAGCTCTTCATTAAAATAAGCCAGCAGGCCTCTGCGGAAGCATCCTTCGCTTTCGGTGATGGACGCGAAGCCGGCCATCTTTTTTAATTTCAGGTGTTTTCGGCTGTCCATTTCCCGATAGATGAGCTCTCTTCCGTCATCACCTAAATGATGAACCTTTAAGTAAAGGTGTACAAAATGGCGGGCCTGTGTTTCTGATAGGCCTGACTGCTGAAGAATGTCCCTTAAAGCGCGTTCATCCTTCACATCGGCAAGCTTTTCATATAAAAAGTCAATATCGTGTTGACTAAGGGCTTCCGTTTGAATCAGCTGCTCCTGAATGCCTTCATCTCCTGGAGCTTTCAGGAGGATGCTGATGCTCTGCTGTCCGTCCCGGCCTGCGCGGCCGATTTCCTGCATATAGGCCTCTGCGGTCTGCGGGAGGTTGAAATGAATCACATACCTGACATCCGGCTTATCGACCCCCATTCCAAAGGCATTTGTACAGCAGACCGCATCTAGCTGATTACGGATGAACTGCTGCTGGATCAGCATCCTGTCGCCAGATTCCATCCCCCCGTGATAAAAGCCCGTTCTCAGCCTTGTCTCTTCGGTGAGCCTCTCAGCCAGCTCTTCAGTCCATTTTCTCGTCGGACAATAGACAAGGCCCGGCCCTTGGAGTTTGCGAACCAGTTCAATCAGCCTTTCCGTTTTTGCAGCTGTATCCCGGAGATTTTCAATATGAAGGGCGATATTCGGGCGATCAACAGAATAGATGAAATAACTGGCTTCCGCAAGCCCGAGCATTTGGGATATATCCTTTAATGTCGCTTCTGTTGCCGTCGCTGTAAGCGCCAGTGTGGGCGGATTGCCGAGAAGCGCTTTGATCTCGCCGAGCTTCGAATAATCGGGTCTGAAGTCATGTCCCCATTGCGAAATACAGTGGGCTTCATCAACGACAAAAAGGCTGACTTTAATCGTCTGAAGACGTTTGATGATCTGTTCAGACTGAAGTGCTTCAGGTGAAATGTAAAGAAATTTAAGACGGTGAAGCTGTTTTAAAATATAGTCTCTTTCTTGATACGTCAAGACGCTGTTATACGCGGCCGTCCTTTTTTCGCCCCGCATCTTCAGCTGCTGCACCTGATCTTCCATTAAAGAAAGCAGCGGGGAAACAATCAAAACCGTTCCGTCTGTCAAAAATCCCGGAAGCTGGTAACATAATGATTTCCCCCCTCCTGTCGGAAGCATCGCCACCGTATCCCGCCCCTCAAGAACGCTTTTCATAATCGTTTCCTGACCTTTTTTAAACGAACTGTATCCGAAATGGCGGCGGAGGGCCTGATGAAGTTTATCCATGCCGGCTCACCGTTTTCGACAGGGCCAGACGGATCTTGAAATAGCTGTATTTATCCCCGAGGCCTTCTTTAATATGTCTGATTTTATTGGTTTGGTTGGTTTTTGCATAATCGGCAATGATTTTCTGCTCCTCTTTTGAAACATATCTTTCAATGGAAAAAGCCGGCTCACGGATCGCGATTTCCACTATATGATCCTCGATCGTCGCCGTTTTCAGATTTCTGATTTCTGCAATCCGGTCAATTGATTTGCCATCTTTGATGAGAAGCAGCGTTTTTCTCGTCGATTGCGTCAGCGCATCTTGAAAAGACATATCATGAATCAGCGTTTGCAATATCGGACTCTCACCATTTTGGGCGGATTGAATAAAATAGTGCAGCACATCCCAAAACAACGCATATATGTACCATTCATCCCGATGCATTTTTTCCGCAAGCTGTTTAAATGTAAAGCCTGCTTTTCTGGCTGATGTCAGAGAATGTACAAAAACTGAAGCCTGTTCATCATCGTTCAATGCCGACAGCCTTTCTTTCAGTTCTTTGTGGAAGCGCGCAGCCATTTCTTCAGTATTCCGGCTTCTCAAGTAGTGTCTGACCCAGTTTTGAATCTGGTAATCTTTTGTGATCGGCAAATAAGCGCGCTCACGATATCGTCTGTTTGAGAGCACCTGAAGCAAAAGAGACATCCTCCCCCACATGATTTTAGCGGCTGCCTGATAATATGCGCCGTGAAAGTGCTTGGGCCATGGATGCATGCTGAAGCAGCGGGCCAGCTCTTGTTGACCGCTTTCAGTCACGGCATAAGCGTCAGTCCCTGTTTTTTCGGCAATAAAAGATTTCTGCTTCAACTTTTGAACACTGCTGTTCAATTGGTCTCTTGAAAGGGACGGACTAAAGCCGAAATACTTTGAGACAGCAAATAAACCGGCGTCTTGTATCGTCTGTGACGACCTTTTCCCTTTTAATAAATGGAACACGGCGCTCGGCGACCGCTCTCCTCTCATTGAAGAAAGGATGTCCAGCACAACGGCGTCAAAAAAATAAACCGACATAGCATCACCTGCATTCTTTTAGGCCAACATTCGATATTTTTCTTCTTTTTATTTTAACAGATTTTGCGGAGAAATCGATGTTTAAAGTCATTTAAAAGGGGTATGTTAGCAGTAGAACCCTTATGTGATAAGCATTCTCAATATTTTTGAGTTGAAATGTCAGATTAACACCATTACAATAAGGAATGGGAATAGGTTTCATATCGGATAGATAGAGGGTTAAACCATTTGTTCCAACGAAGAACAATCTGGGAGGTTTTTTATTCATGCCAAAATATACAATTGTAGACAAAGATACGTGCATCGCGTGCGGAGCTTGTGGTGCAGCGGCTCCTGATATTTACGACTATGACGACGAAGGAATCGCGTTTGTCACCCTTGATGACAATCAAGGTGTCGTAGAAGTTCCTGACGTCTTGGAAGAAGATATGATGGACGCGTTTGAAGGCTGTCCTACCGATTCGATTAAAGTTGCGGATGAGCCGTTCGAAGGCGACCCGCTTAAACACGAATAGAGAAAAGAAAAATCCGGCACATCGTCTGCCGGATTTTTTTACGGGGAAAGCCCGGCGAGGAAAACGCCGGGCTTTCTTACTCTTTATATTTGTTTGGCCATGCGTACATTTTCTTTCAGCCATGGCTTCAGCTGCAGAAAAATCGGTGTGGACACCAAAGCGACAGCAAAGCCTTTGATAATATTAAATGGCAAGATTCCTGCCAGAATCGTCGTTTTCAGCGCGCCTGCCGATAAAGCCGGAGCATTTAAAAACCAGGTGTAAGCAGGGAGAAACAAAACATAATTGAGAATGCTCATTGAAATGGCCATCACAATTGTCCCTGCAAAAAGAGCTGTGACAAATCCTTTGACAGAATTTGATTTTTTCAGCAATAAAGCGGCCGGCAGGATAAACAAGGTTCCGGCGACAAAGTTCGCCGTCTGGTCGATCGGAACGCCTGAAGCGCTTCCCGCAATGAAATAATTGAGCACATTTTTAACCGCTTCAACGGCAATTCCGGCCCCTGGGCCATACAATATAACAGCAATCAATGCAGGAATGTCGCTGAAGTCGATCTTTAGATATGGAAATGCGCCTAAAATCGGAAAACTTAGCATCATTAAAATAAATGCAATACTGCTCAGCATACTGATGGAGACGAGACGTCTCACTTTGGTGTGTTTCATTGTGTCACTCTCTCCTTTTCGATCACATCTCACGAAAAGAGGAATGGTTCTTCTCCCGTCCTAAACAAAAAGCCCGCTTTTTTACAAAGCGGGGCAGTTTAGCAGACAGGTCAAATAAACGCTTGAAAAATACGATTTCAAAACGCAAGGAACCTCCATCTTCTCCCATCCAGACTATACTGTCGGCTTCGGAATCGCACCGAATCCTGCCGCGAAAAGCGGCTCGCGGGCTTAGAGCACAGGCTCATCACCGCCGGTAGGGAATTTCACCCTGCCCCGAAGATTGATCTTATATATTTAGATTTTGATATCATTATAAATGAATTGTGAAGAAATGTACAGATTCAAGCTCAGCCTGACAATTTCAGCCGTTTCATGAAGGCGTTTTCTGAAAGCGCGTTTTTTCTCAATGCCAAAAACCGCACATTCACAGTTTTTTCATTTTTAATTTTCGTCTTTTGCGCAAAACTCATTGACACCTTTTATGGAATATGGTAAATTATCAGATATTTATGACGTCTATTTAGGAGGAAATCTTACATGTTTCGAGTATTGGTCTCAGATAAAATGTCAAGCGATGGCCTAAAACCATTAATGGAAGCAGATTTTATTGAAATTATTCAAAAAAATGTAACAGAAGTAGAGGATGAACTGCATACGTTCGATGCTCTCTTGGTAAGAAGCGCCACAAAAGTGACGGAAGAACTGTTTAACAAGATGACCTCATTGAAGATTGTCGCCAGAGCAGGCGTTGGCGTAGACAACATTGATATTGACGAGGCGACAAAACACGGCGTGATTGTCGTAAATGCGCCAAACGGAAATACAATTTCAACAGCTGAGCATACGTTCGCGATGTTCTCATCGTTAATGAGGCATATTCCGCAGGCGAATATCTCAGTCAAGTCAAGGGAATGGAATCGTTCGGCTTATGTCGGTTCAGAGCTTTACGGCAAAACGCTGGGCATTGTCGGAATGGGCCGCATCGGAGGCGAAATTGCCAGCCGCGCAAAAGCGTTCGGAATGACGGTGCACGTATTTGATCCATTCCTGACCCAAGAAAGAGCGAACAAACTGGGCGTCAACGTCAACAGCCTTGAAGAAGTCCTTGCATGCGCGGATATCATTACCGTTCATACTCCGCTGACAAAAGAAACGAAGGGGCTTTTGAACAAGGAAACGATTGCAAAGACAAAAAAAGGTGTACGTCTCGTCAACTGTGCAAGAGGCGGAATCATAGATGAAGCGGCGCTTCTTGATGCGCTTGAAAGCGGACATGTCGCAGGTGCGGCACTGGACGTTTTTGAAGTTGAGCCTCCAGTGGACTCAAAACTGATTGATCACCCGCTGGTCATCGCGACTCCGCATTTAGGAGCTTCGACTAAAGAAGCCCAGCTGAATGTAGCTGCACAGGTTTCTGAAGAAGTCCTTCAGTACGCACAAGGGAATCCGGTGATGTCTGCGATCAACCTTCCGGCCATGACAAAGGACTCTTTCCAAAAAATCCAGCCTTATCATCAGTTTGCCAATACGATCGGAAATCTTGTATCACAGTGCATGAATGAACCGGTTAAAGATGTGGCCATCGGTTATGAAGGCTCCATCGCAAAACTTGAAACATCATTTATTACGAAAAGCCTGTTAGCCGGATTCCTGAAGCCCCGGGTTGCGGCTACAGTTAATGAAGTAAACGCCGGAACCGTTGCAAAAGAACGCGGCATCAGCTTCAGCGAAAAGATTTCTTCCAATGAATCAGGATATGAAAATTGCATTTCCGTTAAAGTAACCGGAGACGTAACAACATTTTCTTTACGGGCAACCTATATTCCTCACTTCGGCGGACGGATTGTCGCTTTAAACGGCTTTGATATCGATTTTTATCCGGCCGGACATCTTGTCTATATCCACCACCAGGATAAACCTGGCGTCATCGGGCATGTGGGTGCGATCCTCGGAGATCACGACGTCAATATTGCAACGATGCAGGTGGGCCGAAAAGAAAAGGGCGGCGAAGCGATCATGATGCTTTCGTTTGACCGTCACCTGGAAGACGACATTGTAAATGAACTGAAAAATATCGCTGATATCGTATCAGTTAAAGTGATCGATCTTCCGTAGAAAGCCGGCGGAACTCGAAGGGAAATACTCTCCTTTCGGGTTCCGTTTTTTATGTACTTCTTTCAGGCGTTTCCCTGATCTTCAATGACTGCTGAGGATAGATCTGCTCCCCTTTCAGACCGTTCCATGCTTGAATATGCTGAACGGTCACACCCATTTTTTCAGCAATTTGATAAAGTGTATCTCCTTTTTGCACAATATAAGTGCCGCGCTTCGCCTGACCGTCATGAAGACGCAAGGTTTGCCCAATGTAAAGATGTGAATCCGCCAATCCGTTCAGATCCATTATTCTTTTTACCGATACTCCGCTCTCTTTGCTGATTTTCCATAAGGTGTCCCCTTGTTTGACAGTTACCGCACGGCCTGTCTCAGCCTCTCCTTTATGAACATGAACTGAGTTTTGCTGAAACGCCTGTTCACTAAAAACCGTCAGCGGATTAATCGCATTTCTTTTATTCTTTGTCCATGATCCTTCATGCATTTCAAAATGCAGATGGGTTCCGGTCGATATTCCGGTATTGCCGATGACTCCGATTTCTTCGCCTTTTTTAACTCGGTCATTCTCCTTTTTCAGACGTTTGCTTAAATGAGCATATACGGTTTCATATCCATTATCATGCTTGATAAAAATCACTTCGCCGTAAGAATCGGATCTATATGATTTACTGACCGTTCCATCGGCTGCTGCCATAACGCTCTCTCCTTCAGGTGCAGCGATATCGAGCCCTCTATGCCTGCCTCCTCTTGTGCCAAACTGATCTGTAATCTCCCCTTTAATCGGCTCGGTCCATTCTGCGGCTGCCGCCTTCGGCACGTTTATCATGAAGGCCGGCGCCGCCATCCATATGATCACTAACAGGAAGTGTAGATGTCTAAGCTGTCTCAAGTTTTCCATATCCTCCTATTACATGCATCTTCGGTAAAAATGTCTCCTTTATGGAGACAGCTTAGTATTCTTCCAAATCAATACATTTTATACATCAAAAAAAGACTCCTGCCCGGAGTCTTTTCTTCATCCTTTTATCGTCATCGGGTTCGGTGCATATGGAACCTGTACAGATTTTGACAAGTCATAGCTTCCGACCTTGTTGGTATTTGCATTTTTAAATTTAACCTTTGTGAAACCAAAGTCTTTGGCTGTCAAGAGCAGACCTTCGACCATCAATATATCTGCGGTTTGATTTTGGATATCCGCTGCGGAAGAAAATCGAATGGTCAGCTCTTTACCTTTCGCCTGAACATCTTGAATCGGCATGTCGCCGGTCATAATAGATTTTAAATGAGAGCCGCTTTCTTCATTTCGCATATCTTTGATCGCTTCTTGTATGTTTTCGTACGATTCGGTTGACGGGGCGAGAAATGGCCTGCCGTCTGAACTTTCATATAAAAAATAGCCTCTTTGTGTCTCATGTATAATCGCCATATCTGCAAGCATTCCGAATGAATCAAAGTCAACATCCTGCTCGCCTTCTTTTGAGACAAAAAATACAGAGTCGTAGGAATCCCATTTAAAGGTTTGATTGATGACTTCCTTGAGCAGTTCGAAGTCCTCGACCGACAGTCCGGGAATTTTCTCATTGACTTGAATCTTCACTTTTTTGCTTTTTTTCTCTTCGTTGAGTTCAACCTGCTGAAGATAAGTGGTGTTGAATGATGTGAACTGGCCGACACCCAGGTCTGTGTAGACGCTGAGCGCGTCTTCAATATCCGTTATGCTGCCGTTTTTCTGAAGGCTAACCGGCACAACGACGGACTTGGATTCGTCGAGAAATGCGAAGGTGATATAGTTGTCTTTCTGCTCGGGCGAGACGACAAAAGTACTTGCTGGTTCTGATCTAGCGGCATCAGCCATCTCCATGCTGCCGCTTTCCAGTTTGCCGTCTGAAGAAATATTCGCATCAGTGCCGTTTTGGGATCTGATTTGTTCGATTAATTGAGGAGTCATCAGCATCAGAAGAAAGAGCACCAAAACCGTCGCAGCAAATGCGCCCGCCCGCTTTTTAGGTGATTTACTTTTTGGTTTTGTGAGAATCAGCTTTTGATAGACCTGATTTGCCGAACGGTTATCCTTAACCGTTGGAAGTTGGCTTAGTAACGCCTTCAGCCGATCTTCGTTCCATTCTGACTTCTTCATTCTTTAGATCCTCCTTCAAAAGCTCCATCTGTTTGCGAAGCACTTTCAGACCGCGGTGCTGAGTGGTTTTCACCTTGCTTTCAGAAAAATGTAAGGCTTTGGCCGTCTCTGTGATGGAGTAGCCTTGAATGAACCGCAAAACAATGACCGATCTTTGGTCAAGCGTACATTTATCAAGCGCCTCAAAGATTTCTTTCAGGTCTTCATGCTGCATCACAATGTCCTCAGGCAGAGGCTCACGGTCTTTTACTTCTTGCTTCTCCCAGTCAAACGTCCCCAAAACCCGCTGGCGGATCGTCTGCTGTTTTCTGAACCAGTCGATTGCAACATGCCGTGCAATCGAAAGCAGCCAGGTTTTTTCGCTGCTTCTGCCTTCAAAAGTTTCATATGAATGCAGAACGCGGATATATACTTCCTGCACCAAGTCCTCTGCCTGGCTTTTATCTTTCACCATGTAAAATAAAAATTGAAATAAATCCTGATGATACCGATCATATATTTTCTGAAAGGTTTCTTCCACCTGAAACCCCTCCGTTCAATTTATTGTCGTTTGTCAATCGTAAAAAGTTACATTACAACTATTACAACTATATTACGGTTATATGAAAATTGGAAGGGAATTTTCCTAAAGTTAAGGTTAAATTTAACTTTGCCATAGCGTAAAAGCACCTGTTCATTTAGAACAGGTGCCAAAGCTTGCAGAGAAACCAAAGTTTCATTACAAGCTATGACTGAATTAGGCTTTTGTTGCTCTCGCGGACAGCATTGTTGATCTTGACAAGCAAATAAAGTTAATACTCCTGAGATTGACTGATTTCCATCGTGCTATGATTTTAAATTCAATTGCCGGCGAAGCTTCTTTGACAGCTTCTGTCTCTTTTCGTCAGTCACAACATGGTACCATAAGCCATCAATTTTTTTATCTTCACCTTGAATTTCTATTTGTTTAACATCCTTAACAGCTTCCTTATAAGAACTTTGAATATCGATCATTTTGTCCAGTGTCAAGTTCGTTTTTACGTTTTTTTCTAATGCCGTTAAAATCTTTTGATAGTTTGTTAATGATTTTAATTGTGCACCTTCATGAATCATTTCGTTGATGATCTCACGCTGACGCTGTTGACGTCCAAAATCACCACGAGGATCGTCTTTTCTCATCCGAGCATATGTAAGAGCAGTCTTACCATCAAGATGTTGTTTCCCTTTTAATAGATGCACGCCTTCAAGAGTGAAATCAATACGATTATTCACCGTGACTCCGCCAACCGCATCTACGATATCTTTAAACCCTTCCATATTTATTTTGATATAATAATTGATGGGAATGTTCAACAATTGTTCTACCGTTTGAACGGTACCTTCAATTCCGCCATAGGTGTATGCCGAATTCATTTTAGAAAAGGTGTTCTTTGATCGGATAAATACCCTGGTATCACGCGGAATACTTGTCATTGTGGTTTTTTTTGTCTTCGGATTAACAGTTATCACAATCATAGAATCCGGGCGGCCTTTATCACCGGGGCGCTCGTCTATCCCTAATAAAAGAATGGATATAGGATCGTGTGAAGCAGCTGTATTCTGCTGCTCGGAATCACGATGAAGAGGTTCGTACATGTTATTTATTGATTTTGCCACGTTACGGTAAATGCCGTAAGAAGCCAAACCGCCACTAGTTATCAATAGAACTAGAACCAGCAATAAAATATTTTTCATTTTTAATTTTCTTTTTCTCATTTTCACTATCCCTTCCTTGTCGATGCTGCTAATATTGCTTTCGCAGTCGAACCCGTTATATTTTCTGATTAGTTCCATCTAAAATGAAGCGGCTTCATCGAATCATTAACTTCTTTCATTTCATATCCGTTTTCTTGAAAGTATTTTAGTAATTTTTCCAAATGCGCCGCCGTCGTCGGTTTTTCATGCATTAATACGACAAGCGGTTCAACTTCGGTAAGGTTATTGACTTGCTGAATCACATTATTGACGAATTGACCATTTGTATTTGCAGACTTCCAGTCCTCTGAATCAACAGTCCAATCCCAAAGGTTAAAATGCTCGCGCTTAATGACTTCTTGAAATGGACCGGTAATGTAAGGCTTTGATCCATAAGGCGATCTGATCAAATTTGTGTTGACGTTGGTCGTTTCTTTGATCGTTTTAAGCGTATCGTTCATTTCCGCTGCAAAGCTTTCGGGAGATTGATAGATTTTCGATACTTGGTGCGTCACACCGTGAGAACCGACGGAGTGACCGCTCTCCACCATTTTCTTCACGATATCCGGATTTTGATCGATATGAGGTTTTAACATAAAAAACGTTGCTTTTGCATGATATTGACTGAGCAAACTTAAGATTTTTTCTGAAGCAGTCGGATTTGGCCCGTCATCAAAAGTCAAATAGACGACCTTTCCGATTTCCGGCGATGTTTGCTTACTTTCCTTTTTCTCTGCTGTATGTTTGCCCGCCAACATCTGCTCTGAAGTGGTGGTGTTTCCTTTTATTGATTCCTGCTTTGAACCTGCAAGTGCATTCCAAGAAATGCATAACAAAGTTACACCCAGGACAATCAACATACCCAACACTATTTTTCCTAGTCCGTTCAATTTATGAACTTTTCTTGGTGAATTTGACACTTTTTCCAACTCCTCAACTGTAGATATCATCACTAGGTTTCTTTTAAACTCCTCACACAAAAATGACAATTTTTCAGTTTTGATGTTTAAAAACAAAGTTCTATAAGAAGGATGCTCTTTTAATATAAAGTGAAGATATCGCAGAAGTTCGACCAACTTGTAAACAAAATGTCACAAAAACAAGGAAAACATCATTTTTCGGGGATCGCAAACAGGGACTTATTACCCTGTAATTCATACTGTGATAGGAATAAACAGAAGAAAATCACGAGGTATAAGAAAAAACCTTATTTCGGTATTTAACTGAAATAAGGTTTTTTCGCCTAAAAATGAACAATCGGTTATTTAAATGCTATGATATAAGCTTGATTATCAAAAAATCGCGCTGAAGCACTCTCCATAGAAGAATGCTGGCTTTGAGCATTAACGAGCAGGCTGTTGCCATCCGGACTCCAATATATTTCTGTTTCTGACGGTATGGTGCCGTGATATACCGGTTCTTCATACAGGATATTTTTTCCTTGAAGCTTACCAGCATAAAGACTGTCCTTATCATGCAAAGAGTAAGCGATTTTCTTTCGGTCATTTGAGAATGTGAAAGTGGCTACTTTTTCGAGCAGAGCAGAAAGCTCTCCGTTTCGGCAATCGTATTCGTACAGTGTTTCCCCGATACCCAGGAATACAAATTGATCATTGTTTAACCAAACAGGCTCGCCAAGGCTGCTCTGGCGCTTGTTCTGAATATTGATGTGATTGCCGCTAATGGTTCCCATCAAGATGCTTTCTTTCTGCCAGGATTTCTGTAACACGGTAAGCAGCAATCCGCGTCCATTCTCAGAGATGTTAACTCCCGTAAGCGAATCTTTCTCGGCAAAATCCTCCAATGGATACGTTTTGAGCGTTCCGGAATCTGTATCGAAAACATGAATGGTAGCGTGACCATCTTTCGCAGCATCTATGACTAGATAGCAAACGTATCTGCTATTATTTGACCATGAAACATCTTGGACATAGACCTCAGTGCTGGAGGTGAAGCTTGCGATTTCCGTTTTTTTCCCGTTTGCCAACGAGATCAGCTTCATTGATGCCTTATTTGATGACACGGTTACCCCGGCGATACTCTTTCCATTTGGAGACATCTTTAGGTTCGACGTATTGCTTTCAATCCCTTTCAGATTTTCAGCTTTTTCATAGGGGGAGGATAGACGCTGAAGACGGTGCGTAGCACGTTCAGGTGTCTCATCTCCCTTTAAAAAACCAACTACGGAGTCCGATGAAGACCATCCAAGCAACTGATCTGCTTTTGGGAGGCGATATATTGTCTTTACTTGAAAAGGGCGGTTCTTCTGAACATTCTCTTCCCTGCTTGGTATTATAATGGTTTCCGAGCGTTTTCCCACATTATAACTGAACACGATCATAACGAGGAACAACAGCGCCCCTGCCCATATCATAAACGGTTTGTTCTTCATCATTTCTCAACCTTTGCGTAAGCTAATTCAACGTGAATCACTGTATAGTTTTCCTTGTAGAACATCTCGATTGTTCCTCCGTGTTCGTCAACAATTGTTTTCACAATGCTTAATCCCAAACCTACACTTCCCTCTTCCTTGATCTTTTGGTTTACCGAATAAAAAGGCTGGAACATCTTAGAATGTTGGGTATTTGCAAATGGAGCACTCGGATTCTTGAACGTAAAAAGAACTTTTTCTCCAACGATCCCGGCCTTAATGTTGATTTCCGAATGAGATAAGCTGTATTTGATCGTATTGTCAAGCAGATTGATAAAAAGTTGGCGCAGCCGGTTCACCTGACCGTGAACGTACAGGTCTTCTTCAATCTCACAGGTGATCCTTTTCTTATACCGTTCTGCCCGAAACTTCATCGATTCGCATACATCTTTTAAAATTTCTCCTGCGTCGATCCTGTCAAATTGATCATCCTTGGACGTTTCCCGGGATACTTCAAGAAGTTTGATCACCAAATTGTGCAGGCGTCGACTTTCTTCAACAATGTGATTCATTCCTTTATCAAAAAATGTCTGATCCGATTCCCCTTTTTCTTTGATGATTTCAGCATATCCTTGAATGGAAGTCAGAGGTGTTTTTAGCTCATGCGTCATATTGTCAAAAAATCGTTTTTCTTGTTCGTTAAGTTCCTTTAACCGATCCCGATCACTTTCGATGGTTGAAATTTGATCTCTAATTCTGTGAATCATATCATTGAAATTGACGGCAAGCTGACCGATCTCATCTTTTCTGCGAAAGTGGATCTCCACATCCAACTCGCCCTTTTTGACTTGTGAGGAGGCCTCTGTCAGCTTGATGAGCGGAATCGTGATATGTCTGGAGAGTATATAGGAGAAGAGGAACGCCGCCACAAATATGGCAAGTGCGATATAAAACACAATATCCAGAATCTCACCGCTTTGCTGATATAGCAGGTTAAAATCTTTAGAAAAACGTAATATGCCCACTTTTGTACCTTCAATGACAACTGGATATGAGAAAAACACCTCTGCCTTATTTCTATCATAGGTGATATGATAGGCAGTCTTTCCTTTGATAGCCTGTTTAAGATCATCGTCACTCCCTCCGGAAAACACCTTCTTATCAGAAGAAGACAGCAAAGCGCCATCCACGGTATAAACACTTACATTGCTTCCTGTGGAGTGTTTTAAATTATCTACCATTTCATCGGCCATATCGCCGAAATAAAGCTCATTGTTTTTATAATGATTGATTAAAAATGCTTGGTTTACATACACGATACTGTTTTTTTTCAGTTCGTCTAAATCCGAGGTCACAATTTTTTCATTACTCGACCAAATGATGTTCTTTACCGTGTGATTGAGCACAAGGAAAGAGAGAGAAAAAATCAGAAAAAAGCCAACAATAAATTTACCCTTGATGGTTCGTAACACTCTCTACTCCTCCTGCTTCTCGAATTTATATCCGATACCAAAAACCGTTGTAATCAAATCGCTTGCATCAAGCTTTTTACGGAGTCTTTGAATATGGGTATCAACTGTACGGGTGTCACCGAAAAAATCGTATCCCCAGATGAATTCCAAAAGCTCTGAACGCGTAAAGATTTTCCCCCGATGGTCAATCAAAGTCATAAGGAGATCAAATTCTTTAGGAGTCAATTCGACGGTCATCCCGTCTTTTTTTACCAGCCTTTCACCTGGAACAATCACAATATTTTTAAACCGGATAACATCCTCCTTTGCCGTTCCCCGCTCGTTCAAATGATGAGCTTGTTCCAGACGCCGAAGTATCGTGCGAATTCTAGCCACAACTTCGCGCAGATCAAATGGCTTTGTAATATAATCATCCGCCCCGAATTCCAATCCAAGTACTTTATCAGTGATATCTGACTTTGCTGTGATCATAAGTATAGGAATATTATAGATCTCGGTCACCTTTTTACAAATATCCAATCCGCTGCAATCCGGCAGCATCCAATCAAGCAGCAGAAGATCGGGTTTGAATTGATCTAATTTACTCATTCCCAGAGCCCCGCTAGTCACAGTACATGTTTGAAAACCTTCCGCCGTAAGCCCGTATGAAAGCAAATCAGCAATTGGTTCATCATCTTCAATAATAAGTATTTTGGTTTTAGCCATAAAAAAATCACTCATTCCCTATTTCATGCTTATATTTATCTCGATACCTCTTCGGTTTCCCACTGTGGATTTGCTATAGAGACTATTCATAAATTCAGGTCACACAACACCCAACTTGCACGACCATAGTCTTTCGTTTGATGGCTTTCAAGCGATTCATTCACTCTCGTAAAATAAGGAAAGCAACTTTTTCATCAATAAGGGCATGGCCACCAAACGAGAAATTAGAATTCACATCGCATCATCACTTTAAAGACTATCACCGCTTAAAGGTTTAGAAACCCTAGTACCTTCTATAGCTTACCAGAATGAGAACAACCATTTCCATATCGCAGTTTTCACTATGATAAATTGCCGCGGTGACCCAACAGGCGTAAGTTTGCTGAACAATTCTCCATACACTTCCCCTTGATCTTTGAAGTTCATCCGATTCAATATCTTTTTTGAAAATTGACATCGTACTTCCCTGTTTCAACTCTTTTAACGGCAATTTAGGTCTAAACGTTTCAGGGGACAGCAAAATATTACAAATTGGTTGCATTTGCTCAAATGACTGAGCACCTGTTCTAAATGAACAGGTGCTCTCTGTTTCTTATGGAACAATATTCTTCGTCAAATTTGGCCAGCATCTTGCTTTTTTCTTGGAATATAGAACGTAAAGGTCGTCCCCTCATTCAATCTGCTGTGGACCGTAATCGAACCGTTATGCGCATCGACTATGTTTTTGACGATAGCTAGTCCGAGGCCTGTTCCGCCTTTCCCTCTAGTTCTTGCTTTGTCGGCTTTGTAAAAACGTTCAAAGATAAATGGAAGGTCTTCTTCCGGTATTCCGCTTCCAGAGTCTTTTACAGCGGCCTTCAATCCGCTTTCGGCAGACTGCACTTCAATATGAACGGTGCCTTTTGCATTTGTATGACGGATCGCGTTGTCAATCAGGTTGGTCAGAACCTGCTCCATCTTGTCGGGGTCAAACACAAATTGTGCTTCCTTTAGATCGAGGTTGTGCGAGAGTGTGATGTCTTTGTCTCCCGCCACTCCATAAAACTTTCTGAATACCCTTTCGAAAAATTCACGGAGCTCCACTGTTTCAACGTTTAAGGAAATATGACCGGCTTCCATTCTGGCAAGGTCGAGCAAGTCGTTCACCAATCTGCCCATTCTTAATGATTCATCATAAATCACCTGGGCGATCTCCTTTTTTTCTTCCTCTGTGCTTGCGATATCGTCTACGATGGCTTCGCTATATCCTTGGAGCATTGAAATCGGCGTTCTCAGCTCATGGCTGACATTCGCGATAAAATCTTTTCTCAGCTTATCGAGCCGCCTTTCTTCCGTCATGTCCCTCAAGACGGCGACCGCTCCGCGAACGTGTGACTGATTGTAAAGAGGGCTCATCAAGAGCACCCAGGTTCTGCCCTGCAAAGTCATTTCAATTATCTGTTCTTTCTCTGTGCTGACAGTGTTTTGAAAAAGCTCCCTCGCTTCAGGCGGCAGTTCATTTCCCTCTTTTACATTCATGTTCTGCTCATAATACCACGCCTGTAAAAAACGTTCGGCAGGAGGGTTTGTCACTAGAATCGTGCCATCGATATTGATGGTGATCACACCGTCCGCCATACTGCTTAAAATATTTGATAAATGCTCTTTTTCCTGATTTAAAGCCGTAATATGAAACTTCAGCTGACGTCCCATTTGGTTGAAAGCAATCGCAAGCTCCCCGATCTCATCCTGGGTTAAAATCGGAATTTTCGTATCAAACTTTCCTTTCGCCAAATCTTGTGCCCCCTCCCGCATTTTTCTGAGCGGGTAGGTGATCCGGCTTGACAGGAAGAAAGCGAAGATCGTCGTTAAGACAATAGCGATGGCCGCAGCAAAGAGGATATACCTCGTCGTGTGCTGTGTCGTATCCTTGACGGCAAGAAGCGATTGGGAAATAAATACCATCCCCTTATCTTCGCCCTTTCCGTAAGGAACCCCGACAATCAGCTGATCGTTTTTTTGGTTTTTCAGAGCCGTCATCTTTTGCACCTTTTCATGATTGGCCAGCGCTTCGTTCAAATCCGAATCCTGTTTGATTTCTTCTAAGGTGATGGAAGACAGCTTTTGATTCTGGTGCGGCGAATACCAGTATTCGTCGTCATTTTTAATAATGGCCATGGTCGTCAGCTCATCCGCAAGCTCCCATGTGATCGACCTGGCCACTTCCTGATCTTTGTGGTTTTCCACAATGACGGCCACTTTGTCGGCGAGCTTAGTCAAATCAGCCTCCGCTTCATCAACATGATAGTTTTCAATGAATTCAAGCAGGAAAACAGTCAGAATAAATAAAACAAATGAAACTAAGAGAAGAATGGTAAACCATAGTTTACCAACGACGCTCTTCCAAAACTTCATTCGTTTCCAACCTCAAATTTGTAACCGACACCCCAGACTGTTACGATTTTTTTCGCCGCTTTCGGAGAGACCTTGTTCAGTTTTTCACGTAAACGTTTGACATGGGTGTCGACCGTTCTTAAATCCCCGAAAAACTCGTATTGCCAAACTTCCTTGAGCAGCTTTTCACGATCGTATACTTTATCAGGTGTTTTAGCCAAAAAGTAAAGAAGTTCGTATTCTTTCGGCGTCAGGCTGACCTCAGTTCCGTCTGCCATGACTCTGTGGGCATCATGATCAATTGATAAATGAGAAAAAACAAGGACGTTCTTTGCCGTTGTATCTGTATTCAAGTAAGAGGTTTGCGATGACCTTCTTAAGAGCGCCTTAACCCTCAGCACCACTTCCCTTGGACTGAAAGGCTTTACAATGTAGTCGTCTGTACCGACTTCAAATCCCTGCACCCGGTTCGCTTCTTCTCCTTTTGCCGTCAGCATAATGATCGGAGTGGCTTTTTTATCTCTTACTTGGCGGCACACTTCAACGCCGTCCGTTCCCGGCATCATCAAATCAAGAAGGATCAAATCATAGTGATTGCCAAGAGCTTTATCAATGGCTTCATCTCCGTTCTCGGCTTCTTCAATCAAATAATTCTCTCTTTCAAGATACATTTTCAATAGACGTCTGATTCTTGCCTCATCATCTACTACTAATATTTTTGTCTCTTTTGTCTGTTCCATCGTAAACCTCCTGAATTGAATCTTCTTACATTCATTTTATTAGAAAAATTATCGTAATCCAAGCTGAGATTTCCCTTTCCGTTATTTAACATCTGAAAATCCGGAAGGCTCAGGAATCCGCCCTGAACCTTCCCACCCAGGGGATCACGCATAGGAATGAAGCCCTGCGATCACAAGGTTTACAAAAATGAGATTGAACATAATAATGGCAAAGCCGATGACAGCAAGCCATGCCGATTTTTCACCGTGCCAGCCTCGTGAAAGCCTGAGATGCAGGTAGGCGGCGTAAAATAAAAAGGTAATCAGCGCCCATACTTCTTTCGGGTCCCAGCCCCAGAACCTCGTCCAGGCGAGCTGCGCCCAAATCATCGCAAAGATAAGCGCGCCCAGCGTGAATACCGGAAAGCCGATGGAAACAGAACGGTAGCCTATTTCATCGACAAGGTCGAGATTCACGTTTTTCACCAGCGGCTGCAACAGGGCGCTGACTCGCTTTCTGATGATCAATCTGATCATGCCGTAAAGCAAGACTCCGACAGCGAACGACCAAAGCACGGTATTTAATTTCCGGCCGGAAAAAACAGGCGGCACATTGAATAGCGGCTCCATTTTTCCCTCTGTCAAAAGTTCTCCTTTGTTCGGCCCGATGAGTGCGGGAAGCTCGTAAATCATGACATCTTCCTGGTCGTTTTTATCGATCCACTTGAACTGCGCCTCATAGCCGCCGATTCTGAACGCGGTGGTCACGAGAATAAAGGCAAGTGTTGTCACGAGCATAAACATGACAAATTCAAGCCAAAACGTTTTTTTGCCCGGTTTTGATTGATCCACATGCTTGAGCAGAAAGATAACCCCGGTGACAAAACTGATGGCGAGTATCGCCTGACCGAGCGCTGCCGTTGTCACATGAATATACAGCCAGTTGCTTTGCAGCGATGGAATCAATGGTGAAATATCGGTCGGAAACATGCTGGCATACGCGATTAAAAGCAGTACAACAGGCAGTGTAAACAGCCCCAGCGCGGACAGTTTGTAAATGAAATAGATGATGATGAACGCAAAAACGAGCATCATGCTGAATGCCGTTGTAAATTCAAAGAGATTGCTGACCGGAGCATGCCCTGATGCGATCCATCTCGCAATAAAGTATCCGATCTGGCAAACAAACCCGCAGACCGTGATCAAAACGGCGATCGACGCCCACCTGTTTTTCTTTTTGCGGTCTGAAACCCTGCCTCTGATTGAGCCGCCAAAAAAGAAAACCGCTGCGAGATACAAAAGAAATGCCGCGTACAATAAATTGCCGCTAAGCTCTGCCATGAAAACCCCTCCCTGTGATGGCGCTTATTTTTTTTCCTTCAACAGTTCTTTTTGATCGGCCGGTTCGGATATTCCCGTGTCCGCCAGTACTGTCTGCAAGTCTTTTTTCAGTCCATACCAGTTTTTGTTCGTATGCCCGGCAGCGAGCACATGACCGTCTTGAGACCTGAACCAAATCCTTCTATGGTGCCAATACATTCCTTGGATGACCCCGATCATAAAAATGGCGCCGCCGACCATGAGCACCCACAGCGTCAAATCTTTTCTGACCGTAAGCCCTGAGATGTTCTTCGTTTCAACATGATCAAACTTCATTTTGTATTTGTTGTTATCAGAGCCTTCTATCGTCTCCTGAATTGCCACAAAGCTTTTTTCCCCTTTAGGCTTGTCAGGTGCTGTTATCTGAAAAACAAAGGCCGGATTGTTTGGATTTCTCGTTTTCGTGCTCGGCTCTCCGTCTTGATTAAAATAAAAATCCGGCAGGTAGCTTGCAAGATGAACCTTGTAACCGTTGCCAAGATCATAGTCCGATTTCGGCTCCAAAAGGTCGATCGACACCTTGCCGAACGATTTGCCGCCGTCTTTTTCGATCAGCTGAAACACCATCTTGTCGAGCTCGCCTTCCTTGTAACTCACCTGATAGAGCGTAAAGGAATTGAATTTCAGCGGATCATTGACTTTGATCGTGCTGTTTTCAACTTTCTTTAATTCAGGCGCTTCACCGGGCAGGCTGTTGTTTTTTCTTTCATAAAGTTCAACATCTGTCTGAAACATTTTCGCAACCATTCCATCACCGGCTTTGTTGATGGCCTCTGAAAATACTTCTTTTTCATTTTCACTGTTATACATGTCCTTCTTGAACCGGTTGTTTTTCAAGTAGTAATGCCCGTCCGTCCCCGGAATGGGCGCGGTTTCCCCTTCCCTGATCCAAAGGGTTTCATCAACATACATACCCGGAACAAACCGGAGCATGACGCCGATCAGGAATATAATCAGCCCGATATGATTAACATAAGGGCCCCACCTCGAAAAACGGCCTTTTTCAGCAAACAGATGGCCGTTTTCTTCTTTTACGCGGTAGCGCTTTTTTTTCAGCCTTTCGGTGATTTGTGTTCTGATGCCTTCAGGCATTTCCGTTTCCGTCCGGCTGAACAGCCTCTGCCTCTCCAAAAAGTTCGGATTTCGGGTGACGCCCTGATTTTTCAGCGCCCTGTACAGCGGAACGACCCGGTCAAGGCTGCAAATCACCAGCGAGGCGCCGATTGAAGCAACCAGAATAATAAACCACCATGAGCCGTAAAGATTGTGAAATCCAAGAGTATAATAGATTTGACCCATCAGTCCGTATTGTTCTTTGTAATATGTATCAGCCTGCGCGCCCGGCGGCAGGAACATTTCCTGCGGAAAAATCGTGCCGAAAGCAGATGCTGTCAGCGTAATCACGATCAGCCAGACGCCGACCTTGACAGACGAGAAAAAGTTCCAGATTTTATCTACAATCGTTTTATTGTATGTTTGAGAGCGTCTTGCGCTTCCGTCATATCGCATATCAAGGAGTTTGGCGTCCTGTTTTTGCAGCGGCTTTCCGCAAGATTCGCACAGAACGGTTCCCGCCGGATTCGCATGTCCGCATTCGCATTTGATTTCTTTCATCATGACGACCCCTCAGGCTTGATCATCTTCATATAATCATGGATCATACGCTCCGTCATTGTCCCTGTAATCACTTTCACAATCTCGCCTTCTGAATTAATCAAAAACGTTGTCGGAAGCTGTATGGTGTCATACGCATCCAGCACCTGCCTGTCTTTATCAAGCACCACCGGAAAATTGACGCCGTGCGCCTTCATAAAGTTGCGAACAGCGAGGTTTGATTCCCCGACATTGACAGCGACGATTTCAACTCCTTGATCCTTAAACTCCTTATATTGATTCGCCATATAAGGAAATTCCTTTTTGCATGGCTCACACCATGTCCCCCAAAAGTTTAAAAATACCCCTTTGCCTTTTAGTTCGTCCAGCTTGAGACGGTTTCCGTCAACATCCTCAAGCGAAAAATTGGGAGCTTTCTCTCCCACCGCTGCGCTTTCTGTGTTTTGAAATACTGCGCTGTAAAGCGTATAGCCAAGCGCCGCCAGCAAAACAAGGAGAATGCCTGTCCGAATGTAAAAACGCTTTTTCTTCATATTCCGCCCCCTCATTTAGACACTCAGTATTATTATAGCATCTTGAGAACAGCAGTCATTTTTCTTTTTTTGAAGGTTGTGTGAAAATTTAGAAAGCATGTTTGCCGTGTTCTGCCATAGCTCTGAGCCTTTTCACTTCATGCGGCGTCAGCTCTCTCTTTTCTCCCGTTTTCAGCCCCCCTAGGTTCAAAAAAGCATACTCTTCCCTTTTCAGTTTCAGCACTTCATGGCCGATCGCTTCAAACATTCTCCGCACTTGGCGGTTGCGTCCTTCATGAATGGTCATTTGCACGATGCTCGTTTGCTTTTTCTTATCCAGTGAGAGCAGTTTCACTTTTGCCGGAGCTGTTTTTCCTTCCTCAAGATGCAGGCCCCGCTCCAGTTTTTTTAAGCTTTCTTTTGCAGGAATGCCTTTTAGCTTTGCCACATACCTTTTGTCAATCTGATATTTCGGGTGCATCAGCTTATTGGCAAAATCCCCGTCATTCGTTAAAAGAAGCAGTCCGCTCGTATCATAGTCGAGCCGTCCGATCGGATAAATCCGCTGCGGAATCTCTTTAAAAAAGTCTGTGACCACTTTACGGCCTTTATCATCTTTTACTGCGGAAATCACGCCTCTCGGCTTATAAAGAAGAAAGTAAACAGGTTCCTCGCTTTCAAGCTGGATTCCGTTCACTTCAATCCGGTCTGAGCTCGCCACTTTGACGCCCAGCTCTCTGACTGTTTTGCCATTGACCGTGACTTTTCCTTCTTTTATCAGCTCTTCCGCCTTTCTTCTCGATGCAATCCCTGCGTGGGCGATCACTTTTTGAAGTCGTTCCATTTCTTTCACCTCATGTATTATCTTACTTTTTTCCAAACCAACAAACAAGCATTCATACGGCCTGTATGTTTGAAAAGCAGAACTCCGCCCTTAAATGTATCCTTTCTTGCCCCAAAAGTAAAACAGTTTTAGCAGAAAAGCAAAAAAGCACCCTTTCAGGCGCTTCCAAACAATAATGTAACGATAATAACAGACGCGATAATCCCCGCTAAGTCGGCAAGCAGTCCCACCTTTAAAGCATCCCCCATTTTTTTAATTCCAACCGCCCCAAAATAGACGGTCAGAACATAAAGGGTCGTGTCTGTCGATCCCTGCATGACAGAAGCCAGCCGGCCGATAAAAGAATCCGGTCCGTAAACGGCGATCAAATCGGTCGTCATGCCGAGCGCAGCCGTTCCCGAAATCGGCCGGATCAGAGCAAGAGGAACAACTTCTGTCGGCAGGCCGATGGCTGAAAATGCCGGCTTTAAAAGATCCATAAAAAAATCGAGCGCTCCTGAGGACCGAAAGACTGTGATCGCCACGAGCATTCCGACTAAGTAGGGGATGATGGAAAACGCAATTTGGATTCCTTCTTTTCCTCCCTCAACAAAAGCTTCATAAGTCGGAACTTTTTTAAATGTGCCGTATAAAAGAATCGAGGCGATAATAAACGGGATAAGGGCTAAAGAAAGCCAATTGATGAATTCCAAATGCTCACCCCTTCTTTTTTCTTCTATAATAAAAATATCTGTCAATCAAGATGGCGAAGATTCCTGAGATCAGCGTCGCCAAAATCGTCGGCCCGACGATATCTGTGGGCGATTTTGCATCATATGTCATTCTGACCGCGATCACCGTTGTCGGAATAAGCGTGATGCTTGAAGTATTGACCGCTAAAAAAGTGATCATCGAACGGCTGGCCTCGGTACGGTTTTGATTGAGCGACTTCATTTGTTCCATCGCTTTAATGCCGAGCGGTGTCGCCGCATTTCCAAGCCCGAAAAAATTGGCCATTAAATTGGATAAGATGTACCCCATCGCCGGATGGTCAGGCGGAATCTCAGGGAACAGCCTCGATATGAACGGACGGCACATCCGGCTGAATTTGTCCAGCAGCCCGGACTGCTCGGCTATTTTCATCAGCCCAAGCCAAAACACAAGGACACTCATCAGTCCGATCGCGATCGTGACCGCCTCTTTCGCTCCTTTAAAAACAGCCTCGTTTACTTCCTGAACCGTTCCGTTAAAAAGCGCAAAAACAAGACCGATGACTGTTAAGGCAACCCAGATTATATTGACCATACTGAACCGCCCGACGCTTTTTTAAATACAGATTTAAAGGTCTCCAAAAACGATTTTTTCGGCTTTTTGTTTCGTTCATTTTCATAATACACCGGCAGATCGGCAATCGTTTTTCCGCCTAGCATCACCTTCAAGTTACCGATGATGTCCGGAATCGCTTTTTCGTTTTTCCGCCATGATTTCTTCGGCTTCAGAAGCTCTATGTCAATCTTCACCTCTTCTTTTTCCTCATCGTTTAATAAATAGGTGATATCCCGTTTAATAAAAGCTTTGTTTCCGTAAAAAGAATCTTTCAATTTGGGAATGTCGCCTTTTTTGGCAATGACATAGGTTTTATAGTGTTCATATACATAATTGAACATATTGATGTGATCATTCCAATCGTCGGGAGCATTGATCGTGACCGCGATCAGATCTGTTCCGTCTTTAGATGAAGTAGACACGAGCGTACGCTTTGCAAGCTTTGTATATCCCGTCTTCCCCCCTGTACTGTACCGGTATAGGCCTGTTAAGAGCTTGTTTTTATTTTTCCAGATTCCCTGCATCGTTTCAGCTTTATAGCGCTTTGTTCCGGCAATTTTTCGATATGTCTGATTTGTCATCGCATACTTCGTCAAAAGCGCCATGTCATATGCTGTTGAATAAAGTTCTTTATGGTCATCAAGGCCGTGGGGATTATGAAACATCGTGTTTTCCATGCCGAGATCGGCTGCTTTTTGATTCATCATATAAACAAAGCCTTCAAGGCTCCCGCCGACATGTTCGGCAATCGCCACAGCTGCATCATTTCCCGACCTTAGCATCAAACCGTATACAAGGTCTTTGAGCTTTACCTTTTGCCCGCTTTTCAAATAAACGGAAGATCCTTCGGTCCCTGCTGCCCTACCGCTGACCGTCACCGTCTCTTCCAATTTCCCCGATTCCACAGCCAAAATGGCCGTCATGATCTTCGTGATGCTTGCAATGCGCCGCTTTTCATGTTCATCTTTTGCAAATAAAACCCTGCCGGAATGGCCGTCAATGACGATCGCACTTCTTGCGCTGACACTGATAAAGGGCTCTGCTTTCACGATTTGAAAAGAAGAGAAGAAAAGAACAAAAATGATGATTACTGGTGCAGCTCGTTTTAGAAAGCGCATTTTCTCACGTCCTTGTTGTTGTTTGTACAAGTTTATGCGCTTGTCTTATCGTTATGAACATCAATTATGCCATTTCAGAAAAGCGATACATAAAAAAACTCCCCCTCAAAAGGGAGAGCTTTTGTATAAGCATTATCTGGATTGAACCATCTTCATCCGATAATCCGTCCCATAGTATTCCAATTCTTCTCTCATCGACTGGTACCCTGATTCAAGTGAAGCCATCAGTTTTTTTAATGAAGCTGGTGCTGGTTCGTGAAAGCGAATGGCATGCCTCCCCGTGTAAGCTGCTCTGCTGTCTTCGTACCACGTATCTTTTTTCGGAGTAAAAAATTCCTCTATGCATCGATGATAAATCTGATAGAGCGTCTTTTCGGCTGCAGTATCCTGAAAAGGCTCCTGCTGCAGCATGATTCGGCAGGCCGCAAGCCCTTCTTCACAGTAAACCGCCAGTTTTCTTAAGTTGCTGAGGACTTCCCGGTAATAAGCGCTTCGCCCAGGTTCCTCCGTTTCCAAGGATGACAGTGTCGTTTCATTTAAATAATCGCTCAGCGTCTGAACGGCCTGTGATAAAAATTCTCCCGCCTGCTCGGTTTGGGCTTTTGCCATAGATTTTTCCATTGGTGTCGGCACCCTCTCCTCATCGCTTTGTTACAATCGTATTCTTTCACTGATTAAATTAAACATGAAAAATACGATAATATATATTATCATACTTCAGTCCTTAAGGTGAATCTATTTTAAATCTTCAAACGTCTGATTGAAATTCTCGAAGAACAAATCAGCTTCTTCCTGCACCCCGTCTTCCTCGACGTTTTCAGGAAGAGGCGGAAGCTCTTCAAGCGCCTTTAATCCAAACTGTTCAAGAAACGTCTCAGTTGTTCCGTACAAAATCGCCCGGCCCGGACCATCCGCTCGTCCAACCTCGCACAGCAGCGCTTTTGCGACAAGGCTTTGGAGAATCCGTTCGGATTTAACCCCTCTGATATCTTCTACTTCCGCCCTTGTGATCGGCTGCTTATATGATACGATCGCCAAAACTTCAAGAGCCGCCTGGGAAAGTCCTTTTGAAGGTGCTTCAATCAGCTTTTTTAAATAGACGGCGAATTCTTTTTTTGTGGAAAGCATATAGTTGTCTGCGTATTCGACAAGCTCTATACCCCTGTCTTCTTGTTCATAGCTCTCTTTGATGTCGAGCATAATATCCTGAAGCTCTGTCTCTTCAATTTCCAAAACGGCTAATAGCTGTTTTTTGGTGAGGCCTTCGTCGCCCGCCGCATACAGCAATGCTTCAACAATGGCCTTCCAATTCACGATATCAAGCGTCATGAATCACTTCACTCCCTGTTATGTAAATATCAGAAAAATTGTGTTCCTGCTCAATGATAATCAGCTGGTTTTTCATCAGCTCCAAGACGGCTAAAAAGGTCACGACCAAATGCTCTTTTTGTTCGTACGGGAACAGTTCCATGAAGTGCATTCTTTTTTTGGCCGATTTCAAGCAGTCGACGATTTGGGTCATACGTTCTTCTATTGGTATTTCCTGTCTTGAAATTCTTGTTTCAGACGGACGGCTGATTTTTTTTCGGTTCAGCACCTTTTGAAAAGCGCCGAGCATGTCATAAACCGTGACGGAAAGCTTTTGTTCGCTCAGTTTGATTTCCTTAGCATAGTCGCTTAAGTCGCTCGGCGGTTTGGCAAACGATTTTTGCCGTTCTTCTTCCCGTTCTTTTAAATTTTGTGCAGCATTCTTATATTTCCTGTACTCTATCAATTTTTCAATTAATTCTTCTCTCGGATCCTCTTCTTCTTCAAGAAACTCCTCGTCAAAAAGTTCTTCCTCTTGTTTCGGGAGGAGCATCCGGCTTTTGATGCTGAGCAGGGTTGCAGCCATCACCAAATACTCGCTTGCCACATCCAGCTCAAGCTCGCGCATCGTATGCACATATAATAAATATTGCTCAGTTATCTTCGCAACAGGGATGTCATAAATGTCTATTTCGAGCCGGTTGATTAAGTGCAAAAGCAAATCCAAAGGTCCTTCAAACGCCTCGATTTTCACCTGATATTCCATGATCATTTCTCACCATTTTCAAAATCGCTTCTTTGCCGGCCTAAACTGGCTACCCTTTAGTATAAATTACGCGTCTATCCGAAGTCCAATATAATTTAAGAAGTGTCGGCATCTGCCTATACAGATTGAGGCAGACGCACATAGAATACTGTGTAAAATTCTTATGAAAAGAGGAGGGAACAGCATGGGAGGTAAAGGCTTCGGCTACGGCGAAGGATTTGCTTTGATTGTGGTTCTGTTTATTTTACTGATTATTGTAGGAGCAGCATGGATCTATTAATATAAAAGGATTGAATGCCGTGAGCGTCCGTTTTTTCGGGCGCTCATTGTACTGTAAAGCGCGGGCGGGTGGTCGCTTCAGCAAAAAGGGAAGTCGTTTTTCCTCTGATCAACACTTATGATACACTTTAACGGAACGGTAAAGGAGGATGTCAGATGTATCCCGAAGCATATATCGATTACTTGACCGAATTTCATGGGGCAAGGGATTATTTTGAGTGTCATGAAATTCTGGAGGAGCATTGGAAAAAGGATCCTCCGGGAGAACGGAAGCTGTACTGGGTCGGTTTGATTCAGCTGGCCGTGGCTCTCTATCATCAGCGGAGAAACAACTTCACCGGAGCAAAAAAATTAATGGCAAACAGCATCCGTATTCTGGAGGCTGAGAAAGACGCCATCGAATCACTTGGTTTGGATCACAGACGATTGGTCAGTCTGTTAAAACATACTTATCGAAAAATAGAGTCGCATTCTCCTTACGAAAGCATCATGCTTCCCATCGCAGATGAAGCGTTGATCCAAGCCTGCCGAAAACAGTGCAGACAAAAATCGTATCAATGGGGGCAGAACAACCCCGCTTCAGACGCCTTCCTCATCCATAAACACCGGCTGAGAGACCGGACTGAAGTGCTGGCTGAAAGAGAAAAGGAAATGGCGCGGCGAAAAAAAAGCAGAGGCTAATCACAGCCTCTGCTCATTTGTTATATGTGATGTCTTCATTTTCTTGATCCTGACAGCGCTCAAAGAATCCTTTAGTTAATTCATTCGGAACCAGCGGTTTAGGTTCAAACATTTGGGAAATGGCTGACACCATTTTTTTGCCGATTCCTTGATGACGGTGAGACGGGTTTACACTGATATGCTTGATTTCAACTTCTTCTTCCCTTTTTTCGACTCCTACACAGCCGACGATATCCTCGCCTTCTTTCCATAGGAACAGCTGTCTTTCAGTGTCCGTTTCATAGTCTTTAATTGTCTGCTGAAGCTGCTTGACGTCCTTCTCATTCGGCATGAACGAAAGGAGACCCATCGCAATCTTTTCGAATGACTTTTTATAACGAATTAACATAAATACCCCTCAATATATCAAAATGTGGATCTTAACGAAGGCTAGTCGCTTCACATCACATTATAAACATTTTTATACCCTTTTTAAACTCTTTTTCGGTAATTATTGAAGCGACCGGGTCAGGTTCGCCATTTCAATCGCTGCTAGAGCAGCTTCGGCGCCTTTATTTCCGGCTTTTGTTCCGGCGCGTTCAATCGCCTGCTCGATCGTTTCTGTCGTCACGACTCCAAAAATGACCGGAACACCGGTTGACATGCTGCTCCCTGCGATTCCCTTCGCCGCTTCATTGCATACATAGTCATAATGACTTGTCGCTCCTCTGATGACCGTACCCAATGTGATCACGGCATCATACTTTTTAGTCTCTGCCATTTTTTTCGCAATCAATGGAAGTTCAAATGCACCGGGAACCCAGGCGACATCAATGTCATCAGATTTGACCCCATGTCTTATGAGCGTATCTTCTGCACCGCTTAACAGTTTGCTTGTAATAAAATCGTTGAATCTTGAAACGACAATGCCGATTTTCAAATCTGTTCCAATTACATGGCCTTCTATTTTATTCATATGAATCCCGTCCTTTTTTGTGATTGTTTTCATATTAAAAATGAAGCATATGCCCCAATTTTGCTTTTTTTGTTTTTAAATAGTTTTCGTTGTCTTTGTTGAACTCCATCTGCAGCGGAATTCTATCGGCGATTGTCAGCCCGTAGCCCTCAAGCCCCGCGATTTTTCTTGGGTTGTTTGTCAAAAGCTTCATGTTTTTGACGCCGAGATCCCTTAAGATTTGTGCACCGATTCCGTAGTTGCGCAAGTCGGGAAGAAAACCGAGCTTTTCGTTGGCCTGCACCGTGTCATATCCTTCTTCCTGAAGTTTATAGGCCTTCAGTTTATTGATCAGGCCGATGCCTCTTCCTTCCTGTCTCAAATAGAGCAGCACACCTCTGCCCGCTTTTTCAATTTGCGCAAGGGCGGCGGCAAGCTGCGGACCGCAATCACAGCGGTGAGACCCGAAAACATCCCCTGTCAGGCACTCTGAATGAACCCTGACAAGAACAGGCTCATCTCCAAAAGGAATATCCCCTTTGACCAGTGCGATATGTTCTTTATCATCAATGTCATTTGTGTAGCCGAAAACTTTGAAAGCGCCGAAATCTGACGGAAGTGTAATGTTCACTTCGCGATTGACCAGCGTTCCCTTGCTATAGCGGTATTCGATCAAATCTTTAATCGTAATCATTTTCAGGCCGTGCTGATCAGCAATCCGCTTCAGTTCCGGAACCCTTGCCATCGTGCCGTCTTCATTCATGATTTCACAGATAACGCCGGCGGGTGCAGAGCCGCATGCCGCAGCAAGATCAACAGCCGCCTCCGTATGCCCAGCCCTTTTTAATACTCCGCCTTTTTTCGCGATCAGCGGGAAAATGTGCCCCGGTCTTTTAAAGTCGAGCGGGACGGCGTTTTCATCGATAAGCGATTTGACGGTCAATGACCGCTCCTGAGCGCTGATTCCTGTTTTTGTATCGCGATGGTCCACACTGACCGTAAAGGCGGTATGATGAGAATCCGTATTTTCCTCCACCATCGGATGAAGATCAAGCCTTGATGCGATCTCTTCACCGAGCGGCGCACAGATCAAGCCTCTTCCGTGGGACGCCATGAAGTTGATCACCTCAGGTGTGGCATATTCCGCCAGCGCGACGAAGTCTCCTTCATTTTCCCTGTCTTCATCATCCACTACGATGATGACTTTCCCCTGCTTCAGGTCGTGCAGCGCTTCATCAATTGTATGAAACATAAGACCTGCGCCTCCTTTCGTCTAAAACCCGTTTTCTTTTAAAAACGCTTCGGTGATTGTTTTTGCCTGCTTTTCTTCTTTTGATTGATGAAGAAAACGATAAATGTATTTGCCGATCATGTCGCACTCAATGTTGACGATGTCACCGGTCTTTTTGACCGGAAAAATCGTCTCATCCAGTGTGTGCGGAATAAGCGAGACCGTGACTTGATCATCTGTCAGTCCGAAAATCGTCAGGCTTACGCCGTCTGCGGCGATCGAGCCTTTCAGCACAAGCATTTGCGCCAGTGCAGGATCAAGCTTTAAATCATAGTATATGGCGTTTTCCGCTTTTTCTATCCGTACGATGGATGCAGTGCCGTCAACATGTCCTGACACCATGTGTCCGCCAAATCGGCCGTTTGCAGCCATCGCCCTTTCAAGGTTGACGAGGCTGCCTTTTTTTAAAGTGCCAAGCGATGTTGCTTTCATCGTTTCAAGCATGACATCCGCCGTAAACTGACCTTGTTTAAAATCATTGACGGTCAGACAGACTCCGTTGACTGCAATGCTGTCACCGAGCTTGACATCTTCCGTCACTTTGCTTGTTTGAATGACTAAAGACATGGCGTTTCCCGTCTTTTTCATGTCCAGAATCGTTCCGACTTCTTCAATAATGCCTGTGAACATGGGCCACCACCCTATTCTTTTATAGGTTTTGCCGCTAGTTTGAGATCGCGGCCGATTCTTGTAATGGTTGTGAATTGTAATAAGGGGACATCTTTCATCGATTGAAAGCCTTCACCGGAGATGATGCTGGGAGAATGCAGCCCTCCGATTAATTTTGGGGCAAGATAGAAGATCATTTGCTGATAAAGTCCTTCATTGACAAAACTCGCATGTACAGTGGACCCTCCTTCGACATAAACCGAGGTGATGCCGTTCTCAGCCAGGTGCTGCAGCACATCGCGCACCAAAATCGTCTCGGCATCGAGCACAGTTACCTGAACACCTTCGTTTTCCAGGTAGCGAACGGTTTCGGGATCCGCCTTGGAAGTCGTGTAAATCCAAGTGGGCGCTTCTTGATCATGAATCACTTTTGAATGAAGCGGAATCGTAAGCTTTGTATCCAGAACGACACGCACCGGCTGATTCACCTTTCCAGGCAGGCGGCATGTCAAACTTGGGTCATCTGCTTTTATTGTGCCAACACCGACTAAAATACTCTGGTGGTTTTTTCGATATTTGTGAGCATCCAGCCTTGCTTCATGAGAGGTAATCCATTTGCTGTCACCGGTATGGGTCGCCGTTTTGCCGTCAAGACTTGCAGCGGCTTTTAATGTGACATACGGCAGTCCCGTCCGCATAAAATGCATGAATTTTTCATTCAGCTCTTCCGCCTGCTCTTTCAAAACGCCTGTCGTCACCTCAATCCCCGCCCGTTTGATTATGCTGATGCCTCGTCCCGAGACAAGAGGATTCGGGTCTTCAGCTGCCACAACCACCCTTTTCAAACCGGAGCGGATGATCAGTTCTGCACAAGGCGGCGTTTTGCCGTAATGGCTGCAAGGTTCAAGCGTAACATAAATCACCGCACCTTCAGCATGGCGGCCGGCCATTTGAATGGCGTGCACTTCGGCATGCGCTTCACCGTATTTTAAATGGGCGCCCATTCCGACAACCTGTCCGTCTTTGACGACAACGGCTCCGACAAGCGGATTCGCGCCCGTCTGTCCCTCGCCCTGCTTTGCAAGCTCTAATGCGAGATTCATATAATGCTCGTCCGTCATATTCGTCCCTCCTTTCTTCTGCAGAATAAACGCAATAACCCCCGGAATGTTGTTCCGGGGGTTGGTTTTTTATGCATGAGAAATAAAACTATGCTAAAACGTTTTTTTCGACATAGTTTCTTCATCCTTCTCCCATCCAGACTTTCACTGTCGGCTTCAGCTTTTCACTGAATCCACCGCTTGCCAGAAGGCTCGCGGGTCACGGGCTCTAAAGCTCTTGCATGCTTTACTACCGCCGGTCGGGATTTTCACCCAGCCCCGAAGGATACAATCGATATTTTCTTGTCCTTATGCGTATTATAGCGGCCGGATATTGAAATTGCAATGAAAACCGCTTTGCATAGAAAAAACCCTCTGAAAACAGAGGGCCGCTAGTTTGTCACCTTGACGACTTTAATCAATCCGTCAATCCTGTTTGAATTGCTGAAATAAGCTTTTACTTTGTCTCCTTCTTTAATGTCGGACAGATCCTGGTCGAGTTTTTTCGCATCAAAAATGATTTTTGTTCCGTTGTCTGCCATTCCATGGTACTCTGTGCCGTCAATTTTGGTGATTTTATATTGATGAATCGTATAGTCCTTCTCCCCGGATGAAACCGTTTGGCTGAGCGCCGTCGAAGCATCCTGCATGTTTCCATTTTTTAAAAAGTAGTAGCCTCCTGCCAGCACGGCAGCCAAAACGAGTAAAACCGTGAGCTTGACTCTTATTTTCCCCATGATCAAAACCTCCAGAACACATTCTGAACTATTATATGTTTTTTCACTCTATTTGATGAAAGCAAACATCTTCGTTTCAGACGGAAAAATATGTGGTTTTTAAGTATAACGCATAATGAAGACAAATCGTTTCATATTCAAGCGAAATACTCCTTATAACCTACGAATGTACATTCTGTTTTAGGGGCGGATGAGAAAATAAGACTAAAAACAAGACCAAAGGACTATGATGCCGACTACATCACTTTACTCGAGTCGTTGCAAATTGCGGACAGAATGGCCTTCAGACGCTTCGGGAAGCTAAGAATGAGCTGCGGGGCTGAAACAAAACATCCGGATACGATAACACGGGCTGATGTTTCAACTTCCAGTATGGATCGCAAGGAAGCTTTCACTTTGTCATAAAACCGGCAGAACCTTCAATCCGATGTCCTCCTCTTTAATAGATCGATGGGCCATTTGATGCAGGTTTGACAACATATCTCAAAAGATGCGGCAATTTTCTTATATTCGCTAGAAAGCCTCTTTCAATCCCATCTCAAGGAATATACGCATGCTTGTGATTTGTGTAATAAACACATCTGATGCTCAATACTTTTTTGACAAAAATGATCCATGAAGAATATAACGTCATGATAGTAAGTGCTATCAGGAGGGTAATTATATCAAACGTCTTTAGCGTCATAATATGAAAATATGATCCGTACAAGATGATGACCATATAAATTAATAGAGCAATGAATGAGCACTTCATCCCTTTTTGCTTAATGAAGCTCGTTCTTTCGTCATTCTCTTTGAAGTGAGGAAAGATATAACCTCCGGCAAAGCAGATAAACGCGGCAGTTCCATACATCAAACATTCTATAAATGACAAGGTATTTGCTGCAATCCCGACAAACGTTCTGATCGCAAAAATCGTTAAAAACAAAACACCGATAAAATAAAAAGTTCTTCTTGAATTCATCATCATCCCCCTATTCTTCCAACTGAAAAATCTCTTCAACAATGGTATGAAACGTCTTGGCCATCTGCAATGCCAAGGGTAATGAAGGATTGTATTTGCCTTTTTCGATAGAAATAATCGTTTGTCTGCTTACATTCAGTATTTCTGCCAGTTTGTCTTGTGAATAGCCGTGCTTTTTTCTAAATTCCATCACCCTGTTTTTCAAAAGCATTCCTCCTTAGTCATTTATATTCTAAGGTAAAGGAAACTTTACGTAAAGCCTCCTTTACATATTTTGAAAAATAAATTGCGGTTTTCTGTTCATTGACGAAAAAATAAAAAAGATCCCTGCCTAAGGATCCTTTTTATGTGCCCCATCGTCCTAGTGGAATTCTACATCTATTCTCTTTTTCTGCCCCTGTCTCTCCTTCGGCATTCTCACTTCAAGCACACCGTTTTTATAGGATGCCTTGATTCCCTCGTGAGAGACTGCACCCGGAAGCATGACGGACCTGTGAAACCGGCCGACAAACCGCTCCTTCCTGTGCATGTTTTCCTCTTTCACTTCATTTGCCCTGTTGATAGACCCGCTGATATGCAGCATGTTATTTTCAACATCAATCTGAACATCTTCCTTGCTTTCAAGGCCGGGAATATCGCAGGACGCTACGATTTCATTTTCGGTCTCGTGAACATCCACGCGAATATCCCCAAAACCGTGCTCACCTCCGAAATTTGCCGGAAAATCTGCAAAAACCCTGTCAAACTCCCTTCTGATCGTATTCAAATGTTTAAATGGTTCATAAGGTACGAGCGGCATTTTCTTTCCTCCTGGATGTTTTGATAGCCTTATGGTTTTCACGGTCTTTTTAAATTATGCATTTCAGAAGCGAAAAACGGTTTTTTCTGTGCCGCTGATCAACTTGTTTTCATGTGAAATGCTTAGAGACATCTTGTTGTTATGATGAGGATTGATTTAAAGCACAAATGAAAAAGCAGTGCTTATTACAAAGCACTGCTTTTTGCCGAAATGTTCTCGGCGATTCATACATTATGTCACATTTCTTTCCGCTATTTGGATCGGTTGTTTGGATGGAATGGATGTCACGTTTCTTTCTGCTATGTGGATCGGTTTAGATGGAATGGATGTCACATTTCTTTCTGCTATGTTCATATCCACTGTATTAGCTGTTAATGCAAGACTTGTTAAAGATAACCCAATGACTGAAGCAGCGGCAGTTAACAAAAGTTTAGACTTCATACGACCAGTCCCCTTTTTTCATTTGTTTTCGAGCACTGAATACCATTTGATAAAAATAAACCGAGTCACTGCAGCGCCCAATTTCATTATAATATTCAGCTGCTTCAAAAGCCAAGTCCTCTATGTCTGGATACATCTTTTTGGCCTCAAGCAAATGAAAAGTTTCCAATAATGAATCCATACCAGCTTCATCGACATACAAAGCTTTTAAAAAACGAAATTTTGCTATATATATGATATCGCTTGATTGCTCTGCTATTTCAACACCTTTGTTAACCATTTGATTAGCCTGTTCATTCTGCTTTTGCTTAAAGTAAACAAGTGCAAGACTGAAAAATGCTTTTGATAGTATGTCTGATTTCTCTTCATTATAAATAACAATAGCCTTGTTAAAGTATTCAGCTGCTTGATCTGTATTCCCCATCTTGTAATAACAATTTCCCAAATTGTAAAATGTGTGTCCTTCTAAAATACGCTGATCTTCTTCCTGAGCAAGCTTCAGTGCATTTTCAAGATGAGGCAATGCTTTTTCATGCGACTCCAAATCATCGTAATTTCCAGCAATCACAAATTCGCATTGAATTCTTCGCACCGTATAAGTCTCTTGCGCTTGGTAAGTTTCAACTGCTTGAAGCGCATAGTTCATAGACACATGACTCTGTTTCATTTGATAAAATATTTCAGCCATTTTAAAATGAAATTCCGCTCTCTCTATTTCATCTTGCACATGCAGCAGCTTCTTTTCCGCACGTCTGTAAAATGAGATCGCTTTAATGCAATCATGGTTTTGATATTCATACATTCCTCTGAAAAAATTAAAATAGTATTCCAGCAAACCTGTCAGCTTGTCCTGCTTATCTTCAATATCTTTTAATATTTCTGAAAAGTCAAGCGATGCTTCCCCTTCTTCCAGAGGTCTTATATAATCAAGCATCATTCTATGTCGAAACTCCATTAACGCATAATACAGCAGCAAGTCCTGATCTTCTTCCATTTGAAAGATCTCGCGTTCAATTTCAGCCTTCAGCATTACCGCATCCGTTACATTGAACTTGCGGATTGCATTATACCACTCATTGATTTTAACCCCGACTGCAGCCGATGGGATTTTAACGCTCACCCCTTACGCCCCTTCCTTTACCGTTCTTTATCCAAGATTCCACTTGAATATATTTTACATAAAGGGTCATTTTTTTACAATTGTTTTTTGTTGATAATTGTTTTTATTTGGCTTTTAGGGAATGGTGCGGGGAGGATTTCAGCTAAGATCTTTAGCGCCGATTCGACTGCATCAAAAAAACAGCCCGCATATACGGGCCGTTTCACACATGCGCTGTTTACGCATCAAATACTTCGACTTTTTCCATTCCTTGTCCTTGCTCCATTGAAGTGACATCTTCAAGGCCTGATGTGACTTTGCCAAATACAGTGTGAACACCGTTCAGGTGCGGCTGCGGCTCATGCACGATAAAAAATTGGCTGCCGCCTGTATCTTTTCCGGCATGTGCCATTGAGAGAGAACCGGCTTCATGTGTATGGGGATTCCCCTCTGTTTCACATTTGATCGTATAGCCAGGACCGCCTGTCCCAGTGCCGTGCGGGCAGCCGCCTTGGCTGACGAAGCCCGGAATGACGCGGTGGAATTTCAGGCCGTCATAGAATCCTTCGTTTGCAAGTTTTTCAAAGTTGGCGACAGTGCCGGGTGCCGCGTCCGGATATAATTCAAACTCGATTTTTTTGCCGTTTGTTAATTGTATGTATCCTTTTTTAGCCATCTTGATTCTCTCCTTTCATTATAACAAGGCTCATTATATCACAGAAGGGAATCACAGAGCCAATAGCACTCTTTAAAAAAAGAGCATGGGTACTTTGCAAAACCAAAAGAATAATTCAACGAACAAAATTATAATCGACTAAAAAGTTAATCTTAAAAAACACCTATCATTCAAAACAAAAAACCTATTAAATCAATAATTACTACAGAAATATTGAAGCATTTTTCGAATTAAATGTAGTTACTAGGTGGCAAAAAGCTGCCGTATTTGATGACACTAAGATTCGTGTAAATGGTGATTGGAAAGCGGAAGGAGATATAGAAACAAGTTGGACAAGCTGATTTTTTTATAAAACCTTATCTTAGGAGGTGTAATTTGTTTGAGGTTCTATTAGTTCCTATGCTGGGAATCATTATTGTTGTTTTAGTGTTATATTATGCATTTCGTTCAGAAAGGGAAGTAAAGAAAATTGTTGACCAAAATGAAAAAATTTTAAATTCTCTGAATGAAATCAAAAAGGAATAAAAAATAGGTCTTAAAAGGAAGGGGAGGATAAAATCCTCCTTGTTTTGTGACTTTTCCTATATCATGATATTTTCTCAACAATTGTGTTTGTTAAAGTCGTAGAAGCAATGAAATCATACTCTCTAATTTTTATTTGAAACCTCCCCCGCTTTTGATCCGTCTATATTGTCGGAATGGCTAAATTTCGTTCCGGCAGGCTTCTTTACACATACAGCAATTTCTGCCTGAAGCCTGCATTTTTAAGGAGGGCATCGAGCTTGAAAAAAACGATACTTGGAATTTGCACAGCATTGTGTCTGCTCATCTTTCCGCAGGTCAGCTTTGCTGATGCCGCAGCGGGAGACGTGATTGTCACACTCGGCAAAGACCTATCAAGCCAAGACAGGCAAAAGGTTTTACAAGAAATGAATGCGCCTGAAAATGCAATGATCATTGAGGTGACAAATGATGAGGAGCACAAATATTTAGGAGATTATATACCGAAATCGCAAATCGGATCGAGAGCGATTTCTTCTTCTTCGATTACCATCGCGAAAAAAGGCACCGGGTTGGAGGTGCAAACGAATAACATCAGCACGATTACAGATGAAATGTATTTAAATGCACTGATGACGGCCGGTGTCAAGGATGCAAAAATTTATGTCACGGCGCCTTTTGAAGTATCCGGAACAGCCGCTTTAACCGGGCTGATGAAAGCCTATGAAACAACTTCCGGTGAAAAGATTTCCGAAGATGTCAAAAAGGTCGCCAATGAAGAGCTTGTCACCACTTCTAAACTCGGCGAGAAAATCGGCGGTGAAAACGCATCAGCATTGATGGCCAAAGTGAAAGAAGAAATCGCTAAAAACGGCGGTTCTCCATCAAAGGAAGAACTGGAAAAAACGATTGACCAGGCCGCTTCTGATTTAGGCGTTACATTGACGGAAGATCAGAAAAAATCGCTTCTTTCTTTGTTTGATAACATGAAAAATATCAATATTGACTGGAATCAGGTCGGAGACCAGCTTGACAAAGCCAAAGATAAAATCACAAAATTTCTCGATTCTGAAGAAGGGCAAAACTTCATTCAAAAACTGATTGATTTCTTTGTCTCTCTATGGAACGCCATCGTTTCCATATTTACCGGAGGCGGGACATCAGAATCCACTGGTTGATTTCAGCCGCAAAACACCTCCTTTAACCATATAAGGAGGTGTTTTGTTATGCCGGAGGAGAATCCTCCTCCGGCTTCATAGTTTTCCTGAAGGAAATCTGATAAAAGCTTTGTAAACCGATAAAATGTTTCGTTTTGCGTTGACGCTCTGTCCTTTAATGTGAATTGATCAAATAAAGACTTCCGAAAGCCGGTGCTCATTTCAAGCTGGATGCTCAGTCCGGAAATGGATTTGTTGGCAATATTATCGGGATGGGTTCCGGCATATTTGTCATCGTTCTTCAGCATTTCAGCAGGAAATCCCGATTGCTTCAATTCTTGGACCAATCTATTGATTTTCACGCGGTCTGTACCGCCCACTTTAATGTCGCGATCTTCCTCATAATAGCCGTGCAGCGACATGATATATTGATGGCTTGCGGCCATATCGAGCGCTATAGGTTCGTCAAAACGGATGCTTGTAATGTGCAGATCGGTATTTCCCGAAGGTTTCAGCCCCTCAAACAGGTACATGGAGTAGCTTTGGGACAGTTCATTTGCAATTTCACTTGTTCCCGGTTCAATACCGCCTCCATGGATCGCCATAATCAGCATTTGGCTGCCGGCCTGCTTTGTCGCAATTCGGTAATCTGAAGGATCTTCATTGTTTTTTAGTTCTTCAAAGCTTGTATATTTATCACCGGATTGAAAAGTAATGCCGTGAGCCATTGCGAAAGATGGGAATGAAATCACAGCTGAAATTAATAAAATATTCACAAATCTGTTTATTGCTGTAAAATGGTTTGCTGTGTTACAATCAACACGTTGCTTCAAGCCATGGAGCATACGGTGGAGTAGGGATACTTTGGCCGGTTTCATCTACTCCGCCTCTAAATCCAAAACAACAGCTGCTTTCTTCCTTCGCAGTGGGGTCATACAGTGAACCATCTCCTTTGTTAAATTTTTGTTAAATTCCCAATATTATATACAGATAACCCACATGCCGTTCTATGTATGACATGTTCTTTTTAATAAAAAAACACTTCCCGGCATACAGGAAGTGTACAAACAACGGGAGATACCTGATAGGCACCTCCCGTTGTTTTATGATTGCTTCACTTTCGATTTCAGCGGTAAATCCAGTTTGACAATATCTTCATAAGATTCTCTCTGGATGACAAGCTGCGCTTCTCCGTCTTCAACAAAGACGACGGCCGGGCGCGGGATGCGGTTGTAATTGTTGGCCATGCTGTAGCCGTATGCACCGGTGCAAAAAACAGCGAGAACATCGCCATCGCGAACTTCCGGCACCTCTAAATCCCAAATCAGCATATCTCCGCTTTCACAGCATTTTCCGGCAATGGACACGGTGTCATCACGTCCAGCGTTCATTCTGTTGGCGACTGACGCTTCATATTTAGCTTCATAAAGCGCCGGTCTGATATTGTCGCTCATCCCCCCGTCAATCGCTACGTACTTGCGAATGCCGGGGACTTGTTTTTGCGAGCCGATCGTATACAGGGTCGTTCCCGCATCTCCAACCAAGGACCTGCCGGGTTCGATCCAGATTTCTGGGATGTCAAAGCCGAAATGTTCAGCATTCGCTTTGACCGCTTCAATAATTTTACCGACATAAACATCAGCGGGCAGCGGCTCATCCTCTTTTGTATAGCGGATGCCAAAACCTCCGCCAAGGTTCAGCACTGAAGGTATAAATGAGTAGGTTTCCCTCCACTCTGCGAGCTTTTCAAAAATTTTATCTGCTGCCAGAACAAATCCCGCCGTATCAAAGATTTGCGAACCGATATGACAGTGCACGCCAAGCAGCTCGAAAGCCTGCGACTGAAGAACCTGTTCGATGGCTTGCTCTACTTGCCCATTATGCAGATCAAAGCCGAATTTGGAATCTTCCTGTCCTGTCGTAATGTAATCGTGTGTGTGCGCTTCAACTCCCGGCGTGATTCTGAGCAAAACGTCCACAGTTTGTCCCGCTCGTTTGCAAAGCTCTTCGGTTATTGCAATCTCGTGGAAATTATCGAGCACAATACAGCCGATTTTATGCTGAAGAGCCATTTCGAGCTCTTCCGGACTCTTATTATTTCCGTGAAAATGAATCCGTTCAGGCGGAAACCCTGCTTTGATCGCAGTAAAGAGCTCTCCGCCTGATACCACGTCCAAAGACAGCCCTTCTTCTTCGGCAAGCTGAATCATCGCTACCGATGAAAACGCCTTGCTCGCATACGCGACTTGCGCCTTCAAATCGGCTTCCTGAAAAGCTTTTTGGAATTTTCGGGCCCGTTCCCTTATCAAAGCGACATCGTATATATAAAGAGGAGTTCCATATCTTTCTGCCAATGATAGAACATCGATGCCGCCGATTTCGAGATGTCCTCTTTCATTTTGTCTGCTGGTACCATGTAAAAACAATTGTCATTCCCTCTTTCTCTATCTACAAAGGTGAAAGGGACAGTCCGGATCACTGCCCGATACATCTTCCGCTTTATGATAGTCAAATTTCTTATGTTGTATTATAACATTTCGCATAAAAATCTAAACCATCATTTGTCCAAATTTTCTTGATTTAAATTGAAAATGATTTCCATTCAGTATGGTCTCTATCATCTATAGAATAACAGAAAACAGCAATCGATAGAAATAGGCATTCAAACATCTATGGAATACCTGCAAAGTTTTGATAGAAAAAGGCGGGAGAAGCAGCCGGAAAAACTTTACACCTTGGGGATTTCGCCTATACAAATAGGCACTTACCTGAATATACACATAAACATAAAGCCAAGAAAAAATGAAAGAGGTTATCTTATGTACCCAAACTTTAACCCTTATCCTCCTGCTTCAAGTTATATACAAGAAGACATGCACGACCCTTACCGTCCGTACTATGAACAGAGAATTTATGAGCCTTATGAGGGCCAGATTATTACAGCTCCGGCGAATACGAGATTCTGGCGCAGAGGCACTGAGGTTTTCCTTCACTCATCAGCAATTGATCCTTCCGGCCGGGAAATGCTTTATATCGTCTATCCGATCAGACGGCAGAACAATGTCTGCAGCTTGCGGGCCGTAGCGATATCAGCCAATGAATACAGAGGCATGCAGAGACACGGATTTTAAAAAAGAGGCCTTTTCATTGATGATAAGCCTCTTTTAAACATGAATGGTTAAGAATTTTTTGGCTGCCTGATTCTGTTTTTCGGATGAACGATACTCGGCCTCACTTTCCCCCCCGGAACGGATGTGCGTACAAGAACATGCCAAAACGCTTTTCCGTTAAACGGGAGAAGCGGCCAAAGATACGGCGTTCTCAATGAACGGATGGAGGCCATCACAATGGTTAATATCGTTAGTCCGATGACAAACCCCTCCACCTTAAAGATGGCAACTAAGATGAGCATAAAGAGCTTTACCATTTTATTCGCCAAGCTCAGCTCATAGCTCGGGGTTGTATATGCACCGATTGCCGACAAGGAGACGTATAAAATGACTTCCGGGGAAAACAATCCGACATCGATGGCTATGTCACCGATCAACACGGCGGCAATCAAGCCCATGGCAGTGGAAAGCGCCGTCGGGGTATGAATAGCCGCCATTCTTAAAAATTCGACTCCGAGATCCGCCAAAAAGATTTGCATGATAATCGGTATATGGGTATCTTTGTTCAAGCCGATATATGAAAGATTTTTAGGCAGGAGCGACGGTTCAATGACAAACAGAAGCCAAAGCGGAAGCAAAAAGGTTGATGCAAAAATGCCGAAAAAGCGCACCCATCTTAAAAACGTGCCGACGGCCGGGGTCTGTCTGTATTCCTCGGCATGCTGAACGTGATGAAACAAAGTAGTCGGCGTGATAATAACGCTTGGCGATGTATCGACTATCACAATAACGTGACCTTCCAAAATGTGGCTCGCGGCAACATCGGCTCTTTCTGTAAACCTGACAAGCGGAAAAGGATTAAAGCCTTGGCCGACGAGAAATTCCTCAACTGATTTGTCAGACATCGGCAAACCGTCGATTTTCACGTTCTCAATTTCTTTTTTTAAGACCTCGACAAGACCCGAGTCTGCCACATCTTCCAAATAGCAAAGACAGATATCGGTTTTGGAGCGTTCTCCGATATGAAGCATTTTATAGCGCAGCCGTTCATCTCTGATACGCCTTCTGATAAGGGCAGTGTTGACAATAATGTTCTCTACAAACCCGTCTCTTGCCCCTCGTACGACTTTCTCGGTATCAGGCTCTTCCGGCGTTCTTCCAGGATAGCTTCTGACATCAACAATAAAAGCAAAATCCGATTCCTCTACGATGATGGCGACCAGTCCCGATAATACTTGATCAACCGCTTCATCAAGCGTTTTTGCTTTTGATACCTGCTGATTTAACAGCCTGTTTTCAACAATTTCTTCCGTGTCGCCCGTTTCTTTTTCTGCATCATTCAAGTGGACCAGTTCTCTTAAAAGGTGAATGATGTACTGTGTGTCACATAATCCGTTTACATAATAAAGCTGAACTTCACGGTCTAGGACAAAGACCTTGCGGACGCCTAGGTCAAAGCTTTCTCCCATGCCGACATACTTTTTGAAATACGCTTCATTCTTAGAAGGATCAAGGAATACTTTTGTCTTCTCTTTCTCGTTTGCCTGAGCACTCATGATACCCGCTCCTTTCTAAAATGAGCTCGACCGCTTTCATTGTGATCGGCGAACCTTTTTTCACATCGTCTTTTCTGCCCATTTTCCCGATGTCGCCGATGCCGACGACAATCGGGACATCCAGCTGATCAAGGCAATAGACTGTATCACCGCTCATGCGCTTGACATCAAATTCTTTGACACCGTGTTTATCGACTCCGTATTCTGTCAGCTCGCCTTCAGCATCAATCGAGACATCGACTTTGGTCCACTCTGCGTAATGCGTCTTTGAGGCGACGGCGATGACGCCAAGGACTTCGACATCGGGATGCTGCGCCACATATTTCATCGCCGCCTCTCCCGGCCCTTCGCCTTGCAGACCGGAATCGTCGAACATCACAAACACGGGATCATACGGCGTTTTTAAAATCATAGAGACTAGTTCTGAGCCGGTTTTGATGCTGGGATTCCCCTTTGATTGGGAAATGCAGCGGCCTCCTGTCTTTTTTGCTGCATATTCAATTGCTTTGGCAGCATATACATCGCCGTCAGTGACCAAAATGACCTTGCGTTTTGCTGTCATCGTTCTTTATCCTTTCGGTTTAAAAATCACGGCAACAAGAAAAGCGAATAAAATGGCGGAAGAAATACCGGCAGATGTCAATTCAAATATTCCCATTCCGATTCCGATAAAGCCGTGTTTGTCAGCCTGATGCATTGCTCCGTGCAAAAGGGAGTGTCCGAAGCTGACGATCGGCACCGTTGCACCAGCTCCGGCAAAATCGATAAATCTGTCGTAGATGCCGAAGCCGTCCAGGATCGCTCCTGAAACGACAAAGGTGGACATAACGTGGCCCGGCGTCAATTTAAATACATCAAGCAGCAGCTGGCCGATAACACAAATTAAGCCGCCCGCAATAAATGCAATGACATACTCCATATTACCCGTTCCCCCTTTCGGATCGTTCAAACACGACGCCGTGCGCGATACATGGAATCGATTCATTTTGCTGTATGATGGTTGGGCTCAGAAGTGCTCCGGTCGCTACGACAAGCACCCTGTTGAGCCTTCCCGCTTCCATTTCTTTAAAGATATGGGCAAATGTAACGACAGCCGAACAAGCGCAGCCGCTTCCTCCTGCAAATACCTGCTGATCAGGGGTATAGATCATCAGCCCGCAATCATTATGTTTTGTCCCGACGTTAATCCCTTCTTCTTTTAAAAGGTCCTTGACAATCGGGCTGCCGACGCCCGAGAGATCTCCAGTCAAAATTAAATCATAGTCATCAGGGGTGCGCCCCAGATCTTGCAAATGCTGTTTAATCGTATCCGCAGCGGCAGGCGCCATTGCCGATCCCATGTCCTGTGAATCTGTGATTCCGAGATCAATGACTCTCCCGACTGTTGCGCTTGTGATTTGAATTCCGCTTGGCTGCTGACTGAGCACAACCGCCCCGCTTCCGGTTACGGTCGAAGTCGCGGTGTCCGGTTTTTGCCCGCCGTATTCTGTCGGATAGCGAAATTGCCTTTCAGCCGTCGCATTATGGCTGCTTGTCGCCGCCAGCGCACGTTTTGCAAAGCCTCCGTCAATCAATGCCGAACTGATGGCGATCGATTCCATCGAAGTCGAGCATGCCCCAAACAAGCAAAGAAAAGGAATTTTTAAGTGCCTCGCCACATAATTGGCTGTGACATTTTGATTGAGCAGGTCGCCTGCTAAAAATATATCAATGTCTTCTTTTTTAAGATTTTGTTTGGACAATGCACTCTGAATCGCATCCTCCATCAATTTGCGCTCAGCCATCTCCCAGTTTTTCTGGTTGCAGTGCATTTCATCATATGTCTTATCAAATAAATGTCCTAAAGGACCTTGCTTTTCCTTGGGGCCGACCGCTGTTCCGCTCGAATTAACAAACAGCGGATTTTGGAACTCCCATGTTTGTTTTCCCTTAATTTTCATGATGTTTTCCTCCTAAAACAGCTTGTCAAAAGCATAGCGGATCATTCCTACAATATAAGCGGCCACGACACCGAAGACGATGACATTTCCGGCCAGCTTAAACATATTCGTTCCCACTCCGAGGACGTATCCTTCGCTTTTGTGCTCGAGCGCTGCACTCGTCATGCTATTGGCAAACCCTGTAACCGGTACGGCCGAACCCGCGCCTGCAAACTGTCCGATCCTGTCGTAGACGCCCAGCCCTGTCAAAAGAGCCGATAATAAGATAAGAGTGGCAACAGTAGGGTTTCCCGCCGTTTTTTCATCAAAATGAAATACGGCCATATAAAAATTTTGAAACGCCTGACCGATCGTGCAGATCAGCCCCCCGACAAGAAAAGCTTTTACACAATTGAGGAAGTAAGGCGGGGAAGGCTGGTACACCTTTACTTTTGACTGATAATTATCTTTTAAACCTGACATCATAATCCTCCTTTTATGACAGATGAACAAAAATAAGCCATTGAAACAGCGATCCGAGAATCTTTCCGAAAACGATGGCCATCAAAAGAATTAATATCCTGTCTCCCATGCCGATTCGCTTTGCCAAAATCGGCAATACGTTCAGCACCTCTGTAAGCGCCGCCGCAAGCATTCCGATAAAGACGCCCGCCAGAAGACCGATTGGAATCAGCACCCATTTCGATAAAAAAAACCGGCTTAAATTCAGCGATTCCCATCCTCCGAAAACTGCGCCCAAAATGACAGCCCATTCGTACGCCTGGATAAACGCCCCCGTTTTGGTGAGCTGAGTCAGCCTCGGGATAATGCCAAGCACCGTGAGGAAAGCGACAAATCCCGATCCTACTGCGACGCCTCCTGCAAGGCCGAGAAAGATGATAAACAGCGTGCTAATGATCATGAATATCTTTTATCGTTTCTTTATTTTCGTTCATGGCCACATATTGATCCAAATCGAGCTGATATTTGAACATCTCAACTTCAAGGGGGCTTGGTTCCTCGTTAAAGCGTTTTTTAAATAAGTGATTAAAAAACAAAATCATGCCCAGCCCCAGTCCAATGCTGTACGGAACTTGCAGAAGGTAAGGATAGCGGTTTACTTTTCCCGTCACCATTTCATAGAGCAGGATGTGCACTTCCCTCATGCTGACATCTTCATGAAAGTTCATCACGGCAAGACCTGCCCCGACAAACAAAAGCAGCCAGACAGAGATGAACAGAACAGGAGATAAGCCTCGTTTTGGATATTGGATCTCCACGATGGTTTCGGAACCGCCGACGGTCTGGACATCAAGGTCTGGAAACGATTTATGTATAGTTTCAATAACCTTCATTACATCCAATACGACCATGCTTTGATCCGATTTGCTTACCTGGTACACAGGCAGCTGTTCAAGCTTTTCTTTAAACCGGCGATCCCCCGCCACCTGTGCGAGATGTCCGAGTCTGATCAATTCATCTGGATCTGCCTCGAGCCGATGGCGGAGTCTGATAAAAACTTGACGTTCCATCTGGGTCACTTCCTATATGATGGTTATAGTTGTAGTATGAGGTTGATCTCATTTATCATTCAGCGAGCTGCGAAAGACCATAAATTACCACACACGAAAAAAGCCGGCTCGTCGAGCGAGTCCGGCTTCAATTAGTGGTATTTAGAAGCTGAGGCTGCCGTTTTTTTGGCAGCCTCAGTTTTCTGAATGGTCCATCTCGTTTTTGATCTGCTTTAAGATTTTTTTCTCAAGCCTTGAGACTTGGACTTGCGAGATACCGAGTCGATCGGCTACTTCAGATTGCGTCTTGTCCTTGTAGTATCGTAAATAAACGATCAGCTTTTCCCGTTCATCCAGGTCTTTAATGGCTTCCTTCAGAGCGATTTTATCGAACCATTTGTCCTCAGACTGATCGGCGATCTGGTCGAGAAGTGTAATCGGATCTCCGTCGTTTTCATAAACGGTTTCATGAATGGACGAAGGAGAGCGAACCGCTTCCTGGGCCATCACGACCTCTTCAGAACTGATGTCCAGATGGTCGGCGATTTCCTGTATGGTCGGAATCCGCCCGTTTGACTTTGAAAGCTCGTCTTTTGCCCTTCTGATTTTATTGCCGAGTTCCTTTAGCGATCGGCTGACTTTAACTGTCCCGTCATCCCTGATAAACCGCTGAATTTCTCCGATGATCATCGGAACGGCATAGGTGGAAAATCGCACATCATAGGACAGATCGAATTTGTCAACCGATTTCAAGAGCCCGATGCAGCCGATTTGGAAAAGATCATCAGGTTCATAGCCCCTGTTCAAAAAACGCTGAACGACAGACCAAACAAGACGCATGTTTTTTTCTATGAGGAGGTCCCTTGCTCTTTGATCGCCGTTCTGGCTGTTTTTTATGAGTTCTTTAACCTCATGGTCTTTAAGCTGAGTGTTCTGGTTTTCTTTTTTAACCTCCACATCCATAACAAATCTCCCTTAATTGCAAAGCGCTTTGCTTTTTGATAAGTGCTTTGTTAAGTGTATTGTGGTTCCCATCTCAGGTGAGGAATCTATCGTGATATCATCCATGAAATTTTCCATAATGGTAAAGCCCATTCCAGACCTTTCAAGTTCAGGCTTTGTCGTGAACAGCGGCTCGCGAGCCTCTTCCAAGTCCGTGATGCCGATTCCTTCATCACGAATCGTTAAAAAGACGATATGGTCTTCAAGGGTAACGGAAATATATACATTCCCTTCCCCGGAGTTTTCATAGCCGTGGATGATCGCGTTCGTCACCGCTTCTGACACAACCGTTTTAATTTCGGTCAATTCATCCATTGTCGGGTCTAGCTGTGCGATGAAAGCGGCAACTGTCACCCGGGCAAATGATTCATTTTGGCTGAGCGCTGAAAACTGAATGTTCATTTCATTTTTCATGACGCCACCCCCAGTGTTTCCAGAGCATGCTGCTCTGATTGTTCAAGACGGATGATTTTAAACAGACCCGACATATCAAATAGGCGTTTGACGGCAGGAGAAATCGCACAGACGATCATTTCTCCGCCCAGCTGCTTAATTTCCTTATATCTGCCCAGCACGACGCCAAGTCCTGAACTGTCCATAAACGAAAGGTCTTCAAGATTCAAGACAATGTGGCAAATGTCGTACTGTTCCAAATGATCACTGACTTGTTTTCTCAATGTTTCAGCTGTATGGTGATCAAGTTCACCTGTTAACCGAACGCAAAGCACGGATTCTTTGACGTTAAAATCGATTCCGAGGCTCATCCTCATTCCTCCTTGATTTAAATCGGATAATGAGTGTTTCGATTTAAACTTTATAAATTCCTTCACCATGACAAAACTAGTGATCGTTCGGCATTATTCACTCCACTTTGTCCAATTTGTCATCGTCCGTTTAAACAATGTCCACATCCCCGCTTTATCCATGTCTTTTTCTGCGACAAGAGGGCTTTCATGCAGCACCTTCCCATCCTTTTTCAATACGAGCGTCCCGAGCTCGGTGCCTTTTTTGACAGGAGCATGGATATCTTCTTTCTGTTTGATCTCTTTTTTGACAGATTCCATATTTTCGCCTTTTTTCGTCAAAAGAGAAATTGGTTCTGATGTCACGAGATTGATTTTCTGATGGCGGCCTTTATTGACCTTTAATTCTGAAATGACTTCATTACGCTTATACATCGGATGTGTTTCATATTGGCTGAACGCGTAATCAAGCATTTTGGTGATTTGCGTATTCCGTTCCTTCGGTGTGCTGGCGCCGAATACAACGGCGATCACGCGCATGTTTCCTTTTTTCGCCGAAGCAGTCAAACAGTACTTGGCTTCATTTGTAAATCCTGTTTTGACCCCGTCGACTCCCGGATAAAATTTGATCAGCCTGTTTGTATTGACAAGCCAGAATTTTTTATCGGTATTTTCTCTCAGATAGTCTTCATACGTTCCCGTAAACTTCGTGATTCTTTCATATTTTAAGAGCTCTTTCGCCATGAGGGACATGTCGTAGGCTGTGCTGTAATGTCCTTCTTCAGGGAGCCCCGTCGTGTTTTTAAAGGATGTATCTTTCAGACCAAGCTCAGCTGCTTTTTCATTCATCCTTTTGACAAACTCCTCTTCAGATCCGGCAATGTGCTCTGCCATCGCAACAGAAGCATCGTTTCCAGATCCGATGGCGATCCCTTTTAACATCTCTTCAACGGTCATTTCTTCGCCTGGTTCAAGAAAGATCTGTGAACCGCCCATTGATGCAGCGTACTCGCTTGTTCTGACTTTATCTTTCATTTGAATTTTGCCTTTATCAAGGGCTTCCATGATAAGCAGCATGGTCATCACCTTTGTCATGCTGGCCGGGGGAAGCTTCTCATGGCTGTTTTTGTCATACATTACCTTTCCGGTGTCCCGCTCGATCAGAACGGCAGACTTCGCTTCATGAGCAAGCTCAGAGGATTTCTTTTCACTTTCTTTCGCAAACGCGGATGGCGCTGTCATAAGGATTATCGTAAAAATCAGCAATTTGGATAAATGACGTTTCATCACCCAGACCTCCATTTCGTAATCCTTTCTATTTTTCCCAAATAAGATGGATTTATACGGATCAATTGGAAAAATTTCCTCGTAAACATAAAAGAAAAAGCCAATGTAAGCTCTGGCTTGAACTTACATTGGCTTATTTGGCGGTTTATCCGATTTAACCGATTTTCGCCACTGCTGATTTGACAAATCGCAAAAAGTCGGATTTCACTTTTTCGGTTACTTCCATGACTTCATCATGTGACAGCGGCTGATCCAAGATCCCGGCTGCCGCATTTGAAATGCAGGAGATGCCGAGCACCCGAAGCCCTGAATGCCTTGCGACAATCACTTCAGGAACGGTTGACATTCCGACGGCGTCAGTACCGATCGTTCTGAGAAAACGGACCTCTGCCGGTGTTTCATATGACGGACCGGAAACCGCTGTATACACGCCTTCTTGCACGCTGATGTTCAATTCTTCGGCCGTTTGTTTCGCCAGATGACGAAGTTCTTTATCATAAGCGGACGACATGTCTGGAAATCTGACGCCAAGCGCTGAATCATTCGGACCGATCAGCGGGTTTGTTCCCATATAGTTGATATGATCTGAGATGACCATCAAGTCGCCGGGACGGAAAGACTCATTCACGCCCCCTGCAGCATTCGTGACGATTAAAGTCGAGACGCCAAGCTCTTTCATCACCCTGACAGGGAATGTAACCTTATCGAGCGAATAGCCTTCATAAAAATGAAAACGGCCTTGCATCGCAATGACTTGAACATTTTCAAGTCTGCCGATGACAAGCTGCCCGGCATGGCCTTCGACAGTAGAGACCGGAAAGTCGGGGATATCTTCGTATTTAATGTGAACGGCTTCTTGAATTTCATCAGCGAGCACACCGAGGCCTGACCCCAAAATCAAGCCGACTGCCGGTTTGTGTTCTGTCTTGCTTTTGACATATTGAGCGGCATTTGCAATCATCTGTTTCACGTCGTTTCCTCCTATTTAAGCAGGGATAAAAAGCTTTTTCCGTAATTCGGCATTTTCGTTTTAAAATTGTCGGCGATCGTCGCTCCGATATCCGCAAATGTATCAGCGAGCGGAAGTTCTGCCGCGTTTTCATGTTTTTTGCTGTAAACGAGGAGCGGAACATATTCCCTTGTATGATCCGTTCCGTGGTGAATAGGATCATTTCCATGATCGGCGGTGATGATGAGCAAATCATCCTCCCGCATTTTTTCAAATACCTCCGGAAGCCTTGCATCGAATTCTTCAAGCGCTTTCCCGTACCCTTCAGGATCGCGGCGGTGTCCGAACAGCGCGTCAAAATCAACGAGGTTCACAAAGCTGATGCCTGTAAAGTCCTGGTCAAGCGTTTGAATCAGTTTGTCCATCCCATCCATGTTCGATGTTGTTCTGAGCGATTCGGTAATTCCTTCGCCGTCGTAGATATCGGAGATTTTTCCGATGGCTATGACATCTAAGCTGTCATCTTTCAGTTCATTCATCACGGTTCTGTCAAACGGTTTTAGCGCGTAGTCATGCCGGTTCGGCGTCCGTTTAAATTCGCCCGGCTTTCCGACAAACGGCCGTGCAATGACGCGTCCGACCATATATTTTTCATCAAGGGTGAGCTCGCGCGCGATTTCACAGATCTTGTAGAGTTCTTCAAGAGGCACCACTTCTTCATGTGCGGCAATCTGCAAAACGGAGTCGGCTGACGTGTAGACGATAAGCGCACCGGTTTCCATATGTTCTGCTCCAAGTTCATCCAATATCGCTGTACCTGAAGCAGGCTTGTTTCCAATCACTTTTCTTCCTGATCTCTTTTCAAGCTCATTGATCAATTCGTCTGGAAAACCTTCGGGGAATACCCGGAATGGTTTGTCTATGTAAAGCCCCATGATTTCCCAATGGCCGGTCATCGTATCTTTTCCATTTGAGGCTTCTTTCATTTTGCCGTAATAGGCAAGCGGCTGGTCTGTCTCTTGCACTCCTTTGATTTCACGGATGTTGCTGAGCCCGAGCTTCGCCATGTTCGGCAGGCTGATGCCCCCCATATGTTCGGCAATGTGGCCCAATGTATCCGCGCCTTTGTCATTAAACTTTTCAGCGTCGGGCGCTTCGCCGATACCGACAGAATCCATAACGATTAAAAACACGCGGTTGTAATGATATGCAGGCATTTGATGGCCTCCTTTTTTTCTTTCATATGATTGATCTTTAGGCTGTCACATTTGGCATAAAAAAACCAAAATACCGCTATTAGCCAAGTATAAACCGTTTACACAACGGTTGACAATACGAACGGAAATAGTGAGAAACTTCCCGCAATTTAAGCATGTCACATCTCTTTGCCGGCAAATGAAAAACCGCGCTTTGGCTTCGCGCGGCCTATGCCCGGGGATGATACTGCTTATAGACGTCTTTCAGCCTCGTTTTCGTCACATGTGTATAGATTTGCGTCGTCGAAATGTCGGCATGGCCGAGCATTTCCTGAACGGCCCGGAGATCGGCTCCGTTTTCCAAAAGATGCGTAGCAAATGAGTGCCTTAATGTATGGGGAGTCAGGTCTTTTTTGATCCCCGCTTCCAAGGCGATTTTCTTTAAGTTTTTCCAAAATCCCTGACGGCTGATCTGTCTGCCGTGGTGATTCAGAAACAGAGCGTCCTCTGTGTTTTTCTTAAGCAGCTTGGCCCTCGCCTTTGAGAGATATTCTCCGACCGCATGGGATGCCGCTTCGCCAAGCGGGACGATTCGCTCTTTTCTTCCCTTTCCGAAGCAGCGGATAAACCCCATGGACAAGTGGACGTCAGACAGCTTCAATTCGATCATCTCGCTGACGCGAATCCCCGTCGCATACAATAATTCCAGCATCGCTTTATCCCGGTAGCCGAACGGACTGGTCAGCTTCGGGGTGTCCAGAAGGGTTTCCACCTCCTGCAATGACAAAACTTTCGGAAGCGTCCGCTCCGTTTTTTGTGATTCAATATGGACGGACGGATCTTGAGCCGTCACTTTTTCTCTCAGCAGAAACTGGTGAAAGGCGCGGATGGAAGCAAGATGTCTGGCGATTGTTTTTCCGGATTTTCCGGCGTCTTTCAAATGCTTTAAAAACTGGATGATGTGCAGCCTCGTCACTTGATTGAGAGAATCCAGACCTTCTGTTTTCTCTAAATAGGCGGCATAGCTGTTCAAATCCCGTTCATAGCTCACAACCGTGTTATGGGAAAGCCCCCGTTCAACAACGGCATAGTGGATAAAATCTTTAATATGAACTTTCACGCTATCCTACTCCCCGTTCAAATAAAAAAAGATTAACCGGTCAAACCAGCTGCCCTGTTCGTCCCCTTCCATCGAGGCGACCTTAAGGGCGGCTCCTTCAGGTTTATCATACCGATGATAGTCTTCATACTCAGAATTTATCCATATCATAGCATAATAAAACAAGACGGTAAAACCGGTAAACAGCACAAACACCTTGATCATATCGCCAGCCGTTTTCAGCATTTTCATCACTGTTTTCACCGTCCCTTCTTTTGATTCAATTACTAAAACTTATGCCAACTGAGACAAGTTTTATACGTGTGAATCAAAAAAGAACCCGCTCAAGCAATGAAAGGGTTCTCTCTAATCCGGTCTATTCCGCTTCTTTTTCCTGGCAGTTATGGCAGATGCCATGAAAAGTCAGCCTGTGGTCTTTTATTTTAAATTTCCAATCCTTTTCAATGATATCTTCAACATCTTCAAGCAAGTCTTCTTCAATTTCAACGACTGATCCGCATTCCATGCACACTAAATGGTGATGAAAATGGGCAGCTCCTTCTTTGCGGAGGTCATATCTCGACACACCGTCGCCAAAGTTGATTTTATCCACTACTTTTAGTTCAGTTAACAATTCAAGAGTCCGATATACCGTTGCAAGACCAATCTCAGGAGATTTCTCTTTTACGAGGAGGTATACATCTTCTGCGCTTAAATGGTCTTCCTCATTCTCAAGCAGCACCCTTACAGTAGCCTCGCGCTGAGGGGTGAGTTTATAGCTGGAAGAATGCAATTGTTTTTTAATTCGATCAATACGGTTTTCCATTGGCTTTCCCTCCTACGCCGCATTACCTAGCTTATTATAACAAAACGAGCGCAGAGAGCCAACTATAATCATTATAAATTGATAAACAAAATGAATATCTTTTAATAATCATTTTAAATTAATGCTGTTTCGGTAATATATAATCTGTCAGTTTTTCCATAAACAGCGGTGAAAGATAAGCTTCTATGAAAGAGGATGCAAGAGCCATTGCGAGAATCAGGACGAGTACGAACGCATACCTTCCGAACCATTGTATCGGCGCTTCCGACAGGCTGCGTTTGACAAAGAGCTGGCGGATGAGCCTTAGTGAAAAAGCAATTGCACATGTGCCCATGATCAGGTAAGCCGGGATCAACAGGACATTCTGCGGGAGCACGGATACAAAAGACAGAAGAAAACCGTTGATTCCCATTTGATTGACTAAAAAACCGACTGTAAATCCGACGACGATCCCTTTTAAAAAGACCATGATAAAAATGACGGGCAGCCCGATGATCGAGATGCCGAGAATCCACATTAAACCTAAATATTTCATATTATGAAGAAAGCTCTGCCCAAACATTTCCTTTGAGCCTGCCGCTTTCCCCTCTGATAGCTGTCCAAAAAATCGGTTTAAATAATAAAATAAATCTTCTTTTTGGCTGATCGTCATACTGTTGACGATCACCGCGCCGAAAATCACACCCATTAAAAATAACACAGAAACAAATAAATAGATCGACAGATGGTCTTTCATATGCTGAAATATCAGTTCTTTCATTGTGGGCTTCCGCATGTACCTTCCTCCCAGGCGTGCTTTTGATTTTAATAGATTGTATGAGAGAAAAGAGAGCGGCATGACTTTTTTTAAAAAAAGGAAGGCGCCCGTAAAAAGCGCCTCCCTAACAGCTTCATGACTCTCTATTTTCCAAAGACTGTTCCTTTTCTATATTCGCCGTCTTATTGGCAGCCATCACAAACGGAAGATAGATCACCGTGGAAATGGCGAGACAGAGAAACCCGACAGCAAGCGCGATCCAGTTCCCTCCTGTGCCGAGAAACGGAATCAGCGGACCCGGAGTCGTCCACGGAACGGCATAGGCGATCGGCGGAATGATCTGAAATTTGATAAACAAATACCCGACGACCGTATTCACTGCCGGCACGATGATAAAGGGGATCATAAAGATGGGGTTCAACACGACCGGCAGCCCGAAAATGACGGGTTCATTAATATTAAATATGCCCGGACCGATCGAGAGCTTGCCGATGTCTTTATAATCGCGGCGCTTTGAAGCGATAAAGATCGCAATCAAGAGCCCAAGCGTCATACCTGAGCCCCCGTAATTCGCAAAAGCGTCATTGAGGGCCCACGTTTCCGGGAAAGGAGCATTCCAGGCAGACCCCGTCTTCGCCACAAAAGCGAGATTTTCAAGGTTGGCTTCAGCAAAAATCGTCTCTCTGATGGCGGCTATCGTATTAGGGCCATGAATGCCGAACAGCCATAAAAAATTGGCGACGATGCCGAGAAAGACAACCGTAAAAATATTCGTCCCCATATCTCTTAAAGGTGCTTGCAAAACGGTATAAACCAGTTCATGAAGTCCATTTTTCGTCAAGGACATCAGCGCAAAGCTCAAAATGGCAAAGCCGATGGTGATGAAGATAATCGGGAACAGAACTTTAAACGTCCGGGCAACCGCTGGCGGCACCTGCGGAGGCATATGAATCTGCAGACGCTTCGCGTTTGAGAGCCTGCTGAACACTTCACCGACAATGATGCCGATGATTAAAGCGACAAACAGCCCTTGGGCGCCGAGCCATTTCATCGCTAAAAAGCTCTCGTTTTCGATCAGGCGATACGGCGAATAAATAATGAAGTAACAGGAGACAGCCGTCAAACCTGCCAAAAGTTCGTCGGCTTTCATTGAGATGGCTAAATTGCGCGCAACAAGAAACACGACAAATATGGACATAATCTCAAGCGATCCCCGCAACACAGGAGTGAAGACCGCCTGATAATCGGCCAAATTCGGAAACAGTTTGTCAAGAAATAAGATGTTAGCGATAAACCCGTCCGGCGATAGGATGGCAAAGTTTAACAAGATGATGATAGATCCTGCCATAATAATCGGAAATGATAAAATAAAAGCATCTCTAATCGCACATATGTGCCGCTGTGAATTCAGCTTTGCCGCAACCGGAACTAAAAACCTCTCAACGGTTCGTTCAAATTTCTCCATGAATCCGCTCAAAACTGTCCTCCCCCTTTTATTTTATAAGCTGCAAAGCTGTCTCCAGCACGGCTTCGCCGTTCATTGTTCCGTAGCTGCGCATATCGATCACTTCAACCGGAATGTCTCCCGCGATTGATTCAACCTGGGATTTTTGATACCTGACTTGCGGACCTAACAGAATGACATCCGCTTCAGAGGCGACACTTCCCGCTTCAGAAACAGGCAATGCGATGATTTCGACATCTTCCTTCATCACCTCTGCATGTTTTTTCATTCTGCTGACAAGCAGACTCGTGGACATACCTGCGGCACAAACCAATACTATTTTTTTCAATTTTCAAGTCCCTCCTCATGTTTTTAGCTGCCGGCTACTTACTTCAGAAAACGCTTTCATTATATTTCAGGAAAGCGTCATCCCGGTCTTTTATCCTATGAAGGAAATAGACAACTGTTTCATAAAAAGCTAATATTTTTGTTTCGGCTTTTTCACTGACCCTTCTGTCTTAGCCAGCCTCCATAAACGCCGAAAAAAATTGTTTAGTTTGTCTGAAAGTTATCATTGCTGGGAGCTGACATGAAAGGAGAAAATATACTCAGCAACAAAGATTTAATACCTTTAGCGCCTAAGGAGCGCACCTGGCAAGCGAGCAATTTTGCATCGATTAGGACAGGTCACATCCATAATACCCCAGATTGTACAAAGGTAGGCGGGTTCATTTCGATCGGGCTCTCGCCATGGCAGGTATTAGGCATTATCGCCGCCGCTTCACTCGTGCTCTCCATTACCCTTGCGCTAAAATGGCGATGTTTAGGCGAAATACGGCGTTCTTTTTCCCGGATTGATCAGATCTTCTTTCGGTATTTACGGGGCTAATATCCCGGCGCTTCTTCACGGTTTTGCCGCTGTCATACAGTTTGGTTTGGCATTCAAGCTTTTGCGGGAAGTACGGCGGTTGACATCCTGCTTTTAAATGTGTGGAGCGGCTTGAAAGACATAGGCGGGGAATTGGGACCTGTTTGCCTTCATTTATCAGGCCTTTTATCATTTATTTTCTTTTGGGCACCTCCTCGTCCTTCACTCCGGCATTGAGCCGACTCGAAACCTTGAAGTCTGGGCGGGTCCCCTTGTTTATCTCGTCTTCGGCGGCATGGTCTGGCGGGCGCTCGATATCGCAGGAGGCATCGGCCCGATTGATTCACATCCGGGAATTTTATCAGATGGAAATGGACAGCGAATCGAATGTTGATCGCTGTTCGTTATTTTTTCTATATAGATGTATGATGCGGAAGTTAAAGTATATGATAGACTCCTATTGGTGCCGCTTTTTTTGAATGAATATCACTATGAATGGAGTATACCCTGATAATGAAAAAACGCTTTTATGTAAAAGGAATGAGCTACACTGTCAGACCCGCCCTTGAACAAGATGCAAAAGAATTGTCTGCTTTAAGATTGCAAATTGATGGCGAGACAGAACATTTAGATAGAGAAAAGGGAGAAGCTTTTATAGATGCAAAAGGTTTTGAAGAGCTGATTAAAAAAGACCGTGAACATCAAAGAAGCTTATTTTTAGCAGCGGCTGTTCACGACCGGATTGTCGGATTTTCAAGATGTGAAGGCAATGAGTTAAAACGCACCTCTCATAAAATAGAGTTTGGCGTATGCGTATTAAAAGATGTTTGGGGATACAGCATTGGAAGAAACCTTTTAAAAGAATCTATTTTTTGGGCTGATTCCACTGGAATAAAAAAATGACGCTGTGTGTTTTAGAAACAAATGAGAGAGCGATCAGACTGTATCAACAGCAAGGCTTTGAAATAGAAGGCATCTTAAAAAAAGACAAGCTCCTTTCTGACGGCAAATACTATAACACGATTGTGATGGGAAGATGTCATGAATGAAGTCATATGATGATAGCCAAAATACCCGGAGGGAATCCGTATGAATCCGATACTGTTCGATTTTCCGGACAGCTTTAAAACCGAGCGTCTTTTTCTCCGCGGGCAGACGACGGAGCGGCCGTGATAATGCCATTCGAACATCTTTGCCTGTGCTTAAATCCTGGATGCTATTTGCCAGAGAGCTTCCAACGGCGGAAGAAACTGAAATCAACGTCAGACAGGCGCAGGCTGATTTTATTTTGCGGTAAGACCTGAGGATGCGTATCTTCCATAAAGAAACAGAAGAATGGATCGGGTGCACCGCCCTTCACCGGGATGAAATGGGAAGCGAAACGGTTTCAAATCGGCTATTGGTGCCATTTCGAATTTGCGGGACAGGGATATATGACAGAAGCGCTGCAAGGGCTTATTGATTTCGCCAGACGACATCTCAATACAAAACGGCTTGAAATATGCTGTGACAGCCTGAATCTGAAAAGCAGAAAAATGGCTGAGCGCATCGGTTTTCAGCTCGAAGCGGTTTTACGGAATACAGGGATACTTGTATATACGCAGCCATTTTTTAGCCTGCCCGCACTTAACAGATGAAGGAGTGAATCTATTTTTTTATGGTTTTCGCCAATAGACTGAATAAGGGTCGATCGGAACAAGTACAGACTCATCAAGGTGATGTTCTTTAAGGAAATCAAGCACAGCCGCGCGGCATCCCTTTAGCGTGAAATCATCAATAATGACAAAACCGCCCTTTGATACTTTTTCATATAAGTTTGAGAGGCTATCCATTGTTGATTCATACATATCGCCGTCAAGCCGTAAAATGGCGAGTTGATCAATAGGAGCGTCAGGCAGCGTGTCCTTAAACCAACCCTTCAAAAATTGAACGTTCTCATCAAGCAAATCGTACTTTTTAAAGTTATTTTGCACTTCCTCAAGCGACACTTTCAGAAAATCAACCTTATAGTGGCGGTCACCTATGTCCTGAGGATATTTTTCGATGTTTGGCGCCGGCAGACCGTCGAATGAATCGGCCGCCCATACTGTGCGGTCATCGACTTCATGTACTTTCAAGAAGCCTTTCATAAAGATACAGGCACCGCCCCGCCATACACCTGTTTCAATAAAGTCTCCGGCGATGTTTTCTTTTAAAACCGTTTCCATACACATTTGCAAATTGTCCATGCGCACACGACCGATCATACTGTGTGCAATTGGCGGCTTATCTATTCCCGCTCTGCGGGACTCGGGATCAGGAATCACATAGCGGACGATTCTTAAATTGTTTAATCCGATTTGTTTTTGCAGTGACTCCGGGACCGGCGCAGAAATTGGGAAATATCTTTCATGCTCCTGCCAAATTTCAAACAGGATCGCTTTCTTTAATAACTCCAAATACATTTGCTTAGCCTGTTTCATATCCATTAAAAGCCTCCTGTGCTCAACATTTTCTTTAGCATCTTATGAGTGATACGAATGACAGGTTCTGGTTATTTGATCCAAAAACCCCCTTTTATTCAAAGGGGGTTTCTTATTTCAGTTTTCCGTCAAAGGAGTCTTGACCATGTCAACATGTGGAATGCCGTCTTCCAAATAGACTTCTGATACTTCCTTAAATCCGAATAAACCGTAAAAAGAGCGCAGATAGTCCTGGGCGCTGATCTTGACCGCTGTCTCTCCCCATTCGCTTTCCAAAAAGCCGAGCGCTTTTTCAAGAAGCGTCTTTGCCCAGCCCTTGCCTCTGTCCTGTTTGCGGACGATCACCCGGCCGATTGACGCCTCCTTATCAACCACACCGCTTGAAAACAGCCTGCAATACGCCGAGATTTCTCCTTCTTGATCTAAAAATAAATGATGCGCCTTTTCATCCATATCATCAAGCTCGTGATATGGACAGTTTTGTTCGACGATAAAGACGTCTATTCTCAGCTTTATGATCCGATACAGCTCTTCTTTAGATAATTCCTCATACGATTTCAGTTTCCACTCCATCCCTTTTCTTCAGCCCCTTTTACTTCTGTACTTTTCCGTAGGTCCCGCCTCCTCCGGCTTTTAATTGCATGTCTCCTTTTCTCGCCTTGATAAGGAGCTCTGCCGTTTGCGGCCGAAGCATGCCAAGAAGGTCGTCTTCCTTCACATGATGAAGAATGTTCATCTCAGTTCCAAATGCCTGCTTCAGCTTCTGAATCGTTTTCGGTCCGATGCCCGGTATCAGCTGAAGCGGCACCTGGTGGACGTATGGCGGCCGTTGGACAGGGCTTATGTCTTGATCGTAAAGCTCTTTTAAACGGGTGCTGACCCCTTTTGTAAATTTTGAGCTGCCGCACGTTTTGCATGTCGTGTCCTCATTTTCTTTCAGACGGCCGCATTTTTCACAAGCGGTCTGATAATACTTGCCCAGCAGCGGATTCATCCCATAATTGGCGGCAATGCCGCGGCCAGCTTCGCCTTTTAAAGCGAGCGAGAATTCTTTAAAGCTCGCATGCTTGAGCAGCAGTTGATTATATTCCCTGCCGATTTTCCCAAGAGAATGGGCGTCCGAATTGGTCAGAAAAGCGTAAGGATTCAGTTCTGCCACATGTGACGCCATATCCGTGTCACTGCTCAGCCCAAGTTCGACCGCGTCAATCATCCGCTCGTCAAACACCTCTTTCAAGGAAAACTTGACGCCTTTTCCATACAGGCTTTTATGCGGGGTGAAAATGTGGGCGGGAATAAATAGCCCTCCGAGTTCTTTGACTTTCTGCTGAAGCCGGATCCCCGTCTCATAGATGCGCTGTGAGCTGAGATGTATGTTTGTCACTCTTTCGGAAAGCCATGCAGAGAATCGCTTCATTTTTTCGATCGTCGGCATAAATGCCAAGACGTGAATCGGCCCCCGGCACCTGTCATCATAAATTTCCAATTCGGCCCCGCACAGCAGAACGGTTTCTTTATATTTGATTCCGCCGTCCTCAAGCTCTGTATAACGGCCTGTTGAGATCCCTTTTTCAATTTCGGCCAGCACTTCGGGCGAATGGCAGTCAATAATGCCGATCAGCCCCATCCCTTTGTGTTCGCTTGCTTCAATTAAAATCTCATCAAGCATCAATGTTTTCGCCGCCGTTATTTTAACAGGCCTTCCTGATTCGGTTTGCCCGATATGGATGTGCATGTCTGCGAATATTTCTTTCATTTCTTTGCTTGCATAGCTCTCTGCAGCTCCAGATACTGAATGGCATAAGCCGTCTTCGCATCATATATATCCTGGCTTTCCATCAGCTTCAGTGCATCGGCAAGCGGCACCTCCATTACTTCTACAAATTCGTCCTCATCAAGTTCGCGCTTTTCATCAAGAGGGGTCAGCTGCTCCGCCAAATACAGATGCACCAATTCGTCAGCAAACCCCGGAGATGTATAAAAAGCGGTGATTTTTTTAAGCTCAGCCGCCGTATATCCAGTTTCTTCTTCAAGCTCCCGCAATGCGGTATATTCAGGCTTCTCCCCTTTTTCAAGCTTGCCTGCCGGAATTTCAACAATTGTCCGCTCAAGCGCCTTTCTATACTGTTTGACCAAGATGATGTTTTCGTCATCAGTCAGCGCCAGCACCGCCACAGCGCCGGGATGTTTCACAATTTCCCGCTTGCTTGTTTTACCGTTCGGGAGTTCGACATCTTCAAGGTAAAGATCAATTACCTTTCCTGAAAACAGCTTTTCTTTTGATATGGTTTTCTCCTCTAAATTCTTCAGTTTGATCATCTCCTAAGTTCTGTTGCTGCTGTTTATCCCATACATTTTATCATACACCATGAGAGGGGGATGTCGCCATGAAGGTCTACCGTTTGCGAGACAGAATCGTGATATCGGGAAAAGCTTGGGAAATCCGCGCTAAGCTGAAGGAATACGGCCGAACATATCAATATGTGAAAGATTGGATTTCATATGAATGAAAATAAGAGCCTGCTCTGCAAACATCCTCTCGCTTTTTCCTCAACTGTAGAAATAGCTTTGCGTTGACAAAAAATCACACCATACGGAATAATACTCATGAGTAACATTACTGTCGAGTATTATTTTTCAGGGGGCGATTCACTTTGGGCCGCAAAGGAAAGGAAAGCCGAAAGCGATTGTTTGAAGCTGCCGCAAACGAGTTTGCGATTCGAGGATTTCACGACACCAAGGTCAGTACAATTGTGAAAAGAGCAGGGCTGACACAGCCGTCCTTTTATCTTTATTTTTCAAGCAAGGATGCCATCTTCGAGGAATTGATAGCTGATTTTCACACTCATTTAAGAGAGCTGATCACATCATTCCGCTTAGAAAATGGCGTCAAACGAAAAGATGTTTCAAAACGGGTATTGGCTGCTGTGGAAACCGTCTTTCAGTTTCTGGCTGCGAATCCGGATTTAACCCGCATCGGTTTTTTTCTCAATCCAGAAGCTAAACAAATGAAAAGAGATGTTACGCTGGCGTTGAAGGAGAACTTAGAAGCAGAGCAGCGGTTGGGCTATTTTCGTTCCGAACTGGAAATGGAAACCGTTGCTGAATGTCTGATCGGCATGATCATACACCTTACAGATCTATACTTATTGCCCGGAATAAAAGATCCGGCCAATCTCTCAGCAGAAGTCGTTGACCTGTTGATCCATGGAATGCTGCCGAATCAGAGTATTCCCGGACAAGCCTCAGAAACGGAGTGAGATCAGATGATATCTATTTTCATGAAAGTGAGTTTGGCAGCTTTTATGTTGGCAGGAGGCGTTATAAAGGTTTTACACGTTCCATTTCAAGTAGAACACTGGCGTCATTATGACTATCCATTGTGGTTTCTTTCTGTTACAGGATGTCTCGAAATCGTTGGGGCGCTTGGCATGACAGCGGGAATTTGGAACCGGTATTTCGCTGTTGGATCAGGGGTATTGTTCTGTATTCTCATGATAGGAGCGATTCATGCCCACATGTTTCGAGCCCGCCAATCGCTTTTTATGGCCGTCCCTGCTGCTTTCTGTTTCATATGCTCTATCGCCATCACGATGTGGGAGTTGAAAATAAACTTCTAACGTATAAAGTAACAATCTTTTGGCCGGTCTTTGTTTCACAGCAAATGTCAAAGTGCCGATGAGTTGAAAACTTCGCTTCTTTGTATTACGTTCAATATACATAGAAGGAGGAGTGAGGATATGAATAAACGGACGCTTGGACAATCGGATTTAAAAGTGAGCGAAGTCGGCCTCGGCTGTATGTCTCTCGGCACGGAAAAACAGCACGCATTATCGATTGTGGATGAAGCGCTGGAGCTTGGCATCAATTATTTGGATACTGCCGACCTGTACGATTTTGGAACGAATGAAGAAATTGTCGGGGAAGCGATCAAATCGAGGCGCCATGAGATCATCCTCGCCACAAAAGCGGGCAACCGCTGGGAGGAAGGAAAGCCGGGCTGGTTTTGGGACCCTTCAAAAGCGTACATAAAGGAAGCTGTCAAGCGCAGCTTAAAGCGCCTGCAGACGGACTATATCGATCTTTACCAGCTTCACGGCGGAACGATCGAAGACAATATCGATGAAACGGTTGAAGCTTTTGAAGAATTAAAACAAGAAGGTGTCATCCGCTATTACGGAATTTCTTCGATTCGCCCGAATGTCATTAAAGAATATGCCAAAAAATCAAACATCATCACGGTGATGATGCAATACAGTCTCTTGGACCGCCGTCCCGAGGAATGGCTTTCCTCCCTTGAAGAGCGCGGGATCAGCGTGATTGCAAGGGGACCGCTCGCAAAAGGCCTTCTCACGGAAAGACCCGTCTCACAGGCGAACGCCAATATAAAGAAAAACGGCTATTTATCTTATTCTTATGACGAGCTCGTCAAGACAAAAGCGGATATCGAGAAAACGGCGCCTGATCTGACAGCAACCGAAACCGCGATGAAATACATCCTTTCCCAGCCGGCTGTCGGTGCAGTCATCCCTGGGGCGAGCAAAGTCTCTCAGCTTCGGGAAAATATCAAGTCAGTCAGCGGCCGCCGGCTGACAGAACAGGAAATCAAAGCGCTGCGTTTTTATACGAAACGCGATGTGTACACCGCCCATCGCGGCTAGGACAAAGGAAAGCACCGTCTCATTGAAACGGTGCTTTGTCATTTATATTGTCGCCAGTCGAGCCCGCTTTCATTAAGCAGTTCTTCAAAGCTTTTGTTTTTTTCCTTTTCTTTTCTCTGTTTGATGAAGCGCTCTTTCTCTCGCTCTTTTCTTTTTTCGTCTTCTTCCTTTAAGTCGCTTTTCATTTGCTGAAGCTTATGTTTCAAATCTTCGGCGAGCGCATCTTTCAACAGCTGTTTGTCCTCGTTTTTTGATTTTTTCCTTCCCACGGCACGGCCTCCGTTCTCCCTGTTTGTGATGATAGTTTATCAGGAATCGCCGGGTTCAGGCAAACCGAAGGCATGAAAGCTTTTTACGTGTTTTAAACTTTTTATGTGCTAAGATAGACTACAGAAGCTTTAGAGAAAGGAAGAAAACGAAGGATGTTCATTTGGCTTAGTGTGCTTGGAGCGGTATTGCTATTTCTCTTTGTACTCGGAATCTTTTTTACGAATCAAATCATGTATATTAAACAGCGGACAAACCAATTCATTATTGAACGGGAAACGGCGGAAGGCCATTATGCGCAAGAGGCGTTTGAGGCTCTTCCAAAAGAAGAGATCTGCCTGCATTCTCCTTACGGATACGATATTAAAGGGTATTATGTTCACCCGCATCAGACGAAAAATACCATCATCATCTGCCACGGGGTCACAATGAATTTGCTGAATTCGATCAAATATATGAATCTATTTCTGGAGCTGGGCTGGAATGCCGTCATCTATGACCACCGAAGACACGGGATGAGCGGCGGAAAAACGACAAGCTATGGCTATTATGAAAAACATGACCTGAAAACCGTTGCGGACTGGCTTAGAGAAAAAAACGGAAAAGATGCGCTCATCGGCATTCACGGCGAATCAATGGGTGCCGTGACAACACTCCTCTATGCGGGCATGCCGGGCGAAGACGCAGATTTTTATGTAGCTGACTGTCCGTTCGCCACATTTGAAGAACAGCTGATTTACCGCCTGAAAGAGGATTTCCGTCTTCCCGGAACATTGATTCTGCCGCTTGCTAATCTCTTTTTGAAATGGCGGGACGGCTACCGGATTCGCGATGTCTCTCCTCTGTCTGTCATCACCCGGATCAAGAAACCGGTGCTGTTCATCCACAGCAAATATGACGACTATATTCCGGCGGAGTCCAGTGAATTGCTCTACGAGAAAAAGACCGGAAAGAAAAAACTGTATATCGCTGAAAAAGGAGCGCACGCAATGAGCTATACGCATAACCGGGAAGGGTACAAAAAAACGGTGCGGGACTTTCTTCAGGATATCACAGACCAGCATAAAGAAAGCGAACGGGGATAAGCCTCGTTCGCCTTTTTGATTACAGAACATCCGTAATATCGCTCATATTCTCGCCGATCCAGGCAATCGCCTTCTCAATCGTATCAAATTCCTTTGTTTCAAAGGTCATTTCATCCTGAAGAAGCCAAACATCCTTTTTGACGGATTCTGTTCCTCCGATAGACCAATGGAGAAGGCTGTATGGATGATTTTGATTTAAAAACGATACCCATGTTTTGTTTTGAGCGGTTTGTTTTAAAGATTTCACCTTTTGATTCAAAAAGAACGCCACCCTATTTTACTAAAATACTCATTCTGGGAGAAAGCATCTGGGCCGGACTTTTCAGCATCAGCGCACCCGCTTTCTCATGATAGTCAATGGTCATCACTTCATCAAAAAAGACTTTTTGCGATGACTGGATATACATTGGAATCCCGTTTGTCTTAAGCGGTTCGCAATTCCCCGACAATTCGTCGGTCAGCCAAATGACAGGAACGCCGCTGACCGCGCACCCGCAACCCTCGGAATCATAGCGAAGCTGGATTTTTTTATCAGGATAAGCCTCTTTCGCTTGTTCAATGGTTTGTCTCGCTTGTTCGGTTATTTCAAGCTGCATGATATCATATCCTTCTTTTGTTTAGTTTACGGACATTGTATCACAGGATCAGCCGAAAGCGCATTGTTTCCCGCTTTTATACATACATATATAGAGATTCGGGGGTGGGATGATGTCTAAAAAAGTGCAGATTAAAGTGATGGACAATGGCGGATTCCGAGTCACAGGAGAAGTTGAACTGATGGATATGGAGGGAAATCCATTTCCTAAAAAAGCGGCTTTTTCGTTGTGCAGATGCGGACAATCGCTGAAAATGCCCTATTGTGACGGAAACCATAAAGGAACGTTTGACTCTTGTGTCAGGGCCTAAGAGGCGCGAGCCGGGGATATCATCTATCCTCCCCGGCTTCGCCCCATTCCTCAGCCAGCCGTTCAGCCTCTTTTATTCAGTATCGACATAGCCCTTTATGATGAAGGGAAACATCTTCGCCAGCTTCATCTTCAGCTTTGCATATTCTTCCGCCCGTTTGGGATGGACATTAAATAGTCTTGAAACAGCAGATGCCGCCTGATATCACGCAATATGGTGTGTGCGCTTTTTGCCCCCTCTTTGAAAAAAACTTCTTCCCGGACTGCCGTTTTCCATAGCCGAACTTTTTCATACCGGCCGGCTGAACCGAGATCTTTCACTTTCAGCAAAATATCAATGATAGGTTTGGCGCTCATGCCCGGAATGGACGTGCTTCCCGATATGACGGACTTGAATGACTTCAGCTTAGTAAAGGATTTCAAGTTGTTTTTTCTTTGAAAAACTCGTCCCTCCACTCCGGCCGATAGGAGAAGACTTCAACCTATCTTGGTTCATGCAGCATAAACCTTGAGAGAACAACCCCTTTTTCAGGCTCGTATGTCTCAATCTCAGAAAACCCCAATTTTTGATACAGCGCTTTTGCCGGTTCATTGTGCGTTCCGGTCGTCACTTCAATCGATTCCGCTTCCGCTTCCATTAATATATAGTGAAGCAGGGCCATAGCAATCCCTTTTCGAAAATGAGCGGGATGAACGGCCAGCCTGCAGATTGTCAGTTTTTCGGCCGAATGTGTGAAAGAAGCGATTCCGGCTATTTCTTCCCCCTCAAACCAGCCAATAAACGTTTCGCGGGAATCCATTACATCAAAAACCGTTTCATTCAGCTGCGGGATACCCTTAAATTGAATGATTTCCGCTTCTCTTTTATAAGCCGGCTTTTGAACTTTTAAAATGCGGCGGGCCATGTGCAAATCTTTTTGATTTAATAAGTGAATCACGGCGCTTCCTCTTCGTTGACGCCATCAGACGTGATATGGCCGGTCCGCTCCGAAATCCGGGCGGCTTCTACCTTTGCAACGCGCACGGCAAAGTCAGAATACCATTCTTTTCGGCCTTTTTCCTTCGCCTGCCGGTGTTCGCTGTGAAACTTCCATTTTTCAATCGCTTCAAGGCTTTCCCAATAGGAAACCGTTATTCCGTTTCCGTTCTGGTCCCTCACGCTTTCGGCTCCTAAAAAACCGGGCTGTTCTGCGGCGAGCTTTAGCATTTTTTCAGCCGCCTTTTTATAGCCATTATCTCCGTATGTTCTGACAGATGTAAAAATCGCCGCATAATACGGCGGCTCCGGCGTTTTGGAAATCATTTTCATTCCCCTTTCCTTCACAGCTCTTTGACAAACAGCACACGATCTTGATTCAGCCCGTCATAATTCGAAAATACCGGAACGCCTTCAACAACTTTATCTCCCTTTTCAATTGAAAATCCCATTTTCCGATGGTAAGCGATCGATACTTTGTTGACAGGCGAGGTAATGCAGCGGACCGTCTTGCCCCCCGCCTTCTTCGCTTCGCGGTAAAAGGCTTCATAAAGCTTCTTGCCGACTTGGACTTTTCTGTAATCGGGATGGACGCCGACAAAATGAATATACGATTCAGCCGGATTGGTCTGCGATAAAAAGCCGGTGAGAAAACCGATCAAATTCTCGTCTGCCTCAGCTATAAAACTCGTATTTTGAAAATGTTCAAAAAACAGCCTCGTCAGCTTATCTTTCATTTGTCTTCCGCCCCACCAATCGTTAATAACCGGTGCAACTTTTTCATAATCTGAAGGTTCGGCATGACGAATGTTCATCCTTTGCAAACTCCCCTTTATCAGTGAATTTTCTCCGCGAGCCAAAAAACGTTTTGACAAACGCATAACATGTTTCCTTCTACTTATACCTCGCTTTAAAGGTTTCAATGACTTCCTTTGCTGCCTGTGCAATCAGCTTATCATTAGAATCGGCGTCTTTTTGGTCGCGGCTGGTAAGTATGGCAAGTACAATCGGGTCTCCTTTCGGCGGCCAAATAACAGCAATGTCATTTCGGGCTCCATATGAGCCTGATCCAGTTTTATCTGCTACTTCCCACCCTTTCGGCACTCCTGCACGAATTAATGTATCTCCGGTGGTGTTTCTCTTCAGCCAATCTATTAACATGCTGCGTTTCTCCTTTGGGAGTGCGTCTCCGATTGTGTAGGTCTGGAGGCTTTCGGCAAGCGCTCTCGGGGTGCTGGTATCATGGGTTTCTCCCGGTTTCACTTCATTCAGCTCCGGCTCAAACCGCTCTGGATTGGTCACATTGTCACCAATCTCCCTGAGTGATTTTTTTAAGCCGGCAGGTCCGCCAAGCTGCTTAAGGATCAGATTCTCCGCAGTATTGTCGCTGTACCTTAGAGAAGCATCGCAAAGCTCTTTAAGAGTCATTCCTGTATCAACGTGCTTCTCCGTAATCGGATTATAGTTTACAAGGTCTTCACGCGTATAGGTGATTCTTTTGTCTAAGTCTGCTATTGACTTCTTCTGCAGAAGGGCTCCGACAGCTAACGCTTTATGAGTAGACGCATAGGCAAAGCGTTCATCTGCTCGATAAGCAATAGTTTCGCTTGTGCCGGTATCCCATGCAAAGACGCCGAGTCTGGCATCAAATTGATCTTCAAGTTTGGCAAAATCACCCGTGTTTACAGTTTCTTGATTGTTTTGTGCAGCCGAATCGGAATGATCGTCTGAACAGCCGGCAAGCGCGGCAAATAAGAGCAGCATGACAATGGCAATGGTTTTACTAAAAATCTTGTTCAATGACGGCATGAATCTTCCTCCTCCTTTGTTTTTCTGATAAATGGTCCAAGAGGCTCTAATCGGGACGGATGACAGTCAATCAATATGCGAATCTTTCTGAGTGATCAATCTGAAATCTCACCCATTTTATTATTATACTTTTTTTGTTTTTCATCCACTATTTCACCACGGCAGTGAAGTAATAGGATAAAGTACATAGTTCTTATTCAATCAATCAAGTATTTTGCGATTTCGGAAAAAAGCTAAAGCGCCCTTGTTTGATAGGGGTTCGTTCGTATGCAAGGAAAAATCGCTGTTTCATATACTGCTCTCTTTTCGGGCAGAAAAATAGATAAATTTGCACTTCGTTTTCATATTTTCCTTTTATAGAATTATCGTTGTGAATTTATGATATGTAGGAGGTAGGAGGAGAGTTAATGCGTCATCATCAATTTTTATCGATTTTATTGATTGGCATGCTGTCTGTTGTTTCTGTGTTTGCCTTCCAGACTTCAACAGCTGCCGCTTCCCGAAACCCTGTTGTCATGGTGCATGGCATAGGTGGAGCCGATTACAATTTCATCGGAATTAAAACCTATTTGCAATCTAAAGGATGGTCAGGCAATGAGCTTTATACCATCAATTTTTTGGATAAAACCGGAAACAACAGAAACAACGGTCCTAAATTATCTGAATACGTCAAACAAGTATTAAAAGAAACGGGGGCAGAGAAAGTGGATATTGTCGCCCACAGTATGGGCGGCGCCAATACCCTCTATTATATTAAACATCTGGACGGCGGAGATAAGGTGGGAAATGTGGTGACGATCGGAGGGGCGAATCGTTTGGTTACAAACACCGCACTGCCGGGAACCGATCCGCATCAAAAGATTTTGTACACTTCCATCTACAGCACAAGTGATTTCATCGTCTTAAACAGCCTGTCCAAATTGGACGGCGCTAAAAATGTGCAAATTTCAGGTGTGAGCCATGTCGGCCTTCTGTTTAGCAGCAAAGTGGATACCCTGATCAAAGAGGGTCTTACCGGCGGCGGCCAAAATGCCAATTAAAGTGAAAAACCTTGGAGAGACAAGCCTCTTCAAGGTTTCACTTCCTTTTAGAGAGATGTTTTTTTGCACAGAGCCTGTCTCCCTGTTCATTGGCGCCATGTAAATAAAAAGGACTCTAAATAAACGCCTTTTGATCGTTCATTCAGTGTCCGTAGCCCCCCGGTATTTTATTATTCCACGATAATTTCGAATACGCGTTGTTCTAGGTTGTATTTCGCATCTTGAAAGGTAAATTTATAGTCATCTGTTTCGGCATCAGGTGAAAGCCAAGCTCCGTATTTTCTGATCGTCTGGACGATACTTTCAATTTCAGCGGGAGTGAAGTCACCTATGTCTGTGCCTTCGGTTTCAGCAGTATGGCGTATTTTTACTGTGATCATCATCACTTATGGCTCCTTTCACTTGCTGTTTCAACATCTTATTAACAGCATATTTTTTGTCTGAGTAAATCGTGCCATTAACTCCTTTGTTTCAAATTATTCGGGCTCTCTTTTTTACAGACCTATTTTATTTGGAAAAGCTTCAAGTGGCAGCTTTCCGGCTTCATGTTATTCAAAATATTTGTTATAACCTTCAGATCTTCATAACCTGTATCACCTTCAGCAATGAGCGTCACTTCATCGAATGGTTTGACCCCGTCCTTCATGATAAGACCCTTTCCTTGCATGCCAAGCTTTTCGATCCTGCCTTAATCAAACCCTCTCCCGGAACGCCGAAGGGTTCGATTAAGGCATTGACAAAAAGGCTTTTGCGCCTGCCTACGCCATTAGAGCTCCTGATTTAAATCCTTTAAAACCGGATTGCGGCTGATATTCAGAACCTTTGACATTTTTGAAGCCGTCTCCTGTAATAAAGAAAAAACAGCGTCCTTTTGATGCGAAGATTCTCTTCTTGAGCTGCCGGAGGCGTTTTTCGGCCTGAAGGCGCTTCCTGTCCGAACATGTAAGCCAGATGCCCCGGTTTGGCTGGGAGACAGCTCGGTTTTTTGTTTCAGCCAGTCTCTTACACCATTTCGATGGTTCTGGTGCTCGCTTTGAATTCGTCTGACAAATCCTTGATCAGAATGGTATTTTGCTGATCGAGCATTTTGTCGTTAACAAAGGCCTTACCACTCTTCTATGAACTGATTGTGCTATCATCTGAATTTTCAGTTATAGGACATTGACTATAAATCGTGCAATCAGCTTAAAAACGCATTCACAAAACCTTCTATTTATAGCAAGAGTTTTCCCCGCTCCAAAATTTCTGTTTACAAAGGAGGAAATATCTCATATGATAGTGAGGGCAAATCGTAACTATTACTTTTTGGAGGTGTCATATATGACTTACATAGCAAAACGCTTGATCATGCCGATTGTTTTCCTTTTATTTCTTGCTTCCTGCTCTTCCGGGAGCGGTGAATCCGCTGCTGAAAACCGGGGAGGTGATGATAAAAAACTCACCTTTCTTTTTAATATCCCAAGTCAGACGCTTGACCCTCATTTGGATGTCAACTACACGTCCGTCCGGGCGGGCATCAGTGAAACACTCGTAAAGATCAGCCCAGACCTCAAGATTGAGCCTTGGCTGGCAAAGGATTGGAAAAGTGAAGACGGACAAACCTGGGTATTCACAATAAAAGACAACATAACCTTTCAAAATGGCAAAAAAGCAGACGCCAAAGCCGTAAAGGCTTCTTTGGAAAGGACGATCCGCGACAGCGCGGCCATGAAGAACGCTTTAAAGATTAAAAACATCAAAGCGGATGGACAAACATTATCGATCACGACAAATGAGCCTTTTCCCGAATTTCCTTCTGAACTGGTTCATCCCAATACATCGATCATTGACGTCAATGAAACGAATTTCTCTCAAAAACCGATCGGAACGGGACCTTTTCAAGTGTCTACATTTGAATCGGGAAATAAAATTGAACTGAAACGATATGAAGATTATTGGGATGGTAAGCCGAAGCTCGAGCGCGTCACTTTTTCATTTAACGAAGATGCAAACGCACGCGTCATGGCTTTACAGTCAAAAGATGCCGACATTATTTACAGGCCGAGTGTTGAGAATATTGACCATATTCAAAAAGATCCGTCAATCATTGTCGATTCGGTTCCAAGCCTGCGCGTTCACCAGCTGCTTTACAATACAGAAAAAGACAGTTTGGCCGATGTCCATCTTCGTCATGCGCTGGATGCTTTGCTGGATCGAAAAGAAATAGCGAAAAGCATCCTTGGCGGACATGCGCAAGCAGCTGACGGCCCGTTTTTAGCCGGCTTCCCGTTTGCTTCCGGCAAGGTCCAGAAACCGAGCGGACTAGAAGCGGCCAAAGCCGAGCTGAAAAAAGCAGGCTATCAAATGCAAGATGGGAAAGCCGTGAAAAATGGAAAAGCTTTATCTTTTACTCTGTTAACTTATCAGTCACGTCCGGAATTGCCTTTAATCGCCCAAGTCCTGGAATCGAATGCGAAAGAATTGGGGATATCCATCAAGATTCAGCAAGTGGAAAATATCGATGAGTATCTGTCTGAAAACGAGGATTGGGATTTGGCGACATACAGCGCAATGACCGCCCCTAGAGGAGATGCCGGCTATTTTCTGAATACCGCCTATATGCCGAATGGCGCTTTAAACTATAGCGGGATCCAACATCGAACATTGATCAAATGGATTGAGGAATTCAACCGCACCATTGATGAAGAAAAGCGAAACCGCCTCGCCAAAAAAGCGGCTGAGCTGATCGAGAAGGATGCATTGAACTCTTTCATTGTCACTCCGCAAAACATAACAGCTTACAGAGATCATGTTTTAAATTGGGAAACAAGCAAAAGCGAGTATTATATGCTGACAAAAGATTTGGATGTGAAAACAAAATGAAACAGATCAGTAAGCGGCTGTTTGAACTGATCTTGTTCCTATTCCTGCTTTCTTTCATCAGCTTTGTCTTTATGAAAGCGGCGCCCGGCGACCCGGTGAAACAAATGCTGCGGGTTGATGATGTCGCAGTGACGGACGAACAAATTGAGGAGTTTAGAGAAGAACTCGGGTTTAACAAGCCGATTTACATTCAATATTGGAACTGGTTCAAACGATTTTTCCAGTTTGATTTCGGACATTCCTATACAACCGGCGAACCCGTCATTGATGAACTCAGCCGAAAATTCCCGGCGACATTGCTGCTCACCGGCACATCGCTTCTCGTCATGCTTCTGATTTCGGTGCCGATCGGAACGCTTTCGGCTTTATATCAGGATCGGTGGATCGACCATATCGGCCGCTTGCTCGCTTTAATCGGAGCTGCACTTCCCAGCTTTTGGCTCGGTTTTATTCTGATTGATCTGTTTTCCGTCAGGCTGAAATGGCTGCCGTCAATGGGGGCGGGTACATTTAAGCATTTGATCCTCCCCTCTCTCACGCTTGGCATCGCCATGTCAGGCGTTTATGTACGCCTTGTGAGGTCGAGCCTGATTGAAAGCTTGGGACAGGATTTTGTCAGATCAGCCAGAGCCCGGGGCATCAGCGAAACGAGAATTTTTTTGTTTCATGCGTTTCGCCACTGCCTTGTCCCTGTCATCACGATTTTCGGAGTCAGTTTGGGAAGCTTGCTTGGGGGAACGGTGATTATTGAAGTTCTTTTTGCATACCCCGGCGTCGGCAAGCTCGTCATTGATGCGATTATTCAGCGGGATTACCCGATCATTCAGGGCTACATTTTATTCATGGGGGTCACCGTTGTGCTGATCAATCTTTTAGTTGACCTTTCCTATCAATACCTAAACCCGGAAATTCGCTTAAAGGAGGCTGGACGCCGTTGAAAAAAGCTGTCAAACAAGTGTTTCAGAACAAGGCCAGGCTGATCGGACTTGTGCTGGCGCTGTTTTTTTTGGCGCTGTTCGCAGCTCCTTTATTCGTGCCCTTTGATCCGCTTCGCACAGATATGGCAAACCGGCTGCAGCCGATAAGCCCCGATCATTTGCTTGGGACTGATCATTTGGGCAGAGATATCTTTTCCCGGATGATGGCGGGGGCGAAAGCGACAGTCGGCACAGCCTTGGCTGCGATTGCGATCTCCCTTTGTATAGGTGTTCCCATCGGACTGATCTCAGGCTTTTTCGGCGGACGGCTGGACCGGATCATGATGAGAATCGTTGATGCCGTTATGGCTTTTCCTGATTATATTGTCGCAATCGTTTTAAGCGGGCTGCTTGGCCCGGGGCTTATGAATTTAATCTTGGCGGTCGTCGCCGTCAAATGGGTCGGTTATGCACGGCTTGTCAGAAGCACTGTGTTTTCAGAAAAACAAAAAGATTATATTGCCTTGGCCGAGCTGACCGGCCTGCATCCTGCGGCCATTCTTAAAAAGCATCTTCTCCCCCACGTGCTTGGGAATGTATCTGTGCTTGCGACACTTGATATCGGAAAAACGGTTTTAATGATCGCAGCTCTTTCTTATATCGGGCTGGGCGCTCAGCCGCCACATCCTGAATGGGGCGCCATGCTGAACGACGGCAAAAATTATTTCTTACACGCTCCCTGGCTGATGGTGATTCCCGGCTTGGCGATCATGTTTGTTGTCTTATTATCAAACCTTTACGGCGATTCCTTAAGAGACCGGTTTGATGTCAAAAACAAGAAAGGAGTTTCTTAAAATGCCGATTTTGTCCATCGAAAGCTTAACGATCAGCCGACGGCAGCACGCGATTGTCAAAAACGTCTCTCTTTCGATCCATGAAGGAGAATGGTTTGCTCTATTAGGAGAAAGCGGGAGCGGAAAAAGCCTGACCGCTTCTGCTATCGCAGGGCTGCTTCCCGGCGGATTAGCGATTTCCGCCGGAAATGTACGATTTGGGGAGCATAGCATGCTCGAGGCAAGCCGCAAACAGCTCCGGGATATTCGCGGCAAAGACATTGCCTGCATTTTTCAAGACTGCCACGGCGCATTTACGCCGTTCATTCGCATCGGCAGACAAATCGATGAGATGGTCAAAGCGCACACCGACTGGCCTAGGAAAAAACGAAAAGAAGAGATTCTCCGCTCTTTTCAAGAGGTTTGCCTGCCGGAAAACAGAGTATATGACAGCTATCCGTTTCAATTGAGCGGCGGACAATTGCAAAGAGCAGCCATCGCTCAAGCCATGGTGCTCAAGCCGAAGCTCTTAATCGCCGACGAGCCTACAACGGCCTTAGACAGCATCACGGCAGCCGACGTTTTACAGCAGCTGGCCATGCTCCGCGATAAAACAAACTGCGCTGTCCTTTTTATCACGCATGATTTGCGGCTTGTCAAGAGATATGCCGATCAGGCAGCTGTTATGCAGAACGGAGCAATTGTTGAAAGCGGAGGAACCGCGAGCTTAATGAAGCATCCGCAACACGAGTATACAAAACGTTTATTTGCCGCGGTTCCCCCGCTGAAAAACCCACCTTTGCGGCTGATGGCCGCGTCAGAAAAGGACACGGCGCTCACAGGAACAGGAGGAGCTTCATGACCCGAAAAGAAGAGACAGTCCTTGCGGTCAGCAACCTGACAAAACATTATTCTTGCGGACACAAGGCCGTTGACAATGTATCCTTTTCCATTCGGAAAGGCGAGTGCCTCGGCCTGACCGGCGAGAGCGGCAGCGGGAAAAGTACGCTTGCCCGCTGCCTTTTGCTGCTGGAAAACATCGATCAGGGAGAGATTTGGCTTCATCAACACCCGCTTAGCAGCATAAACAAAAAAGACGCCCGCCTTTACCGCAGAAAGCTTCAGGCTGTTTTTCAAAATCCGGCCGCTTCATTAAATCCAAAGCTAAAAATGATTGATTCTGTAATGGAGCCTTTGGATGTCTCTAAAAAAGACGCCCCTTTATTTTTGCGGGGAATTTTAGCGAATCGCCGCCTTGCCGCTGAACATTTGTTTGCCATGGTCGGCCTCCCGCCGCACCTTCTTGACCGCTATCCGCATGAATTAAGCGGCGGACAGCGGCAGCGGGTTTTGATCGCCAGAGCCATCAGCATCGAGCCGTCTTTAATCATTTTTGACGAGCCGACCGCAAGCCTCGATGTCACCAGCCAGGCGAAAATTTTGGATCTCCTGAAGGATCTGCAGGACGAAATGGGCCTTTCTTACTTGTTTATCTCACATGATCTCGCCGCTGTTCATTTTATGAGCCATCACATCATGATCATGAAAGACGGGCAGATTGCAGATCAATTTGCAAAAGAAGAGCTGTTTTCCGAAAAAAGACACCCCTATGCAAAAAAGCTGCTTCAGGTGTTTGAATCATAAGGGGGGTAAAACATGAACCACAGACATTATCTTGCGGTCGCCATTCCGCTGATCATTTCAACGATTACCACCCCGCTGCTCGGAGCGGTTGATACAGCGGTGGCCGGACAGCTTTCTTCCCCTGCTTACATTGGCGGTGTTGCAGTTGGAACGATCATTTTCAACACGATGTATTGGCTGTTTGGATTTTTGCGGGTGAGCACTTCAGGCTTCGCCGCTCAGTCGCTCGGCGCTCAAAACAGCTCAGAGAGCGTTTTGGCGCTCACACGGCCCGTTTGTATCGCGCTGTTTGCCGGATTGATCTTCATCATCTTGCAAAAACCGCTTGAATATTCAGCGCTGATGCTGATTCAGCCGGATGTGCATACGGCTGAATTTGCATCCCAGTATTTTTCATTGCGGATTTGGGGAGCCCCTTTCGCTTTAGTCAGCTACTGTATTCTCGGCTGGCTGATGGGAATGTCACTCATCAAAGTAACATTGTTTTTGCAAATTTCGATGAATGTCTTGAATATCGTCCTTGATGTCGTCTTTGTTTATGTCTTTCATATGGAAGTATACGGCATCGCCGCGGCTACCGTGATTTCTGAAATAACGGGCTGTCTGATCGGCTGCTGGCTTGTGAAAACAAATGCTGCCATACCGTTTAAATTGCCGCCTGTCAAACTTTTGCTCGATCCGAAGCCGTTAAAAAAAATGATGGCGGTCAACCGGGATTTATTGATCAGAACATTGTGCCTTCTGGCGGTTTTCAATTTGTTTACAGCTAAAGGCGCCGGTTTTGGTTCTGAAATTTTGGCCGCCAATGCCATCTTGATTCAAATTCATTATATGATGGCGTACTTTTTTGACGGATTTGCCAATGCATCAAGTATTTTTACCGGAAAAGCCGTAGGAAATTTGGATCGCGGCCTCTATTCCCGGACGCTTTCTCTTTCATTCCAGTGGTCGCTTATTTCGTCAGCGGTTCTTGCCGCCGGCTATTTTCTCTTGAAAGATGCGATCATTCCTTTATTTACACCGCTTGAAAGCGTCCTGGAAGCTGCCAAAACATACGATGTTTGGATCATGCTGTATCCTGTAACCGCAGGTTTTGGATTGATTTTCTACGGAATTTTTACGGGCGCCACTGAAATAGGCCCTGTCAGAAATTCGATGCTTTTGGCCGCCCTTGGTTTTTTGGCCGCCTTTTTCACCGCTGTACCCGCTTTCGGAAACCATGGGCTGTGGCTCGCTTTTACTTTATTCAGCCTCGGCCGCTCTGTGTTCTTATGTATGGCCGTGCCAGGGCTGGCCGCCCGGATTTTCGGGGAGCAGTACAGTGGAAGGCTTAAGGCCGAATCATAAAGAACCCGGCTGAGCTCAGCCGGGTTTTTTTGATCAATATTTCGTTAATTGCACGACAAAATCGTTCAGATGATCTAATGTCATCATATTTTGGTTGCATTTTTCACTGTCATAGCAAATGTAATTGCCTCTGTCCGTATAGGTTTCTTTACCGCTTTTCACCCGGGCCATGAATAGTCCGATCGCTTCGGCCCTGTTGCATATCGAGCAGATTCCTTTTTTATGGCTGGGTTTGATCGTGCCGTGTATGCCTATCAGTCTTCCTCCGATATCCACAATCATGTATTTCCTGCCTGATCCCGCATCATTCCATCCCAAGTAGGAATATCCGCGGAAATCCATCTGCTCAAATTCCGGAGTCTTTAACTTTTTCACTTTAGAAAACAGTTTTTTAGCGACCTTTACTGTTACATGCTGAAATGGTATCACATCATGCTTTAACTCAGCTAAAAAGCGGATGGCTTCGCTGCTGTCTTCCGCTTCAACCATGTGGCACAGCAAATTCTTTTGCTGATTGCTGAGATCAGGAAACAGGTTTAATACTTGATCCAACGCATTGGATTTCAAAGCGTCAAGCACGTTTCCGTCCTTGATGTTCGCATGTCCTTGGACAAGACTGTCCGTTTGAAACTTAATAAAATTATATTGATCATTTCTGATAAAAGGGTTCATATTCACTGTATTTACATTCTTCATTTCTGCCAGCTCCTTATTTATATATATGTGAAATAAGGTGCAAAGCCGTATGATCAGAAATGATACCTTGCTCTTCAGGCGATTTGTTTAAAGCTCCCCCTCATGCAAAGTATCGCCTTTTTAAGATAACAGGCTTTGCATGAGACGCTGCAGCTGGCAAATGAATGTCATTTACCATTTTATACACCTCCGAATACTTACTTCATTATACACGACAATCATATTCAATCTCAATCATGTCATCCATCTTTAACATGCATATTTCATCCGCAGGGGTTACAATGCGCAGCTCCCGTTTCAGAGCGTCAACATAATGGATGCGGCCGACAAGCGTTTTGACCTCCCCCTGCCGGTAATAGGCAAATTGCAAAAGTCTGTTTTCCGCCATCGCTTCACAAATGATGTCATTGAATTCTTCATATTTTTGTTCATCCAAAATCGGTTTCTCGTGTTTTTGAAGGCTTTCATGATATTCCCTGAGCAATTCCACGTGCTCCGGCAGCATCATGGAAACCCATTTGATGTTGCCTCTGTCTTTTAACATCCGCAGATTCTCCTTTCTATGCCTGATGTCCGCCGACAAGCTTTGACCGCAGACGGGCGGTTCCGGCGTTTGTATAGGAAACGGCGCGCAAAAGCGCTGTTGAGCCGTGCCGTTCTCTGATGCCGTCCATCACATAGCCAAGCATCCGCTTTTTTTCCTGATCCGGACGAAAAAGGTCGAGCTGCATATGGGTGTCATCCTCAATGTTGGAAAGAGAAATGGAAACTTTCCGAACCGTTTTCCCCTCATAAAAGCGCTCGAACAATGCGAGGCATGTATGGTAAAGATCAAGTGTGACATTTGAAGGGCTTTCCATCGTGTTCGAACGATAAAATCCTCCGCCAAACTCATCGCGGCTGTATTCAATTCCGAGGCTGACGGTCCGCCCCGCCTGCTGATGGTCACGCGCCCTTTTGGCAACCTCTTCGCACATTTCAAGAATGACATGCTTGACTTCATCCGGGTTCGGATAATCGCGAAGCAGGATCTGGCTCTTTCCGTAGCTGACCTGCCCCGCCATGATCGGCGCTCCGATGGCTGAAAGATCAATGCCCCAAGCGTGATAGTAAAGCTGGTTTCCCATCAAACCGAATGTTTTCTCAAGCCGTTTGAGATCATAGTGTGCCAGCTGGCCGACTGTAAAAATCCCCATGCGGTTCAGCGTCTTTTCCAGCCTGGAGCCGATCCCCCACATCCGCCGCAGCGGGAACAAAGGCCAGAGTTTTGTTTCTACATCTTCATAATCCCAAACGGCCACCCCGTCTGCCGTTTTTTTCGCTTCAAGATCAAGGCAGAGCTTTGCCATCAACATATTCGGCCCGATGCCGACGGTGCAGGGCAGCCCAAACTCCCTTGCCATGTCATCTTGAATTTTCGCGGCAATCGTCCGTGCATCTCCCCACATGTTCTTCACACCGTCCACCTGGATAAAACTTTCATCGACGCTGTATGTATGAACGGCATCATGCGGCACATAGCGGCAGAACAGCCGGGTGAGCTCTGTTGAAACACGGACGAATAGCCCCATCTTCGGATTGACCAGCCGAATGCGCGGGTCGTCTGGCAGCTGATACAGCCTTGTCCCCGTTTGAACGCCAAACTCTCTTTTGAGAGCCGGTGAGGCAGCCAGAACGATGCTGCCCTGCCGCTCAGTGTTTCCGACAACCGCTAAGAAGCAAGTCATCGGATCAAGCCCGAGCAAAACGGCGGCACAGCTGGCATAAAAACTCCGCATATCAACGCACAAAATCGAGCGCGCCGGATATTGACTATAGTCCATCATCTAACCCCCCAAAAAGGAACTGACGTTCGCATCATTAGTGTATGAATACTATACTGCGAATATGCGTTCGATTTCCAGGCGTAAATTTATCCAAAGAAAATATTCCCTTTGACGTTCTGCCGTTTTCAACATGCCAATCGTTTCTTGCTGCTGGGAAGCAAAAGAGGTTTTTGGCCGCCCCTCGTCTGCGGTATGGGCTCGATTTTTGAGCAATCAGAAAAGCACCCCATTTTCGGGATGCTTTTTTCTATTCTGTCAATTTTTCAATCTGGCCCATCACATCACTGATCTGCTGAGCGCTTTGCACCAATTCTGACTGCTGCATCTTCTCGACTGTTAATTTTCCTTCCTCAACACTTTTCAAAACATCCTCAGCGCTTTTTTGCAGTGTTTCATTATGCTTCTCGATTGTGTCATGAATCTGGGCTGCAGCATCGGGCGGGGTTAATTCATTAAAATCGGCCGCAGCCTGCTGAATAGACTCAAGCTGTGTTTCCAGCTGTTCTTTTGCATCCGCATCGTTTACAGCCTGTTCAGCCAAGGAAGGCGCCTCCTCCGCAAATGTTTTCACTTTTTGGATATAGCCGGCCGCTTCATTTGTATAGTTCAATCCGTCATTCACCTGATCAAGCATTCCGCATCCGCTCGCTCCGAAAAGGCCGATTCCGGCCAGAACTGTGAGAATTCTTTTCATTGTTTGCCTCCTTATCGTTTTTTCCGCCCATGGCAGACCTTTCTTCGCCAATTCATGTCTGGACATCATCAGCTCCCCTCTCCCTTTTTGATAAAAATGAAAAAACTCCACCGATTTGGTGAAGTTGATAAACAAAAAGACCTTCACCAAATCAGATTTGGCAAAGGTCTCGCTAACAATTAGATTGCCAGCAAAGCCGAGGATTTAAGATATCCCGTAATGACGACTTTACTGTGACAGCTACTCCCCTTTGGAGTATTCATTTTTATTACTTTTATTTTAAAGCATCAGGCTTATCCGGTCAAATTCCTGCTGACGGTTAAAGAACTGGCACGGGCCGCAAAAAACACCTTCTTCAAAGATGGCGAGATGGTATAATACCCCATCTGCGAAAGGGGGTGGTGCGGATGACTGCATATGAAACAATCTCTTGTTGCATTGCCGTGTTGTCAAAAAAGGCAAACAGACCATCCCTTGAGCCCTGACAAGTTCGGGGAATGGTCTATTTTAACGAGACTCATAAAAAGCCGGAATGCTGCCTCATTCCGATTCTTTTTTATTTTAGCAGTTTTATTTAATCATGATATGTGCAAGACCATTCACAGCGATGAGCGTCCCTCGCGTTTTCTCATCAAAAAACTTTCACATCCGGAGTCCCGAAACCTGTTGAGAACATCGGTTTTTCCTAGTAAGATAAAAGAAAAATCGCTCCTAAAGGAGAAGGCAAATGGATGAAAAACTGATTGAAAAAATGCTCGGACAGGCACTCAGGCAATACGGCCGCAACATCGCAATCGACCCCCTCAGCCCCCATGAAAAACAAATCCTGAAGCTGGCTTTACAAGAAAGGCGGACGGAGGAGCCGGACGAGGGGCTGCATGCTCATATTGAGGATGTCGTCTATGATTATGTCACAAATCAAGGCTTGTTTTCATAATGCGATAAATGCTTCCCGGATCGGCTTCCAAAGCCAGGAAGCTTTCCCCCGCCTTCGCCCCAAGATTTAGAAATTCCTCTATTCATCACCATCTGTTTCATGTATGATAATACAATAAAATATGATTATCTGGAGCGTTCATCATGAAACGAAAATGGCAGAATATCCACCCGCTCAGCTGGACCATTATTGTCGGAACGATTTTCGGACGGATGGGAACCACAATAAGCATTCCTTTTTTAGCGATTTATTTAACACAGGTCAAGGGGGCTTCAGCCGCTTTTGCGGGAGCCGTGATAGCGGCAAGCTCCCTGATTGGAATTGCGGCGAGCTTTTATGGAGGGTATTTATCAGACCGGTTCGGCCGGAAAAAGATCATGCTCCTCTCGATTTTCGGCTGGGTGCTCGTGTTTGCCGGCTTCGCCCTCGCCGACCGCGTCTGGACCTTCTTTTTGATGAATGCCTTGAACGGATTGTGCCGCGCGCTTTTTGAACCGACTTCAAGAGCGCTGCTTTCCGATGTATCCAAACCTGAGACGCGCCTCTTTGTCTTCAATCTTAGATATACAGCAATCAACCTCGGCGTCGTCTTCGGTCCGCTTTTAGGCCTGTACCTCGGCTCTTCCAAAACGACGCTGCCGTTTTTCATCGCGGCTTTTATTTATTTCATTTACGGGGCCGTGCTGGCGGTTCAATTTCAAAATCACACCGTACCGGTAAGGGAGACGAATAAGCGCATTAAAGTAAGAGATGCCTTGCAGGTGACAAGAACAGACCGGGTGTTTTCAATCACGCTGATCGGCTCGATTCTTTGTCTGTTCGGCTATTCCCACTTCACATCGACGCTTGCACAGTACATGTCGGCAAGTCCTTTCATTGAAGATGGGACGAAGATATTCGGGATGATGCTGACGTTAAATGCTGCGGTCGTGCTGGTCATACAGTACCCGATCGTCCATATCGCAAAACGGTTTTCACCGATTTTGTCGCTGATCACGGGAAATGTTTTGATTAGCATGAGCCTGTTCAGCCTCTCGTTTTTCCATGACCTTTTATCCATCATCTTCATTGTTGTATTGTTTACAACAGGAGAAGTTTTGTTATTTTCTATGATGGATCTATTGATTGACCAAATTGCACACCCTGAACTCAAAGGGACTTATTTCGGAGCGATGGGCTTTACCCAGCTGGGAAGCGTCATCGGTCCGTGGGCGGGCGGCATGCTGCTGGATGCTTTCGGAGCAGGGAAGCCTTTTTTCACCTTTTCCATCCTGGCCCTCGCGACCCTTTGCGGAGTGCCTTTTCTCATTGCGGCCTTCAGAAAAGTCAGAGTGATGGAAGCCGCAAAAGTGAACATGCATTCAGAAAACACATTGCAAAATTAAAAGAGCGCAAGAGCGAGACCCTTCCGTTCGGCGGAGGGCCTTCTGGTTAAATGGTCGGGCGGACGTCAGCCGGAGCCACAAGCTCAACCTTGATACGATCGGGATCTTCCGCGTACAGCGCATAATGTCCGGCTCCGCCGGCGAACGGGTGTCTGTCTTCGTATAACATCCGATAGCCGCGTGCAACCAGCTGCTCTGTCATTTCATCCACCTGGGCTCTTGAAGCCGCTTGAAAGGCGAGATGGTTTAAACCGACCCGGCATCTGTGGTAGCCTGCCTCTAAAAAGCGCGCTTCTGCCTGAACAAGGACGATGTAGGCGCCATTCGCTTTCCAGCTGATGCCCCCTTTCCACTGCTGATAAACCTCATAGCCGAGCTCCTTTAGAAACCACCCCCAAAAACGCTTTGATCTTTCTACATTTGAAACATACAGTTCAATATGATGAATCACGCTCTTATCCTCCCGCTTCTATCTCCTTGATGTCACACCCGTCTGACCAAAATCTCTTCGACTTTGTGGCCTTTTCCTTTTTTCAGGATGAAGTCCGACCGGAATTTTGTAGGCAGAATGTTTTCATACAAGTTCGGGCGGTTGACCGTCTCCCAGATCGACTTCGCCAGCGAATCCGCTTCATCGTCTGTCAGATCTTTAAATTTATGAAAATAAGAAGTCGGGTCCTGAAACGCCGTCTCCCTGAGCATGCGGAACCGCTCGAGATACCATTTGATGATGAGATCTTCCTCGGCATCTACATAAATCGAAAAATCAAAGAAATCAGATACGAAAACACGCGGCTTTGTCCGGTCATCTTCAATCGTCGGCGTTTGCAGCACGTTGACACCTTCAATAATGACAATATCCGCCTCTTTCACCGTTTCAAAGACACCTTCCATTCTGTCGTAAGTTAAATGGGAGTAGACAGGCGCCTTGACGCTTTCCTTTCCTGACTTTAATTCGTTTAAAAACTCAAGCAGCGCCTTGACATCATAACTCTCAGGAAAACCCTTCCGCGACATCATCTTTTTTTCTGCGAGAATTGCATTTGGATAAAGAAACCCGTCTGTTGTGATCAGGCTGACCTTCAGCCGCTCCTGCAAGCGGGAGAGCGCGGTTTGAATGATCCGGGCGGTTGTGCTTTTTCCGACCGCCACACTTCCGGCTATCCCGATGATAAACGGAATCTTCGCTGCATGGGGGTGATTCAGAAAACCGTTCACCCGGATGTTCCGCTCATACTGAGAAGTCCGATGCAAATAAAGAAGCCGTGCCAGCGGAACATAAATCGTTTCCACTTCCTCCAATGACAGATAATCATTTAAACCTTCAAGCTCTTTCGCTTCCTCTTCCGTGATTTGCACTGACATATGGCCGCCCAGTTGCGCCCAGGCATCACGGGTATGACTCGTATATAACGTTTGCAAATTTAAATCTTGATTCGCCACATTTCTCACCTGTCCCTCTGTCATACACTGTTTGACCAATTTTTTTGAAATTGATTCCAGACCGCCATTATATTATATAGAATTTTTTGAATATTGACGAGAGATCAAGATTTTTTAATATCTGCAGATAAAAAACCGCCTCATCTGAGACGGTTGCTGTGGTTCGCCTTCCAATCAAGCGCGCGCTGTTCCAATCGTTTGACAAACGTATCTTTGCCATCCATGTAAGCTTCAATGTTAAAAGGAAACTGTTCCGCAAGCCGCGCTTTGAAACGACCGTACATTTCGGCATCCTCGGGATGCGCCCTTAAATAATCCCTGACCGCCAAGTGCCGGTCAATCTCTTCACGGTTATCGAATTGAAACATATGGATCTGATGGGTCCGCTTGTCTCCGCCTTTTCGGTAATACCGCCTTCCCGGAATACCGAATTCCCCGAGCGGCTCATATCCGAACGCAATCATTTCTCTGTTGAAGATTTCAGCATTTTCGATATTTTTGACAACCGGCATCATATCAATGATCGGCTTGGCTTGAAGCCCCGGTACAGACGTGCTGCCGATATGATGAAAATCGATCAATTCACCGCCGAAAATGGCTTTCAATTTTTGCGCTTCTTCCTGAAACAGGCGGGGCCATTTTTCATTATAGGCCGTTACAATAACATTCATGTTTACCGCTCCTTTTTGCCATTTAAGTCTTCAATGAAATAATAGAATATCATTCCGCCTTTACAAAATAAAAAACGCGCCTTCTGCACTCTTTTATGCTTACGACAAATAGTCTGGTAATCTTGGAACCCCTTCGCTTCTCTCCGTCATCTCAACCGGCATATGCCCGTCCAAATTCGCTAAACTGTCTGTTTATGAAATTCCAGACCGTTTTGTTATGATATTTTAAATGCCTTCAAATTAATCCATTGCTGTTTCATCCACAAAAAAAGACAAATAAAGCGATCCTCAGTTTGATATGATCATTAAATCTTCAAGTCGAGTTCTTTTTCTTTTATCAGATCCGTTCGTTGAGCTTTCCCAAGCTTTGTAAACAAAAGAATGACTATGCCTGCAAGGATTTCAACAAGCCCCCCTACAGCAATCACTTTCCCCGCTCCAAAAAAAGTCGCTGCGTATCCTCCAAGCAAGGCACCGATTGGAATCATAACGTATGAGATCATGCTGATGACTGCATAAACCTGCGGTTGATCCTCATCTTCAACTGACATTTGAATAATGGTATGTTCCGGTACATTTATGGCGCTGACAGTAGCCCCTAGTGCAAATGCCGCGAGGAACACCAGTGGCAAGAACGCGTTCATGCCTGTAATGAAAAATGCAGCTCCTTCAATCATGCCGGCAGCAACAAACAATAGCCCATACCGATTCACCTTTACTTTAGCCAGCACATATCCGAGCAAAAATGCTCCGCCGGCCGTCGTGACTTTTAATAAAGAATGAACGATAGGCCCTCCGTTTAAGTCTTCTGATATATAGACTGCGGACAGTGCTTCCCAAGGAGCAGATGCAATATTTGAAAATACGCAATAAATCGCCAACGGATATAAAATATGATGCCGACGAACAAGTGCAAATCCCCTTTTTAATTTTTTGAAATATGTACCTTGTGTCGTTGATGTTTCACCTTCAACTCTATCGCTTTTCTTTGCATAATGAATGAACAAGACTAAACAGCCTGAAATGATATACAGTGAAAGCGGGATCAGCATTGTATATGACGCCCCGATCATAACGATCAAGACTCCGCAAAGTGTAACCGCAGCCAGTCTTATCATATGTTCAGATGACTGTATTATTGCGTTTGCTTTTTGGATAAGATCTTCTTTCACAACTTTCGGAATCAATGATACAGATGCAGGGTTGTAAGAAGCTCCTGTAGCTGAATGTATGAGCGTCATCAAAATAATAAACCACAGCGGTGAAAATCCATTGAAGTAGCATATTGGAATAACAAACATCAGCAATGCTCTGGTTAAGTCCGCAAAGAACATCCAAAACTTCAATGTGTTTGTTTTCATGAGCGGAGTGATCACTGGCCCTAATAAGGCTTGAGGAAGAAAAGATACAGCTATTAATAAAGCGGTTCCTATCGCCCCTTTTCCTTCAAAGATCAGAAACCACAGAATAGAATTAAATGCGAAACTGTCCGCAGTGATTTTTATCAGCTTTGAACAAAAAAGAAAAATAAAGTTTTTTTGCCAAACGCTGTTCTCTCTTTTCACTCTCCGTCCCCCTCACTCCAATTTCCTATCATTATAAATAATGTTATTATATTACATTATCTTATTTGCAGCCAGCAAGTCAAATATATTCCCAGATAATCCCTCTTTCATCTCGTAAGGTTGAGATGAAATGTATCAGGATCGATTTCCAACTCACACGCTCCTGAAAAAGAACTTCACACCTTGAATGATTGCTCTTATTTTTATTGATGGATGAACGTATAAACTTTTATCAACCTCAAAATGAATCATATTGTTTAGGGCAAAGCCCCTTTTCCAACATCTTTCACAAAATAGAAAAAAGATAATGATTGTAAGTCTAAAGGCTTTTTTGTAAAATAATACATAAGGAAATGACACCCAGGATGAAAATTCAAAATATTATAAACAATCAGGAGGAAGGATGAATACCGCTTGGTCACAAAAATAGCATCTGAACAAATTGCCAAAAGCTGAATCAATGGTATGGCATGATTAAACGCCATCAAACGACAGAAGCAGCAGCCTTAAAAGAGGAAATCCGCAGCTTATTGCCGCATATGGATGAAGATCAGGATTTGCTCATATATTTTAATCTATTAGATTTTCGCTATAAGGTTTTGACTGAAGAAAAACTTGAGGATACTGATAAAGTTTATGATACCATCAAGGCAATTGGAGAAGAAAACACCGATAACATGATCGTTTATTATTCATTGTTCTTCTCAGGGGTATATGAATTTTACAAAAAAAATTATGTTGAAGCCATCAATTTTTATCAGCTGGCAGAAGCCAAACTCCGCAATGTCCCCGACCAAATAGAACACGCAGAATTTCATTATAAAATTAGCGAAGCCTATTATCAGATAGACCAGCATCTCATTTCGATAAGCCATGCCTTAAAAGCAAGAAGCATTTTTCGAGAATGGGAAGATTATAGGCATAGATCCATAAAATGTGAGATGGTTCTCGGAGCCAATATGTATGATATGTATAGATTCACCTCGGCGGAAGAACATTATCAAAAAGCGCTGAATGAAGCTAAAGCCGCGGGATTCCCAAAGGAAGTCGGTATCGTATATCATAACCTCGGGTTAATTTATGACAGAAAAAATATTCCTAAACTTGCTGAAGAATATTTTAAAAAAGCGATTAACATTGCGGAACATATGGAATCAATTAATGGCATTAGAACTTTATATATGATGGCAAACGTTCTATACAGAAGTGACCGGACTGCCGAAGCAAGAAGCTGGTATGATAAAGGACTTGCATATGCCAAAACATTTCGAGAAGAGGAGTACGAAGCAAAGTTAAAGTTAATTCACTCTTTATATGATTGCCATAATGATTCTGTAATCAATGAATCCTTACAATTCCTTGAACAAAAAAATTTATGGCCGGATACCTCGGAACTTGATGAACAAATTGCAGAATATTATTTGAAACAAGGAAATTTATCCAGGTCTGTTGAATACTTTAAAAGAGCAATAAAAGCAAAAAATCAAATGATGAAAGTTATGGAGGCGTTAGCATGAAAAAACTTAGTATCATCGGAATATTAAGCATCCTGACAATCACTTTTGCTTTCAGTCCGCTTGAAAAAGCGATTACAGTCGAAGCACCGGGATTTCATGTAGCTGAGAAAGCCATTACGTGAAACATTTAAAGAGACAAGTGCTTAGAAATGAACGGGTCAGTATATCAAGGAGTTTACAGAATTTCTGGACAATCATGTAAGGAGCGGGTCCTTCGTTTTACACCCGCTCCTTTTTCAATTCAAAAAAATATCCTGGCCCCGTTTGAACAAAAAAGAGTGCGGGCCCGCACTCTCTTTCAAACAGCCTGCTATTCACACGACATACTTGCTTTGCCTGTGTGCCATATAATAGGTGACGGCGGACAGCAATCCGATAGACGCGGCCAGAATGATGATGATCGGAAACATGTCAACCTTCACCGGGGTGAACAGTCTGAAGTTGCCGTTGAAATTAAAAACCGCATGCCCCAGATTGGACAGCAGATTTTTCAGATCAAATTTGCCAAGTGCAGGAACGAGCAGGCTGTAAATGATGTACAGCAAAGCTGGTGTAATAAAACTTCTGAACAGGACGCCTAAATAAAACCCGATCGTTGCAAAAATAAAGCTGACGGTCAGAACGACAATAAATTGAAGCAGGATATTGGCTTTTGGAAGAGCAGATATTGAAAACTGATCAACCGGGATGACTCTGGATGCCAGGGAATAAAAAATGAAGCTTGACATATATGCCGTACATAAAACAGCTGCCATTGCCGCTAGCATCACCATATAAACCGAACACTGTTTGGCAAGCAAAACCGACTTCCAATCATGCTTAACCGCCTTGACTTTCACCGTCTTAAATCTCATATCATATGAGGAAATATAGATGGCATAAAGCGTGAAAGCCAAAGGAAAAATAATGAAGCCCATCCACTCCATCGTGATGATGACCGATTGTTTTGGCTGAAGATGGTGAAGGGACAATACGAACTGCTCATAATCATACCTTAAAATGTTTTCAACGATTTCTCCGTCGCCATCCTTGCTCTTCAGCTCTCCTTCTTTCACCTTGACGGGCGAGCCCAGCGCCTGCTTAATATCGATTCCGAGGCTTTCATATTCTGCTTCTGTCTTCTTAAACAACTGATAGCTGCTGACCGTATTCTTATACTGAAAATATATGTATCCTGATGAAATCAATAGAAGAGGAATGAATAAAATGAAGAGCATTTTGGAATAGGATTGATACGCAAGCTCTTTCTTAAAAATGTTATAAATATTCTTTATAGACATCGCCCAATTCTGCTCCATTCGTTTTAAAATTTTCCACATGCAAAGCCGAGCCGTCTTTTAGCACAAATAATTGATCGACGATCGATGAATAAAATTCAAATTGATGACCGGCAGCTACAATGGTCATTTCACTTGACCAGTTATTGATCATTTCCTGAAGCTCCATCATTGAACGGTAGTCCAGGCCGTTTGAAATCTCATCCAAAAACAAGTATGCCGGTTTGTTTAAGGCGGCGATCATTAAAGCAAGCTTTTTTCTTTGTCCATAGGAATAGGTTTTGACTTTCTTTTTCAAGAGCGCATGATCGAGAAACTTTTGCGAGATTTGTTCGAGCTCATCTTTTTCAACCCGCTTGTTCAATAATATGTTGATGTTTTGGTATCCCGTTAGATTGAAATAGAACGGAGAATCATCATAAATGACGTGCACCTGATCTCTGACCGCTTCAAGCGGCTCGCCGCTATATAAAATGTCGCCTTTGAAATGTTCAAGCTTAAGCAGGCATTTCAGCAAGGTCGTTTTCCCTGCGCCGTTTTCCCCCATCAGAAAGCTGATTTTGTTTTTTTCGATGTTCATATTGAGGCGATTGAAAACCGCCTTGTTCCCATATGCTTTTGTTAAATCGCTGATTTTGATCAATTTAAAAAATCCTTTCTTGCATCAGGATGTGTTGCAACATTCTTCATTATAAAACGCTGCCAGGATTTTCAAAATAGTCTTTTGGCAGCGTTTTATGCCCTTTTTTTATTTCAAATTAGTCTTTTCCATACTTGCCTTTTTTGTTGACCCATCTTCTGTCCGTAAATGTAGTGCTTGCAAGTTCCACATCTCCCCAAGGTGTAACGGTCCCGATGCTGTGTGTTTTTTTGGCTCTCCATTTGTGAAGCCCGGAAGATTTGTAATACCTTTTAATCCCTTTTGCTCTCACGACGTTCGGAAAAATATATCCCACATCTTGCGAGCCGCTGCTTTTGGACACTTTTTTGCCGTTGTAGTACCAGTCAATATAATCTTTTGACCAGGCGAGAAAGCTCCCTCTTTTAATCGTGAGCCTCTTTCCCGAATAAGCCGTCACATTGCTTTGAACAGATGCTTGTTTCGGAAGTGATTGGACATACTCTGTTTTGGCTTCAAGCAGTTCTTTCTGCTCATCTGTCAGCTGGCCGCCTTCCGCAGCCGCAGCAAATGAGGATGGAATCAAGAGTGCTGCTGACAAAGAAAATCCTAAAATCGCTTTTTTCATGTTACTCCCCCCGTATTTTAAAATATTCTTATGTATGTCTGAGCTGGCACCCATCAGCATTTTCTATATACAAAAAACGGTTTAAGGTCGCGCATTCTATTATTTTAATCGATTAAAAGGTAGATTCCTAGCAGATCAGACCATTTAATCATTGCCTATTGGAAATTATCCCCTCCTCATTTATTGATATTATAACATATTTTACCTTATTATCAATTTTGTTTTCTTGTTTTTCCCATTATTATGTTTACAAAAATATCATTTTCGACAAATACATTCCAAAAACATCATGCTCCACTTATAATAGAAATGGTTCAAAACAATGACAGAAAAGGATGGGAGAATATGTGGAAAACCGAAAGTGAAGACCCGTATGTTTTGCAGAAAATAAACGAGAAAGCCATTCTCAAAGCGGAAAAAGAGCTTGGGATCAATCTTCCTGAATCGTACAAAAAATTGGTGCTCCTGCAGAACGGAGGATTCATCAAATACAATGCCTTTCCGACAGACCGTCCGACATCCTGGGCGAAAGACCATATCCAGTTCGACTATCTGCTGGGGATAGGCAAAGAAGACGGTATTCTGGAAAGCGCTGATCTGATTGAAGAGTGGGAACTGCCTGACGGTCTCGTCCTCCTCCATGGAGACGGTCATACTTGGATCGCTCTTGACTACAGAGAAGTGAAAGAGAATCCGCCTGTCCATTACTTCGATTTGGAAGATGAGGAGGATTTCAGACTGGCCGATTCTTTTGATGAGTTCATCGCCAAGCTGTATATAGAGGAAATCTAGAACGGCGCATCCGCTCGGATACCATCTTGAAAAAGGAAAAGGCTGCCTGAGAAAACCGGGCAGCCTAATGCTTAAAAGTTTTTCGATTTATCATTGGATTTATTTTTGGAAGGAAATATCCGCTGTTCTCCCTTTTCATAAAGAGCAAGCAATTGGTTGATAAACGCCAGCTTTGGTGCTGTCCAGAATACAAACAGGGCTGATAAAACTCCTAAGAGAGCTCCGGCCGCCACATCGAAAGGATAGTGGACGCCTGACCAAATCCGGGAAACCCCTACGGCGAAAGCGAGTACAAGCCACAGCCATCCCGTCTTCTTGTAGAATAAGAAGAATAAAAAACAGATTGAAAAAAATAAAATCGTATGGTCGCTCGGAAACGAATTATCAATTTCATGTTCAATCAGCTGATTGACATGCGGAAGTTCTGCAAAGGGCTGGTAGTTCGAATAAAGAGAGCCGGCGATTTTCCCGAGAATCTCAGCAATCACAAATGAGATGACTCCATAGATAACCATCAGTCTGTTTTTGGTGGTTCGGGTCAACCAATAAACCACAAGACCCAGCGCGAAAATATACATCATGTATTCCGCCAGAAAATAAACAGCTGGATTAAACATTGAATACTCTTTTCCTAAATCATTAATGGCACGAAAAACATCAATATTCAGCTCTGAAAAAGACATTTCCACATCTCCTTTTTTAAACTTTTATAGAAAATATATCCATTTCAACCGCGCAGAAAGGCCACTGATCATTCACTCCCGCGCTTTATCGAATGTCATATATGTAAAACCGGAAAGTTACAACAAGGGTGACAAGAGGAATTTGCAGGTCGCATCATTGCAAACTCCCTATACGCCATATCAATGAATATCGATCTTCTTAAAGTAAACAATCGTCGCGAGTAATCCAAGAATAGCTGCAGCAGAAACACTGATAAAAGAATATTCTGGCGGATACTCCGGAAAGAAGGTACCGGCAGCTATCACCCATACTGCTGACCAAGGGAATAATGCACTGTATTCCGTACCATACACCATAATGCTGACCATTGAAATAATGATCGTAAATATAATAGTGGGCACATAATTTTTAAACAGCAGCGTGACAAATATAATCGGCGTGATCAGGAAAAAGAGAAGAGCGCCTCCGATGATAAATTGTATAAACGATTCTAGCAGAACCTGGAATCTCAGCCCTTCAAACTGTCCGGCCAGTCCAAACAAAAAGGTCAGAACCCAAGCGATTAAAGTCAGCATCATGATCCAAATAAACAACAGAACCAATTTGCTGACAATGAGGCTGATTCTTGAAACAGGAATCGTTAATAGATTCTTCAGCGTGCTTTCAGTATATTCCCTATTGAATAAATACGAAGTAATAACGCCGTATAAAGGGACTCCGATCAGCAGGACAATATACAGGTTGGTATCGGAAAAAGTCTCGCTGAATCGAATGGGTACATCAGGGTACTTGGCTTTCTTGGCTAAAGACGATATAAAACAAATGAAAGGGGCTGCCGCCGCTCCCAGAATGCTGACTAAAAACATCTGTGAACGCTTAAGCTTCAGCAGTTCCGTGTATAGCAAATTAACCAATCGTCCCGCCCCCTATCAATTTCACGAAGTAGTCCTCAAGACTGTCCTCGCTCATCGTAATCTTCAATACTTCGATGCCGTTTTCGACAAACATTTTATTGAGCCTCCCCTGCTGACCCAAATGGGAATAGACCCGGATGATTCCGTCCTGGTGAACTTCATAGTCGTGAATATCAAAATGCTGTTCCATCAGAACGGCCGCTTTATTTTGATCGGATAATTGAAACTCAAGATATTTGCGGTTTTTTTCCCTAAGATGATCAAAAGGGGTTTCTTCAAGCAGCTTTCCTTCGTGAATGATCCCAACATGATCGACGAGCTGTTCGATTTCAGATAATATGTGGCTTGAAATGAAGATCGTGATGTTTCTTTCTTTGGCCAAGGAATGAATGAGCATTCTCATTTCCTTGATGCCGATCGGATCCAAGCCGTTTGTCGGTTCGTCTAATATCAGCAGCTCCGGATAGTGAAGCAGGGCTCTTGCAATCCCTAATCTTTGTTTCATTCCCAAGGAATATTTGCCGACGAGCTTTTTCGTTTCATTATGCAGCCCCACGATTTCCAATACTTCATCGATCGCATTTTTTTTGTGGACACCGATGATCTTCGCGTTGATCAATAGGTTTTCCCTCGCTGTCAAATTTGCATAAAAACCCGGGACTTCAACAATGGAGCCGATTCTCCTTAAAATGTCTTTTTTATTCTTGAAAAAGTTCTCTCCAAAAATCTCAATCTGCCCATGGGTGGGTTTGATCAATCCCAGCAGCATTCTGATTGTCGTTGTCTTGCCAGCGCCGTTTCGGCCTAAAAAACCGTATATATCTCCTTGTTTTACGTTTATATTAAGGTGATCTACAGATTTTTGCGACCCGTACATTTTCGTGAGATTCGTCGTTTTTATGATTGTGCTCAACTGGTTCACTCGCTTTCACCAACCTTATAGTTACATCATAAACAGAAGGATTTAATTCCTCCTTAACCAATTCTTAATTATTTCTTAAATGAATGGCGATGGTTTTGTTTAGGAAGTGAAAAACCAAAAGTCGTTTTTTTCCAAGGGACACTTTCCGCCCAGATGCTTCCGCGGTTTTTTTCGATTAGGGATTTGGCGATAGCAAGTCCTAAACCGCTGCCGTCATCAAGGCTTCTCGAGCGGTCTCTTCGATACATTCTTTCAAACACATGTTCAAGATCGCCTTCCGGAATTCCCGGTCCCTGATCCCAGATCAGAAGCTGATATTCATGCTCTGATTCTGTCAGCTCGATTCCCAGCACCTTCCCCTCTTTTCCATAATGGACGCCGTTTTTCACGATATTTTCTATCACGCGGATCAGACTCAGCCGATCCGCCATGACTAAACACTTTTTATCCGGAATCTGAACTTCCAATTCAATATCCTGTTTTTTCAGTTCAGGTAAAAAGTCTATCAGCGTTTCCCGAACGATTTCAGCAAAGTCAAAGGAATCGGTATTCAATTGGATTTCATTTGCATCCAGTTTTGCCATGTTAAAGATTTCGTCGATCAATTGCTTTAAGCTGTTGGATTTTTTAGAAATAATCTGAAGATATTCCTGCTTTTCTTCTTCAGAAGAAGCTACCCCGTCTTTTAAAGCATCTACATAGCCAATAATAGATGTAAGCGGCGTCCGGATATCGTGGGAAATGTTAGACAGCAGTCTTTTTCTCGCCGTTTCTGATTTGGCGGCGTTGATTTGCACTTTTTCAAGCTGTTCAATCAATTCATTCATCGAAAAAATGATTTCATTGAATAACCGGTTGTCTTTGGCAAGCAGCCTTCTACTTACATTCCCGTCTGCCACGCGCTTCAGCTCGGCATCAATCCATTTTAAATGGCTGATAAAACGAAGCCTTGAGACGAATAAAAGTGCGGTGCTCCCGAATAGAAAAATAAACAATATAACACTGAACATCCCGAAAGAGCCGGTATTAGTGAATAAAAGCGCCGCAGCCGCTGCAAATTGCAGGATGAGAAGGAGTATCTTTTTATCATTCAGCATCTTTCTCACCTACAAACTTATAGCCGATGCCCCACACAGTCTGAATAAACTGAGGATCAGAAGGGTCAGATTCTATTTTTTTTCTGAGCTTTCTGATATGCACCATGACTGTATTATCATCTTCTATGTATTGATTGCCCCAAGCGTTTCGAAACAGCTGCGTCTTCGTGAATACCTGGCCCGGATTTGCGGCGAAAAACTTCAGCAGTTCAAATTCCTTCGCTGTAAGCGAGATCTCCCGCCCTTCAGCCGTGACCGTATATTTTTTCAAATCAATGGTTAATCCTTTAAATTGAATCAGCGATTTTTCATCGGTGCGGCTCTCACTGCCGAGAACTAAAAAGCGCCTCAGCAGAGCTTTGATCCGTGCCAGAACTTCGTTCATGCTGAAAGGCTTTGTAATATAATCATCAGCACCCATCGACAGCCCTAATATTTTATCGCCTTCAAGGTCTTTGGCGGTCAGCATCAGGATCGGAACATTCGTATGACTCCTTATTCTTCTGCATACTTCTATTCCGTCGATCTTAGGCATCATCAAATCTAATATGATCAGGTGGTAATGGTTCTGTTCAAACAGCCTTAGAGCATCTTCCCCGTCAACTGCCGCATCTACCTCATACCACTCTCTTTTTAAATAGGTTTTCAATAAATCTCTGATTTCTTTTTCATCATCGGCTATGAGCACTCGTATGGCTTCCATGGTTTCACCCGCTTTATGTTTTGGTTTCTTCGAATTCCATCTATATGTCTACCCTCTTTTGATCGATGTCATCATTTGCGGCACAGACCGCTGCTTGTTTTTTGAAGTATTTCCTCTCTTTTCTTTGCTTTCCATTATAGCAGAGAGTTGATTTGTTCGGGAAAAGCAAAGGCATCCCGGAAGGATGCCTTTTTGCTTAAATTCTGACAGTCTTATTGATGATGTCATGAATTAATTTTGCGTTTTTTTCAAGAATTTCAGGATGGGATTTGGATATCATCTGCATGTGTTCTCCGGCTCCTTGCATGACTGTAAATGTCTTGGCCGCCGCTTTTTCCCACATCATGATCTGTTCATCCTGCCGGTCTTTCACCGATTTGATATAGCTTATATTTCCGTCAATTGTGCCGGTTGTCACCGCATTTTGGACATATAAATAAGACTTCATAATCAATTCAACTAAATAGTCGCTCATCAATTTCTCTAAATCTTCATATTTCTCAAGATCAAATGTTTGATAGATCTCCTTCCTGTACTCCTCCTCTGTGTACTGATGCTTCTCCGCTTCTGTACGGTATCTTGAATCGATGATGATCAAATCTTCAACTTCATATCCCTGCCGGTTCAATTCTTTTGCTACGTCAAATGCCAGTACTCCTCCCGACGAATATCCCATTAACGTATATGGCCCATCTCCTTGAATATGTTTGATGATGTCTGCATACTTTTCAATCCTATTTTCGGATTGGATGAAGTTGAAGCTGTAAACTGAATACTGTTCCAAATGTTTCGCCAAGCCCATGTAGGCGATGCCCATCGAAGCGGCCGGCGGGAAGCAGAACAGTTTTTTGCTGCCTTCTTCCGCACCGCTCAGCTGAATACAATCATCTGTATAGTCTTTTAGCAATTCTTGTGCATTTTTCAAAAAGCCCGACAGCTGTTTAATGGACGGCTTGGAGAAAATGTCCTTAAACGGGACTCTGAAGCCCAGATCTGCATATAGTCTTGAAACAAATGACATGACATGTAAAGAGTTGGCCCCGATATCGAATAAATTGGCATTGATGCTGATCGGTTTGATATTCAAAATATCTTCCCAGATGCGGGCCATCTTTTCTTCGAGCGCATGTTTTGGAGGCTCGTATTCTATTGCCGCACCCAGATTTACATCAGGCTCAGGAAGTGCCTTCAAATCCACTTTACCGTTAGGCGTAAGCGGCAATTCATCAAGCTTCAGTACATGGGACGGCACCATATATTCCGGAAGCTCTTTTGCTAAAAACTCTTTTATTGCTGCCTGTGTGATGTCTCTTTGTAAAACGACGTATGCACAAAGATATGGATCGTTGTTGTGATCTGTTTTTGCGGCAACTGCTGCATCTTCGATATCCAGGTGCCTTAATAATTGATTTTCTATTTCGCCAAGCTCGATGCGATAGCCCCGTATCTTGACTTGGTGGTCGACCCGGCCTAAAAACTCTATATTCCCATCCGGTCTCAGCCTTGCGAGGTCTCCTGTCCGATACATCCTTTCACCAGGCAAAAACGGATTTGGCAGGAATTTTTCTGACGTGAGCTCCGGTTTGTTCAGATAGCCTTTTGCCACTCCATCTCCGCCAATATACAGCTCTCCGGCAATTCCGATCGGCTGCACTTCTTGCTGGGCGTCCAGAATGTAAAGCTGGACATTCTGACCCGGCTTGCCGATAGGAACAGATACATGGCGATCTCGTCCGGCGTCATATTGATAAATCATGCAGCCGACAACTGTTTCAGTAGGCCCGTATTCGTTATAAATCTCAATCTTGTGCTGGAATTTCTCAGTGATTTCTTTGGCCAATTCAGATTTTAAATCTTCTCCGCCCACGATCAGCCGCTTGATGCTGGAGCCGCGGCCATCTATATCTTTTACCAGGCTTAAATGCGACGGGGTTAATTTTACAATCCCGGCTTTTTTGTCTTGGAATACTTTTCTGATGATCGGTTCGCTATCATCGCTCTCTTGATAGACAATCACTTTATTGCCTGAGATTAAAGGTGTAAAGATAGATGTCACCGTCAAATCAAACGCAACTGATGAGTAGAGGGCAAAATCGAGCTTATCACCCTGAACATATACTTGATCAGCCCACGCGATATAATTGACTAATCCTCTTTGCCTGATCATCGTCCCTTTCGGTTTGCCTGTAGATCCAGACGTGTAGATGATATAGGCGAGACTGTCGGCGTCGCTGGCTGGTTCCAGCTGATCGGCAGGATAGGCGCTGAAGTCTCCGTCTAAATAGACGGCTTCTTGCCGTGGCCCGCTCAGGCCCTTCTCGTTGTCCAGAAGGATGATATCCGCACCGCTGTCTTCCAGCATATACTTGATTCGCTCTTTCGGATAATCAGGATCAATCGGCAGATAGGCTCCTCCGGCTTTTAATATCCCCATAATCCCGATCATCATTTCCGGTGAGCGTTCTGCCTTGATGGCAACAATCGTGTCCGATTTGACCCCTTTTTCCCTCAGATGTCTTGCGAGCTGGTTTGATTTTTCATTTAGCTCACGATACGTCAGCTTGTCATTGTCAGACACAACCGCAGGAAGCTCAGGGGTTCTCTCGGCTTGTTCTTCAAATAGCTGGTGAATGGTCTTATCTTTCGGATAATCTCTCTTTGTCTCATTCAATTCGTACAGCAGCCTGTTTCTTTCTTTTTCCGAAAGGATCGTGATTTCGTTCAATGTTTGATCTTCATTCCGGACAACCTGTTCCATCACATGCTGGAGGTGTTCTTTGATGTTGTTGATGACTTGATCATGATATGCATTTCCGTCATAAGTGAATTTGATGACCAAACGGTCGCCTGGAACTGCCACAATATTGAATCCGTAATTTGTTTGTTCTTCAGTGTGTATTTCTTCAAAAACAAACTCCGGTCCGCCTTTTTCAACAGATTCAAAGGCGCTCTTATCAACCGCATAATTCTCGAAAATCATGACATGGTCCAGCAGATCTCTTTTTAATTCGCTGAGCGACTGCACTTCCGACAAGTTCATGTAGTTATATTTGCCGCTTTCTAAAGCTTCTTCTTGAACTTTCTTTATGATGTCCCTGAAGCTTTTATTTTTTTCCATTTTGATTCTTGTCGGTATTGTGTTGATGAAAAGCCCGACCATTTTTTCTATACCGGCTACATTCGCATCCCTGCCAGAGATGACGGTTCCGAATACCACGTCTTCCATTTGGTTGTATTTTGCCAGCAAAATGCCCCAAATGCTTTGCAGCACCGTATGGAAGGTTACACTGTTGCGATTTGCAAGCTGTGTGATTTGACTGGTCAATTCTGTTGAGAATTCAATTGCCGTTTCTTTTCTGTGATACTCACCATTTCCAGATTTGTTTTCCAATACCGAAATTTGCGATTTTTCGGCAAAACCTGATAAATATTTTTTCCAATAGGCTTTTCCGGCTTCTTTGTCCTGTTCCTCCAGCCACCTAATATAATCGCTGTACGGTCTTGCCTCTTCAAGCTGATGCTGCTGGCCTGCTGCTTTTCTGTGATAAATGCGGAACAGCTCTCCAAGAATAATCCCCCGGCACCAGCCGTCAAGCAGGATGTGGTGGTTTGTCCATATGAATGTATAGCTGTCCTCTGAGGTTCTCATCAACGCCGCTCTGATTAATGCTTCTCTGCTTAAATGAAAACCTTTCACCCTGTCTGCTTTGAGATATTTTTGAATCGTCAGCTCGCGTTGACCGGGACTTTGATGTCTTAAATCAAGATAGTAAAGATTGATCTTTCTGTCCCTAATGACAATATTTCTTGGTTCTTCCGTTATTTCATACTCAAGCGAAGCCCTCAGGATTTCGTGTCTAGCCATGATGTCATTGAAGCTTTCTTCAAATATCTTTTCGTCTATATATCCTTTAATGTCTATTGCCATTTGTTCAAAATACGCTTTGGATTCCGCGTCTTCAAGCGCATGGAACAGCATGCCTCTCTGCATGTTTGCGAGCGGATATATTTTTTCGATTTCCATCCCTTTATATTTCAGCTTGATTTCCTCCAGCTGAGATATGCTGATGTTCTTATCTCCATAATCGGACGGCGTTTTTTCCGCTTCTTCTTGATAAACGCAGTGAGTGATCACCGTTTTAAGGGCTTCTTTATATTTTTCTGTAAAGGTTTTGACGATGTCTTCATTGTATGCTCTTGTATGATATGTCGTTTGAATGATTAGCTGTCCATTCAACACGACTGCATTTATTTCCATCGGGTGTTCTCTTATGATGCCGTTTCCGATCACTTCTCCCGGTGACAGCGGCGAAGAAGAAAACGCTTTGCTGTTGATATCTTCATCAAGCTGTCCTAAATAATTAAACAAAATTGGAGATGCCGCACCTTTTATGATGTCTGGGTCTCTAGTTAAATATTTTAATATCCCGTATCCTATTCCTTTATTTGGCACTTTTCTCAAATGCTCTTTGACCACTTTGATATTTTTGGAAATATCTGTTTCTTCTCCTAAATCGATCAATACCGGATATTTTGATGTGAACCAGCCTACTGTTCTGCTGATATCGATGCCGTCTCCAACCTTTTCTCGTCCATGCCCTTCCATGCTGATTCTTAACTTGTTTTGACCTGTCATATCCCTTGCCGCAATCAAAAGCGCTGTGATCAAAATATCGTTGATTTCGGTATGATAAGCTTGATTTGTTTCTCTTAAAAGCTGCCTTGTTTCTTCTTCCCCAAGTTGTGTATTTAATGTCTGGCTGTCCTCAAATTTGAAGATGCCGGCATCTTCATTCATTTCTAAAAATTCGATGTCTTCTTGCAATGTCTGGCTCCAATAATTCTTTTCTTTCAGCAGCTTTTCAGTTTGCGAATACTTCGTCATTTGTCGTGCATATTCTTGATAGGAAGCCGTTTTTGGATAGAATTCGACTTTTCTTCCGTTTAATAATTGGCTGTACCCCAGCGCCAAATCTTCAAATAAAATTCTCCAGGAGATCCCGTCGATCACGAGATGATGGATGATGATCAAAAGATGGTCTCCTTCATTCGTTTTGAATATCGCCAGTTTCACTAGAGGGCCGCGTTTGATGTCGATGCTATGCTGGAGCTCTGTTGCCAATTGATGAACCTTTTGATAAAGCTCTTTTTCATGTGAGACATCATAAACGAATAAATCCAACTGATTGCTGTCCGGCCCTTGGTTATATTGCAGAACTTTTCCGTTTTCTTCTTTATACACCATCCGCAGTGCATCGTGATGCTTTACGATTTCTCCAAATATACGTTTGACAATGTCCTCGTTGAATCCGCTTTTTCTAAACAGCATGACAGCGTGGTTATAGTGGTTTCTGTCCGTTTTGTTCCGTGTGAAGTATTCTTGTTGAATTGGCGTCAGCAGGACCTCGCCTTGAACCGTTTCATAGGATGCCGTCTTGCCTGTTTCGGCCTTGACATATTTGCTTAAAGACTTAATTTGCGGATTTGCAAATAAATCTTTCATTTCAAGTGTAATGCCTTCTCTTGATAATCTTGAAATAATCTGCAGCGCTTTGATGGAGTCGCCGCCCGCTGCAAAAAAGTGATGCGTGATCCCTAGATTTTCGACTCCCAGCACTTCTTTCCATACCATGACCAGCTGTTCTTCTGTAAGGTTCCGCGGTGCTTCATATTCGGCCTCTGTGCTCAGCTCCGGTTCAGGCAGTGCGGCCATGTCGATCTTTCCGTTGGCGGTCAGCGGCATGTGTTCAATCTGGACAAAATAGGACGGAATCATATAGTCAGGAAGCTCATTTTTCAGATAAGATCTGATGTCTTCGAATGTCACTCTCACATCTGCTGTAAAATAGGCGCAAAGCTGTCTGCTGCCTTCCTCAGCTTCTTTTACAGCGATGAAGGCTTCCCTTATCTTTTCATGTGTTAATAGCCTGTTTTTAATCTCTTCCGTTTCTATTCTGTAGCCCCTCACCTTCACTTGGGTGTCGATCCGGCCTGAAAGTTCGATGTTTCCATCGCTTAACCTTCTGGCCAGATCCCCTGTCCGGTACATTCTTTCATTTTGTTCAAACGGATTTTCGACGAATTTTTCAGCCGTTACATCAGGTCTGTTCACATAGCCGCCTGCCACTCCATCTCCTGTGATGCACAGCTCTCCGAATACACCTTCCGGAAGCAGTTTCATGTTTTGATCCAAGACATATGCCTTCGTATTATGAATCGGCGTGCCGATGACCGGAGACGCTTTGAAAGATTGAAGCCGCTCCGGGTCGATCACCTTAAAGACCGATCCGATTGTCGTTTCCGTAGGCCCGTAATGGTTCATGATCACACCATTTGGATATTGCTTGTAAAACGCCTCTACATCCCGCGTATTGATCATTTCTCCGCCCAAAACAGCCAGCCTGAGTTTTTCGCAATGATTTTCGGCAGAGAAGCTCGGATCATTGACCAAAATATGAAACAGAGACGGCGTCAATTTCAGATAAGTGATCTCATTTTCTTTCATATATTTGAGTGCTCGATGGGCATTTGAATAAACTGCTTTTCTTGCGATGTGCAGTTCGCTTCCGCTTAAAAGAGCTGAGAATATGCCCGTATAGCCCAAATCAAATGCATAGGAAGACACAAGCAATGCTTTATCGTTTTCTTTCAGGCCCGCTTCCTTTATAAACCACGCTGTGTAGTTCACCACATTGTAATGTCTGACAAAAACCCCTTTTGGTTTTCCTGTGGAACCTGATGTGTAAATGATATATGCATTGTTTTCAGCTGCACTGCATGCGGACAGGTTTGACGAATCCTTTGCATAGATGCTGCTGTCTTCAACATTGACGACTTCTCCATGGAAGATGACGTTCTCCATGACAGAGCCTTTGACCAGCCATATCTTCGCCGCACTATCTTGTAAAATCTCATTTGTCCGTTTGGACAGCTGCTCCGTATCTATTGGCAAATATGCCGCTCCGGCCTTCAGCACCGCCATCATGGACACAATCATCTCAAGCGATGGTTCAATCATGATGCCGACGGCTGCACCGGCTCCGGCTCCTTTTTCTCTCAAAAGTCTCGCCAATTGATTTGATCTTTCATTTAGTTCCCTATACGTGAGCTTTCTATCCTCAAACACGACTGCGGTTTTGTCAGGCGTTTGCTCAGCCTGCTCTTCAAATAGCTCATGAACGGTTTTATCCTTTGGATAATCAGCTTGTTTCCCGTGATGCTTAGTGAGAAGCGTATTCATTTCTTCTTTTGACAGCATATTGATCTCGTTTAATTGCATATCAGGACGGTTTGCTATTTCTTTTAGTATATGGATAAAGTGCCCTGCCATTCTTTTAATGGTTGTCCTCTTAAATAGTTTTGTGCAGTAATTGAGAACGCATTGAATATCATCATCTGTTTCAGCAGCTGTGAGCGTTAAATCAAATTTTGATATTTGCATATCTGTTTGAAGCGGTTTAAATTTTAGGCCTTCTATGTCAAATTCATCACTGTCAAAGTTTTGCAGAACGAGCATTGTATCAAACAGCGCGTTCCTACTCATATCCCGTTTTACATCCAGTTTTTCAACCAGTTCGTCAAATTGATAGTCCTGATTTTCGTACGCTTTCAGCGCCGTTTCTTTTACCTCTTTTAAATAATCGGTAAATAGCATGCCGCCTTTTGGAAAATTCCTCATCGCAAGTGTATTGATAAACATGCCGATGACATGTTTCAAATCGCTGTGGTGTCTTCCCGCAATCGGTGAGCCAACGATGATATCGTCTTGACCGGTATATTTAGAAAGCAGTGTTGTGTAGCCCGCTAAAAGCAGCATGTACATCGTGACGCCAGTTTCTCTCGCCAGCTTCTTTAGCTTCGCGGACGTTTCACCGTCTATTTCAAACTCAAAGATATCCCCTTCAAAATGGCGTTTTTGCGGCCTTTGATAATCGGTCGGCAAGTTCAGGACCGGCACTTCATCTTGAAAGACATTCAGCCAGTAGTCTTCCTGCTTTTTGATCTCATCCTTTTGGTAAAATTGCTTTTGCCATTCTGAAAAATCTTTGTACTGAATCGGCAACGGCGGCAGTTGTTTCCCCTCATATAACTCGGCCAGCTCTTGTGTGAAAACGGCCAGTGATACGCCGTCTGATATGATATGATGCATATCGAACATCATAATATGTTCGTCATCATTCACTTTTAATAGTTCCGTTCTTAGAAGCGGCGCTTTTTCGAGGTCAAACGGTCTGATGAACGATTTGATTTTCTCTTCCAGCCGCTCTGTTCCCAGTTGGCCGTACTTCACTTTAAAATCGATGTCTTTTTCGATCTTCTGCACAGGTTCGCCGTCTGCCATCAATATCGACGTCCTCAAGGCCTCATGTCTTTGAATCAATTGTTGAAAAGCCTCTTCAAACCGATGCACATCAAAATGACCTTCAATTTTCATGACGAAAGGCATGTTGTAAGAAGTGCCGCCGCCTTCGATCTGGTTGAGGATATACAGCCTTCTTTGTGACGATGACAAGCTGTAATATTCTTTATCTTCCACTTTCGTTATGGACGCATAAGGGCTTTCTTTCGTTGAATCGATATATGCTCCGAGATCTTTTATTGTCGGTGTTTCGAATAGTTGTCGTAAAGGCACTTCAATCTTCAGTTCTTTATGCATTTTTGCAGCCAAAGCCGCAGCTTTAAGAGAATGTCCGCCGAGCTCAAAGAAATTGTCGCTGATCCCGATTTTTTCGACCCCTAAAACGTCCTCCCAAATCGAGACAAGTTTTTCTTCCGCTGCATGTCTCGGCGCTTCATATTCAGCTTGAGCACCCGCGCGGCCATCCGGCTCCGGCAGCGCTTTTCTGTCGATTTTCCCGTTGGCTGTAAGCGGCAGTTGATCAAGCTTGACAAAGTACTGCGGAACCATATATTCCGGAAGTTCTCTTAACAAAAATGTTCTGATATCTGAAATGCTTGATGCTTTTTCTAAAGCGATGTATGCACAAAGGTATTTGCCGCCGTCTTGATCTTCTCTTGCTATAACTGCGGCTTGCTGAATGCTTTCAAATGTAAGCAATCGGTTTTCTATTTCCCCAAGTTCGATTCTGTATCCGCGTATCTTGACTTGGTGATCGATTCTTCCTAAATATTCGATGCTCCCGTCAGGCAGAAACCTTGCAAGATCTCCCGTACGGTACATTCTTTCCCCCTGAACAAACGGGTTTGAAACAAATTTCTCAGCGGTGAGGTCAGGTTTGTTTACGTATCCGCGCGCCAGGCCTTCCCCTGCGATGTACAGCTCTCCGGGCGCTCCGATCGGCGCCAGTTTCCGCCGGCTATCAAAAATATAACAGGTCAGCGTCGGAATCGGACAGCCGATATTGCTCACATTCGTTTCAATATCTTGTTTTGTCATTTCTTTAAATGTAGCGTGCACGGTCGTCTCCGTAATGCCATACATATTAATCAGCCTTGTCTGCGGGTACTTATGACGCCACGGCTTCAACATCGAAGGATTCAGCGCCTCTCCCCCGAAAATCACGTAGCGGATGTGAAGCTGCGCCTCCGGATGCCTGCATTCTTCGTTCACAAGCTTAGAGAAAGCGGTCGGAGTCTGGTTCAGCACCGTCACCATGTTTTCCCTTAGCAGCTTAAGGAAAGCCCTGCTGTCTTTCGCAGTATATTTCGGTACAACCACAACTTTTCCGCCATAAAGCAGAGCGCCATACATTTCCCATACCGAGAAGTCGAAGCAGTAGGAGTGGAACATCGTCCATACATCACGATCATTGAAGTCAAACTGCTGCTTTTCGTTCACCAGCAAGCGGACCACATTTCGGTGCTCGATCATACAGCCCTTCGGCTTGCCCGTCGTTCCTGACGTATAGATGATATAAGCGGTGTCTTCCGGCTGATTGACCGGTTTGGGATTTTTCGCATCTGCCGGCTCATCCGCGTTCAGATCATCTATGTCTAACAAGATTCCGGAGAAAGATTTCGGGCAAAACGTCTCCGAATGAATCAGCAAAATCCCCGTCCCGCTGTCTTCAAGCATGTACCGAATCCGTTCTTCCGGATAATCCGGATCGATTGGCAGATATGCGCCGCCTGCTTTTAGAATGCCAAGCATAGCGACGATCATGCCGGCAGAACGTTCCATCATCACTCCTACAATATCATCAGGGCGGACACCTTTTTCCCGCAGGACATGCGCTAGCCGGTTTGCTCTGGCATTCAATTCTCTGTAAGTCAGCTTCTCTTCTTCAAATACAACCGCCATATGGCCAGGCGTCCGTTCTGCTTGTTCTTCAAACAATTGCTGGATCGTTTTATCTTTTGGATAAGCGGCGCTCGTATCATTAAAATCGTACAAGAGCGTCCTTCTTTCTTTTTCCGCCAGGATATCTATTTCGCTTATTTTCGTATTTTCATTTGCCACCACTTGCTCAACGACTCTTTTGATATGGTTTCCGATGTTATCGATGGTGTCCTCGTCATAGACATTTCCGTCATATGTTAATGCCAAAGTCAGCTCTTCACCAGGTGTTGCTGACATGCTAAAGCTGTAATTACTTTGTTCTGCAGCGCTGATCGCTTTGACTTCAAAACCCGTCTCCATTTGGTTCTGCTCCAAAAGCTGATCATCCACTTCATAGTTCTCAAACACAAGAATATGGTCGATCAGATCTTTTTTCAAGCTGCTCAAAGCCTGGACTTCAGCAAGATTCATATAGTTGTAGCCATTGCTTTCGATCGCTTCTGCCTGCACTATTTTGAGGACATCGTTAAATCCCGCATTTTGATTGAACCTGATTCTTGTCGGGATGGTGTTGATAAACAGTCCGATCATGTCTTCTATTCCGTCTACTTTTGCTTCCCTTCCCGATACGACTGTTCCAAACACTACATCTTCTATATTGTTATATTTCGTTAAAATAAGACCCCAGATCGTCTGAAGCACCGTATGAAGGGTTACGCTGTTTTTGCCGGCCAATTGCTTCATTTGATTTGTAAGCTGCTTTGAAAAGCTGATGACTTTTTCTTGTCTGTCATACGGGCTGTTCTTTTTCCCTTTCTTGAACTTTGGAATTTGCGCCTGTTCCTCATATCCTGCCAAATATTTTTGCCAGTATTGACGGGCCTCTTCTTTATCTTGTCTTTCCAGCCATTGAATATAATCGCTGTACGGCTTCGGTTCCTTTAACTGGAGGGCTTCGCCTTTGATCATTTTTTCGTAGACGGCAAACAGCTCGCCGATGATAATGCCCAGGCACCAGCCGTCCAATAAAATATGATGATGGCTCCATATCAGTTGGTATGATCCGCGGTCTGTTTTAATCAAATAAACTCTCATGAGCACATCTTTGCTTAAGTCAAAGCCTTTATCCCGATCTTCATTGATATATTTTTCAATGACCACACCTTTTTGAGGAGAGGCGCTGTTCTCGATACCATAATAGTAAAAATCTATTTTCCGATTTTCAATGATAATTTGTCTCGGTTCCTCAACGATTTCATACTCATAGGAAGCCCTTAATATTTCATGTCTTTTCACGATCTCATTAAAGCTTTTCTCAAGGATGTCTGGATCAACATATCCCTCAATATCCATAACCGTCTGCTGAAAATATGCACTTGATGTTTGATCCTCGATGGCATGAAACAGCATTCCCTTTTGCATATTGGCCAGCGGATAGATTTTTTCAATTCGGGCGTCTTTGTATTTGCCCTTTATTTCTTCAAGTTCGTCTAAACTGATGTTTGTATCTCCGTAGTCAAACGGCGTCCTTTCACTTTCCGCTTGATTTGTGCAGTGGTCAATGATTTTTTCAAGGCTTTCTTTATATGTTTCATTCAGTCGGCTGATCGTATCTTTTGTGTATTCTAACGGATTAAAGGTTGTATGAATCACCAGCTCATGGTTGATGATGATGGAGTTGATTTCAATTGAATGGCTCCTTGAAATTTTCCCGCCGATGCTTTCGCCTTCAGAAAAGTTTGACCCTGAAAATTCGCCGCGATTAATGTCCGAATCGATTTCGCCTAAATAGTTGAAAGAAATCTTGGCTTTTTCTTCATTCATGAAATCTGGATCTTCGGCTAAATATTTTAATATTCCATAGCCTATTCCCTTATTCGGTATTTTTCGCAACGTTTCTTTGACCATTTTTATATGTTGAGAGATTCCTTTTTCATCCCCCAAATCGAGGAGCACTGGATACATCGTCGTAAACCAGCCCACCGTTCTGCTGATATCAGCGCCTTCCAGAATGTCTTCCCTGCCGTGGCCTTCCATCATGACCTTTAGCTTGTTTTCGCCGGTGATGTCCCTGATTCCGGATAATAATCCCGTCAACAAAATATCATTGATTTCCGTGTTGTAAGCTCTGTTCGTTTTTCTCAGCAGGCTCGCTGTCGTTTGTTTGTCCAGCGTGATGCTTAGTGTCGTGCTGTTGGCGAATATATCCCTTTTTAATGTTTGGTTTTGAGGCATGAATGGGACTTCAGCCTTTGCGATATTCCGCCAGTACTCCGCCTCATTCAGTAATCGGCGGCTGCCGGCATACGCCTTTAATCGGCGGGCGAAGTCCTGATAGGAATCCGTTTTGTATCCGACTTCGAGCGTTTCACCTTTTAATGCCTGGCTGTACAATATGTCGAAGTCCTCGAATAGAATTCTCCACGATACACCGTCAACGACAAGGTGGTGGATGACAATGAGCAGATGGTCGCCCTCATCTGTTTGAAAGATGGCGAGGTTAACCAGCTTCCCTTTTTCAATGGATGATTTTTTTTGAATGCTAGTCGCCAGCTCATGAATCTTTTCCGATTTATGACCAAGCCCTCTCACATCATATACATTCAGATCGAAAAGGTTTTCCTGATAGTCTCTGTTATATTGAATGACGGTCCCGTTTTTTTCTTCATATATCATCCTTAACGCATCGTGGTGCCCCAATATTTTATTGAAGGCCATTCTTACGCAGTTTTCATCAAAGCCGTCTTTTCTAAAGAGTATAAAGGACTGGTTGAAGTGGTCGAGCTCTTCTTTGTTATTTGTAAAATACCATTTTTGAATCGGTGTTAACTCTGTTTGTCCTTCAACCATTTCATAAGCTTTTTGCCGCTCATTTTGCTTTTTGACATATTTGCTTAGATCCCTGATTTTAGGATTCGCAAACAAATCCTTCATTTCAAGCTTCAGGTCAAGTCTTGAGAGTCTTGATACGATTTGCAGCGCCTTAATCGAATCTCCCCCTGCTGCAAAGAAATGATGGTTGATGCCTATGTCCTCTGCGCCGAGCACATCCCTCCAAATGTCGACAAGCTTTGCCTCTGTTTCATTCCGCGGCGGTTCATACTCCGCTCCTGTGCCGACATGCCTGGCAGGTTCAGGCAGTGCTTTTCGATCAACTTTATCGTTTGAGGTGAGCGGCAGCTGATCAAGTCTGACAAAATAAGCCGGAATCATATAATGAGGAAGCTCTTTTTCCAGCCATTCGCTAACCTCGGTTGCCGTCAATTCTTTTTTGGAGACGATATAAGCACACAAATAATGGTTATTGGCGTCGTCAGTCCTGGATATGGCGGCCGCTTCTTCGATATTGTCATGCTTGAGCAATTGATTCTCGATCTCGCCGAGTTCAATCCGGTATCCGCGAATTTTCACCTGATGGTCTATTCTTCCTAAAAACTCGAGATTTCCATCAGGCAGCCATCTGGCCAGATCTCCTGTCCGGTACAGTCTTTCTTCCGATATCAATGGATTTGGAATAAACTTTTCAGCGGTCAGTTCCGGTTGATTTAAATATCCGCGGGCCAGACTGATTCCGCCGACACACAGCTCTCCCACAACGCCTGTCGGGACGGGCTGCTGATGTTGATCCAATACATATACTTTTGTATTTGCAATCGGACTGCCGATATGAGGGCGGCCGGTTCCTCTGTAAACCCCCGCCGTTGCACAAACAGTCGTTTCCGTTGGCCCGTAAGCATTGATAAACACTTTGCTGTCAGACCATCTTTTTGCAAGTTCTTCGCTGCAGGCAGAACCAGCGGATACGATGACTTGGAGATGCTCCAATTGAGATTCATCCAACACATTCAGAACCGTCGGCGGCAACGTAGCATGGGTGATCTCATGATGCCTTAAAAAACTTGTTAACGGCTGTCCCGGCATCAGATCCTCTTGCCGGCCGAGAATCAAAGCCGCCCCGGCTGCAAGGGCTGGAAATATTTCAAATGCTGATGCATCAAATGAAAGAGAAGCAAATTGTATCGCTCTGCTTTCCGGTTTTAAATGCATCCATTCAATGACTGCCTGAACCAGATTGCACAACCCTTTTTGTTCGATTAATACACCCTTCGGTTTTCCGGTGGAGCCTGAAGTATAGATGATATAGGCCAGATCCCCGCTCTGATTGACAGGAAGCAAACGATCTGCGTCTTGCTTGGCAATCTGTTTGTCGTGAATGTCTACTTTAATAAAATCGGCATCTTTTATAGAAGTCCGTTCTTTTATGAGCTTATCCTGCGTCAGGAGAATCTTTGTTTGACTGTCTTCAAGGATGTACTTGATCCTGTCTTCGGGATATGCCGGGTCAAGCGGGAGATATGCGCCTCCGGCCTTCAGAATTCCCAGGATTCCAACGATCATTTCAGGAGAACGTTCGACCATGATGCCAACTGCCGAATTCGGTTTTACTCCTTTTTCTCTTAAAAACCGGGCCAATTGATTTGACCTTTCATTTAATTCACGATATGTCATTTTTTGTTCTTCAAACACGACCGCTGTATAGTCCGGCGTTTTCTCAGCACGCTCCTCAAATAACTGACAAATGGTTTGGTTTTTTGGGAAATCTGTCTTTGTATCGTTAAACTGATACAATAACGTGTTTCTTTCATTGCCTGACATCATCTCTATTTTGTGCAGCGGCATGTCTGTATGATTGGAGATTTCCTTTAAAACATGAACAAAGTGCTCGGACATTTTTTCAATCGTCTCTTTATTAAATAGCTTTGTGCAGTATTCCAAATCAAACTCTATGCCGGCGTCCTTTTCGACTGCCGATAATGTGAAGTCAAATTTGGAAATATGCACGTCGCTTTCATATGTTTCAAATGTCAGCCCTTTTATTTCGGCATCCGCATGATCAAGATTTTGCAGGACGAACATTGTATCAAACAGCGGGTTTCTGCTCATGTCTCTATTGACATCAAGCTGTTCAACAAGATCATCAAATTGATAATCTTGATGTTCATATGCTTTGAGCGCCGTCTCTTTTACTTCTTTTAAATATTCAGTGAATGTCTTTTCGCCTTTTGGATAGTTTCTCATCGCAAGCGTATTGACAAACATCCCGATCACATGTTTCAGATCGTGGTGCTGTCTTCCTTCGATCGGCGATCCGACGATTAAATCTTCTTGTCCGGTATATTTTGAAAGCAGAACCGTATAGGCCGCCAGAAGAAGCATATACATTGTAACCCCGTTGTCTTTGGCGATTCGATGAAGGTTTTTCGTCAATTCGCTGTCTACTTTAAAACTGATTCTGTCGCCTTCAACACTTTTCATTTGCGGTCTCGGGAAATCTGTCGGCATATTGAGAACCGGGATTTCGCCTTTAAAGACATTCAGCCAATAGTTTTTCTGTTTTTTTATTTCATCTTTTTGATAAAATGCTCTTTGCCATTCTGAATAATCTTTATATTGAATGTTGAGCGGCTCCAATTCTTTTCCATCATATAAATCACAAATTTCTTTTGTTAGAACGCCCATAGAAGCGCCGTCTGAAATGATATGGTGCATATCAAACAGCAGGATATGTTCTTTTTCATCGACCTTTACCACTTCCGCTCTAAAAAGCGGCGCTTTTTCCAAATCAAACGGCCTGACAAACGCTTTTATTTTTTCTGAAATGGATGAAGATCCTAATTCACTGTATTTGATGCTGAAATCAATATTTTCTTCAATCTTTTGAACAGGCTCTCCTTCTGCCATCAAAAAGGAGGTTCTAAACGCCTCATGTCTTCCCGTTATGTTTTTCAACACGTTCTCAAAGCGGCGGATATCAAAGCTGCCCTTTACTTTCATTGTGAAAGGTATGTTATAGGACAATCCGCTGCCTTCGATTTTATTGAGAATGTATAATCTTTTTTGGGCAGAGGAAAGGTGATAGCAGTCTTTTTCCTCCACCTTTTGAATGGATGAATAAACCGTTTCTTTTGTTGACCGAATATATTTTCCCAGTCCTTTGATTGTAGGGGTTTTAAATATTTGTCTCAGAGGTGTTTCCGTCTTAAGCTCTTTCTGGATTTTTGATGCCATCGCGGCCGCTTTGAGAGAATGTCCTCCGATTTCGAAGAAGTGATCGTTGATGCCGATCTTCTCCACCCCTAAAATGTCTCGCCAAATCGCTGCCAGCTTTTCTTCTGTTTCATTTCGCGGCGCTTCATACTCCGTTTCCGCCCCTGCCGTTCTGTCAGGCTCCGGCAAGGCTTTTCTGTTCACTTTCCCGTTTTTGGTCAGCGGCAGTTTGTCCAGTTTGACAAAATAGGCGGGAATCATGTAGTCCGGCAGCTTTTCTCCCAAAAATCCTCTCAGCTCTTCAACCGGCATCTCGCGGTTTGCGGTGATGTAGGCGCAAATGTACGGGCGGCTTTCCCCGTCTTCCCTGACGGTGACGATCGTCTCGTTTATGTCTTCGTGTTTTTCCAATTGGCTTTCGATTTCTCCGAGTTCAATCCGGAAGCCGCGGATTTTCACCTGATGGTCGATCCGCCCGATAAATTCGATGTTGCCGTCAGGCAGCCATTTCGCCAAATCGCCCGTCTTGTAAAGCCTTTCTCCCGGGATAAACGGATGCGGGATGAATGTTTCCGATGTGAGCTCATCCCGGTTTAAATACCCTTTGCTTAAGCCGTCTCCAGCTATGCACAGCTCACCGGGAACGCCGATTGGAAGAAGTTTTCCGTCTTCGTCCATGATCAATGCCGATGTATTCGCCAATGGCCTGCCGATCGGGATCGTTTCCGCTGCTTCATCAATCTCATTGATGAAGTAATATGTCGCATAAACCGTGCTTTCCGTCGGGCCGTATACATGGATCAGCTTGTCCTGGCCAACCCGGTCGAGCACTTTTTTCGCATGCGGAATCGAAATTCTTTCGCCGCCAAACAGGATTTTTCGCAGATTGGCGAGAGAGTCGATATTGATGTCGGCGAGCGTATTGAACAGCGCCGTCGTCATGAACATTACGCTGACCTTTTCTTTCTCGATCACATCGGCCAGCTCATTGATATTCAATACCGTTTCTTTCTCAATCATGACGAGTGATGCGCCGTTTAAAAGAGCTCCGAATATATCGAATATCGATCCGTCGAACGAATAGTTGGACAGCTGAAGAATGACGTCGTCCGTTCGGATGTCAATATAGTTGGTGTTCCGCACGACACGCACCGCACTGTAGTGCGGAGCGACCACGCCTTTCGGCATTCCTGTTGAACCGGATGTGTAGATGATATAGGCGGCATCGCCGGAGTCATTGACAGCGTCCAGCCGCTCTTCGCTGAATCTGTCGAATGCCGTCTTGTCCAAATGAATGACCTCAGCCTCGCAATCGATTTCGTCTGCCGCTTCACCTTGCGTAAGCAGCACACCCGCCTCCGTGTCTTTCAGCATATAGGAGATTCTGTCTTTAGGCGTTTCAGGATCAATCGGCAAATATGCGCCTCCCGCTTTTAAAATCCCCATGATGCCGATGATCATCTCAAAGGATCGGTCTAATAGGAGCGCCGCAATCGAGCCGGCCCCTACGCCTTTTTCCCTGAGAAGCCTTGCCGCTTGGTTTGATTTTTCGTCCAGCTCTCTGTAGGTCATATTTTGGCTGCCGAACACAACGGCTGTATGATCAGGCGTCTTCATCGCTTGTTCTTCAAAAAGCTGATGGATCGTCTTGTCTTTTGGATAATCGGTTTTTGTATCGTTGAATGCGTATAACAAGGTATTTCTTTCTTCCTCTGATACGAGATCGATTTCACTTAATGTTTTTTCTTCATCTTCCGTCACCTGTTCTGCGACTGCGGTGATATGCTTTTCGATATGATTGATGATTGTCTCGTCATAAACATTTTCATCATAGATGATCAATAGCTTTAAATGATCGTCCAATCCTGCGGAAATGCTGAAACTATAATTTGTCTGCTCTTCTCCGCTGACACTCTCCATTTCAAAACCGACATCATTTTTCTGTTCAAATGCTTTTTGATCAACGGCATAGTTTTCAAAGACCATGACATGATCGATCAAATCGTTTTTCAATTCGGTCAGCGCTTGAACCTCCGCCAAATTCATGTAATTGTAGCGGTTGCTTTCCAAAGCATCGGATTGCGTTTTTCTTAAGACATCTTTAAAGCGCTTGTTTTTTTCAAGCCTGACTCTGGTCGGGATGGTGTTGATGAAGACGCCGACCATTTTTTCAATTCCTTCGACCTCCGCATCTCTTCCAGAGACAACCGTTCCAAAAACAACATCTTCACTGTTGTTGTATTTTGCTAAAATCACGCCCCAAATGCCTTGTAAAACGGTATTGATGGTCACATGATTTCGATTCGCCAGTTTTATGAGGCGATTTGTGAGTTCTTTGGAACATTCAATTGTTTTTTCTTTTCTTTTAAATAGAGCAGATGCAGAGTGTGTGCGAAGCTTTGGAATCAGAGTCTTTTGGTCATAGCCGTTCAAATATTTCCCCCAATATTCCTGAGCTTCATCTTTATCCTGGCTTTCCAGCCATTTGATATAGTCGCTGTACGGTCTCGGCTCTTCCAATTGAAGACCTTTGCCTTTTCGTTTCTTTTCGTAAATCGTAAACAGCTCATCCAGGATGATTCCAAGGCACCATCCGTCAAGCAATATGTGATGATACGTCCAGACAAATTGATAAGAATCCTCAGCCGTTCTAAAGAGACAGGCTCTCATCAGCGTTTCTTTAGCTAAGTCAAAACCCTTTTGCCTATCTTCATTTAAATAACTTTCCAAAACATCCTCTTGATCGTTTTGCTTGCGTATATCCCTATGCTCAAACTTTACGTTTCGATCTTTCATAATGACATGCAGCGGCTCATCCAATCTGTAATGAAATGATGCTCTTAATATCTCATGTCTTTTCATGATTTCATTTAGGCTATCCTCAAACACCCGTTCATCTACATAACCTTTTAACTCAATGATTAATTGCTCAAAATATGCATTTGACGCTTCGTCCTCCATCGCATGAAAGAGCATTCCTTTTTGCATGTTTGATAACGGATATATTTTCTCAACTTTGGTTTTCATATCGTAATCTCATCTCCTAGAATTCCTTTAGTTTTCCGGAACCACATCATCCGACCATGTGGGCTGCCGCCAGTTAAACAGGGTTTTGGCAGCAGCGTTTTCCATAACTTCCCGGAGGCTTTACGGGTTGCAATAAAACTTTTTTTGTCAGGAGGTTCTAGCTGTCTACAGATTCATATTCATTCAATAATTCCTCAAGATCTTTTAATGAGATTTTGTCATAACCGTAGTCAGAGGACGTTTTTTCAGTTTCATTTTTACTCATGCAATGACTGATGACCTTCTGAAGACTTTCCTTGTACGTTTGATTAAAATCGCTGATCATCTGATCGGTGTACTCGTATTCGTTAAATGTCGTACTGATCATGAATTGTTGATCAACAACGACTGAGTCGATTTCGACGGAAGCATCTCTTGCACTTTTTGCTCCGATGCTTTGACCTGCCGAGAGCCTCGAAGATGAAAATTGTTCAGTCGTCAGATCATGGTCGAGTTCACCTAGATAATTGAATAATATCGGTGGCTTTTCATCCTTGAAGAGCTTTTGGTCTTTTGTCAAATACTTCAGGATGCCATAACCTATGCCGTTATTCGGTATTTTTCTCAATGTTTCTTTCACTATCTTGATCGCCATGGTCAGCTCTGTTTCTTCTTCTAAATCGATGAATACCGGATACATCGAGGTAAACCAGCCTACCGTTCTGCTGATATCTACATCCTGCAAGATGTCTTCTCTTCCGTGGCCTTCCATGAGAATTTTCAGCTTGTTTTCCCCGGTTAACCGCCTGACTGCCATTAACAAAGCTGTTAACAGAATGTCATTGATTTGCGTGTTGTATGCTTTATGCACCTCGCCCAGCAGCTGTTCCGTTTCCGTTTCACCGAGGGAAACCCTGAGTGTTCTGCTATTTTCATAGTTATCAAGTGCTGCCTTATGATGTTTAGGGATAAATTCCATCTTTCCTTTTGCTATCTCCCTCCAATATTCTTTTTCTTTCAACAACTTTTTGCTGTGGGCGTACTCTGCCAGTTTTTCTGAAAACGCCTTGTAAGAATCCGTTTTATAGCCGAGCTCAATTGTATTGCCTTGCAGTGCTTGGCTGTATGCGGCCGCAAAATCTTCGAATATGATTCTCCAAGACACTCCGTCTACCAAAAGGTGGTGAATCACGATCAGAAGATGGTCGCCCTCATCTGTTTGGAAAATGCAGAGTTTCATCATTTTTCCTTCTTGGATTGAAATCTCTTTTTGAATGGTTGTCGCTGTTTGATAAACGGCCTCCTCCGGGTTCTCTGCCGCTTTGATATCATAGACATACAGATCGAAGACGCTGCCTTCTAAACCGCGGTTATGCTGAATGATTTCACTGTTTTTCTCTTGATAGATCATCCTTAATGCATCATGCTGTTCGGTGAGTTTACGGACAACTCTTTCAACGATTTTTTCATCAAATCCATTTTCTCTATAGAGCATGAACGCCTGATTATAATGGTTTTGCTCTTCTTGATTTGCCGCAAAAAACGACCTTTGGATCGGGGTCAGCGGCACTTCCCCTTGAATGATTTCGTCTTGGCCGCGCACTTTCGTCTCTTTTTTCACATATTTACTGAGGTGTTTGATGGCCGGATTGGTAAACAGATCTTTAACCTGGAGTTTGAGATCGGCTCTTGATAATTTTGAAACGATCTGCAGAGCCTTGATTGAATCTCCCCCGACTTCAAAGAAATTATCATTGATTCCGATTTTGTCTCTGTCCAGCACTTCCTGCCAAACGGCAGCCAGCTTTTCTTCTGTTTCATTTCGGGGCGCTTCGTATTCGCTTGCTGCTGCCGCATCTTCGCCAGGTTCAGGGAGCGCTTTTCGATCGACCTTTCCGTTTGGTGTAAGAGGCATCTTGTTGATTTGAATAAAATAGGAAGGAATCATATAGTCCGGCAAATGATTGGATAAATATTCCCTTAGTTCATTTGCAATGATTTGCTGTGGGCAAGCGATATAGGCGCACAGGTATTTATGGCCTTTGCTGTCTTCGCGATCAATGACAACGGCTTCGCTAATATCCTGCTTACCTCGCAGCCTGGTTTCAATTTCACCGATTTCGATTCTGAAACCGCGAATCTTGACCTGATGATCAATTCTGCCCAGGAATTCAACATTTCCATCTGGCAGCCATCTTGCCAAGTCCCCCGTTCTGTACATGTTTCCCCCGGGTTCAAAAAGATGCGGAACAAATTTTTCCTTGGTGAGTTCAGGATTGTTGAAGTATCCTCTTGCGATCCCCTCACCTCCGATATACAGCTCGCCATAAACCCCGATAGGCTGCGGGTTTAATGAAGAATCCAATATATAAAATGCTGTATTATCCAGCGGTTTTCCTATAGGGGTATTCGCAATATCCGGAATATAATCCAAAGCTTCCTCATAATAGCCGGAGTCAACAGATGCTTCAGTAACGCCGTAGCTGTTGATGATTCTCATGTTTTGTCCATACTGTTCAACGAGCCACTTATAATCTTTGATAGCGCAGTTATCAGAACCCATGATCAGCAGTTTCATGCTGGATATATCCAATTGGTGATGATGGACATATTTCATAAAAGGAATGATAAGGCTTGGCGTCGACTCAAAGATGTGGATGTCATGTTTTTTGATCATGTCATATAATAGATTCATTTCCAGTTTGACGTCGTTTGGCACAATATACATCGTTCCGCCGTTGAAGAGGCTTCTGCATAAATCTCCCGCAAATACATCAAAAGAAATGCTGGCGAGCTGAAGCAGGTTGACCTTAAATGATGCTAATCCATAGTGCTTTCTCCAAGTGTAGTGAGCATGAATCAAATTGCGATGCTCCACCATAACGCCTTTTGGATTTCCTGTCGTACCCGATGTATAAATGACATATGCCAAATCACCGGAAGAATTGAGATGGTCCAAATTGCTTCCATCTGGATCATAAGCATCCGCTTGATCGATTTGCACGATTTCGCCGGCAAAGTTCATGTTGCCGATGAGATGGCGCTGGATAAGTAAAACATCGGCGGCGCTGTCCATCAGGATATATTCGATGCGCTCTTTCGGATAGTCCGGATCGATCGGCAGGTATGCCCCTCCGGCTTTGAGAATCGCCAATATGCCTGTCACCATATCCAATGACCGATCTGCCATGATTCCAACTATAGACTCTCGCTGAACACCTTTTTTCCGTAAAGTTCTTGCCAGTTGATTCGCTTTTTCATTTAATTCCCCGTAAGTCAATGTTTGTTCTTTAAAGACAATTGCCGGATGATTCGGTGATGTCTCAGCCTGTTTCTCAAACAGCTCCGGCAAAGTCCCTGTCGGATGTTCGGTCTTCGTATCATTAAACTGATACAGGATGGTGCTTCTTTCTTCTTCTGAAAGCATATTGATTTCGCTTAGCGTCTGGTGAGGATGATCAGCAATGTCTTCCAGTATATGAATGAAATGCTCCGCTATCGTTTCAGCGGTTTCTTTCTTAAATAATTTTGTGCAAAATTCCAGATGAAAAGTCATTGCACCTGCGGATTCTGCCGCTGCTAAAGACAAATCAAATTTTGAAATAGGAAACTCCATGCCGCATGTTTCTACATTCAATCCTTCGATATGCGGTTCTGCATCATCCAAAGCCTGCATATCAAACATCGTGTCGAATAATGCATTTCTGCTGATATCCCGTTCCAAATCTAATTTTTCAACAAGCTCATCGAATGGATAGTCTTGATGTTCATAGGCATTCAACGTATTGTCTTTCACTTCTTTTAAATACTCAATGAATGTCCTGCCGCCTTTTGGATAATTCCTCATCGCAAGCGTGTTAACAAACATTCCAATTGTGTTTTCCAAATCGGCCCGAGACCTTCCGGCAATCGGAGAACCTACGATTACATCTTCCTGTCCTGTATATTTTGAAAGCAGTGTTGTATATCCCGCCAACAGAAGCATATACATCGTAGCGCCGTTTTCATTGGCTATTCTTTTGAGCTTTTCTGTCAGCTCTCTGCCGATAGCAAATATAAGTCTGTCCCCTTCATAGCTTTGCATTTGCGGCCTTGGATAGTCTGTCGGCATGTTCAGAACCGGAATGTCATCGCGAAATACATTCAGCCAGTATTCTTCCTGCTTTTTCAAACTGTCTTTCTGATAGGCTTCTCTTTGCCACTCCGAATAGTCTTTATATTGGATGGTTAACGGCGCGAGTTCCTTTTCTTCATATAGGGCAGCCCATTCCTTCATGAATATCCCTATTGACACCCCGTCTGAAATGATATGGTGCATATCAAACAGCAGGATATGTTCTTCCGCGTCCACCCTAAGAAGCTCTGTTCTTAGAAGGGGGGCTTTTTCTAAATCAAACGGTCTGATAAACTGATTCATTCGCTCCTTGAGGCTCCGGTTCCCCAAATCATCGTATTTGATTTCAAACCGGACATCCTCTTCTATTTTTTGAACAGGTTCGCCGTTGATTGTGACAAAGGATGTTCTAAACCCTTCATGTCTGTCGATTAATGTTTTGAAAGCATGCTCAAGCTTCGCCGCTTGGAGCTCACCCTTTATTTTGATTGCAAATGGCATGTTGTAAGCGGTTTGGCCGTCTTCAATTTGATTGAGAATGTACAGTCTTTTTTGAGCGGATGAAAGAGGGTAATACTCTTTCTTTTCCGCTTTTTTAATGTCTGAATGAACCATTTTATGTTTTTGTTGGACATAGGCTGCGATTTCTTTAATCGTCGGATGGCTGAATATTTCTTTTAACGTTACCTCTACATTTAGTTTTGATTGTATCTTAGCGGCCATTGAAAAAGCCTTTAATGACTGTCCGCCGATTTCAAAGAAATGATCGTTTATCCCAATCTTCTCCAGGCCTAATATGTCCTCCCAGATGGATAAAAGCGCTGCTTCCGTTTGATTGCTCGGGGCTTCATAGCCTGCTGCCACAGACTCCCTTACATCCGGCTCAGGCAATGCCCTGACATCCACCTTGCCATTGATCGTGCGCGGCATTTGATCCAGCATGATAAAGTGTGACGGAATCATGTACTCGGGGAGGTCCTTCGCCAGAAATTCTTTGATTTGATCAATGGCGGCACCTTTGTGATGTAAGGTGATATAGGCACATAGATATTTGTTGTTGTTCTCGTCTTCCTTTGCTATAACGACCGCTTCATTTATATTGCCGTTCTTTAATAGGCGGTGTTCAATTTCTTCAAGCTCAATCCGATAGCCGCGAATTTTGACTTGGTTATCGATTCTGCCTAAAAATTCGATGTTTCCATCTGGGAGCCATCTCGCTAAATCACCTGTACGATACACCCTCTCACCTGATTTATTCAGGACAAACGCGGCATCTGTTAATTTTTGATTATTCAGGTATCCTCTTGCAAGGCCGTCGCCGCCGATCATAAGCTCGCCCGGTATTCCAATCGGCAGGAGCCGTCCGTATTGATCAGCGATATACACCTTATAATTACGTAAAGGTCTGCCGATTGGAATGCTCGTTTTTTTCTGATCTTCGCTGCTTAATTTATAATAGGTTGCACAAACCGTTGCTTCCGTCGGGCCGTAGGAGTTATAAACTTCGGCACCTTTTATGATATTTTCGATATACTCATATTTCAGAACATCCCCGCCGCTGATAAATTTCATATGCGGATGAAAGGTTAAATGTTTATGTTTATCGATTTCATTTAATAAAAGCGGGGAGCAGCTGACGAGCGTGACGCGGTGCTTTTTGATATTTTCCATCAGTTCATCGATGTTCATATCGCCGATTTTTTTGCTGATCACAAGACGCCCTGAGCAGGCTAAAATAGGATAAACCTCTTCAGTGAATGCATCAAATGAAAATGATACGACTTGCAGGATTGTATCGTTTTCACTTAAAGGAACCCTTTTAGTAAATGAATGAATATAATTGATGACATTCCGGTGAGTCGTCATCACACCTTTTGGTCTGCCTGAAGAGCCCGATGTGTAAATCACATATGCCAAATCAGAAGCGCCGTTTATCATTGGCGGATTTTTTTTATCACAACATTGAATCGCCTCATCATCAACTGTAATCAACCGGCCTCCGTCTATTCTGGACTTTAAATGCTCCTGAACGACGATCACATCAGCTCCGCTGTCTCTCAGCATATACTTCACTCTGTCCGAGGGATAATCCGGATCAATCGGCAAATAGGCTCCCCCTGCTTTTAAAATGCCCAAGATCCCAATGATCATCTCCGGTGAACGTTCTGTCATGATGCCCACTATTGTATTGGGTGTTACTCCATTTTCTTTGAGGAGCCAGGCCAGCTGATTGGCTTTTTCGTTCAGCTCTCTGTATGTCAATCGCTTGTCTCCAAAAATAACGGCGGTGTGATCCGGCGTTATTTCCGCCCGTTCTTCAAACAGCCGGCTGACTGTTTTATTTTTCGGATCGTCTTTTTTCGCTTGATTGAATGTATGTAATACGATATCTTTCTCTTCCTCAGACATCATCCTGATCTCGCTTAATGTCTGTTCAGGATGATGAGCGGCATCTTTTAAAACATTCAAAAAGTGTCCGGCCATTCTTTCGATTATTTCTTTTTTATACAGATTAGTGCAATATTGTAAATCGAACTTTATATGATCCCCATGATGATATGCGGTAAGGCTTATATCAAATTTCGAAACATCAAAGGCAAAGTCGTATGTCTCAAAGAGGGCTCCGCCGGCTTCAGGTGTGAAATCATCTGCATTTTGCATATCAAACATCGTGTCAAACAGCGGGTTTCTGCTCAAGTCTTTTTTCAAGCCCAATGTTTCTACCAATGCATCAAATTGATAATCTTGGTTTTCGTATGCGTTTAATGTATTTTCTTTTACGATCTGCAAGTATTCCCTGAATGTCATGCCGCCTTTCGGATGATTTCTCATCGCAAGGGTGCCCACGAACATGCCGATTGTCCTGTTTAAATCGGCATGTGATCTTCCCGCAATTGGGGAGCCTACAATGATATCTTCTTGCCCGGTGTATTTTGAAAGCAGGATTGTGTAGCCCGCCAACAGAAGCATATACATCGTCACACCGTTTTCTCCGGCTATGCTTTTGAGTTTTTTCGTGATGTCCTGATCCAATTCAAAAACCGTTCTGTCTCCTTGAAAACTTCGGGTTTTTGGCCTTCTGTAATCAAGCGGCATATTCAAAACCGGAATTTCACCTTGGAAGGTATTCAGCCAATAATCTTCCTGCTTCTTTAAGCCGCCTGTTTTCTCGATTTCTCTCTGCCATTCCGAATAATCTTTATATTGCACCGCCACCGGAGACAATGGTCTACCTTCCAATAAATCAGCCAATTCCTTCATTAAAATTCCCATAGAGACACCGTCTGAGATGATATGGTGCATATCAACCATCATCATACGCTCAGCCTCATTGACTTTTACGATCTCGGCTCTTAAAAGCGGGGCTTTGTCTAAATGAAAAGGTTTGATGAACCCGCCGATTTTCTCCTGAATGCTTTCTTCTCCTAATTCGCTGTATCCTAATTGAAACTCGGCTTCTTGTGCGATTTTTTGCATCGGTTCGCCATCGACTGTTACAAAGGAAGTTCTTAATGCTTCATGCCTGGCGATTAACTGCCTCCAAGCATCTTTAAACTGACTGATTTGGACGCTGCCTCTTCGTCTCACCGCTAAAGGCATGTTGTATGCGGTTCCGCTCTCGTCAAGCTTATTTAGAACGAACATCCTCTTTTGTTCCCTTGATAAAGGGTAACATCCATTTCCCGACAGATCCGCTTTCGGAATACCGCGCTCGTTTTTCTCCTCGGCGCTTTTTAGAACAGCTATGATTTCTTGTTTATATCGCTTTATTTTTTGTTTTAACTCAGCTGTCAATAATTCCTGAGGCCCAATGATTTTAATTTTTCCTTGGTTATGATATAAGAAAATATTTTTCTTTTTTAAATCATTTATGAAGCCTATTATACTCATATCAATCATCACTCCATTTATCAGACTTGCGGCGCTAAAATAAGAATAGTTTGAGCGTAAAATAGGGCAGCTGTACAATCTATCTCCAGGAAATAGATTGTACAGTGCGGGTGATTGGAAAGGTTCTTACGGCCAAATTGAATATAATGACTCCATAAGCAAGCTCCATCAGTTGCTTATTCCATCTTTTAAGGATTATATTTCCTCCTCGGCGTACTCAACCATGCCGTCTGATTCGGCTTCAGCATGTAATACGCAATGGGCTAAGTTTTTGGCAGTCGTATTCTCAAAGAATGTACTTACACCCATATTGATGCCAAAGGCTTTGTTAATTGAATTGACAGCTTGCATCGCTTTTAGTGAGTTCCCTCCTCTGTCGAAGAAACGGCAGGAGATGCCCATCCGTTCTGTCCCCAGCACTTCTTCCAATATGGAGATGATTTGTTTTTCCACAAAGTTCCTCGGCGCTTCATACTCAGCTTCCGCCCCTGCATTTCTGTCAGGCTCCGGCAATGCTTTTCTGTCCACTTTCCCGTTTTTGGTCAGCGGCAGTTTGTCCAGTTTGACAAAATAGGCGGGAATCATGTAGTCCGGCAGCTTTTCTCCCAAAAATCCTCTCAGCTCTTCAACCGGTATCTCGCGGTTTGCGGTGATGTAGGCGCAAATGTACGGGCGGCTTTCCCCGTCTTCCCTGACGGTGACGATCGTCTCGTTTATGTCTTCGTGTTTTTCCAATTGGCTTTCGATTTCTCCGAGTTCAATCCGGAAGCCGCGGATTTTCACCTGATGGTCGATCCGCCCGATAAATTCGATGTTGCCGTCAGGCAGCCATTTCGCTAAATCGCCTGTTTTGTAAAGCCTTTCTCCCGGGATAAACGGATGCGGGATGAATGTTTCCGATGTGAGCTCATCCCGGTTTAAATACCCTTTGCTTAAGCCGTCCCCCGAAATGCACAGCTCACCGGGAACGCCGATTGGAAGAAGTTTTCCGTCTTCGTCCATGATCAATGCCGATGTATTCGCCAATGGCCTGCCGATCGGGATCGTTTCCGCTGCTTCATCAATCTCATTGATGAAGTAATATGTCGCATAAACCGTGCTTTCCGTCGGGCCGTATACATGGATCAGCTTGTCCTGGCCAACGCGGTCGAGCACTTTTTTCGCATGCGGAATCGAAATTCTTTCACCGCCAAACAGGATTTTTCGCAGATTGGCGAGAGAGTCGATATTGATGTCGGCGAGCGTATTGAACAGCGCCGTCGTCATGAACATTACGCTGACCTTTTCTTTCTCGATCACATCGGCCAGCTCGCGGATATTCAATACCGTGTCTTTTTCAATCAGGACGAGCGCCGCACCGTTTAAGAGAGCACCGAAGATATCAAATACCGATCCGTCAAACGAATAGTTGGACAGCTGAAGAATGACGTCGTCCGTTCGGATGTCAATATAATTGGTGTTCCGCACGACACGCACCGCACTGTAGTGCGGGATGACCACGCCTTTTGGCATTCCGGTAGAGCCGGACGTGTATACAATGTATGCTGTATCATTTGATCGACTAACAAGCGGAAGGTTTTCCCTGCTGATCATTTGCAAATCGTCTGAGCGCAGATCAACAGCTTCAATATCAAACGCTTCAAGCTGCGGTTCTTTGGTTAACACTACTTTTGCACCGCTATTCTCCAAAACATAATCGATTCTGTCCTTAGGCGTTTCAGGATCAATCGGCAAATACGCGCCTCCCGCTTTTAAAACCCCCATGATGCCGATGATCATCTCAAAAGAGCGGTCTAATAGGATCGCCGCAATGGAGCCGGCGCCTACGCCTTTTTCCCTGAGAAGCCTTGCCGCTTGGTTTGATTTTTCGTTCAGCTCTCTGTAGGTCATGTTTTGGCTGCCGAACACAACGGCTGTATGATCAGGCGTCTTCACCGCCTGTTCCTCAAAAAGCTGATGGATCGTCTTGTCTTTTGGATAATCGGTTTTTGTATCGTTGAATGTGTATAACAGGGTGTTTCTTTCTTCCTCTGATACGAGATCGATTTCACTTAATGTTTTTTCTTCATCTTCCGTCACCTGTTCTGTGACTGCGATGATATGCTTTTCGATATGATTGATGATCGTCTCGTCATAAACATTTTCATCATATGTCATTTTAAGCGCGAGCTTTCCTTCTTCTAGAACACCAATCATATTAAAATCGTAGTTTGTCCTTTCTTTTCCATGTACGCCCTCGAGTTCAAAGCCGAGTTTACCAGTTTGGCGGCTGAACATCTGTTGATCAAACGCATAATTTTGAAAAACCATGACATGACTGATGAGCTCTCTCTTCAGTTCACTCAGTTCTTGAATTTCTGATAGATTCATATAACTGTACCGGCTGCTTTCAATGGACTCGGCTTGAGTATTTCTCAATGCTTCTTTGAAGCTCGCACCGCCTCCAAATCTGATCCTGGTCGGTATTGTATTAATAAACAGCCCAACCATTTCTTCAATACCGTCTACCTGGGCCTCCCGTCCTGATACAACGGTTCCGAATACAACCTCTTCTGCATTGTTATATTTAGCCAGAACAACGCCCCAAATGCTCTGGAGGATGGTATTGATGGTCACATGATTTCGATTTGCGATTTCGATGATTTTGTTTGTCAGTTCTTTTGGAAACGCAATGACTCTCTCTTTGCCGCCGTATTCACCAGCAGGTTTGCCGCTATTTAATTTTGGTATTTCGGCTCTAGTCTCATACCCCTCCAAATATGTCTTCCAATACGCTGCACCTTCGTCCTTGTCCTGTTTTTCCAGCCATTTGATATAGTCGCTATACGGCTTCGGCGCTTCTAATTGATAGGTTTCGCCTTTCATCCTTTTTTCATAGATGCTGAATAGCTCGCTTAAAATAATGCCCAAGCACCAGCCGTCCAGCAATATGTGATGATGGCTCCAAATGAGTTGATATGATTGATCATTCATTCTGATCAAACATGCTCTCATGAGAGATTCGCTTCCAAGGTCAAACCCTTTTTCTTTGTCTTCTTTTAAATATTTTTCCGTTAAGATTTCTTTTTGAACATTGTTGTGTTCCGTGAGATCAATAGATTTAAAAGCTATTTTTCGCTCTGCAGAAATGATCTGTCTCGGTTCCTCAACGACCTCATATTCAAATGATGCCCTCAATATCTCATGTCTCTTGATGATGTCATTAAAGCTTGCTTCTAAAATGTCTGCATGAATCTGCCCTTTTAAATCGATGACAATTTGCTGGAAGTATGCGCTGGATGTTTGATCCTTAATGGCATGAAACAGCATTCCCTTTTGCATATTGGCGAGCGGATAAATGTTCTCGATCTTTAATGAACCATGCTTGTTCTTGATTTTCTCCAGTTCCTCCAGACTGAGCGAAGCATCGCTGTAGTCAGACGGTGTCATTTCCACGCCGTCTTTTCCGGCGCAATGATCAATGATCTTTTCAAGGTTTTCCTTATATGATTGATTGAATTGCTGGATTGTGTTTGTGTGATATTGTTCTTGATTAAATGTGGTATAAATGGTCAATTCGCCGTTTGTCACGATAGCATTCATCTCAATGGCGCAATGCCGCAAGATTTTGCCTCCGACACTTTCGCCTGATGAAAATGGCGATTGGGAAAATCCCTTTCTGTTAATATCTTTGTTCATTTCCCCAAAATAATTAAAAGAAATTGGGGCCTGAACTTCGTTTAATTCATCCAGCTCCCGGGTCAGATATTTTAATACACCGTAGCCGATCCCTTTGTTCGGTACTTTTCTCAACGTTTCTTTAACCATTTTAATGTTTTGGGATATGTCCTTTGCTTCTCCCAAATCGATCAATACCGGGTAAACCGTCGTGAACCAGCCAACTGTTCTGCTGATGTCAACACCTTCCAGGATGTCTTCTCTGCCATGGCCTTCCATCATGACCTTCAATTTGTGTTGTCCGGTGATGTCTCTGATTCCGGCTAATAATGCCGTTAATAAAATATCGTTGATTTCCGTGTTGTAAGCTCTGTTCGTTTTTCTCAAGAGGCTTTTAGTCGCCTCTTGATCCAATGTGATGCTTAGTGTCGTGCTGTCTTCAAATCGATCTCTTTTTTGCTGTTGATTTGCAGGAATGAAGCGAACATCGGCATTTGCCGTCTCCCTCCAATACTCTGCTTCCTTTAACAGCCTGCGGCTGGCGGCATAATGTTTCATTTGGCGGGCGAATTCTTGATATGAATCCGTTTTATATCCAGTTTCGAGCGTTTCACCTTTTAATGCCTGACTGTACAATGTTTCGAAATCCTCAAGAATGATTCTCCATGATACACCGTCAACGACTAGATGATGGATCGCAATGAGCAGGTGATCTCCTTCATCTGTTTGAAAGATGCCGAGGTTAACCAGTTTGCCGTCTTTGATAGAGGATTTCATTTGAATGTCCGTCGCCAATTTGTGAATTCTTTGCGCTTTATCCTTCAATCCTTTCATCTGATGCACATCTAGACCGAAAAGGTTTTCCTGATAGTCTCTGTTATATTGAATGACAGCCCCGTCTTGCTCTTCATATGTCATCCTTAATGCATCATGCTGCTCCAATATTTTATTGAAGGCCATTCTTACGCAGTTTTCATCAAAACCTTCTTTTCTAAAGAGCATAAAGGACTGGTTGAAGTGGTCTGGCTCCTCCTTGTTTTTCGCAAAATATCTTTTCTGTATAGGAAGCAGCTCTGTTTCCCCTGTCACAGTTTCGTTATGTTTATACGCTCTTGTTTCTTCTTTGATATATTTGCTGAGATCTTTTATTTTAGGATTTGCAAACAGCTCCTTCATCTCAAGCTTCAGGTTCATCCTTGACAGCCTTGATACGATTTGGAGCGCCTTGATCGAATCTCCCCCTGCTGCAAAGAAATGGTGGTTGATACCTATGTCATCTGCATCGAGAATCTCCCTCCAGATTTGCACCAGCTTTCGTTCGGTTTCATTCCGGGGAGGCTCATACCGAGTTCCTTCATTCATCATGTTGCTGTCCGGCTCCGGCAATGCGCTTCTGTCTATTTTGCCGCTTGATGTTCGAGGCAGTTGATCAAGCTTGACAAAATATGACGGGATCATATAATCCGGGATTTCTCTTTCAAGGAATTGTCTGACAACCTCTGCGGCCAGTTCCTTTTCAGACGTTATATAAGCGCACAAATAGCTGTTGCCGTGTTGATCTTTTCTGGCAATCACTGCTGCTTCTTTTATCTCTTCATGTCTTAGCAGCTGAATTTCCACTTCACCAAGCTCTATTCGATAGCCGCGAATTTTCACTTGATGATCGGCCCTTCCTAAAAACTCAATATTTCCATCCGGCAGCCACATGGCCAAATCTCCGGTTTTGTACATTTTTTTGCCTGGCTCAAATGGATGATCGATAAATTTCTCTGCTGTCAGCTCTGGTCTATTGAGATATCCCCTTGCCACACCCTCTCCAGCTATACACAGTTCTCCGGCAATTCCTATTGGCTGAGGATGATGTTCTTGGTCTACAATATATATTTTTGTGTTTAAAAGCGGTCTGCCGATCGGAATGGACGGTGTTTGCGGCACTTTTCCACGTTCAATTTGATGTGAAGCCGCATCTACACAACACTCTGTCGGACCGTATACGTTTGTGATATTGCACGTCAGATTAGGCAGTTTTTCGAATAGACCGGCTATTAAATCGGGTGTTAAGGCATCTCCGCCGACAATCAATTCGTTCATATCCAATTCCAGTTCCATTTTGTTGATATAGGTCAACATGTTTAAATGAGCAGGGGTCATATCAGATACGTTTATTTTGTTCTTCGAATAGTAATCGATTAAACTCATGGCATCCCAGCTTGTTTCCCTTGGGACAATGCAGAGGGTATGCCCAAGCAGCAGCGCTGCGAATATTTGTTTGACAGAGGCGTCAAATATATATGGCGCGACCAGTGCGACGTTTAATTGAGGGGTGAGTTGCTGATAAATTCTTTCATGAAGCCCCTGAACAAGATTATTCACACTGTGATGCTCTATCATCACGCCTTTTGGTTTTCCGGTAGATCCTGATGTATAAATGACATAAGCCAAATTTTCCGGCTTAATGTGATGCTTTAAGTTGGCTGAATGGCCTTTTTGATGGAGTTGATCAAGTCTGACGATTTCTCCATTAAAAGCTTCACCTGGACGGACATCCCCTGTCACACATAACACATTGACACGGCTGTCTGTTAACATATAGCTTGTTCTTTCCTGCGGATACTCCGGATCGATTGGCAGATAGGCTCCTCCTGCTTTCAAGATTCCCATCATGCCGACAATCATGTCGATTGAGCGTTCTGTGATGATCCCTGTTACCATGTCAGGGCCTACTCCTTTTTCACGCAGGATGAAAGCAAGGTGATTCGCTCTTTCATTTAGTTCTTTGTACGTGAGCTTTTTATCCCCAAAGACAACCGCCGGATGATCAGGCGTCTTTTCCGCTTGTTCTTCAAACAGCTCCGGTATCGTTTTTTCTTTGCAGAATGCTCGGTCAGTGCGGTTAAATCCAGACAGAATCCGGTTTCTTTCAGACTCTGTTAATACATCTATTTGATTTAATTCAATGTCTGGATTTTCCGCTGCTTTTTGCAATAAGCTGATCAGGTGTTCTGATAGTCTTTCTATTCTTTCTTTTTTGAATAACGCCGTGCAATATTCCACTTCCAATCTTAATCCAGCAAGTGCTTCACTCGCTGTCACTGTGAGGTCGAACTTAGAAATTCCGCGCTTGATCTCAAGCATCTTGCTTCTCAGCCCTTCTGCTTCAAACGGCTTCATATCTGTGTTATGGTACACCAGCATCGTATCAAACAGCGGGTTTCGCGAGATGTCCCTTTTAATATTGACCTTTTCTACAAGATCATCAAATTGATAATCTTGGTTTTCATAAGCCAGCAGTGTGTTTTCTTTTACTTCATGTAAATAGTTCCTGAATGTCTTTTTCCCTGCCGGATGATTTCTTATCGCCAAAGTATTGATAAACATGCCGATAAGATGATGGACATCCTCATGTTTTCTTCCTGCAATCGGCGTGCCGACAATGACATCTTCTTGACCTGTATATTTGGAAAGCAGCGTTGTATAGCCGGCCAAAAGGAGCATGTACATGGTCACTCCGTTTTCCTTGGCCATTTGTTGAAGCTTACTGAATGTTTCCTTTTCGATTGTTACAGTGACGGTGTCCCCTTCAGCACTTTGGGCGAGCGGCCTTTTATAATCTGCCGGCATGTCAAGCACAGGAACGTCATCTTTAAACATATTCAGCCAGAATTCTTCCTGCTTGTTCAACTGATGATCCTGATCAATGCCTTTTTCCCATTCTGCGTAATCTTTATACTGAATGTTTAATGGAGGCAATGATTTTCCTTCATAAAATACTGTCAGTTCTTTCATCAAGATGTCCATGGACACGCCGTCTGAAATGATATGATGCATATCGAACATCATCAGGTGCTCATTTTCATTCACTTTTACGATCTCCGCCCTTAAAAGCGGCGCTTTTTCCAAATGAAACGGCCTGATGAAGCCTTTGATTTTTTCCTCAGCGCTTTCTGCACCGACATCACTGTATCCCACTTGAAAATCGATCTCTTTTTCAATCTTTTGTACAGGTTCGCCGTCGATCATGAAAAAGGAAGTTCGAAGTGATTCATGTCTTTCGATCATCTTGTTCAATGCATTCTCAAACCGGCGCACATCAAAATCGCCTTGAATTGTCATGGCAAAAGGCATGTTATAAGCAACTCCGCTGCCTTCGATTTGATTAAGGATATACAGCCTTTTCTGTGCTGAAGATAGACGGTAATATGCTTTTTCTTCCGTTTTCCTTATGGATGTAAAAGCACTTTCCTTTGTTGAGCCGATGAATTCTCTAAGCCCTTTAATCGTCGGTGTTTCGAATATTTGTCTTAAAGGCACCTTTACACTCAGCTCTTTATGAATGGTTGACAATAAAGCGGCGGCTTTGAGCGAATGTCCGCCTGCATCAAAGAAATTGCTGCTGATCCCGATTTTTTCGATGCCTAATGCATCCTCCCAAATTGAGACCAGTTTTTCTTCCGTCTCATCCCGCGGCGCTTCATAGCCATGCTCCATTTCAATGCTTCGCTCGGGAGCCGGCAGGCTTTTCTTATCCAATTTTCCATTCACAGTCAGCGGCAGTTGGTCAAGCTTGACAAAGTGCGCAGGCACCATATAACTCGGAAGATTTTTCTTTAAGAACCCTCTGATCTCTTCCGGTTCAACTTCTTTTTTGGCCACTACATATGCGCAAAGATAATGGTCATGGTCGCTGTCTTCTCTTGCCATAACCGCTGCTTCATCGATATCTTCGTGCTTGAGCAGCTGAGTCTCTATTTCACCCGGTTCAATGCGGTAGCCGCGTATTTTCACTTGCTGGTCAACCCGCCCTAAAAACTGAATGTTTCCATCAGGCAAGATTTTGGCAAGATCCCCTGTCCGGTACATTCTTTCTCCGGGAACCAACGGATGTTGGATGAATTTTTCTGCGGTCAGATCAGGTCTGTTTAAATACCCGCGGGCCAAGCCCCCTCCGGCTATACAGAGCTCTCCGACAGCCCCAAGCGGGCAAAGCTGATTGTCTTGATTCAATATAAAAGTATTCACATTATCGATCGGTTTGCCTATCGGAATATTGTGATATGGCTTGTCTATCTTAAAACTTGTGGCAACGACTGTGTTTTCAGTCGGTCCGTAATTGTTTACGATTTGATAGTTGTTTTCTTTAAAAACATTTAATTTATCTCCGCCCGTTAACAGTGTCCTCAAAGAATGATTGTCAAGCAGCATAAACTGTTCGCAAACCGGTGTAGGCAAAAAGCTGATCGATATATGATGTTCATTAAAATATCGGTTTAGTTGTTCAACATCCAACCGCGTCTCTTGATTTAAGACGTGAACGGCTGCTCCCGCCGTTAAATAAGGGAAGAGTTCCCAGACAAAAGCATCGAAGCTGACGCTTGCATAAATCGAGCTGTTATCGTTTGGGCTGATTTCAAAACGATATTGATGCCAGCAGCATAAATTAACCAAAGAATGATGTTCGATCATTACGCCTTTTGGCTTCCCGGTTGATCCCGAAGTGTAGATGACATATGCAAGATCACCGCTTTGATTGACATCTGCCACATCAGATGGATCCTGCATATCAATCTTTTCATCCTCAATATCAATGAACTCGATCGATCCTGTCTCAAACCCTTTGCCAAACGGATCATCGGTGAGGATGACTTTGACCCCGCTGTCATCCATCATGTATTTGATCCGGTCAATAGGGTACTCAGGATCAATAGGCAAATAAGCGCCTCCTGATTTCAGGACACCCATAATCGCAGCGATCATATTGGCCGAACGCTCCATCATGATCCCGACAACCGTATCCGGCCGCACTCCTTTTTCCCTTAGCAGCCTTGCCCATTGATTTGCTTTTTCATTCAGCTCCCGGTAAGTCAGCTTCTGTTCTTCAAAAACAACTGCAGTTTGATCAGGTGTTCGTTTTGCCTGTTCTTCAAACAGCTGGTGGACCGTTTTCTCTTTTGAATAAGCGGCCTCCGTATTGTTAAATTCCTCTACAAGCATCCGTCTTTCTTCATGAGAAATCATGTCGATTTGATCTAAAGTGACATCAAGATTTGCCGAGATTTCTTCTAAAATCCTGATATAATTTTCCGCTATTCTTAAAGTCGTCTCTTCCTTAAGTAAGTTCGTCGAGTATTCAATGTTCAAGACGATCTGTTGTTCAAAGTCTAAAACATTAAAGATCATGTCAAATTTTGCATTGTCCAGTTCGAAGATGATCGGGCTAAGCTTGACATCGCCTTTCTGTTTGGTAAACATCCTTGCATCTTCCAGGACAAACATCGTGTCGAATAAAGGATTTCGATTAGGCTCCCGTACATTATGGAGTTTTCGGATCAAATCATCAAACGGATATTCAGAATGTTCAAAGGCCGCGATCGTACGGTCTTTTGTCTGATTCAAAAATTCTTTAAAACGCTTTGAAGTGTCAATCTCGTTTCGCAAAGCGAGTGTATTGACAAAAACGCCGAAAACATTTTGAAGATCTGGATGCAGCCTTCCCGCGGCAGCTGTTCCCACAACAATATCCGTATGATCTGTGTATTTATTTAAAAGTACATAATATGCACTCAACATCACCGTATAAAGGGTTGTTCCGGTTTTTTTAGCCAACATTCTTATATTTTGAGTCAGCTTCTGGTCCATCTCCACGTACACATTACTTCCTTCAAAAGTGTCGATGTTCTGCCTTTTATTATCATATGGAAAGTCCAGCTTTTCCGGTAGGTCACGATAGACATCCAGCCAGTATTTTTCTTGTTTTTTCATCGCGGCGGATTGATTAAAGGTATGATTCCATTCCGTATAATCCTTATATTGCACGTTTGCTTCCGGCAATGGAGTATGGCTGTACAGCTCCAATATTTCGTTCATCAGTATGCCTTGAGATACACCGTCACTAACGATGTGGTGAAAATTAATGACCAGTATGTGTTTGTGATCGCCGATTTTGATCAGCTTGGCCCTCATGAGGGGCGGCCGCCTTAAATCAAACGGTTTGATCGATTCTTTGCAATAAGCACTTGTTACCTTCATTAAGGTGTTTTGATCTGTAATGGGAGCGTCTAAGCACTCGTATTCCATTCGGAATTCAACATCATCATCAATTTTTTGTACGAGTTCATTGTTTTGGATCTCAAATCCGGTTCGCAAAATTTCATGTCTTTGCAAAAATGTCTTCAATGCACCTTCAAGTCGGCCGAGGTTCAATTGCCCTTCGACAAGAAGCGCCATCGGAATATGATATGCTCCCCTTTCATTCTCCATCATCGAAAGCATATACATTCTTTTTTGAGCAGGTGATGCCGCATAATATTCCTTAACGGCAGCCTTCTTAATCGGTTTTTCAATATGATGGTCTTCTCTATTTTTCAAATAGCGGTCCAAAGCGATAATCGTGTCATTTTTGAATATTTCACCTATCGGCATCTCAACATTCATTCGTTTATTGATTTCAGCAATAATCGATATCGCCTTGAGCGAGTCTCCGCCTATTTCATAATAGCTGACGTCTAGATTGATGCTATCCAGGCCGAATATATCTTTCCAAATCTCCAGGAGCATGGCTTGTGTTTCATTCTCCGGATGTATCAATCCGCCTGCTGTGCCTTCATCTATTGTTTGCTGTTCAGCCAATTCTTGCAAAATACGCTTATCAATTTTTCCGTTTACTGTTAACGGGATTTCATCAAGTTTCACAAACTTCACAGGAATCATATAGTCAGGCAGCGTTTTCTGCAAAAATCCCTTGAAGTCTTTTTGATTGATCTCTCTTTCTGTCACAACAAAAGCATATAAGTTTTTCATTCCATCCCGATTCGTATAATCAATAATGGTTGCTTTGCTGACATCTCTATGGTTCAGGAGGGTATTTTCAATTTCCCCTAATTCCACTCTATATCCTCTGATCTTTACCTGGCTGTCTTTTCTTCCGAGAAATTCGACATAGCCGCCCTCTTTTAATACGCCGTGATCACCCGTTTTATAAATGCAGCCTAGTTCTTGATGCCATATAAATGCATTGTTCGTTTTTTCTTTATCATTAATATATCCGCTGGCTACCCCCAAACCGCCTATGTACAGCTCTCCTTCTACACCGAGGGGGCATAATTGTTTTTGCTGGTTTAGGACGTATATTTTTTGGTTTGCCAACGGCATTCCATAAGGGATGCTTTTCCAGTTCTCCTCCACTTTTTGAATCGGATAGTAGATCGACCAGATTGATCCTTCCGTTGCGCCTCCCAAACTAATCACTTCGGCGTTTTTAAACGTTTTCTTTATTTTTGCAGGCAGCTGAAGCGGTATCCAGTCTCCGCTTAGCAGCACTAGTCTTAAATGATGATTGAGTTCGTGCTCCTGATATAAATCGACCGTCATTCCCATAATCGCCGGTACAGAGTTCCATATCGTGATTTGCTCTTTTTCCGCTATCTCTTTCAAACGGAATATATCCCTTTGATCATCAATAATGACCAGCGCGGCTCCGCTGCTTAAAGCGCCAAACACATCATAAACAGATAAATCAAAGCACAATGAGGAAATGCCCATGATTTTATCATTTTCTGAGACGCCGAACTTTTCATTGATGTCGAGAATAGTGTTTGCTGCGGCTCCGTGAGTAATCTGAACGCCTTTTGGCTTGCCAGTGCTTCCGGATGTAAATATCGCATATGCCATATCCTCAAGATTGACTTTTATATCAACTGGTTCTGTAGAGAAGCGTTCCATATGTTCGTTTTGATGAATATCAGGGCTGATGAAGAATTTGCAGCTGCTTTTTGATTTGATGTACGCCTTCCTTTCTTCCGGGTAATCCGGATCAAGCGGAATGTATGCCGCCCCCGACTTTAATACAGCAAACAGATTGATAATCGTGCCTGGGCTTCTTTTGCCTATAACGCCTATATAGTCGCCTTTTTCAACACCTTTTTCGATTAAATATCTTGCGACTTGGTTGGATTTCTCATCCAGCTCCTGATAAGTCATCGATTCTTCATGATGTTTTACCGCGATACGATCAGGTCCTTGTTTCACTTGGTTGATCAATAATTCATGAAGTGGCAGCGGTTCGAAAGATTGATCTGTATCATTATAATCCTGTATGGCTTGACGGCTTTTTTCATCAATTTGGATATGTTCTACTTCCTCGCGCGATACGACTTGATTGATGACATCGATGTACTGGTCAAACATCGATTCAATCACTTCATGTTCAAAAATCTGCTCAACATAGTCCCATGTGATATAGAGGCCGCCGTTTATTTCATAAACCTGATTATCAATGTACACTTGAGACGTTCTTGTACTAAAGAAATGAATCTTTTCAAAATCCACTAACTGGTCAAATGAATCTTCGGAATTTTCACTGAGTACGCTTGTGAATACGATAGGCATGACAGCCTTCTTGTTCATGCCATTCTTTTTGGCGATGTTCCTTATCAAATCAACACCGTCATAGTGTCTGTGTTCAAGTGCTTCCAAGAGCGTATCCTGAACGTTTAAAGCAAAGCTCCAAAAAGAGTTCAACTCATCTTCTGCGTTGATGTCCAACAACATTAATGTCGTGAAATCTCCGATCATTTTCTTCACATCTGGGTGAAACGGGATTCTGTTAAATACGGTTAAGTTAATAGCAAAATGATTTTGATGGCTCCAGTAAGCTAAAATATAGGCATAAGCGGCACAAAGGACGGATGTCGGCGTCAGATTTTTATTCCTTGCTTTCTTCTTTAATTCATTCCAGGTAGGCTCATCTAAAAATGTTGAAAATTTCTTGAATGCAGGCTTCTTCACATAAGCAGGATCATATTTGAAAGGGAGCTCAGGCGCACTAGGGAAATGGTCCAGTTTATCCATCCAATATGTTTTATCTTTTTTATATCTGTTCGTTTGTTTAAATTCAGTCGATGCCAAAACATAATCTCTGAAGCTGAATTCTAAGAGGGGAAGCTGAAGATCAGGCTGTTCATAAAATCGTTTAAACTCTCTGATTAATATTTTCATACTGCTGTCATCGCAAATTAGCGGGTCTACATTGAGGAAAAAATATTTTTTCCCTTCCGGCAAAATAAACGTTTTGATTTCAAACAGCGGCCATACACTTGGATCTATTATTTTTGAAGTCATGTTCTCTCGCTGTTTTAAAATCTTTTCTTTCGTTTCTTCTGCTGTTAAATGTCTTAAATCCAAGGTTTCTATCGTATAATATGGTTCTTCTTCAATTATTTTTTGTGTTCCGTTTTCAAATACGATGGTCCGGAGAATCGGATGTCTGTGAATCAGTTTTTGCAATGCCAGTTGAAATCGATTCAAATCGACATCCGCTTCAAATTCAACAGTTAGATTTGTAGCCACTCCGCCGATTTCGAATGTTTCATCTCTTCCAACCAAATAAGCCAACTGAATGCCTGTAAGCGGAAAGGTTTCATGCATATTTTCCGGATCGGCTGCTCTTATTACATGATTGTCGTCCCTAGATTCTTCTTTATTTGATTCAATAAATGCACTTAATTCCTTTATGGTAGCCAGCTTAAATAATTGGTTTAACGGGATTTCAGTATTCATATTCTCTTTTATTTTCGCGATGAGCTCCATAGCATTTAACGAATGGCCGCCCATCATTGTAAAATGATCATTGATTCCCGCTTTTTCCACATGTAAAATCTCACACCAAATCGCAGCCAGCTTTTCTTCTGTTTCATTTCGCGGCGCTTCATACTCAGCTTCCGCCCCTGCCGTTCTGTCAGGCTCCGGCAAGGCTTTTCTGTCCACTTTCCCGTTTTTGGTCAGCGGCAGCTTGTCCAGTTTGACAAAATAGGCGGGAATCATGTAGTCCGGAAGCTTTTCTCCCAAAAATCCTCTCAGCTCTTCAACCGGCATCTCGCGGTTTGCGGTGATGTAGGCGCAAATGTACGGGCGGCTTTCCCCGTCTTCCCTGACGGTGACGATCGTCTCGTTTATATCTTCGTGTTTTTCCAATTGGCTTTCGATCTCTCCGAGTTCAATCCGGAAGCCGCGGATTTTCACCTGATGGTCGATCCGCCCGATAAATTCGATGTTGCCGTCAGGCAGCCATTTCGCCAAATCGCCCGTTTTGTAAAGCCTTTCTCCCGGGATAAACGGATGGGGGATGAATGTTTCCGATGTGAGCTCATCCCGGTTTAAATATCCTTTGCTTAAGCCGTCCCCCGAAATGCACAGTTCACCGGGAACGCCGATTGGAAGAAGCCTGCCGTCTTCGTCCATGATCAATGCCGATGTATTCGCCAATGGCCTGCCGATCGGGATCGTTTCCGCTGCTTCATCAATCTCATTGATGAAGTAATATGTCGCATAAACCGTGCTTTCCGTCGGGCCGTATACATGAATCAGCTTATCTTGCCCGACATGATTCAGCACTTTTTTCGCATGCGGAATCGAAATTCTTTCGCCGCCAAACAGGATTTTTCGCAGATTGACGAGGCAGTCGATATTGATGTCGGCGAGCGTATTGAACAGCGCTGTGGTAATGAACATTACGCTGACTTCCGCCTTTTTGATAGCGCTTCCAAGTCTGCAGATGTTCAATAAGGTTTCTTTCTCAATCATGACGAGTGATGCGCCGTTTAAAAGAGCTCCGAATATATCAAATATCGATCCGTCGAACGAATAGTTGGACAGCTGGAGAATGACGTCGTCCGTTCGGATGTCAATATAATTGGTGTTCCGCACGACACGCACCGCACTGTAGTGCGGGGTGACCACGCCTTTCGGCATTCCTGTTGAACCGGATGTGTAGATGATATAGGCGGCATCGCCGGAGTCATTGACAGCGTCCAGCCGCTCTTCGCTGAATCTGTCGAATGCCGTCTTGTCCAAATGAATGACCTCAGCCTCGCAATCGATTCCGTCTGCCGCTTCACCTTGTGTAAGCAGCACACCCGCCTCCGTGTCTTTCAGCATATAGGAGATTCTGTCTTTAGGCGTTTCAGGATCAATCGGCAAATATGCGCCTCCCGCTTTTAAAACCCCCATGATGCCGATGATCATCTCAAAAGAGCGGTCTAACAGGATCGCCGCAATCGAGCCGGCGCCTACGCCTTTTTCCCTGAGAAGCCTTGCCGTTTGGTTTGATTTTTCGTTCAGCTCTCTGTAGGTCATGTTTTGGCTGCCGAACACAACNNTCTTTTGGATAATCGGTTTTCGTATTGTTAAAATGATTGAGTATCAATTCTTTTTCATTCTCTGTCATTTTGTTAAATACCCCATTTTTTAATGACTGATTAGCAACCATACTTAATTCTCCTTTTGATAAAATATTTTTCTTAATATTGGTCTGTAGTTGCTCTTTTGCCGATTTTTTAGCGAACCTCCGTCTTGTGAAAACAGATTATCAAAAAAAATCATTATTTTCCATGGGAATATTGTTTAATAATGGTTAATTTTTTATAAACTTGGATATTTAGTAGTTTACATTTGAAACAAAGATAAAAGAGTGAGAAACATGAATTTACAAGTCGGGCTGATC